>NZ_CP029078.1:7675118-8962736 GCF_005222485.1 Streptomyces griseoviridis
GACTGCCCGACACGGTCGCGGGCGTGCAGGAGAACCGCTTCTGTGCCTCGGGCCTCGAAGCGGTGAACATGGCCGCGGCCAAGGTGCGTTCGGGCTTCGAGGACCTGGTGCTCGCGGGCGGCGTCGAGTCCATGTCCCGGGTCCCGATGGCCTCGGACGGCGGCGCCTGGTTCAACGACCCGATGACCAACCTGGCCGTTGACTTCGTGCCGCAGGGCATCGGCGCCGACCTGATCGCCACCGTCGAGGGCTTCTCCCGCCGGGACGTCGACGCCTACGCGGAACTGTCCCAGGAGCGGGCCGCCACCGCCTGGAAGGAAGGCCGCTTCGCCCGCTCCGTCGTCCCCGTCAAGGACCGCGCCGGGCTGGTCGTCCTCGACCGCGACGAGCACCTGCGCCCCGGCACCACCGCCGACTCCCTCGCCCGGCTCAAGCCGTCCTTCGCGGACATCGGCGACCTCGGCGGCTTCGACGCCGTCGCGCTGCAGAAGTACCACTGGATCGAGAAGATCGACCACGTCCACCACGCGGGCAACTCCTCCGGCATCGTCGACGGCGCCGCGCTCGTCGCGATCGGCAACCGCGAGGCGGGCGAGCGCGGCGGCCTCGTCCCGCGCGCGCGGATCGTCGCCGCCGCCGTCTCGGGATCCGAGCCCACCATCATGCTCACCGGCCCCGCGCCCGCCACCCGCAAGGCGCTCGCGAAGGCCGGACTGACCATCGACGACATCGACCTCGTCGAGATCAACGAGGCGTTCGCGGCCGTCGTGCTGCGCTTCGTGAAGGACATGGGCCTCTCCCTGGACAAGGTCAACGTCAACGGCGGCGCGATCGCCCTCGGCCACCCGCTCGGCGCCACCGGAGCCATGATCCTCGGCACCCTCGTCGACGAACTGGAGCGCCAGGACAAGCGGTACGGCCTCGCCACGCTCTGCGTCGGCGGCGGCATGGGCATCGCGACCATCGTCGAACGCATCTGACCCCCTCCCGACGGACCACACGGAGCGCCTCACCATGAGCACTGAGCCCACCACCATCCGCTGGGAGCGGGACGACACCGGCGTCGTCACCCTCGTCCTCGACGACCCCGACCAGTCCGCCAACACCATGAACGCGGCCTTCCGGGCCTCCCTCGCGGCCGTCACCGACCGCCTGGAGGCCGAGCGGGACTCGCTCAGGGGCGTCGTCCTCACCTCGGCCAAGAAGACCTTCTTCGCCGGCGGCGACCTGCGCGACCTCATCCGCGTCACCCCCGAGACCGCCCAGGAGCTGTACGACGGCGGACTCGCCATCAAGCGCGACCTGCGCCGCATCGAGACCCTCGGCGTGCCGGTCGTCGCCGCCATCAACGGCGCGGCCCTCGGCGGCGGTTACGAGATCGCCCTCGCCTGCCACCACCGGGTCGCCCTGGACACCCCCGGCACCAAGATCGGCTGCCCCGAGGTCACCCTCGGCCTGCTGCCGGGAGGCGGCGGTGTCGTCCGCACGGTACGGCTGCTCGGCATCGCCGACGCGCTCCTGAAGGTCCTCCTCCAGGGCACCCAGTACAACGCGCCGCGCGCCCTCGACAACGGCCTGATCCACGAGGTGGCCGCCACCCCCGACGAACTCCTCGCCAAGGCGCGGGCGTTCATCGACGCCCACCCCGAGTCGCGCCAGCCCTGGGACACGCCCGGCTACCGCATCCCGGGCGGCACCCCCGCCCACCCGAAGTTCGCCGCCAACCTGCCCGCCTTCCCGGCGAACCTGCGCAAGCAGACCGCGGGCGCCCCCTACCCGGCGCCGCGCGGCATCCTGGCCGCCGCCGTCGAGGGCGCCCAGGTCGACTTCGAGACCGCGCAGCTCATCGAGGCCCGCTACTTCGTCGAACTGGCCGCGGGCCAGACCTCGAAGAACATGATCCAGGCGTTCTTCTTCGACCTCCAGGCCGTCAACTCCGGCGCCAACCGCCCCCAGGGCATCCCCTCACGCCCGGTCCGCAGGGCCGCCGTGCTCGGCGCCGGGATGATGGGCGCGGGCATCGCCTACGCGTGCGCCCGCGCGGGCATCGACGTCGTCCTCAAGGACGTCACGGCCGAGGCCGCGCAGCGGGGCAAGGGCTACTCCGAGAAGCTGTGCGCCAAGGCCGTCTCCCGGGGCCGCACCACCCGGGAGAAGGCGGACGCGCTGCTCGCCCGGATCACGCCCACCGCCGACCCGGCCGACCTCGCGGGCTGCGACGCGGTCATCGAGGCCGTCTTCGAGGACACCGCGCTCAAGCACAAGGTGTTCCAGGAGATCCAGCACCTCGTCGCCCCCGACGCGCTGCTGTGCTCCAACACCTCCACCCTCCCCATCACTGCCCTCGCCGAAGGCGTCGAACGCCAGGACGACTTCATCGGCCTGCACTTCTTCTCGCCCGTCGACAAGATGCCGCTCGTCGAGATCATCAAGGGCGAGCGCACCGGCGACGAGGCGCTCGCCCGCGCCTTCGACCTGGTGCGGCAGATCAGGAAGACGCCGATCGTCGTCAACGACTCGCGCGGCTTCTTCACCTCCCGGGTGATCGGCCACTTCATCGACGAGGGCGTCGCCATGGTCGGCGAGGGCATCGAGCCCGCGTCGGTCGAACAGGCCGCGGCCCAGGCCGGCTACCCGGCCAAGGTGCTCTCCCTGATGGACGAGCTGACCCTCACCCTCCCGCGCAAGATCCGGGCCGAGTCCCGGCGGGCCGTCGAGGAGGCCGGCGGCACCTGGGCCGTCCACCCCGCCGAGGCCGTCGTCGACCGCATGGTCGACGAGTTCGGCCGCCCCGGCCGCAGCGGGGGAGCGGGCTTCTACACGTACGACGACGACGGCAGGCGGACCGGGCTCTGGCCCGGCCTGCGCGAGCACTTCACCCGGCCCGGGTACCGCATCCCCTTCCGCGACATGCAGGAGCGCATGCTGTTCGCGGAGGCCCTCGACACCGTCAGGCTCATCGAGGAGGGCGTCCTCACCTCCGTCGCCGACGCCAACATCGGCTCGATCTTCGGCATCGGCTTCCCCGGCTGGACCGGCGGCGTCCTCCAGTACATCAACGGCTACCAGGGCGGCCTGCCCGGCTTCGTGGCCCGCGCCCGCGAACTCGCCGACCGCTACGGCGAGCGCTTCACCCCGCCGCCGCTGCTGGTGGCGAAGGCGGAGAACGGCGAGACCTTCACGGACGCCTGACCGGGCCGCCCCGCCCCCGACGAACCCCTGACGGCGCGCCCCTGACGGCGCGCCCCGCCCGCGACCGGTCACCGGGCCCCGACGACGGACGGGCCCGGTGCCGGAAAGGTGGTGCCGGACGGGCCGGGTGCCGGAAGGGTGGTGTGCCGGGCGGGCCCGGCGCCGGAAGGGCGGTGCCAGGCCGCCGTCCCGCGCGTTCGCGTCCGTCACCCGGACTCGGGTGTCCCCGGCGACGGCCGCGTCCCGCCGTCCCTCGGCCACTCCCGCAGCTCCTCCCGCAGGGACCGCTGGAACGTCGTCAGCAGGGCCTGCACCACCAGCGGCTGCATCTGCGCCGTCAGCGACCGCACGTCCTGCGGCTCCCGGTCCGACACCGCGTCCCACAGCAGCCGCGTGAGTTCGCGCGCGGCCGCCCTGGAGTGGTCGCGGAGCACCTCGCGGGCGGCGAGGACCGTCTCCTCGGCCAGCGGGACGTCGAGCAGCCTGACCCCGAGCGGCAGCAGCCCGGTGTCGAGCCGGAACGCCTCACCCTCCCGCGTGACGACGTCCATCGCCGCGAGCCGCTCCACGGCCCCGTCGTCCAGCGGCCGTCCGGCCCGCCGCTCCAGCTCCGCCCGGTCCACGGTCTCGGTGGCCTCCGGTGTCCAGGACGCCACCACCGCCCGGTGGATCGCGAGGTCGTGCGCGCTCAGGTCGGCGGGCAGCCGCTCCAGATAGCGTTCGATCGCCGCGAGGGTCATGCCCTGGTGCTGGAGCTCCTCGATCAGCGCGAGCCGGGACAGGTGCGCGGGCCCGTAGCGCCCCACCCGGCGCGGGCCGATCACCGGCGGCGGGAGCAGCCCCCTGGTGCTGTAGAAGCGGACCGTGCGGACCGTGACGCCGGCCCGCGCGGCCAGTTCGTCGACCGTCAGGGTCGGCTCCTGGGCGTCGCTCGTCATGTGCAGCAGTATCGCTGTCTCACCAATGGTGTGAAACCCAGGGTGGACTTGTGCTGATCGTGTGAGATGTTCCGCTCTGTGAGGTGGGACACCGCGTGAGCGGTCGCGGTCAGGGGAAGGTGGCGCCTTGGTCTGTGCCGTCACCGAGCGTGCGGGCCGCGAACGTCCGGCAGACCCGAGCGCGCAGCCGCTCGGGCGCACCAGAGAGTGGAACACGCGTGAGCAAGGACGCCGTGCAGACGGCACAGACCGCGACCCCGACCGGCGCGGCCCAGGCACCCGTGGACGCGGGGGACGCCGGATACAGCAAGGGCCTCAAGGCCCGGCACGTCAACATGATCGCCATCGGCGGCGCGATCGGCACCGGCCTCTTCCTGGGCGCCGGAGGCAGACTGCACACGGCCGGCCCCGCGCTGGCCGTCGCCTACCTGGTCTGCGGCGTCTTCGCCTTCTTCGTGGTGCGCGCGCTGGGCGAGCTGGTCCTGTACCGCCCGTCCTCCGGGTCCTTCGTGTCGTACGCGCGCGAGTTCCTGGGCGAGAAGGGCGCCTACGTCGCCGGCTGGATGTACTTCCTGAACTGGTCGACGACCGGCATCGCCGACATCACCGCCATCGCGCTCTACACGCACTACTGGAGCATGTTCACGAGCATCCCCCAGTGGACGCTCGCGCTGATCGCCCTCGCGGTGGTCCTCGCCGTGAACCTGATCTCCGTGAAGATCTTCGGCGAGATGGAGTTCTGGTTCGCGATCGTCAAGGTCGCCACCCTCGTCGGCTTCATGCTGATCGGCATCTTCCTGCTCGCCACCCGGCACGAGGTCGGCGGCCACACCCCGGGCATCGGCGTGATCACCGACAACGGCGGCTTCCTCCCGCACGGTGTGATGCCGGTGGTCCTCGTGATGCAGGGCGTGATCTTCGCGTACGCCGCGCTCGAACTCGTCGGCGTCGCGGCGGGCGAGACCGCCGAGCCCGAGAAGGTCGTACCGCGCGCGGTGAACTCGATCATGTGGCGGGTCGCCCTCTTCTACGTCGGCTCCGTCGTCCTGCTGGCCCTGCTGCTGCCGGGGTCCGCCTACTCGGCGGGCCAGAGCCCGTTCGTCACCGTCCTGTCGAAGATCGGCGTCCCGGCGGCGGGCGACGTCATGAACCTGGTCGTCCTGACGGCCGCGATGTCCTCCCTGAACTCGGGCCTGTACTCCACCGGCCGCATCCTGCGCTCCATGGCCACGGCGGGCTCGGCCCCGAAGTTCACCGCCCGCATGAACCGCAGCCAGGTGCCCTACGGCGGCATCCTGCTGACCTGCGCGGTCTGCGTCCTCGGCGTCGGCCTCAACTATCTCGTGCCGAGCCAGGCGTTCGAGATCGTGCTGAATGTCGCCTCCCTCGGCATCATCAGCACCTGGGTGATCATCATGGTCTGCCACCTGGTCTTCGTCCGCAGGGCCAGGGAGGGCCTGGTCACCCGCCCGGCCTTCCGCCTCCGCGGCAGCCCGGTCACCGAGATCGCCACGATCGCCTTCCTGGTGGCCGTCCTCGGCCTGATGGGGAACGACCCCGAGGTCGGCCGCAAGACCCTGCTGCTGGTCCCGGTGATCGCCCTCATGCTCCTCGCGGGCTGGTTCGGCGTCCGCCGCAGGGTCACGGAGAACACCGCGCCCACACCACCGAACCCGCCGAAGTAGCAGGCGGAAGCCACTGTCAGTGGCAGCGCCTACGGTGGCGTCATGTCGGAGACTTCCGCCCCCGTCCACGACCACGGAGGCGGCGGAGCGGACACGCCCCGCCGCCCCCGGCCCGCGTCAGTGCCCGTGCTCGGCCGCGTGTACCGAGTTCGTCGCCTCGATCGTCTTCCACGACTTCGGCTGGCGCACCGGGCCCGCCGTCGCGCCGAGCGTCGCGCGGCCTCCGGTGGCGCCTGTGGAGGCGGGCTTGCCGGGCTGGAACAGCCAGGTGTCGAACAGCGTGTCCAGCGGCTTGCCCGAGATCCGCTCCGCGTACGCCCTGAAGTCGGCCACCGACGCGTTGCCGTACGCGTGCTCCTGCGGCCAGCCCTTCAGGATCGCGAAGAACGCGTCGTCCCCGACCGCCTCCCGCAGCGCCTGCACGGCCAGCGCGCCCCGGTCGTAGACGGCGATGTCGAACTGGTCGTCAGGACCGGGGTCACCCGGCGCGACCGTCCAGAACGGATCGTCCGCCGGATGCGACGCGTACACGTAGGCGGCCAGCTCCCGCGTGGTGCCCTCGCCCTCGTGCTCGGACCACAGCCACTGCGCGTACCGCGCGAAGCCCTCGTTGATCCAGATGTCCTTCCAGCCCTTCAGCGACACCGAGTCCCCGTACCACTGGTGCGCCAGCTCGTGCACGACCACCGACGCGTTGGAGCCGTTCGCGAACTGGCGCGGGCTGTAGTAGACGCGGGTCTGCGTCTCCAGCGCGTACCCGGTGGTGGTGTTCGGGACGTACCCGCCCGCCGACGCGAACGGGTACGGGCCGAACCAGCCGCTCAGCCAGTCGACCAGCTCCCCGGTCCGCTCCACGCTCGCCCGCGCCGCCCCGTCGTTGTCCCCGAGGTCGACGCTGTACGCGTTGACGACCGGGACGCCGCCCTCGGAGGTGCTCGTCGTGACGTCGAACTTCCCCACCGCGAGCGTGGTCAGGTACGTCGCCTGCGGCCGGTTCTGACGCCAGTTGTAGCGCGTCCAGCCCGCCTGCGAACTCGTCGACTGGAGCGTGCCGTTGGAGATCGCCTGGGTGCCGTTCGGCACCGCCACCGACACGTCGTAGGTGGCCTTGTCCAGCGGGTGGTCGTTGCTCGGGTACCACCACCAGGCCGCCTCGGGCTCGTCGGCGGCGACCGCGCCGTCCGGGGTGCGGTGCCAGGTGGAGAAGCCGTACGCGCTCTTCGTCGACGGCACCCCGCTGTAGCGGACCACCACCGTGACCGCCGTGCCCTTCGCCAGCGGCGTCCTCGGCGTGATCTCCAGCTCGTGCCGGCCCGAGGTCGCGAACTCCGCCCGCACCCCGTTGACCCGGACCTCGCTCACGTCCAGCAGGAAGTCCAGGTCGAACCGGGAGAGATCCTGCGTGGTGCGCGCCAGGATCGTCGCCGTGCCCTCCAACTCGTCCGTCGCCGGCTGGTACTTGAGGCGCAGATCGTAGTGGGACACGTCGTAGCCGCCGTTGCCGTACGCCGGGTAGTAGGGGTCGCCGATGCCCGGGGCGCCGGGGGAGTAGCTCGCGGCCGACGCCGGGATCGCCAGCATCAGGGAGGCCGCGGCGAGTGCGCCCGGCGCGAGGATTCTGCGGTGCACGGAAGCTCCAAGTCGTGGGGGATCGAAGGCTGTTCGAAGCCTATTGAGTCGCTGTGCCCGCGCCCTGTCCATCGCCCCCGCCGTCACACGATCGCCATTCGGCCGTCATGAGCCACCCCGTCCCGGAGCCCCGATCCGGCCACACCCGTCCCGTGCGCCGCCCCAACGCCCTCTTCTGCGCGGGAGTCGACCGGGGTACCGTCCCGCGCATGCCGACAACCCCGCGCTTCACGACCTGGAGAACGCTCGCGGCCGCGGCCGTCGCCCTCTTCCTGGCGGCCGTCCTCACCCCGACGGCGGCCCACGCGGCGCCCCGGGAGAGCAGCCCCGTCTACTCGTACGCGAACGCCGTCCGCGAGGCCGTATGGGTGGACACCGGACTCGACGCCGACGGCGACGGCAAGGCCGACCGGGTGGCCGTCGACATCGTCAGGCCGCGGGAGCCCGCCCAGCAGGGCCGCAGGATCCCCGTCATCATGGACGCCAGCCCCTACTACTCCTGCTGCGGACGCGGCAACGAGAGCCAGCTGAAGACCTACGACGCGGACGGCGCCGTCGTCCAGATGCCCCTCTTCTACGACAACTACTTCGTGCCGCGCGGCTACGCCTTCGTCGGCGTCGACCTGGCCGGCACCAACCGCTCCGACGGCTGCGTCGACGTCGGCGGGCGCTCCGACATCCAGTCCGCGAAGGCCGTGATCGACTGGCTGAACGGCCGGGCCCGCGCGTACACGACCAGGACCGGCACCACCACCGCCACCGCGGACTGGAGCAACGGCAGAACCGGCATGATCGGCAAGAGCTGGGACGGCACCATCGCCAACGGCGTCGCCGCCACCGGCGTCAAGGGCCTGCGGACGATCGTGCCGATCAGCGCCATCTCCTCCTGGTACGACTACTACTTCGCCCAGGGCGCCCCCCTCTACGGCTCGGGCCCCGACTGGCTCTCCGGATACGTCGAGAGCCCCGCCGCCCGCGCCAAGTGCGCCGCCGTGCAGCGCCAGTTGGTCGACGGAGCGCCCCGCACCGGCGACTGGACACCGCTGTGGACCGAGCGCGACTACGTCAAGGACGCCGCCAAGGTCAAGGCCAGCGTCTTCCTGACCCACGGCCTCCAGGACCTCAACGTCCGCACCAAGCACCTCGGCCAGTGGTGGGACGCCCTCGCGAAGAACGGCGTCCAGCGCAAGATCTGGCTCTCCCAGACCGGCCACGTCGACCCCTTCGACTTCCGCCGCGACGCCTGGGTCGACACCCTGCACCGCTGGTTCGACCACGAACTCCTCGGCTACGACAACGGCGTCGACCGCGAACCCATGGCCGACATCGAACGCCACCCCGACCAGTGGGTCACCTCCACCACCTGGCCCCCGCGCGACACCCGGGCCACCACCCTGCGCCCCGCCCAGGGCACCCTGCCGGGCGTCGGCACCCTCGGCGGCGCCCGCGGCCACGGGACCGAGACGTTCACCGACGACCCCGCGCTCGGCGAGACCGACTGGGCCGCCGCGATCGACACCCCGACCCCCGCCAAGGCCGGTTTCGTCACCGCGCCCCTCACCCGCGACCTGCGCCTCGCGGGCTCCTCGAAGGTCATCGTCACCGCGACCCCCAGCACCCCGACCGCCCACCTCTCCGCGGTCCTCGTCGACCTCGGCCCCGCCACCATCCGCGACTACGCCGACGGCGGCGAGGGCATCACCACCCTCACCGACCGCACCTGCGCGGGCGAGAGCACCCCGGGCGACAGCGCCTGCTACCGCACCACCCGGGCCAGGACCACCGACGTCGGGCAGACCGTGTTCAGCCGGGGCTGGGCCGACCTCGGCACCTGGGCCGACCCCGGCAAGGGCGCCCCGCTCACCCCGGGCAAGGCGTACACGATCACCGTCGACCTCGCCGCCACCGACCATGTCGTCCCGGCCGGACACCGGCTCGCGTTGATCGTCGCGGGCACCGACAAGGACCTCATCGACCCGCCGGCCGACACCCCCACCCTCACCGTGGACCTGGCCCGCACCTCCGCCGACGTCCCCCTCGTCGGAGGCGCCGCGGCCTTCGCGCGGGCGACCACGGGGACACCGCCCGCCGCGGTCGCGGACGGCGGGTTTGACGGGGTCCGCGCCCCGGCCACCGTCCACCGCGTCCCCTAGGGACTGACGGATCAGGCGGCCGGGAACACCAGCCCGGCCGCCTCCTCCGCGCACCCCCAGGCCACCGTCACGCCCGCGCCCCCGTGCCCGTAGTTGTGCACCAGCGACCGCCCGCGCGGCAGCACCTCCCGCTCCAGCCTGACCGCGTCCCTGACCGGCCGAAGACCCACCCGGTGCGCCAGCACCCGCGCCCCGGCGACCTCGGGCCGCAGCGCCGCGCACCGCCGCACGATCGCCTCGGCCACCGCCGGGTCCGGCTCCGTCGACCAGGCGTCCTCCTCGGCGGTGCCGCCCAGGACCAGGCGGTCCGGGTGCGGGAAGAGGTAGGCCATCTCGCCGTCCGGGGCGACCGCCGCGAGCCAGGTGGTGATCCCCGGGTTCTCCACGATCACCAACTGCCCGCGCACCGGCCGCACCGAGGCGTCCGGCACCAGCTCACGCGCCCCGAGGCCGGTGCAGTTGACCACCACGGGCGCCTCGGCCTCCGCCAGCGCCGCCACCGTCCGCTCCTCGACCACCCCGCCCGCCCGCGCCAACCGCGCGCGCAGCCACGGCAGATGAGTCGCCATGTCGATCAGCGGCAGCCGCGCCCACAGCCCCTCACCCGCGAACTCCTCGGCCGTGGAGGCCCGCAGCCCCGGCACCCGCGCCGCCCACGGCCCCAACTCGTCGAGCCGCGCCTGCCCCTTGACCCCCTCGACCAGCCGTACGCCCGTCTCGGCCGGCCGCCGCGCCAACTCCTCGTACACGGCGAGCGAGCGCAGCGACCACGCGCCGACCTTGGCCTCCGGCTCGATCCGGTAGGGCCACCACAGCGCCCCGGCGACCGCCGAGGTGGTCCGCTCGACGGCGTCCCTGGTCCACACCCGCACCCGCAGCCCGCGCTCCGCGAGGACGACGGCCGTCGTCAGGCCCACCACCCCGCCGCCTATCACGATCACATCGTCGTTCGGTTCGCTCTCCACCCCGTGGACGGTAGCGGAACCCGCCGGGCGGGCCGAGAGCGCGCAAGCGGCCACGGACCAGTCCGTGCCGGCGGGTCCCGGCGACGGCGCGGCGAGCGGCCCCGGGCACGCCGGTCCCGGCCGTCGGACGCCCCGCGGTCCGGCCGCCGGACGCCCCGGGCCCGGCCGCCGGGATCGCCCGGGGGCGCCCCGCGCCGGACGGTTAGGATCGGCGCCTGATGACTGCCACCCTCGTCGCCAAGAACCTCGCCGCCGGGCACGGCGACCGCTCCCTCTTCGCCGGACTCGACCTCGTCGTCGCGCCCGGGGACGTGATCGGTCTCGTCGGTGCCAACGGCGCGGGCAAGTCCACCCTGCTCCGGATGCTCGCCGGGCTCCTCGCACCGGAGTCGGGGGAGCTGGGGCTGTCCCCGCCGACCGCGACCGTCGGCCACCTCCCGCAGGAGCCGGACCGCCGGCCGGGCGAGACCGTCCGCGCCTTCCTGGCCCGCCGCACCGGGGTCGACGAGGCCCAGCGCACCATGGACGAGGCCACCCAGGCGCTCGTCGACGGCGCACCCGGCGCCGACGACGCCTACGCCACCAGCCTGGAGCGCTGGCTCGACCTGGGCGGCGCCGACCTGGACGAACGCGCCGAGGAGACCGCCGCCTCGCTGGGCCTGACCGTCGGCCTCGACCAGCCCATGACCGCCCTCTCCGGCGGCCAGGCCGCCCGCGCGGGCCTCGCCTCCCTGCTGCTCTCCCGCTACGACGTCTTCCTCCTCGACGAGCCCACCAACGACCTCGACCTCGACGGCCTCGAACGCCTCGAACGCTTTGTGAGCGGCCTGCGGGCCGGCACCGTCGTGGTCAGCCACGACCGGGAGTTCCTCACCCGCACTGTCACCAAGGTCCTCGAACTCGACCTGGCCCAGGGGCAGATCAACCTCTACGGCGGCGGCTACGCGGCCTATCTGGAGGAGCGCGAGGTGGCCCGCAGGCACGCCCGCGACGACTACGAGGAGTACGCCGACAAGCGCTCCGCCCTCCAGGACCGGGCGCAGACCCAGCGCTCCTGGATGGACAAGGGCGTCAAGAACGCCCGCCGCAAGGCCGCGAACGACAACGACAAGATCGGCCGCAAGTTCCGCAGCGAGGCCAGCGAGAAGCAGGCCGCGAAGGCCCGCCAGACCCAGCGGATGATCGAGCGCCTCGACGTCGTCGAGGAACCCCGCAAGGAGTGGGAGCTGCGCATGGAGATCGCGTCGGCGCCACGCTCGGGCGCCGTCGTGGCCACCCTGCGGGACGCCGAGGTGCGGCGCGGCGACTTCACGTTCGGACCGGTCTCGCTCCAGATCGACTGGGCGGACCGGGTCGCGGTCACCGGTGCCAACGGCGCGGGCAAGTCGACCCTGCTCGGCGCGCTCCTCGGCCGGATCCCGCTGGACGCGGGCGGCTGCGCGCTGGGCCCGGGTGTGCTGGTCGGCGAGGTCGACCAGGCCCGCCGGCTCTTCCACGGCACCGAGTCGCTGCTCGACGCGTTCGGCGCGGCCGTCCCGGACACCGAACCGGCCGAGGTCCGCACCCTGCTGGCGAAGTTCGGCCTGAAGTCCCACCATGTGCTGCGCCCGGCGAGCGGCCTCTCCCCGGGCGAGCGCACCCGCGCCGCCCTCGCGCTGCTCCAGGGCCGCGGCGTCAACCTGCTGGTCCTCGACGAGCCCACCAACCACCTCGACCTGCCGGCCATCGAGCAGTTGGAGTCCGCTCTCGACGCCTACGAGGGGACGCTGCTCCTCGTCACCCACGACCGCCGCATGCTGGACGCGGTCCAGGTGACCCGCCGCCTGGAGGTCGCCGACGGCAAGGTCACCGAGCGGTGACCCGCGACCGGCCGGTGGCGCACCGGCCGGTCCCCCGACCAGGGGCCCGGGGCGCGACGACCGTGTGCGCACCCCGGGCCCGCCGAGGTCAGCGGCGGCCGTTCTTCGGGTCGACGAGGCCCGCCCGGCGCAGGGCGTCCGCCATCGCGCTGTTGGCGGGCGGAGCCGCCTGCCGCTGGCCACCGCCCCGGCCACCGCGGTCGCCGCCCTTGCCACCGGCGCCCTTGGCGCCACCGCCGTTGCCGTTGCCGCCGCCACCGCCACCGCCCTGCTGCTGGCGCTGCCGCTGCTGGGGCGGGCGCCCGCCGCCGCGGCCACCGCGCTGCGGCCTGCCGTCGCCGCCGTCCTGCGGGGCCGCCTCGTCGTCGAGGCGCAGCGTCAGCGAGACGCGCTTGCGCGGGATGTCGACGTCCAGGACCTTCACCTTGACGATGTCACCCGGCTTCACCACGTCCCTGGGGTCCTTCACGAACGTCCTCGACATCGCGGAGACATGCACCAGGCCGTCCTGGTGGACACCGATGTCCACGAACGCCCCGAACGCGGCCACGTTGGTGACGACGCCTTCGAGGACCATCCCGGACTCGAGGTCGGAGAGCTTCTCGACGCCCTCCTTGAAGGTGGCCGTCCGGAACGCCGGACGCGGGTCGCGGCCGGGCTTCTCCAGCTCCTTGAGGATGTCGCTCACCGTCGGCAGACCGAACGTCTCGTCCACGAAGTCGTCCGGCTTCAGCGACCGCAGCACCGAGGTGTTGCCGATCAGCGCCCCGACCTCCTGGCCCGACGTCTTCACCATCCTGCGCACCACCGGATACGCCTCCGGGTGCACGCTCGACGCGTCCAGCGGGTCGCCGCCGCGGATCCGCAGGAACCCCGCGCACTGCTCGTACGCCTTCGGGCCGAGCCGCGAGACGTCCTTGAGCTGCCGGCGGCCGGTGAACGGGCCGTTGGCGTCCCGGTGCGCCACGATGTTCTCCGCCAGGCCCGAGGTGATGCCGGAGACCCGTGCGAGCAGCGGCGCGGAGGCCGTGTTGACGTCCACCCCCACGCCGTTCACGCAGTCCTCCACCACCGCGTCGAGCGAACGCGACAGCTTCACCTCGGACAGGTCGTGCTGGTACTGGCCGACCCCGATCGACTTGGGGTCGATCTTCACCAGTTCGGCCAGCGGGTCCTGGAGCCGGCGCGCGATGGAGACCGCGCCGCGCAGCGACACGTCCATGTCGGGCAGTTCCTGCGAGGCGAACGCGGAGGCCGAGTACACGGAGGCGCCCGCCTCCGACACCATCACCTTGGTGAGGTTCAACTCCGGGTGCCTGGTGATCAGTTCACCGGCGAGCTTGTCCGTCTCGCGGGACGCCGTGCCGTTGCCGATCGCGACCAGCTCGACCGCGTGCGCGGCGGCCAGCCGGGCCAGCTTGGCGATCGCCTCGTCCCACCGGTTGGCCGGGACGTGCGGGTGGATGACGTCGGTGGCGACGACCTTGCCCGTCGCGTCCACCACCGCCACCTTCACACCGGTGCGGAAACCGGGGTCGAGGCCGAGCGTCGCGCGGGTGCCGGCCGGGGCGGCGAGCAGCAGGTCGCGCAGGTTCGCCGCGAACACCTGGACGGCGTCGTCCTCGGCGGCGGTGCGCAGCCGCAGCCGCAGGTCGAGGCCGAGGTGCACCAGGATGCGGGTGCGCCAGGCCCAGCGGACCGTGTCCTGGAGCCACTTGTCACCGGGACGCCCGCGGTCCGCGACACCGAAGCGGTGCGCCACGACGCCCTCGTACGAGGACGGGCCCTCGGTCGCCTCCTCGGGCTCCAGGACGAGGTCGAGGACCTCCTCCTTCTCGCCGCGCAGCATCGCGAGGATCCGGTGCGAGGGCAGGTCGGTGAACGGCTCCGCGAAGTCGAAGTAGTCGGCGAACTTCGCGCCCGCCTCCTCCTTGCCCTCGCGCACCTTGGCGGCCAGCCGCCCGCGCACCCACATCCGCTCGCGCAACTCGCCGATCAGGTCGGCGTCCTCCGAGAACCGCTCGGTGAGGATGGCCCGCGCGCCGTCCAGGGCGGCCTGCGGATCGGCGACGCCCTTGTCGGCGTCCACGAAGGCGGCCGCCGCGGTCAGCGGCGTGACGGTCGGATCGCCGAGCAGCCCCTCCGCCAGCGGTTCGAGCCCGGCCTCCCGCGCGATCTGCGCCTTGGTGCGCCGCTTCGGCTTGAACGGCAGGTAGATGTCCTCCAGGCGCGCCTTGGTCTCGGCGCTCCGGATCCGCGCCTCCAGATCCTCGGTGAGCTTGCCCTGCTCGCGCACCGACTCCAGGATCGCCGTCCGGCGCTCCTCCAGCTCGCGCAGGTAGCGCAGCCGCTCCTCGAGCGTGCGCAGCTGCGCGTCGTCGAGCATCTCGGTCGCTTCCTTGCGGTAGCGGGCGATGAAGGGCACCGTCGAACCGCCGTCCAGCAGTTCCACGGCAGCCCTGACCTGCCGCTCCCGTACGCCGAGCTCCTCGGCGATCCTGCCTTCGATGGACCCTGTCTCCAGGGACCCGGGTGTCGTCACGATCCCGTACCGCCTTCTCACTGAGGTTGCGCCGCAATTGTGGCAGGTGGCACCGACAACCGTGGCTCAGGGCGCGGGGCTTCGCGGCGCGGGCCCGGCGGCCGCGGCCCCGCGCCCGCTCACCGTTTGCCGAGCAGGTCGCCGGGGAACGCGCCGGCCGCGGCCGCGGCCCGCGCGAACACCGTGCCCAGTTCGGTCAGCCGGGCCACCCCGTCGGCGCCGAGGTGTTCGTAGGGCGCCCGGTCCAGCCGGTCCGTCTCCGCCTCGACGCCGGCCCGCAGCGCGGCGCCCGCCTCGGTCAGTTCGCCTTCGCCGTCCAGCAGTCCGCGCCCGCGCAGCCGTCCGCTCGCCGCGTCCCAGTCGTCCTGGCGCCAACCGCGCGTGTTCAGGACCCACTTGGGGGTCATGCCGCGGCCGGTCGCGGTGTGCGTCACCACCGCCTCCAGGCCGTCGAGCCCGGCGGCGGTCAGCGCCGCGAGGTGTCCGTCGCCGCGGTGCTCGCGCAGCAGCGTCGCGGCGTGGAAGAGGGCGAGGTGCGCCTCCTCGGGGACCGGCAGGTCGGCGTGGGCGGCGTACAGCGGCCGTCCGGGGCGCCCGCACGCCTCGGTGGCGCGCAGCGCGAGGGCGGCGGCCTCCGCCAGCTCGGGCGAGGCGAGGGCGTCCACGCCGAGCAGCCGTCGCAGGGTCGCGTCGACGGCACGCGCGCGTGCGGCGAGGACCGCGTCGGGCCCCGCGATGTCCCAGACGGCGGGCACGTGCCGGGCGACCAGCTCGTACCGGTAGTTGTAGAAGGCCGCGGTGACGGTCCCGGCGCCGACCCGCCCCATCGCCGCGGCCCGGGTGGCGAAGTTGACCGCCCGGGGGTCGGTGATGCCGAGCGCCCCCATCTCCGTGGCCAGGTCGGGGGAGAAGAACAGGGTGGAGTGCAGGGTGTTCAGCGGGTTGTGACAGCGGCGGCCGGCGCGCGGCTCCAGAGCGGCGGTAGTCATGCCCCGCACGTTACCGACTGGTTGGTACGTCCAGAAGGGCCGGGTGCGAGAAGGGCGGAAGCCGGGCGGGCGATGGCAGAAAAGGTGGGGAACACGTCGTTGCGGACCTCCCGGGGCCCGCCGAGAATCGGGGCATGAGGCAGCGCACGGTTCTCGTCCTTCTCTTCGACGGCGTCCAGAGCCTGGACGTCACCGGTCCCGTGGAGGTCTTCGCCGGCGCCGAGACGGCCGTGCCGGGCAGCTACCGCATCCGCACCGCGTCCCTCGACGGCGCCCCCGTCCGCGCGTCGAGCGGCCTGACCCTGGTACCTGACGGCACCCTGGCAGCCCTCGGCGGTCCCGGCCGTCCCGACCCCGACGGCCGCCTCGGCCTCGGCGAGGAGGCCGCCCCGCACACCCTGCTGGTGCCGGGCGGCGTGGGCACCCGCGACCTCGACCCCCGCCTCGTGGAGTGGCTGCGCGTCCACGGCCCCCGCGCCGACCGCCTCGTCTCGGTCTGCACCGGAGCCATCGCGCTCGCCGCCGCGGGACTGCTGGACGGCCGCCGCGCCACCACCCACTGGGCGTACTGCGAGACCCTCGCCCGCGACCACCCGGCCGTCGAGGTCGACCCCGACCCGATCTATGTGCGGGACGGCCCGGTCGCCACCTCGGCGGGCGTCACCTCGGGCATCGACCTCGCGCTCGCGCTGGTGGAGGAGGACCTCGGCCGCCGGACGGCCCTGACCGTCGCCAGGCACCTGGTGGTGTTCCTGCGCAGGCCGGGCAACCAGGCCCAGTTCAGCGTCCAGCTCGCCGCCCAGACCGCCCGCCGCGAGCCGCTGCGCGAGGTCCAGCAGTGGATCACCGAGCACCCCGCCGACGACCTGAGCGTGGACGCCCTCGCCGCCCGCGCCGCCCTCTCGCCCCGGCACTTCGCCCGCGCCTTCGAGGCGGAGACCGGCGTCACCCCGGGCCGCTACGTCGACCAGGTCCGGGTCGAACACGCCCGCCGCCTCCTGGAGGACACCGGCGACGGTGTCGAGGAGATCTCCCGCGCCAGCGGCTACGGCACCCCCGAGGCGATGCGCCGCGCCTTCCTCAAGGCGCTCGGCACCCCGCCCGCCGAGTACCGCCGCCGCTTTCGTCCCGCACCCGCCCACCGTTAGGAAAGCCGATGCAGATCGCCGTCGTCCTCTTCGACCGCTTCACCGCCCTTGACGCGGTCGGACCCTACGAGACCCTCGGCCGGCTCCCGGACGCGCGGACCGTCTTCGTCGCCGAGGAGACCGGACCCGTCCGCACCGACACCGGGAACCTCGCGCTCGTCGCCGACCTGACCCTCGCCGAGGTGCCGCGCCCCGACATCGTGGTCGTCCCCGGCGGCCCGGGGCAGACCGCCCAGATGGACAACGAGGTCCTGCTGGAGTGGCTGCGCGCCGCCGACGCCACCAGCACCTGGACGACGTCGGTGTGCACCGGCTCCCTGCTGCTCGCCGCCGCCGGACTCCTCAGGGGCCGCCGCGCGACCTCGCACTGGCTGGCCCTCGACTCCCTGAGGCCGTTCGGCGCCGAGCCCACCGGCGAGCGGGTGGTGACGGACGGCAAGTACGTCACCGCGGCCGGTGTGTCGTCCGGCATCGACATGGGCCTGACCCTGCTCGGCCGGATCGCGGGCGACGAACACGCCCAGGCGGTGCAGCTGTTGACCGAGTACGACCCGCAACCGCCCTACGACGCCGGGTCCCCGCAGAAGGCGCCCGCGCACCTCGTGGAACGGGCCCGCGAGGCAAGCCGGTTCATCCCGTCGTAGTCCAGGTGAAGCGCGGGGCCCGGCGCTCAAGGAAGGCGCTGACGCCCTCCGCGGTCTCGCCGCTGCCGCGCGCCTGCTCCGTCCAGTGCGCGTCGCGGTCGGTGCGTCCGTCGGCGAACTCCTTCGCCGACGCCTGCGTCAGCTGCGACCGGGACGCCAGGATCGCGGTGAACTCCGCGACCCGCTTGGTGAGTTCGGCGTCGGGCAGCACCTCGTCGACCATCCCGGTGCGCAGCGCCCGCTCGGTGTCGATCAACTCGCCCGAGAACAGAAGGTACTTGGCGGCGGCGGGACCCACCAGCGCCACCAGCCTGCGCGTGGAGGAGGCCGCATAGACGATCCCGAGCTTCGCCGGGGTCACCCCGAACAGCGCGCCCCGCTCGGCGAACCGCAGATCGCAGGCGGCCGCCAACTGCGCTCCGCCGCCCACGCAGTGGCCGCGGATCACGGCCAGGGTCGGCTTGGGGAACGCGGCGAGCGCCTCCTCCGCCGCCACCGCGAGCCCCTGCGCGGTCGCCGAGGAGCCGCGCAGCGTCGAGATGTCGGCCCCGGCGCAGAACGTCCCGCCGGCCCCGGTGAGCACCAGGGCCCGTACGCCGGGATCGGCGGCGAGCCGGTCGAGCAGCGGCGGCAGCGCGGCCCACATCGCGGCCGTCATGGCGTTGCGCTTGGCGGGATGGTCGATGACGACGGTGGCGACCGCGTCGGTGACGTCGTGCAGCAACTGGGGCTCCATGTGCCGGATGCTAACCGCCCCCAGGGTGCGGTGATCAAGGAGGGGCGGGCGTCGGGAGCTGCCCGTTCGTTCCTGAAGGTGGTACGGGACGGACAGGAGCGGTCGTGCGGCCGACCACCTCTTGCGCGGGTGATCAGAAGTGTTCGATACCCGCTGACTTCTGTTCAGTCATCGGGAGCCGGGTCCGCCGTTGCCAACACTTCGACGTGTGGTGACAATCGAGCGCGAGGGCGGCGACCGGACGATGGAGAACCAGGGGCGCGGGTCCGGTCCACGCCCGGACCGGGGGGCGGAGGGGTTTCCGGGACCCGGAGCGCGCGATCCGCTGCCCTACGAAGGGGTCTGGCGGTTCACGGCGCCCGCCGTCGACGCGTCGGTCCCGCAGGCCAGGCACGCGGTGCGGGATCTGCTCCAGCGCCAGGGCGTGCCGGTCTCCGACGAGCTGACGCAGGGGCTGCTGCTGATCGTCTCCGAGCTGATCACCAACGTGGTCAAGCACGCGGCCCTGCTCTCGCCGACCCTCGCGGTGGAGGTCGCCGTCGGCCCGGAGTGGGTGCGGATCTCGGTGGAGGACAACCACCCCTACCGTCCGACCGCCCTGGAGGCCGACCACGGCAGGACCGGCGGGCGCGGGCTGCTGCTGGTCGGCGAGATCGCCCGGGAGGCGGGCGGGGTCTGCGACGTCGAGCACACCGCGGGCGGCGGCAAGGTGATCTGGGTCGCCCTGCCGCTCAAGCCCGGGGGATAGCCGTCACCAGCCGGCCGACGGGCCCGTCAGCTCCCTGACCGCGGGGCGGGCCGCGTCCAGGACCGTCATGAACCAGGCCGAGAAGGCGCCGGTCGCGTGCCGCTCGGCCAGCTCGGCCGGGGTCACGAACGCGGTCTCCCCGACCTCCTCCGGGTCCGGCCGCAGCTCGGCCTGGACCAGGCCGATGAATAGATGGTTGTACTCCTGCTCGACCAGGCCCGACGCCGGGTCCGGGTGGTTGTAGCGGACCGTGCCGGCCTCCGCGAGCAGCGACGGCGACACCCCCAGCTCCTCGTGGGTGCGCCGGGCCGCCGCCGCGAACGGCGCCTCACCGGGGTAGGGGTGGCCGCAGCAGGTGTTGGACCACACACCGGGGGAGTGGTACTTGCCGAGCGCCCGGCGCTGGAGGAGCAGCCGGCCGCGCTCGTCGAAGAGGAAGACGGAGAAGGCGCGGTGCAGCTGGCCCGGTGGCTGGTGGGCGGCGAGCTTCTCCGCGGTGCCGATCGTGACGCCGTCCTCGTCTACCAGTTCCAGCAAGATCGCGTCCGCGGTGCCGTTCGACGAACTGTGCGTCGCGGTGGCAGGAGTGATCGGCATACCCATCCTTCGCATCGGTCTTCGCGCCCCCAGTCTGCCGTACGAATCAGGCGCTCCCGGCACTTACCGGCGTGCCCGCATGTCCTGTGGGCGACCAAGGGTGGTGAAGGGCGAACCGCAGGCGCGCGTCAAGTGGAACGCGCGCCCCCGGTGGGCGCCGCCCTCTCAGTGGCAGAGCTTCGCCTCGTGTTCGGCGTGCCCGCGCGGCTCCAGCTGGAAGGTGCAGTGCTCGACGTCGAAGTGGTCGCCGACGCACTCCTGGAGTTCGTGCAGCATCTTCTCGTGGCCGATCGCGCTGAGCACGTCCGAGCGCACGACCACGTGCACGGAGAGCACCGGCATGCCGGAGGTGATCGTCCAGGCGTGCAGGTCGTGGACGTCCTCGACGCCGTCGAGGCCCAGCAGATGGGAGCGGACCTCCGCCATGTCGACGCCCTTGGGCGCCGTCTCCAGGAGCACGTCCAGGGTCTCGCGCAGCAGCTTCAACGTGCGCGGCACGATCATCAGACCGATGACCAGGGAGGCGATCGGGTCGGCCGCCTGCCAGCCCGTGGTCAGGATCACCACCGCGGAGATGATCACCGCGAGCGAGCCCAGCGCGTCCGCCGCCACCTCCAGGAACGCCCCGCGCACGTTCAGGCTCTCCCGCTGGCCGCGCACCAGCAGGGTCAGCGACACCATGTTGGCGACCAGGCCGATCGCGCCGAAGACGATCGTCAGCCCGCCCTCGGTGTCGGCCGGCGTGACGAACCGCTGGACCGCCTCCACCAGCACATAGCCGCCGACGCCGAGCAGCAGCAGGCAGTTGGCGAGCGCGGCCAGGATCTCCGCGCGGGCGAAGCCGAAGGTGCGGTTGCCGGTGGCCGGCCGGTTCGCGAAGTGGATCGCGAGCAGCGCCATGCCGAGTCCCAGGGCGTCCGTGGCCATGTGCGCCGCGTCCGCGACCAGCGCCAGCGAGTCGGCGAGCAGCCCGCCGACCACCTCGACCACCATCACCATGAGCGTGATCGACAGCGCTACCCGCAGCCGCCCGCGGTACGCGGCGGCCGCCGTCCCCGTGGTCGGCGCGTGCGTGTGCCCGTGCCCGTGGTCATGCCCAGCCCCCATGGCGGCAGCCCTCCTTCCCTGCGGTCTCCCTCGGTCCTGCGTCACAGTGAACTACGGGCAGGGGGTATCCGGCAACGCGGCACTGAACACCGTTGTCATATGCCCTGACCTGCGAAAACGAAGCGCAGGTCAGGGCAGCCTCAGTCCCCCGCGGGGCCCCTCGCGCCCACCTGCCCGCGAGGGCGGCGCGGCGCCCCGATGTCCCGGATGCCCGGTCTGGGAGCGCGGTTTGTCGACGGAGCCCCCGATCACCGATGATGATCTCGGCAAAGGCCGGTGAAGACGGTGCTGATCGGCCCGTGAACGGGCGGTGAACGGCCGTCCGCGGCGATCCGATAACCTCTGCCGACACGCCGCCCGCCTGGTGCAGCCAAGGGGCGTCCCCACATGCTCATGACCGGCGCCCGCGCGTCGGCACCCAGGGAGTGAGTCCGTTGTCGACCGCCATCCTCACCGGCCAGCCGGTGCCCGGATCGTCGATCGAGGGTGATCTGCGCTCCCTCGGCTTCGACGTCAAGGTCGCCGCGCACACCAGCGACGCGGAGACGCTGCTGGCGCAGGTGCCGGGCGAGGACCGGGTCGCCGTCGTCGACGCCCGCTTCGTCGGCCATGTGCACGCGCTGCGCCTCGGCCTCACCGATCCGCGGTTCCCGCTCGCCGCGATCCCCGGCGCCGTCACCGCGCAGCCCGCCGCCCGCAGGCAACTGGTCCGCGCGCTGGCCCGGGAGACCTCCGCGGGCGGCGCCACCGCCGTCGCCGTCGACAGCCTCCCCGACCGTGTCGTCACCGCCCTGGACGGCGACGGCGCCGAGGTGCGCCGCCCCGACCTCGGCAGCCTGGTCGCCGCCGTACCGGCCGACCCGCAGGCCCGCAACGAGATACGGCAGGCCGTGTCCGCCGTGGACGACGAGGCCGTCCGCCTGAAGTCGGCCGTGAAGGCCCGCGACGGCTTCTTCACCACCTTCTTCATCAGCCCCTACTCCCGCTACCTGGCCCGCTGGTGCGCCCGTCGCGGACTGACCCCCAACCAGGTCACCACCGCCTCCCTGCTCACCGCGCTGATCGCGGCGGGCTGCGCGGCCACCGGCACCCGCGCCGGCTTCGTCGCGGCGGGCGTGCTGCTGATCGCGTCCTTCGTGCTCGACTGCACCGACGGCCAGCTCGCCCGCTACTCCCTCCAGTACTCCACCCTCGGCGCCTGGCTCGACGCCACCTTCGACCGGGCCAAGGAGTACGCCTACTACGCGGGACTCGCGCTCGGCGCGGCCCGCGGCGGCGACGACGTCTGGGCCCTCGCGCTCGGCGCGATGATCCTCCAGACCTGCCGGCACGTGGTCGACTTCTCCTTCAACGAGGCGAACCACGACGCCAGTGCCAACACCAGCCCCACCGCCGCCCTCTCCGACAAGCTCGACAGCGTCGGCTGGACGGTCTGGGTGCGCCGGATGATCGTCCTGCCGATCGGCGAGCGCTGGGCGATGATCGCCGTCCTGACGGCGGTGACCACCCCGCGTCTCACCTTCTACGTCCTGCTCGTCGGCTGCGCCCTCGCCGCCGGCTACACCACCGCGGGCCGGGTGCTGCGGTCGGTGACCCGCAAGGCGCGGCGCACCGACCGGGCCGCCGAGGCGCTGGCCGACCTCGCCGACAGCGGCCCGCTCAGCACGCTCCTGGTACGGGCGGGCGCCGGCCGCCTCCGTCTCCCGGCCGCCGTCGCCGCGGCCCTCGCCGCCCTGCTCGTCGTCGTCCCGGCCCTGGTCTGGGGCGCCGCCTGGGCCACCGTCGGCTGCGCGGTGCTCTCCGTCCTCGCCTCCGCCGCGGCCGTCGCGCGCCCCCTCAAGGGCGCCCTCGACTGGCTGGTGCCCCCCTTCTTCCGGGCCGCCGAGTACGTCACCGTCCTGGTGCTCGCGGCCGAGGCGGACGTGAACGGAGCGCTTCCTGCGGCTTTCGGGCTGGTGGCCGCCGTCGCCTACCATCACTACGACACGGTGTACCGCATCCGCGGTGACGCCGGAGCGCCGCCGGCCTGGCTGGTGCGCGCCATCGGGGGGCACGAGGGCCGCACCCTGCTCGTCGTCGTCCTCGCCACCGTGCTCAGCGCCTCGCAGTTCACGGTCGCGCTCACGGTTCTCGCCGTGGCCGTGGCCCTGCTGGTGCTCGTCGAGAGCATCCGCTTCTGGGTGGCCTCCCACCTCGGGGGCGCGCCCGCCGTACACGATGAAGGAGAAACCGCATGATCGGCCTCGTGCTCGCGGCCGGCGCCGGACGGCGTCTGCGCCCCTACACCGACAGCCTGCCCAAGGCGCTGGTGCCGGTGGGGCCCGCGGGCATAGAGGACTCGATCACGGTCCTCGACCTGACCCTCGGCAACTTCGCCGAGATCGGTCTGACCGAGGTCGCCGTCATCGTCGGCTACCGCAAGGAAGCCGTCTACGCGCGCAAGGAGGAGCTGGAGGCGAAGTACGGCCTCACGCTCACCCTGATCGACAACGACAAGGCCGAGGAGTGGAACAACGCCTACTCCCTGTGGTGCGGCCGGGACGCCCTCAAGGACGGCGTGATCCTCGCCAACGGCGACACCGTGCACCCGGTCTCCGTGGAGCACACGCTGCTCGCGGCCCGCGGTGCGGGGCGGAAGATCATCCTCGCCGTCGACACGGTCAAGGACCTCGCCGACGAGGAGATGAAGGTCGTCGTCGACCCCGCCAAGGGCATGACGAAGATCACCAAGCTGATGGACCCCGCCGAGGCCACCGGCGAGTACATCGGCGTCACCCTCATCGAGGGCGACGCCGCCCCCGAACTGGCCCACGCCCTGAAGACCGTGTGGGAGAGCGACCCGCAGCAGTTCTACGAGCACGGCTACCAGGAGCTGGTCGACCGCGGCTTCCGCATCGACGTCGCGCCGATCGGCGACGTCCAGTGGGTGGAGATCGACAACCACGACGATCTCGCCCGCGGACGGGAGATCGCATGCCTGTACTGACCCGGCTGATCCCCTCGCCGCTCGTCGTGGACATCCGCCCCGGTGCCCTCGACGACCTCGCCGGTGTCCTCGCCGACGAGCGCATCTCGCACTCGGGCCGGCTCGCGGTCGCCGTCAGCGGCGGCTCGGGCGCCCGGCTGCGCGCCCGCCTCGCCCCCTCGCTGCCCGGCGCCACCTGGTACGAGGTCGGCGGCGGCACCCTCGACGACGCCGTCCGGCTGGCCGGCGACATAAAGGCGGGACACTACGACGCCGTCGTCGGGCTCGGCGGCGGCAAGATCATCGACTGCGCCAAGTTCGCCTCGGCCCGGGTCGGCCTGCCGCTGGTCGCCGTGCCCACCAACCTCGCGCACGACGGCCTCTGTTCACCGGTCGCCACCCTCGACAACGACGCGGGACGCGGCTCCTACGGAGTGCCCAACCCGATCGCCGTCGTGGTCGACCTGGACATCATCCGCGAGGCCCCGGCGCGGTTCGTGCGCGCCGGGATCGGCGACGCCATCTCCAACATCAACGCCATCGCGGACTGGGAGCTGGCCAACCGGGTCAAGGGCGAGAAGATCGACGGCCTCGCCGCCGCCATGGCCCGCCAGGCGGGCGAGGCGGTGTTCAGGCACCCGGGCGGCATCGGCGACAACGACTTCCTCCAGGTACTCGCCGAGGCCCTGGTCCTCACCGGCGTCGCCATGTCGATCTCGGGCGACTCACGCCCCGCCTCCGGCTCCTGCCACGAGATCAACCACGCCTTCGACCTGCTCTACCCCAAGCGCGCCGCCAGCCACGGCGAGCAGTGCGGCCTCGGCGCGGCCTTCGCGATGTATCTGCGCGGAGCCCACGACCAGGCCGCGGAGATGGCCCGGGTGCTGCGCGGGCACGGACTGCCGGTGCTCCCGGAGGAGATCGGCTTCACGGTCGCGGAGTTCGTGCGCGCCGTCGAGTTCGCCCCCGAGACCAGGCCCGGCCGCTACACCATCCTCGAACACCTCGACCTCAAGACCGACCAGATCAAGGACACCTACGCCGACTATGTCAAGGCCATCGGTAGCTGAACTCCGCCCGGTCGTCCACCCCGCGGGGGTGAAGGACCGGCGCAGCGGTGAGCACTGGATGGGGCGCCTCTACATGCGAGAGGTCTCCCTGCGCGTCGACCGCTACCTGGTGAACACCAGGGTCACGCCCAATCAGCTCACCTACCTGATGACCGTCTTCGGCGTCCTCGCCGCCCCGGCCCTCCTGGTGCCGGGGATCACCGGCGCCGTCCTCGGGGTGTTCTGCGTCCAGATGTACCTGCTGCTCGACTGCGTCGACGGCGAAGTCGCCCGCTGGAAGCAGCAGTTCTCGCTCGGCGGCGTCTACCTCGACCGGGTCGGCGCCTATCTGACCGACGCGGCCGTCCTGGTCGGCTTCGGGCTGCGCGCCGCCGACCTGTGGGGCAGCGGCCGCATCGACTGGCTGTGGGCCTTCCTCGGCACCCTGGCCGCCCTCGGCGCCATCCTGATCAAGGCCGAGACCGACCTGGTCGGCGTCGCCCGTCACCAGGGCGGTCTGCCGCCGGTCAAGGAGGCCGCCGCCGAGATGCGCTCCTCCGGCATGGCCCTGGCCCGCCGGGCCGCCGCCGCCTTCAAGTTCCACCGGCTGATCCTCGGCATCGAGGCGTCCCTGCTGATCCTGGCCCTGGCCGTCGTCGACCAGATCCGCGGCGACTTCTTCTTCTCCCGCCTCGGGGTCGCCGTGCTGGCCGGCATCGCCCTGCTCCAGACCCTGCTGCACCTGGTCTCCATCCTCGCGTCGAGCAGGCTGCGGTGACCGCCATGAAGGTCGGCGCCGTCATCATCACCATGGGCAACCGCCCCGAGGAGCTGCGCGCTCTGCTCGACTCGATCGCCAAGCAGGACGGCGACCCGGTGAGCACCGTCGTCGTCGGCAACGGCTCACCCGTCCCCGACGTCCCCGACAACGTCAGGACCGTCGAGCTGCCCGAGAACCTCGGCATCCCCGGCGGCCGCAACATCGGCATCGAGGCGTTCGGCCCCAGCGGCCGCGACGTCGACGTGCTCCTCTTCCTCGACGACGACGGACTGCTCGCCCAGCACGACACCGCCGAACTCTGCCGCCAGGCCTTCGCGGCCGACCCGAAGCTCGGCATCATCAGCTTCCGCATCGCCGACCCCGACACCGGGGCCACCCAGCGCAGGCACGTGCCGCGGCTGCGCGCCGCCGACCCGATGCGCTCCTCCCGGGTCACCACGTTCCTCGGCGGCGCCAACGCCGTCCGCACCCAGGTGTTCGCCGAGGCGGGCGCCCTGCCCGACGCGTTCTTCTACGCCCATGAGGAGACCGACCTCGCCTGGCGCGCGCTCGACGCCGGCTGGATGATCGACTACCGCTCCGACATGGTGCTGTACCACCCCACGACGGCTCCCTCCCGGCACGCGGTCTACCACCGCATGGTGGCCCGCAACCGGGTCTGGCTGGCCCGCCGCAACCTCCCCGCGCCCCTGGTCCCGGTCTACCTCGGCGTCTGGATGCTGCTCACGCTGCTGCGCCGGCCCTCGCGTCCCGCCCTGAAGGCGTGGTTCGGCGGGTTCAGGGAGGGCTGGAACACCCCCTGCGGACCCCGCAGGCCCATGAAGTGGCGTACGGTGTGGCGGCTGACCCGGCTGGGCCGACCCCCCGTCATCTGACAAGCTCGTCCCCGTGGGAGTCCGGCCCCGGTCCGGGGTCCGGACCCCATGTCATGTCCGCACCCGCTGCGCATTCCGAAGACGAAAGTGTTTCCCCTGGTGAGTGAGACAACGCACGACGGCACGGTCGCCCTCGGCACGCCCGTGTCGCCCGACGACGGCCTCACGTCGGCCCAGCTTGCCGACCGGTACGGGCTCACCGTGAGCGGCGCCCGGCCCTCGCTCGTCGAGTACGTCCGCCAGCTCTGGGACCGGCGCCACTTCATCCTCGCCTTCTCGCGGGCGAAGCTGACCGCCCAGTACAGCCAGGCGAAGCTCGGCCAGCTCTGGCAGGTGGCGACGCCGCTGCTCAACGCGGCCGTCTACTTCTTCATCTTCGGCCTGATCCTCAAGGCCGACCGGGGCATGTCCCGAGACGTGTACATCCCCTTCCTGGTCACCGGCGTCTTCGTGTTCACCTTCACGCAGTCCTCGGTGATGGCGGGCGTGCGCGCGATCTCCGGAAACCTCGGCCTGGTGCGGGCGCTGCACTTCCCGCGCGCCTCGCTGCCGATCTCGTTCTCGCTCCAGCAGCTCCAGCAGCTGATGTTCTCGATGATCGTGCTGTTCGCGGTCGCCATCGGCTTCGGCAGCATCCCCGACCTGTCCTGGCTGCTGATCGTGCCGGTGCTGGTGCTCCAGTTCCTCTTCAACACCGGCCTCGCCCTGATCATGGCGCGGGCCGGCGCGAAGACCCCCGACCTCGCGCAGCTGATGCCGTTCGTGATGCGGACGTGGATGTACGCGTCCGGCGTGATGTTCTCCATCCCGATCATGCTGGAGGACAAGCCGCGGTGGGTGGCGGACATCCTCCAGGTGAACCCGGCCTCCATCTACATGGACCTGATGCGCTTCGCGCTGATCGAGGACTACTCGGCCGCCAACCTCCCCGACCACGTCTGGGCGCTCGCCGGCGGCTGGGCCCTGCTGCTCGCCGTGGGCGGGTTCGTGTACTTCTGGAAGGCGGAGGAGAGGTACGGCCGTGGCTGAGCACCAGGAGACCGGGCGGACGGGTGCCCCCGTCCCGACGGTCATCGCCGACGAACTGCACATCGTCTACCGCGTCAACGGCGCCAAGACCGGCAAGGGCAGCGCCACCGCCGCCCTCAGCCGCATCATCAAGCGCGGCTCCGACGACACCGCCCGCGGCGTGCGCAAGGTGCACGCCGTCCGTGGCGTCTCCTTCGTCGCCTACCGGGGCGAGGCGATCGGCCTGATCGGCTCGAACGGCTCGGGCAAGTCGACCCTGCTGCGCGCCATCGCCGGGCTGCTGCCCGCCGAGCGCGGCAAGGTCTACACCGACGGCCAGCCCTCCCTGCTCGGTGTGAACGCGGCCCTGATGAACGATCTGACGGGCGAGCGGAACGTCATATTGGGCGGGCTCGCCATGGGCATGTCCCGCGAGCAGATCATGGCGCGCTACCAGGGCATCGTCGACTTCTCGGGCATCAACGAGAAGGGCGACTTCATCACCCTGCCGATGCGCACCTACTCCTCCGGCATGGCGGCCCGGCTGCGGTTCTCCATCGCCGCCGCCAAGGACCATGACGTCCTCATGATCGACGAGGCGCTCGCCACCGGCGACCGCAAGTTCCAGAAGCGCTCCGAGCAGCGCATCAGGGAACTGCGCAAGGAGGCCGGCACGGTCTTTTTGGTCAGCCACAACAACAAGTCCATCCGGGACACCTGCGACCGGGTGCTCTGGCTCGAACGCGGCGAACTGCGGATGGACGGACCCACCGACGAGGTCCTCAAGGAGTACGAGAAGTTCACGGGCAAGTAGCCCCCCGGACGACCGCAGCCCACGCGGGGCCCCGCCGGACTCCTCCGGCGGGGCCCCGCGTCTGCAAAGGAAGTGTCAACTCGGCCTCGGCGCAGGAATCTTGAGGCCAATCGGTGTGTTGTTGTGATGTGCGGGACACCCCGACGATCCTCGTTGCGTTGTACAACGTAAGCTGGTCCGGTGCTGAATCGCGGCAATCGGGGCGATAACGCGCGACACCCTCGATCGAGCAGGCCGCGCGCACGGTCGGGCGGCGTGTCCGAAATAGTGTGTATTGGGTCCGCAGTGTAGAACGGGAGATGTGACGGCAATGGCTACGGAAACTCCCCGGCTTCGCGCAGCACGTGCCGTCCCCGCCACGGGCGGCCGACGATGACCGGAACCCGCACGTCCCGCCCCGCGGACCCGGAGCGCGACACCCTCGACAAGGCGGCCGCCGAGAACTTCCCGGTGGCCCCCTTCTTCCTGCCCAGGGCCTGGCGCGACGACCTGATGGCCGTCTACGGCTTCGCCCGCCTCGTCGACGACATCGGCGACGGCGACCTGGCCCCCGGCGGCGCCGACGCCCGCCTCCTCGGTGTCGAGCCAGAGGACGCCGACGACCGGCTGCTGATGCTCGACGCGTTCGAGGCCGACCTCGGCCGTGTCTTCGACTCCACCCCGCGCCACCCCCTGCTGCGCCGCCTCCAGCCCACGGTCCGCCGCCGCGCCCTCACCCCCGAGCCGTTCCTCGGGCTGATCGCCGCGAACCGCCAGGACCAGCTGGTCACCCGCTACGAGACGTACGACGACCTGCTCGCCTACTGCGAGCTGTCCGCCAACCCCGTCGGCCGTCTCGTGCTCGCCGTGACCGGCACCTCGACCCCCGAGCGGATCCGCCTTTCGGACGCGATCTGCACCGCACTACAGATCGTCGAACACGTGCAGGATGTCGCCGAGGATCTCGGCCGTGACCGTATCTATCTGCCCGCCGAGGACATGAAGCGCTTCCACGTGCGGGAGAGCGATCTCGCCACCGACCACGCGGGCGCGTCGGTGCGCGCGCTGGTCGCATACGAAACAGAACGCGCCGTCGGCCTGCTGAATGAAGGCGCCCCCCTCGTGGGTAGCGTCCACGGCAGATTGAAGCTGCTGCTCGCGGGATTCGTGGCTGGGGGGAGAGCGGCGGTCCGCGCGATCGTCGCCGCCGAGTACGACGTACTTCCCGGCCCGCCCAGAGCCGGCAGGTTCCAGCTGCTGCGCGAGGCGGGCGTGACGCTGCGAGGAAAGGGGTGATCCGGACCGTGGAGTCGGAACAGCAGCTCGTGTCCGCACCGGTACTCGCCGCCTACCGGTACTGCGAGGCCGTCACAGGACAGCAGGCCCGCAACTTCGCGTACGGCATCAGGCTGCTGCCCACGCCGAAGCGGCGCGCGATGTCCGCGCTGTACGCGTTCTCCCGGCGCGTCGACGACATCGGTGACGGCGCGCTGCCGAACCCGGTGAAGGCGGAACGCCTGGAGGAGACCCGGGCGCTGCTCACCCGGGTGCGGGCCGGCGAGGTCGCCGAGGACGACACCGACCCGGTCGCGGTCGCCCTCGCCCACACCGCCGACGTCTTCCCGGTACCGCTCGGCGGCCTCGACGAGCTGATCGACGGCGTCCTGATGGACGTGCGCGGCGAGCGGTACGAGACCTGGGACGACCTGAAGGTCTACTGCCGGTGCGTGGCCGGCGCCATCGGGCGGCTGTCGCTCGGCGTGTTCGGCACCGAACCGGGCGCGCGAGGCGCCGAACGCGCGCCGGAGTACGCCGACACCCTCGGCCTCGCGCTCCAGCTCACCAACATCCTGCGGGACGTCCGCGAGGACGCCGAGGGCGGCCGCACCTACCTGCCCGCCGACGACCTCGCCAAATTCGGCTGCTCCGCCGGGTTCGACGGCCCCCTCCCCCCTGACGGCTCCGACTTCGCGGGCCTCGTCCACTTCGAGGTGCGGCGGGCCCGCGCCCTCTTCGCCGAGGGCTACCGGCTGCTGCCGATGCTCGACCGGCGCAGCGGCGCCTGCGTCGCCGCCATGGCCGGCATCTACCGCAGGCTGCTCGACCGCATCGAACGCGACCCGGAGGCCGTGCTGCGCGGCCGGGTCTCGCTGCCGGGACGCGAGAAGGCGTACGTCGCCGTCCGCGGCCTCTCGGGCCTCGACACCCGGCACGTGACGCGGCGGACCGTCAGGAGGCGTGCCTGATGCGCCACCCGCACGACGACACCCGCCCCGGCGCACGGCGGCGGGCAACCCCGCGCCCGCGCACCGCGTCCCTGACGGCGACGGCGGGCCCCGCCGCGTTCCCGAACGGCGGCCGGGCGGGGGAGGACGCGCGATGACCGACGGCAAGGCGTCAGGCGGACCGGGCACCGGGGCGCCCGCGGGCCACGGCAAGGACGCCGTCGTGATCGGCGGCGGGCTGGCCGGTGTCACTGCCGCCCTCGCCCTCGCCGACGCGGGGGTGCGGGTCACCCTCGTCGAGGGCCGCCCCCGGCTGGGCGGACTGGCCTTCTCCTTCCGGCGCGGCGAGCTGACCGTGGACAACGGACAGCACGTGTACATGCGCTGCTGCACCGCCTACCGCTGGTTCCTCGACCGGATCGGCGGGACGGCGCTCGCGCCGCTGCAGGATCGTCTCGACGTGCCCGTTCTCGACCTGGACCGCCCCGAGGGACGCCGGCTCGGCAGGCTCCGCCGCGACCCCCTGCCGGTCCCCCTGCACCTGGGGCGCAGCCTCGCCGCCTACCCGCACCTCTCGCTCGCCGACCGCGCGAAGGTCGGCAGGGCCGCGCTCGCCCTCAAAGGGCTCGACCTCACCGATCCGGCCCTCGACAGCCAGGACTTCGGCGGCTGGCTGACCGCCCACGGCCAGTCGGCGCGTGCCGTCGAGGCCCTGTGGGACCTGGTCGGCGTGGCCACCCTCAACGCCGTCGCGGGCGACTGCTCGCTCGCGCTCGCCGCGATGGTGTTCAAGACCGGCCTGCTCTCCGAGCCGGGCGCCGCCGACATCGGCTGGGCCAAGGTCCCGCTGGGCGACCTGCACGACCGGCTGGCCCGCGAGGCCCTCGACGCCGCGGGCGTGCGGACCGAGACCCGCACCCGCGTCAACGCCGTCTCCCGTGACGGGGACGGCCGGTGGAGCGTCCAGGTACCGGGCGAGCAACTGCGCACGGACGCCGTCGTGCTCGCCGTGCCGCAGCGCGAGGCGCACGACCTGCTGCCGCCCGGCGCCCTCGACGACCCCCAACGGCTCCTGGAGATCGGCACCGCGCCGATCCTGAACGTGCACGTCGTCTACGACCGCACCGTCCTCACCCGCCCCTTCTTCGCGGCCCTCGGCACCCCGGTGCAGTGGGTCTTCGACCGCACCGACGCCTCAGGACTCACCAGCGGCCAGTACCTCGCCGTCTCGCAGTCCGCCGCCCAGGACGACATCGACGCGCCCGTCGCCGCCCTGCGCGAGCGCTACCTGCCCGAACTGGAACGACTGCTGCCCGGTGCCCGCGGCGCCGAGGTGCGGGACTTCTTCGTCACCCGGGAGCGCACGGCGACGTTCGCCCCCACCCCCGGCGTCGGACGGCTGCGGCCCGGCGCCCGCACCAAGGCACCCGGCCTCTACCTGGCCGGAGCGTGGACCGCCACCGGGTGGCCCGCGACCATGGAGAGTGCGGTTCGCAGCGGTGTCAGCGCGGCCGACGCCGCGCTGAGCGCCCTGGGCCGGCCCCGCCCCCGTCGCCTCTTCGAAGTGGAGGAGGCGGCGTGACGCTCGACCAGCGCGCGGCAGGCCCCCGCACCCCCGGTACCGCAACAAGAGGAGAGACTGTGCCCACTGTGCCCCCGGCCTCGACCGCCGGCCAAGAGACCGCGGTGGACGTGACCGCGCTCCTGGAACGCGGCCGGACCCTGGCCACGCCGGTACTGCGGGCGGCCGTCGACCGCCTGGCCCCTCCCATGGACACCGTGGCCGCCTACCACTTCGGCTGGATCGACGCCGACGGCAACCCCGCCGACGGCGACGGCGGCAAGGCCGTGCGCCCCGCCCTCGCGGTGCTCTCCGCCGAGGTCACCGGCGCCGCCCCCGAGGCCGGGGTGCCCGGCGCGGTCGCCGTCGAACTCGTCCACAACTTCTCGCTCCTGCACGACGACCTGATGGACGGCGACGAGCAGCGCCGCCACCGCGACACCGTCTGGAAGGTGCACGGACCCGCCCAGGCCATCCTGGTCGGCGACGCCCTGTTCGCCCTCGGCAACGAGGTCCTCCTCGAACTGGGCACCGTCGAGGCCGGCCGCGCCACCCGCCGGCTGACCGCCGCCACCCGCGCCCTGATCGACGGCCAGGCCCAGGACATCTCCTACGAGCACCGCGACCGCGTCAGCGTCGAGGAGTGCCTGGAGATGGAGGGCAACAAGACCGGAGCCCTGCTCGCCTGCGCCTGCTCCATCGGCGCCGTCCTCGGCGGCGCCGACGACCGCACCGCCGACACCCTGGAGAGGTACGGCTACCACCTCGGCCTCGCCTTCCAGGCCGTCGACGACCTCCTCGGTATCTGGGGAGACCCGGGCGCCACCGGCAAGCAGACCTGGAGCGACCTGCGCCAGCGCAAGAAGTCCCTGCCGGTCGTGGCCGCGCTCGCGGCGGGCGGGGAAGCCTCCGAGCGGCTCGGCGAGATCCTCGCCGCAGACGCCAAGAGCAGTGACTTCGCGAACTTCTCCGAGGAGGAGTTCGCGGCCCGCGCCGCCCTCATCGAGGAAGCGGGCGGCCGGGAGTGGACCGCGCAAGAGGCCCGCCGCCAGCACACCATCGCCATCGAAGCCCTCGACGCCATCGACATGCCCGACCGGGTACGGGCCCAGTTCGTGGCGCTCGCCGACTTCGTCGTCGTACGAAAGAGATGATCACTATCGGCCGAATAATCCTCGCGTAGTCGCCGGCCGGTGTCCCGGGACACCCAGCACCGGCCGACGGCGGACCCACAGCAGCAGGTGACTTACACGACTGCACGAAGGGGAAGCCATGACAGCGACGACCGACGGAAGCACCGGGGCCATGCCTCCCCGAGCAGCCGCGGCCAGCGACACCGCAGGCACCACCCCCGAGACGGCCGGGGTGCACGAAGCCGCCGCACACGCCGTACAACGCGCCACCGACTTCCTCCTCGCCCAACAGGACCCCCAGGGCTGGTGGAAGGGCGACCTGGAGACCAACGTCACCATGGACGCCGAGGATCTGCTGCTCAGACAGTTCCTCGGCATCAGGGACGAGGCCACCACCCGCGCCAGCGCCCTCTTCATCCGCGGCGAACAGCGCCCGGACGGCACCTGGGCCACCTTCTACGGCGGACCGGGCGAACTCTCCGCCACCATCGAGGCGTACGTCGCGCTGCGGCTGGCCGGCGACCGGCCGGACGCACCGCACATGGCCCGCGCCTCGGCCTGGATCCGGGCCCGCGGCGGCATCGCCGCGGCGCGCGTCTTCACCCGGATCTGGCTCGCCCTGTTCGGCTGGTGGAGATGGGAGGACCTGCCCGAACTCCCGCCCGAACTCCTGTACTTCCCCAAGTGGTTCCCGCTCAACATCTACAACTTCGGCTGCTGGGCGCGGCAGACCATCGTGCCCCTCACCGTCGTCTCCGCGAAGCGCCCGGTGCGCCCGGCGCCGTTCCCGCTGGACGAGCTGCACACCGACAAGGACCGCCCCAACCCGCCCAAGCCCCTTGCCCCGCCCACCACATGGGACGGCCTCTTCCAGCGGCTCGACAAGGTCGTCCGCGGCTACCGCGCGGTCGCCGTGCGCGGACTCCGCACCGCCGCCCTGAACTCCGCCACCCGCTGGATCGTCGAACGCCAGGAGAACGACGGAGCCTGGGGCGGCATCCAGCCGCCCGCCGTCTACTCGGTCATCGCCCTGCACCTGATGGGATACGACCTCGACCACCCCGTGATGCGGGCCGGCCTCGAATCCCTCGACCGGTACGCCGTGTGGCGCGAGGACGGCGCCCGCATGATCGAGGCCTGCCAGTCACCGGTGTGGGACACCTGCCTCGCCGCCATCGCGCTCGTCGACGCCGGAGTCCCCGCCGACCACCCCAAACTCGTGCGGGCCGCCGACTGGATGCTCGGCGAGGAGATCGTCAGACCCGGCGACTGGGCCGTGCGACGCCCCCAACTCCCGCCCGGCGGATGGGCGTTCGAGTTCCACAACGACAACTACCCCGACATCGACGACACCGCGGAGGTCGCCCTCGCGCTGCGCCGGGTGCGCCACCACAACCCGGAGCGGGTGGACCGGGCCATCGGACGCGCGGTCCGCTGGAACCTCGGCATGCAGTCGAAGAACGGCGGCTGGGGCGCCTTCGACGTCGACAACACCAGCCCCTTCCCCAACCGGCTGCCGTTCTGCGACTTCGGGGAGGTCATCGACCCGCCGTCGGCCGACGTCACCGCGCACGTCGTCGAGATGCTCGCGGTCGAGGGCCTCTCCCACGACCCGCGCACCCGGCGCGGCATCGACTGGCTGCTCGCCGAACAGGAGCCCGACGGCTCGTGGTTCGGGCGCTGGGGCGTCAACTACATCTACGGCACCGGGTCCGTCGTCCCCGCCCTGACCGCGGCCGGGTTCCCCGGCTCGCACCCGGCGATCCGCCGCGCCGTCGGCTGGCTCGAATCCGTCCAGAACGAGGACGGCGGCTGGGGCGAGGACCTGCGCTCCTACCAGGACGCGGCCCGCTGGAGCGGCCGGGGCGCCTCCACCGCCTCACAGACCGGATGGGCGCTGATGGCGCTCCTCGCGGCCGGTGAGCGGGACTCCAAGGCCGTCGAGCGGGGCGTCGCCTGGCTCGCCGCGACCCAGCGGGACGACGGCTCCTGGGACGAGCCCTACTTCACCGGCACCGGCTTCCCGTGGGACTTCTCCATCAACTACCACCTCTACCGGCAGGTGTTCCCGCTCACCGCCCTCGGCCGCTACCTCCACGGGGAGCCCTTCGCGAAGAGGCCCTACCCCGAGGCCGAGGGGGGCTGATGAGCGCACAGCCCGACCCGGCCCCGCTGCTGATCGCCTGCGCGCTCGGCATCGAGCACCTCGCCCTGCGCGCCGGCGACCGCGGCGGCGCCGGCGGGCCGGTCACCGTGGTGCGCACCGGCATGGGACCCAAGGCGGCCGACCGCTCGGTCACCCGAATCCTCGCCGACCCGCACCTCGCCGACGCCGCCGTGCTGGCCACCGGGTTCTGCGCCGGGCTCGCCCCCGGCATGCACCCGGGCGACCTGGTCGTCGCCGAGGAGACCAGGGACCCGCGCGGGACCGTCCCGTGCGTCGGCACCGAACTGCTCGTCAAGGAACTGGCGCGGACACTGCCGGGACGCACCGTCCACACCGGGCCGCTGACCGGCTCCGACCACGTCGTGCGCGGACCCGAGCGGTCGGACCTGCTCGCGACCGGCGCGATCGCGGTGGACATGGAATCCGCCGCGACGCTTCTGAGCGCCGTCCGTACGGGACCGCGCCCCGTTGCGGCCGTCCGGGTGGTCGTGGACGCTCCAGAACATGAACTCGTCCGAATCGGCACGGTGCGCGGTGGAATATCAGCCTTCCGCGTCCTTCGTTCCGTCCTTCCCGCATTCTTCGAATGGCACCGATCCTTGTTGCTCCCCCGGAGGTGAGCCAGATGGCCATGCCGCTGCGCCAGTCCATCAAGGTCGCTACATACCTGGCAGAACAGAAGCTCCGCAAGCGTGACAAGTTCCCGCTGATCGTGGAGCTCGAACCCCTCTTCGCCTGCAACCTCGCCTGCGAGGGCTGCGGCAAGATCCAGCACCCGGCCGGGGTGCTCAAGCAGCGCATGCCGGTCGCCCAGGCCGTGGGCGCGGTCCTGGAGTCGGGGGCGCCGATGGTGTCCATCGCCGGCGGCGAGCCCCTGATGCACCCTCAGATCGACGAGATCGTGCGGCAGTTGGTGGCGAAGAAGAAGTACGTCTTCCTCTGCACCAACGCCATGCTGCTGCGCAAGAAGATGGACAAGTTCACGCCCTCGCCGTACTTCGCCTTCGCCGTCCACATCGACGGGCTGCGCGAGCGGCACGACGAGTCGGTCGCCAAGGAGGGCGTGTTCGACGAGGCGGTGGCCGCCATCAAGGAGGCCAAGCGGCGCGGCTTCCGGGTCACCACCAACTCGACCTTCTTCAACACCGACACCCCGCAGACCATCATCGAGGTCCTCGACTTCCTCAACGACGAGCTGCGGGTGGACGAGATGATGATCTCGCCCGCCTACGCCTACGAGAAGGCCCCCGACCAGGACCACTTCCTCGGCGTCACGCAGACCCGCGAGCTGTTCAAGAAGGCGTTCGCGGGCGGCAACCGGCTGCGCTGGCGGCTCAACCACTCCCCGCTCTTCCTGGACTTCCTGGAGGGCAAGGTCGACTTCCCGTGCACCGCGTGGGCGATCCCCAACTACTCGCTGTTCGGCTGGCAGCGCCCCTGCTACCTGATGAGCGACGGCTACGTGCCGACCTACCGCGAACTCATCGAGAAGACCGACTGGGACAAGTACGGACGCGGCAAGGACCCGCGCTGCGACAACTGCATGGCGCACTGCGGCTACGAGCCCACCGCCGTCCTCGCCACCATGGGATCGCTCAAGGAGTCGCTGCGCGCGATGCGCGAGACGGTCTCCGGGAACCGGGGGTGACCCCATGACCGCCGTCTCCCTCGGCGTGCCCCAGCTCCCGCCCCGGCCGATCGCCGAGCGCCGCCTCTCGCGGCGCATCGACGTCGGGCAGGTGCCGGTCGGCGGTGGCGCCCCGGTGTCGGTGCAGTCGATGACCACGACCCGCACCTCCGACATCGGCGCCACCCTCCAGCAGATCGCCGAACTCACCGCGTCGGGCTGCCAGATCGTGCGGGTGGCCTGTCCGACGCAGGACGACGCGGACGCCCTGTCGACGATCGCCCGCAAGTCGCAGATCCCGGTCATCGCCGACATCCACTTCCAGCCGAAGTACGTGTTCGCGGCGATCGAGGCGGGCTGCGCCGCCGTCCGCGTCAACCCGGGCAACATCAAGCAGTTCGACGACAAGGTCAAGGAGATCGCGGGCGCCGCCAAGGACCACGGCACGCCGATCCGCATCGGCGTCAACGCCGGCTCCCTCGACCGGCGCCTGCTCCAGAAGTACGGCAGGGCCACCCCGGAGGCGCTCGTCGAGTCGGCGCTGTGGGAGGCGTCCCTCTTCGAGGAGCACGGCTTCCGGGACATCAAGATCTCGGTGAAGCACAACGACCCGGTCATCATGATCGAGGCGTACAAGCAGCTCGCCGCCCAGTCCGACTACCCCCTCCACCTCGGCGTCACCGAGGCGGGCCCGGCCTTCCAGGGCACCATCAAGTCGGCCGTCGCCTTCGGCGCCCTGCTCTCCCAGGGCATCGGCGACACCATCCGCGTCTCCCTCTCGGCGCCGCCCGCCGAGGAGGTCAAGGTCGGCATCCAGATCCTGGAGTCCCTCAACCTCAAGCAGCGCGGCCTGGAGATCGTCTCCTGCCCGTCCTGCGGCCGCGCCCAGGTCGACGTCTACAAGCTCGCCGAAGAGGTCACCGCCGGCCTGACCGGCATGGAGGTCCCGCTCCGGGTCGCCGTCATGGGCTGCGTCGTCAACGGTCCGGGCGAGGCCCGCGAGGCCGACCTCGGCGTCGCCTCCGGCAACGGCAAGGGCCAGATCTTCGTCAAGGGCGAGGTCATCAAGACCGTCCCCGAGTCGAAGATCGTGGAGACCCTCATCGAGGAAGCGATGAAGATCGCCGCACAGATGGAGCAGGACGGCGTCGCGGCGGGGGAGCCGGCCGTCACCGTGAGCTGATCGAGCACGGACCGAAGGGGGCCCGAGCGTGACGATTCTGGAGACCATCCGGGGACCACGCGACCTGAAGGCGCTGTCCGAAGCGGACGTCGGTCGACTGACCGAGGAGATCAGAGAGTTCCTGGTGCAGGCGGTGGCCAGAACCGGCGGACACCTCGGGCCCAACCTGGGCGTGGTGGAACTGTCCGTCGCCCTGCACCGGGTCTTCGAGTCGCCGGTCGACCGCATCGTGTGGGACACCGGACACCAGAGCTACGTCCACAAGCTCCTGACGGGACGTCAGGACTTCTCCAAGCTGCGCGGCAAGGGCGGCCTCTCCGGCTACCCCTCGCGGGAGGAGTCCGAGCACGACATCGTCGAGAACAGCCACGCCTCCACCGCGCTCGGCTGGGCCGACGGACTCGCCAAGGCCCGCCAGGTCCGCGGCGAGAAGGGCCAGGTGGTCGCCGTCATCGGGGACGGCGCGCTGACCGGCGGCATGGCCTGGGAGGCGCTCAACAACATCGCCGCCGCCAAGGACCGCCCGCTGATCATCGTCGTCAACGACAACGAACGCTCCTACGCGCCCACCATCGGCGGCCTCGCCGACCACCTCGCCACCCTCCGCACCACCGACGGCTACGAACGCGTCCTCGCCTGGGGCAAGGACATGCTGCTGCGCACCCCGGTCGTCGGCGGCACCGTCTACGAGTCGCTGCACGGCGCGAAGAAGGGGTTCAAGGACGCCTTCGCGCCCCAGGGCATGTTCGAGGACCTGGGCCTGAAGTACATCGGCCCGATCGACGGGCACGACATCGGGGCCGTCGAGTCCGCGCTGCGCCGCGCGAAACGGTTCCACGGCCCCGTCCTCGTGCACTGCCTCACCGAGAAGGGCCGCGGCTACGGACCCGCCCTCGCGCACGAGGAGGACCACTTCCACACCGTCGGCGTGATGGACCCGCTCACCTGCGAGCCCCTCGTGCCGGCCGCCGCGCCCTCCTGGACCTCGGTGTTCGGCGAGGAGATCGCCGCCATCGGCGCCGAACGGGACGACGTCGTCGCGATCACGGCGGCCATGCTGCACCCCGTCGGACTCGGCCCGTTCGCCGCCCGGTTCCCCGACCGGGTCTGGGACGTCGGCATCGCCGAACAGCACGCCACCGTCTCCGCGGCCGGCCTCGCCACCGGCGGCGTCCACCCGGTCGTCGCCGTCTACGCCACCTTCCTCAACCGGGCCTTCGACCAGCTCCTGATGGATGTCGCGCTGCACCGCTGCGGCGTCACGTTCGTGCTGGACCGGGCCGGCGTCACCGGTGTCGACGGCGCCTCCCACAACGGCATGTGGGACCTCTCCATCCTCCAGGTCGTCCCAGGACTGCGGATCGCCGCCCCGCGCGACGCCGCCCAACTCCGCGCCCAGCTCCGCGAAGCCGTCGCCGTCGACGACGCCCCGACCCTGGTCCGCTTCCCGAAGGAGTCCGTGGGCCCCGACATCCCGGCCGTCGACCGGATCGGCGGACTCGACGTCCTGCGCCGCGACGAACGGCCCGACGTGCTCCTGGTCGCCGTCGGCGTGATGGCGCGGGTCTGCCTCCAGGCCGCCGAACTGCTCCAGGCCCGCGGCATCGGCTGCACGGTCGTGGACCCCCGCTGGGTCAAGCCCGTCGACCCCGCCCTGCCCGAACTCGCCTCCCACCACCGCCTGGTGGCCGTCGTCGAGGACAACAGCCGCGCCGCGGGCGTCGGTTCCGCCGTGGCACTCGCCCTCGGCGACGCCGACATCGACGTCCCCGTACGCCGGTTCGGCATCCCCGAGCAGTTCCTCGCGCACGCCAAACGCGCCGAGGTACTGGCCGACATCGGACTCACGCCCGTCGAGGTGGCCGGGCGGATCAGCGCGAGCCTGGCCGCCGGTCAACGGGCGGCAGGACCAGTCAAGGAGAAAGCTGAATGAGCAAGGAGTTCGACCTCGGCGCACTCTTGGCCGAGCGCGGAGCCGAGCGCTACGAGCTGCACGGCAAGTACCTCAACCACCAGCTCCCGCGCATGCTGCGCACCCTCGGCTTCGACAAGGTCTACGAGCGCGGCCAGGGCGCCTACTTCTGGGACGCCGACGGCCACGACTACCTCGACATGCTCGCCGGGTTCGGCGTGATGGGCCTCGGCCGCCACCACCCGGTCGTCCGCAAGGCGCTGCACGACGTCCTGGACGCCGACCTCGCCGACCTCACCCGCTTCGACTGCCAGCCGCTGCCCGGCCTGCTCGCCGAGAAGCTGCTCACCCACAGCCCGCACCTGGACCGGGTGTTCTTCGGCAACAGCGGCACCGAGGCGGTCGAGACCGCCCTCAAGTTCGCCCGGTACGCGACCGGCAGGCCCCGCGTCCTGTACTGCGACCACGCCTTCCACGGCCTGACCACCGGCTCCCTCTCGGTCAACGGCGAGTCCGGGTTCCGCGACGGCTTCGCCCCGCTGCTGCCCGACACCGCCGTACCGCTCGGTGATCTCGACGCCCTGGCACGGGAGTTGAAGAAGGACGACGTCGCCGCCCTGGTCGTCGAACCCGTCCAGGGCAAGGGCGTGCACGAGGCACCGCCCGGATACCTGCGCGCCGCCCAGGAGTTGCTGCACCGGCACAAGGCGCTCCTGATCGCCGACGAGGTGCAGACCGGCCTCGGCCGCACCGGTGACTTCTACGCCTACCAGCACGAGGACGGCGTCGAACCGGACCTGGTCTGCGTGGCCAAGGCGCTCTCCGGCGGCTATGTGCCGGTCGGCGCCACCCTCGGCAAGGACTGGATCTTCAAGAAGGTCTACTCGTCCATGGACCGGGTGCTCGTGCACTCGGCGAGCTTCGGCTCCAACGCCCAGGCGATGGCGGCCGGACTCGCCGTGCTGTCGGTCATGGAGAACGACCAGATCGTCGCGAACGCGCGGGCGACCGGCGAGCTGCTCAGGTCGAAGCTCGCCGCCCTCGTCGACACCTACGAGCTGCTCGCCGACGTGCGCGGCCGCGGGCTGATGATCGGCATCGAGTTCGGCCGGCCCAAGTCGCTGAAGCTGCGCAGCCGTTGGACGATGCTCCAGGCGGCCCGCAAGGGCCTGTTCGCGCAGATGGTCGTGGTCCCGCTGCTCCAGCGGCACCGGATCCTCACCCAGGTCTCCGGCGACCACCTGGAGGTGATCAAGCTGATCCCGCCGCTGATCGTGGGGGAGCGGGAGGTGGACCGGTTCGTCGAGGCGTTCACCGCGGTGATGGACGACGCGCACAGCGGCGGCGGGCTGATGTGGGACTTCAGCAAGACACTGGTGAAGCAGGCGGTCGCCAACCGGTAGGACGGACAGGAGCCGCCGGCCGGGAGCCGCGGCGGCGAGGGATCGGAGCCCCGCGGCCGGTGGCGGGGTGGGCGTGGGGCCTGGCGGCCGGTGGCCGGGTGGGCGTGGGTTCCGCGGTCCGGGTTTGCCTCTGAGGCAAGGAAATTGCCCCAGGGGCAAAACTGGGGCTGAATAGAGGGCATGAACGCCCCCGAGACCGACCCGGCGGGCGGGCCGGACGGTGAGGTCCTGCCCGTCGTCGCGCCGCACCTGCGCGAGCTGCGGCGCCGTGCCTCCCTGACCCTGGAGGCGGCGGCGCGCACCGCGGGCCTCTCACCGGCCCACCTCTCCCGGCTGGAGACCGGGCAGCGGCAACCGTCACTGCCGATGCTGCTCGCCCTGGCCCGCATCTACGGTACGACGGTCTCCGAGGTGCTCGGCGAGACATCCGCCGACCGGGACGCCATCGTACGGGCCGCCGACATGGAGCCGACCGCCGCGGGCGGCTGGACCTACTGGCAGGCCGGAGCCCCGGGGCGCGGCATGCAGGCGCTGCGCGTCCACGTGCCGCACGGCGCCCAGGGCGACATCGTCCGCGTCCACCCGGGCGAGGAGTGGCTGTACGTCCTCAGCGGTCGGCTCAGGCTCCGCCTCGGGGACTCCGCGCATCTGCTCGCGGCCGGGGACAGCGCGCACTTCGACTCGCTGACCCCGCACCGCATCGCCGCCCAGGACCCCGCCGGGGTCGAGCTGCTGTTCGTCCACACTCTGCTCCAGAGCCCCACGGCCACGCTGTGCCTGGGTCCCACCACCGGAGGTATGCCATGACCGACATGGAGGAGAAGTTCCCCCGCGCCCTGTGGGTACGGCTGATCATCTACATCGCCGTGGGCCATCTGTTCGCGGCCTTCATCTACCTGCTGTTCGAGGTGGGCGCCAAGTAGCGGCCGGCGGGGCGGTCAGTCGAGCAGCCGCTCGCGCAGCCGCTCCCGCGACCCCGCCGTGAGGCCGAGGCCGCGCTCCAGGTAGGTGTCGACGTCGCCCCAGGTCTCCTCGATCGTCTCGAAGGCCGCCGTCAGGTACTCCGCGCGGGCGTCGAAGAGGGGACTGAGCAGCTCCATCACCTCCGGCGTGTAGGCGGACTCGGCGCTGCCGCTGCGCCGCACCTTGTAGCGGCGGTGCTTCGCGTTCGACTCCAGGTAGTCGCGGACGATCGCCTCGCGCTCCACCCCGAGGGCGAGCAGCGTCACGGCTATGGACAGGCCCGCGCGGTCCTTGCCCGCCGCGCAGTGCATCAGCGCGGGCACGCTGTCGTCGGCGAGCGAGCGCAGTACGCGCGCGTGCTCCTCAGTGCGGTCCCTGATGATCGAGCGGTACGAGGCGATCATGCGCTGCGCGCCCTTGCCTTCGCCCAGGATCAGGCGAAGCTGCGCCAGGTCGCCGTCGCGGACCATCCGCCAGAACTCGGCGCCGTCGGCCGGGTCGGAGAGCGGCAGGTTCACGTTGCGCACGCCGGGCAGCTCGACGTCCGGGCCTTCGAGGCGCTGGTCGGCCTCGTTGCGGAAGTCGAAGACGGTGTGCAGGCCGAGGCTCGCGAGGAAGGCCGTGTCCTCGGCCGTCGCGTGCGCGAGGTGGCCGCTGCGGTACAGCACGCCGTGCCGCACCCGCCGGCCGTCCGTGGTGGGCAGTCCGCCCACGTCACGGAAGTTCCGTACCTGGGACAGCTCGGGCTCGGTCGACGGGATCTGCTGCGTCAAGGGGGCTCCCTCCCACTCGGCTCCGCCGGCGCGGCTCGATGGAATGGCCGGCGGGCCGATCCCGACGATACGACATACATACCGGCGTGCCATGAGTTGTCCGCAGGCGGTGCTCCACCGCCCGCCGTCGCTCGATGACGGCGTCGAGTGATCGCGTCTGTCGGGACATCGGGGCAACCTGCGGGGGCCCGGTGCCGGAGAGCCCGGCGCGAAGATCGCCCGGCTCTGTCGTATCTGAACCTTCTGTCCGCATTGCTCGTCTGGTTTGCGCTTCGGTCGGTTTCCTCACAACTCGCTCTGGAATGTGAGGGAGTGGAGAAGTGTCACGTGAGGAGCGTCATATTCGTGACCGTGCGTGGCTCATCATGTCCACGTAATTCGTGGGGTCCTCGCGGGAGTTAGGAAAAGAAGCGGCGGAATTTCTGCACACAGGGTCACGGTGAATTCAGGTAAAGGATCAAGGGAAACGGGACAGCGGGGAACCACGGCTTGTCCGTTCGCGTCTTCGTCGCTTACGTTCGCCACCAATCCGGACGGACGCCTAATCCTGCCGCCGACCGGAATCCCGGACCATTCACCCGTACTCGGCAGGAGCGGGGGACCCACAGGTACAACCGCCTGTTCCGGTCTCCGGAACGGCTCGGGGTAAAGCCGCGTCGCACGACGCGGCCGGGCATCTCCAGTCCGCACCCGACAGCTCACCTCGCAGGCGCCGGAGAGGAATTCGTCATGCCCGCGAAGGGTAAGCACCGCCGTCCGAAGGCCCTGCGCCTCACTCGTTCGATAGCCGTCGCCGGAACGGGTGGCGCCGCTCTCGCCCTCCCGCTCATGGGAGCCGCAGGCGCCCACGCCGCGACTCCGCAGTCCGTTTCCCAGTCGGTCTCCGAAAAGGCCGTCGCCTCCGCTCCGGCCGCCGGTGCGAAGTCGGCGACCGCGGAGAAGTCGTCCGCCACCACCCGGACCTATTCCGTGCGGGTCGGTGACTATCTCTCGAAGATCGCCGACGAGCAGAAGGTCAGCGGCGGCTGGCAGCGGCTCTACTCCGACAACCGGCAGGCGGTGGGCGGCGATCCGTCGCTGATCCACCCGGGACTCAAGCTCACGATCGGCGCGAAGGCGGCGACGACGGCCGACCAGTCGTCGAACAAGTCGTCGGACGCGCCGTCCTCCGCCGGTTCCTCGGACGCGGCGGGCTCGACGGGCTCCACCGGTTCGACCGGTTCCTCCAGTGCGTCGACCGCGCAGTCCTCCTCGGGCTCCTCGGACTCATCCGCCGCCACCGTTTCCACCGGCTTCACCCTCCCGGTCTCCGGTGCCTCCGTCGGCACCAGCTACCGCGCCTCCGGTTCCATGTGGTCGAGCGGCTACCACACCGGCGTCGACTTCGTGGTGCCGACCGGCACCGCCCTGAAGGCCGTGGGCGCGGGCAGCGTCGTCTCCGCCGGCTGGGGCGGCGCGTACGGCAACCAGGTCGTCATCCAGCTCGCCGACGGCCGCTACGCCCAGTACGCGCACCTCTCGCAGCTCTCCGTGTCGACGGGCCAGAGCGTGACCGCCGGACAGCAGATCGGCCTCTCCGGTGCCACCGGCAACGTGACCGGGCCGCACCTGCACTTCGAGATCCGCACCACGCCCGACTACGGCTCCGACGTGGACCCGCTCGCCTACCTCCGGGCCAAGGGCGTCACCGTCGGCTGACCCCGCCCCCCGTACGCGCCGAAGGCCGGACCCCGATCCCCGGGTCCGGCCTTCGGTGCGTGTGCCGCCATACGACGATTGCCGCCTCAACAGCCCTGCCCCACCTGTTATTCCTGGCTTGGGCAACACTTTAGGCGTGGCTTATCTCACCGTTCGTCAACCCTTTCCTACGGTCGCGTAGGACACATTCGAAGGTGTTCCATGGCGGGCGTGACAGACGATTCGAGGAGTGACGGCAGAACAGTGATCGGGTCGTACGTCGCGGTGGGGGACAGCTTCACCGAAGGCGTCGGCGATCCCGGCCCCGACGGAGCCTTCGTCGGCTGGGCGGACCGGTTCGCGGTCCTGCTCGCCGACCGGCGCCCCGAGGGCGATTTCACGTACGCGAACCTCGCCGTGCGAGGCAAGCTGCTCGACCAGGTGGTCGAGGACCAGCTTCCCAAGGCCGTCGAACTGGCCCCGGACCTGGTCTCCTTCTGCGCGGGCGGCAACGACATCATCCGGCCGGGCACCGACCCCGACGAGGTCGCGGAGCGGTTCGAGCGGGCCGTCGTCCGGCTCACCGAGGTGTGCGGCACCGTCATGGTGACCACCGGCTTCGACACCAGGGACGTCCCCGTGCTCAAGCGTCTGCGCGGGAAGATCGCCACCTACAACGGGCATGTGCGGGCCATCGCCGACCGGTACGGGTGCCCGGTGCTCGACCTGTGGTCGCTGCGGACCGTCCAGGACCGCCGCGCCTGGGACTCCGACCGGCTGCACCTGTCGGCCGACGGCCACACCCGGGTCGCGCTGCGGGCCGGACAGGTGCTCGGCCTCGACGTACCGGCCGACCCCGACCAGGCGTGGCCGCCGCTGCCGCCGCGCGGGACCCTCTCGGTCCGACGCGACGACGTGCACTGGGCCCGCGAGTACCTGGTGCCGTGGATCGGACGGCGGCTGCGGGGCGAGTCGTCGGGGGACCATGTGACGGCCAAGGGCGCGCTCTCCCCGGACGACATCAAGAGCCGGATCGCCCCGGTGGCCTGAGTGGCGGGGGCGTTCGGTTCACCCCTGCGCGGGCGGCTGCTCCAGTTCGCGGGTGAGGGCCGCGTCCGCCCAGCGCTGCGCCTGGGCGCGGGAGATCCCGCCCGGGTACGACGTCAGCTGCACGGCGAGGCCGTCGAGGAACGCGGTCAGCCGCAGCGCGGTGGCGGACGGGTCGGGACAGCGGAACTCGCCCGCCCGCACGCCCTCCTCGATCACCTCCGTGATGGCCGCCTTCCACCGCCGGTCCAGGTCCCGGGTCACCCGCTGGAGGGCCGGGTCGCGCAACGACGCCGCCCAGCCTTCGATCCACAGGCGCCAGCCCTTGGCCTGGCCGGTCGGCGCGTACCAGCGCACCGCGGAGCGCAGCCGGCGCAGCGCCGTCGTACGGCGGCCGAGCAGCGTGCGCAGATGGACCAGGTCGTCCTCGGCCGCGTGCGCGAACGCCGCCGCGACCAGGCGTTCCTTCGTGGAGAAGTGATAGAGCACCAGCGCGTTGCTCACACCGAGCGCCGAGGCGACGTCGGCGATCCGTACCGCCGCCACACCCCGCGCCTCGATCTGCTCGACGGCGGCCCGCAGCAACTCCGTACGCCGTTCCGCCACGCTCAACCGCACCCGTGCCACGCGGTCAGAGTATGCCGTTGTCGAATGCCGGGGCCGTGCGAGGTCGGTTCCCGGCCACCCTCCACCGACCGGACCCGGACCGGGACCGGCACCCGCGTCGACACCGGCCGCCGTCCGTCCTCGTCGGCCGCTGTCCTCCCGTGCCCGTGCCCGCGTCCGTGTCCCTGTCTGCGCCGGGTGTCCTCACCGGTACCAGCCGAAACGTTCCGCTATCACCGGCAACCGGTCCGCGACGAGGGCGTGGGCCGCGGCGCGCGGGGTGGTGCCGTCCGTCTCGGCGCGGGTCAGGGTCCGGTCGACCAGGGTCCGCATCGCGCGGCGGGTGTACGCGAACGCCTGCTCCGCGTCCGGGCCGATGTCGCCGAACAGGGTCCACCACCACCAGGCGTTGGTGCCGGAGTTGACCACCACGTCGGGCAGCACCGTCACCCCGCGCGCGGCCAGCGCCTCCTCCGCCTCCGGCAGCACGGGCATGTTGGCCGCCTCCACGATCCAGCGGGCCGTGACCGCCTCCTGGTTCGCCGCGTCGATCGCGTACGACACCGCGGCCGGAACCAGCACCTCCGCCTCGGCCGAGAGCCAGGCGTCGCCGGGCAGTTCGGCGTCGGAGGGGCGCAGCGCCGCCCGGTCGACGGTGCCGTACGCGTCGCGCGCCGCGAGCAGCGCCTCGACGTCCAGGCCGTCCGGGTTGGCGATCGTCCCCTTCACATCGGCGACGGCGACCACGGCGAGCCCGGCGCGGGAGAGGAAGCGGGCCGTCGCCCCGCCCATCGTGCCGAGCCCCTGCACCGCGACCCGGGCCTCCCGGTACGGCAGCTGGGCCCGGTCGAGGGCGGCGAGCGCCGACTCGGCGACCCCGCAGCCCCCGACCAGTTCGTCGAGGCCGATGCCGTCCACCTCGACGGCGAAGGCGTCCGCGAGCCGCCGTCGGGCGGCCGTCTCGTCGTCCAGGAGCGGGTACACGGCCTGGATCGACGAGACGAGTCCGGCCTCGGCCGCCGCGCGGTCCACCAGGTCCTGGGTGAGCCCGAGGTCCTCGCCCGTGGTCCAGACGTTCTCGACGGTCGGCCGCACGGCCCGCAGGAACCGCACCAGGACGCCGTACGCGGCGGGGTCGCGCGGGTCGCAGTCGATGCCGCCCTTCGCGCCGCCGAGCGGGATGTAGCGGCCCTGCGGGTCGTAGTGCAGCGCCTCCTTCATGGTCATGCCGCGGGCGAGCCCGATCACCTCGTCCAGGGTGCAGCCCGCCCGCATCCGCAGCCCGCCGCTGGCCACCCCGCGCACCAGCCGGTCGACGACCAGGAACCCCTGGCGGCCCGTGACGTGGTCGGTCCAGGTGATCGACATCAGGGGAGCGGGCGCGCAGGCGCTCGCGGAGGGCGTCGAAGGGGCGGTCACGGGGGCTCCTCGCTCGCGGTGGGCGGGGGGACCGGCCGACCGACGGTTACTGAATCGTCGGTCAGTATCAGAAGAGGGATCGCCCGCTGTCAACGGCGGTGGGCGCTCCCCGCGGGGCGGGCGCCCGTACGCGGGGCGTTCGACCGTCGTCACGCTCCGCCGTATCTTTGGGCTTTCCTTGGAAACCGCCCTGACAGCACCCGGCCGCCGGGTGGTGTCAGCGGGGGCGACCATAATGGAATGCCTCACCGACTCTCCATGGAGGTACCGTGTCCGGTTTCCGTTCCCTGAGCTCCGGGCTCAGCTCGCTGCAGCCCGCGGCCTTCGGCGCGGACCCGAGCGGCGAGCGGATGGCCCGCATCCGCAGATCACCGCACTTCAAGGACGGTGTCTTCCAGAACCCCGGAGGCACCGCGCGGACCCGGCCCTCCGGTTCGGCCAAGAGCCTGGCCAAGGTCTACATCGACAAGGAGACCCGGGCCCGCCGCGCACCCCAGGGCACCGTGCCGGTGCACGCCACCACGCTCGCCGACATCGCCGCGCCGCCCGCCGACGGGCTGCGGCTGACCTGGATGGGCCACTCCAGCGTGCTCGCCGAGATCGACGGGCAGCGGGTGCTGTTCGACCCGGTGTGGGGCGAGCGCTGCTCGCCGTTCCCGTTCGCCGGGCCCAAGCGGCTGCACCCGGTCCCGCTGCCGCTGGCCGCGCTCGGCCCGGTCGACGTCGTCGTGATCTCGCACGATCACTACGACCACCTCGACATGCCCACGATCAAGGCGCTGGCCGGCACGGACACGCTGTTCGCGGTCCCGCTCGGGGTCGGCGCCCACCTGGAGCACTGGGGTGTCTCCGCCGACCGGCTGCGCGAGCTGGACTGGCACGAGGCGACCCGGGTCGGCGACCTCACCCTGACCGCCACCCCGGCCCGGCACTTCTGCGGCCGCGGCCTGCGCAACACCCAGCACACCCTGTGGGCGTCCTGGGCCGTGGCCGGGCCCGAGCACCGGGTGTACCACAGCGGTGACACCGGGTACTTCGAGGGCTTCAAGGACATCGGCGCCGCGCACGGCCCGTTCGACGCGACGATGATCCAGATCGGCGCGTACAGCGACTTCTGGCCCGACATCCACATGACGCCCGAGGAGGGCATGCGGGCCCACCTGGACCTCCAGGGCGGCGAGCCGCGCGGTGTGATGCTGCCGATCCACTGGGGCACCTTCAACCTGGCCCCGCACCCGTGGGCCGAGCCCGGCGAGGGCACCCTCGCGGCGGCCCGCGCCACCGGCTCGCGCGTCGCGCTGCCCCACCCGGGCCAGCCCTTCGAGCCCACCTCCGAGACGGTCCCCGCCGACCCGTGGTGGCGCGGCGTCGCCCTGGCCCCCGCGGGCGGCTGGCCGGAGTCGGGCGCCGGGACGCCCGACGCGCTGACGGACACGGTGAGTGACGTCCAGGGGAAGAATTCCACGGGCACCGGAGAGCCCGAAACGGTCCAGGCGGGCTGACGACCGGACAGAAAACGGCAACCGGCGAGCGCCGGGTGAGGGCCGGGGAGCAGTCGCTCCCCGGCCCTCACGCATGTCCACAGACCGCTTCTGAGCAGCTCTGATCGATCCGATGCCGGAACCATCCGCTCGCGCGTCCGAAGTATCGATCGGCCGTACGACAGCTCATACCAGAGGGGGATGCTCGCGGGGGGAGTTTGCGAACTGCCCCGCGCGCCCGATCTGTTCGCAACTACTGTGAGTGCTCGTCGAGCGGGGGAAGGGCTTGACGTCGACGCGGCGACGCGTCGACCGGCCCGCGACCGCTCGACGACATCGCGATGGCACACACCCGGCCGCGCCCCACGCGCGTCCGGGCACCGACGGACCAGTTCGAGGAAACCGATGGCTCACCTCCGTGCACCGGCCCCCCGCGCAGACCGCCGCGACGGCGGGCGGCACGGGCGGCCGGTCGCCCGCACCGCGCCCGCGCTCCCCGAGGCCCACATACGTTCGCACCTGCGCAGGCTCGCCGTACTGCCGCCCACCGCGGTCGCCCTCAGCGCCTGCGCCGCCGTCCTGTTCACCGTCCGCTCCACCGGGGCGCACCTCGGGCCCACCCTGTGGGGCGTCCTCGCGGGCGCCTTCTCCGTGGCCCTCGCCGGCATCCTGATCGCCGCCGTGGCCGCCGACCGCGCCGCCCGTTTCCTCAGCGACCGCGTGCTCGCTCTGCGCCGGGGCAGCGCACGCGGCGAGGCCGACCTGCGCGCCCTGGTCGCGTCGCTGCGGCGCGGCGAGACCCCGCCCGCCCGCGCCCCCCGCGGCGGCCCGCCCGCCGACGCCGACGACTTCGACCTCCTCGCCTGCGACCTCGCCCGCGCGCACGACGGCGCCCTCACCGCCGTCGTCCAGGCCGCGCAGCTCTCCAGCCAGGCGGGCGACGAACAGAAACTGGAGGTATTCCTCAACCTCGCCAGGCGGCTCCAGTCGCTGGTGCACCGGGAGATCTCGGCCCTCGACGAACTGGAGAGCTCGATCGAGGACCCCGACCTCCTCAAGGGTCTCTTCCACGTCGACCACCTGGCCACCCGCATCCGCCGCCACGCCGAGAACCTCGCCGTGCTCGGCGGCGCCGTCTCCCGGCGGCAGTGGAGCAACCCCGTCCCCATGACCGAGGTGCTGCGCTCCGCCATCGCCGAGGTCGAGCAGTACAGCAGGGTCAGGCTGGTCCCCCCGGTCGCCGGCACCCTGCGCGGGCACGCTGTCGCCGACGTCATCCATCTGCTGGCCGAACTGGTCGAGAACGCCACGGTGTTCTCCGCCCCGCACACCGAGGTCCTGCTCCGCACCAACCTCGTCACCTCCGGACTCGCCGTCGAGGTCGAGGACCGGGGGCTCGGCATGCCCCTCGCCGAGCAGCGGAGGATGAACGCCCTGCTCGCCGACCCCGACCAGGTCAACGTCGGCCGGCTGCTCGCCGACGGGCGCATCGGCCTGTTCGTCGTCTCCCAACTGGCCCGCAGACACGGCATCGACGTCCGTCTCCAGAGCAACATCTACGGCGGCGTGCAGGCCGTGCTCGTCGTGCCGCAGGAACTGCTGGGCGCGGAACCGGGAGTGGGCACGGCGACGGCGGCCACGGCCTTCGGGCTCGGGACGGTCGTGGGGGCGGGGGCCGCCATGGCGCCGGGGGTGCGGGCGGGCGCGGGGGCGGAGGCTGGCATCGGCTTGGCGCCGGGCGCGGGCGCTGGCATGGCGCCGGGCGTGGGGGTCGGCTTGGCACCGGGCGCGGGCGCCGGTGTGAACGACGGCGCCGAGGCCGCGAGGTACCTGGTGGATGCCGGCGGTGCCAGGGCCGGGAACCACCGGGCGGACACCGTCCGGGAGGAGATCCCGGGCCATCCGGGTCACCCGGGCCACCCGGGCCACCAGGGCCACCAGGGCCACCAGGGCGACCCGGGTCACCTGGTGCACGCCGTCCACGCCGGACCCGTCCAGTCCGGACCCGTCCACGCCGGAACCGTCCCGGGCAGAGCTGACCAGGCCGAAGCCGCTCCGGCCGGGCCCGTCCAGGCCGGGCCCGTCCCGGCGGGCGCCGCTCCCGCGCACCGGCCGCCCCCGGCTCCCGCCGACCCCTCCGCCGTCGGCCCCCTCCCCGTCCGCGGCGCCCGTCAGGAGCGGGCCAACCCCGCCGAAGCCGTCCCCGGTGTCGGGCCCGATCACCGGCGGCTGCTCGCCGAGCGGCCCGTGGAACCCCTCACCCCCCGGGTCGGTGAAGCGCGCGGCACCCTGGACAAGCCGCAGCTGCCCCGGCGCCGCGCCCAGGAGCACCTGGTGCCCGAACTGCGCGGCGGGCCGCTGCCCCGCCCGTCCGACGAACCGCCCGTGGACCACGACCCGGGACTGATGGCCGCCTTCCGGCGCGGCGTCGGTCTCGCGGAGGCCAGGCAGCACCTGGAGGGCGACCGCCAGGACCCCGGCATCCTGCGGATGGAGTCCGCGTACACCGGCCCCGTCCACATGGACCGGGAGTCGCTGCTCGCCGGACACGCGCCGCTCGAGGTCCGGCCCGCCGACCCCGCCCGCCGCCACCCCGATCCGGCCCACGCCGGGAACGTCCCGCTCCCCGGGACGCCCCCCGCCGGATGACCACCCCAGCTCCCGCAGACCTTCGTACCCCAAGGAGACGATTCACCATGGCGAGCGATGCGCCGACCAGCCAGGTATCCGATCTCGACTGGCTGATGAGCGGCCTCGTGCAGCGCGTGCCCCACACCAACAGTGCGGTACTCCTCTCCTGCGACGGCCTCGTGAAGTCGGTCCACGGCCTCGACGCCGACAGCGCCGACCACATGGCGGCGCTGGCCTCGGGCCTCTACTCCCTCGGCCGCAGCGCCGGGGCCAGGTTCGGCGACAACGGCGACGTCCGCCAGGTCGTCGTCGAACTCGCCTCGACCCTGCTGTTCGTGACCACGGCCGGCTCCGGCACCTGTCTCGCCGTCCTCGCCGACCGGGAGGCCGACGCGGCCGTCCTCGGCTACGAGATGTCGATGCTGGTCAAGAGCGTCCGCCCGTACCTCACCACCGCGCCCCGCCGGCACGCCGTCGAACCACCGGCGATGAGGCCTTGAGCGTGGCGGCGGCCGGTGACGGGCCCTGGCTCGACGAGGCGGCCGGCCGGCTGGTGCGGCCCTTCACGGTCAGCAACGGCCGCACCCGGCCGACCATCGCCCTCGACCTCCTGTCGCAGGTGATGGTCACCGGAGCCACCCCCCTCGGCCATCTCGGCCCCGAGTACGCGCTGGCGCTCGACCTCTGCCGCGCGCCCGTCCCGGTCGCCGAGGTCGCCGCCCATCTGAAGCTGCCGGCGGCGGTCACCAAGGTGCTGCTGTCGGACCTCGTCGACTGCGGGGCGCTGACCACCAAGCCCCCCGTGTTCCACGACAACCCCACCGACCGGGCCCTTCTGGAGGCAGTGCTCGATGGACTACGACGACAGCTCTGACCCGTTCCCCACCGCGCTGAAGATCCTCGTCGCGGGCGGGTTCGGGGTGGGCAAGACGACCTTCGTCGGCGCGGTGAGCGAGATCGCGCCCCTCAGCACGGAGGAGCTCCTCACCACGGTCAGCGCCGCGACCGACCGGCTCGACGGGATCGAGAACAAGGTCGAGACGACGGTGGCCATGGACTTCGGCCGCATCACCCTCGACCCGCGACACGTCCTGTACCTCTTCGGCACACCCGGGCAGGAACGGTTCTGGTTCATGTGGGACGAGCTCTCCGAGGGCGCGCTCGGAGCGGTCGTCCTCGCCGACACCCGCCGGCTCCAGGAGTGCTTCGCCGCCATCGACTTCTTCGAACAGCGCGGTGTCGGCTTCATCGTCGCGATCAACGAGTTCGACGGCGCCCACCGCTACGACCCCGACGAGGTCCGCGCCGCCATGGACCTCGCCCCGGAGATCCCGGTGGTCCGCTGCGACGCCCGGATCTCCAGCTCGGGGGTCCAGACCCTGCTCACCCTCGTCCAGCACCTGATCGCCCACGCCCCGGCGCCCGCGCCGAGCCACGGCGTCCCCAGGTGAACCCCGCCCACCGCCAGGGAGCCAGGACATGAACCGCGTCCACCGCGACGGAGCCCGCCCATGACGTACGACCCGGCGTCGGGTCCGGCAGGCCGGCTGCTGCTCACCCCCGAGGACAAGGAGGCCCCGGCCAGGACTCGGCGGCTGCGCGGCCTCGGGCTCGGCGAGCGCCCCGACCCGTCCCTCGACGTGTACGCGGACCAGCTCGCGGAGCTGACCAGGGCGCCCTACGCCATGGTCAACTTCATCGACGACCGTGGCCAGTTCCTCGCGGGACTGCACATCCCGCCCCGGCCGCCCGCCGCCCCGGACGGCGACCGGGCCGCACCGGGCGCCTGCCGCAGGCTCGGCCGCGACCACGGGTTCTGCCCGCATGTGGTGGTCCGCGGCAGGGCGCTGGTCCTGGAGGACGTGCGCGACTACCCGCGCTTCGCCTGCAACCCGGTCGTCGACGGCTACGGCATCCGCTCCTACCTGGGCGCGCCCCTCATAGAGAGCACCGGCATGGTCCTGGGCACGGTGTCCGTCGCGGACGTACGGCCGAGGCCCTGGGGCAAGCCGGGTCTCGCGGCCATCAAGAAGTCGGCGGCGGAACTCGTCGCCAGACTGGAACACCGGGAGGAGGCACGGAGGCAGCAGCGGTGACGCCCGCCGTGCCGGGGCCAGAGACGGAGGGCCGACGCTCTCGATGCCCGTCCCACCGGAGCCGGGCGGAGTCGCCCGCCGTGCCGGGGCCGCATACGGAGGGCCCGCGCTCTCGACGCCCGTCCCACCGGAGCCGGGCGGAGTCGCCCGCCGTGCCGGGGCCGCATACGGAGGGGCCTCGCTCTCGATGCCCGTGCCACCGGAGCCGGGTGGAGACGCCTGCCGTGCCGGTCCCTACAGGCCGCGCCACACGTTCTCGTACGCCGCGTCCTCGACGGCCCGACGGCGCCGCACCCCCTCCAGCTCGGTCACCGCGCTGCCGACGGCCGCCAGCACCCGGTCGACCGGATCGTCCGGCTCCTCGGCGCCGGTCCCGTTCCCGTTCTCCGTCCCGGTCCCCTCCTCGGCCGCGGTCCCGGTCCTGGTCCCGGTCCCGTTCTCCGGCTCTGTTCCGGTCCCCAGCTCCACCGACTCTCCCGAGCCGCCGACCTCGCCCGTTCCCTCCGCCTCGTCCGTCGCCTCCGCGCCTTCCGTCCCCCTGGTCCCGTCCTCGGCCGGTGGCTCGTCGCGGATCCCGACCTCCACTGTCAGCGCCACCAGCACCCGCTCGCCGTCCGCGAGGCGCCGCTCGGCCCGCGACCGTTCCGGCGAGTCGACGAGCGCCGCCCTCCGGCCGCCCAACGAGATCCGGTGGTCCCGCTTCCGGGCGATCAGCCCGTCCCGCTCGAACTCCACGACGTAGGCCGACGAGAGACCGCGGCCCCGGCGCCACAGCCAGTCCTCGACCGTCTCGTACGGCTCCTGCCGCAGCAGCGCCCGCGCCGCCTCCGCCAGCAGCCGGTCAGCGGGCACGGTCTCCGCGCCGGGCACGATCAGATCGTCGTCCAGAGTGAGCGCGCCGGCCTCGGCGAGGTCGAGCAGTTCGGCGCCCGCCAGCGCGAGCGACAGATCGCCGGTCTCCACCGGACGGTCCTGCTCCCCGCCCATGGCGACGATCACGAGGTCCCTGGCGGTGTTCATGAGCGCCTCCACGTCAGCCGGCCGGGTGCGGGGCGACGGTGTCGGGACCGTCGTCCGGCGTCGGTTCCGGTCGCCGTCCGCCGTCCGTGTGCCGGGTGTCTTCCTGATGTCGTACTACGAGCATGTGGTGCGGGAAACCGATCCGCAGCACGGCCGCGGCCGACGCCGCCACCAGCACCACCCCCGCCGCCAGCAGCAGCGCGCCCCGGTAGCCGTGCTGGAGCAGCGGGGCCACCGCCAGCGGCCCGACGATCTGGCCGACGCTGTACCCGGCCGTCAACAGCGCGACCGAGCGGGGAAACCGCAGGTGGGCGCCTGTCTCCAGGGCGAGTGTGCTGATCCCGATGAAGGTGCCGCCGAACAGCACCGCCGAGACCAGCGCGGCGGCCGTGCCCCCGACGAGCGCGGGCAGCGCGATCCCCACCGCCTGCACCAGCAGCGCCGCGAGCAGCAGATCGGGCCGTGACCAGCGCCGCCCGAGCCACGCCCACACCGCCGCCGACGGCACGGCCGCGAGCCCGACGAGCACCCACGCGCCGTTGCCCACCCAGCCGGGGGAGTCCTGGCCGATCGCCGCCACCAGGAACGTCCCGGCGACGATGTAGCCGACGCCCTCCAGGCTGTAGGAGACCAACAGCGTCCCGAACCAGCGGTGGGTGCGGGGGCGGGGCCGCGCACGGACGGCCGCCGGCGCCTCGGGTGCGGCTTCCGGGCGCAGGTTCCAGGCCGCGCCGGCGAGGACGGCGGTGAGCGCGGCCGACGCCCACCACGCGGCCCGCCAGTCCGCGACCGACCGCAGGGCCAGCACCAGCAGACCGGACAGGGCGATCCCGGTACCGACCCCGCCGAACGCCGAGCCCGGCAGATGCGGAGGACGTTCGCGCAGGTGGTGCAGGACGGAACTGACGGCGACGACGAAGACCAGGGCGCTCGCCGCCCCGGCGACGAGGCGCAGCACCAGCCACCCGCCGACACCGTGGGTGAGGGGCATCGCGGCGAGGGTCGCCGTCAGCACCAGCAGCGAGCCGCGCAGCACGGCACGCGAGCGGACCAGGGCGGGAGCGAGGATGCCCGCGAGGGCTCCGACGAGGTAGCCGACGTAGTTGGCGGTCGCGAGATCCGCCCCCGCGGCGGCCGAAAGACCCGCCTGGGCGTGCATCAGCGGCAGGATCGCCGTGTAGACGAACCGGCCGACCCCCATCCCCGCCGCGAGCGCGGCCGCGGCCCGTAGGACATGGGGCCAGGGGGAGGGGACGGGGGTGGGTGAGTCGGGTGAGTCGGGTGACGGTATCGGGGTGCTCATGGGGGAGAGGCTCGGATTCCGTAGGAGGGGGGAGGGAGTGGGGGAGGGGAGGTGGGAGCAGGGGGCGTGGTGCGCGGGGCGTGCGGGGCGCCGGGTGGGCGTGCGCCGGGTCACGCGCCGGCGCGCTTCGCGTTCTCCGGGTGGGCCTCTTCGGGGTGCGGGTCATTGGGGTGGGAGGTGAGCGGGGTGACCTCGAAGGTCATCCAGTCGTGCAGCGGCAGGGTGCCGAGCACCTCCGCGTACAGCTCCTCCTCGTCGGCCGCCCGCCACAGGCCGACGCTGGCCGGCTCGCCCACCGGGCGCCACAGCCGTCCCAGACGCCCCGACGCGGCCAGTTCGGCCGCGCGGACCGCCTCGGCGGCCCGCCGTCGGTCGGCCTCCTCCTCGGAGACACCCTCCGGGACGGTCGTGGTGATCCGGACCAGGAACTCGCGCATGGCCTCTCCCGATGCTTCCGTGGGACGTCCCGACCCGTGCGAGGCCGGACGTCGCCGCCTCCCCTCATCGTGCCCCGGCCCCGGCGTCCCCGCCACGACCGGCTTCCTAGCTGCTGGGAGGCTCCGCCTACCAGGCGCCGTAGCATGGCGGGCGTGGAGCTGCGTCAGTTGCGATACTTCGTCGCGGTCGCCGATGAGCTGAACTTCGGGCGGGCCGCCGAGCGGCTGCTCATCGCCGGGCCGTCCCTCTCCCAGCAGATCAAGGTGCTCGAACGGGACCTGGGCGTCCGGTTGTTCGACCGCGACCGCCGTTCCGTCTCCCTGACCCCTGCGGGCGCCGCGCTCCTCCCGCACACCCGCGCGCTCCTCGACCGCGCCGACGACCTGCGCCGCAGGGCCCGGCGCCTGTCGGGTTCCGAACCGGTGCGGCTCGGTTACGTCAACTGGCTCCCGCCCGACCTGACCACCCGCGCCGCGGCCGTGGCCGAACTGCACGTCGACGCCTGGGTGGCGCCGTCCCACACCCAGGCCGCCCGGGTGGCCGCGGGCAGCCTCGACCTGTCGGTCTGCTGGGCGACCGGCGCCGACCTGCGGCGGCTCGGGCTGCGCTCCCGGCTCGTCGGCGCCGACCGCGTCCACGCCGTCGACATCGCCGTCGACGGCGGCTCCGACACCGACGGCCGCTCCCGCGCCGTGGCGGCCCGCGACACCGTCGTCCTCCTCGACGACGACGCGACCTCGTGGTCGTCGTGGAACGTGTACGGAGCGGATCTGGCCGCGTCGACCGGGGCCCGCGCGGTGCGGATCGGCGACGGCGGTGTGACCGGGCCCGCGTTCTTCGACCACGTGCGCCGACTGCGCTGTCCGGTCGTCAACTGCCCCAAGGGACAGACCAGTCCGCTCCCGCCCGACCTGGTCCGCCGTCCGATCCTGCCGCCCGAGGTGTACTGGACCTGGTCGCTCGTCTGGCGCGAGGCGGAGGAGCGGGCCGGTGTCCTCGGCGTCGTCGACGCGCTCTGCGACGGGGTCGGCGACCTCGGCGTGCACGCGCCGCAGGCGTGGCTGCCCGCCGACGACCCGTACGCGCTTCCGGGCTGACCACCGCGTCACGCGGTACCGGCCGTCTCCTGACGGGTCTGAAGTCGATCTACGACGGCGCTTAAGAAATCCTCGATGGACCTGGGGCGCCCGATACGGAAGATTGCACTGCGATTCCACCCCCCTCCCCGGTCGCGGGCCGCCTCGGCGTGCCCGCAGCGGGGTCTCACGCACGGGAGCCGCACAGTGAAGGCGCTGGTCAAGGAGAAGGCGGAGCCAGGGCTCCGGCTCGCGGACGTGCCGGAGCCCGCCGTCGGGACCGGTGACGTCCTGATCAAGGTGCTGCGGACCGGCATCTGCGGCACCGACCTGCACATCCGGGCCTGGGACGGCTGGGCGCAGCAGGCGATCCGCACCCCGCTCGTGGTCGGACACGAGTTCGTCGGCGAGGTCGTGGAGACCGGCCGGGACGTCACCGACGTCACCGTCGGCGACCTGGTCAGCGGCGAGGGCCACCTGGTCTGCGGCAAGTGCCGCAACTGCCTCGCCGGGCGCCGCCACCTGTGCCGGGCCACCGTCGGGCTCGGCGTCGGCCGCGACGGCGCGTTCGCCGAGTACGTCGCGCTGCCCGCGTCCAACGTGTGGGTGCACCGCGTCCCGGTGGACCTCGACGTGGCCGCGATCTTCGACCCGTTCGGCAACGCCGTGCACACCGCGCTCTCCTTCCCGCTGGTCGGCGAGGACGTCCTGATCACCGGCGCGGGACCGATCGGCCTGATGGCGGCGGCCGTCGCCCGGCACGCGGGCGCCCGCAACGTCGTCGTCACCGACGTCAGCGAGGAGCGCCTCGACCTCGCCCGCAAGATCGGCGCGAGCCTCACCCTGAACGTCTCCGACGCGACGATCGCCGACGGGCAGCGGGAGTTGGGGCTGCGCGAGGGCTTCGACATCGGCCTGGAGATGTCCGGACGGCCCGAGGCGCTGCGCGACATGATCGCCAACATGACGCACGGCGGCCGGATCGCCATGCTCGGCCTGCCCGCCGAGGAGTTCCCCGTCGACTGGGCGCGGATCGTCACGTCGATGATCACCCTCAAGGGCATCTACGGCCGCGAGATGTTCGAGACCTGGTACGCGATGTCCGTCCTGCTCGAGGGCGGCCTCGACCTCGCCCCGGTGATCACCGGGCGCTACGCACACGGTGACTACGAGGCGGCCTTCGCCGACGCGGCGAGCGGTCGCGGCGGCAAGGTCATCCTCGACTGGACCCTCTGACGAGACCCAAGGACTGATGATGTTCGACTCCGTGCGCGACGACCTGCGCGCCACCCTCGACGAGATCCGCGCCGCCGGCCTGCACAAGCCGGAGCGCGTGATCGGCACCCCGCAGTCGGCGACCGTCGCCGTCACCGCGGGGGGCCGGCCGGGCGAGGTCCTCAACTTCTGCGCCAACAACTACCTCGGCCTCGCCGACCACCCCGACGTCGTGGCCGCCGCCCACCAGGCCCTGGACCGCTGGGGCTACGGCATGGCCTCGGTCCGCTTCATCTGCGGCACCCAGGAGGTCCACAAGGAGCTGGAGTCGCGGCTCTCTGGCTTCCTCGGGCAGGAGGACACGATCCTCTACTCCTCCTGCTTCGACGCCAACGGCGGTGTCTTCGAGACCCTCCTCGGCCCCGAGGACGCGGTGATCTCCGACGCCCTCAACCACGCGTCGATCATCGACGGCATCCGCCTCTCCAAGGCCCGCCGCTTCCGCTACGTCAACCGCGACATGGCCGACCTGGAACGGCAGTTGAAGGAGGCGGCGGGCGCCAGGCGCAGGCTGATCGTCACCGACGGCGTCTTCTCCATGGACGGCTATGTGGCGCCGCTCGGCGAGATCTGCGACCTCGCCGACCGCTACGACGCGATGGTCATGGTCGACGACTCGCACGCCGTCGGCTTCGTCGGACCCGGCGGCCGCGGCACCCCCGAGCTGCACGGCGTCATGGACCGCGTCGACATCATCACCGGCACCCTCGGCAAGGCGCTCGGCGGCGCCTCGGGCGGCTATGTCGCCGCCCGCGCGGAGATCGTCGCCCTGCTGCGCCAGCGCTCCCGCCCCTACCTGTTCTCCAACACGCTCGCCCCGGTCATCGCGGCGGCCTCCCTCACCGTCCTCGACCTGTTGGAGTCCGCGGACGACCTGCGGGTCCGACTCGCCGAGAACACCGCGCTGTTCCGCCGCCGGATGACCGAGGAGGGCTTCGAGATCCTCCCCGGCGACCACGCCATCGCGCCCGTCATGATCGGCGACGCGTCGAAGGCGGGCAGGCTGGCCGAACTGCTCCTGGAGCGGGGCGTGTACGTGATCGGCTTCTCCTACCCGGTCGTCCCGCAGGGGCAGGCCCGGATCCGCGTCCAGCTGTCCGCGGCCCACTCCACGGACGACGTCGACCGCGCGGTCGACGCGTTCGTCGCGGCACGGGCCGAACTGGAGAGGGAGACGCGGCACGCGTCCCTGACGGGCGCGGGAGGCGCGGCGGGGGCGGCCGGCGGCGGCGAGGCCACCGGCGGCGGTGTGCGGGCGGAGCTGGACGGCTGACAGGCCCGGGACCGAGCAGCCCGGACATATTGCAATAATCGGCGCATGATCGAAGCGCGGCGGCTCCACATCCTCCGTGCGGTGGCTGACCACCGCACGGTCACCGCGGCAGCCGCCGCGCTTTACCTCACGCCCTCGGCCGTCTCCCAGCAGCTGACGGCCCTGGAGCAGGAGACCGGCCACCGCCTGGTGGAACGCGGCGCCAAGGGCGTACGGCTGACCCCGGCGGGCGAGATCCTGCTCGGGCACACCCACGCGGTCCTCGCCCAGCTGGAACGGGCCGAGGCGGAGCTGGCCGCCTACTCGTCCGGCGAGGCGGGCACGGTCACCGTCGCCTCCTTCGCGACCGGCATCGCCCAGGTCGTCGCGCCCGCCCTGATCCGCCTCGCCCGCTCCGCGCCCGGCATCCGCGTCCGGGTCAAGGACGCGGAGGGCGACGCCAGCCTGCCGATGGTCCTCGACCGGCTCGTCGACGTCGCGGTCGCCGTCGAGTACCGGGGCGCGCCGCCCGCCGACGACCCGCGCCTCACGCCGTTCCCGCTGTACGCCGAGCCGTTCGACGCGGTCGTGCCGGTCGACCACCGGCTCGCCGGAGCCGCCGAGGTGCCCCTCGCCGAACTGGCCAAGGACGCGTGGATCGGCCCGTACCCCGGCAACCCGTGCCACGACGTGGTCGTCCTGGCCTGCGAGAGCGCGGGGTTCCAGCCGCGCCTCGCACACTCGTCGGACGACTTCCGCGCCGTCGTCGCGCTCGCGTCCGCCGGGGCGGGCGTCGCCCTGGTCCCGCGCTCGGCGCTGCGCGGCATGGACCTCACCGGGGTGGTCGTGCGCCCGGTCGACGGGGTGGCGCCCACCCGGCGGGTCTTCGCGGCGGTCAGACGGGGAGCGGAGGGGCATCCGCTGATCAGGCCGGTGCTCGACGCGCTGGCGGAGGCGGGCCGCTGAGCCCCTCGTGCAGGCCGTCCCGGATCTGGGATACTCTCCCAGATATGAACAGTGAGGCGATCGGTGACGTCGACGCGGCCGAGGGCGTGGACGATGTCGGGGACATGACCGAAGGGCCCGACTCCGTCGACGCGCGGCTCGGTGCGAGGCTGGCCGAGCTGCGGGCCGAACGGGGCTGGTCGCTGGGGGAGTTGGCGGACCGCAGCGGCGTCAGCAGGTCCACCCTGTCCCGCGCCGAACGCGCGGAGACCAGCCCCACCGCCGCCCTCCTCAACCGCCTCTGCCATGTCTACGGCCGGACCATGTCCCAACTGCTCAGCGAGATCGAACCCGCGCCCGCCCTGCTCGTCCGCGCCCCCGACCAGCGGATCTGGCGGGACCGGACGGCCGGATTCGTGCGCAGATCCGTCTCCCCTCCGCACCCAGGACTCCGCGGCGAACTCGTCGAGGGCCGCCTCGCGGCAGGCGCCGACCTCGCGTACGACCGTCCGCCCGTGCCGGGACTCGAACAGCACATCTGGGTCCTGGAGGGCACGCTCGACGTGACGGCACAGGACACCGAGCACCACCTCGGCACCGGCGACTGCCTACGGCTGCGGGTGTGGGGACCGACCCGGTTCCGGTGCGCGGGCCCCGACGACGTGCGGTACGTCCTCGCGGTGGTGCTGCCGTGAGGGTGCGACGCGTCGGGAGCGCCGCACTGCACGCGCGCGTGGACGCGTTGGCGGAGCTGCTGGTGGACACCGTCGAGGGCGGCGCGTCCATCGGGTTCCTCGCGCCCCTCGACCGGCAGGCGGCGCTCGCCTGGTGGCGGGAGCGGGCCGAAGGGGTGGCCGCGGGACGGCTCGCGGTGTGGGTCGCGGAGGACGACGGGAACCGGGTGCTCGGCACGGTCGGGCTCGACTTCCCCGACAAGCCCAACAGCAGGCACCGCGCCGAGCTGGTCAAGCTGATGGTGCACCGCGACGCCCGGGGCCGCGGCCTCGGCCGCACCCTGCTGGCCGCGGCGGAGGAGTCGGCCGCGTCGACCGGCGTCACGCTCCTGCACCTGGACACCGAGACCGACAGCCCGGCGGAACGTTTCTACGACGCCGCGGGCTGGACCCGGATCGGCGCCATCCCCGACTACGCGGCGGCGCCCCACGGCGTGCTGCGACCGACGTCGATCTACTACAAGCGCGTCGGATCCACCCCTCCCACCTGCTGACTGTCAGTGGCAGCCGCTACCGTGCGGGGCATGCCGGATGCCGAAGATGTACGCCGTATCGCCCTCTCCCTGCCGGACACTACGGAGAAGATCGCCTGGAGCATGCCCACGTTCCGAGTGGCGGGGAAGATGTTCGTCACCCTCCCCGAGGAGGAGACCTCCATCGCCGTGCGCTGCCCCAAGGAGGAGCGCGACGAACTGGTCCTGGCCGAGCCGGGGAAGTTCTGGATCGCCGACCACGAGGCGCAGTTCGCGTGGGTGCGGGCCCGGATCGCCGCGCTGGACGGCGAGGACGAACTGCGGGACATCCTGGCCGACTCCTGGCGCCAGGCGGCCCCGCAGCGACTCCTCGACAGCTACCCCGAGTTGGGGCTTCCGGTCGCCGAGTGAAACCCCCTCGGCCGTTGTCAGTGGCGCGTGGCATGATCCGAAGGCGAGGTGAGGAGCCGGGGCGGGGGTCCCGGCGATCACCTGACGACGCGTGAGCGGTGCAGGAGCCGGGTCGGGGGCGGAACAGAGGTCGGGGCGGAGGCGTGCGCATGGGGATGCGGCGGGGGGACGAGGAGCGGTCCGACGACGGCCGAGAGGCCGGGGGCGGCTGGGAGGCCGGGGACGGCCGGGAGGCCGGGGATGACGGGATGGGGGGCGGGGGCAGGGGCGCGGGTTCAGGCGTGGGCTCAGCGGGCAGCGGTGCCGGCGGGGGCTCCCGCGGGCGCTCCCTGAGCGCAGAGTCGCAGGACGGGGGCTCCGAGGGCGGAGGGCCCCGGGGTGGAGGACCCCAGGACGGGGGCTCCGAGGGCGGAGGGTCGCAGGACGGGGGCTCCGAGGGCGGAGGGCCCCGGGGTGGAGGACCCCAGGACGGGGGCTCCGAGGGCGGAGGGTCGCAGGACGGGGGCGCCGAGGGCGGAGGGCCCCGGGGTGGAGGACCCCAGGACGGGGGCGCCGAGGGCGGCGAGCCGCAGGGCGGCAGTGGCTCGGAGGGCGGAGGGCCCATGGGCGGGGGCGCCGAGAGCGCGGGCGGGAAGGCCGCGGAGCCGCCTGAACCCCTCTTGCCCTCCGCGTCGACCATGGTGCCTGGGCCGCCGCCGGCCCTCTCGCCCACGTTCTCGCCACCCTCTCCCTCACCGCCCCCGGTCTGGTCACGGGACTTCGGGCTGTTCTTCGTCGCGCGGGCCGTCGCGCGGCTCGGTGACGCCATCCTGCCCGTGGCCCTCGCCGCCGGACTGCTCCAGCACGGGTACGGCGCCGGAGCCGTCGGCCTCGCGATGGCGGCGACGGCCGCCGCCTTCGCCGGGCTCGTCGTGTTCGGCGGGGTGATCGCCGACCGCTTCGACACCAGGAAGCTGATGATCGGCTCCGACCTGGTGCGCCTGGGCACGCAGTCCGTGCTCGCGGTCCTCTTCTTCACCGACCACGTGGTCCTCTGGGAGGTCTGCGCGATCGGCTTCGCCAACGGCGTGGCGGGCGCCGTGTTCCAGCCGGGTGTGGCCAGCACGGTTCCCCGGCTCGCCACCGACATCCAGGGCGCCAACGGCGCCATCCGGATAGCCGAGTCCGCCGCCCAACTCGTGGGCCCCGCCCTCGCGGGCGTCCTGGTCGGCCTCTCCTCACCGGGCGGTGTCTTCGTGGCGCACGCCGCCACCTACGCCGTCAGCGCCCTGTGCCTGCTGCTGCTCCGGCTGCCGCCCGCTCCCGTCCGGGTGTCGACGGGCAGGGCCGGTGCGGTGTTCAAGGCCGATCTGGTCGAAGGATGGCGGGAGTTCAGGGCCAGGACCTGGCTCTGGGGCGTGATAGCCGTCTGGTGCCTGTACATGATCGCCGTGTGGGGGCCGACGGTCCCGCTGGTGGCGACGGAGGTGGTGCAGCGGCACGGCGCCGGGGCCTACGGTCTGATCAACTCCGCGCTCGGCGCGGGCACGGTCGTCGGCGGCTTCCTCGCCCTGCGGCTGCGACCGCGCAGGATGCTGCGGGCGGGTGCGGCCTCTCTGTTCCTCTTCGCGGGGTTCCCAGCGACTGTCGGCGCGGGTCTTGGCGTCCCGGCGATGGCGGCGGGCGCGGCCGTCGCGGGGGCGGGCATGTCGTTCTGGGGGGTCATGTGGGCGACCAGCGTGCAGACGCAGGTGGCGCCCGACGTCCTCAACCGCATCCACGCGTACGACGTGGCGGGCTCCCTCGCGATGATGCCGGTCGGCCAGGCCCTCGCGGGCCCGGCCGCCCTGGCCCTCGGCGCCGACCACGTCCTGCTCGGCGCGGGCGTCATGAGCCTGATCGTGCCGGTGGCGCTGCTGTCGGTACCCGCGATACGTGACCTGGTCCGGGTGGACGGCACGAAGGTACGGGGCCCGGAGGAGATACCTGCGCGGGCCGAGCGGGCCGAGCGGGCCGAGCGGGTGAGGTGCGGGGAGGGCGAGCGAGCACCGTGAACGGGCGGTGCCCGGGGCCTCCGGGCTCCCAGGAGGGCCGTAGCTCATCGGGCGGGGTCGGCCCTCCGTGGGCAGGGGTGGCTCCCCGGGCGGGTTCGGCCCCCTGACAGGTCGCCGACGTCGGGCAGGGCAGCCCCCGGGCACCTCCCACGCGCCGGACGGATGCGGCTCAGGCCCCCGTGGACACCGTCCGCCGGGCCGTGACGAACGCCCCGATCCGCTCGCGCAGCGACCCCGCGTCCAGTCCGTGTGCGGTCACATGCTCCTCGACCGTGCCGTAGCGCCGCAGCTCCTGGCGTCCGACGCCCAGGCCGAGCACCCGGTGCGGCAGGTCGGCGAGGGCGTCGCCGACGGCGGCCGTCGACGTACCGGCCAGGTACGGCTCGACGAGGACGACGTCGGTCCCGGCCGACGCCGTGGCCCGGCGCAGGGCCGCCGCGTCGAAGGGCCGCACGGTCGTCGCGTACAGCACGGTCATGTCCAGCCCCTCGGTCGCCTCCAGCACGGCGTCCAGCATCGGCCCGACGGCGACGACCACCCCGGAACGGCCCTCGCGCACCGCGATCAGGCGGTGCCCGTCGACAGCACGCCCGGTCCGGTTGGCCTGGAGGGAGAGCCGGACGTACACCCGGTCGTCACCGGCGGCGACCGCGTGCCGCAGCAGGGTCTCGGCCTCGTCGGGGTGGCCGGGCACGTGCACGGTCCAGCCGTCGAGGGTGTCGAGCAGCGCCACGTCACCGGGCGCCATGTGGGTGAACCCGCCGGCCGGCCAGTCGAAGGACGCGGCGGCGCTGACCAGCACCGCGCCGACGCCCTGGTGCCCGAGATCCAGCTTGACCTGCTCGAAGGGACGCTCGACGAGGAAACTGGCGAAGGTGTGCAGGACCGGTCGCAGCCCGGTCAGGGCAAGACCCGCGCCGGCCCCGACGAGGAGCTGCTCGCGGATGCCGACGTTGACGACCCGGTCGGGATGGCGGCGCATCGTCTCCTGGAAGTCGGCGGCGCCGATCTCGGCGAGGACGACCGCGACGCGCGGATCCTCGTCCAGCAGCTGGGAGACGACGGGCGCGAAACGCTCGCGCATGGTGTCCATGACAGGCGGAACCTCTCTGAAGTGCGGTGCGGCAAAGGGGCGTTCAGGAGTTCTTCGGCTCCACGCGGGCGGACGACCAGGTGCGGCCTGCCCGGGTGCGCGAGGGTGAGGGCGTCGTACAGGGCGTCGTGGTCACGGCCGTCGACGGTGACCGTGGACCAGCCGGCCGCCTCGAACCGCGCGGCGATACCGCCGGGCCGGGCGTGACTGGCGGAGGCGTTGTCGACGACGACGGTGTGCAGCCGCTCGAGACCGGCGGGCCCGGCGAAGGCGATCGCCTCGTGGTTGCTGCCCTCGTCCAGCTCGGCGTCCCCGACCAGCACCCACACCCCGGGCTCCCTGAGCCCCTGGGCGCGCAGCCCCAGCGCCGTGCCGACCCCGATCGGCAGCCCGTGCCCGAGCGAGCCGCTGCCGATCTCGGCGCCGGGCACCAGCGTCCGGTCGGGATGGTGTCCGAGCGGCGAGTCGTAGGAGCCGAACCCCGGCAGCCAGTCGACGGGCAGGAACCCCTTCGCGGCGAGCACCGCGTAGTACGCCATCGGCCCGTGCCCCTTGGACAGCAGGAACCGGTCCCGCCCGGGATCGTCGGCCGTCTCGGGACGCACCCGCAGCACCCGGTCGTACAGCACCCACAGCACGTCGAGCGTGGACGTGGCGGCGGGCCCGTGCTTCTCGTCGCCGGTCATCATCCCCATGAGACGGGGCAGGTCCGCGTACCCGTAAGCCCGCCGCTCTTCCTCGGTGATCGTCGTCATGCCAATGATCGTGCTACCTCAACCGAACTTCAGGTCAAGACCGGTCGACCGGCCGACAGATCGTCGATAAAGGCGTGCGCGACCACCGACCCGAGTGCGGTATGGTTTCTGTGCACGTTCGGCCAGGGGAAACCCCAGGTCAGACGGGTTCGGGACGTGGCGCAGCTTGGTAGCGCACTTGACTGGGGGTCAAGGGGTCGCAGGTTCAAATCCTGTCGTCCCGACTGGAGACAGTCGTCACGGAGGGCCGGTCTCGGAGCAATCCGAGACCGGCCCTCGGTCATTTCTGGGGACCCGATGGGGACCAGCCTGCCTTGACCGGTGTCATCGGGTGAGGACAGCCGTCGCGGGAAGCGTGCGCGGGGCGCCTGACACGCTGAGGTGCGCGGAGAGTGCCGTGCCGACGGCTGTGATCTTGTGGATGACGGCAAGGTCTTTGACGGTCCGTGGAGGTCTCGGCGGGGACGACGCCGCGGTCCTCCGGTGAACAGGCTGCTCACGACCGGCGCAGCGCATCCTCCCGGCCGCTCCCGCCCCTGACCCACGTCTGTTCACCGGCCCGCGTGGAGGGCGCATCCGCACCGCAGTTCCGCGCGACGCGACCCACGTCCCTCCGTCTCCGCGCGACGGGACCGAAGAGGGCATCGCCGAGCCCTGGGCTCGGCTCAGCCCCGGCGCCCGCTGCACCTCGGGACCTGCGGAACCCCGGGCGGTGGGCGACGGCTGTCAGGTGCGCCAGCGGATGACCACCGCGCCGTCCGTTCCTGCTGCTCCGCCGCCACCCTTGAAGCTGCCGGCTCCCTCGGTACCGTTGTCCGCCCGGTGCCTTCTGCCTGCGCCGCCATTCCCGGTGTGGTCCTCAGTGCCTCTGGGCTTGGTGGCTCCGCCGCCCGCGCCACCGGGTCCGCCGGACCCGTAGAGGCCCCAGGTCGTGAGATGGCCGACACCCCCGGCACCCGGGCTCTTCGAGCGGCCCTCCTGACCACCGTCGCCACCAACCCCACTACGGTGGTGGGTGCCGTCGTCGCCGGGGCCTCCCGGTGTCCCCCCGCCGCCGTTGCCGCCCTTGTCTCCCGGCCGGCCGGGGGCGAAGCCGTGGCTCTTGATGTTCTTGCCCTGGCAGGTGGGTACATAGCGGGCGTCATTGGCGGCCACCGTGGTCGCCGTGCCGCCGGCGCCGCCCTCCGCGAGCGTGCCGCCCGCACCGCCGGCGCCGCCGTCCGCGTTCTTCTTCCCTCCGAGCCCCATGTGGCCGGGAGAGCCCTTCTTGCCGCCGGTGCTCCCGTCCGGGCCGCCGGGGGCGAAGACGAGCTGTCGGCCGCCGGTCAGAGTGACGGCGCTGCCGGCCTTGTCGAAGTCGGCCTGGGTGGCGGCAAGGACGGGCGCGGCCGTCCCGTCGACGCCCGGCGCCCCGTCAGAGCCGTTGCCGCCGTCCCCGTACGAGGAGACACCCTTGCCCCCGGCTCCTCCCTTGCCTCCGGCTCCGCCCGCGCCTCCTGCACGGCCGCCGCCCACGTGAAGGCGGAGTACCGAGCCCGCGGTGGCGGCTGTCAGCGTGCAGGACACGAATGAGCCACTGGCACCTCCCCCACCCGATCCGCCGGCGCCGCCCCCGCCGCCACCACCGCCGCCGTTGCGCTCGGAGATGCCGTTCCCGCCGCCGCCCCCGCCTCCCGCACCGCCTCCGCCAGCACCTCCGCCGCCCCCGGCACCGCTGCCCCACACCCACACATCGACCCTCTTGGTGCCCGCCGGGACCGTGAACTCGAAATCACCGGCTTTCGAGAATTTCTTGAAGCCCGAGGACGCCTGAGCGTCGGAGACGCCAGCCAGTGCGGGTGCCACCAGACCCGCCAGCGCCGTACCCGGCCGCCGTTTGGCCGACGGCACACTCCACGACAACGGCCTGCCGCCGCCCGCCCCACGCGTCCCGGCCGCTTCAGCGCGCCGCGACCTGCTCGGGAAGTTCATCCGCATCCCGCTACCACCTCTCCGCCCGCGCAGAACTCTGGATTGGTCACCATCAATCAGTAGAATGCCGCAGAAATAGGGCACTTGATTGGCCTGGCGCCCGTTACGGTGATTTCTGGACGAGGGGCGCGGAGTCTGCCGCCCTCGGGACCGGGTACACCCGGGCCGGGCTCGCGGGGGACCCCGCTCTCCCTGGGGCGGCTGGAGGATTCGTACCTTCACTGGCACGTCTTCCCCGCGCGCGTTCCGCAACCGTCCGCAGGCCGCGGCTCTGCTCGCCCGCGCCGCAGCCCTCAACCCCCGCCCCCGGCAGCGAACTTCATGAACCGGCAGGCCGGAGGCGGACGTTGGGCGCGGGGCTGAACCACCGGGCCGGGACGCGAGGTGGAGCTGGCGAAGCGCCGTCGGTCAGGCGCAGGTTCTGGTCCCTTCGGGGGGTCGGCCGTGGCCACGCGTCACTTGGAACGTCGCGTAGTCGGAGGTACTGCCCGGCTTCCTCCGGCCCACGTCCATGACCAGAATTTTGGTCCAGTCGCGGGAGGAAGCGGCGATGACGGTGGAGTCACCGACGGCTACGCCACTGGCTTTGCAGGTCTTGTTCGGGGTGTCGACGAAGAAGTCGGCCAGTCCGTTGGTGCTTGTTCCATGGGCGCTGTCACAGGTCAGAGAAACACTGCCGCCCACTTCGCCACCGCCGCCCCAACTGTCGCAGGTGCCGTTCAGCGCGGTGTTGCCGACGAGGCCGGTCAGCCGGATGGTGACGGTGTGATCAGCGGTCCGGCGCGTCTGCAACGTCGGGATCTTCAACTGCTCGGGCTCGGGGGTGAGCGTGGCGGACGCCGATGCCCTGACGGCATCCGTCTTTTCCGCGGAGGTTGGGGACGCCGAGGCGGGTGCCGACGCCGCGGGGCCTTTGGAAGCCGGATCTGGGGATTTCGACTGCTGGTTGAGCAGCAGCGGGAGGACCGCGGCGGTGGCGGCCGCGCCCACCGCCGTCACGAGGAGGGCCTTCCGCAGAGGCCGAAGCTGTGACCTCCTGGGGGCGGACGGGGCGGAGTGTTCCGTGGGCAGGGGTACCGGCCCCCGGGCCAGTCCGACGAGCGCGGTGTCCCCGGTGGACTGGCGCTGCGGTGGTGGCAGCACGAGATCGTGCAGTTCAGCCCGTACGTATTCGTAGATCCCGTCCATGGTCAGTGGTTCCGGAGCGCTGAGCGCGCGGAGCAGCGCGGCGGTGAAGACGCTGTGCGGTGCGCCCGGTTCGGCGCGGGACGGCTGGTCGGCCGCGGTGGAGGTCAGAGTGTAGGTACCGCTGGCGGGGAGCTGGCCGAATACGAGGCCGCGGCGCGTGGACATGACCGAGACGGCGAGGCCGGAGAAGCAGCAGTCCAGCAGCAGCACGCGGGCCCGCGCCCGGGACAGGGCGAGTTGACGCTTGATCGTGTTGATCGGAACGGCGGTGAAGCCGACCTGATCCGGATCGGTGTCCGTCACCGCGAGATGCAGCATGCCGTCGTCATCGAGCATCCCGTGCCCGGCGTAGTAGACGACCAACAGGTCCTTGGCACCGCGGGCCTGGGCGAGTGCGTTCCCGATACCGCCCGTGCTGACCGGTGCGCCGTCGAGGCCCAGCACCTTGACGTGCTCGCGGGGCAGGCCGGCGAGGAGGCCGCTTTCGGGGTGGGTGAAGGCGTTACGCAGATCCGCCACGTTGTTGTCGACGGCCGGCAGCGGAGAGATGTCCGGGTGCGTGAAGGTGCTCGCGCCGATGAGTACGGCCCGCGTCTCGGAGGCTCGGGGCAGCCAGGGCCGGTGCGGTGGCGGGCTATTCGTGGGGCTGGAGGGGGACAAGGCGCTCCGCCTCACGCATCACGGCCAGCGGGTCACTGGCCCTTGTCACGCTGATGCTGACCTCGCGGCCGTCCGTCGCCCGGATGGTGACCGTGACGTCCGAGCGGCGCTGGTTCAGCCAGGTGGACACCGATTGGACGAGGAGGGTGGCGGCACCGCCCGATCCCAGTGCGACGACGAGTACGTCGAGCCCGCCCCCCCATGTCACCTTCGGCGATGGGGCGTCGGCGCAGTTCCGTCTGTCCGCGGAACGCGTCGTTGTGGCCGAGCCATGCGCGCAGAGTACGGAGGAGTTGGTCACCGGAGGGACCGTGCGCGGATAACTCCACCATGGTTGCTGACTCTTCGTCGACAGTTTCCATGCGGCCAGTCTGCCAGCCGGACCGAGCCGCCACGGATCGTCAGGAGCGTTCTGCCGGCTCTTGGTAGGCTGGACGGATCTCGGTGGGACTTGGGCACTCACGCTTCCCACAGCGTCACCGCCCACGCGGCGCCGCGGCTTCTGCTCAGGATCAGGACGTGATCGCCGCTGCGCAGGCCGGCTGTGGTCAGGAGGCGGTCGAGGCTGAGGACGGCGCCCATCGGGCCGAGATTCCCCCGTTCGGCGAGTTGCTCCGCACAGATCGGGTGGATGGGCAGGCCGAGGGCCTGTTCGAAGAACGGGGACGCGTCTGCGGGGAGGTTCTGCAGCACCGCCGCGGCGACGTCATCCCTGGTGAGGCCCGCATCTGTGAGCGTCTCGTCGACGAGCTGGGCGAGCCGGGTGCGGCTTTCCATCGCCAGGTCGAAACCAAGGCGCTCCCGGACTGCGCGCTCCGCGCCCCATTCGTGCCAGGGCGCCTTCACGTAGTCGACGTGGACCCGGTCGTTGAAGCTGCCGTCCGCGCTCATCCGCGAGGCTTTGAGGGCCGGCCGGCCCTCGCGCACGATCGTCATCGCGAAGGCGCCGTCCCCCAGGACGGAGGCGGGGTAGCGGATGCGCTTGTCCTCGGCGGGCCTGGTGCCGAAGGCCAGCAGGATGCTGCGTCGCGCCGGGTCCGCCAGCAGCAGATCATGGGCCAGTGCCCACGCCGCGGACGGTCCCACACAGGCCAGACCGCCCACGGTGAACGGGACGGCTGATGTCAGCCCTGCCCCGGCCTGGACCCGGCAGGCGTCCGAGCCCGCGAGCCGCTCGGAGGCACGGGATTCGATGTGGATCAGGAAGTCCGGCTCATGCGGATGGTCGGCCAGGAGCTCCCGGCAGGCACGGATGGCCAGTTCGCAGGCGTCGGTGTCCGGGTGTATCGCCACCGTCCGGACCCCGCAGGCCTGGAGGGAGGCGAGCGCCTCCGCTTCGAGCCCGGCGCACGCCGGCAGGTCCGCGATCCGCACTCGCTTCTCTGGCGCAAGACAGTGAACAGCGCCGATCCCGATGCCCATCCGGTTCCCCAATCGCCTGGCCCACCGCAGTCGGCCGGCAGACCGCAATGACTTGCTTGTCGATCCCATCCGGCGCCCATGGGCATGCCCAGCACTCGATCGGGCGTCGCCCCCCGCCCGGCGGTGGTCCGTCGCTCCGGCACCCGTCCAGCCCCGGCGGGCCACCCTCAACTGGGCAATTTCACAACAAGCTTTGCAACGGGTACTTACCCCCTCATCTCTGGCAGCACACTCCCTGAACCGGCCAGGCCGTGAGCCACGTCGGACGAGGGCTGAGGGCGAAGGGGGATCCCTCCGGGCCTGAGCCGCCGGAGGGAAACCGGCCCGGCGTGCCCCGGCCCCGCGGCTGGTCGAGCCGCGGGGCCGGGCGAGCGTCGGATGCGGATGCGGATGCGGATGCGGGAGCGGGATGCAGGACGCGGGACGCGCGTGCTGGATCGTCGGACGTCGCCCGCGAAGTCCTCGCGGGCGTCCGGGTCAGCGTGGGGACATGGTCGGGAGCAGCTGCTTCCAGGCCAGTTCGCCGCCGGCCGCCTCCATCACCGACCAGGGGTTCCAGAAGTCGCGGAAGTGCGCGATCATGCCCTGCTCGTAGCGGACCACCGACAGGTACGTCTGGTGGTACTCACCCCCCGTGGCGACCAGCACGCAGTCGGCGGTGAAGCCCGCGACGACCAGGCCGTCCGCGGTGGCCGCGTAGAACTCGGGCTCGGAGAACTCGACCTTCAACTGGTCCCGGAACATCGTCATCTGGGTGAGCAGGGCCTCGCGGCCCTGCATCCGGGTGGGCAACCCCCAGGCCGGATAGGGGAATTCGAGGACGCCGTCCTCGGTGAAGCCGTCGATCCACTCCTCGATCCTGCCCTCCGACAGCAGATCGAGGCCGTGCCTGAACAGGTCCTTCAGCTCCTGGGGCGTGGTCATTGCGGTGCTCCTTGATCTCGCGGTTCTCGTGGTTCTTGCGCCTTTTGTGGTTCTTGCGGTGCTCGGGGCACTCGCCGTTATGGCATCGCCGGGCTCGCCAAGTTCGCCGGTCTCGTGGCCTGGTGGGTCAGGGGGTCCGGGTGACGATGCCGCCCAGGAGCCGGTCGATCGCACGGTCGGGCAGCAGCCTCCGCAGTACGCGGCTGCCTCTCGCGTCGCGGCCGACCGCGTACCGCGTCCTGGGCCGCTCGGTCACCAGGGCTCGGAAGATCACCCGGGCGACGTCGTCGGGGGTGGTGCGGCTGGTCAGCGCCGCGGTCTCGTTCGTGGCCATGAACCGGGGGAACGTGTGCCGGTACAGCTCCCGCACCTGCTCGGGGGCGCTCTCCAGGGCGCGGTCGCCGGCCTCGGACATCTTGCTCCACAGCGGAGTCAGCACGGCGCCCGGCTGAACGACCGTCACGGGCACGTTCTGCGGCGCGAGTTCACGGCGCAGCGCGTCGCTGAGCGCCTCCTTGGCGAACTGGGCGGCGGCGTAGGCGCCGAGGTAGGGGAGGGCGACGTTGCCGAGGCCCGAGGTCACGTTCACGATCCGCCCCGCGCCGGTCCGCAGCAGGGGCAGGAAGCCCTGGATCACCAGGAGTTGGCTCGTGACGTTGGTGTCGAGCTGGCGGCGCACGAGGTCGCCCGGCATGCACTCCAGCGGGGCGGTGACGGCGATGCCCGCGTTGTTGACCAGTCCCCGCAGTCCGGCCGCGCCGACCGACTCGGTGACCTCGTCGACGGCGGCCCGTACCGCCTTCTCGTCCGTGACGTCGAGGAGGACCGGGGTCAGCTGTCCGGTGGCGGCCGTGCGCAGCCGTTCGCCGTCCTCGGCGCGGCGGACCCCGGCGAAGACGTGGAAGCCGACCCGTGACAGCTGGAGCGCGCAGGCTTCCCCCAGCCCCGAGGAGGCCCCGGTGATGACGACGGCCCGGCCCGCGGGCGGCGTCGGACTCGACGGCTTCGGCAGCGACACGTGATTCCTCCGGGACGGGGTCGGCGGGGTGGCGGGAGCAGGGTGCGGCAGGTCCGCCGGTGGCCGGCGGCGGGCTCACAGTAGGGGGCGACGGCGGCCGGATCCGGGATGAACTCGCTTGTGGGGCTTGTCAGGTGAGGGTGGTGCGGCCGGAGAGGTGAAAAGCGGGACCAGTCGCACCCTGTGGGGTTGTGCTCACCGACCGATCATGGTCATGGTGTTCACGAAATCCCCACCTTCCGCCCCAAAGGAGGATGAATGACCGCTGCGGCGCAGGACGTCATCACCACGAAGCTCGAACGTACGTTCGACACGATGGACGCGAACCACGACGGCTACCTGGACTGGTCCGACTACCAGAAGCTCGCCGACCGCTACATCCAGGCGTACAAGCTCGACAAGAACGACCGCAGGGCCCGCGCGCTCGTCAACTTCTGCCAGATGTACTGGCTGGAGCTGCTGCGTCACTCGGGTGTGGACGGCGACCGGCTCACCAAGGACCAGTTCGTCACCGCCAACCGCCTCGCCGTCATCGACAGCAGCCGCCTCAACGTGACCGAGGGCGGCGGGCACGCGATCTTCGACGTCATCGACGTCAACGGCGACAACGAGATCAGCAAGGACGAGTTCGCCCGCTTCCTGCGGGACGTGTGGAAGTCCGACGCGCCCGACGCGATGGACATGTTCGCCAAGCTGGACACCGACGGGGACGGCGCGATCTCGCGCCAGGAGTTCATCCGCGTGGTGCGCGAGCACTTCCTCTCGAACGACCCGGACGCCCCGGGCAGCCTGTTCTTCGGGCACGTCTGAGCGGACCCGTCCGCACGGGTGCCACGGCCGCGTCCTGACGCGCGGTCGCGGCACCCCGTCGTGACGAGCGCGGCCCCGGCCGGTGAGCCGGGTCCGCGCCCCCGTTCCCTCCGTTCCCTCCGTTCCGTCCGTTCCCCTCGTCCCCGGCCGGGCCGGCCGTCGCGCGACCGCCGGTCGCCGTAGGCCCGCCGCCCGCGGGCGTGTGCGGCCCGCGCTCCCCGAACGACGCGGGAGCCAGGCCCGTCGAACCGTGAAAGGTCACCCCATGCTGACGCAACACCCCCACACGTCCGGTGAAGTGGGGACGTTCTACAACCGGCACACGGACATCTACGACCGTGCGCTCGGCGGCAACATCCACGTCGGCTACTGGGACGACGAGGCCGACGACAGCCCCATGCGGGCCGCGACCGACCGGCTGACCGACCTCGTCGCCGAACGCGTCGCCCCGGCCGCGGGGCAGCATCTGATCGACGTCGGCTGCGGGCACGGCAGCACCGCGGCGCGCATCGTCGCCCACCACGCCGTGCGGATCACCGGCGTCAGCGTCAGCGACTACCAGGTCGGCCTGGCCAACAGCCGCCCGCTCCCGGCCGACCTCCCCGGGCAGGCCACCTTCCAGCTCGCCGATGCGATGGAACTCCCCTTCCCCGACGGGTCGTTCGACGGCGCGTACGCCATCGAGTCGCTGATGCACATGAAGGACAAGCGGGCGGCCCTCGGCCACCTCGCGCGGGTCCTGCGGCCGGGCGGACGGCTCGTCATCGCCGAGCACCACCTCGAGGGCGAACTCGACGCCGAGGAGGCCGCCCGGATGGCCGACTCCTACGCCTTCTTCAAGATCGAGCTGACCACCGACCGGTACGGGGCGCTGCTGAGCGAGGCCGGGCTGAAGATCGTCGACCACACGGACATCACCGACAACGTCCGCCGCTCCTACGGCCCCATGGTCGAGGGCTGGCGGAACGCCGCACGCGCCGACTCCGACGCCGGGACCGCACGCGAATGGCAGACCGCGGCCGACCTCGGCCAGTGGTTCTTCGACGCCCCGCAACTCCGCTACGGACTCTTCACCGCCGTCCGCCCCTGAGCCCCACGAGCGCCGTCGAGGTCGTGAACATGTCCGCCCCGCCTTCCGACCACCGCTGCCCCTACCGCCTGGACGGCAGCGCCGCCGATCTGCACGGTGAAGCCGCGGCACTGCGGGCGCGGGGGCCCGCCGCCCGCGTCGAACTGCCCGGTGGGGTGCGGGCGTGGTCGGTGACCGACCCGGGCCTCGTCCGGCGGCTGCTGGCCCACCCCCGGGTCTCCAAGGACGCCCACCGGCACTGGCCCGCCTTCCTCGACGGCGACCTCCCCGCCGACTGGCCGCTGCGGGTGTGGGTCGACATCCGCACCGTCCAGACCGCCTACGGGGACGACCACCACCGGCTGCGCCGCCCGCTGGTCCCCGCCTTCGCCGCCCGCCGGGTACGCGGACTGGCGCCGTGGATCGAGGAGACCACCGGCACGCTGCTCGACGGCCTCGCGGCGGCGGCGGCCACCGCCCCCGACGGGGTCGTCGACCTGCGCGCGGGCTTCGCCACCCGGCTGCCGTGGCTGACGGTCTGCGCGCTGGTCGGCCTCCCGCGGGAGTTGCACGACGGCTTCCAGGCGGTCACCGACACGGTGTTCACCACCGATCTCACCGCCGAACAGGCCGCCGCCGTCACGGCCGGCGCCGGCAAACTCCTCGCGGACCTGCTCGCCCGCAAGACCGAGCACCCCGCCGACGACGTCGCCTGCACCCTGATCGACGCCCACCGCGCGGGCCTGCTCAGCGAACGCGAACTCGCCGACAGCGTCTGGATGATGATCGGCGCCGGATACGGCACCACGGCGAACCTCCTCGACCACGCCGTCGTCAACCTGCTCACCCACACCGGCCAGTTGGACCTGGTGCTGTCGGGGCGGGCGGGCTGGGACCAGGTCGTGGAGGAGACGCTGCGCCACCAGGCGCCGGTGGCCAACTTCATGATGCGGTTCCCCACCGAGGACCTGCACGACGAGCCGACCGGGCTGACGTTCGCCCGCGGCGACGCCCTCGTCATCAACTACGCGGCGGCCGGGCGCGATCCCGGGGTGCACGGACCGGACGCCGACGTCTTCGACATCACCCGCGCCACCGCCCGCGAGCACCTGGCGTTCAGCCCAGGACCCAACCACTGCCTGGGCGCCGAACTCGCCCGCCTCGAAGGGCGCATCGCGCTGTCCGCGCTGTTCGCCCGCTTCCCGCACCTCGAACTCGCCGTCGAAGCAGACCAGTTGACACCGCTGCCCTCCCTCATCTTCAACGGGCACCGGGAGATCCCCGTACGGCTCGAAGGAAACCCCCACAGGTGAACATGAACCAGCACGCGTCCTACCCGTTGACGGCGTACCAGCGGGACGTGTGGTCCGTCGGTTCCCGGGCGCCGGGGTCGCCGCAGTTCAACTGCGTGCTCCACGAACGGCTGCCGGGCGGGATCGACCGCGACCGGCTCGCCGACAGCGTGGAGCGGGCGCTGCACCGCCACGAAACGGTCCGGCTGCGGTTCGCCGACCGCGCGGGCGTGCCCTTCCAGCGGCTGACCGCGGAACGCGTCCCGGTCACCGTGCTCGACCTGTCGCGCACGTCCGAGCCCGCCGCGGCCTGCGCCGCGTGGATGCGCGACTCGCTGGCCCGCGCCCTGCCGCTCACCGGCGGCTGCCTCGTCGAGGCCACCGTCCTGCTGGAGAGCCGGGACGTCACGCATCTGCACCTCAAGGCGCACCACATCGTCGCCGACGGCTGGACCCTCGACCGGCTGAGCCACGAGATCCTCCAGGACTGTGCCCGCGACCCGCGCACCATCGCCCCCGCTGACATCCCCGAGGCGCCCTCCTACCTCGCGCTGGTCGAGGAGGACGCCGCCTACCGCGCCGGTCCGGACGGCGACCGCGACCGCGCCTTCTTCCGCGCGTACCTCGACGACCTCACTCCGGCCCTCTTCCCCCGCCCGGCGGACGCCCGTTGGACCGCGGACCGCGCGACGGACGCCCCGGTGGCCGACGGTGGTTCCCGGAACCGGGCCCGGCACTCCTTCGTGATCGACGGCGACCTCGTCGGCCGGGTCCGCGCGGCGGGCTTCTGGCCGTTCACCTACGTCGCGGCGATGCTCGGCACGTATCTGACACGGCTGCACCGGAGTGAGGAGGTCGTCCTCGGCGTCCCCTTCCTCAACCGGTCGGCGGCACGCAACGGTGACGTCCTCGGCCAGTTCGCCAACACCCTGCCGTTGCGGGTCGCGGCACCCGGCGGGCGCGGCGTCCGGGACCTGCTCACCGAGATCCAGCGCGCGACCGGCGTCCTGCGCCGCCACGAGCGGCTGGCGCTCGGTGACATCCTCCGCGAGGTACCCGCCCCGGCCGCGGGCCCGCGCCAACTCTTCGACGTCACACTCTCCTACGCCAACTGGACCAGGCGGCAAGGTGGTTCGGACCTCGTGCGGCGGCCCGTCCTGCTGGCACCCGCGCACGACCAGGACGCGCTCGGCGTCCTGGTCAACGCCTTCGACGACACGGACGACCTCCGCGTCGACCTCGACTGGGCCCAGGACGCCTTCGACGGCGACCTGACCGTCACCGCCCTGGCCGGTCATCTCACGGTCCTCCTGGAACACGGCCTCGACCTGCTGGACCGGCCGCTGTCCGAGGTGCCCCTGCTGACCCCGGCCGAACACCGCGACCTCACCGCCGGGCGCGCCCTCGGCCGGCAGGCGTCGTTCCCCGAACAGGCCACCCTGCACGGCCTGTTCGAGGAGCGGGCCGTCCGCACCCCGGACCGGACCGCGGTCGTCGCGCCGTCCGGGGAGACGCTGACCTACGCCGCACTCGACGAGCGCGCCAACCAGGTAGCGCGGGCGCTGCGCGCGGACGGCGTGGGGCCGGACGACCGGGTCGCGGTGCTGATGGAACGCGGGCCCCGGTTGCTGGTCGCGCTGCTCGGCATCCTCAAGTCCGGCGGCGCCTACGTCCCGGTGGACCCCGGGTACCCGGCCGAGCGGGTGGAGCTGCTGCTGTCCGACAGCCGCGCCAAGGTCGTGATCGTCGACGACGACGCGCCCGCCCACCCCCGCGGTGGCGCCCGCGTGCGGCCCGTCGGCTCCCTGCTGACCGGCAGCGCGGACCCGGTCGAGCCGCTGGCCACCTCCGGTGACCTGGCCTACGTCATCTACACCTCAGGGTCGACCGGGCGCCCCAAGGGCGTCATGGTCGAGCACCGCAGCGTGGTCAACCGGCTCGCCTGGATGCAGCACCGCTACCCGCTCGGCGCACACGACGTCCTCCTCCAGAAGACGCCGGTGTCCTTCGACGTGTCGGTGTGGGAGCTGTTCTGGTGGGCCGTCGAGGGCGCGGCCGTGGCCCTGCTGCCGCCCGGCGGGCACCGGGACCCGCGCGAGGTGGTGCGGGCGATCCGCGAACACCGGGTCACCGCCGTGCACTTCGTCCCCTCGATGCTCGGCCCGTTCCTCGATCTCCTTGAGGAGTCCGCCTCCGCCCGTGCCTCCGTCCGCACTCTGCGGCACGTCTTCACGAGCGGCGAGGTACTGCCCGCCGCCCGGGTCGCCCAGTTCCAGCGGCTCGCGGACCGATCCCGCGAAGAGAGCCAACTCCCGTACCGAGCTGAGCTGGTGAACCTGTACGGTCCGACCGAGGCCACCGTCGACGTGTCGTTCCACGAATGCCGCGACCGCCTCGACGCCCCCGCGCACGGCATCGCCCGGGTGCCCATCGGCCGGCCGATCGACAACACCAGGCTCTATGTGCTGGGCCCCGACGACCACCCGCAACCCGTCGGAGTCGTGGGCGAGTTGGCAATCGGCGGAGTCGGAGTCGCCCGAGGCTATCTCGACCGCCCGGAGCTGACCGCCGAGAGGTTCGGCGACGACCCCTTCGTGCCCGGCGGGCGCCTCTACCGCAGCGGCGACCTCGCCCGGTGGCGTACGGACGGCACCCTGGAGTTCCGCGGCCGGATCGACGACCAGGTCAAGATCCGTGGGCTGCGCGTCGAACCCGACGAGGTCGCCGCCGCCCTGCGCGCCGCACCAGGCGTCCTGGACGCCGTCGTGGTCGGTCGCACCGAGCCCGACCGGGGCACCGTCCTGGCCGGCTACTACATCGCCGCGGCCCCCCTCGACACCCGGTCGCTGCGCGAACGGCTCGGGCGGACCCTGCCCGCGTTCATGGTCCCGGCCTCCCTCACCCGGATCGACGCCATCCCGCTGACCCCCGGCGGCAAGGCCGACGCCCTGGCACTGCCCCCGCCCGGCGCACCGGCCGCCCCCGTCGACGGGCAGCCGCGCACCCGCGCCGAGACCGTCCTCGCCGAGATCTGGGCCGAGGTCCTCGGCCACCCGGCCGTGGGGATCCACGACGACTACTTCGCCCTCGGCGGCGACTCCATCCTGATGCTCAGAGTGCGCGCCGAGGCCGAGGCCCGCGGCCTGCGCTTCTCGCTCACCGACCTGCTGAACCACCCGACGGTGGCCGCCCTCGCCGCCCGCGCCGACGCGTGCGAGACGGGCGGGACCGGGACCGCCCCGGCGCCCTTCGCCCTGGTGACCGACGTCGACCGGGCCCGGGTGCGGGACGCCGAGGACGCCTTCCCGCTGACCAGGCTCCCCCTCGGCCTGCTCTACCACAGCCGCAGACACGAGACCTCGGCCACGTACCGGGACGTCTTCCGCTACACCCTCGACATGCCCTGGCAGGAGGCGAAGTTCCGGCGCTCCTTCGACCGGCTGACGGCCCGTCACCCGGCGCTGCGCTCCGCCTTCGACCTGGCGGGCGCCGAGCCCCTCCAGGTCGTCGCGGCCCAGGTGCGCGGCGGCCTGGAGATCGTCGATCTGCGCCCCCTCGACAGCGCGGCGGCCGAGACCGAGGTCCGCGCCCACATCGAACAACGACGCCTGCACCCCTACGTGTTCGAGCGGGCGCCGCTCTACCTGCTCCGCGCCCATGTGCGGTCCGACGCCGTCGACCTGGTGCTCAGCTTCCACCACGCGCTCCTCGACGGCGGCAGCGTCGCCACCCTGCTCAGGGAGCTGCTCCAGGACTACGCGCACGGCCTCGGCCTCGGCATCGGCCCGGTCGACGACACCGCGCCGCCCTCACCCGCCGCCCATGTCCCGCTGGAGCGCGCCGCGTTGGGATCGGCCGAGGCCCGGCAGCACTGGCGGCGGAAGCTGGCCGGCAGCGAGCCGCCGCCGGTCGAGGCGTTCACCCCGCACCTGCCGGCCACCGGCCACCGGCCGGCCTCGCGCCGGATCGACCTCGACGGTGATCTCCTCGCGCGCACACGGCACTTCGCCGCACGACACGCCCTGCCGCTCAAGTCGGTGCTCCTCGCCGCGCACGGCCTCACCCTCGCCATGCTGGCCGGCACCCATGAGGTGACCACCGGCCTGATCACGCACGGCCGCCCCGAACTCGCCGGTGCCGAGCGCACCGCCGGACTGTTCCTGAACACCGTCCCCGTCCGTCTGGACACCGCGCGCGACAGCTGGCTCGAGGTGGCACGGGAGAGCTTTCGCCAGGAACGGGAGAGCCACCCCCACCGCCGCTACCCGCTGAGCGCGATGCGGGAGGACCACGGCGGACCCGTCGTCGACACCGCCTTCAACTACGTCCACTTCCACCAGCTCGCGCCGGTCCTCGGCCTGCCGGGGCTGCGGCTGACGCGCTTCGACAGCTGGGAGGAGAACGACCTGCGGCTCATGGTGAACGCCGTCACCGAACCCGACGGCACCGGCATGTGGCTGCGCGTCGACTGCGACGGCACCACGTTCGCCGCCGAACAGGGCGACCTGTTCGCCGCCGGATTCCTCGGCATCCTGGACCGCATGGTCCAACAGCCCCACGAGCGACCGGACTTCGCCTTCCTCGCCCCCCGCCCGGCCATCGCGTCCCCGGTGGCGGGGACGACGGTCGTGGCGCTCATCGCCGACCGGGCCCGACGCACCCCGGACGCGACCGCCCTGGTCAAGGGCGACGAACGGTGGAGCTACGCCCGGCTGTTCGAGACCGCCGAGAACGTCGCCGGGCGACTGCACGCGCTCGGCGCCCCGGAGAACGCCCGGATCGGGATCGCCATGGACCGCTCCCCGCTGACCATCGCGGTGCTCCTCGGTGTCCTGCGGGCGGGCTGCGCGGTCGTCCCCATGGACGTCGGCTATCCGGCCGCCCGGCTGGCCTCGATGGTCGAACAGGCCCGGCCCTTCCGCGTCGTGGCCTCGGCCCGCCACGCGCGACTCGCCGGTGACCCGGAGCTGCTGCTGCCCGCCGAGACGGTGGCCGCACCGGCGCCCGCCTGCCCCGCGGACAGCGGACCCGACCCCGAGAGCACCGCGTACGTCCTGTTCACCTCGGGCTCCACCGGGGCACCCAAGGGCGTCGCCATGCCGCACCGCACCCTCGCGGCGCTGGCCCACTGGCAGGCCGGGGCGGCCAGCGCCGTCCCGGGCGGAGTGACCCTCCAGCACGCGCCGTTGAGCTTCGACATCTCCTTCCAGGAGATCTTCTGCACGCTCTCCTCCGGCGGCACCCTCTGCCTCGCCGACGACACCGAACGGCGCGACCCGCCCGCGCTGCTGCGCCTGCTGGAGCGCGAACGCGTCGAACAGGTCTACCTTCCCCCGGTCGCCCTCCAGCAACTGGCCGAGGCGGCAATCACGTTGGGCATCACGCCACGCACCCTGCGCTCGGTGATCAGCTGTGGTGAGCAACTGCGCGTCACCCCCGAGATCCGCGCGCTATGCGCCGCGCTGCCGGGCGTCGTGCTGGAGAACCAGTACGGCCCCACCGAGACCCACGTCGTCACCGCGTTCACCATGACGGGCGACCCGGCGGCCTTCCCCGCGCTGCCGCCGATCGGCCGCCCCATCGACGGGGCCGAGGTGCACGTCCTGGACGACCGGATGCGTCCGGTGCCGGTCGGCGCGCGCGGGCACCTCCACATCGGCGGCGGCTGCCTGGCCGACGGCTACGAGGGGCGCCCCGACCTGACCGAGGAGCGCTTCCTGCCGCACCCGTTCGCGGACGGGGACCGCAGGCTCTACCGCACCGGCGACCTCGCCATGGTGCTCCCCGGCGGCGACATCGTCTTCCTCGGACGCGACGACGCCCAGGTCAAGGTCCGCGGCTTCCGGGTGGAACCGGCGGAGGTGGAACTGGCCCTCACCGGCCTCGCGGACCGCTCGACCGGGCTGCGGGACGCCGCCGTCGTGGCCCGGCGCGGCCCGGACGGCGAGACCTGCCTCGCCGCGTTCCTGCTCGGCGAGGGCGACGAAGCGGACCTGGCCGCCGTCAAGGAGCGGCTGCGCGCCACCCTGCCCGACCACATGGTCCCCACGCACCTCCAATGGGTCACCCAGTGGCCGCTGACGCCCAGCGGCAAACGCGACGACGCCGCACTGCGCGAGGCTCCACTGACCGCCCCGCCCCGCACCCCCGACACCGGGCCGCGCGACGCCTACGAGCGGACCCTGACCGAGATGCTCGCGGACGTGCTGTCCCTGGAGCGGGTGGGCGTGCACGACAGCCTCTTCGACCTCGGCGGCACCTCCCTCAGCGCGATGCGCCTCGTGGTCCGCATCGAACAGCGCTACCAAGTCCGCATCCCGCTGGCCGAGTTCATCGCCACCCCCACCCCCGCGGGACTCGCCGCCCGGCTGCGCGACGGCGGGGCGGTCGCCGCCTGGGACCCGCTGGTGCCGATCCGTCCCGAGGGCAGCCGTCCGCCGCTGTTCATGGTCCACCCGATGGGCGGCAACGTCCTGTGCTACGTCGGTCTCTCCCGCCATCTCCCGCGAGAGCAGCCGCTGTTCGCGCTCCAGGCCGCCGGAGCCGACCCCGGCACCACTCCGCTGCACAGCGTGGAAGCCCTCGCGGCCGGCTACCTCACCGCGCTGCGCAGGGTGCGGCCGCACGGCCCGTACACCGTCGGCGGCTGGTCCTTCGGCGGGTTCGTCGCCTTCGAGATGGCCAGGCGGCTGCGGGCGGCGGGCGAGCACGTCACCCTGCTGGTGGTGGACACCACCGCCCTCGACCAGGGACCGCGACCCCCGCAGGACGACGACGGCCCGCTGGAATGGTTCTTCCACGAACTGCTCTGGACCCGGGACGGCGCCAACCCGCCCGAACCTCTCCTGCCCGCCGAACTGATCTCCACGGAAGCGAAGTTCGCCCACATGGCGCGGATCGCGAGCGAGCGGGGCGTCCTGCCGGCCGGCAGCTCCGCCGCCGTCGTCCGCCGCCTCTTCGGCGTCTACCGCGCCAACTGGCAGGCCACACTGGCCTATCGGCCTCCGTACGAGGAGCAGGACCTCACATTGCTCCGGGCCGCCGAGCCGCTGCCCGCCGTGCTGTCCGCCCTGCACGGCGCCGCCCGCACCCGCCACCAGGACCCGTGCAACGGCTGGACCGCAATGACCAGCGGCCGGATCCAGATCCTCGGCGTGCCCGGCGACCACCTGACGATCATGGAGGAACCGCAGGTCGCCCAGCTGGCCGGGACGCTCGCCGAACTGTGCGCCACCGCCGACCTCGCCCGCACCGCCCAGGAGAGCTGACGTCATGCCAACCGATGTTCCCCGCAAGGCCCTTGTCATCGGCGCCGGTATCGGCGGGCTGACCTGCGCGGTCGCGCTCCGGCGCCAAGGCATCGACGTCGAGGTGTACGAACGCGCCACCGAACTGCGCACCGCCGGCTCCGGTCTCTCGGTCATGAGCAACGCCGTCATCGCACTCGCCGGTCTGGGCATCGACCTCGGCCTCGGCAAACGCGGCCAGGCCGTCGAGTCGTTCAGGATCCTGGACCGGCGCGGCCGGCGCATCAGGGACCTGCCGTTCGCGGAGGCGTGCGCGCGGGCCGGCGCGCCCAGTTTCTGCCTGAGCCGCTCCGACCTCCAGGAAGCCCTGCTGGTGGAGGCGGCGGACTGTCCGATCCGGCTCGGAGCCACGGCCGTCGGCTTCGAGACCGGCGACGCGGGCGTTACCGTCCGCTTCAGGGACGGGAGTTCGGCGCGCGGGGACGTCCTGATCGGCGCCGACGGCTTCCACTCGGCCGTGCGACGCGCTCTCGTCGGACCCGAACAGGCCCAAGGCAGCGGCTATCTGATCCAGCTCGGCATCGTCCCCTTCCGCCACCCGCTGCTCACCACCGGCGCCGTGCGCCACTACTGGGGCGCGGGGCAGCGGTTCGGCCTCATCGACATCGGCCACGGCCGCTGCTACTGGTGGGCGGCCACGACCACCGCACCCGCCACGACCACTGCACCCGCCACCACCCCAGGAACCGCCACCGCCCGAGGACCCGCCGACGCCGCCGACCCCGCCCGCGTCAAGGAGACCCTCCTACAGGCCTACGCGGACTGGGCGCGGGAGGTGCCCGCGGTGATCGAGGCCACGCCACCGGCCGACATCCTCACCGTGCCCTCGCACGACCGGGCCTTCCTGGAACGCTGGGGCGAAGGCCCCGTCACCCTCCTCGGCGACGCCGCCCACCCCATGCTGACCACCCTCGCCCAGGGCGCGGGCACGGCCATCGAGGACGCCGTCGTTCTGGCCCGCGCCCTGGCCGGGCCCGCCGCGGCCGACGACCCGGCGGGCGCCCTGCGCCGCTACGAGGACCTGCGCCGCGACCGCACCAGGGCGATGGTGGCCGAGTCCCGCAGGATGAGCGACCTCACCCAGGGCGACAGCCCCCGCCGGCGGCTGCTGCGCGAGGGCTACCTCCGGTTGGTGCCCCGCTCCGTCCTCACCCGCCGGACCGCCGAGGCCCTCACCTTCCCGGCCGCCCACGCCGCCGAACCCGCCCGCGTGCGCCGCGAGTTGAGCCCGCTGGAGCGGCTGTACTGGATCGCCGACCGCACCTCGCCCCTCAACGTCGTCGCCCGCGTCCGCGTCCGCGCCGACGGAGCGTCCCTGCCGCTCTCCCTGCACCGCCGCGCCCTGGACGTCCTCCAGCTCCGGCACCCGCTGCTGCGCGTCGCGATCACCGACGACGGCACCGGAGCCCACCCCGCCTTCACCCCGCTCGACGGCACGCAGATCCCGCTCCGGCACGTCTCCCGCAACCCGCTCGACGCCGACGGCGACACCCGGTGGCAGCGCGAGATCGACGACCGCGAGCTGGCGGAGAGCGTCGACTGGCGGGCCGGGCCGCTGCTGCGCGCGCTGGTGGTCACCTCGGTGGGCGAGGGAGGCGAGGGCGGTGAGGGCGGTGAGGGCGGTGAGGACACCGTGCACGACCTGGTGCTGACGGCGGCGCACACCGTCGCCGACGGCAAGACCTGCCTGTCCCTGCTGCGGGAGTGGATCGAGATCGTCGCGCTCCTCGACACCGGCGCCGCCCCCGACGTCACGTCGCGGCGGGCGCTGCCCGCGACCGACGACCTGCTGCCGCGCCGCCACCGGGGCGCCGCCGGTGTCGCGGGGTTCGACGCGCTGATGCGGCGCGAACAGCGGGCGTCGGCCCGGCGGCCTGCCCGGCGGATCGCCGCCGACCGGCAGGTCCCGTTCGGGCAGCGGCGCACCCGCGTGGTCCACCGGACGCTCGACGCCGCGCAGTTGGAGTCGCTGGTGCGGGCGGCCGGGCGGCACGGCGCCTCGGTGCACGGCGCGCTGGCCGCCGCGCTGGTGACGGCGGTCGCCCGGGACGCGGGAACCACGTCGGGCGCGGACTTCTCGATCGGCTCGCCCGTCGACTTCCGCGACGACCTCAGGCCGCCCGTCGCCCTCGACGAGGTCGGCACCTATGTGGCCACCGTCCCCACCCGGGTCCGGTACGAGCCGGGCGGGTCGCTGTGGCCGATGGCCCGGGAGATCAGCCGGGACCTGGTGCGCCGCCGGGCCCGCCAGGACCACCTGGCGACGATCAGTCTGCCGCGCCGGACGGGCCCCGGGTCGCTGGCCGACAGCGCGTCCTTCATGCGGTTCATGGACGAGAAGGGCCCGGTCAACCTATGCCTATCCAACGTCGGTCGCTACCCGTTCCCCGACCGGGTGGGCCGGCTGCGGGTCGACGGCGCCCAGTTCCTCACCGGTGTCTCGGTGATGGGCGCGCTCGTGGCGGCCGTCACCACCTGCCACGGGCGGCTCGCCTGGAACTTCAGCCACATCGACGGGCTGATCCCGGCGGCCCGCGCACGGCGTGTCGCGGACGACGCCGTGCGCACGCTGCTGGCGGCCCTCGCCGAGTGACCCGCCGTCAGGCCGGCGCTTCCAGGTTGTCGCGCATCAGCCGGGCGATGTCGGCGAGGGTGTCCGCCCGGGTGAGGTCGTCGACGGCGATCGCGCACCCGGGGTCCTTCTCCAGCACGAGCGACAGCTCCACGAGGAACAGGGAGTCCAGGCCGAGGGAGGCGGGGGTGGCCTCGGGGGAGAGCAGTTCGGGCCGCACCTGGAAGCGGTCGGTCAGCAGCTCGGTCAGGACGTCGTACATGGCATCTCTCCGGAAGGGGGTCGGTGCGGGTGGGGGAGACGGGGCCACACCAGGGTGGTGGCGCCCCAGGTCAGTCCGCCGCCGAAGGCGGTGAGCAGGACGCGGTGGCCGGGGCGCAGGTCGCCTCGGCGCCACGCCTGGTCGAGCAGGAGCGGGATCGACGCGGCCGAGGTGTTGCCGACCTGTTCGATCCGGGCCAGCACGCGGTCCTCCGCGACACCGAGCCGCCGCGCCAGCATCGCGGTGATCCGCGCGTTCGCCTGGTGCGGGACGACCCGGTCCACGTCCCGCGGGCTCCACCCCGCGCTGTCCAGCGCGGTGCGGGAGACCTCGTCCAGGTGGAGCAGAGCCCGCAGGAACACCTCCTGCCCCACCAGTCGCAGATACGGGTCCGCGGGGACGTCGCCCGCCGCCGCACGTTCCTCGGAGCCGCCGCCGCGCACGGTGATCAGGTCCCGGCCGCCGCCGTCGCTGCCCAGCAGGCAGGGGCCGAGGGCCCCGGGTTCCTCCCGGTGCCCTCGGCGCAGGACGACGGCGCCCGCGCCGTCGCCGAAGAGCATGCGCGTCGGGTCGTCGGGGGCGACGCCGAGGGAGAGGGTGTCGGCGCCGATCACCAGGACGCCGTCCGCCGTGCCCGCGGCGATCAGTCCCTGCGCGACCGCGAGCCCATGGACGAACCCGGCGCAGACGGCCTGGACGTCCAGGGCGGCCGCGCCGGACAGCCCCAGCCGGGTGGCGACGTGCGGGGCGGTGCCCGGACAGGGCCGGTCGGGCGAGCTGGTGGCGACGACCACGGCGGAGACGGCGGTCGCCGACCGGTCGAGTGCCTCGCGGCCCGCCGCGACCGCGAGGTCCCCGGTGCTGGTGCCGGGGTCCACGACGTGCCGGGCGCGGATGCCGCACCGCTGGAACATCCACTCGGGCGACCGGCCCAGAGGCTCGGCCAGCTCCTCGTTGGCCACCCGGCGGGGCGGCAGCCATGACCCGAGTCCGGCCAGGACGGACGCCGGGACCCCTTGACTCCCCACTTCTGCACCCTCGGTCTCGGAGCGGCGACGCCACGGGCGTGATCGTCCCGCGCGGCCCAAGTGGTACCACGCCGGGCGGCGCCGCTCCGGGAGACGTGCCGGACACCCCCTAGGAGGTGACGTCCGCCCGTGCCCCCGCCGCGATCAGGAGCCCGGCCGCCTCGGTGTGGCCGCCCTTCCGCGCCCATTCGAGGGGGCTGTGGCCGGTGCCGTCGTCCTCGCGCAGGTCAGGGTCGGCGCCGTGGGCGAGGAGCAGCCGCACCACGTCCGTACGGCCCCAGGCGGCGGCCGCGCACAGGGCCGTCCCCTCGGTCTGGGCGCGGCTCTCGACGTCCGGGTCGGCGCCCGCGGCCAGCAGGCGGGCGACGGTCTCCGGGGTGCCGTCGAGCGCGGCGGCGTACAGCGGGGTTCCGCCGTCCCGGTCGGCGCCGTTCGGGTCGGCGCCCGCCCGCAGCAGCGCGCTCACCGCGCCGACGTCCCCGGAACCGGCCGCGCCGACCAGCCTCCGCGCCAGTCTCTTCCGTTCACGCCTGTTCATGGCGGCAGGGTCCCAGCCCCGGGCGCGGGTGCGCCGGCTCCGGGCGGGCGTCGACCGGCGCGGGCGTGGCGTCGACCGGCGCGGACGAAGCGTTGACTCTTTCGGCTAATCGAGTTAGCTTTTGGCTAAGGAAGTTAGCCGCACTGATCCGCAACCTCTCCGGGAGCTGTCATGACCGAGTACCTCGCCGTCGACGGCGGCACGATCGCGTACGAGGTGACGGGCTCGGGCCCGCTGATCGTCCTCGCGCACGGCATGGGCGACAGCCGGGACGCCTACCGCGCGGTGATCCCGCGGCTGGTCGCGGCGGGCCACCGGGTCGCCGCCGTCGACCTGCGCGGCTGCGGCGAGTCCAGCGTCGACTGGCCGGCCTGGAACCGCACCGCGCTCGCGGGCGACCTGCTCGCCGTGATCCGCCACCTCGGCGGCCCGGCCGTCCTCGTCGGCCACTCCGTCTCGGGCGGCGCCGCCACCATCGCCGCCGCGCGGGAACCGTCCCTGATCACCGGGGTCGTCGAGCTGGCGCCGTTCACCCGGAAGCAGTCGGTCCGCCTCGGTGACCTGCGGGTGAAGCGCTACCGGCAGGGCATGCTGCGGCTGCTCGGCACCGGCCTCCTCGGCAGCGTCCCGATGTGGCGCTCCTACCTCGACGTGGCCTACCCCGGCGTGAAGCCCGCCGACTGGACCGAGCGGCTCGGGCGCGTCGACGCCCTGCTGCGCGAGCCGGGCCGGATGAAGGCCGTCCAGAACATGGGCCGCCAGGCCCCCACCGACGCGGGCGCCCAACTGGGCAACGTCCGCTGCCCCGTCCTGGTCGTGATGGGCACCCTCGACCCCGACTGGGCCGACCCGCGGGCCGAGGGAACCGCGATCGTCGACGCGCTGCCGGCCGGACTCGGCCGCCTGGAGATGATCGAGGGCGCCGGACACTACCCGCACGACCAGTTCCCCGACCGGGTCGTCGAGTTGACGCTCGACTTCCTGCGCTCGGACGCCGCCCGTGCCTAGGGCGGGCCTCGACCCGGCCGCCGTCGTCGCGGCCGGCGCCGCCCTCGCCGACGAGGTCGGGATCGCGCACCTGACCATGGGATCGCTGGCCGAACGGCTGGGCGTGCGCACCCCGTCCCTGTACAAGCACGTCGGCGGCCAGGACGACCTCACCCGGCGGATCGCCGTCCTGGCGCTGACCGAGGCGGCCGACGCCGTCGGGCTCGCCGTCCAGGGGTACGCGGGCCGCGACGCCCTCGCCGCCGCGGCCCGCGCCTTCCGCGGCTTCGTCCTCGACCACCCCGGCCGGTACGCGGCGACGGTCGGCATGGAGTCGTCGGGCCCCGACGACCCGCTGGCCGCCGCTGGGAAGCGGCTGCTCAGCGCGTTCCTGGCGGTCCTGCGCGGCTACGACCTCCCCGACGCGGACGTCGACCACGCCCTGCGCACGCTGCGCAGCCTCTGCCACGGCTTCGCCACCTTGCAGTCGGCGGGCGGCTTCCAGTGGAGCGCCGACATCGACGAGAGCTTCGAGTGGCTGATCGCCTTCGCGGACCGGGGGCTGCGGGCCGCGGGGCGCGGGACGGCCGCGCGCTGACGCGGGCGCCCGGACGGCCGAGGCGGTTTTACGCCAAGTCGCGCCGCTGTTAAGGGAGTCGGCGATACGGTCGGCTCCCGGCCCCTCACCCGGAGGTGCCGGTGCGAGGGGGTGGGCTGTGGCGGAGATTTCCCGGCGGGCCGTGCTCGGCGCCGCGGGCACGGGCGCGGCGGCGGTTCTCACCGCGACGGGGGTCGCACCGCCGGCCGCCGCCGTCGGCACACGCGACGACATCCGACAGACGACGACTCGGGGGGCAGACACAACCATGGCCGTCACCACGGAGGAGAAGAAGTACCAGGCGTACGTGACCAACGAGGACAGCGAATGGGCGGCGCACGCCGTCTTCGACGCCTACTCCGACCCCGGTGACATGTGGGCCTTCGTGGACGCGGCCCTGCTCCGCCTGCGAGGCAGGTACCCGAGCATCACCTTCACCGGGCACGTCGAGCGCTTCGACGAGGTCATCACCGACATCGCGCATCCCTGAGCGCGACCGGCCGGGCCGTCGCGGGGTCCTCGGGGCGGCGGCCCGCCCGGGACCCCGTGCCCGGCTCGCCGTCAGCCGTAGACGGCCACGAGCCGCACGATGACCTCGCCGCGTTCGAGACGGCCGATGCCGTCGGCGATGTCGTCGAAGCCGATCGGGGTGGTGCGGGACGTGACCTTGCCCTCGGCCACCAGGTCGAGGACGGCCCGGCAGTCCTCGGCGGTGCCCGCCTGGGAGCCGATCAGGGAGACCTGGTTGAGGGTGAGCGTCTGGAGGTTGATCGTGCCCTCGCTCACCCCGAGCCCCACCTGCACCACCCGGCCGTCGCGCCGTACCGCCTCCACGGCGGCGGCCGTCGTGGTGCCGAAACCGGCGAAGTCCACGATCACGTCGAGGCCCAGCTCCGCGAACGCGCCGATTTCCGTGGCCACGCCCGCCACGCCCAGCTCGCGGGCGAAGGCGTGCACCTTCTCGTTCTTCTCCGCGACATGGACCTCCGCGCCGACCGCGAGCGCCACCTGCGCGCCCAGCGACCCGAGGCCGCCGAGGCCGATCACGCCGACCTTCGTGCCGGCGGTCACCCCGCCCTGCACGATCATCGCGTGGTACGAGGTGAGCCCCGCGTCCGTCGCCGCGGCGGCCTGGTCCCAGGCGATGCCGTCGGGCAGCGGGATCACCAGGTCCTCCCGTACCGCGACCCGCGGCTGGAAACCGCCGTTCGACGAGGTCCCCGGGCCCTCGATGGCCGCCGGGACGGCGACCCGGTCGCCGACCGCGAAACGGGTGGAGCCGGGCCCGGTGGCCGCGACGACGCCCGCGATCTCGTGTCCCAGGGTGATCGGGCGGAACGGCAGGAGCGAGGTGAGGGTGCCGTCCAGGAAGCCGACGTCACTGTGGCAGAGGCCGGCGGCCCGCACCGCGATGACGATCTCGCCGGGCCCCGCCTCGGGCTCCGGGACCTCGTTGCGGGTCAGCGGCTTGCCGACCTCGGTGAACTGCCATGCCTTCATCGCGTTCCGTCCTTCTGTACGGCCGCCCCCATGTCCGGCGGGCGCTGCCCGCGAGGACTGTTCGATTTCCCCGTAGCCGCTCGGCCGACGGACACTGTCGGCCTGCTGTGCCGCGCCGGCCGCGGGGTCGGCGCACAGAATAATGGTACTCGGTTCCGAAAATATTCGGCCAAGGAGGATCGGCCCGTATGAGCGAAGCCGGACGGGGGCGCGGACGGCCGCCCGTGTCGTCGCGTGAGGAGGTCGAGGCGGTGGCCGTCGACCTGTTCCTCGCACACGGGTACGCCGCGACCGGCATCTCCGCGATCACGGCGGCGGCCGGCGTCAGCAGGTCGACCTTCTTCCGCTACTTCCCGTCGAAGTCGGGCGTCATCTGGTCCGCGTTCGACGATCACACGGCACGGCTGCGCGGGCTGCTGGCCCGCGCGGAGGCGGACCGACCGGTGATGACGGTGGTCAGGACCTGCGTGGTGGAGGCGCTGCGCGCGTCGGTCGACGACCGGCGGATCTGGATGAAGCGTTTCGTCATCCTCGACGAGTCGCCCGAGCTGCGCGCGGAGGAGTCGGCGCAGTGGATCAGCTGGGCCGAGGCGGTCGCGGAGTACGTCGCGGACCGCCTGGGTGAGGACAGCGCGGGGCTGAGGCCCGCGAGCATCGGCGGCGCCGTCCAGGCCGCCTTCCTCGCCGCCCTGCGGAGCTGGAAGACCGCCACGGCCCCGGCGCCCGAACTCCTCCGCGAGCTGGACCGGGACCTGGTGCCGCTCTGCGACGTCCTCCAGGGGTGGATCGACCAGGAGTGAGCGGTGAGCAGACGAGCCGGGGGCGGGCGGGAGCGGGGGCGGGAACGCCGAACGGCCGGGCGGGCCACTGGGGCCGCCCGGCCGTCGGTCTGGTCGAACAGGTTGAACAGATTGAACAGGTCGGACAGGCCGAGACCGGCTTCCGACCGGACCGGCTGCCGACCTGACCGGATCAGATTCGATCCGGTCAGGTCCGGTCAGGTCCGGTCAGGTCGTGTCCGGTCAGATCCTGACGTGGATCAGACCAGGACGTGGATCAGACCAGGTCGAAACGGTCCAGGTCCATGACCTTCGTCCACGCCTGGGCGAAGTCCTTCACGAACTTCTCCTTGGCGTCGTCGCTCGCGTACACCTCGGCGACCGCGCGCAGCTCGGAGTTGGAGCCGAAGACCAGGTCGGCACGGGTGCCGGTCCAGGTGACGGCGCCCGAGGCGTCGCGCGCCTCGAACTCGTCCTGCGCCTCGGACGTGGACTTCCACGTGGTGCCCAGGTCGAGCAGGTTGGCGAAGAAGTCGTTCGTCAGCGTGCCGGGGCGGTCCGTGAGGACGCCGTGCTTCGATCCGCCGCTGTTGGCGCCCAGCACGCGCAGGCCGCCGACGAGGACCGTCAGCTCGGGCGCGGTCAGGGTGAGCAGGTTCGCCCGGTCGAGCAGCAGGTACTCGGCCGGCAGCCGGTTGCCCTTGCCGATGTAGTTGCGGAAGCCGTCGGAGGCCGGCTCCAGCGCGGCGAACGACTCGACGTCCGTCTGCTCCTGCGAGGCGTCCACCCGGCCGGGCGTGAAGGCCACCTCGACCTCGACGCCGCCGTCCTTCGCGGCCTTCTCGACGGCCGCGGTGCCCGCGAGCACGATCAGGTCGGCCAGCGAGACCTGCTTGGCGCCGGCCGCGTTGAAGGACGCCTGGACGCCTTCCAGGGTGCGCAGCACCTGGGCCAGGTCGTCCGGGTTGTTGACCTCCCAGGTGCGCTGCGGCTCCAGGCGGACCCGGGCGCCGTTGGCACCGCCGCGCTTGTCGCTGCCGCGGAAGGAGGACGCGGACGCCCAGGCCGCCGAGACCAGCTGGGAGACCGTCAGGCCGGAACCGAGGATCTGCTCCTTCAGGGAGGCGATGTCCGCGGCGTCGATCAGCTCGCCGGTGCGCTCGGGCAGCGGGTCCTGCCACAGCAGCACCTCGGACGGCACCTCGTCGCCGAGGTAGCGCACGACCGGGCCCATGTCACGGTGGGTGAGCTTGTACCAGGCACGCGCGAAGGCGTCCGCGAACTCCTCCGGGTTCTCGAAGAAGCGGCGCGAGATCGGCTCATAGATCGGGTCGAAGCGCAGCGACAGGTCGGTGGTGAGCATCGTCGGAAGCTGCTTCTTCGAAGCGTCGTGGGCGAGCGGGATGGTCGCCTCGGCGTCCTTCGCGACCCACTGGTTGGCGCCGGCCGGGCTCTGCGTCAGCTCCCACTCGAAGCCGAACAGGTTGGCGAAGAACTCGTTGCCCCACTGGGTCGGCGTGCTGGTCCAGGTGACCTCGAGGCCACTGGTGATCGCGTCGCCGCCCTTGCCGGTGCCGAAGGTGCTCCGCCAGCCGAGGCCCTGCTCCTCGATCGACGCGCCCTCGGGGTCGGGGCCGACGTGGTCGGCCGGGCCCGCGCCGTGGGTCTTGCCGAAGGTGTGGCCACCGGCGATGAGGGCGACGGTCTCCTCGTCGTTCATCGCCATCCGGCGGAACGTCTCACGGATGTCACGGGCCGCCGCGATCGGGTCCGGGTTGCCGTTGGGGCCCTCGGGGTTGACGTAGATGAGGCCCATCTGGACCGCGCCGAGGGGGCTCTCCAGCTCACGGTCGCCGGTGTAGCGCTGGTCGTCGAGCCAGACGGTCTCGGGACCCCAGTAGACGTCCTCCTCGGACTCCCACACGTCCTCGCGGCCGCCGGCGAAGCCGAAGGTCTTGAAGCCCATCGTCTCCAGGGCGACGTTGCCGGTGAGGATCATGAGGTCGGCCCAGGAGATGCTCTGGCCGTACTTCTTCTTGACGGGCCACAGCAGACGGCGGGCCTTGTCCAGGTTGCCGTTGTCGGGCCAGCTGTTCAGCGGCGCGAAGCGCTGCTGGCCGGCGCCGGCGCCGCCGCGGCCGTCGCTGATCCGGTAGGTGCCGGCGCTGTGCCAGGCCATCCGGATCATCAGCGGGCCGTAGTTGCCGAAGTCGGCGGGCCACCAGTCCTGCGAGGTGGTCAGGACCTCGGCGATGTCACGCTTGACGGCCGGCAGGTCGAGGGCGCCGAACGCCTCCGCGTAGTCGAAGTCCTCGCCCAGCGGGTTGGTCACCGCGGTGTTCTTGGCGAGGATCTTCAGGTTCAGACGGTCCGGCCACCACTGGCGGTTTCCGCCGCCCTGGGTCGGGTGAGGCGCGCGCCCGTGCGCGACGGGGCACTTCGCCTCTGCGGCGTCGTGGTTCTCAGACATGGGAATCCTTCCGGACTGGGCAGATCTGTGGTGCTCAGGTTGTGCGGCCGGTGGAGCAGTCGGGGCACAGGCCCCAGTAGGTGACCTCGGCCTCGTCGATCGAGAAGCCGTGGTCGTCGGAGGCGGTCAGGCACGGGGCCTCGCCGACCTCGCAGTCGACATCGGCGACGACACCGCACGACCGGCACACGACGTGGTGGTGGTTGTCGCCGACGCGACCCTCGAACCGGGCCGGATGCCCGGCCGGTTCGATACGGCGTATGAGTCCTGCGGCCGTGAGGGCGTGGAGCGCCTCGTACACGGCCTGGACGGAGATGTGGCCCACGCGGTCGCGCACCCCGGAGGCGAGGGCGTCGACCCCGAGGTGGTCTCCCGCCCTGACGGTCTCCAGCAGCGCGACGCGGGCTGCCGTCACCCGCAGGCCGGCACCGCGCAGCTCCTCGGCGGTGGTCGGGGTCTGGGGAGCGGTCATGGCGACCAACCTACCCTCATAAACACGAAGAGTTCAAGAAAACGAACGAGCCAAGACTTGGCTGAGATGTATGGGGTGATCTGTCCCGTTACGGGTCGTCCAGGGGGCGCCCGTCGGATGCCCATCGGGTGCCCTGGAGAAGGCGCCGGCCCCGCGGACGACGAACGGCCGGCGGGGCGCGGAACGGGTCCGCCGCCCTGCCGGCCGTCGGGCCGAGAGGTGGTGCCTGACTATGAGCGGGACGCGCGGCGGCGGGCCAGCAGCACCGTACCGGCGCCGAGTCCGACCACCGCGACCGCCGCGCCCGCGAGCGGCAGGGCGCTCCCCGCGCCGGTGCTCGCCAGGTCGCCCGTGCTGGTCGTGGACGCGTCGGAGCCGCCCGTGGTGGTGGCGGAACCACCCGTCGTGGAGCCGGTGGAGCCGGTGGAGCCCGTGGCACCGGTGGAGCCCGTGGAGCCGGTGGTGGTGGAGCCGGAACCGCCGGTGGTCGGGGAGGCGCCGGGCGACGGGGTCGCGGAACCGCCGGAGCCCGCGCCCGCGCCGGTCACGTCGAGCGAGATGGCGGCCTTGTCGTTGGCGGTCACCTTGTCGAACGGACGGGAGGCGCCCGCGAGGTTCACGGACCCTTCGGCGCCGGCCACCTTCTTGTCGATCCGCACCTTGAAGGTGTACGTCTCGCCGCCGTCCTCGTCGACCCACGACTGCGTGGTGCCGCACGAGTAGCGGCCCGCCGCCTCCTTGTCGCAGTAGCCGTTGCCCTTGGTGACCGTCGTGCCCTGGGGCAGGTCGATCAGCACCTCGGTCGCGGACTGGCCGATCGGGCGCAGCACCCAGCCGGGACCCGCGTTGGTGAACTTGACCTTCAGGTCGACGACATCGCCGACCGCGCCCTTCACCTGGGCGCCGGAGACCTGGAAGTCGGCGGTGTTGTCGGCCTTCACGGCGAGGTCGGCGACATCGAAGTCACCGTGACCGCCGGAGGTGGCCGGGGTGGCGTCCGGCTTCTCGACGAGCTTGAGGGCGGGGTCGGTGCCGCGCACCGGCTCCGCGCCGCTGTCGCCAGGGCCCGCGGGCTCGGTCGCCACGGACACCTGGAGCTGGTCCCACAGGGCGTGCTTCTCGGCCTTGAGCGTCCAGGTCCGCTCGGGCGCGTAGACGGTGCCCGGCTTGATGGTCTGGTCGAACTCGCAGACCACCTCGGAGTGGGTGGGCGACTCGTCGTACGAGGGGATCTCGTAGCGCAGGCAGTTGGAGGGCACCTCGGTGTGGCTCAGCCCGCGCGTCACCTCGTACGACAGGTACACCTTGTCGAGGGCCGCGCTGCCCGCGTTGGTGAAGGTGGCCGGTACCTCGAAGGTGCTGCCCGGCCGCACCCCTTCGAACGGTCCGAGCTTGCCGAGCACGAGACCGGGTGCGGAGTCGTCGTCGGCGGCGACGGCGGGGGCGGCACCCAGCGCCATCAGCGCGACGACGCCGACCGCGCCGGCGGTCTGGCGGAGCGTGCGGCGGCCGGAAGGGGTCTTGGGCATGTGGGGGTCCTCGGTGAAACATCGACAACAGGCGGGCGAACTGCGGGAGAACGACGCTCCCGGAAGTCAGACGACGACCACGTCCGATCGGTTGTACTCAGGAGCGGCCTCGTTCGGATTTCCTCGGTCATCGGGCCCGCCACCCGGCCCCCACCGGGCTTGCCACCGGGACAACTGCCGCCGTCGTGGACGGCACACCGTGCCGAAACCCGGCCGTGATAGAAGCGATCATGACCAACTCTCGCTCGCACCACGCCGGAACGGACGTCCGATGACCGCCGGCGTCGACACCCCCGACGGCCGCGGACGCACCGGCCTCGACCGCACGGGCCTCGACCTGACGGGCAACCCGCGCGTCAAGGTCAGGGACGTGACCCTGCTCTCCAGCCACTGGTACGTGGAACGCTCCACCACCTACGACCTCCAGCGCTCCGACGGCACCTGGAGCACCCAGCAGCGCGAGACGCACGACCGCGGCAACGGCGCCACCATGCTGCTCTACGACGCCGATCGCGAAACCGTCCTGCTCACCCGGCAGTTCCGCTACCCCGTCTATGTCAACGGCCACCCCGACGGCATGCTCGTCGAGACACCGGGCGGACTCCTCGACGACGAGCACGAGCACCCCGAACTCGCCGTCCGCCGCGAGGTGGTGGAGGAGACCGGGCACACCATCGGCGAGGTGCGGCACGTCTTCGACGTCTACATGAGCCCCGGTTCGGTCACCGAGCGGGTCAGCTTCTACGCCGCCGAGTACGGCGCGTCCACCCGCACCCACGAGGGTGGCGGACTCGACGAGGAGGGCGAGGACATCGAGATCGTCGAACTGCCCTTCCGCCGCGCCCTGGAGATGATCCGCACCGGCGAGATCGCCGACGCCAAGACCATCATGCTGCTCCAATGGGCGGCCCTGGAGGGGCCGTTCAGCGGCACGAGGCGCTGAACGGCCTTTCCGAGGTCGTCACCCCACGCACCCGGCGGGACCCACGCCGGTCAAGGCCCAGGCCCGCGGGCCTGACCGGCGGGCCGTGAACTCTCAGAGCACGCAGCCCACATGGGCCAGCGCCTGCTTGAGCAGCACACCGTGGCCGCCCGGCATCTCGCTCTCCACGGCGGGCGACAGCGCCTCCTGCGGGCTGAACCACACCAGGTCGAGGGCGTCCTGCCGGGGCCGGCAGTCACCGGTCACCGGCACCACGTAGGCGAGCGACACCGCGTGCTGACGCGGGTCGTGGTACGGCGTGACGCCCTGGGTCGGGAAGTACTCGGCGACCGTGAAGGGTTGCAGCGCGGCCGGGATGCGGGGCAGCGCCACCGGACCGAGGTCCTTCTCCAGATGGCGCAGCAGCGCGTCCCTGACCCGCTCGTGGTGCAGCACCCGGCCCGAGACCAGGGTGCGGCTGACCGTGCCGTCCGGTCCGATCCTCAGCAGCAGGCCGACGCTGGTGACTTCACCACTGTCGTCGACACGTACGGGCACGGCCTCGACGTACAGGATCGGCATGCGGGCGCGTGCCATCTCCAGTTCGTCGGAGCTGAGCCAGCCGGGCGTCGTTTCGGTCATGTCAGACATTGCTTGATCATACTTTCAGGAGGGGCCGGGGAGGCGGTGGACCCCGCGAACGTCGACGGCCGCCGGGCGGGTCACGGTTTCACGGCCACCGCGCCGTACTGCGGTACGACGGCGGGGGAGGCGTCGTCGGCACGCCACTGGGAGCACGACACCAGACCCGGCTCCAGGATGCGCAGGCCGTCGAGGAACGAGGCGATGTCGGCTCCGCTGCGGGCGGTGATCGGGGGAGTGGCGTTCTCGTTCCAGAACTTCATGGCGGGGATCTGGCCCTCGCCGCCGACCTCCGCGTCGAAGGTGGGGTGGGTGAGGACCAGGAAGCTGCCCGAGGGCATCACGTCCATGATCCGGCGGGCGACCTCGCGGGCCTCCCCGGTGTCCAGGACGAAGTTCAGGATGCCCAGCATCATCACGGCGACCGGCTGCCCGAAGTCCAGGGTGCGGCCCGCCTGTTCGAGGATGGCGTCGGGGTCGCGGACGTCCGCGTCGATGTAGTCGGTGGCGCCCTCGGCCGAGCCGGTCAGCAGGGTGCGGGCGTGCACGAGGACGATCGGGTCGTTGTCGACGTACACGATCCGCGCGTCCGGGGCCACCCGCTGGGCGATCTCGTGGGTGTTGTCGGCCGTCGGCAGGCCGGTGCCGATGTCGAGGAACTGGCGCACCCCGTGCTCCTCGGCCAGGAAGCGCACCGCCCGGCCGAGGAACCAGCGGTCGGCGCGGGCGATCTCCCGGATGACCGGGAACATCTCGGCGACCTGCTCGGCGACCTGCTGGTCGACCTCGTAGTTGTCCTTGCCGCCGATCCAGTAGTTCCAGACGCGCGCGTTGTGCGCCACACCGGTGTTCAGCCGCGACGATCCACTGGACGCGGTGTGGCTCTCACTCACTGCTCTGCTCCTTCTCGCACGGCCTGGGCCCTTCGCCGCCATTGTGCATCCCGGTGATCAGGGTGTCCCGGGAATCGGCCGATCAGGTGTGCGGAGGGGTGACGTCAGTCGAACTGTCCGGGGTTCGGGGCGGGTGTCTTGCCCGCGAGGACGTCCTTGAGGCGCTGGGTGCCCTGTTCGACGGCCTCCTTCACCGACTCCTGCTGGCCGCCGCCGAGGCCGCCCGCCGTCACGGTGATCGCGTCGTCCCCCACCCGCACGGCGGCGACGTCCAGGGTGAGCGTGGTCGGGGAGCCGTCGACGTTGCCCTGGACGGTGACCCGCAGCCCCTGCCGCGCGTCACCCTCGTTCGGCACCGACTCCTCGGTGACCCGCACCGCCCGCTTGCCGCCCTTGCCGGTCGCGGTGAACGACGCGCACTTGGCGGGCAGCGTGCGCATCCAGGTCAGCGCGGCGTCGAGGCGGGCCGGGTCGTAGGCGGCGACCTGGTAGAACAGCCGCGAGTCGCCGTCCTGGAAGCCGGTGACCGCGGACGGCCCGGACGGCTTGCCCAGCAGCGCGTCGCCGTACAGGGAGTCGAGCAGCTTCTGGCAGTCGGCCGCGTCGGTCTTCGCGGTCAGGAAGCCGGCCACGTCGACCTTGCCGACGAGCAGGCTCTCCCGCCATCTCCCGGCGCTCTTGACCTGCGTCCAGTCGTCCTCGATGTCACCTTCGGTGATCAGCGCGGTCCGCGCGCCCGCCGTGGTCAGCCGGTTCGACGGCGAGGCCGTGGGGGAGGCGGAGGGCGAGTCGGCGGCGACCGGTGAGGCGGCCGCCCCGGTGGCGTCCACGGCGTCGGAGGACCCGGAGGCACGGGAGGCGCCGCCGTCCGAACAGGCCGCGGTGGTCAGCAGCGCGCCCGCGGCCACGGCGGTCGCGAGCACACGGGCGGGACGGGACGGGCGACGGGCCATCGCGGATGCCTCCTCGGGACAGGGCGTGTCCTCAGCGCACCACCGGGAGGGGGGCGCCACCAGCGCACGGAGCCGTCCGGGTGAGGGGAGGGGGGCGAGGGGAGGGGCGACGGGAGGAGAGGGGCGAGGGGAGGGGTGGTGAGGCGGTCACCGCGCGCCCGCGACGCGAGGCGTCACGGCGGGCTCGCGCCGTCGTCGGGCCGGGAGTGGTGCGGGAGGTGCGGGTGGTGGGGGTGGTGAGGGTGCTGCGGGTGGTGGGGGAGATGAGGGCGGGGCGGGAGGTGGGGGCGGTGCGGGGGATGCTCAGGGTCCTCACGGTGTGCCCGGTCCTCACGGTGCGCCCGGTCCTCCTGGTGTGCCCGGTCCTCACGGTGCGCCCGGTCCTCCTGGTGTGCCCGGTCCTCACGGTGCGGCCGGTCCTCCTGGTGTGCCTGTTCGGCTCGTGCCTCGCGCTCCGCGCGGCCCGTCTCCAGGACCCGCACCCGGCGTCCGCCGCAGCGGGGGCAGACCGCGTCGGTGAGCGGTGAGCGCACGGAACGGCCCGCCTCGTCGACGTACTCCTGGGTGGCGCCGCCCGTCGGGGCCAGCGGGTCGGTGAAGAACAGCAGCCGGAACGTGGCCTCCCAGCTGTGCCCGCAGCTCCCGCAGACGAACGTGAAGGTCTCCGGCACCTCGTGGGGCTGCTCCGTCATGGGACCGACCTCCTGCTGGCGCGCGCCGACCCGGGCCCCCAGCGCACAACGGCGCACCCGGTTCGGCAACTCGAACGCCCCGCCCGGCATGCCCGCCGCCGCTCCCGCCACGACACTGGCCAGCAAGCCGACCCGAAGGAGTGACCATGCTGCCCGGATTCTTCACCAGGGCGGTCCAGTCGCTGCTCGCCCGCGAGGGCCGCTCCCTGCATGCCAAGGCGGCGGGCGCGACGACCGCCGCCCTGGTGGTGGTGCTGTTCCTCGGCGCCTGGGCGGTCGTCACCGTCGAACGGGGTGCCGCGCGCGCCAACCTGGAGACGTATCCGCAGGGCCTGTGGTGGTCGATCGAGACCGCGACGACCGTCGGATACGGCGACTTCTACCCCGTCACCCTCGGGGGCCGGCTGATCGGCACGGTCGTCATGATCATCGGGATCACCACGTACGGCATGGTCACCGCGGCCCTCGCCACCTGGTTCGTCGGCCGCGAACAGCGCAGACGGCACCGGATGTACGACGGGGCACGGGAGTTGGGTGAGGAGACGGCCCGCGCGCTGCACGAGCGGTTCGACCGGCTGGAGCGGATGATGGCGGGCAAGGGCGAGCGGGACTGAGGGGCCCAGGGGCCCAACAGGTCCTGATCGGTGTCCTGTTCGGGCCGGGCCCCGTCCTCGACGTCGTCACCCCGCGCCGTCTGCCGCCCGTCTGCCGACGCCATCCGATGGCGCCATCCTCCGATGGATGGCGTCCTTGACGGGGCGTCAGTTCGCGCGGCGTCAGCTCTCGTTCGGCCAGTCCTCCGCCGCGAACATCCAGCGCTGCTTCTCCAGTTCGGCGGTGAGGGAGATCAGCAGGTCCTGGGAGACCGGGTCGGGCCGGTCGGTCGCGGCGATCCGGGCGCGCAGCCGTCCGATGGCCGCCTCCAGCGTCTCCACCATCAGCCGCACCACGTCGGAGTCACGCAGCCAGCCGTCCTTCGGGCTCGGCAGCGTGAACGCGGCGGCGATCGTCTCGGGACGGCCGTCCGGCGTCACCCCGAGCGCGGCGGCGCGCTCCGCGACCGTGTCGGCGTAGGCGCGGGCGGTGTCCACCACCTCGTCCAGTTGCAGATGGACGGAGCGGAACCGCGGTCCGACGATGTTCCAGTGGGCCTGCTTGGCGATCAGCGAGAGCCCGAGCAGATCCACGAGGGTGCCCTGGAGGGCCTCCCCTGTGATGTCGCGGTCCGGGTCGGGCAGGGTGCTCTTCACCACGGTCATACGGGTGTCTCTCCTTCGGTGACAGGGCCCTTCGGCCATCGGGGCCCTCGCCGGCCGGGACCCTGGACGACCAGGGCCTTCGGCGGCGGGGGCTCTCCGAGCGCGGGTGCCCGGCGCGGACCGGCGCAAACACCCTCCCGGACGCGCCGAGGGCGCGCGGATCTTCCCAGCGGCCCGATGCGCGGTCTATAGTCCAAAACTAGCGGTGCTAATTTATTCGGAGGTGTCCCGAACGCTTCGCGGGCGTCGCTCGAAGCGTCGGGCACGGTCGGTCAGGAGTCCTGTCGTGCGTCCCGTCCACTTCGCGGCAGCGCGCCGCACCCCCATCGGCAAGCTCCGCGGCTCCCTGTCCACCGTGCGCCCCGACGACCTCGCGGCCGGCGTGATCCGCGGCCTGGTCGCCGACCTGCCCGGCCTCGACCCGGCCAGGATCGACGACGTCTACTGGGGCGCCGCCAACCAGGCGGGCGAGGACAACCGCAACGTCGCCCGGATGGCCGCCCTCCTCGCCGGCCTGCCCGAGACCGTGCCGGGCGCCACCGTCAACCGGCTCTGCGCCTCCGGCCTCGAAGCCGTCACCCTCGCCGCCCGCACCGTCGCCGCGGGCGAGGCCGACATCGTCCTCGCGGGCGGCTCCGAGTCGATGAGCCGCGCCCCCTTCGTGCTGCCCCGCCCCGACGAGGCGCTCCCGCACCGGATGGAGACCGCCGACACCCGCCTCGGCTGGCGGCTGGTCAACCCCGCGATGAAGGACCTGCACGGACTGCTCCCGATGGGCGGGACCGCCGAGGAGGTCGCCGAACGGTACGGCGTCACCCGCGAACGCCAGGACGAGTTCGCGCTGCGCAGCCACCGACGCGCCGCCGAGGCCCGCGAGAACGGCCACTTCGACGACGAACTCCTGCCCGTGGAACGCCCGGACGGTGTGGTCGTCGACACCGACGAATGCGTCCGCGAGGACACCTCGTACGAGAAGCTCGCCCGCCTCAAGCCGGTCTTCCGCGCCGGCGGCACGGTCACCGCGGGCAACGCCTCCCCGATGAACGACGGCGCCGCGGGACTCGTCCTGGTCAGCGAAGAGGCCCTGAACGAGCTGGGGTTGGAGTCGCTCGGCCGGTACGTGGCCGGCGCCTCGGCGGGCGTGCACCCCGACGTGATGGGCATCGGGCCGGTGCCCGCCACCCGCAAGGCGCTGGCCCGCGTGGGGTGGAGCGTCCAGGACGTCCAAGAGGCCGAGTTCAACGAGGCGTTCGCCGCCCAGGCTCTCGCCTGCGTCGACCAACTCGGCGTCGATCCCGACCTGGTCAACCCGAGCGGCGGCGCGATCGCCCTCGGCCACCCCCTGGGCTGTTCGGGCGCCCGCATCCTGACCACCCTCCTGCACCGCATGCGCCGCACGGGCGCGGACCGCGGCCTCGCCACGATGTGCGTGGGCGTGGGGCAGGGGAGCGCGGTGCTGGTGGAACGCCACTAGGGTCTGTTGTCGGGATCAAGCGGCGCCGGGGTCGGGCGATCGGTCGTCCCACCGTCGCGTCGTCCCACCGTCCCACCGTCCCACCGTCCCGTCGTCCCGTCGTCCCGCTGTCCCTTTGGATCGGGCGGGGGCCGGGGTCCTACGCGGGCCGTGTGGCGCTCGGAGTGAGGGCCGGCCGTACCGTGCTCGGGATGAGGGCCGTGCGGTGCTCGGGGTGAAGGGCGTGTGGTGCTCGGGGTGAGGGGCGGTCGCCGGGGCGGGACCCGGGCCCGGTGGTCATCTGCCGAGACGCTCCTTACGCGTCCGGTTGTATGGACATAGCATCGGTCTCCGCATGAACACGATGACCCTCTGGCACCTCACCGGCTGGGAGTTCGCGGCGCTCGCCTGCGCCGCGCTCCTCGTCGGCTTCTCCAAGACCGCCGTGAGCGGCGCCAACACGGTGAGCCTCGCCATCTTCGCGGCGATCCTGCCCGCCCGCGCCTCCACCGGCGTGCTGCTGCCGATCCTGATCGCGGGCGACGTCGTCGCCGTCCTCACCTACCGGCGGCACGCCCACTGGCCCACCCTGTGGCGGCTGTTCCCGGCCGTCGCCGCCGGCGTGCTGGCCGGCACGGTGTTCCTGATCTGGGCCGACGACGGCATGGTCCGCACCTCGATCGGCGCGATCCTGCTGCTCATGGCCGGGGTCACGGTGTGGCGCCGCCGCCGGGCCGCGGCCGACGAGGGGCCCGACTCGGTCGCCACCCGCTCCGGCCGCCTCAAGGCCCGTTCCTACGGCGTGCTCGGCGGCTTCACCACCATGGTCGCCAACGCGGGCGGCCCGGTGATGTCGCTGTATCTGCTCTCCGCGGGCTTCCGCAAACTCGGCTTCCTGGGCACCTCGGCGTTCTTCTTCCTGATCGTCAACGTCACCAAGGTGCCCTTCAGCGCGGGGCTCGGCCTGATCGACGGCACCTCGCTGCTGCTCGACGCCGCGCTCGTGCTGTTCGTCGTCCCCGGCGCCCTGCTGGGCAAGTGGGCGGTTGACCGCATCAACCAGCGGCTGTTCGAACAGCTCGTGATCGCGGCGACCGTCGTGGGCGGCCTGCAACTCCTGCTGCGCTGACCCGAGTCCGGGCCCGGTCGGTCACGGCGCGATGCCGACGCCGTCCACCCGGCTCCAGACGCGCTCCTCGGCCGCCGTCATGGCGGGCCAGTGCAGACCGCCGGTCCTGGGCCGCACCCGCGCGGCGAACGGCGCGGGCCGGTACCCCGGGTCGTAGAAGCAGCCGGTGCCGTACTCCCGGTCGAAGGCCGGGCAGGACGCCGCCACCGCGCGGGCCGTCGGCTTGCGCCCGGTGCGCACCCACGCGTCCAGCGCGGCGAGCGAGTTCGCGTACTCGGCGTCGCTCAGCGCGCTGTGCTCGGCCTCCGTGGTGAACGTCTGCACCAGATGCCGGTCCCGGCCCGCGCCGCGCAGCGTGGCCCGGTAGGCCGACTCGAACTCCACCAGCGCCGTCGGATCGTCCACCGCGTGCATCGTCAGCACCGGTACCGTCACCCCGCCGGTCAGATCACTGTCGTACGACAGGTCGCGCACGGCCGTCGGGTCGGCGGCGAAACGCTCCACGCCCGCGTTGAGCGCGGTGTCGTCGTGCGAGCCGGTGTAGCGCACCCCCAGGTTGGAGAACGGGTTCCGGTCGCCGAGCCGGTTGTGCACGATGTCCCGGAACGTGAACGTCGCGTACGCCAGATGCGACTCGAGGGTGCGCTCGGGCAGCCGCGTGACGGCCAGGATGTCGTCGAGGTTGCGCTGCTGGCCGACGGTCCGCTCGGCGGGCGGCGAGGCGTACCCGGTGCACTCCTGGAGCCGGGCGCGCAGCCCCGCGTGCGTCAGCGTCGAACCGGCCCGCAGCCCCTGCCACAGCGGGTACGACGGCTCCGTGGGCCGCGGATGGTTCTGACAGTAGTACTGGTAGACGACGCGTAGATCGACGCGCGCGTCGTACCCCCGGGAGCCGCCCGCCAGCAACCCGCTGGTCAGCAGTACACCGTCGTAGGGCCCCGACCGGCCACCGCGCCCGCCGGCCCCGCCGCGGGCGCCGTACGTCTCCGCGATCTTCGCCGCGACGTTCCCGCCCCAGGACTGCCCGTGCAGATAGGTCCGCCGCGGCTGCCCGAACTCCGTCACGAACAGGCGCCGCAGGTTCTCGGTGTCCTCGGCGGCCATCCGGGTGCCGTAACCGCCCCGCCGGTACGACGAACCCGCCCACGCGTACCCCTCGTCCACCATCACCGACCACCGCCCGAGGTCGTCCGCGCTGCGCGCCGGATCGGAGCCTTCGCCCAGGTCGGGCCCGCCGTGCGCGTGCACGACGAGGGAACCGTTCCAGTCGTCGGGGACGGCGATCGTGTACGCGGCGCCGTGCGCGCCCAGGCCGCTGTAGCAAGTGGCCTTCGCCGCCAGCCGTTCCGGACAGGCGGCGGGCTGCGCGGTGGCCGCGCGGGCGGGCGGGGCGCCGGTCAGCAGGGCGGCGACCGTGGCGGTCAGGGCGACCGACAGTCCGGCACGGCGACGCCGTCGGCCCCGCGGGTGGATGCGCGAGCGGTCCAAGAGCTGCTCCTCGTCCTCGGCGGCGCTCCGTCGCGCCGTCCGGCGGCGATGTTAGGGAGGAGCCCGGAGCGGTGACCATGGCCGGGACGTTCTGTTCATAGTGTTCTCCCAGGTGAGGGGTGGGAGGCCAGAGGCCAGAGGCCAGAGGCCAGTGCTGATGGGTGTGAGGTGAGAGTGACGCCCTCGCCGTGCTCCGCCCGGCGGTCACCTCGTACGCTCGCCTCATGTCCCCGCACGTCCTGATCCTCGGCGGTACCACCGAGGCCCGTGAACTGGCCGCCGCCCTCGTGGCCCGTGGCGGTGTGCGGGTCACGTCCTCGCTGGCCGGGCGGGTGAGCAGGCCCGGCGCGCTCGCCGGGGACGTGCGGATCGGCGGTTTCGGCGGGGCCGAGGGGCTGGCCGACTGGCTGCGCGAGCACCGCGTGGACGCCCTCGTCGACGCCACCCACCCCTTCGCCGGGACGATCACGGCCAACGCTGCTCGGGCCGCCGAGGCGACGGGCGTCCCCTCGCTGGTGCTGCGCCGCCCCGGCTGGACGTCCGTCCCGGGCGACCGCTGGCATCCGGTGCCGTCCCTGTCGGCCGCCGCCGATGTCCTTCCGGGACTCGGCCGCCGGGTGCTGCTCACCACCGGACGCCTCGGCCTCTCCGCCTTCGCGCGTCTCACCGGGGTGCACTTCGTCGTACGCTCCGTGGAGGCGCCCGAGCCGCCGATGCCCCCGCACACCGAAGTCCTGCTCGCCAAGGGCCCGTTCACCGTCGACGGAGAGACGGCGCTGCTGCGGGAGCACCGGATCGACGTCCTGGTGACCAAGGACAGCGGGGGAGCGGCGACCGCGCCCAAACTCACGGCGGCCCGCCGACTCGCCCTGCCCGTCGTCCTCGTGACCCGCCCCGCGACCCCTCCCGGCGTGCGGGTCGTCCCGGATGTCGCGGGCGCCCTCGACCTGCTTGGTCTCAGCGGGAGTTGACCACCGAGGCGCGCATCCGGTCGATCACGCGCAGCACTTCGGCACGGTTGCGGGCCGCCTTCATCCAGGCGGGCAGCCGCCCCACGGACGTCATCTTCGGACCGTGCGTGTACCAGGGGTCACGCTCGCGCAGGCCGGCCGCCACGAACCGCCGCAGCAGATCGAGGTGTTCGAGGTTGTACGCCCAGATCGTGCCGTGCCTGGTCCGCGCCGACAGCCACAGCACGGTCACCGGAACGGGTTCGCTCGGCGCGCGGTTCAGCCCGCAGGACCGGCAGACCAGCCGGAAGCCCGGCGGGCGTCCGCCGTGGCCGTCGAGGTCGCCGTGACCGTGGCCGTCGTGCGGGGCGGGCTGGCGCGTGCGGTGCGCGACGCGTGCGCAGCGCGGGCAGCGGACCAACTGCGAGCCGGCGAAGTGGTGCGCGGTGAGCCCCGGATCGTGGAAGCGGCGAACGGGCGAGGCGGACATGCGGGCAGTATCGCGCGGGCCCGCTCCCGCCCACACCTCGTTTTCCCTGCCTGCGGCATTCACGTGGCATCCAGGCGGCACCCACGCGGCCTCCTTGCGGAGGCCATCAAGGTGTACGCGGTCCTGGACGCGTCCCTCGCCGCCACAACCCCGCCGTTGCTACTGCCTCTGCCGCCTCGGTCGCCCCGAGCCCGTCCCCTCAGCTCGCGGTCAGTTCCGCCGTCCGCTGGGGCAGTCCCGTCGACAGGTCCTCGATCATCAGGCGGCGGGCGATCGAGTCCACCGCCGCGCGCAACTCCGCTCCGCTGGGGCGGCCCAGGTCCTCCTGGACGCGGTCCTTCAGCCAACTGCCCCACGCCCGGGTGATGACGGCGGCCTCGCGGGCGCCCGCCTCCGTGTGCGAGAGGAGAGAGCCGGTGCGGGTGAGATAGCCCTCCTGGACCATCCGGTCGAACACCGGGAACAGCACCTCGGGCGGCAGATGCCGACGCGCGGCTATCAGTCCGAGGCTGGCGTGCCCGACCAGCCTGGTGTGCAGCTCGACCTGCATCACGGCCCACGCCCCCGCGACATCAAGCCGGGTGTCGGACTCCACGATGATCCGGCGCGCGGTCTCCAGGTCGGTGCGCCCGATGATCTTGCCGACGGACGCTTCGAGCAGGCGCTGCGAGTTCGCGCCGTGCGGCGAGGCGAACCCCTCGCCCATGTCGGTCGAACCCATCCGCGCGCTGTCCCGCAACTGCACCTGCTTGAGGAACAGGGCGACCACGAAACCGACCGCCGCGACCGGGACCGTCCACAGGAACACCGTCTGGATCGTCTCCGCGTAGGCGTGGACGATCGGTGCCCGGGTCGCGGCCGGGAGCCGGTGCAGGCCCTCGGGACTGCTCGCCGCCTTGGTGATCACGGCCGGCGGTACGGCGCTGGTCGTCCGTACGGCCGCCGCGATGCCGTCCTTGAGGTTCGGCGCCAGGGAGTTGGCGTAGATCGTGCCGAACACGGCGGTGCCGAACGAACTGCCCAGCGTCCGGAAGAAGGTGACGCCCGAGGTCGCGGTGCCGAGGTCGGCGTAGTCGACGGTGTTCTGCACGGCGATCGTCAGCACCTGCATGGACAGGCCGATCCCGGTGCCGAGCACGAACATGTACAGCGACTCGAGCCACACCCCGCTGGACGGCCCCATCAGGGACATCAGATACAGGCCCGCGCCCATCACCAGCGACCCCGCGATCGGGAACCACCGGTACTTGCCGGTCCTGCTGACCACGGTGCCGCTGAACACCGACGCGATAAGCAGCCCGATCACCATCGGCAGCGTCCGCACACCTGAGACGGTGGCGGAGTCGCCGTCGACGTACTGGAGATAGGTCGGCAGATACGTCATCGCGCCGAGCATCGCGAAGCCCACGACGAAGCTGAGGACCGAGCAGACCCCGAACACCGGGTTGGAGAACAGCCGCATGGGCAGCATCGGTTCGCGGGCCCGGGTCTCCACCCAGCAGAACAGGCCGAGCGCCACCGCGCCGCCGACGAAGAGGCCGATGATGACGCCCGAGCCCCACGCGTACTCGTTGCCGCCGAGGCTCGTCGCGAGGATCAGCGCGCTCGCGCCGACCGCGACCAGCGCGATGCCCAGGTAGTCGATGACCGGCCGGGACGCCGACTTCACCACCGGGATGGTCCGGGCGGCGGCCAGCACCACGACGATCGCGATCGGCACGTTGACGTAGAACGCCCAGCGCCAGGTCAGATGGTCCGTGAACAGCCCGCCGAGCAGCGGCCCGATGACCGTCGCCACCCCGAACACCGCGCCGATCGCGCCCTGGTACTTGCCGCGTTCGCGCAGCGGGATGACGTCGGCGATCAGTGCCATGGCCGTCACCATCAGCCCGCCCGCGCCGATGCCCTGCATGCCCCGCCAGGCGATCAGGTACGACATGTTGGTGGCCAGACCGCACAGGAACGAGCCCGTGATGAAGACGATCGCCGAGACCTGGAAGACCACCTTGCGGCCGAACAGGTCGCCGAACTTCCCCACCAGGACCGTCGCCACGGTCTCCGCGAGCAGGTACGAGGTGACCACCCACGACATGTGGTCGGCGCCGCCGAGGTCCGACACGATCGTCGGCAGGGCGGTGCCGACGATCGTCTGGTCGAGGGCGGCCAGCAGCATGCCCAGCATGATCGTCACGAAGATGATGTTGCGGCGCCGTGAGTCCAGCACGGGTGGTTGCGAGGCGGCGGGCGGTGCGGTCTCCTCGGTCACAGTCACCTGGTCACGATCACACCGCCGGTCCTGGGCCGCATGCCGTACCGGTCCGCTCGGGTGGCGGGCCGCTCAGCCCCGCTCGGGGTTGCGGCGCAGCAGATACGTGTCCATGATCCAGCCCTTGCGCTCACGGGCCTCGGCCCGTATTCGCTCGATCCGCGGACCGGCCTCGGCGAGCGGCCCGGAGACGAGGATCTCGTCCGGCGTGCCGATGTAGGCGCCCCAGTAGATGTCGATGTCCTGGTCCGCGTACCGCCGGAACGCCTGGTGCGCGTCGAGCATCACCACCACGTCGTCGACGCCCTCGGGCAGCCCCTCGGCGAGCCGCCGCCCGGTGGTGATCTGCACCGGGCCCGCCACCCGGTTCAGGCCGGTACGGTGGCGGGCGACGAGCGCCGAGACACTGCTGATGCCCGGCACCACGTCGTAGGTGAAGGCGACGGCGCCGCGCGCGAGGATCTCGTCGAGGATGCCGAGCGTGCTGTCGTACAGCGCGGGGTCGCCCCAGACGAGGAAGGCACCGCTCTCCTCCTCGCCCAGCTCCTCGGAGATCAGCCGCTCGTAGATGTCCGCGCGCGCACTGCGCCAGTCCCCGACGGCCGGCGAGTACGCGGACCCGCCCGCGGCCCGGTCACGCTCCGGGTCACGGGCCTCGACGACCCGGTACGAGCCGGGCTCCACATGCGCGTCGAGCATGTCCCGGCGCGCGCGCACCAGGTCGGCCTTCACCTCGCCCTTGTCCAGGACGAAGAACACGTCCGTGCCGCGCAGCGCCCGCACCGCCTGGAGCGTCAGCTGCTCGGGGTCGCCCGCGCCGATACCGATGACATGAATCTTTCGCACGCGCCGAGTCTGCCGCACGCCACTGACAACGGGGGCACCGAGGGTGCCGGGTGAGTGGGCAGGGCGGGAGTTCGTGGGGCGGGAGGACGGGCGAGTGCGTGCGGGGGAGGTGGGTGAGTGCGGGGGAGGCGGTGGTGCGGAGGCGCCCTTCACCCTGCCGTCTCCGCGCGTGCAGGCGGGCCTGTCATCCCCGCAGTCTGGGTGCCCGCGCCGCCGCGTCGACGACGTCTCCGGTCGCCTCCACGTGGTCGGCCAGCGCCCTGGCCCACCGCGTCACGCCGCCCAGATCCATCCCGTGGGGCCTGGCCCGCCCGGAATCCCGAGCCCATTCCTCGACGCCCCCGGCGCCGCGCCGCAGCAGCCGGACCCCGCCGGTGAGGTTGCCGCGCGCGGCGTGGGTGAGCCCGACGGCGACCTGGGCGAGCGCCCGCCACAGCGCCCGCTCCTCCGCGGGTCCCGACTTCCAGGCGTCCTCGAACACCTCATGCGCGTGGAACGGCTTCCCCGCGTCCAACAGCGCCTGCGCCTCCACGACGGTCTGTTCCGGCGCCCGCACGATCCCCTCGGGCTGCCGGGCCACCCCCGCCGTGCCGTACGGCAGCGGCCGCCCGAGGCCGTCCCGGGGCCGCGCGTTCCGCGCCCGCCCGTCGCCGTCCCGGTCCCGCCCGTCACTACCGTCCCCGACGCCGCTCGTACCGCTCATACAGCCGATTGTGCCGTGCGGGGACCGTCTTCGGCGTGGCCTCGGACGTGGGGTAAAGTACTGTCCGCACGATCACGCGGTCGCACCGCGTGCGAGACACCGGGACGTGGCGCAGCTTGGTAGCGCACTTGACTGGGGGTCAAGGGGTCGCAGGTTCAAATCCTGTCGTCCCGACTGGAGACAGTCGCAGGTGAGGGGCGGTTTCGGAGTAATCCGAGACCGCCCCTCGGCCGTTCCTGGGGACCGGCACCCCTGACCGCACGCCGAACGTCCCGGCTGACGGGGCCGCCGGGGCGCCGGCGCAGGATCAGCCGGTGGCGGAGCTGCGGGCGGTAGCCGTCGCGGCGTCCGGGTAGAGGGCGAAGACCTGGTCCAGGCCGACGATGCCCAGGATGCGGGCGGTGTTGGCGGGAACCGCGGCCAGGGCTATCTGACCGCCGTGTTCGACGGCCACGCTCCGGGCCGACAGCAACGCGCTGATCCCGCTGGAGTCGCAGAAGTCCAGACCGGCCAGGTCCAGGACCAACACCTGCCCCGCGGCAACGGTCAGGCCGTCCACGGCCTCGCGCAGTTCGGGCGCTGTGTGGTGGTCGAGGTCACCGGTGATCTCCAGTACGGGACCGGTGCCGGCGTCTCGGGCGGTGATCGTGAGTGCTCTCATGTCAGATCTTCGCTCCCGGGGGTGGGAAGGGGCGCGGGCACGCCGAGGGCGAGCAGCGCGGTGTCGTCGTCGAGGCCGTCGCCGAAGGAGGCGAGCAGTTCGCTCAGGGCGGTGATCAGTGCCTTGGGGCCCGTCGGCGGGTGGGCGGCGATGAAGGCGCGCAGGGCGTCCTCCCCGTAGAGCTCGCGCCCGGTTCCGGTGCGCGCCTCGGTCAGGCCGTCGGTGTACAGGAGCAGGGTGTCGCCGGGCAGCAGGTCGGCGCGGGCGGCGGTGAACGGGGCCTGGGGCAGGACGCCGACGAGCAGCCCGCCCGGGGTGGGGAGGTAGTCGGCGCTGCCGTCCGCACGCTTGATCAGTGCGGAGGGATGGCCACCGGAAGCCAGGTGCAGCCCGACGTGGCCGTCGTCGGCCGGTTCGAGAACACCGAATATGGCGGTGCAGTACCGGCCCTCGCCGCTGGCGTACCGCTCGTGCAGCACCGTGTTCAACGTGGTCAGCGCGGTGACGGGGTCGGCGTCGTGCAGGGCGGCGGCACGCAGGGTGTAGCGGGCCAGCGAGGTGACCGCGGCGGCCTGGGGGCCCTTGCCGCACACGTCACCGAGGAAGAACGCCCACCGGCCGCCGTCCAGGGGGAACAGGTCGTAGAAGTCTCCGCCCAGCAGATCAGGGGAGGCCGTGTGGTAGTAGGAGCCGGCCTCCAGGCCAGGTACCGCGGGCAGCTCGGTGGGCAGCAGGCTCTGCTGGAGGGCGGCGAGAGCTTCCTGGAGCCGGGCGCGGTCGGCCTCGGACCGCCTGCGTGCTTCCTCCGCCGCCTTGCGGCCGCGCAGCAGCTCCGCCTCGTAGGCGCGGCGGTCGCGGGCGTCGAAGACGGTGGTGCGAATCAGCAGGGGCTCACCGTTCTCGCTGGTCTTCACCTTCGAGGTGACGAGCACCGGCATCCGCTGCTTGCCTGCGGCCTTGATGTCCAGGGCGATGCCGCTGATCTCCCCCTTCATCTGCAACAGCGGCGCGAAGTGCGTCTCGTGGTAGAGCTTGCCGCCCACGGTGAGCAGGTCGGTGAACCGCATCCGCCCCACCACCCGGGAACGGTCCAGGCCCAGCCATCCCAGCAGCGTGGCGTTGATCTTCGCGATGGTGCCGTCCATCAGCGTCGACAGATACCCGCACGGCGCCTGCTCGTACAGCTCCTCGGTACTGTCCTCCAACAGCGAGGTGAACACCGCGTCCGTGGCGGCTACGTCCTGCTCCTCACCCGGCTCCGGCCCCTGGTCGGTGCGGCACATCATCACGCCTGCCGTAGGAAGTCGGTGATCGCCCTCGCGGTGGCCTGTGGCGCGCTCAGCTGCGGGCAGTGCCCTGTCGCCTCCAAGGTCACCAGCCGACTGCCGGGAACCGTGTCGCGGACGTAGGCGCCGACCTCCGGGGGAGCGATCACGTCCTGCCGGCACTCCAGGATCAGCGTCGGCACCGCGACCGTCTTCAGGTCCTGGCGGCTGTCGGACAGGAACGTCGTGCGGGCGAAGACACCGGCCATGTGCGGGTCGGTCGCGCAGAACGAGGCGGTCAGCTCCTGGCCGAGTTCCGGCCGGTCCGCGTTCCCCATGATCACGGGGGCCATCGCCGCCGACCAGCCCAGGTAGTTGGACTCCAGCGACTCCAGCAGCTCGTCGATGTCCTCGGCGCTGAACCCGCCCCGGTAACCGTCGTCGTCGATGTAGCAGGGCGAGGGAGCGACCATCACCAGCCGGGACAGACGCTGCGGGGCCTTCGCCGCCGCGAGTACCCCGACCATCGCGCTGACCGAGTGCCCCACGAACGTCACGTCCCGCAGGTCCAGTTCCTCGCAGACCTCCAGTACGTCCTGCGCGTAGCCCTCCAGGGAGCTGTAACGCCGCTCGTCCCAGGCGGACGGGTCCGCCCGGCCCGAGCCCACGTAGTCGAGGAGCACCACCCGGTAGCTCTCGGCCAGCGTGGGAGCCACCAGGCGCCACATGTTCTGATCGCAGCCGAACCCGTGCGCCAGCAGGAGCACCGGCCCGTCCACACGGCCGGTGACGGTGACGTTGTTCCTGCGACGTATATCCATACCCACCAGCTTCGCATCTCCCGACGCGGGGGCCTGACGCCGGGATTCCCGGTGCCGTGGGCGGGGAGCGGGTGTCACGGGCGGGGAGCGGGTGTCGCGGGCTGTGGTCGCGTCCGTCCCGTGGGGCGAAGGCCTCGGGGGCGTCGGCGTCGGCGTTGGCGTCGGCGTCGGCGTCGGGCTCGGTCGCGCGCGTGCGGGAAGTAGTCGGCTCATGCGGCGATGTCAGGTCAGGACGAGTCCCGACGGAGCCGGGTGGCCGCGGCGTGGAGGTCGAAGTGTGGGTGGGGTGCGGAGTCCGACGCCCGGAACCAGGAGGGCCCAGGGTGCGCCGGTCCGTCCGCAGGGCATGCCGGTGTCATGCCTGTCACGGGCACCCCGTGTCGTCGGCTGACGGGGCCGGCCGGCGGTCGTGTTCAAGCTCTTCGAGGGAGCAGTTCACGCTGTCCCCGACGGGCGGGAGGGCCGCGGTGCGGCAGCCGTAGCGGCTGGGCCGGACCGTCACGGAAGGTCGAAGGGGGTGGGGGAGTGGCCTTCCCAGATCTGGCGGGATGCCTGTTCGGGGTAGGGGAGAGTCTTCGACTCGGTGTCCAGGACGCGGGTGAGGTGACCGTCGGGCCGGTGGGCGGGCCACCCCGCGTCGCCGGTGGTGACGAAGCGGACCCATGCCTCCTGGAGTTCGCGGGAGAGCGCGACGGCCTCGGGAGTCGGCTCTTCGCCGATGAGCTGGACACCGGCGGGGCTGTCCAGCGTGCCGAACGCCAGGGGCACGTCGAGGCTGTGGCAGGCGCCCAGGATGCCGTCGAGGGCCGGGGCGGCCCAACACAGTTCGAACAGGTACGAGGTGCCACCGGCTGCGGCGTTCGCCTCGGCCAGTCTCTGTGACGGCATGCGGAATAGGGCGTCGGAGTACACCGTCTCCACCAACTCCTCCGGGCCTGCCTGCGGGAACGCGGCACGGTAGGCCCGCGCGCCGTCCGGTCGCGGGGCGTGCCGGTTCAGGGCCGCGTGGGCGTCCTCCTCGGTGAAGGTGCCGTACCGTCCGCTCACGACGCTGAAGTACCGGAACTCGTCCCGGGTGTGGCCGACGAGCAGTTCGGTCCCGCTCGCGCGCGCTTCGGCCGGCGCGGGCCCGGGTGTTTCCGGGAGGACCTCGCCGTCGACGACGGGGCACAGCGCGGTGCCGGTGTCCGCGAGGCGTCCCCAGCTCTCCCGGTGCGCGGGGAGGCCGGCGTTGAAGGCGGTCAGCTCGGCGGCCAGGTGCCACGGGTCGAGGTCGCGCAGGGCCTCGGCGGTGGGGGCCGCCGCGCCGAGCCGGTCCGCGAACGCGGCGGTGACCTCCCGTGCCAGCGCGGGGGTGCTGCGCAGCCCCGGCACCGAATGGGCGATGGCCCGCCGGAACAGGCCGCGCGCGAACTTCATCGACAGCAGGGCGGCGACCGAGCCCGCCCCGGCCGACTGCCCGCCCACGGTGACCCGGCCGGGGTCGCCTCCGAAGCCGGCGATGTTGCGCTGCACCCACTCGAGCGCCGCGATCTGGTCGAGGAATCCGCGGTTGGGCGGCACGTCGTCGAGGAACGCGAATCCCTCCGCGCCCACGCGGCAGTTGAGGGTCACCACGACGACTCCCGCCTTCGCCAGAGCAGCCGGGTCGTACATCGGGTCGCTCGACGCCGCCGAGAGGTAGCCGCCCACGGGGATCCACACCAGCACCGGCAGTCCCGCCGCGCCCGGATCCGGAGTGCCGACGTTGAGCGTCAGCCAGTCGGTGCCCTGCGGGCGCACGTCGATCGGCAGGGACAGCGGCACCAGGGGGCCGAACTCGACCGCCTGCCTCGTCCCGTCCCAGCGGTGCGGCGGCGCGGGCGCGGCGAAGCGGAGCGCTCCGACCGGGGGCTGGGCGTAGGGGATGCCGCGGAACACCGCGTGCCCCTGCCGCCGGCGCCCCTGCACGACGCCTTCCGCGGTCCGTACCTTCGGCTGTCCCGACATGACGTGCCCTTCCGTCGCGTGGACTCCATGGTTCTGGGTCAGGCGTATTATGTCGACTGTATTGGAACGGTTCCCGGTCAGGAGGGAGGGGCCGGCGATGCCCAAACAGGTGGATCACCGCGGGCGCCGCGAAGCGATCGCCCGCGCGCTGTGGCGGGTGGTGGAGCGGCGCGGCGTCACCCAGCTGACGATGCGCGTGGTGGCGCGGGAGGCGGGTATGTCACTCGGGCAGTTGCAGCACTACTTCGCGTCCCGGACCGCCATGCTCTCGTTCGCCATGGATTTCGCGTCCGAGCAGACCTCGGCGCGCGTACACCAGGGGCTCGAAAAGCTCGGTGACCGTCCGCACCCCCGTGACGTGCTGCGACTGACGCTCGCGGAGATGCTCCCCCTGCACGCCGACGCCCGCGCGACAAGCCGGATGAGCGCCGCCTACGTCCTGGAGGCGCTGCACGACCGGGCCGTGCACGAGCAGGCGCGCCGCGGCCTCGTCCAAGGGCGGTCCCTTGTCGAGCAGTTGGTCCGCCAGGCGATCGCCGACGGGCACATCGACTCCGGCCGCGACCCGGCGACCGAGACCAACCTGCTCCTCGCCCTCACCGGCTTCACCTCCCTGATCGAACTCGACGTGATCGAGCCCGAGGACGCGCTCGCCGCGATCGACGTGCATCTGGACCGGCTGTTCAGCGTTCCTCAGCTTCGGAAGGGCGAGTAATGGCCGTGCACGTGACCGTGTGGGACGACCGCGAGAAGGCGGCGGGCAGCGGGGCCCGGACGGCTTCGACGGTCCCGGTGACCACGGTGGCCGCCGCCCCGGCGCTGTTCGTCCACAACATCTTCACCTGGGGCAGCGACTCCACGTACGGGTTCGCCGCGCAGCGCCCCCTCGCCGACAGCCGGCAACTCCTCCTGATGGACCGCCAGGGCTACGGCGACAGTCCCGACATCGCGCGCAGTGACGTCGACGTCGATGCCGAGGACGTTGTGGAGGTCCTCGGCAACGAGGCGCTCGCCGTGGGGCCTGGCGGCGCTCATCTCGTGGGGCACGGGAACGGCGCCGTCGCCGCGCTCATCGCCGCCGCGCGCCGGCCCGACCTCGTCCGTTCCCTCGCCCTCATCCAGCCCTCCGCCTTCTCTGCCGCGGCGCACCATCCCGTCGTCGCCGGCCTCCTCGACCGGGTGCGCGACGGTGCCCCGGGCATCCCGGAGGACGTCACGCCGGAGCAGTATCTCCGGGCGTCCACCGAAGGGCTGGGGATGGACATGCCCGAGCCCACGCCCCGCCGGCTCCGTGCCGTCGCCACATCCATGAGGGAGCGTCCCATCTGGGAGGCGGACATCCCGCTGGAGGCGATCCGGGGCGCCGCCCTGCCGGTCCTGGTGATCTGCGGGACCTGGGAGCACGCGCCGACCGCGTACCGCGAGCACGTGGGGCTGCCCCTCACCGCCGTGGCCGAGTCCCTCACCGGCTCGCTCGCCGGCCAGCTGCTGCGGGTCCCCGGGTACTACCCGCACACCCAGGAACCCGCCCTCGTCAACGCGGCCTTGCGGGAGTTCTGGGACTGAGCCGGTCTCCGCGTGGGCCGCCCGGTCCGCACGGCCACCCCCGGGCCGGCGCCCGTGCGACGTGAGGACGTCACCGGGGATCGTGTCGGATGAGCTGTGGGACCGCATGGAGCCGCTGCTGCCGCGGCGTGAGCGTCCCGCTGCGTGGCCGACTCCTCCCACGTCGGGGCGCTGAGGGGGAGCCGCGCGGGCCCCCGGCGGTCGACCGGGACCGGGGGTGATCCGCGCGGATCCGTCGACATATGAGCAGCCATGTTGTTCCGTTGCTGCTCGTCATCGAAGCGCTGCGAGTATTTCGGGCATTAGGACATAAACGCCGACCACGATCCATGCTCCAGGATCGAAGGAATCCCATTCCTGCGCAGAACACCGCGAATCCGCCTGTGCAGGCCGCGATCGATGGTGCCGTACTCGCGGTCAAGTCACCAAGCCCTTTTTGAGTGTGGTGTGGTTCTGGGTCTTACCGAGGCCGCTTTGATCTCCGGTTCGTTGTCGCCTGGCAGGTTGCCCTCGCCGTAGACGGTGGTCTGGCGTTGGGCGCGTGGTTGCCGACGGCGGCCCGCCACCGTGACGGGATCACGCACGCCCCAGGAGCACCCGCACCCCAAGTCCACCCGCACCCCAAGTCCCACCCGCACCCCCAATCACACCCCCACCCCCGATCACACCCCCCACCCCCTCCTCAGGGAAGACGCTCCGCCCCGTTCCCCGGTCGGTGATCGTGATGGCCTCCATCGGGCACGTGAACGCGGCGTCCAGTACGCGGTCTTCCGGGGTGACCGTGGGGGTGGTCGGTTGTGATCTGCCGGTGTTGTTCAGTGTGAAGCGGCCTGGGGCGGTGCTCGCGCACACGCCTGAGCCGATGCAGCGACGGGTGTCGACCTCGACCGTCCAGTCGTCCGCCATGTGCTTTCCCTTCGTCCACGCGCGCTGTGCCCCCCTTGCTCCCCTCCCCGCGGAATTCTCTTTCCAGAGGCATATGCAATTTCCGGCGACCGTGCCGGTGCAATGGTGAGAATGGTGACTGTGCGGCGCTGAGAGGGGTGTCGCCTCAAATTACCCGGCCCTTTTTTCGGGTGAAAGGCCGTCGCAATCAGCCATCTTCGACCCGGGCTGGAACCGGCTCCGTGGCCGGGACCGGTCCGCCGTTCGGCACCTCGTATGGATCGTGGCCGCCGCGTCGGCGCATGTTCTTTCTCCGCTTCTCAGTGCGCGGAGGTCGAGCCCGCGGGCGGGGCGGGGGCCGGCGGGTGGCGTCGGTGCTCGACATGATCCGCCGCGGTGTCGAGGAGCGCGTTCGGGACGATGTGCCGCTGTCCTGATACCCGCTGCTTTTCCCGCTCCGTTGTTGGCCTCGCCGGTTTCTCCCCTGACGATTCTCCTGCCGGTGAACCCGACCGAGCACGGTAGGGCCGGTGAGGTGAAAGGAATCCTCCATGAACGAGGAAATCGAGCAGCTCACGGACGAAGACCTTCCCGAGCTCGCGCTGATGGTCGACATTCCCTCGCGCGACGAGTCCTGACGGCACCCCCGCACATCGCACCTGCGCGGCGGGCCTTCCCGGGCCCGCCGCACGTCGCTGCCGAGAACCCGGAAGAGGGTGCATGCGCGTCGAACCGGATGCCCAGGAGGCCGTCCACGAGCGGACCCAGGTGCTGCGGCGCCTGCGGCGCGTACTGGAACGGGCGGAGCTGACGCCGCCCGAGCCCGACACGCTGCGCCATCCGGCGGCGGCCGAGGTCGCCCACCTCGCCCAACACGCCCTGCGGTCAGGCCCCTTGGCACCGGAGCGGCAGAGCCGTCTGGCCGCACGCCTCGGACAGGTGCCGCCCGCCGCCTTCGGCCCCGCCGACCCGCAGGACCATCTGAACCGGAGCGTGACCCGGGCGCTGCGCGCCATCCCGGAGCGCAAGGGCGCCGACGGGCAGCCGGTCACCGCCGTCCTCACCGTGTGGGACGAGCGCGAGCGCGCGGCGTTGACGTCGGCCCTCGGCCTGCTCGGCCGGGTCTGGCCCGAAGCCGCCGCCGAGGTGCGGGAGACGGTCACCGAGATCGCGCTGCTCGACGGCGAGGCCATCGACGGGTTCACCGACTTCACCGTCCACGGTGCCGTCCTGGTGCACCGGGCCCGGCTGACGGACAGTGCCGCCGGGCTCCCGGGTCCCGTGCGGTTCGCCGAGGCCCTGGTGCACGAGGGCACCCACACCCGGTGCAACGCCGCCGCCCTGACCGCCCCCTTCCTGACCCCCGACGACGCCCCCGGCGACGCCCACAGCGACCAGCCGCGGGACGCCGACGGCACCGGCCGCGTCCGGGAGTTGCTCGTCGAGACCCCGCTGCGGGCCGACCCCCGGCCGCTGACCGGCCTGTTCCAGCAGACCGTGGTGCTGGCCCGCAGCGTGGAGCTCTACCGGCGGCTCACCGGTCTCGGCCCCGCGGTCGACTCGCGGCGCGCCACCCTCCTGCGCGGAGCCCACCAGGCCGTGGACACCCTGGGCACGCACACCGGCCGGCTCACGGACCACGGGAAAGAGCTGCTCGCGGAGTGCGACGGGCTCATCGGAGCGGCCGCGTGACGCCCTGGACACCCCAGGTGTTCGCGCCCTACCCGGGCCGGCCCGACCTGCTGTTCGCGCGGGTGGCGGCCCGCTCCGCCGCGTTCGACGGCACCAGCGCCGCCGGGGGAGCGCCGGTCCTCGTCGGCAGCGCCGCGGGCCACGACCGCGACCAGGTCGCCGTCGGCGCGCGCGGTGAGCTGCTGGAGCGGCTCGGCAACGTGATGGCGGGGCGCGCGGCCGAAGCAGCCGCCGAACTGGTCGGCACCCGCGCGGAACTGCGCCGCACCGGGACACCCGTCCTCGAACCGCACCCGGGCGCCGACACCCGACGGCTCTGGGTGCGCGGCCGGACCGCGGGCGGCGCCGAGGTGTGCGTCCCGGCGGGCGCTGCCTTCCTCCAGCACCGGCCCCCGGCCGGCTGCGACGCCGCCAGGACGGCGGGCTCCACCGGCATCGCGGCCCACCCCGACCGGCGGGCAGCGGTACGCCACGCGGCATGGGAAGTACTCGAACGCGACCTCGTACGGCGCAGCTGGTACGGGCTCACGGACCGGCCACCGCACCTGATCCCGTTCGACGCCCCGCCGGTGCTCGCCGCCCACCTCGACGACAGCGCGCTCACCACGACGGCCTTCGCCCTCCCCGCCCCGCCCGCCACGGCCTGCGTCGTGGTGTGCCTGCACCGGCCTGACGGCACCGGCCAGGCGTTCGGGGCCCGCTGCGGACCGGCGGACACGCTCGCGGCGCTCACCGAGAAAGCCGCCTACGAGGCGCTCATGGTCCGGTGGAGCATCCGCACCCCGGTGGCCCGCACGACCTGGGCGCGCTGGCACGGGACGACGCCACCGACGACCGCCGTCCAGCACGCGCTGTGGGCCTTCCACCGCCAGGACAGCCTGGCGCTGTGGAACGTGGGTCCGTTCTCCGCCGCCGCCCCACCCACGTACGCCTCGACGTCGGAGCCGCCCGCGTACGCCTCGACGTCAGATCCGTTCGCGTACGGCGGGACATCCGACCCGCGCGCGCCCGGCGCGAAACCGAACCCGCGCGCGCCCGGCGCGAAACCGAACCCGCGCGCGCCCGGCGCGCCATCGGCGCCGTCCCCGCCATCACCCCCGCCCCCGCCCCGCCCCGCGCCGGACCCGCTCGACGTGCTCGCCGTTCACACCGGTCAGGACGTCGTCCTGATCGACAGCACCTCGGCCGCCGCCCGCGACGCCGGGGTCGAGGTGGTCCGCGTGCTCGCCCCCGGCACCCGCCCGCTGCCGTCCGGGACCGGACCCGGGCACCCCCACCCCTTCGGCTAGGAGCCCCATGCCATCCGACACCGCGCGGCCGAGCCCCGGCTACGCCGCCGACTTCGCCGACGACTACGACCGCTGGTTCGGCAAACCGGGGATCACCGGCGCGACCGTCGACGCGCTCGCCGCCCTCGCAGGTCACGGGCCGGTCCTCGAACTCGGCGTCGGCACCGGCCGCGTCGCCCTGCCGCTGCGGGCACGCGGTCTGGCGGTGCACGGCGTCGACGGGTCCGAGGCGATGGTGCGCAGGCTGCGGGCCAAGCCGGGCGGCGACGAGATCCCGGTGACCGTCGGCGACTTCGCCGAGGTGCCCGTCGACGGCAGCTTCAGCCTGGTCTACCTGGCCGGCGGCACCTTCGCGGAACTGCCCGACCAGGCGGCCCAGGTCCGCTGCTTCGGCAACGCGGCGGCGCGGCTGGCACCGGGCGGCCTGTTCGTGCTCGACGCCCATGTGCCCGAGGCGCTGGCGGCGGCCGGACCCGAGATCGTCGCCGAGGGCGAGGACCTCCTGGTGCTGTGCCACCGCAGGCTCGACACCGCGGCGCAGCGCTACCACTCGCACTACGTCGTCCACGAGGGCGGAGCCACCCGGCACCTGCGCGTCGCGTTCCGCTACGCGGGACACGGGGAGCTGGACCTGATGGCCGCTCAGGCGGGCCTGCGTCTCAAGGAGCGCTGGGGCGGCTGGACCGGGGCGCCCTTCACGGGCGACAGCGCCTACCACGTCTCCGTCTACGAACGCCCCTGACCCACCACCCGACCAGCGCGCCGACCAGGACGGCCACCCCTTGACGCGTCGACGGAGGCCCCGATGAACCAGCCGGAACAGCTCAGGGAGTTCCCCTTCCCGCACCGGGACGGCCTCGACCCCCTGCCCGAGTTCGCCGAACTGCGCCACAGCGCCCCGGTCGTCCGGGTCCGGATGCCGAGCGGGGACACCGCGTGGCTGGTCACCCGGCACGCGGACGTGCGCCGGGTGCTGGCCGACCCGTGCTTCAGCCGGGCACGGGCGACCCGGGGCTCGGGACCGCGGTACGCCCGCACGACCACGTTGCCCGACTCGATCCTCGCCGCCGACCCGCCCGACCACTCCCGGCTGCGCCGGCTGGTCGCGCCCGCCCTCGGCGGACGCCGGGCCGAGACGATGCGCGGCGCCATCGCGCTGCTGGCCGACGAACTGCTGACGGACCTGGAACGACGGCCCACGCCCGCCGACGCCGTCGCGGGCTTCACCCGGCCGCTGCCGCTGACCGTGATCTGCGACCTGCTGGGGACGCCCCGCGTCGACGGCGACCGGCTCGACGCGTGGAACGACGCGCTGCGCAGCCTCACCGCGATGCCGGACGCCGAGGTCACGGCGGCGGTCGACGACATGACCGGCTACCTGGCCCGGCTCGTCGCCGCCAAACGCGCCCACCCGGGCGACGACCTGCTCAGCGCGCTCATCGCCGCCCGGGACGCGGGCGACCGGCTGAGCCAGGACGAGCTGATCTCGTTCTGCGTCGTCCTGCTCGCCGGCGGCTACGGCACCACCGCCGACCGCCTCGCCGGCTTGATCCACCTGCTGCTCGACCAGCCGGACCGCTACGACCTGCTGGTCCGTGAACCGCGCCGGATCCCCGACGCCGTCGAGGAACTCCTGCGGTACGCGCAGGTCACCGTCGGGGCGAACCTGCGGGTGACCACCGGGACCGTGACGCTGAGCGGGGTGGAGATCGCGGAGGGCGAGGCGGTGATCGCGCTCACCTCGTCCGCCAACCACGACGAGGACGTCCATCCCGCACCCGACCTGCTCGACCTGACCCGGGCCGCCCCCGCCCACCTGGCCTTCGGGCACGGCGCCCACTTCTGCGTCGGGGCGCAACTCGCCCGGGTGCAGCTCCAGGAGGCGCTCGCGGCTCTGGCGCGGCGCCTCCCGACCCTGTGCGCGGCGGGCAGCCCGGAGTGGAAGCGCGGCCAGATCACCCGGTCCCCGCGGACCCTGCCGGTGCGCTGGTGAGCCGGGCGGCGGGCGCCAGGACGGCTCGCACCCGGCTCCAGGAGAACCCCGTGCCCCCACCGGGCCCGGTCCACCGGACCCCGGGCCGCGGCCGGCGCCCACGACCGGCCGCGTCAGCACCGGCCGACCGCGGGCGGCGCCCCCGACCGGCCGCGCCCACACCGGCCGACCGGATCGACGAGAGCGGAGAGCGGTAACCATGCGCATCGCGTACCTGCACGGCGGCAGCATCCCCTCCTTCTTCGCCAACGGCGTCCACGTCATGCGCATGTGCGACGCGTTCACCGGTGCCGGGCACGACGTCACCCTGTACTCCCTGCCCGGCACCTACACCGACCAGGACCCGTACACCTACTACGGCGTCAGGCACCGCTTCCCGATCCGGCTGGTCCCCGCCCCCGACTACACCCCGGACGGCTACCGCAGGCGCGGCGAGGACATCAGAGACCTGCTGACCGGTGACGCCGTCCCCGACCTCCTCTACGCCAGGGACCCGCACACCCTGGCCGTCACCGCCGACCTGGCCCCGTTCGTGTACGAGGTCCACCAACTGCGCAGGGATCTGCCCGACGGTGCGGAGAGGGCCCTGCTCAGCCATCCGCGGCTGGCGCGGATCGTGGTCGTCACCCACGCGCTCGCCCACGACCTCCGGGCGGCGTACCCGGACCTGGGCACGCTGCCGATCGAGGTCGCCCCCGACTGCGCCGACCCGCCGGACGCCGCCACCATGGCCGGACCGCCCCCGCTGCCCGGACGCCCCGACGCGCCGACGATCGGCTACGTCGGGCACCTCTACGACGGGCGCGGCATCGACCTGATCATCGAGCTCGCCGGGCTGCTGCCCGGCTTCGACTTCCATCTGGTCGGCGGCACCACCGAGGACCGGGCCCGCTGGGAGGAGTCCTGCCCGCACCCCAACCTGTACTTCCACGGGCACCGGCCGCCCTCCGAACTCCACCGGTACTTCCCGCTGTTCGACGTCGTCCTCGCCCCGCACCAGCCGAAGGTCTACACCTGGGGCAGGCTCGACGAGATCGGCCGCTGGACCTCCCCGATGAAGCTGTTCGAGTACATGGCGCACGGCCGCGCCATCGTCGCCTCCGACCTCCCGGTCCTGCGCGAGGTGCTCCAGGACCGCGTCAACTGCCTGCTGCGCCCGTCCGACGCGCCGCACGCGTGGGCCGACGCCCTCACCGCGCTGATCGCCGATCCGCGGCTGCGCGCCTCGCTCGGCGAGGAGGCCAGGCGGCAGTTCCTCGCGCGCTACACCTGGCGCCACCGCGCCGACCAGGTCCTCGCCGGCCTCGTACCGCTGGGCACAGGCGAACTCGGGGCGCCCGCCACCGGGGGCGCCGCCCTCTCGTCCGCCGGCCGCCACGCGGCGGACACCGCGGCCGTCAACGACTGATCCGATCCACGCGTCCAGGGGGTTCCGTGCGCCACGGCAGCGATCAGCGGCAGGCACCGAGCAGAGTCGTCGTCACCGGGGCCGCGGGCTTCATCGGCTCGCACCTCGTCGAGGCACTCCTCGCCGACGGGAACACCGTCGTCGGCGTGGACCGCCGCGCTCCCCACACCGACCCGGCGGCGGCGCTCCATCTGGAACGTGCCCTCACACACCCCCGCTTCTCCCTGGTCACCGCCGACCTGCGGACCTGCCCGCTCGCCGTCCTGTTCCGGCACTCCCGCGCGGTCTTCCACCTCGCCGCGCTGCCCGGGGTGCGCGGCTCGTGGGGCGAGCGGTTCGGCGAGTACGCGTCGAGCAACGTCTTCGCCACCGAACGCGTGGTGTCGGCCTGCGAGGAAGCCCGCGTTCCGCGCCTCGTCTACGCCTCCTCCTCCAGCGTCTACGGCAGCGGCGCGGGCGCCACCCAAGAGACGACCGCACCGCACCCCGAATCCCCCTACGCGGTCAGCAAACTCGCCGGGGAGCAGCTCTGCCTGGCCCACGCGGGCCAGGCCGGCGCCACGCTCACCGCGGTGGTGCTGCGGCTGTTCACCGTCTACGGTCCCCGCCAACGCCCCGACATGCTCATCGGCCGGGCCCTGGCGGCGGCCCTCGGCGGCCCTGAACTGACGCTGTACGGGGACGGCGGCCACTCCCGCGACTTCACCTTCGTCGGCGACGTCGTCCGCGCCGCCGTCGCCGCCGCGACCCGCCCCGCCGGCACGAGCGTCATCAACGTCGGGGCCGGCGTCAGCACCAGCGTGGCGGAGGTGCTGTCCACCGTCGAGGAGCTGACCGGCCACCCGGTGCCCGTCGTCCGCCTGCCCGCCCAGGCCGGCGACGTGGACGCCACGCTCGCCGACCGGTCGCGCGCGGCGGAGCTGCTGGGCTGGGCGCCGCGCACCACCCTCCGCCAGGGCGTCTCCCGGCAGCTCGCCCACCTCACCGCCGACGCGCTGCGCACCTGACCTCGCGCCCGCCCGGCGCCGTCAGGCGGAAGGGCGCGGGGCCGACGGCGGCGGAGGCGGCGGCAGCGGCGGGGCCGGCCGGCGCAGCGTCTTCGGCAGGACGAACCAGAGGCCGGTGAAGAGGAGCAGCGTCAGCGCGGTCACGACGCAGGCCGCGGTCCTGCCGAGGACCACGTCGATGATCAGCAGGACGGCCCCGTTCAACGCGAGGGCCAGGAAGAACAGGCCCATTTCGGCGAGCCGGGTGGAGAGTTCGACGATGCGGGTCTTGGCGCCCCGGTGGAAGAGGGCCCGGTGCAGGGCGACCGGGGTCGCGAGGACCGCCGAGGAGACGACCGTCAGGAGCAACGTGACGACGTAGGTGAGGCGTTCGAAGCGGTCGAGGGACGGGAACCGGGCGGTGAACGCCACCCCGAGCAGGAACGCGAAGACGATCTGCACACCGGTCTGCACGACCCGCAGCTCCTGCAGAAGCTCGACCAGGTTCCGGTCGGCCCGCTGCGCCGGTGTCTCCTGACCGGGGAAGAACTCGAGGCGGCCCAGGGGGTCGGGCGTATGCGACATGACGCCCATTGTGCTCGCGGGCGGCCGCGCCGACCCCCGCGACGTCCCGGACGGCGCGGGGGCACCGGAATCCCACACTCCCGGGGCGTCATGGACGACCCGCGTCCCCGCCTCTCGATCGGGTGAAGGAGGAGACCGGACGGCCGACCGGCGGAGGGCGGTCGTGAGGGGGCGCCGGTTGGGTGGTCGGTGGGCGTGCCCGCGGTGGTGCGGGTGCCGACACGGAGAGGGGGTGTGATGGGCGGACAGCGCATCGACACCCGGCTGCTGGAACAACTCACCGAGCGGTCACAGGACCTGAACAGCGACGCGTTGCGGATCACCGGCCGCGCCCTGGCCGACTTCGGCGAGGCGAACGAGCCCGACGCCCGGTGGTGGCGGCGCGGCGGCGTGCCGGCCGGGGCGCTCGGCGCGGCGGCGCTGTTCGGCTCGGGCCGGGCCGTGGCCGCGACGTCGAAGAACGACATCATGGCGCTCCAGACCGCCGCGTCGCTGGAGAACCTGGCGGTGAGCGTCTACCGGACGGCCGCGGGGCTGGCGTTCATCAAGGACGGCAACAGGACGGTGCTGGCCTTCCTCACCAAGACCATGCGGCAGCACGAGGAGCACGCCAAGGCGTTCAACGCGGCGGCCACCCAGGGCGGCGGCACGGCGCAGACCGGCACCGACCCGAAGTACGCGGCCGTCGTCAAGCAGACCCTGCCGACGCTCAAGGGCTCGGCGGACGTGGTGAGGCTGGCGATCTCCCTCGAGGACGTGGCCGCGCAGACCTACACCAAGAACGTCGGCCAGGTCGGCGACGCCCGGCTGCGCCGGCTGTTCGGCTCGGTGGCGCCCGTCGAGGCGCAGCACCGGGCGACGCTGCTCGCGGTGCAGGCGCTCCTGAAGGCCGGTGACGAGAGCCTCGTCGCGATCCCGACGGACGTCGCCGGACTCCCGGCCGACGTGGGCGGTGTCGGCTTCCCCGACGCGTTCTACCCCACCGGCAAGGCCTCCCCGATCACCGAAGGAGCCGTCACGTGAGTACCGCGCGCGGCGGCCGTGAACTGCCCGTCAGCGAGGAGCAGTTGACCCGGCTCACCCGGGAGACGGACGAGGCGCACCGGGCGACCCTGCCGGTGATGCGGCGGAGCGCGGCCGGGCTGGCCGAGCGGCTCAGGGACGAGGAGCGTGAGAGAGCCGCCCGCCCCGGCCGTCGCACGTTCCTGCTGGGCGCCACGGGCGTGGGCGCGGCGTTCGCGCTCGCGGCCTGCTCGGGCGGTGGGAACTCCGCCTCGGCGCCCGCGGGCATCGACGTGGCCGGCGATGTCGCGAGCAAGGCCGGCTACTCCGGTGACCTGCGGCTTGTCGCGCTGTCGGTGGCGCTGGAGAACCAGGCCGTGGGCGCCTACAAGGCGACGCTGGCCGCCGCGAAGGCGGGCAGGCTCGGCACCGTGCCCCCGGCGGTGTCGACGTTCGTGTCGACGGCGATGGCCCAGCACGCCGATCACGCCGAGACCTGGAACAGCGTGCTGACCGGCGCGGGCAAGCCGGCCGTCACCGATGTGCCGCTGTCGAACCAGAAGGAGGTGGCGGCGGCGCTCGGCAGGGCGACCAGCGTGAGCGACGCCGCCGAGCTGGCGCTCACGCTGGAGGACCAGGCCGCGCAGACGTACCTGTACGCGATGTCCCACGTGCGGAGCGCGTCCGGGATCGAGACGGCGGCCACCGTCGCGCCCGTCGAGGCGATGCACGCGGCGATCCTGCGCTTCGTCCTCGGGCGGTACCCGGTGCCGGACGCGTTCCTGCCGGTCGGCAAGGCCGCGAAGCCCAGCCTGCTGACGGTGTGACGGGCCGGCCCGTCCGCTCCCCGCACCGGCCGCCGGGGAGCGGCGGGGCCCGCCGTCAGCGCCGGTCCTCGGCGCGCGCCGTCGTCCCGTGCGGGACGGGCCCCTCACACTCCGGTGGGCCGGCCCGTGGTCGCGGTCTCTGCCGCGAGCAGGGCCGCGCCCAGCGCGCCCGCCCGGTCGCCCAGCAGCGCCCTGGTGATCACCGGGCGGCGGTGGAAGGTCAGACCGTCGGTCACCCGCCGGTTCAGCGGGTCGAGGAGCAGGTCACCGGCGGACGACAGGCCGCCGCCGATCACGACGGTGTGCGGGGCGAGGACGGCGGCCAGCCAGCAGACCGCCGCCGCCAGGGCGTCCACCGCCTCCCGCCACACCGCGACGGCGACCGGGTCACCGGCGGCGACCAGCGCCGCGACCTCCTTCGCGCCGTCGGCGGGCCGCCCTGACGCGCGCCGGTAGCGGCGTGCGACGGCCGCGGCCGACGCGACGGCCTCCAGGCAGCCGGTCAGACCGCAGACGCAGGGCTCGTCGGAGGCGACCCGGACGTGCCCGATCTCGCCCGCGGCCCCGCCCGCCGCGTACGGGCGGCCGTCGAGGAGCAGCGCGGCGGCGATCCCGGTGCCCAGCGGCAGGAAGACGACGGTGTCGCGGACCCCGGCGGCGGCGCCGAGACGGCTCTCCGCGAGGCCGCCGGCCCGTACGTCGTGGCCGAAGGCGACGGGCAGCCCGGTGCGGCGGGCGAACAGGTCGGCGAAGGGCACGTCGCGCCATCCGAGGTTCTCCGAGTGGACGGCCGTGCCGTGCCGTTCGTCCACGGTGCCGGGCACGACGAGACCCGCCGCCGCCAGGGGCGCGGGGCCGCGCACGCCGAGTTCCTCGGTGAGCCGCCCGGCCAGTTCGACGACGCGCTCGGCGACGCCGGGTCCCGGCCTCGGGGTGGGCCGGTGGGCCTCGGCGAGGACGGTGCCGGTGGCGTCGGTGAGGACGGCCTTGGTGAAGGTGCCGCCGACGTCGACGCCGACCACGGGCCCGGCGGGGACCGGGGCCGAGCCGGTGGCCGTGGCGGACGTCGACGCTCTCTCCGAGGTGGACACAGGACTCCCACGGTGCGCGTTGATGCAATATCCGACCGGTTATCGCGCACATTTAAGCATGCAGGGGGTGGTGGCGAGGCTCAGGGGCGGACCAGCAGCCGGAAGTCGAACGCGTACCGGGACGCCCGGTAGACATGGGTGCCGAACTCGACCGCGCGGCCGGTGTCGTCGTAGGCCGTGCGCTCCATGGTGAGCAGCGCCGCGCCCGGCCGCTCGTCGAGGCGCGCGGCCTCCTCGGGGGCGGCGGAGCGGGCGCCCACCGTCTGGCGGGCGCTGTGCAGGGTGATGCCGGCCGTGCGCATCATGCGGTAGAGGCCGGTCGCCTCCAGACGCGCGGTGTCCAGGTCGAGCAGGGTGGCGGGCAGGTAGTTGCACAGGTACGCCATCGGCTGGCCGTGCGTGCTGCGCAGCCGTTCCAGGGCGACGACCTCGGCGCCCTCCGCGATGCCGAGCGCGGCGGCCACCTCGGAGCGGGCCGCCTCGCGTTCGTTGCGCACCACCCGCGTGGTCGGGCCCTGGCCCGCCGCCTCCAGGTCGTCGTAGAGGCTGCTGAGTTCGAGCGGGCGCTTGACCTGGCTGTGCACGACCTGGGTGCCGACGCCCCTGCGGCGCACCAGCAGGCCCTTGTCGACCAGCGACTGGATGGCCTGCCTGACGGTGGGCCTGGACAGTCCGAGCCGGGTCGACAGGTCTATCTCGTTGCCGAGCAGGTTGCCGGGGGCGAGGACGCCGTGCTCGATCGCCGACTCCAGCTGCTGGGCGAGCTGGTAGTAGAGCGGCACGGGACTGCCCCGGTCCAGGGCGAAGTCCACGGAGTCGAGCGCGGGTGCGGACGCGGACCTGGTGGTGCCGCCGGTCTTCGCCATGGGGCGGGTCTCCCTCGGAAGCGGGGTCAGGAGCGGCTGGGGGAACCGGGCCGGGTCACAGGTGCCTGCGCCGCGCGGCGACCTGCCGTTCGTACTCCTCGCGGGCGCGCACGGCGGCCTCGCGGGACGCGGTCGCGGCGACCGGCACGTCCCACCACGCCTCGGCCGGGGGCGCGGTCGCGGTGGCGGTGTCGGTCTCGACGTACACGCAGGTCGGGCGGTCGGAGGCGCGGGCCGCGGCGAGGGCGTCGCGCAGCTCGCGGACCGTCGTGGCACGCAGCACGTCCATGCCGAGGCTGCCCGCGTTGGCCGCGAGGTCGACGGGCAGCGGGTCGCCGCTGAAGGTGCCGTCGGCGGCCCGGTAGCGGTACGCGGTGCCGAACCGTTCACCGCCGACGGACTCGGAGAGGCCGCCGATGGAGGCGTACCCGTGGTTCTGGATGAGCAGCAGGTTGACCGGCAGCCCCTCCTGGACGGCCGTGACGATCTCGGTCGGCATCATCAGATAGGTGCCGTCGCCGACCAGCGCCCAGACCGGGGTGTCCGGGGTCGCCTGCTGGACGCCGATCGCCGCCGGGATCTCGTAGCCCATGCAGGAGTAGCCGTACTCCAGGTGGTACTGGCGGCGACCGCGCGCCCGCCACAGCTTGTGCAGGTCGCCGGGGAGCGAGCCGGCCGCGTTGATCACCACGTCGTCGTCGCCGACCACCGCGTCCAGGGCGCCGAGGACCTGGGTCTGGGTGGGCACGGCGTCGTCGTCGCCCCGGTAGGCGGCCGCCACGACCCGCTCCCAGCGCTCCTTGCCCGCCCGGTACTCCGCCTCGTACCCGGCGTCGACCCGGTGCCCGGCGAGGGCCTCGGTGAGCGCGTCGAGGCCGGTGCGGGCGTCCGCGACCAGGCTCGACGCGGCCAGCTTGTGCGCGTCGAAGGCGGCGATGTTGAGGTTGACGAACCGGACGTCCGGGTTCTGGAAGAGGGTGTTCGAGGCGGTCGTGAAGTCCGTGTAGCGGGTGCCGACGCCGATCACCAGGTCCGCGGCGCGCGCGAGGTCGTCGCAGACCGCGGTGCCGGTGTGGCCGATGCCGCCGAGGTCGGCGGGGTGGTCGTGGCGCAGCGAGCCCTTGCCCGCCTGGGTGGAGGCGACCGGGATGCCGGTGGAGTCGACCAGCGCCCGCAGCGCGTCCTCCGCCCCGCTGTGGTGCACCCCGCCGCCCGCGACGATCAGCGGGCGCGCGGCCCGCTCGATCGCCCGTGCCGCCGCGGCCAGTTCGGCCGGGTCGGGCGCCGGGCGCCGCACCCGCCAGATCCGCTCGGCGAAGAACTCCTCGGGCCAGTCGTACGCCTCGGCCTGCACGTCCTGGGGGAGGGCGAGGGTGACCGCGCCGGTCTCGACCGGGTCGGCGAGCACCCGCATGGCGTGCAGCGCCGCCGGGATGAGCGCCTCGGGGCGGGTGACGCGGTCGAACCAGCGGGAGACCGGGCGCAGGGTGTCGTTGACCGTGAGGTCCGCCTCGACCGGGTGTTCGAGCTGCTGGAGCAGCGGGTCGGCGGCCCGGGTGGCGAAGGAGTCGCCCGGCAGCAGCAGCACCGGCAGCCGGTTGACGGTGGCCAGCGCGGCGCCGGTGACCAGGTTCGTGGCGCCCGGTCCGATGGACGTCGTCACCGCCATCGCGGAGAGCCGGTCGAGCTGGCGGGCGTAGCCGACCGCCGCGTGCACCATCGCCTGTTCGTTGCGGCCCTGGTGGTAGGGCATCGCGTCCTCGCCGGCCTCCAGGAGGGCCTGGCCGAGCCCGGCGACGTTGCCGTGGCCGAAGATGCCCCAGGTGCCGGCGATCAGCCGCTGCCTGACGCCGTCGCGCTCGGTGTACTGGACGGACAGGAAACGCACCAGGGCCTGAGCGACGGTCAGGCGGCGGGTGGGGCTGCTCATCAGGACTTCTCCGGTGCCGTGGGGAGGGGGAAGCGGGCGTCGACCGGCTGGTCGGGACGGGTGCCGCGGGTCCGGGCGTGATCCGGGTGGCCGCGGACCGGCCGGGCCCGCTGTGGCCCGGGGCCGGTCGCACGGCGCGGGGGCTTCTGGTTCCTCGGGGTCATGCGAGCCCCACCGCCCGGGGGTGCGCGGTGCTCGACAGCACCGTAGGTTTTCGGTCAAGTCCTGGCCGGGCGCCGTGCTGCGTCCGGGCGGGTGGTGTCGGCCCCGATGGGCGCGAGCGGGACGGGAGGCGGAGGTGAAGAGGGAAGTCGTCCGGTGTGCGGGCCGTGGGCGTGGCCGTCCGCGCCGTGGTGGCGGTCCGCGCGGTGAGAGCCGTCGGGATTGGCCGGAAATCGCCCGCCGTCACCTTCGACGCAGAACCGCCTTGGAATTCGCCGAAGGTCTCCACCTGGGCCAGTGGTGCGCGAGACTGCAAGGCGTAAAGATCGACTCCGACGCGTCCCATGGTGATCAGGTCGTAGGGCTGGGCTGACTCGGCCATGCGCGACGCTCCTAGAGCTGTGCCGGGAGGGCGGAATCCCAGGGGGCCGCCGCATCCCAGGTGTAGACCTCGGGGAGTGAGCCTGTCAATACTTTGTACTTACATTCGGACCTGTAAGTGAAATGATGTCTTAACAAAGTATTGACAGCGGGCGCGTCAGGGGATTTGATCCCGTCCCAGCGCAACAGCCGCGTTCGCGGCGACGGTCCGGACCTGAACACCAGACTCCGGGCCGGGAACCTCACGGTTGGCCGAGGTTCTCCCCGTCTCCCCCCGTCGCACAGTGAGGTGCAGGACAGATGGAACGCTCTTCTCGCTTTCGCTCCCGCCGTATCGCCCCGGTGATCGCCGTGGCCGCGGCAGCGGCCCTGACGCTCGCGGGCTGCTCCAGCAGCTCCGGCGGCAAGAAGTCCGAGGAAGGCGCTTCCAACGCTTCCGCGGGCAAGGCCAGTACGCCCCGCATGACCGTCGCCCTGGTCACCCACCAGGCGCCGGGCGACACCTTCTGGGACATCGTCCGCAAGGGCGCCGAGGCGGCCGCGGCCAAGGACAACATCAAGCTCGTCTACTCCGCCGACCCGAGCGCGGGCAACCAGGCCAACCTGGTGCAGAACGCGATCGACCAGAAGGTCGACGGCATCGCCATCACCCTCGCCAAGCCCGACGCCATGAAGGCCGTCGTGGCCAAGGCGACGGCGGCGAAGATACCGGTGGTCGGCCTCAACTCCGGTCTGAGCGACTGGAAGAAGCTCGGCCTGCTGGAGTTCTTCGGCCAGGACGAGACGGTGACGGGTGAGGCGCTCGGCAAGCGGCTGAACGAGGAGGGCTCCAAGCGGGCCGTCTGCGTCGTCCAGGAGCAGGGCAACGTCGGTCTGACCCAGCGCTGCGACGGCGTCAAGAAGACCTTCTCCGGCAAGCTGGACACGCTGTACGTCAACGGCACCGACATGCCGTCCGTGCAGTCGACCATCACCGCCAAGCTCAAGCAGGACAAGGCCATCGACTACGTCGTCGCGCTCGGCGCCCCGTTCGCGCTGACCTCGGTGCAGTCGGTGTCGGACGCCGGCAGCAAGGCGAAGATCGCGACCTTCGACCTCAACAGCCAGCTGACCGGCGCCATCAGCAAGGGCACCATCCAGTTCGCCGTCGACCAGCAGCCCTACCTCCAGGGCTACCTGGCCGTCGACTCGCTGTGGCTCTACAAGAACAACGGCAACTACAGCGGCGGTGGCGAGGCTCCCGTGCTGACCGGTCCCGCCTTCGTGGACAAGTCGAACGTGGAGAGCGTCGCCAAGTTCGCCGCGAAGGGCACCAGGTGATGACCATGACCCAGCAGGCTGAGCCGGCGGTGACCCGACCGCCGGCTCCCGGCCCCCGGGCCACCGACGGCCGCACCGCCCAACGCCCCCTGGTGCTCAGGCTGTTGGCCCGCCCCGAGGTCGGGGTCTTCCTCGGCGCCGTCGCCGTGTTCGTGTTCTTCCTGATCGCCGCCCCCGCGGTCAGGCAGGGCAGTTCGATGGCGACGGTGCTCTACCAGTCGTCCACCATCGGCATCATGGCGCTGCCGGTCGCGCTGCTGATGATCGGCGGCGAGTTCGACCTCTCCTCCGGTGTCGCCGTGGTCAGTTCGGCGCTCACCGCGAGCATGCTCAGCTACCAGCTCAGCATGAACATCTGGGTCGGCGTGGTCGTCGCCCTGCTGGTGTCCCTCGCGATCGGCGCGTTCAACGGCTGGATGGTGGTCAGGACAGGACTGCCCAGCTTCCTGGTCACCCTGGGCACCTTCCTGATCCTCCAGGGCGTCAACCTCGCCGTCACCAAGATGATCACCGGCAACGTGGCGACCGACGACATCAGCAACATGGACGGCTTCGACCAGGCCCGCGCCCTCTTCGCGTCGTCGTTCGACATCGGCGGCGTCCAGGTGAAGATCACCGTCTTCTACTGGCTGGTCTTCGCCGCGCTCGCGACCTGGATCCTGCTGCGCACCAAGTACGGCAACTGGATCTTCGCCGTCGGCGGCAACAAGGACTCCGCGCGGGCCGTCGGCGTCCCGGTGAAGTTCACCAAGATCACTCTGTTCATGGGCGTCGGCCTCGGCGCCTGGTTCATCGGCATGCACCAGCTGTTCTCCTTCAACACCGTGCAGTCGGGGGAGGGCGTCGGCCAGGAGCTGATCTACATCGCGGCGGCGGTCATCGGCGGCTGCCTGCTCACCGGCGGCTACGGCTCCGCGATCGGCCCGGTCTTCGGCGCCTTCATGTTCGGCATGGTCAACCAGGGCATCGTGTACGCCGGTTGGAACCCCGACTGGTTCAAGGCCTTCCTCGGCGTGATGCTGCTCGGCGCCGTGCTCATCAACTTGTGGGTCAGCCGCACGGCGACCCGGAGGTGACCCACCCCATGACGACATCCAAGGACCACGGCACCCACGGCGCCGTCCTCCAGGACACCGCGCCCGAGGGCGACCACCCGCTGGTCGAACTGCGCGGCGCGGGCAAGGCGTACGGCAACGTCCGCGCCCTGCACGGCGTCGACCTCACGGTCCGGCCGGCCCGGGTGACCTGCGTGCTCGGCGACAACGGCGCGGGCAAGTCCACCCTCATCAAGATCATCTCGGGTCTGCACCAGCACACCGAGGGCGACTTCCTCGTGGACGGCGCCCCGGTGCGCTTCTCCAGCCCGCGCGACGCGCTCGACAAGGGCATCGCCACCGTCTACCAGGACCTGGCCACCGTGCCGCTGATGCCGGTGTGGCGCAACTTCTTCCTCGGCTCCGAGATGACCAAGGGCCCCTGGCCCGTGCGCCGCCTCGACATCGCCCGCATGAAGGCGACCGCCGACGAGGAACTGCGCAACATGGGCATCGTCCTCGACGACCTCGAACAGCCCATCGGGACCCTCTCCGGCGGCCAGCGCCAGTGCGTCGCCATCGCCCGCGCCGTCTACTTCGGCGCCCGCGTCCTCATCCTCGACGAGCCCACCGCCGCCCTCGGCGTCAAGCAGTCCGGTGTGGTCCTCAAGTACATCGCCGCCGCCCGCGAGCGCGGCCTCGGCGTCATCTTCATCACCCACAACCCGCACCACGCCTACATGGTCGGCGACCACTTCAGCGTCCTGCGCCTCGGCACCCTCGAACTCTCCGCCGAACGCGCCGACATCACCCTGGAGGAACTCACCAACCACATGGCGGGCGGCGCCGAACTCGCCGCCCTCAAGCACGAGTTGGCGCAGGTCGGCGGAGTCGACACCCAGTAGCTCCCGGACGCCGCCACCCCGCGGGGCGCCACCCCCGCGCCGGCGTCGGCGTCTACGGATGACGCGCCGGCCTCCTCGCACAAGGACGCCTGAGACGCGGCCGGCCGGGCAGAGGTCCGCACCCGCGCCCTGCGCCCCCGCGGCGCCCGACGGCCCGGAGGGGAAGCGTGATCCCCTCCGGGCCGCGCGCCGGTCGCGGGCGGGGCTTGCCCGAGGCGTGTGTCTTTCCTGATAGTGGGTGGGGGCATGTGCGGACAATGGGGTGTACGGGGTGGGATGAGCCGCCGGCCGTCCGGTGGCGGCCGTTCGCACCTCCCGCGCTCGCTCCGGCCCCAGGGGCGGCGTACCGTCACCGGTGCAGTCGAGAGGAGCGCGGATGGGCACGGCACGCGACCTGATGATCGGCGTGATGGACCGGGCGCTCGGACGGCCCGTGGCACAGGGCGAGCTGTCGCTCGTGCTGGCCGGGGCGGAACTGCTCGACCTGCTCGGCGCCGGGGCGGTGACCCTGGACGGCGAGAACCTGGTGCCCGGCGACCGCCCCGAGCCTTGCGGCGACCCGCTCCTCGACGGCGCCCTCGCCGCCCTCGTGCCTGACGAGCCCCATGAGACGGTCGACGACTGGCTGTGGCGCCGGGGGCGCGGACTTGCCGGTGAGTATCTGACCGCGTTCGAGGCCGAGGGCCTGGTGGCCAGGCCGCGCGGCTCCTGGCTGCGGCTGCGCGGCGACCGCCCGCTGCCCGTCGACTCCCCGGCCCGGCTGCGCGCCGCGCACCGCTGGGCCGCCGACGAACCCGTCCTGGCGACCCTCGCGACCTTCCTGCGACTGCGCGACGACGTCCCCGACGACTGCCCGCCCCCCGAGGAGGCGGCCCGCACGGTCTTCGGCGCCGTGGTCGAGGCGCTGACCGAACTGGACGCCGTCCGCAGGCGCAGGGCCATCGAGAACGCGGCGTTCGCCAACGTCTGGCGGGGCGCCTGACCCCGCCGGACGCCGGCCGGCGGGACGTCAGACCGCCGCCCGCACCTCGGCGATCGTCACCGGGCGGTGCTCCTGGAGCGACAGCGTGCACGCGTCCGCGATCCAGCCCGCCTCCAAGGCGTCCTCGATCGTGCAGGGGGAGCGCCTGGTACCCGCGACGACCTCGGTGAACGCGGTGAGTTCGGCGCGGTAGGCGGCGGCGAACCGGTCCATGAAGAAGTCGTGCGGGGTGCCCGCCGGGAACGTCACGCCCGGCTCGACCGAGCGCAGCGGCAGCCTGTCCTCGAGACCCACCGCGATCGAGTCCTTGAAGCCGTGCACCTCCATGCGGACGTCGTGACCCCGGGCGTTGTGACGGGAGTTGGAGACCACCGCGATGGTGCCGTCGTCGAGGGTGAGGATCGCGCCCGTGGTGTCCGCGTCGCCCGCCTCCGCGATGTACTCGGCGCCCCGGTTGCCGCCGACCGCGTACACCTCCGTCACCTCGCGGCCGGTCACCCAGCGGATGATGTCGAAGTCGTGCACCGAACAGTCCCGGAAGATGCCCCCGGAGGCGGCGATGTACGCGGCGGGCGGCGGCGCCGGGTCGAGCGTCGTCGAGCGGACCGTGTGCAGCTCGCCCAGCTCACCCGCGCGCACGGCGGCCCGCGCGGCCACGAAACCGGCGTCGAAACGGCGGTTGTAGCCGATCTGGATCGGCACCCCGCTGTCCTTGACGGCCGCGAGGACCCGCACGCCCTCGCCCATGGTCCGCGCGACGGGCTTCTCGCAGAAGACCGGGATGCCCGCCTCGACGGCGGCGACGATCAGCGCCGGGTGGGCGTCGGTCGCGGCGGCCACCACGACGCCGTCCACGCCCGCCGCGAGCACCGCCTCGGGCGAGTCCGCGACCTCGCCGCCGAACCGCTCGGCGGCGGCCTTGGCGGCGTCCGCGAACGGGTCGGCGAGGACGAGCGAGTCGACGGCGTCGAGTCCGGAGAGGGTCTCGGCGTGGAAGGCGCCGATGCGGCCGAGGCCGAGGATTCCGATACGCATGGGGATGCTGCTCCTTCGGTGCGGGTCGTGCGGTCGTACGTGCGGGGGAGGAAGAGTCAGTCGAGGCCGCCGAGGACGTTCTGGTCCCAGTCGATCACCGATCCGGTGACCACGCCCGAGCGGTCGGACAGCAGGAACACCACGAAGTCGGCGATCTCGTCGGGCTGCCCGAGCTTGCCCATCGGCAGCCGGGCCGCCGCCTCCTCGCGCCAGTCGTCGCCCGCGCCGTGGAACGCCTTCTGCGTCGCGTCCTCGCCCTCGGTCGCCGTCCAGCCGATGTTCAGGCCGTTGACGCGGACCCGGTCGAAGCGGTGGGCGTGCGCCGCGTTGCGGGTCAGGCCGATCAGACCGGCCTTCGCGGCGACGTACGGCGCGAGGAAGGACTGCCCGCCGTGCGCCGAGGACGTGATGATGTTGACGACCGTGCCGGGCGCCTTGCGCGCGACCATGTCCGCGACCGCGGCCTGCATCGCGAAGAACGGCGCCCGCAGATTGATCGCGATGTGCTGGTCGAACAGGTCGGGCGTGGTGTCGAGCAGAGTGCCCCTGGTGGTGAGACCCGCCGAGTTGACCAGGCAGTCCACCCGCCCGTACGCGGCGATCACATCACCCACCACGGTGCCCGCCTGCCCCGCGTCCGCGAGGTCGGCGCGCACGAACATCGCCTTGCCGCCCTCCCGGGTCAGCTCGGTCACCAGCTCCTCGCCCGGCGCCGGACGGCGGCCCGACACCGCGACCACCGCGCCCTCCCGGACCGCGGCCCGCGCGATGGCGGCCCCCACGCCCTGGCTGCCGCCGTTGACGAGGACGACCTTGTCGTCGAGAAGTCCCATGTCGTGCTGGTCCTTTCAGCTTTCGCGGCGCTCGGCGGCGGCCCGCAGGCCGCGCCGCAGCGTCTCGGGGGTCCACGACTCGCGCAGCGCGCGCCGCACGATGTCCGCCTGGGACGGCGGCGCGAGGCCGTCGACCGGCGGGTCGCTGTCGAGGTTGGTGGGGAACGGGTACCCCTCCGCGCTCGCGGCGATCACGTTCTCCGCCCACCCCTGGCCTGCGCCCTCGGCGAGCCGGGCCCGCAGCACCGGGTAGACGGCGTTCACCACCGCCTCGCGGTCCACCGTCTCCATGGCCCGGCCGAACGCCGACGACACCTGGAGCAGGTTGGCCGTGCGCCGGACGTCCGCCGAGCGGTTGGTGCCCGCCGCGTGGAACACCGCGGGGTTGAAGAACGCCGCGTCGCCCTTGGCGAGCGGGAGTTGGACGTACCGCTCCTCGAAGTACGCCTGGAACGCGGGCAGTCGCCACGCCAGATAGCCGGGCGCGAACTTCTGCGAGTGCGGAAGGTACATCGTCGGGCCGGACTCGACCGGCATGTCGCAGTGCGCCACCGCCCCCTGGAGGGTGAGCACAGGGGAGAGCCGGTGCACATGGGCCGGGTACGCGGCGGCGGCCTCGGCGGAGAGGAACCCGAGGTGGTAGTCGCGGTGCGGACTCTGCGCGGCGCCGCCCGGGTTGACGACGTTGACCTGCGAGGTGACCTGGTAGCCGGGGCCGAGCCAGGCCGAGGAGACCAGTGCCAGCAGGTCGTTGGCGTAGTAGTCGGCGAACGCCTGAGGGTCGTGCAGCGCCGCCTTCTCCAGCGCGTTCCACACCCGGTCGTTGGCGCCGGGCTTCGCGAAGTGGTCGCCCGCGCCCGTGCCCGAGGCCCGCTGCTCGGCGATCAGCGCGGCGAAGACGTCGCCGAGCCGGTCGACGACCTCCGGGTCGGGGAAGGCGCCTTCGAGGACCACGATCCCGGGGCCCTCGGCGAAGGCGCGGACCAGCTCGGCCCTGACGGCGTCCTGGTCGCCGGCCGCGCGCAGCCCGGCGCTGTCGTAGACCAGGACGCCCCGCTCGACCGAGGACGCGTACGGGTAGTCCGCGAGATCGGTGTCCCGCTCGACCAGCTCGCGGAAGGCGGCGAGGTCGCAGTCCCGCTCGGACAGGCGGGCGCGGTGCGGTACGGACGTGAAGGACATCGTCGTCCCTTCGGGGGAGTGGGGTCGCACGGCCGTCGGTGACAGAACCGGGCCGCGCTGTCATTGTTGTCATGACAAAGCCCTCGAACAACTGGCAGCGGGCCATCAAAAACCCCTCAAGGAGCCGACCCATGGGCCACCCCTTCCCGATCCGGGAGATCGCCCGCCAGGCGGGGCTGAGCGAGGCCACCGTGGACCGGGTCCTGAACGCCAGGGGAGGGGTCCGCGAGAGCACCGAGCGTGAGGTCAGGCAGGCCATCGCCGATCTGGACCGGCAGCGCGCCCAGGTCCGCCTGGTCGGCCGCGCCTTCATGATCGACATAGTCATGCAGACACCGGAACGGTTCTCCACCGCCGTCCGGGCCGCCCTGGAGGCCGAGCTGCCCGCCCTGCACCCGGCCGTGGTCCGCTCCCGCTTCCACTTCAGGGAGACCGGTCCGGTCGCCGAGCTGACCCGCACCCTGGACCGGACGGCGCGGCGCGGCTCCCAGGGCGTCATCCTCAAGGCGCCCGACGTCCCCGAGATCACCGACGCGGTCGGCCGCCTCGCCGACGCGGGCATCCCCGTCGTCACCCTGGTGACCGACCTGCCCGCCACCGCCCGCCTCGCCTACGTCGGCAGCGACAACCGGGCCGCGGGCGCGACCGCCGCCTACCTCATGGGCCAGTGGCTCGGCGACCGCCCTGGCAACGTCCTCACCAGCCTCAGCAGCGGCTTCTTCCGCAACGAGGAGGAGCGCGAGATGGGCTTCCGCGCCGCCATGCGGGCCCGCCACCCGCACCGCGCCCTGGTCGAGATCGCCGGCGGCCAGGGCCTGGACGCCACCCAGTACGACCTGGTCAGGGCGGCCCTGGAACGCGACCCCGAGATCCGGGCCGTCTACTCCATGGGCGGCGGCAACATCGCCACCCTGCGCGCCTTCGCCGACCTCGGCCGCGCCTGCGCGGTGTTCGTCGCCCACGACCTCGACCACGACAACACCCGCCTGCTGCGCGAGCACCGGCTCTCCGCCGTGCTCCACCACGACCTGCGCCAGGACATGCGGGAGGCCTGCCAGGTCGTGATGCGCGCGCACGGCGCGCTGCCGCCCGCAGGACCCACCCTGCCGTCCGCGATCCAGGTCGTCACCCCCTACAACATGCCCCCGCAGACGACGGGTTGAGGAGCCGCGATGCCGAGGACCGAGCACCTTCAGATCGCGGGCGTCCCGATGCGCGCCGAGCTGACACCCGGCGGCCCGGTGGGCGTGCTCGCCCTGCACGCGAGCAACGAGGGCGGCACCGCCGAACTGGCCCGGATCGTCGCGGAGTCGACCGGCGCGACCTGCCTGGTCTTCACCCAGCCAGGTACCAGTCCGGTCCATGTCCCGTCCCCCGAGATGGCGGTGGCGCACTGCGCGGCGCTGCGGGAGTTCCTGGCCCGCGTCGAGATCACCGTCTCGCTCCACGGCCATCTGCGCCGGACCGCGCCCCGCTCCCTCTTCCTCGGCGGCGCCAACCGCCAGGCCGCACACCGGCTCGCCACCGGACTCGGCGTGCTGCGACCGGAGTTCGACCCGGTCACCGACCTCGACGCGATCCCGAGGGCGCTGCGCGGACTGCACCCCCGCAACCCGGTGAACCTGGCCCGCGACGGCGGGGTCCAGGTCGAACTCCCGCTCGCCGCCCGCACCGTGACCCCCCACGACCAGGACACCCCCGACACCCCGCCGGCCGCCGTCGCCGACGCCCTGGTGACGGGCGTGCGGCTGCTCACCGGACGCGCCCTCACCCCTCCTCGACGGTGACCCACGCGCCGGCGGCCGCCGAGCGGATCATCGCGTCCACCACGGCCGCGCTGCGCACCGCGTCCCGGAGCGAGGCGCCGACGGACCTCTTCTCGGCGATCGAGCGCAGGAACCGGTACGCCTCGATCACCTTGAGGTCGTCGTAGCCCATGGCGTTCGCCGCGCCCGGCTGGAACGCCCCGAACTCGCCGTCGGCCGGGCCGACATACACCGTGCTGACCGGCTGGTCCTGGTAGTCGGTGCCGACACTGACCGCCAACTCGTTCATCCTGCGGAAGTCCCAGGACACCGAGCCCTCGGTGCCGTGCACCTCGAAGCCGTAGTTGTTCTGCTCGCCGACCGAGACCCGGCACGCCTCTAGCACCCCGCGGGCACCGGAGGCGAAGCGCAGCAGACAGCTGACGTAGTCCTCGTTCTCGACCGGGCCGAACTCCCCGCCCGAGGCCCGGCTGTGACCGGCCGTCGCGCCGGTCGGGCGGGCCCGCTCGGGCACGAACACCGCGGTGTCGGCGGTGACGGACGTGATGTCCCCCAGCAGATGGCGGGCGAGGTCGGCGCCGTGCGAGGCGAGGTCGCCCAGCACCCCGCTGCCGCCGCGCTCCCGCTCGAACCGCCAGCTCAGCGCCCCCTCGGGATGCGCCGCGTAGTCGCTGAACAGCCGGACCCTGACATGGGTGACGGTCCCGATCCCACCGCCCGCGATCAGCTCGCGGGCCCGCTCGACGGCAGGCGCGTTGCGGTAGTTGAAGCCGACCGCGCCGCGCACTCCGGCGCGGGCGACCGCGCCCGCCACCGCCCGCGCGTCCGCCAGGTCGAGGCCCACCGGCTTCTCGATCCACAGGTGCTTGCCCGCCTCGGCGACGGCCACCCCGATCTCGCGGTGCAGGAAGTTCGGGGCGGTGACGCTGACCGCGTCCACCGCCGGGTCGTCCAGCACCGCACGCCACTCCCGGGTCGCCGTCGCGAACCCGTACCGCTCGGCGGCCTCCTCGGCACGTCCCGGCACCTCGTCGGCGACCGCCACCAGCTCGGGGCGGAGGCCGAGGAGCGGATAGTGGTGTGGGAGCCTGGCGTAGGCCTGGGTGTGCACCCGGCCCATCCAGCCGAACCCGATGACGGCGACACCCAGCGAATCCACCATGACAGCCCTTCGTTGGACCGGTCCATAACCTGTCCCGGCCACCCTGGGCGCACGCTCGCCCTGCTGTCAAGCCTTTCCGGACCGTTTGACAGGGCCACCGCATCCATGGAACGGTCCATCCATGAGAGCGCCAACGATCCGTGACGTGGCCGAGTCGGCCGGCGTCTCCAAGTCGCTCGTCTCCCTCGTGCTGCGCGGCTCCGACCAGGTGCGCCCCGAGAAGCGGGACGCCGTGCTGCGGGCCGTGCGCGAGCTGGGCTACCGGCCGAACGCCGCCGCCCGCAGCCTCAGCGAACAGCGCACCCGCACGGTCGGCGTCCTCCTCAACGACCTGCGCAACCCCTGGTTCGTCGACCTGCTCGACGGCCTGAACTCGCTGCTCCACGAGAACGGCCTGCACATGCTGCTGGCCGACGCCCGCCTCAACCGCCGCACCGGACAGGACCTCACGGGCCCCTTCCTCGACCAGCGCGCCGACGGCCTGGTGGTCATCGGCACGCTGCCCGACCCGGCCGCCCTCGACGCCGTCGCCGCCCGCATCCCGGTCGTCGTGGCCGGCGCCCACGACCCGGTGCCCGACGGCGTCGACGTCGTCGCGGGGGACGACGAGCGCGGCGCCAGGATCGCCACCGAGCACCTCGTCGGGCTCGGGCACCGGCGGATCGCGCACATCGCGGGGTACGGCGCGGTCGGCGCGCTGCGCGGGCGCGGCTTCGAGGAGACGACCCGGGCGCACGGGATCGCGGGGCAGTGCCCGGTCGAGCCGAGCGACATGACCGAGGAGGGCGGCTACCGCACCACCGTCCGGCTGCTCAGCCGCCCCGACCGGCCCACCGCCCTGTTCGCCGCCAACGACATCGCGTCGATCGGCGCGGTCTCCGCCGTCGAGGAACTCGGCCTGCGCGTCCCGCACGACGTGTCCGTCGTCGGCTACGACAACACCAGCATCTCCCGGCTCCGGCACGTCTGGCTGACCACCGTGGACAGCGCGGGCCACGAGATCGGCCGCCGCGCGGCCCGCTGCCTGCTCGACCGGATCGAGCACGCGGGCGGGCCGGGCGCACCCGGGCAGCGCCAGCTGACCGTGCCGTCGCTCCAGGTCAGAGGGACCACCGCGGCGCCGCTCACAGATTGATCGCGTACACCTTCCGCAACGTCTCGTGGACCGTCCAGGTGGTCCGCTCGCCCTCCCGCAGCACGGCCAGGTCGCCGGGGCCCACGGTGAGCGTCCGGCCGCCCTCGACCTCGATCGTCGCCGACCCGCTGACCACCACGAACAGCTCGTCCGCCTCCGTGTCGGTGACCACGCCGGGCGTGATCTGCCAGATTCCGCGCATCTGCCGGCCGTCGTCCGACTCCCACACCACCTTGCCGGTGACCTCGGGCGTCCCGGAGACGATCTGCGCGGGGTCGAGCGGCTCGGGTTCGAGGACGGCGTCGGGAACGTGGAGAGCGAAACTGTGCGTCATGGGGGGACCCTAACGAGCGCCTTCCCCGGCCGGGGACGGACAGAGTGTGCGGGCAAGCCGGGCACGGGCGGACACTCCGTCGCCCCGGACACTGCGTCGCCCCGGCGGGACGACGGGCATCCGGCTGTCCGGTTTGCTCGGCGGTCCGTCCGGCGTCCGGCTGTCCGGTTCGCTCGGGGGTCCGCCCGGCATTCGGCTGTCCGGTTCGCTCGGAGGTTCGTCCGGCGTCCGGTTGATCGGTCAGCTCGGCGGGACGACGGGCGTCCGGCTGTCCGGTTCGCTCGGGGGTCCGCCCGGCATTCGGCTGTCCGGTTCGCTCGGGGGTCCGCCCGGCATTCGGCTGTCCGGTTCGCTCGGGGGTCCGTCCGGCGTCCGGCTGTCCGGTTCGCTCGGCGGGACGACGGGCATTCGGCTGTCCGGTTCGCTCGGAGGTCCGTCCGGCGTCCGGTTGATCGGTTCGCTCGGCGGGACGACGGGCATCCGGCTGTCCGGTTCGCTCGGAGGTCCGTCCGGCGTCCGGCTGTCCGGTCCTCGCTGCGGGACGCCCGGCGTCCGGCCGTCCGACGCGCCGGCGGTCCGCCCGCCCGGCCGAGTCGCGCGCCGGCCTGCCGCGGGCGATGGTGGTGGACATGGCGGACTCCTCGGCGGCCGTCACCGAGCCGCGTCGCAACGACACCCGCGAGACCGTCCTGTTCGGCGGTGTGTACGGCTCCGTGCTGGCCTGTTCCATGGTCGCCGCCCTCACCCAGTACGGGCACGCCTCGCGCGGCAGCCGGCGCTACGACGCGGCCTGGCTGCTGGTCACCGCGTTCGCCTCCGCCCTCGCCCACGGGTACGCCCACTACATCGCCGAACGCGCCCCGCACCGCAGGGGCGACACACTGCGCGCGCTCGCCGCCGAGTGGCCGCTGATCACCGCCGTGCTGCCGACGGTGCTGATCCTGGCCGGCGCCGGCTGGGGCTGGTGGCCGCCCGCCGGGGTGGAGTACGCGGCGTTCGCGCTGAACATCGCGCTGCTGTTCGCCCTCGGCCTGGTCACCGCCCGCTGGTCGCGGCGGCCCTGGACGGTCGCCGTCGGCATCGGCGCGGCCGACGCGCTGCTCGGCGTGGTCGTCGTGGTGGCCAACGCGATCATCAAATAAGGCGCGTCCGCCCCCGCCCGGCTCCCGCGGGCGGGATGCTGGTCCCCGCGAGCAACACCCCCTGGGAGGAGTTCCGGCATGACCATCGACGCCACCGGCAGCACGGTCACGGACGAGGCGGTGCGCAGCCTCGACACCACCGCGGACCCGCGGCTGCGGGAACTGCTCACCGGTCTCGTCCGGCACCTGCACGCCTATGTCCGCGAGACCGGCCTCACCCAGAGGGAGTGGGAGCGGGCGATCGGATTCCTCACCGCGACCGGACAGGCCTGCACGGGCACCCGCCAGGAGTTCGTGATGCTCTCCGACGTGCTCGGGGTGTCCATGCTGGTCGAGGAGGTCAACAGCCCCGACGACCCGGCCGCCACCGCGTCGACGGTCCTCGGCCCCTTCCACGTCACCGAGTCGCCGGTCCGCGCGCCCGACGCCACCATCGACCTGGCCGGCGGCGGCGAACCGTGCGTGGTCGACTTGCGGGTGCGCTCCGCCGACGGCACCCCGCTGCCGGGCGCGACGGTCGACGTGTGGCAGGCCGACGGCAACGGCTTCTACGACGTCCAGCGTCCCGACGCGCAGCCGCCAGGCAACGGGCGCGGCCTGTTCACCGCCGACGCCGAGGGCCGCGTCCGGTTCCGCAGCTGCGTGCCGAGCGCCTACCCGATCCCGACGGACGGTCCGGTCGGCGTCCTGCTCAGGGCCGCCGGACGCCACCCCTACCGGCCCGCCCACATCCATTTCGTCGTCACGGCGAAGGGCCATGTCCCGCTCACCACGCACCTCTTCGTGGCGGGCGGCGACTACCTCGACTCGGACGCCGTCTTCGCCGTCAGGCCCAGCCTGGTCCGGGAGTTCGTCAGGACCGAGGACCCCGCTCTCGCCCGGACGTTCGGCCTGACCGGCGCCTTCCGCCTGACCCGCTTCGACCTGGTACTGGAGCGCACGTGAGCGACCACCTCGACTTCACCCATGAGACCCGTCCGGTCCGGGTCGTCTTCCGGCTGGGCGCCGCGACCGGCGCCGTGGCGACGGAGACCGCGCGGCTCGGGCTGCGCCGGCTGCTGGTGGTGTGCGGGGCGCGCGGCGCGGACACCGCGCGGGCGGTCGCCGACGCGCTCGGCCCCGCCTGCGCGGGCCTGCACGACGGGGCGCTGCCGCACGTCCCCGTGGAGGCGGCCGACCGGGTCGTCGCGGTGGCGCGGGCGGCGGGCGCCGACGGCTGCGTGGCGGTCGGCGGCGGCTCCGCGATCGGCCTCGGCAAGGCGCTCGCGCTGCGCACCGGGCTGCCGCTGATCGCCGTGCCCTCCACCTACGCGGGCTCGGAGGCGACCGCCGTCTGGGGGTTGACCGAGAACGGCGCCAAACGCACGGGCCAGGACGCCGTGGTGCAGCCCCGCGCGATCCTCTACGACCCCCAGCTGACCCACTCCCTGCCCGTGGCGCTCTCGGTCACCAGCGGCATCAACGCCATCGCGCACGCGGCCGAGGCCCTGTACGCCCCCGACCGCTCGCCGCTGATCGCGCTGATGGCCGAGGACGGCGTGCGGGCCATGGCGGGCGCCCTGCCCGAGGTGGCGGCCGACCCCGGCTCGCCGCGGGCGCGCGGGCGGGCGCTGTACGCGGCCTGGCTCTGCGGGTCCTGCCTGGGCGCCACGGCCATGGGCCTGCACCACAAGCTCTGCCATGTCCTGGGCGGCGGCTTCGGCCTCCCGCACGCCGAGACCCACACGGTGGTGCTGCCCCACGTCCTCGCCCACAACGCGCCGGCCGCCCCCGAGGCCCTCGCCGTCCTGGCCCGCGCCCTGGGCACCGGCGACGCCCCGCGCGCCCTGCACGACCTCGCGGCCCGCCTCGGCGCCCCCACCTCGCTGGCCGAACTCGGCCTGAAGGAAGGCGACTTGACGGCGGCGGCGGAGCAGGTGGCGGCCCAGACGTACCCCAACCCCCGTGAGGTCACCGTGCCCGGGGTGCTGGCCCTGCTGCGCGCGGCCCACGCGGGCGACCCGCCCTCGGGTTCCTGACGGCGCGACGGTCTCGTCCGTGGCGTGAGGGTCTCGTCCGTGGCGTGACGGTCTCCACAGCGCACCGGACGGCCGTCCCCGAGTGCCCGGGATATGGCGGACAAAATTGTTGACAATGTTGTCTGGCTAGATTTAGGTTCGACAGGCACTCACTCAGGGAGGGCACACATGCCGAAAGAAGCCCGTCCGAGCACCGGCGAACAGGCCAAACAGCACGCGCTCGGGCAGCTGCGGCAGGCGATCCTGCACGGCGAGATGGCACCGGCGCAGCGGCTGGTGGAGAACGAACTCGCCGAGCAGCTCGGTGTGACCCGGGCCAGCATCCGGGCGGCACTCATCGACCTGGAGGCCCAGGGCCTGGTCGAGCGGATCCGCAACCGCGGCTCGCGGGTGCGGGTGGTGACCGTGGAGGAAGCGGTCGCCATCACCGAGTGCCGGATGGCCCTCGAAGGACTCTGCGCGGCCAAGGCCGCCACCCTGGTCACCGACGAACAGATCGCCGAACTCACCGAGTTGGGCACCGCGATGACCAAGGCGGTCGCCGACGGCGAGCCGATGACGTACTCCGAGCTGAACCAGCGACTGCACGCCAGGGTCCGGGACTTCTCGGGCCAGCGCACCGCCGTCGACCTGCTGGAGCGGCTCAATGCCCAACTGGTGCGCCACCGCTTCCAGTTGGCGCTGCGGCCGGGGCGTCCGCAGCACTCCCTGAACGAGCACCTGGCGATGATCGACACGATCAGCGCCCGGGACCCGCAGGCGGCCGAGACGGCCGTCCGCGCCCACCTCACCAGCGTGATCGAGGCGCTGCGCGACTGATCACGTGCGAGGCGGGCGCACCCTCTGCCACAAGGAGAAGTGAGCATGACGCTTGGCAAGGCGCCCGCCGCGCCACCCCGATCCACCCTCGTCGTCACCGCCCACGCCGGGGACTTCGTCTGGCGGGCCGGCGGCGCCATCGCGCTGGCCGCCGCCCGCGGCGAGAAGGTCACCATCGCGTGTCTGACCTTCGGTGAGCGCGGGGAGTCCGCCAAGGCGTGGCGCGAAGGCCGCGAGCTGCACGAGATCAAGGCGATGAGACAGGACGAGGCCGAGCGCGCCGCCGCCGTCCTCGGCGCCGAGGTCCGCTTCTTCGACGCCGGTGACTACCCGCTCGTCGCCACCGCCGAGCTGACCGACCGGCTGGTCGCCGTCTACCGCGCCACCCAGCCGGACGTCGTCCTCACCCACCCGGTCGACGACCCGTACAACTGCGACCACCCGGCCGCCAACCGGATGGCCCTCGAAGCCCGCGTCCTCGCCCAGGCCATCGGGTATCCGGGGGAGGGCGACATCATCGGCGCCCCGCCGGTCTTCTACTTCGAGCCCCACCAGCCGGAGATGAGCGGCTTCAGGCCCGAGGTGCTGCTCGACATCACCGAGGTGTGGGAGACCAAGCGCGCCGCGATGGAGTGCCTCGGCGCCCAGCAGCACCTGTGGTCCTACTACACCGATCTCGCCGTGCGCCGCGGCGTCCAGCTCAGGCGCAACGCCGGACCGAACCTCGGTCTCGCGCACACCACCCTGGCCGAGGCTTTCATGCGGCCGTTCCCGCAGATCACGAAGGAGCTGGCATGAGCGGCGTCATCGTCACCCACCCGCCGAAGGCCGACCCGAAGGACGTCGAGGCGCTCGCCGGGTTCGGCGTGGCCACCGTCAGCGAGGCGATGGGCCGCACCGGACTGCTGGGGCCCGACATCCGCCCGGTCCAGCAGGGCGTGCGGGTCGCGGGCACCGCCGTCACCGTGCTCAGCTGGCCGGGCGACAACCTCATGATCCACGCGGCCGTCGAACAGTGCGGCGAGGGCGACATCCTGGTGGTCACCACCACCTCGCCGTCCACCGACGGCATGTTCGGCGAGCTGTTCGCCACCGCCCTCAAGCAGCGCGGGGTGCGCGCCGTCGTCACCGGCGCCGGGATCAGGGACACCCAGGAGCTACGCGAGATGGGCTTCGCGGCCTGGGCGCGGGCCGTCTCCTCGCAGGGCACCGTCAAGGCCACCGGCGGCTCGGTCAACGTACCGATCGCCCTGGACGGCCAGGTCGTCCGCCCCGGAGACGTGATCATCGCCGACGACGACGGCGTGGTCGTCGTCCCCCGCGAGAAGGCCCGCGAGACGGCCGAGCGCTCCGCGGCCCGCGAGGCCAAGGAGGCGGCCACCCGCGAGGCGTTCCTCGGCGGCCAACTCGGCCTCGACCGCTACGGGTTGCGTGAGACGCTTGAGCGGCTCGGGGTCTCCTACCGGACCTACGAGGCGTGGGAAGGGGAGCGGTCGTGACCGGTCCCGCCGAGGTGCGCTGCGCCCTGCTGCGCGGCGGCACCTCCAAAGGCGCCTACTTCCTGGCCGACGACCTGCCCGCCGACCCCGCCGTCCGGGACGACCTGCTGCTGCGGATCATGGGCAGCCCCGACCCGCGCCAGATCGACGGGATCGGCGGGGCGCACCCGCTCACCAGCAAGGTCGCCGTCGTCTCCGCCTCCGACGACCCCGGGGCCGACGTCGACTACCTGTTCCTCCAGGTGGCGGTGGACCGGCCCGAGGTCACCGACCGGCAGAACTGCGGCAACATCCTCGCCGGCGTGGGGCCGTTCGCCGTCGAACGCGGGCTGGTGGCCGCCGGCGGCAGCGAGACGTCGGTGCGGATCCGGATGCTCAACACGGGGGAGTCGGCCGTCGCCACCTTCCCCACGCCCGGCGGGCGCGTCGACTACACCGGCGCCGCCGAGATCTCCGGGGTGCCGGGGACGGCCGCCGCCGTGGTCATCGAGTTCCCGGCGGGCGCCACCCCGCTGCTGCCCACCGGCCACGTCCGCGACACCGTCGCGGGCGTCACCGTCACCCTCGTCGACAACGGCATGCCGACGGTGCTGATCCCGGCCGCCGCGCTCGGGGTCACCGGCTACGAGCGGCCCGGAGAACTGGAGTCGGACCCGGCGCTCGCCGACCGGCTGCGGGAGATCCGGCTCGCGGCCGGCCCGCTGATGGGCCTCGGCGACGTCACCTCCGCCACCGTGCCCAAGCTCAGCCTGCTCGCACCGCCGCGCGCCGGCGGCGCCGTCACCACCCGCACCTTCATCCCGGTGCGCTGCCACACCTCCATCGGCGTCCTGGGCGCCGCGAGCGTCGCGGCGGGGCTGCGGCTGCCGGGCGGGGTGGGGGAGGGCATCGCCCGGCTGCCGGAGACCGGCGACCGCGTCCGGGTCGAACACCCCACCGGGTTTCTCGACATCGACACGGACGTCGATCCCGGTTCCGGCACCGCGCCGCCCGCGGCCCGCCGCACGGCCGTCGTCCGCACCGCGCGCAAGATCTTCGACGGCACGGTCTTCCCCCGGCCCGCCACCACCCCGCCCGCACACCCCCTGGGAGGCAACGATGGCCCCGCCCCTCGGTGACATCGCGCACGTCGGCCACGCCCAGCTGTTCACCCCCGAGCTGGACGCCAGCGTCGCCTTCTGCACCGACTTCCTCGGTCTGACCGTCAACGGGCAGCAGGGCGACAGCGTCTTCCTGCGCACCTTCGACGACTACGAGCACCACAGCCTGGTCCTCACCGCCCGGGACCGACCGGGCCTCGGCAGAACGGCGTTGCGCACGTCGAGCGAGGAGGCGCTGCACCGGCGGGTGGCGGCCGTGGAGGCGACGGGCGCCACCGGGACCTGGGTCGAGGACGAACCGGGACTCGGCCGGCTGTACGTCACCACCGACCCGGACGGACACGAGCACGCCCTGTACTGGGAGAGCGAACACTACGTCGCGCCAACGGAGTTGCGGCCCGCGCTGAAGAACCAGCCGCAGGCCAAGCCCGATCGGGGCGTCGGGGTGCGCCGCCTCGACCACGTCAACTTCCTCGCCGCCGACGTGCTCGCCAACGCGGAGTTCCAGGAACAGGTCCTCGGCGCCCGGCCCACCGAGCAGATCCGGCTCGACTCCGGGCGGATCGCGGCCCGTTGGCTGACCTTCACGGACAAGTCCTACGACGTCGTCTACACGTCGGACTGGACCGGATCGAGCGGGCGGCTGCACCACATCGCCTTCGCCACCGACACCCGCGAGGACATCCTGCGCGCCGCCGATCTGGCCATCGACACCGGCGTGTTCATCGAGACGGGCCCGCACAAGCACGCCATCCAGCAGACGTTCTTCCTCTACGTCTACGAGCCGGGCGGCAACCGCATCGAGCTGTGCAACCCGCTCACCCGGCTGGTGCTCGCCCCCGACTGGCCGCTGATCACCTGGACCGAGGCGGAGCGCGCCAAGGGGCAGGCGTGGGGGCTCAAGACCATCGAATCCTTCCACACGCACGGGACCCCGCCGATCGTCTGACGGACCTCGCTGGGGAGCCGCCCCGACCTCGGATGAGATTGTTGACAAAAGCGTTGACACTCCTGGGGCGGCTCCCTACCGTCATCCGCACACCGGGTCGACCGCGCGAGCCGCAGAGCCCCGCCGCGTCGAAGCCCCTCCAGAGGGCGCCACCCTGGACGAGAGGAAAACAACGATGTCCTCCTCACCCCCGACGGCCTCCCGGGGCGGCAGACTGGCCCTCCTGGTGCTCGGCCTGTGCTGGCTCGCCGTCCTCTTCGACGGCCTCGACATGTTCATCTACGGCTCCGTCCTGCCGCACCTGCTGGAGACGAAGACCTTCGGGCTCACCGCCGACCGGGCGGGCGACCTCGGCAGCTACGCCACCTTCGGCATGCTGGTCGGCGCGCTCGCCGCGGGCACCGTCGCCGACCGGATCGGCCGCAAGAAGCTGATGGTCGGCTGCGTCACGCTGTTCTCGCTCGCCTCCGCGCTCTGCGCCGTCTCCGGCACCCTCGCCGTCTTCGGACTCGGCCGCACCCTCGCGGGCATCGGCCTCGGCGGACTGCTGCCCACCGCGATCAGCATGGTCTGCGACTACGCCCCGCGCGGCCGCGGCGCCCTCGTCATCGGCACCCTGATGACCGCCCACCACACCGGCGGCATCCTCTCCGCCTACGTCGCCAAGTGGCTGGTGGAACCGGTCGGTTGGCGGGCCGCGTTCTGGGTCTGCGTGCTGCCGCTGCTCTTCGCCCCGGTGCTCGCCAGGTTCCTGCCCGAGTCGCTGAGCTTCCTCGTCGCCAAGGGCCGCACCGAGGAGGCCCACGCCCTCGCCGCCCGCTACGACACCGAACCGCCCGCCGTCCAGGACCCGAAGCAGCGCCCCGCCGACCGCTGGAACGCGCTGCTGAACCTGTTCAGGGCCGGCGAGTGGAGCCAGACCCTGCTGTACTGGCTCGCCTCCTTCGGCGGGCTGCTCCTCGTCTACGGCGTCGCCACCTGGCTGCCCACCCTGATGCGCGGCGAAGGCTACGCGCTCGGCTCCGCCCTCAGCTTCGTCGTCGTCTTCAACCTCGGCGGTGTCGTCGGCATGCTGGTCGCGGGCCGCGCCGCCGACCGCTTCGGCGCCCCGCGCATCTCGGCGCTCTGGTTCGCCCTCACCGCCGTCGGCGTCTACCTGCTCAGCGTCCACCTGCCGATGGGCGTCACCATGGCCGTCGTCTTCCTCACCGGCGTCTTCCTCAACAGCGCCCAGACGATGATCTACGCGACCGTCTCGCTGCGCTCCACGCCGGGCAACCGCGCCACCGCCGTCGGCTGGACCTCGGGCATGGGCCGCTTCGGCGCCGTCTTCGGCCCCTGGCTCGGCGGCCAGCTGCTCGCCTCCGGCCACGGCGACCTCGGCTTCACCGCCTTCGCCCTCGCCGGAGTCTCCTCCATGGTCTTCATCGGCGCCGCCGCCCTGCGCACCTCCCGCCGCGGCACGGCCGACGAGGGGGGCGCCGAACTGGCCGCCGCGCACTGACCGGTACGCACCCCCCCGACGACCCTCGTCCGCCTCCGATCGGCAGCAGGCGCTCACGTAGCCCGCCCGCGCGGTCCGTCCGGTGCCCGATGCCGTGGTGCGGCGTCGGGCACCTGGCGTTCGCCGTACCGGCGTCCGGGGCGCCGGCCGCGGGACGTCAGCGGGCGGCCCGTACCCCGTCGAGGGCGATGGCGAGCACCCGGTCGCGCTGGGCGTCGTCGTTGAAGGTCGTTCCCGTGACTCCGGCCAGCAGCCGCAGCAGATCGCTGAAGTCCATGTCGGTGCGGGCCGCGCCCGCCGCCTGGGCTCTCTCGAACAGCGGGCCGCCCGCCGCGTACATCGACTCGCGGCAGGCCAGGAAGGTCGCCGAGTCGTCGTCGAGCGCCTCGCGCACCGCCCGCTTGGTCACCATGTACTCGGTGAACCGGCGCAGCCAGGTGGTGAGCGCCTCCCACGGCTCCAGCGGGGCGACCTCCTCGGCGACCCGCACCAGTTCGTCGACCTCGGCCGCGTACACGCTCTCGAAGAGATGGCGGCGGGTCGGGAAGTTCCGGTACAGGGTGCCGATGCCGACGCCCGCCCGGCGGGCGATGTCCTCGAGGGACGCCTCCGCGCCGTTCTCCGCGAACGCCGCGCGGGCCGCGACCAGCAGGGCGTCGTAGTTGCGGGCGGCGTCCTTACGGTGTGGGCGCTGCGCGGCCACGATCTCGGTCACGGGGTACGGCGTGGGGGTCATGGCGGCCTCCCGGGTCGGCTCACGGTTGAAGCGGAGGTATGCCTCCGCTACAGTGGAGGGGTACCTCCACTTTACCAGTGAGGGGCGCGTTCGCCGTGGTCCCGTGCGCCCGCACATGACGCCGACGCGCCACCGCCCCCCCCGTACCACCTCGCGCCCGCCCGCGGCGGGTGCCGCGCGCACCACCCGCAACCCCGGCCACCCACACCGTCCCGCGACTGCCCACGACGACCGTCCGCGTACCCGGCGATCCCGCACCGTCCCGCCGGACCCGCGCGACCGCCGTCCGGGGCCACGGCCGCGCCCGCTCCGGAGAGGCTCCCCATGCCCCGCACATCCACCCGTCTCACCTTCGCGGTCCTCGCGACCGGTGCCGGTGTGTTCTCCATGCTCCAGTCGCTGATCGCGCCGGCCCTGCCGACCGTCCAACACGCCCTGCACACCTCGCAGTCGACCGCGACCTGGGTGATGACCGCCTATCTGCTGTCGGCCTCCGTCTTCACGCCGATACTCGGCCGGGTCGGCGACCTGATCGGCAAGAAGCGCACCCTCGTCGCGGTCCTGCTGACGGTCGCGGCGGGCTGCCTGCTCGCCGCGCTCGCGCCGACCATCGGCGTGCTGATCGTCGCCCGGGTCGTGCAGGGCATCGGCGGCGCGCTGTTCCCGCTGTCGTTCGGCATCATCCGGGACGAGTTCGACGCCTCCGAGGTCACCGGCAGCATCGGCAACCTCTCCGCGGTCATCGCGGCGGGCGGCGGCGTCGGCATGGTCGCCGCCGGTCCCATCGTGACCGCCCTCGACTACCGCTGGCTGTTCTGGATACCGGTCGCGGTCGTCATCGCGGCCACCCTGATCGCCGTCCGCTACATACCCGAGTCACCCAACCGGGCCCAGGGCAAGGTCAGTTGGCTCGGCGCCGGACTGCTGTTGGGTTGGCTGGTCGCGCTGCTGCTGCCGCTCAGCCAGGCCGGCGTCTGGGGCTGGGGCTCCGGCCGGGTGATCGGCCTGCTCGGCGCCGCCGTCGTCCTGTTCGCGCTGTGGCTGCTGTCCGAGGCCCGCTCGGCGACCCCGCTGATCGACCTTCGGGTGATGCGGCTGCCCGCCGTCTGGACGACGAACACGGCCGCGCTCCTCTTCGGCGCGGGCATGTACGCGATCTGGTCGTTCCTGCCCGGCTTCGTCCAGACCCCCGCCTCGGCCGGATACGGCTTCGGCGCGAGCGTCACGGCCTCGGGCCTGCTGATGCTCCCGATGCTGATCGCGATGTTCGTCTCCGGCCTGCTCAGCGCCCGTCTGTCGCCGGTGCTCGGCGCGAAGACCCTGCTCACCACGGGCGCCGCCCTGGGCGCGGTCGCCTGCGGCATGCTGACCCTCTGGCACGCCGAACGCTGGCAGATCGGCCTGGTCGCCGGCGTCTTCGGCCTCGGCATCGGACTGGCCTTCGCGTCGATGGCCAACCTGATCGTCGGCAGCGTCCCGCCCTCCCAGACGGGCGCGGCCACCGGCATGAACGCCAACATCCGCACCATCGGCGGCTCCATCGGCGCGGCGCTCACGAGCGTCCTGGTCACCGGCAGGCTCCAGCCGTCGGGCCTCCCGCACGAGTCGGGCTACACCCACGGCTTCGCCCTCCTGACGGCACTCTGCCTGGCAGCGGCCCTGGCGGCCCTCCTGGTACCGACGGGACGCGGGGGACACGGGGGACGGGTGACGGGGGCGCCGCTGGCCGCGGGTTCGGCGAGCGGACCGGGCGCGGTGGAGACGGTGGCGACGGCGACGGTGGCGACGGGAGCGGTGGCGACGGAGGCGGTGGACGTGGCCGGGCCGACGGTGACGCGGGAGGCCACGGGGCCGGCCGGGGGGACCAGCCGGGTCTGACGGCCTGCTGGGACCAGCCGGGTCTGACGGTTTTCCGGGACCAGCTCAGGTCTGACGGCCTGCTGGGACCAGCCTGGTCTGACGTTCTGCCGGACCAGCCCGGGGCTGACGGTCTGCCGGCGCGGCCCACGTGTCGCCGCCCGCCGCCCCTCCGTCACCGGCCGCGCGGGAGGGGGCTCCGGATGCGATAAGGTCGACCAGCACGATCACGCGGACGCACCGCGTGGACGCGGCGGGACGTGGCGCAGCTTGGTAGCGCACTTGACTGGGGGTCAAGGGGTCGCAGGTTCAAATCCTGTCGTCCCGACTGGAGACAGTCGCAGGTGAGGGGCGGTTCCGGAGCAATCCGGGGCCGCCCCTCACCCCATTCTGGGGACCGGCCGCGGACCTGCCTCCCGCCCGTCCGGAGCAATCCAACTCCCCCCCCGACACTCGACTCCCGAAGACAGCGAGCCGGTGCCATTCCGGGCCAGCTGACGACCGGAGCAGCGCGCCGTCAGCATCCCGGCCGGGGGCGCCCCCGGCCAATGCAGTTGCTTTTGAGCTACAGAGATCGTTGCGCCGCGTGTGACGGGTTGGGGTGTGGGGCAACGGGTGCGGATCGGGATCCTGACGAAGGTGTTCACCGCCGAGCTGGTGGACGCAGCGATAGCCGCGCACGACCGGGCCGAGCAGCGCCGCCGTCTTCTGCCGGCTCGGCTGGTCGTGTACTTCGTCCTGGCCCTGTGCCTGTTCGCCCGGGATTCGTACGAGGAGGTGCTGCGGGTGCTGACCAGCGGTATCCCGGGCAGCCGGGCCCTTGTGCGGGTGAACCGGTCGTCGTTGTGCCGGGCTCGCACCCGTCTCGGCGAGGACGTCCTGGAGACCTTGTTCCTCCAGGTGGCTGGCCCGCTTGCGACCCCGGGCACGCCCGGTGCGTGGTGGCGGGGGCTGCGGCTCCTCGCCCTGGACGGCACCCAGTTTGATCTCCCGGATTCGACGAGTAACGGCGACACCTTTGACGGCCCCTCCACCACCGGCGGCGTCCCCTTCGGATTCCCCCAGGTCAGGGCGGTGGTCCTTGCGGAGATCGGAACGCACGGAGTCCTGGATGCCCGCCTCGGCGGCTACCGTGACGGCGAGCGCAGCCTCGCCTACCCGATGGCCGGCTCCACCGGCCCCGGCGACCTGGTCATCGCCGACCGCGGCTTCTGGTCGGTCGAGTTTACTCACGCCTTCACCGTGGTGGGCGCGGATCTGCTGGTCAGGCTCCAGTCCAACCACCTTGGAACCATCCAGGAAGAACTTCCGGACGGCTCGTACCTGTCGATGGCGCGACCGGGAAAGGATGTCCGGCTCCGAGCCGCGCGAGAGGGCCGAACGCTGCCCAAGCACGTGATCTACCGAGTCATTACCTTCGCCAAGGGCGACAAGGTCACCTACCTGGGCACGACCCTGCTGGATTCCGAGCAGTACCCGGCCGCCGAGCTGGTCGCGCTCTACCGGGAACGCTGGGAGATCGAGCTCGCCTTCGACGAGATCAAGAACCACCTCGGGCCGGGCGGCCCGATCAGGTCGCGGACACCGGAGGGCGTCCGGCAGGAACTGTGGGCCTACCTCGCGGTCCACCACGCGATCCGCCAGTTCGCCCACACAGCCGCCCTTGGACGACCGGCTGTGGACACCGACCGTATCTCCTACCTGAAGTGCGTCCGCATCGTCCGCCGCAGCGTTCCTTCCCAGCTCGGAGCTACCGCCACCAAGCTCGCCCGCTCCTTCGCCGAGGCCGGGCGGGAGGCACGTGCACGCCTCCTCCCGGCTCGGCGCAGCCGGGACTGCCCACGCGCGATCAAGAAGCCGAACCGCTGGCCCGTGCTGAGGACTCGCGCTAGACGCGGCACCGTGCAACCCGGCCGCTGGGCGCACAACCAGACCTCGAAGCCGAGGAGCACCCGCCGGGCCGGAAAACCAGCCATCAAGGGAACGTAAGCGCTGCACCGCTGCCTTCTGCTTGCCTGACGTCCGTAGGCGCCTCAGCTCAGCTCAGTTGCTGCGCTTGAACCTGTTGAGGTCGCAGACGTCTGGGTCGCCCCGGTACTCATAGAGGCGAGGGACTCGCCGACTTCCGTCGACATACAGCCCCGTGCCGTAATAGCCCCCCTCCTCCGAACTGTTCCAGTAGCCGCTGATTGTGTGGAACGTCAGCGAGATGGGGTAATCGACGCTGTCAGTGCTGGTCAGCTCCCACGTCCCGTTGCCCTCTCTCTCCTCTGGTGGGCCCTCTGTACCCTCAGGGTCCGTCGGCCACCCCGTAGTCGTGAACGTTCCATCACCCTTGAGGGTCACAGAACGGTCTGCTGCATCTTGATAGGTGCCGACCAGATCCTGACTGGCCAGCTCGTCCGGCCGCTGGCCCTCCCCTGGGCAGGGTGAGTATCGGGCGAAGCACCCTGTCGTGGTCGAAACAGCGACCAGAGTTAGTGCCCCCACAAGGCCGCCGAGTCTTCGATTCATGTTCTCCCCTGCACGATCGAGAATCTCCTTGAGACTGCGCCGGAGCAGCAGGTGCCGCCCGCTCGACTACGGCTTGCCCGGCACTATCCGCTCCATCATCGCCGTAACGGCCGCCAGCACAGTGGGCGGGCCAGTTGAGGTGACTTCTCATTTCTCGACCTCAGCGGCATGGTCGTTAACGCAACTGCATTGGCGCCCCCGGCCCCCGGCCGCCGTCACCCCCGTCCGGCCGGATCGGACGGTGAGACGACGAAGGGTCCTTGACGGGCGCCGCAGACTTGGACCGTGACCATTCTCCTCGTCTTGAACGCGGTTCTCGCCGCGGGTGGCCTCTGCTTCGCGATAGTCGCCGCGCTCCGTCCCTCGGCCCTCGTCACGGAGGACGCGGACGGAGCCGGCGTTCACTTCTACGCGCGGATGTACGCGGCCAAAGCCGTCCCGCTCTGCGTGCTCGCCGCCGTCGTCCCGTTTCTCGCCACGGGAGCCGTACCGGGCCTGTGCCTGCTGGGCGCAGCCCTCTCCCAGGTGACGGACGCGGCGATCGGGCTCGGGCGACGCGACCTGCGCCAGGTCGTCGGCGGCACCGTCGCGGCCGTCGTGCACACCCTGCTCGCCGTCCTGATCTGGTGACGAGCGCGATCAGGCCGCCCCTTTCGGGAGTGACGGGTCGGGTGGCCTCAGCTGAACGGTTCCCGAGTGAATGCACCTCTGTAGCGTCCGGGCGGCTCAACTCGCCTCGATACGGCGGCCCGTGAGCCGCACCGGGTCGATGCGTACCCACAGATCGCGGTCACCGCCCGCCCAGGGCTTGGTGTGCGCCTGGCGCTCGTACTCCTCGACGGCGCCGACGTCGGTGACCCGGCGGGCCGGTCCGACGGCGAGGACGCTCCACCCTTCGCTGCGGGCCTCGTCGACCTGGTCGACCTCGAACGCCGCCTCGACGCCGTCGCTCAGCGCTGCCGCCGACCCGTGGCCCGTTCGGAAGACGATCCCGCCGTCGACGACCGCGTAGTTGACCGGCAGGATCGCGGGCCCCTGTGTCGTGGTGACCGCGACGCGGCCGACGCCGTGCGTGGACATGAGCGCCTGGCACTGCTCGGGCGTGAGCTTGAGCAACGTCGGTCTGGCGGCCGCCACTCCGGTGCCTTCGGGCAGGTCGACGCCCCCTCCGCGCAGCCGGGACACCGACGTGTCGAGCGCGTCCGCGACCCGTTCGAGGAAGGTGAGCCCGGGGGCCGCGGTGGGTTGCGACTCGACGTAGCGCAGGTATCCGGCCGGGATGTCCGTGCGGTCGGCCACGTCCTCGACGCTCAGGCCCAACTCCTCACGACGGCTGACGAGCCTCCGTCCGATGTCTCCGGCGGGCATCGCCCTCACATCCTTTCGCTGTCGGTACTCCGCCGGACCCGGCCGGAGGGGGCAGGTTCAGTGACACAAGCGTGCCGCGGGCGCTCTGCGAGGGGCCATTGCACGTCGGCTACGCCCCGTGGACGGTCCTCTGCTCGGCGTTCCAGTCGCGGGGGCCGATGTGGTTCCAACGCGCGGAGCCCCAGCGGTCGGTGGAGGTGGGATCGACCAGCGCGCTCGCCGTGTGCAGGTCTCCCGGAAGGGACGCGGTTGCCATCATCGCGGCGGCGTGGCGGGGGTCAGTCTCAGGCGGTACGACGAGCAACTCCCGGTGGCCCGGCCCGTAGGAGAAGAGGTAGATCACGTGGGGGTCCTCCTCGGCGTCGAACCAGCCGAGCCGGACCGAGTGCGATCCCACCGTGACGTGCGGTGGAATGCTCGGCCACAGACGCCGGTTGACCGTCGCGTGCGTGACACGGCCCCACCGGTGATCGAGATCCCTTACCAGCGGCGGCAGTTCACGCTCGAAGTCACGTGACCGCGGCCACCAGGCTCCGTCCAGCCGCGACGTCGCGCCCGCCGGGGTCACGGTCAGCCGCAGCTCGTCACCGTCGCGCGTGGGCCCGGCCGTCCGTCGCGCCGGGGAATACAGTTCGCTGTCACCGATGGTCATCACGTGTCACCGCATCCGCCTGGGCCGTCACCTGTACGGAGGCCGCTCTCCCGACCCGGCCGACCCCGAGCGACGCTCCCTGCGCCGTCTTCTCAGAGTACGCCTTCCTGAACAAATCACCGCTGGGGCGGCGTCGCCCCGACCGACCGGCCGGGCGGTCGTCGGGGCTCCGCTCTCTGGTTCCACGGGCGCGAGGTCCCGCGCACGGGCTCGCGACCCGGTGATCCGGAAGGCGCTCGTCAGCTGGTCAGTGACTCCTCCGCCTCTTCGCGGGTGGGCCAGTTGTCCAGGCGTTCCCTGGCGACTTCCGCGCGGCTGCCGGCCGGGTCGGCGGGCGCCGGGAGGGAGGGCGTGCGGACCGGCGACGGGGTGCCGGGTTCCGGGATCACGGTGTCGACGGAGAACGCGGGGCGCTTGCCGGCGGGGCGTACGCGGCGATTGCCGGACGCCTCGTCGGTGCCGCCCACGTCGTCGGCGTTCCTGCCCTGGCGTTCGAAGAAGCGGAGCATCTCGACGGGGAACGGCATCACGAGGGTGCTGTTCTTCTCCGCCGAGACGTCCACCACCGTCTGGAGCAGCCGCAGTTGGAGCGCTCCGGGGGTGTCGGCCATGTTCGCCGCGGCGTCGGTCAGCCGCTGGGACGCCTGGAACTCTCCGTCGGCGGCGATGACCCTGGCCCGGCGTTCCCGCTCGGCCTCGGCCTGCTTGGACATGGAGCGCATCATCGAGTCAGGCAGCGCGATGTCCTTGATCTCCACGCGTTCGATGCGCAGGCCCCACGGCTCCTCGGTCGGAGCGTCCATCACCTTCTTCAGATCCGCGTTGATGTGGTCACGGTCGGAGAGCAGCGTGTCCAGGTCGGCCTTGCCGATGACGGAACGCAGTGAGGTCTGGGCGATCTGCGAGACGGCACTGGGGTAGTCGTTCACGTTCACCAGGGCCTTGACGGGGTCGACGACCCGGAAGTAGACGACCGCGTCGACGGTGAGGGTGACGTTGTCGGCGGTGATGGACCGCTGCGGCGGGATGCCGAGGACCTCGGTCTGCACGGAGACCTTCCGCATCCGGTCCCCGAACGGACGGATGAGGTGCAGGCCGGGCCCGCGGATGTGGGGCAGCAGCCGTCCGAAGCGGAACACCACGCCCTTCTCGTACTGCTGGACGTCGCGCACGCTCAGGGCCAGTGCGATGAGCACGGCCACGGCGAACACCGCCAGCACGGTGATCAGAACACCCACGGTTCTCACATTCCCTATGTTGGTGACGGCCTGGGACCGGATGGTCCCGGGAAGCTCAGGGCAGGGGAGGACCCCGGCCTGTCGGGTGCGGTACGGCGGCCGGGGTCCTGGGCTGCTGTCGAGATCGCGTGGTGCGTACGCCCGGGTCAGCCGGGCGCGGTGTGGAGCGTGCCGGTCCGTACCGGCCCGCGCACGCCGGTGACGGTGAGGATCTGCTCGGCCGACAGGGCGTTGCCGTCCCGCACCGCCATCTCCATCGCCGCGTGCGCGGGGCCCGGACGGGTGCCGGGCGGGATCACCAGGAACAGGAAGTGGTCCTGTTCGCCACGGGTGACGATCATGGTGTTGTCGCTCACGGCGGACCAGTCGACGCGGACCATGTGGTCGCCGACGTGTACATGGCCCGGCGTCTCGTCCCAGTCGCTCGCGTCGAGCCCCACCCTGGCCAGCGGGCCGAGCCTCGCCGTCAAGGCGTCGAGCAGCTCCGACAACTGGCTCGCGAGGTCGCGATTGCGTGGCCACCAGGCGCCGTCGAAGGCGCCGGTGCGCGTGGCTGTCGTCTCCCACCGCAGCACAGCGGTACCGGGAACGACGGGAACCCCGCAGGTGTCGGCGAGCAGCCTGACCGTGATCATGGCGACCTCGTTCGTCTCGCCACCGACGGCATCCTGCCGCGGCCGGGACGAGGAACGTTCTTCGCCGGGAGCGACACGGGCACGGGCGCCGATGTACGGAAGACCCTCGGTGCCTCCACCGTACTCCGCCGAGATCCCGAACCGCCTCGGTGCGCCCGCGGCGGGCGGCGGACCGTGCTCAGGCTCCCTCGCGTGCGGCGGCTCGACGATCACCGGTGACCTCCCGGTGCGGATCCTGGCCGGCGCCCGCACGTCCGTCGGACGGGGGTCCGGGCTCTCGCGGCCCGCACCCCCGCCCTTCTCCGTGCCGGGGCGCTACTTGGCATACGTCGGCGCTACTTGGCGTACATCAGGGTGCCGAAGCCGAGTTGGTCGAAGCCGCCGCTCGTCGAGCCGTAGTCGCCTCCGCCGCCTTCGGGGCGTACCGACTCCGCCATGGCCTGGATGTACGGGACGGAGAGTCCGCGGCGCTTCGCGTAGTGGTAGTACAGGATGTCCCACACCGGACGGAGTTGGCCGCGGCTGTCGGTGGCGATCACGGTCTGCGACTGCTGCGAGCAACTCTGCCCGGTGCCCCAGGTGTACGTGGTGAAGGGCACGTCCTGGCCGAGGTTGTACTTGGCGATGTACTGGGCGCACTTCATGACGCGGTTGTTGTCGTAGCCGTACAGGTCGTCGCCCTGGGACCAGGCCATCTCGCAGAACGTGGCGAGCTGGCCCATGCCCATCATGGTGTGGCCCTGGTCGCGTCCGCTCTCCTGGTACTGGGCGAGGCCCTGGTCGGCGTAGACGAACGGGATCGCGTGGGTGACGGAGCCGTTGCCCGCGCCGTTCTTGAAGTAGGTGACCGCCTGGTCGTACTTGGCCGCGTCGTCGCACAGGATCCCGATCGCGAGGATCGAGTTCATGGTGCAGAGGTCCCAGTTGGCCCAGTAGTTGGTGACGCAGGCGGTGTTGTGGTTGAGGAGGAAGTCGTTGTTGAGCGGATAGAAGACGTCGAGCATCATCGTCTTGAACCGGTCGAGGTCGAACCCGCTGTAGCCGCGCATCAGTTCAGCGGCGTTCGCGAACTGGTAGCCGTAGATCCCGGCCGCCAGGAACCGGTCGGCGTTGCCGGTCACGGTGGTCAGTTTCGCCGACCACGCGTTGAGGATCTTGACTGCCGTGTCCGCGTTGGCGGTGGTGCCGCCGATCTTCCAGCGCAGCGCGTTCTGGTAGGCCGCGTGGATGTCGTTGTACAGAATCCCGTAGTTCTCGCCGGTCCCGCCGCGGATGACGGTGGCCTGGGGGTTGGGCGTCCAGGAGCTGGCCGAATGCGCGTTGGCGACCAGCCGGTTCCAACCGGACAGCCAGGGCTCCTTGCCCGCGGCCACGTACACCTTGGCGCGGTTCAGTTCGCCGTAGGCGTGCAGCATGCCCGGGTGGGTGAACGTCGCCGGCGCGGCGCTCGCGGTGCCGCCGGTGAGCGCGGAGGCCGAGGCGCCGACGGCGAGCGCGGCGGAGACTCCGCCCACGGCCTTCAGCAGGCCCCGACGGCTCGGCCCGGCGTCCTGAGAACTGATGGGGGAATCGGTGCGGCTCATGAGGATGCGTCTCCCATGCGGTGGAGGGTCCAGGTGGGGGTGACGTGCGGTGGGGGTGACGTGAGGGGGGTGACGTGAGGGGGTGACGTGCGGTCAGGGTGACCTGTGGATAGGGCGTCGCCGAAGAGGGCGGGGCGGCCCGCGAGCTGGTCCGGTCGACTAGGAATCGGTTACTACGTCGAGTGAGCAGAGCTTCTTCCTGTCTCGAAAGCGCGTCAAGTCTCCTGACGTGCTTTCGAAAAGGACGGGTCACCTCATCGACATGAGTCGAGTCGCGGGAAGTCCGCCCCCAAGGTCCTGACGATTCGCTCAGCGGGAGGAGTTCTCCCAGCCCAGAGATGGGATGCTCTCGGCATCTCCTCGCCCCCGGGCCACCGGCGGGCGCGCTCCGAGCCGCAGGGTCGAGAGCCGCACGCGAGCAGCCCGATCGTCGGCGAGGACAGAGATCGTGTCCGAAATGTGGACCGTCCGGACGGAAAACGATTGCCGAACAGGCGTCAACCGACGCCGACAGGCACCGACATCGGCGGTTTCCAGGGCGGCGACGCGGACGCTCCCGCCCACCGTGAACTGCGGGTCGACCAGTCGACCGGTCCGTTTAATTCCCCTGCGGCACCCTCAGCCCCTCGCGCACACCCGCACGCGGGACCGTACGTCCGGCCACCCCACGCTCGGCACAGACCCGTTGGGCGGCCCCGCGGGGGCGTGGTCCTACGGCGAGGTGGTCCGCGCCGTCCTCACGGGGTCGGGCGGGTGGAGTGCCTGATGACCAGTTGGGTGCTGAGCACCACGTGGTCGTCCCCCGCGAGCCGTTCCGAGCGCCCGAGGGCCAGGCGTACGGCGGTCACGCCCAGTTCCTCGTACGGCACCCGCACCGTGGTGAGCGAGGGCGACAGGTCGGCCGCGAACGGCACGTCGTCGAAGCCCACGACCGACACGTCCCCCGGCACGTCGAGACCGGCCTCGCGGAGGGCCGCGAGCGCCCCCACGGCCACCATGTCGGTGCCCGCGAAGACCGCCGTGAACTCCAGTCCCGAGCGCAGCGCGTCCCGGGTCCGCTGATAGCCCGAGACGCGGGTGTACAGGCCCGCGAGGTCCAGTTCCTCGGCGTACGGCACGCCGTGCGCGCGCAACGCCTGCTGGTACCCGGCGCGGCGCTCCTCGGAACTGCTCTGCTGGGTCTCGCCGCCGAGGAAGAGGATGCGCCGGTGTCCCGCGGTGAGCAGATGGTCGGCGGCCTGGAAGGCGCCGCCCTTGTTGTCGTACTCCACGACCGTCACCGGGAGACCCCCTGGCAGCGGCGGACGCCCGCACAGCACCAGCCGGGAGCCGGCCGCGTCCAGGGCGGTCGCGTACTGCGCCATGCGCCGGTGGTAGGCGTCGTCCGGCACGATTCCGCCGACGAGGACGACCGCCGCCGCGTGCTGCTCACGCATGAGCTGCACCAGGTTGTCCTCGCGCCGGGTGTCACCGTGGGTGGCGCAGACCAGGCTCAGCCGACCCCGCGCGGCCGCCTCCTGCTCGACCCCGGCGGCGACATGGGCGAGCGAGGGCCCCGTGATGTCCTGGATGACCAGCGCGATGGGGCCCGCCACCTGGCCGGACAGCGCCTTGGCGTGCACGTTCACCACGTAGTGGAGTGACGTCACCGCCGCCATGACCCGGGCCCTGGTCTCCTCGGAGACCGGGTAGTTCCCGGCGAGCGTGCGGGAAACGGTTGCTACCGACACTCCCGCTTTCGCGGCGACGTCCCTGATCGTGCTGGGCTTGTCCTGCCCGGCACTGCCACCCCGACGCCTGCCGTTCCCTGTCCGTCGGCTCGTCGCGCGAGCTCCGGTCTCCTGATCCGTCACAGCTCGACGTTACTGCATCCGCAGCCGCTTGAGACGAGCGGCGGCGAGAACCCTCGGCGATGGGACGGCAAACGTATTCTCCTTGCGCCGACCAGGGACGTGCGCGGGTGGCGGCCCCGCATCGAGGCCGGGGCCGCCACCCGTTCCCATGGGCCGTTACCGGGGGAGCGAGGAGAACCGCAGCAGCTGGACCTCGGCGATGTTGGCGTTCCCGCCGTGCTCGTCCAGGACGCGCAGCATCGGGATCGACTGGTGCTCAGCCGGTGTGAACAGGTACCACTGCTGGTCGCTCGTCGCGCCCGAGACGGTGAGGAACGTCTTCCAGGTCGCGCCGCCGTCGGTGGAGCCCTGGAGGACCGTCCCGTTGGACCGGCTCGCGTACCCGGCACGGGGACGGACGCGTACGCCGTCGAAGTCGAGCGAGGAGCCGTCGGTCGGCTTCACCGTCACCCAGCCGTTGGCGGTGGTGGTGTCGGTGGCGGTGGTGACATCGCCGTCGAACATGCGCCAGCCGTTGGCGGCCGTCGTGCCCGTGCCCGGCCACGGCGGGGTGGACGCGTCGACCCACTCCCGCGCGACGCCGACCGTCACCACGTGGGTGTTCCACAGGTCGAGCGAGGACCCGTCGGTGGTCCCGGAGACCGTCGAGCAGACCTGCCCGCCGGTCGTCACACAGTCGGCGGTGAACCGCAGCGCGCGGCCGAAGGCCACGTCCTCCGGGAGCACCGCGGTCGCCTTCCAGTGGGTGTCGTCGGTGCGGGTGACGGTCGCGTCGACGCCTTCGACACGGACGTCGACCGCGGCCGGCGACCTGGCGGCCACGAGGTCGAGCGTCACGGTGTCACCGTTGACGGCCCGGCCCGCCACGGGGTTGTCGGACGAGAGCTTCACCGACGAGAAGACCTGCGCCGTCTCGAACCGCTCACCGTGGATCCGGAACTCGCTGAACGACGAGATCCCGGGGTAGCTCGGGTCGGTGGGGACGCCCGGGTGGTCCACCTGGATCTTGAAGAACCGGAACGACAGGTCCTTGACCGCCGCCCGGACCGGGATCGTCTCCATCGCGAACCCCGGGGTCGTGTCGGTGGTCTCGCGCGAGGTCAGCAGGGTCCAGCCCTGGCCGTCGTTCGAGCCGTAGACGTTCGCTCCCTGCGACCGGTTGCCGAAGTTGTACCGGGCCTGGAGCCCGAACGCCTCCGCCCGCACCCGGAATCCGGCCCCGAAGTCGACGCTGGACGGGGCCCGCAGATCGCCTGAGGTGGTGTTGATGTCACCGTCGACCAGATTGGCCACCGACGTCGCCGAGAGCGCCGACGTCACCAGCGAGGGGTAGTCGAGTGAACTGTCGTCTGCGAGGACGGGGTTGAGCGGGCGCAGCGCCTTGACCGCCTTCTGCACGGTCACCAGACCGTCCAGGAACGCACCGCTGTCGGCGGTGTCGATCGACGCCCGCACCGACGCGACGGCGGCGTCGAACGCGTCCCGGGTCTCCTCGACGTACGCCGTGCGGGAGTTGAAGCCCGACTGAGCAGCCGTCAGCGCGCGGGCCCGGTCGGGCGCGACGACCAGACCGACGTTCAGGACGGTGGTGGTGGTGCCGTCGTCGGCGACCACGGTCCGCTCGACCTCACCCTTCTGTGCGCGGGTGGGCTTCCAGCGGAACGCCCCGGTGGCCGTGTCGACCGTGGCGCCCCCCGGCAGCCCGTCGGCCTCGTAACTGACGCTCTCCGCACCGGAGTCGGCCGCCGCGAGCGACCGTTCGAGGGTCTCGCCCGCCACCCCGATGAGCGTGGTCTCCTGCCCCTGCGGGAACGTCGGCGGGGTGAGCTGCGCCTTCGCCCGGAGGTTGACGCTGTCGACGTCGACGCTCACCTTCGACGAGCCGACGACCGTGTAGTACGCCAGGTTCTCGCCGCCGGTGCTCCCGGGCACGAGCGCGTAGTCCATGTCGTAGGTGACGTACCGCCACTTCCCGTGCGTGTTAGGCAGGTTCACCGTTCGGTAGGGAGCGAGCGCCATGTTCTTGCGGATCTCAAGGGTCGCCTGGCCGCTCGTGCGGACCAGGACCCCGACCGGGCTGTACCCGTCGCGGCTGTCGTACATCAACGTGCGGACCGCGATGCTGGTGCCCTTCTTCGAGGCCCGCATCCGGACGACGTCACGTCCGTCGGCCACGTGGTCCTTGGAACGGCTGTCCAGGGCGATGCTGCGATCCGCCACCCGTACGGCCGAGTCGGCCGACAGCGCGGCCCGCGTCTGCCCCGCGACCTGCCGGGGCAGCGAGAGCCAGTAGTCCGGGTTGTAATCGGGGTTGCTGTTCCAGAAGTTGTAGGCCTTCGTGCCCCAGTAGAACTTCGGGCCGTCGGCCTGGTCGCGCATCCTGGCGACGTTGGGGGCCTCCTTGCGGACGTCGACGCCCAACTCGTACCTGTAGACGTCGTACAGCTCGTCGATCGGGTCGAACTGCCGCCCCCGGTAAGCCTCCGAGAGCTTGCCCGGACCGCCGGTGGTGTCGATCCACTTGATGGTCCTGCCCATCATGTAGGCGTAGAAGGTGTCCGCGCCCGCGAGCAGCCGGTTCTTGCCGAACGCGTAGGCGGAGACGGCGTTCCTCCTGGTCGACGGAGTGCCCTTGACCGGGTCCAGCTTGGTGCCCTGCACCGTGATGATGCGGGCGATCTCGGACAGGGCGTTGATGCCGTCCCAGGCGTGCGCCTGGTCGCGGCCCATCTCCTGCTCCTGGACGAACGCGCGACCATAGGGGTTCAACGGGTCCTTCTTGCCGATCTCACGGATCAGGGAGATCAAGGAGCCGTTGGTGTGGGGGTCCTTGTTGGTGGAGTTGACCGAGAACCACTCGACGCCCTCGTTGTAGCCGGCCCGGTCGTCCGTGAAGATGTAGCCCGCCAATTCGCCGACGATCGGGTACGTCTGCTGGTTCATGAAGAACGTGTTGCCGTACAGCAGGGTCCTGATGACCGGGGTGATCAGATGGCCGGCCAGGTTCTCGCTGTCCGCGGCGGTCCAGGACGTGTCATAGCCGTCGGTGCCCGCGTTCACGCTGGAGTAGCGGAAGATCTCGGCCGCGGCGAGCATCCGCATCAGGGGTACGCCCGCGTGGATGTGATCGTCCGGGTAGGGCGCGTACTTGGCGGGGTCCATGTGGGACCAGGTACGGATGATGTGCATGCCGTTGGCGCGGTAGGCGGGGTCACCGGTGATGTAGTACTGGATCGCCTGGGTGTAGGCGCCGAAGGCGTCCGTGATGAACTTCGCCTCGACTCCTTGGGAGTTGAACGCGTCCGTTGCCGGAACGTCGACCCCCGAGCCGCGGTTGACCGAAGTGAGCGACCTCGAAGCGTAGTTGGTCTCGATCATCGCCGCGTAGTACGAGGACCACGGCTCGACACCGCCGAGCACCTGCTGCCGGGCCCGCACCAGACTCGACGCGCTCACGGCGATCCCGGGATGCACGAACCCCGCGCTACTGGTGACCTGCTTCAGCGTGACGCCGGGGAAGGCGTCGGCTGCGGGATCGGGGGCCGCCGCTCCCGCCGGGGAAGCCGGGGAAGCCGGGGAAGCCGGGACGAGGATCGCCAGCAGAGCGAACAGCGCAACGACGGTCGCTGACCGCCGCGCGTGTCTGAACCTCTTCGATATGTGCCGCCACATGCAGCTCTCCTTTGGATTGCGGCGCCTCCGCCCACGGGCGCCGACGACGGCCGGCCAATCGGGGGACGCGCGGCGCGCATGAGGGCCCGCGCGATCGTCCGCAGGCCCGTGGCTGCCACCGGGTGCCACGCTCGGTGGGGCCTCGGCGGGATCCTTGCACAAGGTGAAGCGGATAGTAAGCGTTTACGCGGCGATAGTTTCGCCGGCGGTCGTTCGTGTGAACTGCGCGCGGCAAAAGGGGAGTTGGGGCGCTTCGGAGCGGGAGCGCCGGGGCGTGCCGGATTTGACGAGGGCAAGGCTGAGCAGGGCTGCTGACCAGGCCCGACGCTTGGATTTGGGTGGTCTGGCGGCGGCTGGTCCGAAGGGCGACAGGGTTGGGATGACGGGAGCGCTCGGGAGGCGGTGAGGGAGCGGGTAGGGGCGGGTAGGGGGCGGGCTTTGCTGGGGTCCGGGGAGGTGGGGAGCGTGAGCGTGCGCCGTGGGTCGCCCGTTTACTACGTCGCTGGACTGGTCCGTTGCTGCCCGCTTGCCCGCTTGCCTGCTGCTCCCCGCTGCCGCCCGTTCGCGCGTTCGCCCGTCTCGGATCGCGGTTCTGGCGGTCGTCCGTCCTGGGCCACCGTCCTGTCGGCTCGTCCGCCCTTGATCACCGTCCCGTCCGAGCGACGCACACCCGCCCTCGCTGCGGAGGCCGTCCAGAGGTCAAGCCGCCCGGGTGAGGTCCGCCGATCTGACCGCGTGCTGCGGCGGCAGGCCCGCCCTGTCCCGCTCCAGCTCCTCCACCACCGTGGAGCCGAGCCGGGAGAGTTCGTTGCCGAGGGAGCCCGCGATGTGCGGCGTGAGGAACACGTTGGGCAATCCGTACAACGGGGAGTCGGCGGGCAAAGGTTCGGGTTCGGTGACGTCCAGCACCGCACTCAGACGACGGCTGACCAGCTCGTCCGTCAACGCGTCGGGGTCGATCAGCGCACCGCGTGAGGTGTTGACGAGCACCCCGCCGTCGCGGATCAGGGCGAGCCGTCGCCGGTCGAGCATGCGGTACGTCTCCGGGATGTCAGGGGCGTGCAGGCTGACGATGTCGCTGCCCCGCAGCAACTCGTCGAGCGGCAGCGACACCGCGCCCAGCGCGAGCGCCTCGGCCTCGTCCACGTACGGGTCGTAGAGCGAGACGTCGAAGTCGAAGGGCCGCAGCAGCTCCAGGAGTCTGCGGCCGACCCGCGAGGCGCCGATGATGCCGAGGCGCCGGCCGAGGTTGCCCACGTCGGCGTAGTCCGCGGGCGGCGGGTAGACCGTCTCGACGCGAAACCGTTCGCGACGGACGAAGGCGTCCTTGCCCGCCAGCAGGATCGCGGCCAGGGCGTACTCGGCGACGGGAAGCGCGTTGGCGTACACCGCGCTGGAGACGGCGATGTCGCGCTCCCAGACGGCGGGGCCGAGCAGGCTCCTGACACTGCCGGCCGCGTGCAGCACGCGCCGCAGTCGGGGCATGGCGGCGAGCACGTCGGCGCCGATGTGCGGACAGCCCCAGCCGGTGATGAGGATCTCCACCTCTGCGAGGGAAGCCGCCGGCTGGTCGGCGAAGTCCCGCACGACGAGCCCGGGATCGATCCGGACGAGCTCCCGCAACCGCGCCAGCACAGGAGGGGGGAAGAGTGCGGGCAGATGTGCCGGATCCATGGCGAACAAGGCTGTCGGCAGTGGTGCGACGGGCATGGTTCTCCTGCTTCTGCGCGGTGGGAAGAGCGAGGGGAGGGGAGGGGGAGGGAAGGGGGAGGGAAGCGGGGAGTGGGGAGTAGAGAGTGAAGAGGCGAAGGGGTAAGTAAACGTATTCTAACGTAACCGTGGCTCCTTGCCCTGGTCAATGGGCGTGCGGGCGCTGCCGAGGGGAGGGGAGGGCTCAGGGGTGGCCGCCGGGAATTTCGGCTCGGCGGGTGGTAACCGGCCCTTGCCGTGCCGGTCGTCTGCGTTCTACCGTCCTACTGTCTTCGACAAACGGTTACCAGTCAGCAGTACCGAGCGCGTAGAACTGCCCTGGAGGGTCTGCCATGAGCCACTGGTCCGACGAGGAGCGGCGGCGTTGACCGGTCGTGTCGCGTTGTTCCACACCGTTCTCGGTCCGGTCGGCGCCCCCGCGATTCTGCTGGTCCACGGCTGGGGCGGCGACGGCCGGGAGTGGTCGCCGCACGCCGAGGCCCTGGCCGAACGGTTCCGTGTCGTCGTCCCCGACCTGCGCGGCCACGGCCGTTCCACGGTGCCGGCGCAGGGCAACACCCCGACGGAGATGGCCGATGACCTGGCCGTCCTGACGCGCGACCTCGCCGCCGGGCCGGTCATCGCCGTGGGGCACTCGATGGGGGGTCAGGTCGTCAACCTGCTCGCCGTCCGGCATCCGTACGCCGTCCGGTCGGTCGTCGCCCTCGATCCGGCGCACGGCGCGCACGGCGCGGAGGTCGACGGCATTCCCGCCAGGCTTGCGGAGTACCGGGCGGAAGGCGCCCGCGCGGCGGCCGCCTTCGTCGCCGGCGCCTTCGCGCCCGACGCCCCGGCCGGACTGCGTACGGCCCATGTCCGCACCATGCTCGGTACGCCTGACCATGTCGTCGCCCAGGCGTACGCGGGCATGTACACGGACCCGGGCGCCGTCGGCATCCGCCCGCACAGCGAGGCGTATCTGGGACGGCGCCCGCAACCGGCGCTGACCGTCTGGACGTCCGAGGAGGCCGCGGCCTGGGAGCGCGGCACCCTGCGCGTGCCCGGCTCCCGGGTGGAACACTGGGCCGGCACCGGCCACTACCTCCACGAGGAGCGGACAGAACACACGGTCCGACTCCTGACGGCCTGGGCGACGACGACGGGCTGAGCGCGGCGGGCGAGGCGCGGGCGCCCGTTACCGGCTTCCGCCGTGCGTCACCGGTCTCCGCCGTGCGTTACCGGCTTCCGCCGTGCGTCACCGGCTTCCGCCGCCCGTCACCTGCCTCCGCCGTGCGTTACCGGCTTCCGCCGCCCGTCACCTGCCTCCGTCGCCCGTCACCGCTCTCCGTCGTGCGGCGCGGGCCGCGGCGCGGTGCCGGTCGAACAAGGGTGCCCGTGCCCGTGAGCGGGCTCTGTCGTCTCCTCGGTCGTCCCGGTGTCCGGCGCCCGTCTAGGGTTGGCAGCAGCCGAGAGGGAGGTGCCGAGAGGATCTCTCGGACACCCGGAGGAGGCCACCCAGTGAGCCGTGCCGATGTTCTGGTCGCGACGGGATCCGACGCGCTGGTTCCATGGATGCGCGCCTGCGCGCGCGGCGACTCCGAGGCGTTCAGCGTGCTCTACACGGCGCTGTTCCCGCGCGTGCGGGCCACCGCCTGGGGCGTGCTGCGCGATGTGGCGCAGGCCGAGGAGGTCGCCCAGGAGGTGATAGCCGAAGTGTGGAGCAGCAGCGGCCGGTTCTGCGCGGAACGCGGCACCGTGGCGGGCTGGGTGGTCGCCATCGCGCACCGCCGTGCTGTGGACCGGGCGCGCTCACGGACCCGCGCCTCACGCCGCGAACAGCAGTACGCACAGCTGGCGACGACACCGGACTACGACAGCGTCGTCGAACAGGTGATGTACCGGCTGGACGCGGACGAGGTGCGGCAGTGTCTGGAGCGCCTGACTGACCTGCAACGTCAGGCGCTCACCCTGGTCTACCTGGACGGCACCACCCACGCCGACGGCGCCGCCCGCCTCGGCGTCCCCCTCGGCACCTTCAAGACCCGCGTCCGCGACGCGCTCGAACGGCTGCGCAGGGAACTGGACGACTGACCCGCCGCCCCGACGGCTACCGCGCCCCCGTCGCTCCTCGACCTGGAGCGGCAGCGTGCGGGGGCCGACGAGCCGGCCGACGCCGAACACTCCGACCCCGACCCCGAGGCCCGGCCCGAGGTGTTGGATGCCGCCCGGTTCACCGGTGACGCGGCAGGAGAAGCGGGAGAAGGCGACGGCCGAGTTCCCGTGGCCGGCCCCTTGCTCCGAGCGGTTCGGTCGATATTCGGACACGGCGCGAAATGTATTTCCGGCAATGGGAGACGGGTCTTTTCGGACGTGCCGGACGCGTTGTCTCTGTTGCGTCTGAGCAGTGCGGCAACGGCAGTTGGATCAGAGTCCGAAAGGTATTCCAGGGGTAATGTGATCGCCGATGTTGACGCTGATGAAAGGAATTCCTCGCTCCGTTCATCGATTTCCCCCGATGCCTGTACCGGGCAGCGGAGAGGCGGTTAGGCTCGCCCCCGGTCGCCACTGCTACCGGAGGGGTCCCTGCGTGCCCGTAGGTCAGTTCTTCACCCAGGCCACCAACTTCAGCAGTGCGGTGACGGGTGGCGTCGACGCCCGAACCGGACTCTTCACCGTCCGGATCGCACTGAGCAATCTCGTCGGAAATCGCAATCTCGGACCCTCGCTCCCGCTGGAGATGAGTTACTCGCCGCTCGACAGCACCGACGCGGGGTTCGGTCAGGGAATTTCTCTCGGACTGAGCACCTATGACACCACCGACCGATTACTCTCCTTGTCCACGGGCGAGCAGTACAAAGTGCAGGAGACCGGCACCCGGCTGATTCTGCGACAGAGCAAGCTCGACACCGTCCATTTCACCAAGGACAAGGATTCCTATCGGATCGTCCACAAGTCGGGCGACGTGGAGATCCTGACCGGCCCCCGAGGCGCCTCCGACCTCAAGGTGCCCACCGCCCTGCTGACACCCGCAGGGCACCGGCTGACCCTCTCGTGGAACTTCAACGGGCCCCGGCCGCGCCTGAGGGAGGTCAAGGACGAGACCGACACGCTCCTGACCGTCGACTACACCGGCACCTCCAAGACCACCCTGCGGGTCCTGCCCGGCAAGGCCGAGGGCCACGACATCGAACTGCGGCTCAAGAACGGCCGGTTGGGCGGAGTGCGGCACCTCGGACTCGGCGCGGACGCCCCCCTCGACTGGAGCTTCGACTACGACTCCATGGGCCGGCAGGGCGAATGGGGTTCCTGGCTGACCGGCGTCACCCTGCCCGGCGGCATGACCGAGACCGCCCACTACCGGGCCGACGGCCACCAGTTCCCGCGGTCCGCCGGGCTGCCCGCGCTGCCGTACGTGTACCGGTTCGTGCAGGCACCCGGCGCCGGACAGCCCCCGATCGAGGCGACGTTCACCTACACCGACAACAACTTCCTCGGCGGCCACTCCGGGGTGAGCTGGGACTCCGGCCGGGACAACCTCTACGAGGTGCTGACCGACTACACCTACGGCTCCACCGAGTCCAGGGTCTGCGGCGACCGCACCACGACCATCACCCGCGGCTACGACACCTACCACCTCCAGACATCGGAGGAGACCCGGCAGAACGGCTTCTCCCGCAGCGTCAGCACCGAGTACCACGCGGTCCGCGGAAGGCCCTTCGACGGGCAGCCCGCACAGTTCCAGCTGCCGAGGAAACGCACGGTGACCTGGACCGACAACGCGCGGCGCACACGCCAGGAGATCACCGAGACCTCCTTCGACGCGGCGGGCAACCCGCAGAGCCAGACGGAACCCGACGGCACCCGCACCGAGTGGACGTACTACCCGGCGAGCGGCAGCGGCGGCGACTGCCCGCCCGACCCGAACGGCTTCGCCCGGTTCCCCGCGAGCGTCACCACCACGCCGCCCGCCACCCGGTTCACCGCCCCCGTCCACCGCACCCGCCACCGCTACACCGCCTACCGGAACACCCCGGACCCACAAGTCGGCACCACCGTCCTGAAGTCAGAGGAACTGGCGTACGCCGACGGCACCCTCCTCAAGCGGACGGCCTTCGAACACGCCTTTGCCGGGCCGGAGTTCGGCCGGCTCACCCGCCTCACGGAGACCGAGTACCCGGACGGCGACGGCGGCGCCTCGTACACCGCGACCCAGACGTGCGGCTTCTCCACGGAGCGGGACACGCTGGTGCAGACCCACGCGCTCACCACCCACGACGGGCTCACCACCCAGCGCTCCAGGCGGCGTTCGCGGTTCACCGGACGGCTCTGGTCGAGCACCGACGCGCAGGGCAACGTCACCGAGACGACCTACGACGGCCTCGGCCGCCCCCTGACGCACACCACCCACCCGGGGACGCCCTACCAGGCCCGGGAGACGCACGCCTACACGCTGGGTGGCGCCCACCCGTTCGTCGAGACGGCCACCGACCCGCTCGGCAACCAGCGCCGCGAGAGCTCCGACGGCGCGGGCAGGCCCGTCAGGCGCGAACGCCGGGACGCCGGCGGGGACGGCGCGTGGCACACCGTCCAGACGCTGGAGTACGACGCGCAGGGCCGCGTCCACTCCATAGCGGCGCTCGACCAGGTCCGCGACGGCGGCCAGATCCAGTTGACCCAGACCTTCGCCTACGACGACTGGGGCCAGCTCGCGGCCACCGCCTACGACGACGGATCGACCGTCCTCAGCACCACCGACCCCGTCCAACAGACCACCACCGCACAACGGTTGGGCCGCGGCACCCCGGTGTCGGGCCGCGAGGTGACGACCCGGGACACCCGCGGCGAGCCGGTCAGCGTCGCACGGTACGACCTCCAGGGGGCGCCCGCGGGCATCCACACGCTGGAGCGCGACGGCTGGGGGAGGGTGCGGAGCGAGACCGACGCGCTGGGCAACACCACTCTCTACGACCGCGACCCGCGCGGCCGGCTCGTGCGCACCACCCTCCCGGACGGCACCGAGATCTCCCGTGGCCACGCGCCGTTCTCCTCCGCCGAGTTGGTCACCGAGATCGCCGTCGACGCGGTGCCCTACGGCACCCGGAGCTTCGACGGCCTCGGCCGCCCGACCGCGACCAGCTCGGGCGGACGGAGCTGGTCGCACCGGTACGCCGCCCCGGGCGACCCCTTCCCCACGCAGGTCACGGCGCCCGACGGCCAGGTCAGCTGCTACCGGTTCGTCCCCCAACTCGACAACGCCGTGGCGCGGATCGACGCGGGTCCCCTCACCGCGCGGTTCACCCACGACCCCGTCACCGGCGCCCTGACGAACGCCGAGGCCGACGGCGTCACCGTCGCCCGCGCTTACCACCCCTCGGGCCTCCTGGACACCGACACCACCCGGCTCCCCGGCCGGCCCGACCGCACCGCCACGTCCGGGTACACGGTGGGCGGGCTCGACCAGAGCTACCTGACCGTGGACGGCGCCTCCCAGGAGACCGCACGCGACGCCCACGGCCGCGTCTCGGCGGTCACCGACCCCGCCATGCGGACCTCGCTCAGCTACGACGGCGCCGACCGCCTGACCGGCTGGGTCGCCCGCGACCTGCTCTCGGACCACACCCTCACCACCGCGCTGACCCTGGACGACTTCGGCCGCGAGGTCCGCCGCACCCTCACCGACAACCAGGGGGTGAGCTGGACCCTCACCCAACTCTGGCAGCGGAACGACCTGTTGAGCCGCCGCACGTTCGCACGCGGCACCACCACCCTGCGCGACGAGACGTTCAGCTACAGCGCGCGCGGCCAACTCACCGGCTACACCTGCGAAGGAGCCGCACCACCGCTGGACGACCGGGGCAACGCGGTCACCGGGCAGACCCTGGCGTACGACGCCTACGGCAACGTCACCCGCTGCACGACCGCCTTCCGGGGCGGCACCGACACCGCCGACCACCTCTTCGAGAACCCGGCCGACCCCTGCCAGCTCACCGCCGTCCGCCACAGCCACCCGTCCTACCCGTCGCGGATCGAACTGCGCTACGACGCGGCCGGCCGGCTGACCACCGACGACGCCGGACGCCCCCTCGGCTACGACCCGTTGGGCCGGCTGACCGCCGTCGGATCGTCGAACCGCTACGGCTACGACCCCCTCGACCGGCTGCTCTCCCAGGAGACGGACGGCGCGACCAGTGTCCTCTACTACCGCGGCGAACGGCTCGCCTCGGTGGTCGAGGGCGACCGGCGCACCCGTCTGCTCCGGCTCGACCAGGGCTGTGTCGCCCAGCGCCGGGAGGGCGGACAGCCCGGCACCCGGCTGCTGGGGACCGACGCGAAACAGAGCGTGCTGGTGTCGGCCGGCGGCAGGCAGTACGAGGAGAGGGCCTACACCCCCTACGGGCACAGCCCACCGGACGCGTCGGGCAGTGTGCCCGGCTACGACGGCGAACGCGTCGACCCGGCGCTCGGCTGGTCGCACCTCGGCAACGGCTACCGCGCCTACCACCCCACCCTGATGCGGTTCATCGCGCCGGACAGCCTGAGCCCGTTCGGCGCGGGCGGCGTCAACCCGTACGTCTACTGCCTGGGCGACCCCGTCAACCGGGTTGATCCGAGCGGCCACTTGAGCTGGCAGGCCTGGCTGGGGATCGGCCTGGGCGTCGCGGGACTCGCCCTGACGGTGGTCACCGGCGGGCTCGCCATCGCCGCCGCCGGCGGAGTGCTCGCCGCCGTCACCGCGGCCTCCACGACGACACTCGTCGTCGGCGCCCTCGGCGTTGTGTCCGACGTGACGGCGATCGCGAGCGGGGCGCTGGAAGAGGCATCGCCGAAGGCGTCGTCGGTGCTGGGCTACGTCTCGCTCGGCACCGGGCTCGCCGGGCTCGGAGAGGCCGCCGTCGGCGCCACCCGGGGCATCTCCGCGCTGGCGAGGCGGACCCCAGAACTGGCCGCCGACCTCGACCGCGCGGGCGGGAGCCTGGCCGCTCCCGAGATCGAGCTGGTGGCGGACTCCGCGACCTACGACCGGCTGCGGAACTTCCGTTACGTGCGCAACAGTTCGGGGCGCCGGGTCTGGCTCACCGAATGGCGCACCCGCCAGGGGGTGTTCAGGCCGCGCGTCGAGAGCGCGCTGGAACGGGGCAGGAACGTCACCATCCTGTCAGGCACCCACGGCGACCGGTGGGGCGCGCTGAAACCGCACGAGGACTTCCTCTCGGCGGACCGGAGACTGGCCGACGAACTGATGGAGCGGTTCGGGCGCCCGGGGAGCGTACGCGTCGTCGACATGTCCGCCCTCAACTCCCCTGATCTCAGGGCCATTCTGGAAGGGAATTCGGAGGTGGTGGCCGCCTTCTGCTACAGCCGCAACAACGCGAACATCCGACGGATTCTCGGACTCGACGCCACGAGGTCGTACGTCAGACGCCTGTGAGAATCCGCGGGCGCCGCCCGACCGCACCGCCACCCGCCCTCGCGTACCCCGTCGCAGCAGTGGAGGAGAGAACCCATGTGGACGTCCGTGTCGAAGCTCTCGGTGACGATCGAGACCGGTGAGCAGAAGTGCACCATCTACGGAAACTCCCTGAACATGATCGGCGTCGTGGTCAGCGTCCAGCCGACCGACGACAACGGAGATCCGGTCCAGGTCGACAGCTCCACCCTGCTGGACAACACCTGGCTCATCGACTACGTCGACGGCTCGACCCTCAACTGGTACGGCTCCTCCGAGTGGAGCTACACGGACAGCCCGAACGAGTTCCACACCATCCCCGGCGGCAGCCGGGCCGCCGAGGTGGTGGCCGCCGACGACGGCACCCCGCAGGTCAAGTTCTACGTGTACTGCTCCGCCGCCGCGCGGCTGCGCACCAAGTCGATCGGCGTCCGGGTCCGCACCGCCTCGGGCGAGAGGATCTCCAGCTCGCAGAACGGCGACTTCCACAGCTCGGTGGTGCTGTCGGCTCTGGAGTCGTTCTTCTACGGACGCGGTGACATCAACTGGGAGTACGAGCGCGCCGAGACGTACTCCGGTGACGCGTCCGACGTCTACAACTTCTCCCTCACCTGCGCCAAGAACGGCTTCTACTTCAAGACGTTCTCGGTGCGGGGCTGCTGCACGGACTACGGCTACGACGGGCTGGCCGGCTGGATCCTCGCGAACTCCTGGAAGGACTTCTACGGCGCCTACGTCTGGTACCGGGAACCGCACCGGCGCACCCGCGAGACCATCATCAACTTCCCCGGCGACTGGTCCGACGACGTGACCGTCTACGACGACGACGCAGAGAAGAACAGCCGCGGTCTCGGATTCACCTGGGCCCACAACCACCATGGCGGCGGCGGGACGTGGGACATCCCGAACGGGCCGATGACGTACTGGTGGCAGTACTACGAGACCACCGTCGTCGCCTACGACCAGTACGGGAACTCGGGGAAGTTCTGGGTGGACACCCGCAACATCAACCCCGACTACTCGATCAGCGCCACCGACACGGTCACCGAGAACGCCCACGGCCGGTTCGACGTCCACACCGAGCCCGGCGGCACCGACGTGAACGCGTCGTGGTCGGGCCCGAGGCTGGACATCTACGACTACAACCCGAACTGAGCCACCAAGAGGCCCGGCAGCGCCCGGTGCCCCGCCGTGTCGCTGATGCGGTGGCCGGCGCCGGTCACCGGGTGAACTGGTCGCGCAGGTCGTCCGCGACCAGGTCGAGGCCGTCCTCCCGGGCCGCCACGGGCGGGATCGTGCGGTAGCGGTCGGGCAGCCCGCAGCGGGCCAAGTAGGCGGGCACGGAGGTGTGCCGCTCGACCCAGGCGGCCATCTCCGCCTCCGTGTCCGGGAGTTCGTCGAGAAGGCGGGTGAAGACGTCGCGGTGGTAGGCGACGGCCCGGCCGTCGGCGGCGTCGGTGACGGTCTCCAGGTGATGGCAGCCGTCCACCCGCGAGGCGGTCTCGGCGGCGCCGTCGAGATGGAGCACCGACCAGGGCCGCGCGCCGAGTTCGGCCAGCGCGCGCCGCAGCACCCAGAGCGCGCCGTCGAGGAGGACCGTGTCGTCCTCCAGGACCAGGACCGAGGTGAGGCCGTCGATCCTGGCCTCCCGGATCGCGGTCCGGTGGGCGAGGGCTCGGGCCGTGAGGGGGCCGGCGGACACCGTGACGGCGGGCTGGTGGTGCACACGGTCGGGGCGGACGCCCCACGCGTCGAGCCGGGCCCTGAGGCGGTCACGGCGTTCGGGCCGGTCCTCGACACAGACGCAGGTGACGGCGTCGAACGCGGAGAACGGATGCGCCCGTTCGGCCCGGTAGCGGGCGACGCCCTCGCGTACCGCGTCCTCCCCGAGGAACTCCGCGAAGTGGGCGAGCGCCTCGTCGGCGGGCAGGCCGAGTTCGTCATGGGCGATCAGGTAGTTGCGCAGCCGCTGGTACCAGGTCCGGGTGGCGGGGGCTGGGCGCGGGCCGTCGAAGCGATGGGTCCAGCGCAGCGCGGGCAGACAGCGGACGGAGTGGCCCGCGCGCCTGAACTTCTCGTGCAGGTAGCCCTCTTCGCCCCCGTGGCCGGTGAACGCCGGGTTCAGGCCCGGCCACGCCTTGGTCCGGCAGGCGAAGACACCGAGCCCCTGCATACCGATCTCGAACGCCGGGGCGCCGGGGTCGGCGCCGCGCGGGTCGGAGCCCCACTGCCCGTACATGCCCTGCCCCCACCGGGGTTCCCAGTGCGTCGACACGGTGTCCGCGTCCTCCGACACCAGCGGCCCCTGGACCAGGTCGCCGCTGTCGGGGTCTTCGTCGATATGGGCCAACAGGGCGTCCAGCGCCCCCGGATGGAGCTGCACGTGCGAGTCGACGCAGAGCGCCCACTCGGTGTCCGCCTCGCGGAAGACCCGGTCGCGCGCCGCGGTGCCCACCCGCCGGTCGTAGGGGACGTACCGCAGCCCCGGCACCGCCCGCGCCAGCCGTGCGAAGGCCGCCGCGTGCGGTCCCGACGGATGGTTGTCGACGAGCAGCAGACGGCAGCGCTGCATCGCCTCGGGGTGGTAGAGCAGCAGGCTCATCACCGTGAAGTACACGCCGTCGTAGTCGTCGTAGGTCGCCATCCCCACCGTGAGGGTGCCGTCCCGCCCGCTCTGCCCGTTCTCGGTGAGGACCTCCACCACCGGCTCCGCGCCGGTCACTTCGCCCCGTGCCCTGCCGGGCCGTTCCTTCGCCATGCGCGCTCCCTGAGCCACCCCACTGTGTGTAGTCGGGGACTCTCGCACAGTCGCCGACCGGCGGGGCGCGAACCGGGTCGCCTCCCTCTCTCCGGTCGATTCCTTCGTCCCCCTGTCCGAACCCGCCCGGCCGCTCGCGCCGGTGTACGGAGTCCGCGGCCCCCGATGGTCAACTCGGCTGCTGGGTAAGCCCCGTACGCGTGAAGGCGCCCCAACGTCCGGGCTCCGCGATCCCCGGCAGCGGTATCACTGAGGCACCCGGCGCGCGGACGTCCGCTCCGCGACGCACCCCCCGCTCCCGTCCTGGAGTCGATCGTGCTCTCACGCAAGCTGCTCACCTTCGCGGCGACCTTCGTCACCTCCCTCGGCGTGGGAGGCACCCAGACCGCGTCCGCGCTCGACCACGCCGAGGCGCCCACCGGCCCCAGCCACGCGACCCGGCTGACGGCGACCGAGGCCGCCGCGAACGTGCTGCCGCCCTCGATCCAGGGCCTGCACGCGGTGCTGTGGGACGCCGAGACCAACGAGCCGCTGCGGGGCAGGCAGATCGTCTTCACCAACACGGGAGGCAGGGAGCTGTGCCGCGCGGTCACCGACCCCCTCGGGGAGGCCGCCTGCAGCGCCCCGCTCGCCCTGAGCCTCAGCACACCCGACACCCTCATCAACGGCTACACGGCCTCCTACAGCGGCGACCGCGACCACCTGCCCGCCACCGCGCACGGCACGATCAACATCGACGTCGACTGCATGTCCACCCCGCCGCCCTCGGACCGCGCCCTGAAGGACGACGTCGTCATGGTGGTGTGGACCAGGTGAGCGGCCGACTGCGGGCCCTGACGGCCGTGTTCCGCCGCCCGGCACCGCGCGGGGCGCCCTCGGGCCGCCATCTGGCGTCCGCCGCCGCCGGGGGAGACGTCACCGGCGGGGAACCGGTCAACGGCTACCAACTCCTGGAGAAGGTCGCGGAGTTGCCGGTCAGCACCTGGCGCTACACCTGGGACCCGCCGGAGATCAGGCACTTGGGCCCGATGGCACAGGACTGGTGGGCGGCCTTCGGCGTCGGCATCGACGACAGGACGATCTGCTGCACCGACGCCAACGGCGTGGCCGTGGTCGCGATCCAGGCGCTGCACCGGCTGCTGGCCGAGACCCGGCGGGAGGTCGCGGAGCTGCGGGAGGCCCTCGACGGCCTGACGGCGCCGGCCGCGCCCGCCGCCGAACCCGCCCCGCCCGCCAGTCCCCTCGACGCGGCGGTCGACACCCTCGCCCCCTGACCGGGACCGCTCCGGCCCCGCACCCGCCGAACGGCGACGCGGGGCCCGAGCGAGCACCTGGCCCAGGGCGGGTTCCCTGCAACGATCCGCCTACAGCCAGTCGCCTGCGGTGACCTGCCTACAGCGAACCGCTGCTCCTACTTGCTGGCCGCGAACCGCATCAGCGCGTGCTCGTCGCCCTGCTTGATCTTGCCGGTCGTGTTGATCACTTCGAGCTTCCAACTGCCGCCCACCCGGACGGCCTTGGCGACGGCGCAGCCGTTGTCCTGGGTCAGCAGGCTCGGCCAGATGTCGGCGACCTGCTGCGAGGTGCCGCCGGTCGCGTCGTACACCTTGAAGCTGATGTTGCGCGCCTTCTGGAACGAACTCCCCTTCTTGTAGGCGGCGGCGACGAAGACGATGGAGGTGATGTTGGCCGGGATGCGCGCGAACTCGACGGTGACGGTCTCGTCGTCACCGTCCCCGCGCCCGGTCTGGTTGTCGCCGCTGTGCGCCAGCGATCCGTTGCCCATGGGGTCGAGGGAGTCGAGGCCGGCGAGCCGCACCGGGTCCCCGCCCTGCAGGGCTATGGCGATCAGGTCGAGGTCGGTGCCGGACTTGCGGCGCAGCATGCCCATCACTCCGCCGCTGCTGCCGGCGGTGGGGTCCCAGGACACCCCTATGGACAGATGGGTCACCCCGTCCAGATCCGCGGGGCCGTCTTCCTTCGTGAGCGTAATCATGCGTGGATCATCCTTTTGATGACGAAACCGATGTAGGCAAAGTGTGCCTGGCCTCGGCGCCGTCGCGTACGGGCGGGGTCGACCGGGGGACGGCACGGGCGCACGGCGCCGCCGCCGACGCGGTCGCCGCCCCTGCCGTCACCGCCGTCACGGCTGTCGCTTCCGCCGCCGTCCAGGAGCCGGTCCGGCGCTCCGCGCCGCCGTCGCCCCCACCGTCGGGATGATCTCTTTCCGCTGTGTTCCCGCTGGTCGCACCCGGATTCCCGGCAAGATCAGAATTACTCCGCACTATTCCAAGGCCATTGCTTAGCAAAATGTTTCCCGTCTTGAAATCTCTCCACCGTATTCTGTTGCGGAGTGGTACGGTGGAGCGTCGATCGTCCCCGAGATCCAAGTCGTTCTCGTGATCCGATGCGCTGGGGTGCGCTCGGGTCGCCAAGAATGAGGCGACGTCGAGAAGACACTTCTGTCACCTGTTCTCCGTCACGTCCGTCTTTTTGACGTCCGATTGTTCGAACGAATAGGTTCGAACGGGTGGAAATGAGGGGCGACGGTGCCGCACCGCGTTGTCACAGTCGGATTTCACCGATCACTCGCGAAAGGCGAAGTATGGCCGACGAAGCCGAAAAGCCCGCTGAGAACCCCACCGACTACGAGACATTCATGGCCTCCGTGATCTCCCTCGACGGAAAGTCGCTGATCGCGGATCTCCGCAAGGCCGAGACCGAGTTCCCCGAGCTGATCACCGCCTTCACCTATCTGAGCATCCACGCGGCGGCCTCCGTCATCGCCGGCAACACCTTCCGCCGCGGCAACCTCCTCGCCGACTGCGGCCCCGCCGTCGCCGAACTGGCGATCACCGCGGCGAACTCCGTGGTCAAGAGCCCCGACCTGGCCAAGAGCGCGATCTCCAGGATCAACGCGCACTACATCCAGGCGGCCATGGAGAAGTCCATGGAAGAGGGGCACGTCGTCACGCCCACGGTGGTCAAGGTCTCCGAGTTCTGAGCCGCCGACGGGACCGCAACGGAAACAGTGGGGTGACTGCTGTCATGAACCCGATCAACCTGGTCGACCTGTCCAGACTGTTCCAGGCGGGCGTCCTGGCCGAGCCCGCGAGATGGGCGGACATCCTCGACGGCGCGCCGCCGGCCGACCGCGCCCGCGTCGAGCACGTCCTCGCCGCGCTGCTCGCCGAACCCGAGGACGAACGCATGCTGCGGCTGCCGATGGCCGACACCGACATGGTCGACTTCGAGATCCCGGAAGAGGCCGATCACCGATGAACCCCTCGCCGAGCACCCGGTCGACGACCGGCGCCGCCACCCGCGACGACATCGTCTGGAACCTCGCCGAACACGCCGTGTCCTACCCGGCCTTCACCGAACACCCCGGCATCAGAGCCGAGTTCGTCCGCTCGCTGCACAAACGCACCCGGCTGTGGGAGCCGTTGCTCAGCCTGCTGGCCGCGGAGTTCGACCACCGCCCCTCCGAAGCCTCCGCCCGGGTCCTCAGCGGCTGGTTCACCATGGTCCACCTCTCCGCGCCGATCGACCAACTGGTCGACCGCGACCCGATGTCCGACCACTGGCGGCGGCTCGGCGGCGCCGGCGCCATCGAACTCGTCCTCGCCCTGAAGGACCAGGTCTTCCGCGCCCCGCTGCTGGCGCTCGACCCGGGGACCGACCCCGGCACCGCCCACGCCGTCACCCGGGCCACCGTCGAACTGGGCTCCGCCTGCCTCACCGCGTCCATCGGCGAGTACCTCGACGTCGTCGGCTACTCCGAACTCCGCTCCGAGCCACCGTTCCCGGCCCAGGCGGCCGCCCGAGTCGCCCTGTTCTACGAGCAGTTGGTCGGCTGGAAGTCGTCCGTCATCTACGAGTGCCTGCTGCGCTGCGCCGCCCTGACGATGGAGGCACCGGCCCCCGCGGTCGACGCGCTCGCCGCCTTCGGCCACCACATCGGGTTCGCGGTCCAGGTCCTCGACGACGCGGGAGGCGTCTGGGGCGGCGGCGACGACCTGGAGAAGGAACCCGTCAAAGTGACCTCCCCGCTCGCCTACGCCCTCACCGTCGACCACCCCCAGCGCGACGAACTGGTCGACCTGCTGCACACCCCGGCCGCCCGCCGCGACGTCAAGCGGACCCGCGAGATCCTCGACGACATCCAGGCCAGGGCGTTCCTCGAATTCCTCATCCGGGATCGGATCTCGCTGGCCGTCGGCGCCCTCACCGACGTCCTCCCCGGGCTCGTCGCGCCCCTGGAACGCTGGGCGGACGCCTACTTCCGGCGCACCTCGCAGGCCCCGCGGTGACCGAGGCCGCCGCACCGTCGGCGCCCGCCGCCCCGGGGCGGCCGGCGGCGATGCCGGGACTGCCGTACTTCGGCGGCATCGTCAGGATGAAGAAGGACCCCATCGCCTACCTGGGCGAAGCGAGCCGCAAGGGCCCGGTGGTGCTCCTCGGACGGCTCGGCAGGCGGGCCTTCTACCAGGTCAACGACCCCGACCTGGTGCGGTCGGTGATGACGGCGCCCCGCGCGGACGTCGGCATGACCCGCACGAGCGATGTCCTCGGCATCCTGTTCGGCGAGTCCGTCTTCACGATGCAGGACGAACCCTGGCGCAAGCGGCGCGACGAACTCCAGCCGGCGTTCAGGACCTCGAACCTGCCGGAGCTGTTCGGGTCGGCGGCGGGCGAGATCGAGCGGACCGTCGACCGGTTCCAGGCCGTCGCCGACGCCCGCGGCTCCGTCGACTGCAGCGCCGCGCTCCTCGACCTCCTCCAGCGCATGATCGTCCGGATGATGTTCGGGGTGGCCGTCCCGGAGACCGCCGAACACCTGACCCGCGCCTTCGACTACGGCCTGGAGTACCGGCAGCGGCGCCGGTGGTCCCTTGCGGGGCTGCCGCTGTGGTTCCCGACCCCGGCGAACCGCAGGTTCAACGACGGGGTCGCCCGGCTCAACGCGAGCATCGTCGAGATCATCGAGGACCACCGCGCCCACCCCCCGGAGCGGGCCGGCCTGCTCACGATGCTGATGGAGTGCCGGGACGAGAAGACGGGCGCCGGCTGGAGCGACGACGAACTGCTGGCCGAGGTGAAGACCACCTTCGTCGCCGGCTGGCTCACCACCACGACCGCCGCGACCTGGCTCTTCGACCTCCTCGGCCGCCACCCCGGGATCACCGACCGGGTGGTCGCCGAACTCGACGCGCTGCCCGCCGACCGCCCCCTCGGCTACGACGACCTGCACCGACTGGAGTACACGGAGGACACGATCCTGGAGGCGATGCGCCTCTTCCCGCCCGGCTGGCTGCTCAGCAGACGGGTGCGGCGCCCCTACACCCTGGGCGGTCTGCGACTCGACGACAACGCTGTCCTCCTGGTGTCGCCGTACGCGCTGCACCGGGACCCGGCGCACTGGAGGGAGCCGCAGCGCTTCGACCCCGACCGCTTCCGCGACAGCACCCACGGCGAGGCGCACAAGGCCGCGTTCCTGCCGTTCGGATACGGGCCACGGGTCTGTATCGGCCGGGGCGTGGCGATGATGGAGCTGAAGATGATCGTCGCGACCCTGCTGCGGCGCTTCCGCTTCACCCTCGCCGACCCCGCGCCCGCCACCCTCCAGCCCGTCTCCTTCCTGCGCCGCGCCGAACCGCTCGTCCTCGACATCGCCCCGCGCTGAAGCACCCGGGAGAACGGGGCGATCCCGAAGAAACCCGGGCGATCCCGGGAAACACCGGAAAACATCGGGGAACACTGGGAAACACCCGGCAATACGTAGAACACCGGGAAACACCCGGCAGCACCCGACAACACGGAGAACACCGGGAACACCGTGCACGCGGAAGGAACCGGAGTGAGCCCCGGCGATCCCGAGCGAGCCCTTTTCGGCCGGGTCCCGCCCGGCGCCCGCCCGAAAAGCCCACCGACATCGATTTCCGGCCCGGCCGACACCCGTCGGACACGGAGATCCGGGCCGCCCCTCACCGTGACGAGGTACGCAATGAGAAAAGTCTCGCTGAACTCACCCGCATCCGAACTGAACCCGCCCGAGCCGGAAGGAAACGCACCTGACGGCCGTCGAGCCGTCATCGACACCGAATACGAGCGCGAAGTCGCCCGGATGTACGACGAGAAACAGAACGATTTCAACCTGCTGCTCGGCAAAGAGACCAACCTCGTCCACCACCATTTCGGGATCGGCGACTTCGACCGGTCACCCGGCGCCCTCCAGGACGAATCCGCGATCCAGCGGCGGCTGCACGAACTGGAGAACGCCCAGACCGAGCGGCTGCTCGACCTGCTCGACGGACTCGGCCCCGAACACCGGATCTTCGACGGCGGCTCCGGACGCGGCGGAACGGCGTTCATGGCCCACGAACGCCTCGGCTGCTCCGTCGACGGCGCCACCATCTCCCAGTACCAGCGCGGGTTCGCCGAACGCAGCGCCCACGAGCGCGGCTGCGCCGACAAGGTGCGGTTCCACTTCATGAACATGCTGCGCACCGGACTGCCCACCGCGACCGTCGACGCCGCCCTCACCAACGAGGTCACCATGTACGTCAGTGACCTCACCGCGCTGTTCCGGGAGTTCGCCCGGATCGTCAAACCCGGCGGCCGCTACGTCTTCGCGACCTGGGCCGTCGACGAGAGCGGCTCGGGCGACGAGATCATCTCCGCGATCGACCGGCACTACGCCTGCACCATGCACACCCGGGGCGCCTATCTGCGGGCCCTGCTGGAGTCCGGGTTCGTGCCCTACCACGTCGCCCAGATGGACGAAGACGCGCTGCCCTACTGGGAGTTGCGCGGGCGCAGCGAACACAGCGACACCATCGAGAAGCTGTTCATCGACGGGTACGACACCTCGACGATCGCCTACCTCATGGTCGCCGCCGAACGGATCGGGCCATGAACCCCGACGCCTTACTCGACGAGTTCGACGACGAACTCTTCGCGTTCCTGCACCGCGAGCGGCCCCGCTCCGACACGTTCCGCCGGATGGTCAGCGACCACATGGACTGGCGCTCCTGGGACGACGGCACCCCGACCGCGCCGAACGCGCGGGGCAAACGGGTCAGGCCGCTGCTGTCGCTGCTGACCGCGCGGGCCATCGCGGGGGACCACCGCGGAGCGATACCGGCGGGCATCGCCGTACAGCTCGTCCACGACTTCAGCATCATCCTCGACGACATCATGGACCGCGACCGGACGCGCAGGAACCGCCCGGCGCTCTGGGTCAGTTACGGCACGGGCCACGCGATGACGGCCGCCGCCGGGATCTACGTCGTCGGACTCGACGCCCTCCAGGACTACCCCGCACAGGGCGGCTCCCACGCCGACACCCGCGACCTCACCAGAACGCTCCTCGAATCCTGCCTGGAGATGGCCGACGCCCAACACCTCGACCTGGACTGGGAACGACGGTTCGACCTCACGCTCGACGAGGTCAGAACCGTGGCCCTCGGCCGCTCCTGCCTGATCAGATGCGGGATCGAACTCGCTGCGGCGGTCAGCACCCCCGACCCCGCGATCCGCGCCGCCTTCCGCGAGTTCGGCGCGCTGGTCGCCACCGCCTTCTCGATCGTCGACGACCACCGCGGCCTGTGGGGCAGCGCGGAACGCAACGGCAAACCCCTGCTCAGCGACATCCGCGGGCACAAGAAGACCTACCCGATCGTCGTCGGACAGCTGCGCTGCGCCCCCGCGGACCGCCCCCGGCTGCGCGAGCTGCTCGCCCACCCGGAACCGGGCGACCCCGAGATCGCCGCGATCATGGAACTGCTCGACGGTGCCGACGCCGCGGGCGCCACCCTGCGGGAAGTGCGACGGCTCGCCACGCTCGCCGTGGAACGGCTGACCACACCGCCGCTGGCACGCTGCGCGGTCTCCGACCTCGTCGAGCTGACCCGGAACCTGTTCGCCGGTGCCCCCGCGTCCGCTCCCGGCACCGCACCCGCCCCCTCCTCGTCCCCCTCACTCGCTCCCGCTCCCGCCGAAAGGAGGACCCATGGCAACTCACCCTCAGCTGGGCGACGTTGAGCCGGCCGCGCCGCCGTTCGTCACGCTCCCCGCGCTCACCACGGCCCGGCTGCCCGAAGCCGCCCCCCGGATCAAGGAGGCCTGGCTGCGCCATCCGGTCCTGGTGTTCCACCAGTGCGATCTGACCCCCGAGGACCTCGTGCGGTTCGGCGCGATCTTCGGCACCCCGGTACCGGTGCCGGTCCAGGAGGACATCGTCGACACCACCGGGCTGCCGCCCGAGATCATGATCATCTCGAACATCGTGGAGAACGGCCGACGCGTCGGCCACCTCGGCGGCGGCGACCTGAGCTGGCACACCGACATGTGCTACGTGCCCGAACCCGCCCTCGCCAGCGCCCTCTACGCCGTCGAGACCCCCGAAGCGGCCGGCGACACCTGGTTCCTCGACATGACGGCCGTCCACGACAGCCTGCCCGCCGCCCTGCGCGCCCGGATCGCGACCCTGTCCTGCAAACACGACGACAGCCGCACCGCGGCGGGCGACCTGCGGCACGGCCGCGTCCCCGTCCTTGACGTCACCACCTCGTCGGGCGCCGTCCACCCCCTGGTCAGGGTCCGGCCCGAGACCGGGCGCAAGGCCCTCTACCTGGGGCGCCGCCTGAACGCCTACATCCCGGGGCTGCCGCTCGCCGAGTCCGACGCGCTCCTCGACGAACTCTGGGGGTACTGCGACGACCCCGCCCTGTCCTGGCCGCACCGCTGGCGGCCGGGCGACCTCGTGGTCTGGGACAACCGCGTCATGATGCACCGCCGCGACGCGATCCCGGACGGCTCCCGCCGGCTGATGCGCCGGATCCAGGCGAGGTGACCATGGACGCGCCCGCCCTCCCGGAGGGCACCCCCGCCCTCGACCCCGACGCGGTCCTCGACACGCTGCTCGCCCACGGCTACCGCGAACTCGCCGTCGTCCCGTGCAGCTACCTCAAACCCCTGCTGGAGCGCGCCGCCCAGCGGCCCGACATCGTCTACTTCCCCGCGACCTGCGAGGGCGAGGCGGTGTCGGTCGCCGCCGGCGCCTGGCTGGCCGGCCGGCGCGTCGTCGTCGCCCTGCAGAACTCCGGGCTCGGCGACGCCCTCAACCCGCTCGCCTCCCTCTGCCTGCCCTACGGCATCCCGGTGCTGCTGCTGGTGTCGGTCCGCGGCGAACCCGGCACCCGCGACGAACCCCACCACGACGTGATGGGACGCACCACGGCCAGGATCCTCGACGACGTCGGGATCCGCCACGCCTGGCTGCCCAGCGACCCCGACGGATTCGTCCGGGCGATCGAGGAGGCCGAGTGCGTCATGGAGACCACCCGCAGGCCCTACTGCCTGCTCACCCGCAAGGGCTCCTTCCGCGACGTCCCGGTACCCGTGCCGCTCGCCCGCACCGCACCGGACCGACTCCCGTCCACCGCACCGACGTTGAGCCGCGCCGACGCCATCAGATGGCTGCGCGCCCGGCTGCCCGAGGAACAGGTGGTCATCACGACGACCGGGCTGACCAGCCGCGAACTGTACGCGGCGGGCGACCGCCCGACCCACCTCTACCTCAGCGGCTCCATGGGCTGCGCCGGAGCCGTCGGCCTCGGCATGGCCCGCTCGGGACGGCGTCCCGTCGCGGTCTTCGACGGCGACGGAGCCGTCCTGATGCGGTTCGGCACCCTCGTCAGCGCGGCGGCCTCCGCGGGACCCGACTTCCTCCACGTCGTCTTCAACAACGGCTGCTACGACTCCACCGGAGGACAGCCGATCCAGGGCTCCGTACCGTTCGCCGCGACCGCCGAACTCCTCGGCTACGCCGCCACCGCGTGCTGCGACTCGCTCGCCGAACTCCCGCCCGCCTACGACAAGGTGACGGCCCAGCCGGGCCCCCGGCTGCTGGAGATCAAGGTGACGACCGACCCGGTGCCCGCACCCCGGGTCCCGCTCGCCCTCCCGGAGATCGCGACCCGGCTGCGCGCCCTGCTCGACCCGCCCGCCATCACCGCCCCGGCCTCATGACCGCCCCGGGACGGACCACGAGCAGGGCGGCGGCGCTCCGGCACCTCCTCGACCGCCCGGAGCTGAGCTTCCTGATGGAGGCGCACAACGGCCTGTCGGCGAAACTCGTCGAGCGGGCGGGGTTCGAGGGCATCTGGGCCAGCGGCCTGTCGATCGCGGCGGCCCTCGGGGTCCGCGACAGCAACGAGGCGAGCTGGACCCAGGTCCTTGAGGTCGCCGAGTTCATGAGCGACGCCACCAGGATCCCGATCCTGCTCGACGGCGACACCGGCTACGGCAACTTCAACTCGGTGCGGCGCCTGGTCCGCAAACTCGAACAACGCGGCGTCGCCGGCGTGTGCGTCGAGGACAAGCTGTTCCCGAAGATGAACAGCTTCGTCCGCGGCGGCGCCCAACCGCTCGCCGATGCCGAGGAGTTCGCCGGGAAGATCGGCGCCGCGAAGTCCGCCCAGCACGATCCCGACTTCGTCGTCGTGGCCAGGACCGAGGCGCTGATCGCCGGCCAGGGCCTCGCCGAGGCGCTGCGCAGGGCCGAGTTGTACCGGTGCGCGGGCGCCGACGCCATCCTCGTCCACTCGGCGCGCTCCGACGCGGACGAGGTCCGGGCGTTCAAGGCGGAGTGGGGGGACCGGCTGCCGGTCGTCATCGTGCCGACGAAGTACTACCGCACCCCCACCGAGGTCTTCGCCGAGGACGGCTTCTCCACCGTCGTCTGGGCCAACCACCTCATGCGCTCCGCGCTGCGCGCCATGCAGATCACCGCGTCGACGATCTTCGCCGAACAGCATCTGCGGAACGTGGAGGACGCCGTCGCGCCCCTGGCCGAGGTCTTCGAGATCCAGGGGGAGGACGAACTCGCCGAGGCGGAGCAGCGCTGGCTGCCGCAGCGGAACACACCGAGGCGCTGACGGGCGTGGTCGCGGTTGCCGCACACGGCCGCGATTCGGTACATAAGGACGCACGGGCGGCCCGACCCCCGGCCGCGCCGCGGTGAGGCCGCCGTGTCCCCCCGTCGCCCGCCACCCGTCCCCGAGAGGACCAAGGACCGTGAGCGCATCCGTCCCCGCCGCGTCCGACCTGCCGCTCCGGGCCCCCGAAGGACCCGGCCGCGAGCCACGCCACACCCTGGTGCTCGTCGTCGTCCTGGCCGCCGTCCTGATGGTGTCGATGGACAACTCCATCCTCAACGTGGCCCTGAAGACCCTCGCCGAGCCCGCGCCCGTCGGCCTGGGCGCCGACCACGGCCGGCTCCAGTGGGCCGTCGACTCCTACACCCTCGCCTACGCGGGCCTCCTGCTGGGCTCGGGGCTGCTGGGCGACCGGGTCGGCCACAAGAAGCTGCTCATCGCGGGCATCGCCCTCTTCGGCGTCGCCTCCGCCCTGTCGGCGAACGCGCGGACCCCGGACCAACTGATCGGCCTGCGCGCCCTCATGGGGGTCGCCGGGTCCCTCATCATGCCCGCGACCCTGGCCATCATCTCCGCGGTCTTCCCCGGCGAGCGGCGCACCAGGGCGCTGGGCATCTGGACCGCCGTGGTCGGCGTGGCCGTCGCCCTCGGACCGATCATCGGCGGCGCGCTGCTCGAACGGTTCTGGTGGGGCGCGGTGTTCCTGGTCAACGTTCCTGTCGTGCTCGTCACCCTCGTCGCGATGTTCTTCGTCCTGCCGGACACCCGGCGCTCCGGCACCGCCCCCGCCCGCCGGATGGACCTCCCGGGCATCGCGCTGTCGGGACTCGGCCTGCTCGGCGTGGTCTACGGGGTGATCAAGGCCGGTGAACTGAACGACTGGACGGGCCGGGACGCGGGAGTGCCGCTCGCCGCGGGCCTCGCGCTGCTCGTCACGTTCGTCCTGTGGGAGCGGCACGTGAGCCAACCGGCCCTGGACATGCGGTACTTCAGGGAGCGCGGCTTCGCGGCGGCGGCGACCTCGCTGGGCGTGCTCTACTTCACGCTGGTCGGCGGCACCTTCGTGATCACCTTCTATCTGCAGAGCGTGCGCGGCTACGGCCCGCTGGTCACCGGCGTCTGCGTGCTGCCGCTGGCGGCCTCGTTGATCATCTTCGCGCCGCGGGTGCCGAAGCTCGTCACCCGGTTCGGGGTGCGCGCCGTCTGCACCTCGGGGCTGGCGGTCATGGCGGCCGGTCTGATCGGACTGGCCACGGTCGACCGGGCCACCTCGATCTGGGTCTTCGAGGCGTATCTGTTCGTCTTCGGCGCCGGCACCGCGCATGTGCACCCGCCGTCGACCGGGACGATCGTGTCCGCGATGCCGGCCGAGGAGTCGGGCGCGGCCTCCGCGGTGAACAACACCTTCCGGCAGGTCGGGGCCTCGCTCGGGGCCGCCGTCCTCGGCTCCGTGCTCAACGCCGCCTACCACACCAGGATCGGCCCGGCGGTCGACGGCCTGGGGGAGGGCCGGGAGGGGCAGGCGAGCGGATCGGTCGCGGGCACCCTCCAGGTCGCCGACGACCTCGCGGCCCACGGCCGGGACCTCCAGGCGCACACGGTCGCGCAGGCCGCGTACGGCGGGTTCGTGCAGGCCATGCGGATCACCTGGGTGACGGCGGCCGTGGTGGTGCTGGTCACGACGGTGATCGTGTACCTGGTGATGCCGGGGCGGACGGCGGACGCCTGAGCCGACGCGCGGTGCCCGCCGTCGCGTGAACCCGCGCGGCTCTACCCGTCGGCCTCCCGGCCGCGCGCGTCGCGGGGAGCGCCGAACCACCGTGCCAGGGCGTCCTGGAGACCCGGCTGCCCCTCGTCACCCACCCACGCCACATGGCCGTCGGGCCGCAACAGCACGGCGGGGGCGTCCAGTTCCTCGCGGACGTCGAGGTCGTCGATGACATCGGCGACCAGATCGACCCGGTCGGCCCAGCCCGCCACCGAGAGCCGCCCGGTCTGGTCGAGGAGCAACCCCCGGCCCGCGTGCTGGAGTTCGTACAGACGGCCCTGCTTCAGCCGTACGTCACGGAGCCGCCGCCCGAGGAGTTCATGGCCTTCCCCGAGGTCGTAGCGGACCCCGACCGCGGTGATCATCCCGGTCACGTACGCGTTCGCCTCGTCGAAGTCCAGCAGCCGGGAGAGCAGCGCGCGCAGCGCGACCGCGCCCGGGTCCGAGCCCAACAGGGTCATCTGCGCACGGGTGTTGTCGAGGACGGCGGCGCCGACCGGGTGCCGCTCCGCGTGGTAGCTGTCGAGCAGGTCCCCCGGCGCCCAGCCGTTCACCTCGGCGGCCAGCTTCCAGCCGAGGTTGAACGCGTCCTGGACACCGAGGTTGAGGCCCTGACCGCCGGTCGGCGGGTGCACGTGCGCCGCGTCGCCCGCGAGCAGCACCCGGCCCACCCGGTAGCGCTCGACCAGCCGGGTGGCGTCACCGAACCGGGAGAGCCAGCGCGGCGACCTGGCCCCGAAGTCCGTGCCCGAGAAGGCCCGCAGCTGGCGCCGGAAGTCGTCGAGGGTGGGCGCCTCCTCCCGGTCCTCGGCCACCCCGTCGGCCGGTACGACGACCCGGTAGAAGCCGTCCCCGAGGGGCATGGCGCCGAACCGCAGCTGGGTCTTCCTGACCTCCTCGCCGACGGCGGCGATCGTCGCCGGGTCCTCGGTCAGCTCCATTTCGCCCAGCAGCGTCTCCACCCGGGCGGGCTCGCCGGGGAACCCGACGCCGAGCAGCCCCCGCACCCGGCTGCGGGCGCCGTCGCAGCCGACGGCGTAGCGGGAGCGCAGCGCCGTGCCGTCCGCCAGCTCGACGCGCACGCCGTCGTCGTCCTGGCTCAGCCCGACCACCTCGCGGCCGCGCCTGATGTCGGCGCCGAGTTCGACGGCGCGCTCCAGGAGCAGCCGCTCGGTGACCGGCTGCTGGGTGGCGAGGCCGTAGGGGTGGGCCGTGTCGAGCCGTTCGGGCCACGGCTTGTGGACGCCCCCGAAGAACCCGCCGACCTGGAACTTCTTGCTCACCGCGAGGAACCGGTCCAGCAGCCCGCGCTGGTCCATGATCTCGACACTGCGGGTGTGCAGACCCTGCCCGCGGGACTGCCCGGTCGGCTCGGTCAGCCGTTCGAGCACGACCACGTCCACACCGTGCAGCCGCAGCTCGGACGCCAGCATCAGGCCGGTCGGTCCGCCCCCGACCACGATCACGTCAATCATCGAAACGCCCATTCACCGAGATCCGGATGTCCGGCCGGCCACCGCGCACGTCCCGGCGTCACGGACGCCCGAAAGGCCACAGAGCGCGCAAAGTCCGCGCATCACCGATGTGCGCAGGTACCGGCTTCGAGCGGAGATTTTGCAGCACATGGGGGGCCTTGCCGCAAGGCCCCCCATGCGCTATATCTTGAGTATGGCGAGGAGCGGAAGAACTCCTTGCCTTTCTTTGTGTCCGGGTTTTTGGCTCGCCGCTCGCGCCCGCCGACGCCGATCACCGCCCGGCCCGCACACCGCCGCGGATCGCTCTCCCTCCGCCGCGCCGCCAAGCCGCCCCTCGAAGGTGTGGAACAGCATGCCGTGGCCGCTGTCCTCGCGCGGCAGCGGACGCCGCTGCTCCCCGGGCCGCGCAGGTCGCGGCTGCGGTGGACGGGTCTCCAAGTCGGCGACGACGAACGGGTCGTGCACGGGCATCCCGGGAGACCCAGCGGGTGCTCGGTCGGCTGTTCGCTCTCGGCCGCGCCGGAAGCCTTCGGCGGCCGTCCCCGGCGGGAGCCCGGCCAACCACTGGACGCCCCCTTGACGCCGTCTCCACCCGGGCCGACACTCCAGATGGGAATCCTAGTGAACAGGTAGGGAAACATGAGGCGCCTTGAGTCGGCCGTCGACGGTGTGAGCCGCACACCTCGGCCGTCGCCGCTGCTGACCTCCCGCCTGCACATCGATCTGCTGCGTGTGTGCAGCGCGATCGACCCCCTGGCCTGAGCCCCCGCCCACCCCCGCGCCCCCGCCGCCGCGGGCGCGGGTGGATCCGGCTCCGTTGTCCGACGTCGCTTCCGCGCGCGTACGTCCGCGCCCGCCCCCGGGGAGATCCATGACCGTCACACCGCTGTCCGCCCACGCCGCCACCCACGCCACCGCCAGGACCGCGCCCGCCTTCCGGGGCCGGATCGGGCGGGACGCGCGCAGCGGCCACTACGCCGTTCCCGGCCGCTACCGGCTGCACCTGTCGACCGCCTGTCCCGACGGCCTCCGCATCGCCGTCGTGCACAGCCTGCTCGGACTCGACACCGACTGTCCGGCCACCTTCCTGCCCGCCGTCCCCGCCGACCCCGAGCGCGGCCACGCCGTCCTGCGCCCGCTCTACGAGGCCAGCGCCCACCGCTACCCCGGGCCCGCCCTCGGACCCGTGCTCAGCGACTCCTGGTCCGGACGGATCGTCAGCACCCACACCCCCGACATCACGCGCGACCTCTCCCGCTTCGGCGGCGCGGGGCCCGCCCCCTACCCGTGCGGCGCCGAGTCGGAGATCGAGGCCGTCGAGCGGATGTGCCGGCAGGGCGTCGACGAGGCGGCGCAGCGGGCCGGGGCCGCCGAGGGCGGACAGGCCGAACGGGACGCGGCGCTCGGCACGTTGCTGGAGACGCTCGGCGCGCTCGACCGCTGGCTCGACGGGCGCGCGTACATGATCAGGGACCAGGTCACCGCCGCCGACGTCGAGGTCTGGACGACCCTCGTCCAGCTCGACACCGTGCACCGCCAGCACCTCGACGCCACCGCCGTCCACCGCATCGCCGACCACCCCGCGCTCTGGTCCTACGCCCGCGCGATCACCGCCCACCCGGCCTTCGGCGGCCACCTCGACCTGGCCGGCATCGAACGCCGCCACCGCGCCCGCTGCCAGGGCCTCGAGTCCGCGGGAGCCGCCGTCCAGATCCTCGACTGGACGGCGCACACCACCCGTCCGTAGCGCCGGTCCACCACCTGGACCGGCGTTGACATCCGTGCGGTCCCTGTCTTTACTTACGGCCCGGAACGGTCCCTGACGACGTTCTCGGTGAAGCGCGCGACCCCTCGGGGACCGCACAGTGACGGGTGGACGCCATGTACGCAGCTCCCAGGACGGCCGCACGCCGCTCCACGGGCTGCGTACGCCCGCACGCCGAACCCCTCGTCGCCGACCGCGCCGTCGATCTGCTCCGCGTCAACAGCGCACTGTGTACCGCACCGGGCCGCGCCCGCTGTCGGGGCTGACCACCGCCCTGCCCGCGCGCACCTGACGAACACCGGCTCCCCGGTGTCCCGTTCCCCTCCCGCCCCGGTCCCGTGCACCCGCGCCCGCCCGCGTCCCGCGGCCCCGCGCCACCGCCGCCGCCCGGGGCATCCGACTCCGCCGGAGCCCGCCATGAGTGAACCCCCAGGCGCCGCCGTGTCCCTCGCCGAGGCACCGGCGGCCGACACACCGTCAGAAACCCTCACCGCACAGCGCGTCGTACCGCTGCGCAGACCGGGACGCTGGATCGCCACCGCCGTCGTACTGGTCCTGGTGGCCCAGTTCGCGCACGGACTCGCCACCAACCCGTTCTACCAATGGGACCGCTTCGGCTACTGGTTCCTGCGGCCCACGATCCTCGACGGGCTCCTCATCACCCTCCAAGTCACCGCCTACAGCGCGGTGTTGGGACTCCTCGGCGGCATCCTGCTGGCCCTCGCCCGGCTGTCGCGGAGCCCGGTGCTGCGCGCCGTCAGCTGGACCTACGTCTGGGCCCTGCGCTCCATCCCGCTCATCGTCGTCCTGATCTTCCTCTACAACTTCAGTGCCCTGTACCGGACGTTGAGCATCGGCCTCCCCTTCGGACCCGCCTTCTTCTCCTTCGACGAGTCACGGCTCGCCACCGACATGGTCGTCGCCGTCATCGGACTCAGCCTCAACGAGGCCGCCTACGCCGCCGAGGTGGTGCGCGGCGGGATCCTCTCCGTCGACCAGGGACAGCACGAGGCGTCCTCCGCGCTCGGGCTCCCCAAGGGCTACCAGTTCACCAGGATCGTCCTGCCGCAGGCCCTGCGCTCCATCACCCCGAACTACGTCAACCAGCTGATCGGCCTGGTCAAGAGCACCTCGCTGGTCTTCTACGTCTCGCTCCTCGACCTGTTCGGGACCGTCCAGACGATGGGCTCCACCTACCCCGGCGACATCGTGCCGCTGCTCCTGGTGGTCACCGTCTGGTACCTGATCCTGACCAGCCTGGTCTCCGTCGTCCAGTTCTACGTCGAGCGGCACTACGCCAGGGGCGCCACCCGGTCGCTGCCGCCGACACCCGTACAGAAGATCCGCTCCGCCCTGCGGGACCTGCGGGAGCGCGCACGCCGGGAGGCCGCCGTATGAGCACGGGCACACCGACCGTGACCCCCGCCGCCGTCGAGGTGCACGGCGTGCACAAGTGGTACGGCGCGCTGCGCGTCCTGGACGGCGTCGACCTGACCGTGCGGCCGGGCGAGGTCACCGTGATCCTCGGACCGTCCGGCTCAGGGAAGTCCACCCTGCTGCGCGTCATCAACCATCTGGAGAAGCCGGAGATCGGATACGTCAGTGTCAACGGCGAGTTGATCGGCGTGCGCCGGCAGGGCGAGCGGCTGAAGGAGCTGAGCGAGCGCGCCATCCTGACCCAGCGCTCCCGGATCGGATTCGTCTTCCAGAACTTCAACCTCTTCCCGCACCTGACCGTCCTGGACAACGTCGCCGCCGCCCCGGTCGCCACCGGCAGGCTCGCCAAGCCCGAGGCGCTCGCGCTCGCCCGTGAACTCCTCGACCGGGTCGGCCTCGCGGACCGCACCGGCGCCTACCCGAGGCAGCTCTCCGGCGGCCAGCAGCAGCGCGTGGCCATCGCCCGCGCGCTCGCCCTGCGCCCCGGAGTCATCCTCTTCGACGAGCCGACCTCCGCCCTCGACCCCGAGCTGGTCGGTGAAGTCCTCGCCGTCATCAAGGACTTGGCGACCAGCGGCACCACCCTGGTGATCGTCACCCACGAGGTCGGGTTCGCCCGCGAGGTCGCCGACCGGGTCGTCTTCATCGACGGCGGCCGGATCGTCGAACAAGGCCCGCCGTCCGAGGTCCTCGACCGCCCGCGGCACGAACGGACCCGGGACTTCCTGAGCAAGGTCCTCTGAACACCGGCGCCCCCGTGCCCCGCAGCTCCGACGCCACCCCCGCTCACCCGCTCCGGAGAACGCCACCCGATGTCCACCGCACCCGCCCCGGCCACCGCACCCTCACCCGCCCCGGCCACCGCACCCGCACCCGCCGCACCCGGCTCCGACCTCCTCACCCCGGCCCCCTCCGACCTCCAGGACGACCCGGGCGACCCCTCCCACCCCCTCGACAACCCCGCCTGGGCCGCGCTCACCGGCCCGCACGCCCACTTCGCCGAACGCGTCGGCCGCGCCGCCCGCTACCCCGCCGACGTGGCCCCCTTCCACGCCGTCTCCGACCCCCGCGACCCCCGGGCCTGGGCCGACCTGGCGCGACTCGTCGGTCCCGGCGGCATCGCCTCCGTGCGCGGGGTGACCGGCGGCCCGGCCGGCTGGGAGACCGTGCGCACCGGGTACGGCGTCCAGCTCGTCGACACCGCGCTGCGCGCCGAGGACGACCCCGAGGCCGTCCGCCTCGGACCCGACGACGTGCCGGAGATCCTCGACCTCGTCGCCCGCACCGAACCCGGCCCCTACCTGCCCCGCACCGTCGAGCTGGGCACCTACCTCGGCATCCGGCGGCACGGCCGGCTGATCGCGCTGGCCGGGGAGCGGCTGCGGCCGGCCGGCTGGACCGAGATCAGCGCGGTCTGCACCGACCCGGCCCACCGCGGCCAGGGTCTCGCCACCCGCCTGGTCCGCGCGGTCGCCGCGGGCGTCAGGGCCCGCGGCGAGCAGCCGTTCCTGCACGCGGCGGCCGACAACACCGACGCGATCCGGCTCTACGAGTCGATCGGCTTCACGCTCCGCCGCCGGACCGTCTTCACCCGGGTCCGCCGCACGGCAGCCGCGGAGCCCGCCGGGACGTCCGCACCGTCCGAGCGACCGCGCGCGATCCGGGCCGCCGCGCAGGAAGAAACCGCGTAGCCGTGCGGTTGGCCCCAGAGACGACGGCCGAGCGGACGGAGGGACGGACCATGACCCGCGTGCTCTGTGTCCGCGCCCTGAACCCGCGCCGTCGCGTGCGCCTCACCTCCCGGCCGCACATCGACCTCCAGCGCGTGGCCGGCGCGCTCTGTTGCTCCTGACCCGTTGCCCCAGCCGCCGCGCGCCCGCTCATGCGGCCCGGTGATCTCGTACGGACCTCCAGGAAGGCACCCTCGTGTCCCCGACACCCTCGACGCACTCGACCAGTTCGACGTCGCCGTCCTCCCCTCTGCATCTCGCCGTCGCGCTCGACGGCACCGGCTGGCACCCCGCCTCCTGGCGTGAGCCGGTGGCCAGGCCCCGGGACCTGTTCACCGCCGGATACTGGGCCGACCTCGTCGCCGAGGCCGAGCGCGGACTGCTCGACTTCGTGACCATCGAGGACGGACTCGGCCTCCAGTCCTCCCGCTACGGCGAGCCGGACGGCCGCACCGACCAGGTCCGCGGCCGGCTCGACGCCGTTCTCATCGCGTCCCGGGTGGCGCCCCTGACCCGGCACATCGGCCTGGTGCCGACCGTGGTGACCACCCACACCGAGCCGTTCCACCTCTCCAAGGCGATCGCCACCCTCGACTACGTGAGCACCGGCCGCGCCGGGCTGCGCGTGCAGGTCACCGCGCGCCCCTTCGAGGCCGACCACTTCGGGCGCCGGGTGATCCCGCCCTTCGAGGACTACGACCGCCCCGCCGTCACCGAACTCTTCGAGGAGGCCGCCGACTACGTCGAGGTCGTGCGCCGGCTCTGGGACAGTTGGGAGGACGACGCGGAGATCAGGGACGTCGCCACCGGACGCTTCGTCGACCGCGCGAAACTCCACTACATCGACTTCGAGGGCGCGTACTTCAGCGTCAAGGGCCCCTCCATCACCCCGCGTCCGCCGCAGGGCCAGCCGCTCGTCACCGCCCTCGCCCACCAGAGCGCCCCCTACCGGCTCGTGGGCCGCCAGGCCGACGTCGGCTACGTCACCCCGCACGACACAGGACAGGCCCGCGCGATCGTCGCCGAGATCCGCGCCGAACAGGAGCGGGCCGGACGCGCGGGACAACCCCTGCACGTCTTCGGCGACCTGGTGGTCTTCCTCGACGACGAGCGGAGCGCGGCCGAGGACCGCCGCGACCGCCTCGACGCGCTGGCCGGCGAGCCGTACACCAGCGACGCCCTCGTCTTCGCCGGGACGGCGTCCCAACTGGCCGACCTGTTGCAGGAGTTCGCCGAGGCCGGGCTCAGCGGGTTCAGGCTGCGGCCGGCCGTCGCCGGACACGACCTGCCCGCCGTCACCCGGGCGCTGGTCCCCGAACTCCAGCGCCGGGGCGCCTTCCGCACCGCGTACCGGGCCGACACCCTGCGCGGGAACCTGGGCCTCGACCGGCCCGCCAACCGCTACGCCGCCGCCTGAGCCGGAAGGACCGCACCGACATGAGCAAGCCGCTGAAGCAGATCCATCTGGCCGCGCACTTCCCCGGCGTCAACAACACCACCGTGTGGAGCGACCCCGAGGCCGGCAGCCACATCGAGTTCTCGTCGTTCGCGCACTTCGCGCGCACCGCCGAACGCGCCAAGTTCGACTTCCTGTTCCTCGCCGAGGGGCTGAGGCTGCGCGAACAGGGCGGCGAGATCTACGATCTGGACGTCGTCGGCCGCCCCGACACCTTCACCGTGCTGGCCGCGCTCGCCGCCGTCACCGAGCGCCTCGGCCTCACCGGCACCATCAACTCCACCTTCAACGAGCCCTACGAGGTGGCCCGGCAGTTCGCCAGCCTCGACCACCTCTCCGACGGCCGCGCCGCCTGGAACGTCGTCACCTCCTGGGACGCCTTCACCGGCGAGAACTTCCGGCGCGGCGGCTTCCTCCCGCAGGAGCACCGGTACTCCCGCGCCAAGGAGTTCCTCGCCACCGTCACCGAACTCGTCGACTCCTGGCACGGCGACGAGATCCTCGCCGACCAGGCCACCGGTGCCTTCCTGCGGGACGCCAAGGCCGGTTCGTTCGTGCACACCGGACAGCACTTCGACATCCACGGGCAGTTCAACGTCCCGCGCTCCCCGCAGGGCCGCCCGGTGATCTTCCAGGCCGGCGACTCCGACGAGGGCCGCGAGTTCGCCGCGGCCGGCGCCGACGCCATCTTCAGCCGGTACGCCACCCTCGACGGAGGGCGGGAGTTCTACGCGGACGTGAAGAACCGGCTCGCCAAGTACGGCCGCAGGAAGGACCAGTTGCTGATCCTGCCCGCCGCCAGCTTCGTGCTCGCCGACACCGACGCCGAGGCGGAGGACCTCGCCAAGCAGGTGCGCAGGCAGCAGGTCAGCGGCGCCACCGCCCTCAAGCACCTGGAGTTCGTCTGGAACCGCGACCTGTCCGGCTACGACCCGGAGGGACCGCTGCCCGACATCGACCCGGACCTGGGGGAGAGCCACATCGCGCGCGGCCGGGCCCAGGTGCGCATGTACCGGGACCCGCTGGCCACCGCCCGCGAATGGCGCGAACTGGCCGCCGCCCGGGGCTGGTCGATCCGCGACCTGGTCATCGAGACCGGCAACCGGCAGAACTTCGTGGGCTCACCCGAGACCGTCGCCCGCACCATCAACGAGTACGTCCAGGCCGACGCGAGCGACGGCTTCATCCTCGTCCCGCACATCACCCCGACCGGCCTCGACGCCTTCGCCGACCAGGTCGTCCCACTCCTCCAGGAACAGGGCGTCTTCCGCGCCGACTACGAGGGCACCACCCTCCGCGACCACCTGGGCCTCGCCCACCCCGACAGCGCGGGACAGGACCAGCGCGCGGCCTCCTGAAACGGGCGCAACCCCGCAACGGGCCCGGTCGGGCCCCCTCGACCCGGCCGAGCCCCTGAAACGGCGAGACCGGAAGACGCTTCCCTCCCCCGAAGGCAACGTCTCCCGGTCTCTCCCCCCGTGCCGGACTGGTGGTCCAGCCGACCGCGTGGTGCGGTGCGTGTGCCGTTACCAGCACATCACCGCGGTCTCCCCCGGACCCCACGCGGAGTACAGACGGACGCGGACGTAGTAGCGGCGGCCCTTGACGAGCCGGGCGCTGATCGTCGCGTTGTGCCGGCTTCCCCCGTCGTCATGGCCCACGAGGTAACGAGCTTCCCCGTCCCGTTCCTCGAAGACCACCAGCACACCGTCGCTCGCCCCGAACGTGCCCACCGTGAAATCGCGCGTCTCCGGCGGCTCGACCACGAAGTCCGCCTGCTCCCCGGGGCCGAGGCCGAGCGGCACCGACCGGAAGGGCACCAGATCCGGCAGCCGCCCCGCGGCGGCCGACGGATACCAGCGCAGGGCGAACTCCTTGTCGGCCGGAGAGAGCGTCCCGGGCGGGTGGAGCCCCGCCCGCAACTGCTCCGGCTCAAGGATCAACCCCGCGGGAAACGGATACTCCATGATCGACTGCGAGTCCCAGACGGAGCCGTTGGCCTCGTCCGGGTCCAGCTTGCTCAGGATGTTCGCGAACGTCCGCTCCCGGCCCCAGTAGTTCGGCGGACCTGCCAGTTCGGCGTAGACGGCCTCGTCGTCCCAGTGGATGCCGGCGAACGGACTCTGGTGCTCGTGCAGCATGCCGAGCGCGTGTCCGATCTCGTGCAGGACGATCCCGCGCCCCCCAGGCACGGTCACGTCCCACCCGAGATTCATCGTGCGCTCGTGCACCCCCACCTGGAGGGCGTCCTTGCCGACCGCCGACCAGGAACCGTCACCGAGCTGGAAACCGATGCGCAGCTCCGCCTCCGAGCGGTCCCCGACCTCGACGAACGTGACGCCGATGCCGAGGTCCCCCCACTCACGGAAGCAGTCGCGCACCACCTCCCGCTGCTCCTTCGCCCCCACCCACGACACCCGCCGCACCGAGCCGGTCCCCGGTACGGGGATGGCCGACGCGTCGTTGTCGCCGTCGAAGAAGCAGTAGTGCAGCACGGTGCCGTTGACCCACATCCGGCTCCCGCCGATGAGCGCACCGCGCCGCTCAGCGGTCAGCCCCGGCGCGAACGCGGGGACCGACTGCTGCGCGAGAGAGCAGTAGCGTCCGGTCATGCGCACAGCCTGCCGCAGCGGCCACCCGGGCGCCTGAGTCGGGATCTACTCAAGTCACCCTGTATCAGGGATGAGTACTCGCGCTCATACTCCCGTGACGACTTTCGAACGCGATGCGAAGACCCTTGAACTGCCCTGGCCGTTCACCGCACGAGAGGACGAACTGGAGCTGGTCCGCCGGTCCCTGACCGCCGGCTCGCAGGGCATCCTGGTGACAGGCCCCGCGGGCTGCGGGAAGACCCGGCTGGCCACCGAGGCCGTGCGGGGCACCGACCGGGCCCGGGTGGCCGGCACACCCGAGACCCGCCACCTCCCCTTCGCCGCGTTCGCCCATCTCCTGCCCGAGACGCTCTCCCTGCACCGCGCGGTCCAACTCCTGTCCGCCGTGCGCCTGCTGGTGGTCGACGACGCCCACCTCCTCGACGACGCCTCGGCCGCCCTCGTCCACCAGCTCGCCGTCCACGGCCGCACCCGGCTGCTGGTCGTCGCGGCGGACGGCGCCCCGCTGCCCGGCGCCATCGCCCGGCTGTGGACCGGCGAACTGCTGCCCCGCCTCGCCCTGGAGCCGCTCTCCCGCGAGGACGTCGAGGAACTGCTCACGGCGGGCGTCGGCGCTCCCCCCGAGCCGCTCACCCTGAGCCGCCTGCACCGCCTCTCCCAGGGCGACCTGCGGCTGCTGCGCGACCTGGTGACCGCCGCCCGCGACCACGGCGGCCTCGACCGGCGGCCCGACACCGGCACCTGGACCCTCCGGGGACCGCTGCCGCTCACCGCGGCCGTCCGCGCGCACAGCGCGCGCGTGCTGGAGCGCACCGACCCCGACGACCGCGAGACCCTCGACCGCCTGGCGTTCGCCGAACCGCTGCCGCCGACCGCGGACGACTTCGACCTGCGGGTCCTGGAGCGCCTCGAGGCCGACGGCCTGATCCGCACCGACGACCGGGGCGCCGTCCACCTCGCCCACCCCCTGCACGGCCCCGCCCTGCGCGCGGCGGCGGGACGGCTGCGCGCGCGGCGGCTGGCCCGCACCCCCGGCAGCCACCGGCCGGCCCTGGAGGCGGAGACGGCGGCCCTGGAGCGGCGGATCGCCCACGGGGACCTCCGGGCCGCGGCGGCGCCCCTGGGGGAGTGGCTCGCCGAGGAGGGCGCGCGGGTGCCCGCCGGGCACGCGGCCGTACGCGCCAGGACCGCGCGGCTGCGGGGTGAGCTGCGGGAGGCGGCGGCCTGGGCGCGGGAGGGCCTGCGGCAGACACCGCAGGACGCCTCCTGCCGTACCGAACTCGTCCTGGCCGCCGCGCAGTCGGGGGACGCCACCGCCGCCGCCGAGGCGGTCGGACCCGGGCCCGTCCCGGCCGGCGCCGCGGTCTGGCTCACGGTCGTCGCGGGCGACACCGAGGACGCCCTGGAGATGATCTACGACGGCGGTCGCGAACCCCTCGCCCTCTACGACGCCGTACGCCTCGGGGTGCCCGAGAAGGTCGCCGACCGGCTGCCGCACGGCAGCCTGTTCGCGCTCCACGCCGACGCCCTGGCGCGCGGCGACGGACCCGCCCTCGACCGGGTCGCCGCCGCCCTGGAGGCGCGCGGACACCTGCTATTCGCGGCCGAGGCGCACGCCCAGGCGGTACCCGCGCACCGGGACCCGAGAGCCGCCCGCACCTCACGCACGCGTGCCGTCGCGCTGGCCCGCCGCTGCCAGGGCGCCCGCACCCCGGCCCTGTCAGGACTGGTCCTCGGCGAACTGACCGCGCGCCAGCGCCAGATCGTCACCCTCGCCGCCGCGGGGCTCAGCAACCGTCAGATCGCCGAACAGCTCACCCTGTCCATCCGCACCGTCGGCAACCACCTGTACAGCGCGTACGCACGGCTCGGCGCGAGCGACCGCGGCGCGCTGCCGTGGCTCGTCCAGCTCCCCGACGCCCGGTCCGCCTGAGCACCACCGCCCCAGGACCGGCGGTCTGACCCCCACACATCGGGGGAGGGGTCAGGCCGCCTCCCGCACGCCCGCGGCGCGCGGAGGCGGCCTCACACCGCGCCGAACGCCGTGAACGCCCAGCCCGTCGCCTGGTGCAGCGCGTCACCCGGCAGGGCGGCCCGCGCGTCACGCAGCGCCTCCGCGAGCGACAGACCCGTGCTGAGGCCCTTGTGCAGGGCGAGCATCAGGGGCACCACGGCCGCGTCGTTGACCGGCGCGCTGCTCGCCACCACGCCCGCCGTGCCCAGCGGCAGCAGCGCGGTCACCAGACCGAGCAGTTCGTCCGCGCCCACCGACGCGAGCCGCGCGGTGTCGCAGCTCGACAGGATGATCCGGTGCGGACTGCGGTCCAGGCGCTCGAAGTCGTGCACGATCAGCGGCCCGTCCGCCATCCGCAGCGACGAGAACAGCGGGCTGTCGGCGCGGAACGTACCGTGCGCGGCGATGTGCGCGAGCGCCGCCCCGTCCAGCTCCCGCAGCACCCGCGGCACGCGCGCGGCCTCGTGCTCGAGCAGCGTCGGACGGCCGTACCTGTCGGCGAGTTCCGGCACCTCGGCGCCACCCGACGCCAGCCCGGGACCGCGCACCAGCACCTGCCGGTCGTCCGGCGGCGGCTCCGTCTCCAGGGCCCGCAGCCAGCTGCTCGCCGACGGCGACACGCTCAGCACCCGCTCCCGCAGCGACGGCAGCAGCGCCCACGGCACCCGGTGCAGCCGCCCCGGCGGAACCACCACCACGGGACCCGAACCCAACTGCGCGGCGGCCGGCCCGAGCAGCAGCTCCTCCAGCCGCCGTCCCATCGCCTCGACCAGCGGCAGCCGCGCCTCCGCCCCCGGATGCGCCAGCCGCCGCAGCCCGGCCTGCACGTGCTCGGCCTCCACCTCGGCCTCCGCGAGGAGCCCGGCCTCGAACCGCCGCACCCGCCCGTCCCCGCACAGCAGCACCTGCACCCGGCCGTCGAGCACCGCCAGCTCCACCAGCCGCACCCCGTCGAGCCGCGCCAGCAGCCGGCCGACGTCGAACCGGTCGCCGTCGCCCGGGGTCTCGCCGCGGATGTGCAGCGTCCTGGAGCGGATCTCCCGCTCCAGGCGCCGCTGCTCACGGTCGAGGGCCGGCACCGGACGCCCGTCGCTGCGGGCCTCCTCCGCGCGCGCGGCGATCTCACGGAACGCCGTCAGGTCACCGAGCAGCGCCGGATCGGCCGGCGGCCTGGTCGGCGGCGCCGACAGCACCGTGGCCCGCCACCGCTCGCTCCACACCAGCAGCCGGCGCGGCCCGCCCGACTCCAGGCTCGCCTGCTGCGCCAGCGCCGCCAGCTCCGCGCCCTGCTCGGTGGCGCGGGCCCGCAGCTCCGAGGCGCCCAGCGTGGTCCGGTGGTCGTCCAGCACGTCGAGACCGCGTCTGCACGCCTCCAGGACACCCCGGCCCGAACCGGCGGACCTGGCCCGCAGCGCCTGCGCCGCCCAGCCCGTCATCCGGGCCAGCGGCGGCCCGCCGTGCCGGCTGCGGGCGGCGACCGCCAGATGCCGTTCCGCGTCGTCCGTCCAGCCGAGGCCGAGCGCGATCCGGCCGGCGAGCAGCGACGCCTCCGGGGCGGCCGGCGCCCCGAAGGAGGCCAGCTTCTCCGCGACCGCGGCGGCGTCCGCGACCAGCCGCCCCGAACCCCGCCCCGCCGCCACCCGCGCCTGGATCAGCACCAGCCTGGCGTGCGTCTCCCACCAGGGGCGTCGCTGCCCCGCGAACAGCCGCACCGCGAGCGCCGCGCGCGCTATCGCGGTGCCGGGATCGCCCGCCAGACGCGCCGCGCGGGCGGCCACCAGGAGCAGTTCGGCCTTGCGGGTCGACTGCCCGCCGATGCCGTCGAGCACCCCGATCGCCGCGTCCGCCTCGATGACCGCCTCGGAGGCCAGCCCGGCCGCCATCAGGACCTCGCAGCGCCTGATGTACAGCATGAACGAGGGGGTGCCGAGCTTCGCGTACCGCTCCTCCGCCTCGTCGAACAGCCGCAGCGCCACCGGGATGTCACCCGAACGGAACGCGGCGAGCCCCCGGCTCTCCACCGCGTCCGCCTTGTCGTGCTCCTGTCCCGTCGTGCCCCAGAGGGCCTCGGCCGCCGTGAAGTCGGCGTCCGCGCGGTCCACCGCGCCCACCGCCAGATGCACCGTCGCGCGCAGGGTCAGCGCCCGCGCCACCCAGATGACGTCGTCGACCTGGCGCAGCACCGGTATCGCCCGCCGCACGTCCTCCAGCGCCTCACGGTGCCTGCCGAGCACCCAGTGCGCGTAGGCCCGCCGGTACAGCACCCGCGCGCGGGTGTGCCCGCTGCCCCGCTCGACCCCGCGCTCCAGGGCGGCGAGACCCTGCTGGGTGCGCCCGGCGTGCACCAGCGCCACCCCGAGGGCGGCCAGCACGTCCGCCTCCCGTTCCGCGGACTCCGCGCGCGCGGCGAGGTCCCGGGCACGCCGAAGGTGACGCAGGGCGATCCGCATGTCGCCCCAGTCCCGCTGCCAGATCCCGATCACCTGATGCGCCACGGACGCGTGCAGAGGCGACGGGTCCGCGCCGAGCACACCTTCCGCCCGTGCCAGCGCGTCGTTCGGGGCGGCGAACACCATGGGCAGAAGTTCGAGTACCGATTCGCTTCCCCCTGTCACCCCACGGATGGTAGTCGTCCGGATTGCGCGGGACACCCGTTCGGCGCTGTATCAAACGACGGCCAGGTGGATCTGTATGACGACCGGCCGTCCCAGGGGGAGGACACACGATGGCACCACAGCGATTCCGGGAACAGTTCGACCAGATCCAACGCTCCCTGTCGGGCGTCGCCCTGGCCATGGGGCCTGACGACTCGGCGGAGTTCATCTACGAGAAGGGCGTCGTCCTCGCCCGCGACGGCGACGAGGCCCGCCTCGTCGAGGACACGGTCCGCACCCACTTCGCCGCCGCCCCCGACCTGGTCGCCGACCACGTGCGCAGGGCGAGCCCGGAGACCAACCGCTCCGGCATCACCCGCATCCGCGTCGGCGACCCAGGACAGGGCGACCGGCGCGGTGACCACACGGTGGCCGGCGCGCTGCGCGCGCTGCGCGAGCACGAGAACCGCCACGGCCGCCGGCTGGTCAGCCGCAACCACGTGGTGGGGATCGCCGTCAACTCCTGCCCGGGGGACGAACCGGTGCCCGTCGCGCGCGCCGAGGCACCCAACCCGGCCGCGGCCGACACCGAGCACGACCGGGACACCGCGGTCCAGGTCCTGGTCATCGACAACGGCCTCACCCACGACCACGCCGCCTACCCGCTGCTCGCCCACACCCGGGGCGACACCCAGGTGCGGGAGACCGACGACGCCGGGATCCTCCAGCAGTACGTCGGGCACGGCACGTTCATCGCCGGGCTGCTCGCCGCCGTCGCGCCCAACACCGACATCACCGTCCGCAACACCCTGAGCGACGCGGGCGCGGTCCTGGAGTCCGAGTTCGGGGAGCTGCTGTTCGACGCCGTCGAGGAGGGCGGCTGGCCGGACATCCTGAGCCTCTCCGCCGGCACGCCCAACGGCCGGGTGGACGGCCTGCTCGGCCTCGACGCGTTCATGCGGGCGCTGCGCGAGCGGCACACCCTGCTGGTCGCCGCCGCGGGCAACAACTCCAGCGCCACCCCGTTCTGGCCCGCCGCCTACGCGGCCCTGCCCGAGTACCGGGACGCCGTCCTGTCGGTCGGCGCGCTGCGCGGCGACGGCGAGTTCGGCGCCTGCTTCAGCAACCACGGCCCCTGGGTGCGGGCCTACGCCCCCGGCGAGCGGCTGACCAGCTCCCTCACCGGGTTCGACGGACCCGTCCCGTACGTCTACCAGCACAGCACCTACGAGGACTGCCGGTTCGGGTTCGGCTACCGCTGCACGTGCAGCCACCCGCGCCACGCGGGCGTGCTGAGCGACGAGGGCGCGATCGCCAAACCCGACCAGGTGATGTTCGACGGACTGGCCCAGTGGAGCGGCACCTCGTTCGCCACCCCCGTCGTCGCCGGCCTCGTCGCCTCCCACATGACGGCGGAGAAGGAGACCGACCCGCGCGAGGCCGCGCGGCAACTCCTCGCCCGCAACACGGAGTTCGCCGAGGTGCGCGGAGCGCACGTACCGGCGCTCAGGCCGGCCACCTGGCGCCCGGTCGAGGTGAGCACCGCGTGAACGTCCTGTCGGCCGGTACACGTGCCGGGACGGCCCCTCCCACGGCGTACGATGACATGCCGTACTCGAGGGGTGGGGCCGTGGACCGTTCAGATGTCGGCGCGCTTGTCCAGTCGGCGATCGACGGTGACGCGGCCGCGTGGAAAGCGCTGGTGGAAGGGCTGAGCCCGCTGGTGTGGTCGGTCGCGCGAGCGCACCGGCTCTCCGACGCCGACGCGCACGAGGTCTACCAGACCGTGTGGTTCCGTTTCGCCCAGCACCTGGGCCGGATCAGGGAACCGCAGAAGGCGGGCTCCTGGCTGGCGAGCACCGCCCGCCACGAGAGCCTGAAGGTGATCAAGAGCCTGCGGCGGCTCACCCCGACGGACGATCCCCAACTGCTCGACCGGGTCAGCGAGGACCGCACCCCCGAGCAGTCGCTGCTCGACTCGGAGGAGGCCGCCGCCGAGTCCGAGCGCATCCGCCACCTGTGGCAGGAGTTCGAGGAACTGGGCGACCGGTGCAGGCAGTTGCTGCGCGTCCTGATGGCGTCGCCGCCGCCCAGCTACCAGGAGGTGTCCGCGGCCCTCGGGATCGCCGTGGGCAGCATCGGACCGCTGCGCCAGCGGTGTCTGCGGCGCCTACGGGCGCGACTCGAAGCACGGGGAGCGGTGTGAACGACATGGATGACCTGAGCGGTACGGGCGGCCGGGACGGCGAGGACTCCTTCGCCGTCGAGGAACCCGCCCTCGGCCGGCTGGACGGCGAACTGCGCGGGGCCGCCGCGGTCCTCGACCCGGTGCCGACCGCCCTCGAGCAACTGGCCGTGGAGGCGTTCGCGCTGCACGACCTGGACGCCAGGATCGCCGAGCTGACCTTCGACTCGGTGACCGACGCGATCCCGGTCAGGGGCGCGGTGGAGGCACCGCGCATGCTGACGTTCCAGGCCGACGGGCTGACCGTCGACGTGGAGCTGACCGGGCACGGCCTGATGGGGCAGGTGCTGCCCCCGCAGACGGCGGCCATCGAGGTGCTGAGCGGCCCGCGCGCGGGCTCCTCGCTGACCACCGACCCGCTGGGCCGGTTCACCTCGCAGGAGCCCCCGTCCGGCCCGTTCGCGCTGCGGCTGCGCACCGGCGGGGGCGTCCTCGTCACCGACTGGCTGACGGCCTGACGGAGGCGGCGGGACCCGCGCTCACCAGGTGACGGGCAGGTTCCGCGGCCCCCGGATCATGGTCCGGCGCCGCCAGGCCACCTGGTCCGCGGGGACCGCGAGCCGCAGTCCCGGCAGCCGGTCGAGGAGCGTGTCCACGAGCAGTTCGGTCTGCGTGCGGGCCAGTACCGCGCCCGTGCAGTAGTGCGGCCCGTTCCCGAACGCCAGATGCGGGTTCGGGGCCCGCTCGACGTCGACGCGGTCCGGGTCGGGGAAGACCTCCGGGTCCCGGTTGGCGGCCAGGTAGGACACGTACACCGGCTCGCCCGCGGCGATCCGGTGGCCGGCCACCTCGACGTCCTCCAGGGCGATCCTGGCCAGGCCGACGGAGGAGCGGTGCGGGATGTACCGCAGCAGCTCGTCCAGGACCGGGCCCCGCGCGCCCGGCCCGAGCGCGCGGGTGGCGCGCAGCAGCTCCGGGTCGGTCAGCATCAGGAACAGCATCTGCCCGCAGTTGTGGGTGACGGCCTCGCCGCCGATCTGCAGCGGCCCGGCGAGCCCGACCGCCTCCTCCTCGCTGATCTCCCCGCGCCCCACGGCCGCGCCCAGCAGCGCGTACACGTCCTCGCCCGTGCCGCCCGCGCGGGCCCTGATGGTCTCCGCGATCCAGCCGTACAGGCCCTCCTTGGCCCGGCCCGCGGCCTCGGCTCCGGTGGTGGAGATGATCTCCCGGGTCCAGGAGTGCACCCGCTCCCGGTCCTCGGCCGGCACCCCCATCACCTCGCTGACCACGGCGAGCGGGAACGGTTCGAGGACCCGCTCGATCAGATCGGCCGGCGGCCCGTCCCGCACCACGCCGTCCACCAGGTCGTCGAGCAGCCGCTGCGCCCGGGGCCGCAGCCGTTTCATCGCGGCCACCGTGAACGCGCCCGCGACGGCCTTGCGCAGCCGGTTGTGGTCGGGCTGGTCGGCGAAGGCGAGCGAGCCGGGGCGCGGCTTGAAGTGCGGTGCCATCCGGGTGACCTGGCGCCGCGTCACCTCGGCGCGGCCGAAGCGCGGATCGTTGGTGACGGCGCGGACGTCGTCGTAGCGGGTGGCGAGCCACGCCCAGCCCTCGCCGTGCGGCAGCCGGATGCGGGTCAGCGGGCCCTCCCGCATCAGCTCCGCGAGCACCGGGTCGAAGTCGGCGCCGTCCAGGTCGAGGGCGGGCCACTCCCGCACGGGCGGGGCGGTCGTCGTGGTCAGGAGAGCGGGATCCTCGGTCATGCGTCCACCCTCACCGCGTCCGGGGCGGCTGTCGCGCCGGAGTGCGCCAGCCGGTGGTCACCGGCTCACCGCGTCGACCAGCGCGGACAGCGCCGCCGCGAGCCGCTCCAGCCCGGCTCCCGCGGGTCCGCCGGGCTCCGTCATGTAGGTGTCCCGGCGGATCTCCACCATCAGCGCGCTCACCCTCGGGTCGCTGCGGTGGAACGCCAGCGGCACATAAGTCCCGCCGAACGGGCTGTCCACGCCCGTCCCGCCGCACCCGGCGAACGCCTCCCGGGCCGCCGCCAGCAGGGCGGGCGGGGTGTGGAAGGCGTCGGTGCCCAGGCAGACCGGCGGGCGGGGACCGGTGCCGTGCAGCTCGTAGGGCAGGGCCCGGCTCGGGTAGGAGTGCACGTCCACGATCACGGCCCGTTCGGTGGCGGCCAGCCGGTCGGCGACCGCCTCGGCCATCGCCGCCGCGTAGGGGCGGAACCACCGGGCGAGCAGCGGCTCGGGGTCGGTGTCCTCGGCGCGCAGCGGCTCGCGGTGCGCGGTACGGGTGTAGACGGCGCCCATGCCGACGGCGCGCATCTCCTCCCGCTCGTCCGGGAACCGCTCCGGGTCGACGACCAGCCGCGAGAGCCCGTTCACGAACCGCCACGGGGTGACGGCGGACCGCGCGGCCGCCGCCTCGGCCAGCTCGGCGGTGTGCGCGTCGGTGAGGTGGTCGAGCTCCCGCTCCAGCGCCGCGTCGTCGAGCAGGATGCCCGCGCGCACCTCCGCCGGTACCGCCCGCGCCCCGTGCGGCACGTGCAGGACGACGGGGGAGCCGGCCGCGCCGGGCAGCAGGGCGAACGGCGGTGCGGCGGACGGCATGGCGGCTCCCGGGGGCGTTGTCAGTGGCGTGACGCATCATCAAGGTGTCACATCGGCGACCGCCCGCGAGGGCCGCTGGGGGAAGGGGGAGCGCCATGCGCGTCAGCCGTGCGGTGCGGCGGCCTGGAGGCCGCGGGCGGCGGGGCGCCCGCCTGTCGCCGCGCCGGTGGGGCCCGGCATGGCTCCGCCCCGGCGGCCGAGGGCACGCCGGGGCGGAGGTGACACGGTCGTCGGCCGTGGCCGGACGGGCGTCAGCCCAGGTCGGCCAGGGCGGAGTTCCACGTCGCCGAGGGACGCATCACGGCCGCGGCCTTCGCCGGGTCGGGCTGGTAGTAGCCGCCGATGTCGGCCGGCTCGCCCTGCACCGCGCCCAGCTCGTCCACGATGCGCTGCTCGTTGGCCGCCAGCGTCTCGGCGAGCGGACCGAACGCCTTCGCCAGCTCCGCGTCGTCGGTCTGCTTGGCCAGCTCCTGCGCCCAGTACAGGGACAGGAAGAAGTGGCTGCCGCGGTTGTCGATGCCGCCGACCCGGCGGGTCGGGGACTTGTCCTCGTTGAGGAAGGTCGCCGTGGCCCGGTCGAGGGTGTCGGCGAGCACCTTGGCGCGGGTGTTGCCGGTGGCCTCGGCGTACTGCTCGAGGGACGGCACCAGGGCGAAGAACTCGCCCAGCGAGTCCCAGCGCAGGTAGTTCTCCTTGACCAGCTGCTGGACGTGCTTGGGCGCGGAGCCGCCCGCGCCCGTCTCGAAGAGGCCGCCGCCCGCCATCAGCGGTACGACCGACAGCATCTTGGCGCTGGTGCCCAGCTCCAGGATCGGGAACAGGTCGGTGAGGTAGTCGCGCAGCACGTTGCCGGTCACCGAGATCGTGTTCTCGCCGCGCCGGATGCGCTCGACGGACAGCTTCGTCGCCTCGACCGGGGCGAGGACACGGATGTCGAGGCCCTCGGTGTCGTGCTCCGGCAGATAGGCGTTGATCTTGGCGATCAGGTTGGCGTCGTGCGCGCGGGTCTCGTCCAGCCAGAAGACGGCCGGGTCGCCGGTGGCGCGGGCGCGGGTGACGGCCAGCTTCACCCAGTCCTTGATCGGGGCGTCCTTGGTCTGGCAGGCGCGGAAGATGTCGCCGGCCGAGACGGTCTGCTCGATCACGACGTTCCCGGCCTGGTCGACGAGGCGGACCGTGCCGGTGGTCGGGATCTCGAAGGTCTTGTCGTGGGAGCCGTACTCCTCGGCCTTCTGCGCCATCAGGCCGACGTTCGGCACCGAGCCCATGGTGGACGGGTCGTAGGCGCCGTTGGCCCGGCAGTCGTCGACGACGGCCTGGTACACGCCGGAGTAGGAGGAGTCGGGCAGCACCGCGAGGGTGTCGGCCTCCTGGCCGTCCGGGCCCCACATGTGGCCGGAGGTGCGGATCATGGCGGGCATCGAGGCGTCCACGATCACGTCGGACGGCACGTGCAGGTTGGAGATGCCCTTGTCGGAGTCGACCATGGCGAGCGCGGGGCCCTGGGCCAGCTCGGCGTCGAAGGACGCCTTGATCTCGGCGCCCTCCGGGTGGGACTCGAGGCCCTTGTAGATGCCGCCGAGACCGTCGTTCGGGGAGAGACCCGCGGCGGCCAGCTTGTCGCCGTAGCGGGCGAAGGTCTCCGGGAAGAACGCGCGCACCACGTGACCGAAGATGATCGGGTCGGAGACCTTCATCATCGTGGCCTTCAGGTGCACGGAGAACAGCACGCCCTCCGCCTTGGCGCGGGCCACCTGCGCGGTGAGGAACTCACGCAGCGCCGCCACCCGCATCACGGAGGCGTCGACGACCTCGCCCGCGAGGACCGGTACCGACTCGCGCAGCACGGTGGTGGAGCCGTCGTCGCCGACCAGCTCGATGCGCAGCGCGCCGGCCTCGGAGATCACCGCGGACTTCTCGGTGGAGCGGAAGTCGTTCTCGCCCATGGTCGCGACATCGGTCTTGGACTCGGAGGTCCAGGCACCCATGCGGTGCGGGTGGGTCTTCGCGTAGTTCTTCACCGAGGCGGGGGCCCGCCGGTCGGAGTTGCCCTCGCGCAGGACCGGGTTGACCGCGGAGCCCTTGATCTTGTCGTAGCGGGACTGGATCTCCCGCTCCTCGTCGGTCTTCGGGTCGTCCGGGTAGTCAGGCAGCGCGTAGCCCTGCGCCTGGAGCTCCGCGACGGCGGCCTTCAGCTGCGGGATGGACGCCGAGATGTTCGGCAGCTTGATGATGTTGGCCTCGGGCGTCTTGGCCAGTTCGCCCAGCTCGTGCAGGGCGTCCGGAATCCGCTGGCCCGCTTCGAGGTACTCGGGGAAGACGGCGATGATGCGCCCGGCCAGCGAGATGTCACGCGTCTCCACGGTGACACCCGCCTGCGAGGCGTACGCCTTGACCACCGGCAGGAAGGAATACGTCGCCAGGGCCGGGGCCTCGTCAGTGTGCGTATAGATGATGGTCGAGTCAGTCACCGGGTGCTCCGCTCCACGTCTGCAACATTGCTCGACATCAAGATATCTCGTGACGGACCCCGACTCGACAGGGGTCCGGCCCTGCGGCCGGTTCAGGACCGCCCCGCCGGGGCGACCCGGACGCCACGGCGGTCCCGTGAGCCGGGCCGGACCCGGCGGTCGATCTTGGACGCGGGCGGAGGGCGGACGCCCGCCGGCGTCGGACTCCTGCGGAAGGCGGACAGCCGCCGGCCCGACGGTTCGCCGAACCGCCATCGCGACGGTTCACCGAACCGACATCGCGACGGCTCGCCGAACCGACATCGCGCCGGCTCGGCGACCCGCCGTCCCGACGGCTCAGCGAGCCGCCGGCCCCACGGCGCGGCGAACCGCCGGTCAGTCCAGGCGGGTGATCTGGGTGTCGCCCGCCTCCTGGGCGGTCCGCTGCTGCGGGATGACCACCGCGCCCTGGTGCAGCGCCACGGTCCTGGCCGGCGCCGGGATGCGGATGCCCTCCCGCTGGTAGCGCCGGTGCAGCCGCTTGATGAACTCGTGCTTGATCCGGTACTGGTCGCTGAACTCGCCGACGCCCAGGATGACCGTGAAACCGATCCGCGAGTCCCCGAACGTGTGGAAGCGCACGGCCGGTTCGTGCTCCGGGATCGCCCCCGTGATCTCCGTCATCACCTCGGCGACCACCTCCATGGTGACCCGCTCGACCTGTTCCAGATCACTGTCGTAGGCCACGCCCGCCTGCACCAGGATCGTCAACTGCTGCTCCGGGCGCATGTAGTTGGTCATGTTCGCCTTGGCGAGCTGGCCGTTGGGGATCACGACCAGGTTGTTGGAGAGCGCGCGCACCGTGGTCTGCCGCCAGTTGATGTCCTCGACATAGCCCTCCTCGCCGCTGCTCAGCCGGATGTAGTCGCCGGGCTGCACGGTCTTCGAGGCCAGGATGTGGATGCCCGCGAAGAGGTTCGCGAGAGTGTCCTGGAGGGCGAGCGCGACGGCGAGACCGCCGACCCCCAGGGCGGTCAGCATGGGCGCGATGGAGATGCCCAGGGTCTGGAGCACCACCAGGAAGCCGATGGCCAGCACCAGCACCCGGGTGATGTTCACGAAGATCGTGGCCGACCCCGCGACCCCGGAGCGGGACTGCGTCACCGTCTGCACCAGACCGGCGATCACCCGGGCCGCCGCCAGCGTGCACACGAAGATCAGCAGCACCGTCAGCGACTGGTTGACGTGCGTGTGGACCGTCCTGGTCAGCGGCAGCGTCGCCGCCGCCGACGCGGCGCCGGCCACCACGGCCGCCCACGGCACCACCCTGCGCAGCGCCTCCACGATGACGTCGTCACCGCTCCAGCGGGTGCGGTCGGCGTGCTTCGCCAGCCAGCGCAGCACGACGCGCGCGAGGAACGCCGCCAGCAGGCCGGCCGCCAGGGCGATCCCGGCGAACGCCAGATCGTCCACGGTCACCGCCCGGCTCACCGGCCCGCTCCGGGGGACATCGAGGGCCGGATGCGAAGAGTCGTCACGTTGCCACCTGCTCGGATTCGGGGAATGCGCTCGCTCATCCTGCCGTATCCGTACGGGAGTTCGTGCCGGTCGGTGCGCCGGCCCGGCGGCGCCCCGCCCCGGTGGACGGCCGGTGCTGCCGGGGTGGCGCGGGACCGCTCTCAGATCACCTTCCACCGCACCAGCGCGCCCAACGTCAGCGCGCCCGGCAGCAGCGGCAGCCACACCGTGATGACGCGGAACGCGAGGACCACCGCCGTCGCCACCGCGGCTGGGCCGCCCGCCGCCACCAGGGCCACCACGAGCGCCGCCTCGACGGAACCGAGGCCGCCCGGGGTCGGCACCAGCGCCACCGTCACCGTCGCCGCCAGATACGCCACGGCCATCCCCGCGGGCGACACCGGCAGGCCCAACGCCTGCCCCACCAGGACCAGTCCGGTCGCCTGGAGCGCGGGGAACGCGAACGAACCGCCCCACAGGGCGAGCGCGCGGGAGGGCCGGGCGTGCACCGAGCGCGCCTCGCCGAGGGCCGTCCGCAGGAAGGCCAGGACGGCCGTCCGCAGCCGTCGCACCGCGAGCAGCACGAGCGCCGCCACGACCACCGCACCGACCGCCGCCGCCAGCAGCGGTCCCGCCGCGGCCTCCGGGAGCAGCGCGCCAAGCCGCAGCGCGCCGGGGAACGCGAGCAGCAGCGCCGCCAGGAGCGTGAGCCTGGCCACGCACTCGGCCAGCAGATACAGGGCCAGCGCGGCCGACGAACGGGCCAGCGGAACCCCGCACACCGTCATGAACCGCAGGTTGACGGCGCTCGCGCCGAGGCCGGTCGGCAGCAGATGGTTGGCCGCGCCCGCAGCGAACTGGGTGGCGAGCAGCCGCCGTCTCGGCAGCCGTTCCACGACCGCGCCCTGCCGGGTGACGGCGGCCGCCACCCAGGTCAGACAGGTCGCGCCGACCGCCGCCAGCAGCCACGGCCACTCGGCGTGCTGAAGCTGCCCGAGGCCCTCCGCGAGCACGGACCTGTGCCGGACCGCGACCACGGCCACCAGCGCGAGCGGCACCAGGCACAGGACGCGCCGGACCGGGACGCGCCGGACCGGGACGCGGCCCGGGAGCCGACCCTCGGGGGAGCGCGGCGGCCCGGAGCGGGTGGGGAGTTCGGGGAGCTGCACGGCTGTCACACTCCGAAAGCCTCCGCGCCCCACGCCAACGGCGGGTTGCGGAGGCGTCGACAGCGGCTTACGCGCGGTCATCGGCTCCTTCGGCTCCTTCGGCTCCTTCGGGTCCTTCGAGTTCTTCGGGTTCTTCGGGATCTTCGGCAGCCGGGTGACGGGAGAGGGAGGCGAGGCAGCCGGCCGGGTGGGGGCGGAGGGCGTGGGGACGGCTGGCGCGGGACGCGGCCGTACGGCATTGACCTCAACGTCGCTCGAGGTCCTACCGTCACTGCCATGAGCATGGAGACCACGGCGTGGACACAGCTGCACAGTGTCATGAACGCCCGAGACGAGACCCGCCCCTTCGCCCGCGCCACCCTCCGCCGCATCGCCGCCTTCGCCCGTCCGCACCGCTCGCGCATCATCCGGTTCGTGGTCCTCGGGGTGGTGACCGCGCTGCTCGCCGTCGCGACCCCCGTCCTCGCCGGGCGGGTCGTCGACGCGATCGTGACGGGCGGCGACGAGCGCACCGTCGTCCACCTCGCCCTGCTCATCGCGCTCATCGCCGTCGCGGAGGCGGCACTCGGGCTGCTGGGCCGCAGGCTCTCGGCGGCGCTCGGCGAGGGACTCATCCTCGATCTCCGCACGGCTGTGTTCGATCATGTGCAGCGCATGCCGGTCGCGTTCTTCACACGTACGCGTACGGGGGCGCTCGTCAGTCGTCTCAACAACGATGTCATCGGCGCCCAACGCGCCTTCAGCAACACCCTGTCCGGAGTGGTGAGCAACCTGGTCACACTGGTGCTCACGCTCGCCGTGATGCTCACCCTGTCCTGGCAGATCACTCTGCTCGCGCTCGCCCTGCTGCCGGTGTTCGTGGTCCCCGCGCGCCGGATGGGCGGCCGGATGGCCCGGATGCAGCGCGAGGCGGCGACCCTCAACGCGGCCATGGGCACCCGGATGACCGAACGCTTCTCGGCGCCGGGCGCCACCCTCGTGAAACTCTTCGGGCGCCCGGCCCAGGAGTCCGAGGAGTTCGCGGCCCGCGCCCGCCGGGTGCGCGACATCGGGGTGCGCACCGCGACCGCCCAGACGGCGTTCATCACCTCCCTCACCCTGGTGTCGTCCCTGGCGCTCGCCCTCGTCTACGGCCTCGGCGGCTGGTTCGCGCTGCGCGGCACCCTGGAGCCCGGCGCCGTCGTCTCCCTCGCGCTGCTGCTGACCCGGCTGTACGCGCCGCTCACCGCGCTGGCGGGCGCCCGCGTCGAGGTGATGAGCGCCCTGGTCAGCTTCGAGCGGGTCTTCGAAGTGCTCGACCTGCGGCCGCTGATCGACGAGAAACCCGACGCGCGGGACGTCCCCGAGGGCCCCGTCGCCGTCGAGTTCGACAACGTGCGCTTCGGCTACCCGGCCGCCGACCAGGTCTCCCTCGCCTCCCTCGAAGAGGTCGCCGCCCTCGACACCCGGGGCGGGGACGAGGTCCTGCGCGGCATCTCCTTCCACGCCGCCCCCGGCAGCACCACCGCCCTGGTCGGCTCCTCCGGCGCCGGAAAGTCCACGATCGCCCAGCTCCTGCCGCGCCTGTACGACGTCGACGAGGGCGCCGTCCGGATCGGCGGCACCGATGTCCGCGACCTCACCGCCGACTCCCTGCGCGCCACCGTCGGCATGGTGACCCAGGACGGCCACCTCTTCCACGACACGGTCCGCGCCAATCTGCTGCTGTCCCGGCCGACGGCCACCGAACCCGAGGTCTGGGACGCCCTGCGCCGCGCCCGCCTCGACGACCTCGTACGCTCCCTGCCCGACGGCCTCGACACGGTCGTCGGCGAACGCGGCTACCGGCTCTCCGGTGGCGAACGGCAGCGCCTGACCATCGCCCGGCTGCTGCTCGCCCGGCAGCGTGTCGTCATCCTCGACGAGGCCACCGCCCACCTCGACAACACGTCGGAGGCGGCCGTCCAGGAGGCCCTGGCGGAGGCGCTGGAGGGGCGGACCGCGGTGGTCATCGCCCACCGCCTCTCCACGGTCCGCACGGCCGACCAGATCCTGGTCGTCGAGGCGGGCCAGATCGTGGAGCGGGGCCGGCACGACGAACTGCTCGCGGCGGGCGGCAGGTACGCCGAACTGCACAGGACGCAGTTCGCGGCGGGTGGGGAGGACGCGGAGGACATGGGGTACGCGGAGGATGCGGCGAGCGGGTATCCCGAAGGAGCCGACGGTACCCCCGGTACCCCCGGTTCCAGCGGTTCCCGTGGGTTCGACGGCAGTGAGGACGCCGTCGCCGTCTGAGCCGGACGCACCCGGTCCTCAGGGTCGCGCGCGACTTCCGGGGGCCGGGCCGCGACCGCTGCCCGCCGGGCCGTGGGCGGGGTCGTCGTGCGCGTCGTCTCCCGGACGGCTGGCCACGACCACAGGGCGTAACCGGAACCGGCCAATACCCGGCGTCCCGCGCGGAAGGCCGCACCGCCCCGCACGCGTCAGGCGGCCGTTTTCCCGGGCCACGGGACCGCTCGAAACCGGACAGCGGCCCGTCATCGCCCCCCGCCCGCACACGGCCTGCGGATATCGTTGTCAGGCCTTAACGCGCTGATCGAGGCTTTCGGGGAACGATGATCGAAGTGCGCCTGCTGGGGCCGGTCGAGGTGTGGGACGACGGCACCCGACGTCTGCGCCTGGGCGGGGCGAGACCGGTGGCGCTGCTGTCCGCGCTCGTCGTCCACCTCGGCGAGGTCCTCTCCACCCAACGCCTGGTCGACCTGGTCTGGGAGGAACGGGCACCGGCCACCGCCGGCGCCCTGGTCGCCTCGCACGTGGCCGCCGTGCGCCGCGCCCTGGCACCCGCGGGCGCGTCCTCGGCGATCCGCACCCGGGCCCCCGGCTACCTCGCCGATCTCCCGCCCGGCCAGGTCGACGCCCGCCGCTTCGAGCAACTGCTCTCCGCCGGGCGCCGCGCCGCCGCCGAGGGCCGTGACACCGACGCCCTCGACCTGTTCACCGCCTCCCTCGACCTGTGGCGCGGGCAGGACGCCCTCGAAGGCGTCGGCCAGTCCTTCGCCAGGATCGAGGCCGCCCGGCTGAAGGAACTGCGGCTCGTCACCCTGGAGCACCTCTACGATCTGCGGCTGCGGCTCGGCCACGACAGCGAGATCGTCGCCCCGCTCCTCTCCCACGTCGCCGCCCATCCGCTGCGCGAGCGACCGCGCGCCCAGCTGATGACCGCCCTGTTCCGGGTCGGCCGGGCCCCGGACGCGCTCCGGGTCTTCCAGGAGGGCCGCGACATCCTCCGCACCGACCTTGGCCTCGACCCCGGCCCCGAACTGCGCGCCCTGCACCTGGCGGTCCTGCGCAACGACCCCGCGCTCACGGCACCGGGACGCACCGGGAGCCCCAACGCCCCAGGCGGGGAAGGCGGTTCGCCTCGGTGGCCGCCGGCCGGTCGTGCCGGGGCCGGACCTGCTGAACCGGCGTCCCCGGCCGGGTCCACGCGTCCCGGCCCACCGCTTCCGCCGGGCGCCCCCGGCTCGGGCCCACCGTCTCCGCCGGGCGCCCCCGGCTCGGGCCCACCGTCTCCGCCGGGCGCCCCCGGCTCTGCCCCACCGTCTCCGCCGGGCGCCCCCGGCTCGGGCCCACCGTCTCCGCCGGGCGCCCCCGGCTCGGGCCCACCGTCTCCGCCGGGCGCCCCCGGCTCGGGCCCACCGTCTCCGCCGGGCGCCCCCGGCTCGGGCCCACCGCTTCCGCCGGGCGCCCCCGGCTCGGGCCCACCGCTTCCGCCGGGCGCCCCCGGCTCGGGCCCACCGCTTCCGCCGGGCGTCGTCAGCCCCGGCCCACCGTCTCCGCCGGGTGCGCTCCCAGCCGGTACGCCGCTCCCGCCCGGCTCTCCGCGCCCCGATCCGCCGCTCCTCCCCAGCCCTTCCCGACCGGCCGATCCCGACCCCGACCTCGCCACCGTGCCGTCCGTGCCGCCCGTGCCCGTGACGGTGCCCGCGGTCCTGCCGGTCCTGCCGCCCTCCCATCTGCCGCCGGACGTCGCCGACTTCGTCGGCAGGGCACGGCAGGTCGGCTGGGCGACCGGGCTGCTCGACCAGGCCCGTGAGCCCGCCAGGACCGCGCCGCCGATCGGGGTGATCTCCGGACGGCCCGGCATGGGCAAGACGGCCCTCGCCGTGCACGCGGCCCACCGCGCCGCCCACCTCTTCCCGGACGGCCGCCTCTTCCTCGACCTGCGCGCCTCGGACACCGCCCCGCTGGCCGTCGCCGACGCCCTCGCGCGGCTGCTGCGCGCCCTCGGCGTCGACCCCGAAGCCGCCCACGGCACCGACGACTTGATCGGCCTGTACCGGACCCGGGTGGCGGGCAGGCGCATCCTGCTGGTCCTCGACAACGCCCCGAGCGAGGCCCAGCTACGGCCGCTGCTGCCGCCCGGCCCCGGCTCGGCCGTCCTGGTCACCAGCCGTCGACGGCTGACGGCGCTCGAAGGCGCCGTCCGTCTCGATCTGTCGGTGCCAGGGACGGCCGAGGCGCTCGAGCTGCTGACCACGGTCGCCGGAAGGAACCGGGCGCCAGGACCCGCACCGACGACGGATTCCGCGCCTGCGGGAGATCCCGCGCCGGGAGCGGAGCCCGCGCCGGGAACGGTGGTCGGACCGGGAACGGTGGTCGGACCGGGAACGCCGGTCGGGCCGCGGACGACGCCCGCACCGCCGCAGGACCCCGCAACGCCCCTCGATCCCGCACCGCCCGTCGGCTCCGCACCATCCGTCGATCCCGCCCCCGGCGACCTCGCCGAGATCGTCGCCCTCTGCGGTCAACTCCCCCTCGCCCTGCGCATCGCGGGGGCCCGGCTGGCCGCGCGGCCGCACTGGGGTCCTGGACACCTCGCCGGACGGCTGCGGGACGAGCGCAGGCGCCTCAACGAACTGCGGGTGGGCGACCTGGAGGTGCGCACCAGCCTCGAACTCGGCTACGCGGAACTCGACCCGCCCGAACGCCGGGCGCTGCGCCGGCTCGCGCTGATGGACCTGCCCGACTTCGCCGCCTCGATCGCCGCGCCCCTCCTCGACATCGGCACCGAGGAGGCCGAGGAGGCGGTCGAACGGCTCGTCGACCGGCATCTCATCGAGGTGCTCGCCGCCGACGGGACCGGCGAGAACCGCTACCGCATCCACGACCTCGTCAGGGAGCACGCCCGTGAGCGCTGCCTGACCGAGGAGAGCCCCGCCGAACGCGCGGCGGCCGTACGCCGGTTGGTCGCCTGCTGGCTCACGCTCGCCGACCGCGCCGCCGTCCGGGGCCCCGGCGGTGTCTCCTGGCTGCTGCCCGCGCCCAAGGCGGAGTGCCCCCTCGAACCCGCCGTCCAGGAAAGGCTGTTGGCTCGGCCCGCCGCCTGGTTCGCCGCCGAACAGAACTGCCTGGTCGCGGCCGTCCACCACTGCGCGGCCCAGGGCATGACCCGGGCGGCACGCGAGCTGGCGGGCGCCCTGATAGCGAGTTCCGCCGCCCTGTACAACCAGTTCGACGTCTGGGCGCAGACCCACACCGTGGCCCTCGACGCGGTGCGCCGCGAGGGGGACGGCGAGGGCGAGGCCTGGCTGCTCGTCGGACTCGGCCAACTCCGTTACGAACAGGACAGGTTCGAGGACGCCCACGCCTGCCTGGTGCGCGCCCTGCGGCTGTTCGACGAGCAGAAGGCCGCTGCCCGGGACGACGCCGCCGTCCTCGACGCCCTGCGCGGGAGCGCCACGGCACTGGTCGGCATGGGCACCATCCGCCGCGAACAGGCCCGCTTCGCCGAGGCGTCCGCGACCCTCGCGGCCGCCCTCGAACGCTACGACACCCTGGGCGACGACGCGGGCCTGGCCAGGACGCTGTACGGGATCGGGTACGTCCACCGCGAACAGGGGCGCGCCGACGAGGCCAGGCGGGCGCTGACCCGGTCGCTCGCGCTGTTCAGCCGGGTCGGCGACCACCAGGGCGAGGCCCTCACCCTGCGCTCCCTCGCGCTCTGCGAACGGGCCCGCGGCGCGCTGGCTGAGGCGACGGACCTGCTCGCCGAGGCCCTGCGCGTCTTCACCGGACTCGGTGACACCTTCGGCCTGATGTACACCGAACAGGCGCTGGCCAAGGTGGAGTTGAGGCAGGGCCTGTTCGAGCGGGCGCGGGAGCGGCTCGGCCGCTGCCTCGAGGTGGCCAGGGAGCGCCAGGACGACTTCGGGGAGGCCCTGGTGCTGCGGACCCGGGGCGAGTGGCACCTGGCGGCGGGCGACCCGGTCGGCGCCGAGGGCCCGCTGCGGGCCGCGCTGGCGCTCTGGGAGAGCCTCGGCCTGCCGCTGTGGCGGGCCCGCACGCTCCGCGACCTGGCCGAGGTGCACGCCGCCCGGGGCGAGCACCGGGCCGCCGATGACGCCCGTCGGCAGGCGCACACGGCGTTCCACGCGCTGGGCAGCCGCGAGGCCTGGGAGGACCGCCCCTAGGGCAGGGCCAGGGGTGGGCGGGAGCACGCGCACGCGCGGGCCTGCAGGGCGTTTGCAGAGCTTTTGCAGAGGCGTCGGGGACGCTCGGTGCGTGACCGACATCATCACTCTCTCCGATCCCCGCGTCGCCGCCGTCGTCGTCGACGAGTGCGGTGAACCCCTGGTCGACGTACGGGACATACCTGAGCTGCGGCTCGATGCCAGGCAGGCGGCCGACGACGGCGCGTACGCCCTGCTCAGATCAGGGGTGCTCGGCCGGCTCCTGGAGGCGCAGCGGGCGCTCCCCGCGGGGCTGCGCTTCCTGGTCGTGGAGGGCTACCGGCCGCCCGGGTTGCAGCGCCGCTACTACGACACGTACGCGACCGCCCTGCGCGCCGCCCACCCCGACGCCTCGCCGGCCCGGGTCAGAGAGCTGGCCAGCGCCTACATCTCGCCGCCCGAGGTCGCCCCGCACGTCTGCGGCGGCGCGCTCGATCTGACCCTGTGCACCGAGGACGGCGCCGAACTGCCCCTCGGGACCGAGGTCAACGCCACCCCGGAGGAGAGCGCGGGCGCCTGCCGCACGGACGCGCCCGGCATCAGCGCCTCCGCCCGCGCCAACCGGGCCGTGATGCGGGAGGCGCTGACGTCCGCCGGATTCGTCAACTACCCCACGGAGTGGTGGCACTGGTCCTACGGGGACCGCTACTGGGCCCTGCTCTCCCACCGTCCCGCCGCCCTCTACGGGCCCGTGGACCCGCCTGCCTGAGCCCACCCGCACCCACGCGCGCCCACGCGTTCGAGCCCAAGCACCCTCGACCTCACGGGAGTTCAGCCCGCACGACCGGCCGGCGCAAGGGGCGCCGGCCGGGACCAGCACACACCTGGCGCCGCCCGACCAGCGGGACGCCGGGCACATGGGGGATACGTCAGATGAACAGAAGCGAGCCCTGCGACACCGTCCTCGACCGTCCGCTCGACCGCATGGACCCCGACGAGTTCGACGCGGTCTTCACCGAGGTCATGCCCCGGCTGCGCCGTCGGCTGCTGGCCCTGACCGGCAATCCGTACGACGCCGACGACCTGGTCCAGGACACCTACATGCGGCTCGCCCGGCGGGCCAGGGGCCGCGCCCTGGCCCCGCAGCAGCACCCGTACGCCTACGCCTCCGCCACCGCGCTCAACCTGCTGCGCGACTCCTGGACGCGCTCGTCCCGGCGCGAGACCTGCACCGACCGGCTGCCGGAACCCGGTTGGGACGGCGGCGTCGAACGCTGTGAGGCCCGGTGCGCGGCGCTCGCGCTGCTCGCCCTGCTGTCACCGAAGGAGGCCGCCGCCGTCATCCTCGTCGACCTGGAGGGGCTCAGCCACGACGCGGCCGGGGAACTGCTCGGCGCGCACCGGGGGACCGTGCAGCGCAACCGGATGCGAGGGCTCGCCAAGATGCGGGACGCGCTGGCCGACGCCAGGGCCCGCTGACGCCACCGCGCGGGGGAAGCGCCACGGAAACCCCTCTCGTGTGGCGCAGGTCACACGAGGTGAGGCATACCGGCACTTCCCCCGGGCGGTCTCCCAGGTGACACACCGTCAACAGAGGATGTGCTCCTTGAACACCACGATCAGGCCGCGCCGACCCGCGGGCCGAAGCCTCGCCGCCGTCGCCGTCGTCGCCCTCTCCGCCGCTCTGCCCGCCGCCCTGCCCGCGACGGCCCGAGCCGCCACCGCCACCGCGGAGGCGGCGAGCTGCGCCGTCCTCGCACCGGGCGCCTCGGCGACCGCCGAGGCCGCCGTCCGGGCCGCCTGCGGCCAACTCGGCGTCTGGTACAGCTGGGGCGGCGGCCACGGCGCCACCCCGGGCCCCACCTTCGGCTACTACGACGGCTCCGACCCCGACAGCCTGCACGACGGCGAGCGCAAGGGCTTCGACTGCTCGGGCCTGGCCCGCTACGCCTACGCCCAGGCCACCGGCAGGGACCTGCTCAACGGCACGGCGAACGACCAGTTCCACACCTCGCACGCGGCGGCCCGCTTCACGGCGGGACAGGGCACCGCGCCGCTGCTGCCGGGCGACCTGATGTTCTGGGGCAGCGGCCACATCCACCACGTCGCGCTCTACCTCGGCGCCGGGCAGATGGTGGAGGCGTACGAGTCGGGCACCCACATCCGGGTGGCGCCGGTGCGGACCGGCGGCGACTACGCGGGCGCCGTCCGCGTCGACGGCTCCGGCAGCGTGCCGCCCCCGCCCGCCAACGGCGGCACCACGTTCGAGACCTGGGGGACCCGGGTCCGCACCCACTCGTCGCCGAGCGTGAACGCGTCCGTCGTCGACACCTTCCCGGGCCCGAGCCAGGTGTCCGTGATGTGCCAGCAGCACGCGGAGACGGTCACCGCCGAGGGGTACACCAACGACATCTGGTCGAAGCTGTCCGACGGCTCCTGGCTGACGAACATCTACATCAAGGGCCCGGCCTCGCTGCCCGGAATCCCGGACTGCGGCGGCAGCCCCACCCCGCCGCCGAGCGGCGGCAGCAAGCCGTTCCAGACCTGGGGCACCGGCGTGCGCACCCACGCGTCGGCCGCCGTCGGCGCCGCCGTCGTCGACTACTTCCCGCAGCCGACCACCGTCAACGTCGTCTGCCAGGCCCACGCCCAGACGGTCACCGCCGAGGGCTACACCAACGACGCCTGGTCCCGCCTCACCGGCGGCTCCTGGATGACCAACATCTACATCAAGGGCCCGGAGTGGCTGCCCGGCGTCCCCACCTGCTGAACCCGGCCGCCCCGACGGTGCGGTGATCATCGTCGGTTACCCTCGGGCGACCGGCGTGACCCCCGCACCAGGAGCGTGCCCATGAGCGACATCGAGATCCGTGACGACCGGGCGGCGGGCCGCCTCGAGGCCGTCGTCGACGGCCAACCGGTCGGCCGCGTCGAGTACTTCGTCCTCACCGACCCGCGGCGCGCGCTGGTCCCCGTGCACACCGTCGTGGAGCCCGCCCACGAGGGCCGGGGCATCGCCGGTTCGCTCGCCCGCGAGCTGTACGCCGTCGCCGCCCGCGAGGACGTGCCGGTGGCGCCGCTGTGCCCGTACGTCACCCAGTGGATCGCCCGCCACCCCGACGTCGCCCCGGCCGGCGACCCCGAGCTGCTGGACGCGGCGAAGCAGTGGCTGCGGGACCACCCGGGCCGCTTCTGAGGCCGCCCAGGCCGGCCGGGAGCGGGGCGCGGGGGACGGCCGCCGGACGCCGCGCCGAGGACCGGACGTAGCAGAGGCGCCGTCCGCGCACCGCCGGGGTGATCCACCTGGCACGGACGGTCCTGCCCCGGGGTGAGTCAGAGCGACGGGGCTGGGTACGCGGGGGATAGTCCAGAGCGGACACGCAACCGAGAGGCCGGAGGTTCGGATGACCGACCCCTTCCCCGCACCCACCCCGCCGGGGCCCACCCCGGGTCCCGACCCTTACCCCGCCCCGGGCCCGGAGCCCGCGCCGCCCGGCCCCGCGCCGACGCCGCACCCGCCGCCCGCGCCCGCACCCACCCCGCCCACCCCCAAGCCCGCCCCGCCGGGCCCCGCCCCGACCCCGGAGCCGGTGCCCGACCCCGAGCCGGGCCCGCCGCTGTCCTGACCGGCCCCGCGCCGCGCCGGACGACGGGTTCGCCGGACCCGGCGGTTCCGCGCACGCAGGCCCTCCGCACACGACGACGGCGGTGGATGCCCCTTCCCGGGCACCCACCGCCGTCGTGTCGCGTCCGCCGTACGGTTACGCGGAGACCTCCGAGCGGTCACCGCCCCACAGCGTGTGGAACGAGCCGTCCTTGTCGGTGCGCCGGTAGGTGTGGGCACCGAAGAAGTCCCGCTGCCCCTGCGTCAGCGCGGCCGGCAGCCGCTCGGCGCGCAGCCCGTCGTAGTAGGCGAGCGCCGCCGCGAAGCCCGGCGTGGCCACACCCTGCCGGGTCGCGGCGATGACGACCTCGCGCCAGTCGTCCTGCGCGTCCGCGATCTCGCTCGCGAACGTCGCGTCGGACAGCAGGCTCGGCAGGTCGGGCCGGGCGTCGTAGGCGGCCCGGATGCGGTCGAGGAACGCGGCCCTGATGATGCAGCCGCCGCGCCAGATGGCGGAGACCGCGCCGAGGTCGATGTCCCAGTCGTACTCCTCGCTGCCCGCCGCGATCTCGTGGAAGCCCTGCGTGTACGACACGATCTTCGACGCGTACAGCGCCTGCTCGACCCGGTCCGCGAAGGCCGCCGCCTCCGCCTCGCCCAGCGCGGTGGGGGTCGGCCCCGCCAGGTCGCGGGACGCCTCGCGCAGCGCCGCGTGCCCGGAGAGCGAACGGGCGAACACCGCCTCCGCGATACCGGAGACCGGGACACCGAGGTCGAGGGCGATCTGGACGGTCCAGCGTCCGGTGCCCTTCTGCTCGGCCTGGTCGACCACCACGTCGACGAACGGCTTGCCGGTGTCCTCGTCCACGTGGGACAGCACCTCGGCGGTGATCTCGATCAGGTAGGAGTCGAGACGGCCGGTGTTCCAGGTGCGGAAGATCCCGGCGATCTGCGCGGGGGAGTACCCGGCCACGTCCCGCAGCAGCTGGTACGCCTCGCCGATCAGCTGCATGTCGGCGTACTCGATGCCGTTGTGCACCATCTTCACGAAGTGCCCGGCGCCGTCGGGACCCACATGGGTCACGCAGGGGGAGCCGTCGTCGGCCTTCGCGGAGATCTTCTCCAGCATCGGGCCCAGCGAGTCGTACGACTCGGCCGGGCCGCCCGGCATGATGCTCGGCCCGTTCAGCGCGCCCTCCTCGCCGCCCGAGACGCCCATGCCGACGAAGTGGATGCCCTGCTCGCGCAGTTCGCGCTCGCGGCGCCTGGTGTCCGCGAAGTGCGCGTTGCCGCCGTCGATGATCATGTCGCCGGGCTCCAGGAGCGGCGCGAACTCCTGGATCACCGCGTCGGTCGGGTCACCCGCCTTGACCATGACGACCAGCCGCCTGGGCCGCTCCAGTGCCGCGACGAACTCCTTGGCGGTCTCGGCCGCGACGAAGTCGCCCTCCTGCCCGAACTCCTCCACCAGCGCGTGCGTCTTCGAGGCCGTCCGGTTGTGCAGCGCCACCGTGTAGCCGTTGCGTGCGAAGTTCCGGGCCAGATTGCGGCCCATGACCGCGAGTCCTGTGACGCCGATCTGGGCTGACGTGCTCATGCGGTTGGCTCCTAGTGCGTCCGTGGTTCGGTGCTGCCGGTCCTGCCCGTAAGTATCGCCCCACCTGCCATCCTGACGTGCCGGTGTGCGGGGCGCATGTCCGGGGTGCGGGACCGGGCACCGCCTCATACGGGTGAGAGGCCCCGTGTGCCTCACCGGTTCCGCAACTCCGGTGCCCTCATGGTGTCTTGCCGGACGACAAGGCTGATTTGCCGTCTTGTCATGGCCTGTTCGCGGCCCTTACTTTTGGCCCTTCTGACGCATGTCGATGGGGGCTCCAGACATGGCCGTACGCGGCCGGCACCGCCGGTACCAGCCCAACAGGATCAACCGCGCCTCACTCACCGTCACGGCGGGCGGTGCCGGTATGGCGCTCCCGCTCATCGGCGCCGGCACCGCGCACGCGGCCGACGTCGCCACCTGGAACAAGGTCGCCGCCTGCGAATCCAGCGGCAACTGGAGCATCAACACCGAGAACGGCTTTTACGGCGGCCTCCAGTTCACCCGGTCGACCTGGGCGGCGTACGGCGGCACCGCCTACGCGCCGCGCGCCGACCAGGCCACCAAGAGCGAGCAGATCGCCGTCGCCGAGAAGGTCCTGGACGGACAGGGACCCGGCGCCTGGCCGGTCTGTTCGCAGCGGGCCGGACTGACCAGGGGCGGTCCCGCACCGGACCTCAGGCCGGCGGGCGCCACCACCGAGAAGGCCGCCGCGAAGACCCGCAAGACCTCGGCGAAGGACGTGCAGCCGCAGCGCACGCCCCAGTCGAGGGCGGGCACCGCCGAGATGTACACGGTGGTGCACGGCGACAGCCTCTCCCGGATCGCCGACACCGAGGACGTCGACGGCGGCTGGCAGCGCCTGTACGCAGGCAACCGCACGACCATCGGCGCCGACCCCGACCTGATCCTGCCCGGCCAGCGGCTCAACCTGCACGGCAGGGCCACCGCGGCGAAGGCGACGCCGAAAAAGGCCGAGAAGCCCGAGAAGGCGGCGGCCAAGGAGAAGAAGGCCACGCCGAAGACGGCTTCTTCCGGCCATTCGCGGGTGGCTCCGGTCGGCGGCTCCATCGGCACCGCCTACCACGCGTCGGGCTCCTCCTGGTCGAAGGGCTACCACACCGGCGTCGACTTCCCGGTGCCCACCGGCACCACCGTGAAAGCGGTCGGCGCGGGCACCGTCGTCACCGCGGGCTGGGGCGGCTCCTACGGCTACCAGGTGGTCATCCGGCACGCCGACGGCCGCTACTCGCAGTACGCCCACCTCTCGGCCATCTCCGTGAAGGCCGGGCAGGGCGTCGGTGAGGGGCAGCGGATCGGGCGGTCGGGCGCCACCGGGAACGCGACGGGCCCGCACCTGCACTTCGAGGTGCGGACAGGGCCTGACTTCGGGTCCGACGTCGATCCGCTCGCGTACCTGCGAGCCGGGGGCGTCACGATCTGACGCGCACCCGGTGCCGGTCGAGCGACGGCAGCGGAACGTACGTGCCGCCGTAGAACGGCCCGTAGAAGCGGTAGAGCCGGGGGTCCGGTGTCCCGTCGTCCGACGGCGGGGCACCGGACCCCTCGCGCACCCCCGCCCCCACGGCTTCGGTGGCGGCCGCCGACCCGGGGACGAGCGTCTCCGCCCCGCCCGTGGCCACCCGCACCGGCTCCTCCGTCCCGCGCTCGACGCCGGCCACCGGTACCAGGACCGCTGCCGCTGCCTTGTGCTCTGCGCCGGCTACCGGTACCAGGACCGCTGCCTCGTGCTCCGCCGTCGTCACCGGTGCCAGGGCCGCCGCGGGCACCGGCTCGCGGGCGGACGCGGGAGGCTCCTCCTCCGCCGTGATCCGCTCGTGCGCCCTGATCCCCTCCGGAGCCCAAGGACCCGACTGGGCCGGCAGCCCGGCCAGCGGCCGCCCACCGGCCCGCGCGGGAGTGTCAGCCGCCGGGACCCTGTCGTCAGCGCTGACGCTGTCATCGGCTCCGTCAGCTCCATCAGCTCCGTCGGCTTCATCGGCGCCGTCCGTGCCGGTGTGCTGGAGGCGTTCCGTCGTCAGCAGGATCAGGCCGCCCGCCGCCACCACACCGCAGCCCAGCGCGAGTACCGTGCCCAGGGTGCCGTGCCGGAACGTCTCGCCGAACATCGTGATGCCGACGGCGGCGGCCACCACCGGGTTCACCACCGTCAGCGTGGCCAGCGGCGCCGCCAGGCCCGCGCCCCGGTAGGACGCCTGCGACAGCAGCATGCCCGCCGTGGCGAAGACGGCGATCAGGGCCAGTGACGGCACATCGGAGGTGGCCACCCCGCCCGTCCAGTCGACCGCGACGGTCTTGGTGAACACCGACGACATGCCGAACGCGACACCGGCACCGGTCGCGAGCAGCATGCTGCGCACCGCCGGATGCCGGTGCGCGACCCGGGCCGCGAGCATCAGCGCGACGATCCCGGCACCGCTCACCACGGCCACCGCGACCCGCTGGGGCGTGCTCAGCGAATGCCCGTCGGACGCGCCGACCAGCGAGAGCAGACCCGCGAGACCCACCGTCGCCATCACCGCGCCGCGCCAGGCGGTCGCCCCGGCCCTGCGGCCCACGAACAGCGCGGCCATCGGCAGCGCGAACACGATCGTCAGAGCGCCCAGCGGCTGCACCAGGCTCAGCGGCCCGTAGGCGAGCGCCACCACGTGCAGCAGCCCGCCCAGGCCGTTCAGCGCCACCGCCGCCCACCAGGTGGGCCGCCGCAACGGCGCGTACTGTTCACCGGGTGAGGACACCGCGACGTGCTCCTGGACGATCGCCCCGCCCGCGTACGCGACGGCGGAGACGAACGACAGGAGCACGGACAACGCGAGGGCGCTCATGGGCGGCTCCTCTGCGTGAGACGGGGGCGGTGACCCCTGCGCGGCGAACGGTCGGCCTTCATGGGGAACACGATGCCCTCTCCCGGTGTTCCCGTCGTCGTCCCTGAGCAGGCAATCCGTCCTACTGCCGATGGAGTACGAATCGGGCACCGTCCTCCCCAAGACGGGTGACACGAGCCGCACTCCCCGTGCGGGTGCCCCCTGAGGGACTTGGTACTACTGCTGTTCGTGGACCTCGACCCCGAACTCGCCGCCCTCGCCCCGCTCGGCGGCTTCTTCCTCCTACACACGGGGGCACCCCCGGACCCCGCGCTCCCGACCCTCGCCGACGCCTACGCACCCCTGTCATCGGATGTTTACCCGGATCCGCTGACTTTCCGGATCCGCAAGGTCACCACCGCGCTGGGCGCCCCCGCACCGCGCGTCGCCGCCTCCCTCGCCCAGCAGGGGCTCGCCGCCCGCCTCTGGTCGGTGGCGCTCGGCAGCGCCGTCCGCTACGGCCGCCTGCCCGACCTCGACCCGCGGCTGCTGCGCTGGGACCCCGACGGCAGCGCCCCCGACGACCTGTGGCTCACCGAGGTGCGCCCGCTGCCCGCCGACCCGGGGAGCATCGCCGACGCCGTCCTCGGCGGCCACCTCGAACCGCTGGCCGCGGCCCTGCGCGCCCGCCACCGGATCGCCCCCGGCCTGCTGTGGGGCAACGCCGGTTCCGCGCTCGCCGGGACCGCCCGCCAGCTCGGCCAGTGGGCCCGCGCGCACGACCGGCCCGACGTCGCCGCCCGCACCCGCGACCTCACCGCGCGGCTGCTCAGCCACCCCCTGCTGGCCGGCACCGGCACCCTGACCGGCACCGCGTTCCGCCGCCGCAGCTGCTGCCTCTACTACCGGGTGCCCGGCGGCGGGGTCTGCGGGGACTGCTGCTTCCCACGACCCCCGCGCCCTTCCGCCCGCGGCACATCTGGGTGACCATGGGGAACCTGCCGCGGAGATCAGGGGGTAGCGGGTGCGAGTGGGACTGCTGACCCGGGAGTACCCGCCGGACGTGTACGGCGGAGCGGGCGTCCATGTCGAGTTCCTCGCCAGGGAGTTGACCTCACTGGTCGACCTGGAGGTGCACTCCTGGGGCGAGGGCCGCGGGGTCGGCGTCAGACGCCACCGCTCCTGGGCCGCCCTCGACACCGCCAACGACGCGCTGCGCACCTTCTCCGTGGACCTCGCGATGGCCGCCGGCCTGGAGAGCCGCGACCTCGTCCACTCCCACACCTGGTACGCCAACCTCGCAGGCCACCTCGGCAAGTTGCTGTACGGCATCCCGCACGTGATGACCGCGCACTCCCTGGAACCCCTGCGCCCCTGGAAGGCCGAGCAACTCGGCGGCGGGTACGCCCTGTCGAGCTGGGCCGAACGCACCGCCGTCGAGACCGCCGACGCGGTGATCGCCGTCTCCGGGGCCATGCGCGAGGACATCCTCGGCTGCTACCCGGCGCTCGACCCGGCCCGGGTGCGGGTCGTGCACAACGGCATCGACACCACCCTCTACCGCCCCGACCGCGCCACCGACGTCCTGGACCGCGTCGGCCTCGACCGGACCCGCCCGTACGTCCTCTTCGTCGGCCGCATCACCCGGCAGAAGGGCGTGCCCCATCTGCTGCGCGCGGTACGGGACATCGACCCGCGCGCCCAGGTCGTGCTCTGCGCGGGAGCCCCCGACACCCCGGAGATCGACCGGGAGTTCCGGGACCTCTTCCAGGAGTTGAGCCGGGTCCGCGAGGGTGTGCGCTGGATCCCGCAGATGCTGCCGCGCCTTGAGGTCATCCAACTCCTCACGCACGCCGCCGCGTTCGTCTGCCCGTCGGTCTACGAGCCGCTCGGCATCGTCAACCTGGAGGCGATGGCCTGCGGAACCCCGGTGGTGGCCTCCCGGGTCGGCGGCATCCCGGAGGTCGTCGACGACGGCAAGACGGGGCTGCTGGTGCCGATGGACGACGACCCCGAGATCTTCGAGGCCGGGCTCGCCCGCGCGCTCGACGCGGTCCTCGACGACCCGGAGGGCGCCCGGCGGATGGGCGAGGCGGGACGGGAGCGCGCGGTCGGCGAGTTCGGCTGGGACACCGTCGCCCGCCGCACGGTCCGGCTCTACGAGGAGATCGTCGCACAGGGGTAGGGGCGGCGGGCGAGCCCTCGAACAGGCTTACCCCGTGCGGCTCCAGGGCAAATGGTCACTCCAGGGTGACCAAGGAGAGGGGAGCGGCCATGCGCCGTGGCGGACCTTCGGTGCTCGGGATCGTACTGGCGGGCGGTGAGGGCAAACGGCTGATGCCCCTCACCGCCGACCGCGCGAAACCCGCGGTGACCTTCGGCGGCACGTACCGCCTCGTCGACTTCGTCCTGTCCAACCTCGTCAACGCCGACATCCTGCGCATCTGCGTGCTCACGCAGTACAAGTCGCACTCGCTCGACCGGCACATCACCACCACCTGGCGGATGTCGAGCCTGCTCGGCAACTACGTCACGCCGGTGCCCGCGCAGCAGCGGCTCGGCCCGCGCTGGTACCTGGGCAGCGCCGACGCGATCCTCCAGTCCCTGAACCTCGTCCACGACGAACAGCCCGAGTACGTCGCGGTGTTCGGCGCCGACCACGTCTACCGGATGGACCCGCGCCAGATGCTCACCCAGCATGTGGAGAGCGGCGCGGGGGTGACCGTCGCGGGCATCAGGGTGCCGCGCGCGGAGTCCTCGGCGTTCGGGGTGATCACCCCAGGCTCCGACGGGCAGACGGTGGAGCGGTTCCTGGAGAAGCCCGCCGACCCGCCGGGGCTGCCGGACGACCCGGAGTGCGTCTTCGCGTCGATGGGCAACTACCTCTTCACCACCAAGGTGCTCATCGAGGCGCTGCAACGGGACGCCGAGGACGAGCACTCCGTGCACGACATGGGCGGCTCGATCCTGCCCCAGCTCACCGACCGCGGCGAGGCCGGGCTGTACGACTTCAGCGCCAACCACGTGCCGGGCGAGACCAGCAGGGACCAGGGGTACTGGCGGGACGTCGGCACCCTCGACGCCTACTACGACGCCCACATGGACCTGATCGCCGAGCGGCCCGCGTTCAACCTCTACAACCGAAGCTGGCCCGTCTACACGCACTCCTACCAGCTCTCGCCCGCCCGCTTCAACGCGGGCGGCATCGCGGGGGAGTCCATCATCAGCGCGGGCTGCCTGATCCGCGGGCAGGTGACGCGGTCGGTGCTCTCGCCGGGTGTGGTGGTCGACCCCGGAGCGGTGGTGCAGGGGTCGGTCCTGCACGACAACGTCCACATCGGCCGGGGCGCCGTGGTGCGCGGGGCGATCCTGGACAAGAACGTCGAGGTACCGCCCGGCGCCACCATCGGCGTGAACCCGGAGCGGGACGCCGAGCTGTACACCGTCTCCCCGGGCGGGGTGATCGCCCTGGGCAAGGGCCAGATCGTCACCTAGCCGAAGCCGAAGCCGAAGCTGAAGCCGAAGCCGAAGCCGGCCCCTCACCCCGCCCCCCTCACCCCGCCCCGCTCACCCGGCCCCCTCACCCGGGCCGCCGGCCGTCGTTCACAGCACCCGGCGCCGGCGGCCCAGCCAGGTCTGCGCGATCACCACCACGGCCAGGAAGGCTCCGCTGACCACCTGCTGGTAGGCGGAGTCGAGGGACCCGATCTGGTTGATCACGTTCTGGATGACCTTCAGCAGCAGCACCCCCACGAGGGAGCCGCTGATGAAGCCGGAGCCGCCGGTCAGCAGGGTGCCGCCGATGACCACGGCGGAGATCGCCTCCAGCTCCATCCCGGTGCCGAGGATGGTCACCCCGGACGCCAGCCAGGCCGCGTTCAGCGCGCCCGCGAGCCCGGCGCAGAGCCCCGACAGCGTGTACACGGTGATCTTGGTGCGGGCGACCGGGGCACCCATCAGCGCGCCCGCGTCCTCGTTGCCGCCGACCGCGTACACGTACTGCCCGAACCGGGTGCGCCGCAGCGCCACCGCGCCCGCCGCGAACAGCGCCAGCGTGATCCACACCGGTACCCCGACGCCGAGCAGCGTGCCCTGGCCGAGGGTCGCGAGGAACGACTCCTTGTCGACCAGATACGTCCGCGACCCCTCGTCGGTGAGCGCGAGCAGCAGCCCGCGGGCGCCCAGCATGGCGGCCAGCGTGACGATGAAGGGGGCGAGCCTGACCCGGGCGATCAGCAACCCGTTGACCAGGCCGATCAGCCCGCACACGGCGAGCGGCAGCAGCAGCGCGACGACGGTCCCGTACCGCGAGCCCCAGGCCGCGAGCACCCCTCCGAGCGCGAACAGCGACCCCACCGACAGATCGATCCCGCCGGTGACGATCACGAACGTCATGCCGAGCGCGACCACGGCGAGGAACGCCGAGGAGAGCGCCATGTTCTCCAGGTTGTCGCCGGTCAGGAAGGTGTCGAAGCTCAGCGACGCGACGACCATGGCGATCACCAGGGTCACCAGCGCGCCGTGCTGCTGGGCCAGGGCGCTGAGCCGCTCGGAGCGGTCGGTGCGCGGGGGAGCGTCCCCGGCCGCCTCGACGGTGGGTGCCGGCACGCCGGCCTCCTCGGTGTGCGCGGTCATCGTCTGCCTCGTTCCCGGGCCGCGTAGACGGCGAGGACGATCACCGCGGCCTGGGCGATCTGGGTCCAGGACGGCGGCAGATCGTGCTTGATCAGGGTGGTGGTGAGCAACTGGATGAGCACCGCGCCGGCGACCGTGCCGCCGACGCGCACCCGCCCGCCGCTGAGCGGGGTGCCCCCGACGACGACGGCGGTGATCGCGGACAGCTCCATCAGGGTGCCGAGCGACGTCGGGTCGCTCGCCGAGAGCCGGGCCGTCGCGAGGACGCCCGCGACCGCGGCGAGGGCGCCGCAGCAGACGTAGACCACCACGAGGACGCGCCCGACCGGGAGCCCGGCGAGGCGGGCCGCGGGGCGGCTGTCGCCGATCGCGAGGACCTGCCGGCCGAAGGTGGTGCGGCGCACCACGAACGCCGTCAGCAGGGCTAGCCCGGCCGCGATCAGCACCAGGTACGGCACGCCCAGCACGGCACCCGAGCCGAGCGCCGCCATGCCCGGGTCGCGGACGTCCTTCAGCTGCGGCAGCAGCACCAGGGCCACCCCGCGCCCCGCGACCATCAGGGCGAGGGTGGCGACGATCGGCTGGACGCCCACGAACGCGATGAGCGCGCCGTTGGCGACGCCGACCACGATGCCGCCCGCCACCGCGATCAGCACGGCGATCCACGGCCCGTACCCGAGGTAGAGGGAGACCAGGGACGTCGACAGGGCCATCACCGAGCCCACCGACAGATCGACGCCCTCGGTGCCGATGGCCAGCGCCATGCCGAGCGCGACGACCAGCACGGGCGCGACCTGCACGGCCTGGGTGCGGAAGTTCTCCACGGACAGGAAGTGCGGGGTGAAGGCGACGTCGAACAGCAGCAGCACCAGGACGCCCGCGTAGACGCCGTACTCCTGGAGCAGCCGCAGCAGCCGCGCGCGGTCCAACGACGGTCGCGTGAAAGCCAGTTCAGTCATCGGGTCCTCCCGCCGGGACGGCGGCTATCGCGCGCATCAGCGCGTCCTCGGTCACCGCGGCTCCGGTCAACTCGCTCACCACCACACCCTCCTTGAGGACCACCACCCGGTCGCTGCCCTCGATCAGCTCCTCGGTGTCGGAGGAGATCAGCAGCACGGCGAGACCGTCGTCGGCGAGTTCGTCGATGAGGGCCTGCACCTCCGCCTTGGCGCCGACGTCGATGCCCCGGGTCGGCTCGTCGAGGAGCAGCACCTTCGGGTGCAGGGCGAGCCAGCGGGCCAGCAGCACCTTCTGCTGGTTGCCGCCCGACAGCTCGCCCACCTTCTGGTGCGGGCCCGCCGCCTTGATGCGCAGCCGCTTCATGAACGTCTCGACGATCCGGTCGATCCTGGCGTCGTCCACCAGGCCGAACCGGGAGAGCGAGGGCAGCGCGGCCAGCGCGATGTTCTCCCGCACCGAGAGTCCTGGCACGACGCCCTCGGCCTTGCGGTCCTCGGGCAGCAGACTGATCCCGGCCCTGATGGCGGCGGCGGTCGAGCCGGGGCGCACCGCCGTGCCGGCGACGCTCACCCGGCCCGCGTCGGTGGGCAGCGCACCGGCGATGGCCTTCGCGGTCTCGCTGCGGCCCGAGCCGAGCAGCCCGCCGAGCCCCACCACCTCACCGGGCCGCACCGAGAGCGACACCCCGCACAGCCGGTGACGTACCGTCAGATCCGTTGCGGTCAGGACGGGTTCGGCCGCGGTGTCGTGCGTACCGGAGAACTTGGTCAGGCCCTCCGCGCGCACCTCGCCGATCTCCCGGCCGAGCATCAGGGAGACCAGCCGCAGCCGGTCGAGCCCGGCCAGCGGCCCGGTGTGCACCACCCGGCCGTCCCGCAACACGGTGACCTCGTCGCAGATCTCGTACAGCTCGTCCATCCGGTGGCTGACGTAGACCACCGCCACGCCCTGCCCGCGCAGCATGCGGATCACCCCGAAGAGGGTGGCCACCTCGCGCGGTTCGAGTGAGGAGGTCGGCTCGTCCATCACGACCACCCGGGCGTCCACCGCCACGGCGCGGGCGAGGGCGACCATCTGCTGGGCGCCGACGCCGAGTTCGCGCAGCGGACGGCGGACGTCGACCCGCAGGCCGAGCCGGCCGAGCGCCTCCTCGGCCTCCCGGTGCATGCGCCGGAAGTCGATCAGACCGAGCCGGCCGCGCGGTTCACGGCCGAGGCAGAGGTTGCGGGCCACGCTCATCAGCGGGACGAGGTTCACCTCCTGGTAGATGGTGGAGATGCCCGCCCGCTGGGCCGCGAGCGGGGTGGCGAAGCGCACCGGCGCCCCGTCGTACACCACCTCGCCCGCGTCCGGCCGGTAGACCCCGGTGAGCACCTTGATGAGCGTCGACTTGCCCGCGCCGTTCTCCCCGACGAGCGCGTGCACCGTCCCGGCGCGCATGGTGAGGTCCACGTCGGACAGCGCCCGCACGCCGGGGAAGGACTTGCCGAGGCCGGTGACCGCGAGCACGTCAGTAGGCCTTGCCGAGGTCCGCGCGGGCGTTGCTCCCGGTGTAGGAGCTGTCCTCGATGACGATGTCCTGGCTCACCTTCTCGCCCCGGGTGAAGGTGTCGAGGGTCTGGAAGGCGAGCGGCCCGAAGCGCGGGTTGGACTCGATGACGCCCTGGATCCAGCCGTCCACGATGCCCTGGACGGCGTTGCGGGTGCCGTCGATGGTCACGATCTTGACCGCGCCCGGCTTCTTGCCCGCGCCCTTGAGGGCGTTGACGGCGCCGAGGCCCATCTCGTCGTTCTCGGCGTAGATCCCGGTGATGCCCGGCTTGGACTGGATGAGGTTCTCGGTGACCGACTGGCCCTTCTCGCGGGCGAAGTCGCCGGTCTGCCGGAACACGATCTTCAGGTCGGGCGCCTTCTCCTTGATCCGCTGCTCGAACCCCTTGGTGCGCTCGGTCGTCACGTTGTTGCCGGCCGCGCCGAGCAGGATCGCGATCTCGCCCTTGCCGCCGGTCGCCTCGATCATCTGGTCGGCGGCCCGCTTGCCCTGCTCGACGAAGTCGGAGCCGATGAAGCTCACGTAGTCCTTGCAGGCGGTGGCGTTGATCTTCCGGTCGATGGTCACGATCGGGATGTGCTTGGCGGAGGCGGCGCGCAGCACCGGTTCCCAGCCGTCGGAGTTGAGCGGTGCGATGACCAGCAGGTCGGCGCCCTTGGCGATGAGGTCCTGGACGTCGCTGATCTGCTTGGAGAACTGCGACTGGGCGTTGGCGGTGAGCAGTTTGACGCCCCGCTTGCCCGCCTCGGCCTTGAGGGAGGCCGTCTCCGCGATCCGGAACGGGTTGGCCTCCTTCTCGGACTGGGAGAAGCCCACGGTGGCGTTCTTCAGGTCGAGCTTCTCGCCGCCGTAGGCGTCGAGCGCGCAGCTGGGTCCCGATCCGGTGCTCGGTGAGGACACCACCTGGCCCGCGTCGTTCTGCGGGGAGGCGGAGTCGCCCTTGGCCGAGTCGTCCTCGGACTTGGTGCAGGCGCTGACGAGCGCGAGGCTCGCCACGAGGCCCACGGTGAGGAGGTGGCGTGCGGAGGTGCGACGGACGGATGCGGTCGGCTTCATGGGAGTCCCCAAACGCGCGGCCCCGGCGCGTGAGAGCGCTCTCGGGGAGGCTGGCTCTTGCGGTCAACTCGGTGTGCACGTCGTTCAGGGGAGGTTTTTACATCGTTGGAAGGACCGTGTAAACCCCTCCGTCCGAAATCTCGTCACCGCCGGCCCAGCGTGCTCTCCCGCTCCACCAGCCGGAAATCCGCGGTCAGTTCACGTCCGCCGGGCACCTCGCGCCCCGACAGACTGCGCAGCAGCGAGGCGACCGCCATCCGCGCGATGGCCTGCTTGTCGGGCGAGACCGTGGTCAGCGTGACGGCCCCGAACCGGCCCTCGGCGAGATCGTCGAAGCCGACCACCGCCACGTCCCACGGCACCCGCAGCCCCCGCTCGTGCAGCACCCGCATCGCCCCGATCGCGATCAGGTCGTTGAACGCGAAGACCGCGTCGGGACGCACCCCCGCGTCCAGGAGTTCGGCCATCGCGCGCGCCCCGTCGTCCCGGTCCCAGCCGCCCACCGGCACCACCAGGCTGTCCGGCGCCGGCACCCCGGCCTCGGCCAACTCCGCCCGCCAGCCGTCCAGTCGAAGATGCGCCGGCCGGTTCGCCGAGTCGGTGCGGGCGCCGAGGTAGGCGATCCTGGTCCGGCCCCGGTCGAGCAGATGGCGCACCGCGCACCGGGCCGCCGCCACGTTGTCGATCGCGATGTGGTCGTAGGGCACGTCGTACTCGCGCTCCCCGAGCAGCACCAGCGGCACGTCGTCCGCGCGGCCCCGCAGATCCTCCGCCTCAAGCTCCAGCGGCGAGAGGATCAGACCGTCGATCACCCGGGCCCGGTACCCCTGGCTGACCAGCACCTCCTGCTCGCGCTCGCCCCTGGTGTGGTCGAGCAGCACGGTGAACTCGTGCTCGGTCGCCGCGTCGATCACCGCCCCGGCCAGCTCCGCGAAGTACGGGTTGCCCAGCTCGGGCACGGCCAGCGCGATGATCCCGGTCCGCCCCTTGCGCAGATGGCGCGCGGTCAGATTGGGCCGGTAGCCCAGCTCGTCGATGGCCGCCTGCACCCGGGCCCGCATCGCCGGGGTGACGTGCGGATAGTTGTTCACCACGTTGGAGACGGTCTTGATCGAGACGCCGGCGCGTTCCGCCACGTCCTTCAGGCTCGCCCGCAAGGGTTCTCCTCAGCGTCGATGGATGGCCCGTCCTCGGAGCCTTTGTCATGACCCTGGACAGCGGCCCGGAGCCGTGCTCTCATGCCAACTGCCGTTCCTTCCGACGTTGTACAGACTGAAGCAGCGAGCCGCCACCCTTCCTCACCAAGGAGGATCCGTGCGCATCAGACCTCTCGGACGACGCCTCGCCCTGCTGCTCGCAGCAGCGCTCGGGGTCGCCGGACTCACCACGGCCCCCAGCGCCGACGCGGCGGACGACCCCGTCGAAGTCCACGGGCTCAAGGGGGAGTACTACACCCAGTCCGCCCCCGGCGCCTTCGATTTCCACCAGCTCAAGGCGACCGGATTCGACCCGAACCTGGACTTCGCCACCCTGGAGCCGCGTCTGGCCTTCGCCACCGGCCAGTCGGACGACGTCAACGTCCGCTGGACCGGCAAGATCGTGCCGGAGAAATCGGGACCGACCACCTTCTCGGTCATCGGCGACAACGGCTTCCGCCTCTGGGTCGGCGACCGGCTCGTCATCGACCACTGGGTCGACGACTGGGACCGCGAACAGACCGCCCAGCCCATCGAGTTGACCGCGGGACAGGCCTACGACTTCAAGGTCGAGTACTTCGAGCACTTCGGGGGCTCCAACCTCCATGTGCGCTGGACCCCGCCGGGCGGCGCCAAGACCGCCGTGCCCCAGTCCGCGTTCCGGCTGCCCGACGGCTTCGACTACGACGGAGCCATCGACACCACCGTCCGCGCCGACGGCCGCACCCTGAAGCTCGACTTCGCTCAGCCCCTCACCGCGCCCCCGGCCGGTCTCGCCGACCACCTCGACGCGGTGATCGGCGGCGCCACCTGGCCGCTGGGCACGGCCCGGCTCGACCCCGCCGACCCCACCTCGCTCCTGGTCACGCTGAAGGAGCCGGTCGTCGGCAACAAGACCGGCACCGCACCCGGCCTCGCCGACGTCCGCTACGACGGCGAAGGCGGCCTGAGCGGCAGGAACGGCAACGTTGTCAACGCCTTCTGGAGCAGCGGCGGCAACCGTTCCACCTACGAGCTGAGCACCCCCTGGGCCGACGACGTCTCCGCCCGCAACGCCCACCCGGAGTACCCGCGGCCCCAGTTGACCCGCGACGACTGGCAGAACCTCAACGGCTCCTGGCAGTTCGCCGCCGCCACCGCGGGTGAGCGGCCGCCGGTCGGCAAGAACCTCCGCGAGAAGATCCTCGTCCCGTACCCGGTCGAGTCCCAGCTGTCGGGCATCGAACGGCACGAGGACCGCATGTGGTACCGGCGCACCTTCACGGTCCCCGCCGACTGGCGGATCGGCTCGGCCAAGCGCCTCCAGCTGAACTTCGGCGCCGTCGACTGGCGGGCCGAGGTCTACGTCAACGGCACGAAGGTGACCGAACACCAGGGCGGCTACGACAAGTTCAGCGCCGACGTCACCGACGCCCTCAAGCCGGGCCGCACCCAGGAGCTGATCGTCGGCGTCTACGACCCGACCGACGCGGCCGACGGCGAGAACCCGCCGCTCGGCAAGCAGCGCCTCGACCCGAGCGGCATCTGGTACACGCCGTCCTCCGGGATCTGGCAGACCGTGTGGATGGAGCCGGTCGCGGCCGATCACGTCGACACGCTGAAGCTCACCCCCGACGCGGCCAAGGGCACCGTCACGATCGCACCGCAGGGCGTCCGCTCCGGCCTCCCGGTCACCGTCACCGCCTACGACGGCAAGCGCCGGGTGGCCGCGGTCACCGGGCGCAGCGGCACCCCGCTGACCCTGAAGATCCCGCGCGCCCACCTGTGGTCGCCCGACGACCCGTTCCTGTACGACCTGAAGGTGAGCGTCGGCAAGGACCGGGTCGGCAGCTACGTCGGGCTGCGCTCCATCGCCGTCGAGAAGGTGAACGGCGTGCCGCGCACGGTCCTCAACGGCAAGCCCGTCTTCCTGATGGCCACCCTCGACCAGGGCTTCTGGCCGGACGGCCTGCACACCGCGCCGACCGACGAGGCGCTCGCCTACGACCTCAAGCTGCACAAGCAGTTGGGCTTCAACTCGGTCCGCAAGCACATCAAGGTGGAGCCCGACCGCTGGTTCTACTGGGCCGACCGGCTCGGCCTGCTGGTCTGGCAGGACATGCCGGCGATGACCGCGGGGGTGAACCCGTCGGCCGCCGCCCGCGCCGAGTACGAGCGCGAGATGAAGCAGGTCATCGACGAGCACATCAGCAGCCCCTCGGTCGTCATGTGGGTCACCTTCAACGAGGGCTGGGGCCAGTACGACATGGCCAGGATCGCCGACCAGGCCAAGGCGTGGGACCCGAGCCGGCTGGTCAACAGCATGTCGGGCCTCAACCTCGGCGCCGACGGCGGCACCGGCGACATCATGGACGAACACGGCTACCCGAGCCCCGCCCTGCCGCCGCGTCCTGACGGCGTACGGGCCCAGGTCACCGGCGAGTACGGCGGCCTGGGACTCGCGGTGCCCGGACACGCCTGGTCGGTGCAGCAGTCGTACGTGGACGTCGACCCGTCGACCTACACGGACGACTACCTCGAGAAGCTCGACGAGGTGCACGCGCTGGCCTGCCAGGGCAGCAACGGCGCCGTCTACACGCAGATCTCGGACGTCGAGGGCGAGTTGAACGGCCTGGTGACGTACGACCGCAAGGTCGTCAAGCCCGACGTCAAGCGCGTGAAGGCGGCCCAGCGGGCGCTGATCGCCGACGCCTCCCGGGCGACACCGGCCGGCTGCGCCTGATCCGCGGACGGGCCGGCCACGCCTGACCACGGCACCGGCCGGCCCGCTCACGGCCCACGCCCCCCGGCGCACCAGGGGACGATCCGAACCGGTCGGGCCCGGCCGAGGCCCGGCCCTGAAGGACGGTGTCCTGACTCGGGGGAACGTTCCCGGCGCAGAGGGACGGTGTCCTGGCTCGGAAGGGCCGGGGCCCGACCGGAAGGGCTGTGTCCCGGCTCGGAGGAACGTGTCCCGGCTCGGAAGGGCCGAGGTCCGCTCCGCGGGGGTGGTGGCCGGCGGAAGACCTTTCTGCCGGACGCCCCTCCGCACCGCGCCGTCTCCGCCGCACGTCGCGTCGCACCGCGTCGCACCGCGCCGCCCCGCACCGCCCCGCACCGCCCCGCACCGCCCCGCTCCGCACCGCGCCGCCTCCGCCGCGCACCGCCCCGCACCGCGCACCGACGCCGTCCGCCCGCCGCCTCCCCGGCAGGCGGGCGGCACCCCGGGGTACCGTCCCCGACCGCACCTCCTCCCTCCTTCCCCACGCAGGACGACAGGAGAGCCGTATGCCGTTCGACCGGCGACACTTCCTGCGGACCGGCACGCTCGCCGCCGGTTCCCTGGCCGCGGGCGTCCCGCTCGCGACGGCGTCCGCCGCCGCGCCCGCCCCCGGCACCCTCGCCCCGCAAGGTCTCGCCCCCGACGCCTTCACCCGCCTGCCGCCGGGCAGCATCACCGCCCGCGGCTGGCTCGCGGGCCGGCTGCGCGCCCAACTGGCGGGCCTGTGCGGCCGGTTCGCCGAACGCTCGCACTTCCTCGACCCCGCGACCAGCGGCTGGACCCACCCGGAGAACGACGGCTGGGAGGAACTGCCCTACTGGCTGCGCGGATACGTCCCGCTCGCCATCGCCACCCGGGACGCCACCGCCCTCGACCGCTCCCGCCGCTGGATCGACGCGATCCTCGCCACCGAGCAGTCCGACGGGTTCTTCGGACCGCGCGCGCTGCGCACCGCCCTGAACGGCGGCCCCGACTTCTGGCCCTACCTGCCGCTGCTCCAAGCCCTGCGCGGCTACGAGGAGTTCACCCACGACGCGCGGATCGTGCCGTTCCTCGGCCGGTTCCTGCGGTTCATGAACGCCCAGGGGCGCGGCGCGTTCGACAGCAGCTGGGTCTCGCTGCGCTGGGGCGACGGCATGGACGTCGCGCTCTGGCTCCACCGGCGCACCGGGGAGGCGTTCCTGCTCGACCTCGTCGACCGGATGCACGCCTGGGGCGCCGACTGGACGGGACCGCTGCCCAGTCCGCACAACGTGAACATCGCCCAGGGCTTCCGCGAACCGGCCCAGTACGCCCAGCGGTCGGGCGACTTGGAGCTGACCCGGGCCGCCTACCGCACCTACGAGCAGGTCATCGGCGGCTACGGCCAGTTCCCCGGCGGCGGGTTCGCGGGCGACGAGAACATCAGGCCCGGCTTCGGCGACCCCCGGCAGGGCTTCGAGACCTGCGGCATCGTCGAGTTCATGGCCAGCCACGAACTGCTCACCCGGATCACCGGCGACCCGGTGTGGGCGGACAGGTGCGAGGAACTGGCGTTCAACCTGCTGCCCGCCGCCCTCGACCCGGAGGGCAAGAGCGTCCACTACGTCACCAGCGCCAACAGCGTCGACCTGGACAACGCCCCCAAGACGCAGGGCCAGTTCCAGAACGGCTTCGCCATGCAGTCGCTGCGGCCGGGCGTCGACCAGTACCGCTGCTGCCCGCACAACTACGGCATGGGCTGGCCCTGTTTCACCGAGGAACTCTGGCTCGCCACCCCCGACGGCGGACTGGCCGCCGCGATGTACGCGCCCGCCACCGTCCGCGCCACCGTCGGGCAGGGCACCGAGGTCACCCTCACCGAGGAGACCGACTACCCCTTCGACGGCACCGTCACCCTGACCCTCGCCACCCCGCGCCCGGTCGCCTTCCCGCTGCTGCTGCGGGTGCCCGGCTGGTGCCAGGGCCCGACCCTGCGGGTGAACGGCGCCCCCGTGGCGGCCGGCGACGGACCGTCGTTCGCGCGCGTCGAGCGCACCTGGCGGGACGGCGACCGGGTCACCCTGACGCTGCCCCAGCGCACCACCGTCCGCGCCTGGCCCGCGCAGCGCGACGCGGTGAGCGTCGTCCGCGGCCCGCTCACCTACGCGCTGCGGATCGGCGAGCGCTATGTCCGCACCGGCGGCGACGCCGACTTCCCCGAGTACGACGTGCACGCCACCACGCCCTGGAACTACGGCCTCGTCCCGGGCACCACCCCGGTGGCGCGACGCGTGCAAGGGCCGCTGCCCGCCGACCCGTTCACCCTCGCCACCACCCCGCTCACCCTCACCGCGCGGGCCCGCAAGATCCCGGAGTGGATCGCCGACGACGAGCACGTGGTCGCCCCGCTCCAGCAGAGCCCGGCCCGCGCGACCGGCGCCGTCGAGGAGGTCACGCTCGTCCCGATGGGCGCGGCCCGGCTGCGCGTCACGTCGTTCCCGACAGCGGCCCCCGACGGCAGGCCCTGGACTCCGGAACCGCCGTACCGGCGCGTGCAGAACAAGCACAGCCGGAAGGTGCTCGCGGTCGACGGGATGTCCACGGCGAACAGCGCCCGGGTCGTGCAGTACGACAACACCGGGACGGGCGACCACGCCTGGCAGCTGGTCGACCGGGGCGCGGGCTGGTTCCTGGTGCGCAACGGCCACAGCGGCAAGGTGCTCGGCGTCGACGGCATGTCGACCGCGAACAGCGCCGTCGTCGTCCAGTACGAGGACAACGGCACCGACGACCACCTGTGGACCCTGGACGAACGGGGCGGCGGCTGGTTCCTGGTGCGCAACCGGCACAGCGGCAAGGTCCTGGGGGTGGACGGCATGTCGACGGCGAACAGCGCGCAGGTCGTGCAGTTCGAGGACAACGGCACCGACGACCACCTCTGGCGGCTGCTCTGACCGCCGCCGGTCCTGCCCTCGCCCGGCCCGTCCCCTGGACCCCGACCGACACACCCCGCACAACCTTGACGAGTACACGTCCACGTCGAAGAATGAGCGCGGCTGTGACAACGTTGTCCGCGCGTTCGAGGAGGCACTTCCGCCCATGAGAAGGACCACATGGCTACGCGGCGCGCTGAGGGGGCTGACGGCGGCCGCGCTCCTCGGCGCCGCGCTCTCGGGCCCGTCGGCGCTCGCGGCCGACCGGGACGGTTTTCTCACCGACCTGGTCAACCCGTTCATCGGCACCCAGAACGAGGGCAACACCTACCCGGGCGCGGCCGTGCCCTTCGGGATGGTGCAGTTCTCGCCCGACACCGGCCACAACACCGGCTACGACTACGCCCAGGACCACATCCGCGGCTTCTCCCTCGTCCACCTCTCCGGCGTCGGCTGCGGCCTCGGCGGCGACCTGCCGGTACTGCCCACGACCGGCGAGGTGACACGGACCGACAACGCCGCCTACGCCGCCGGGTTCGGCCACGACGACGAGAGCGCGAGCCCCGGCTACTACCGGGTCGGCCTGGCGACCGGTATCGAGGCCGAACTCACCGCGACCGCCCGCACCGGCGTGCAGCGCTACACCTTCCCGGCCACCGACAAGGCCAACGTCCTGCTGAACGCGGCCCAGTCCCTGCACTCCGGGGTCTCGGCGAAGGTCGAGGTCCTGGACAGCAGGACCGTGCGCACCGCCATCACGGGGCGCGGCTTCTGCCAGGACACCGAGCCCTACACCGTCTACACCGTGACCCGCTTCGACCGGCCGTTCACCGCCCACGGCACCTGGGACGGCGCCACCGTGACGGCGGGCGCGCGCAGCGGCACCGGCGGCGCCTACGTCCGCTTCGACACCACGAAGGACCGGACCGTCGAGGCGACCACCGCGCTGTCCTACGTCGACGCGCACGGCGCCGCCGTCAACCTCCGCGCCGAGGGCGGCCGTTCGTTCGACAGCGTCCGCGACCGGGCCCGCCGGAGCTGGGAGGACCGGCTCGACGACGTCCGCGCCACGGGCGGCGGCGACAGCCTGCGCCGGACCTTCTACTCGTCCCTGTACCGGTCCTTCCTCGCCCCCAACATCGGCAGCGACGCCGACGGCCGCTACACCGGCTGGGACCAGCGGATCCACCGGGCGAAGGGCTTCACGTACTACCAGAACTGGTCCCTGTGGGACACCTACCGCACCCAGTCCCAACTGCTGTCCCTGCTCGCGCCGCGCGAGGCCAGGGACATGGCGGTCTCGGTGATCAGGATCTCCGAGGAGAGCGGCTGGCTGCCCAAGTGGGGCTACGGCACGGTCGAGACGAACATCATGACCGGCGACCCGGTCACCCCGTTCCTCACCAACGCCTACCAGCAAGGCCTGCTGCACGGCTACGAGGACCGGGCCTACCGGGCCCTGAAGCGCAACGCCGACGGCGTGCCGCCCGCGGACTCACCGGCCGTCGGCCGCGAGGCGAACCGCGAGTACCTCGCCGACGGCTACGCGCCCTACGTCAAGGGCCGTCCGCACGCCAAGCCGGGCGACTCCGACTACGACCACGGCGCCTCGGCCACCCTGGAGTACGCCCTGTCGGACGCGATGCTCGCGCGGATGGCCCGCGACCTCGGCCACCGCGCGGACGCCGAACGGTACGCGGCCCGCGCCCAGAACTACCGCAGCGTCTTCGACCCGACGACCGGCTTCTTCCGGGCCCGCGACGCCTCGGGCGCCTTCACGGGACCCGCCGACCCGGCGCGGAGCGAGGGCTTCCACGAGGGCACCTCCTGGCAGTACCAGTGGCTGGTGCCGCAGGACCTGCCCGGCATGATCGACCTGATCGGCGGCCGGCAGGCGGCCAACGACCGGCTCGACGCCTTCTTCGCCTACGACCGGCTGCTCGCCGACCCGGCGGGCACCGCCCGCGAGGTGTGGGTCAACGGCCCCTACGACTACTACAACGCCGACAAGTACAACCCGCAGAACGAACCCGACCTGATCGCCCCGTACACCTACCTGTCGACCGGGCAGCCCTGGAAGACCACCGACGTGGTGCACGCGGCCCTGACCCTCTTCACCGACACCCCGACCGGCATGACCGGCAACGACGACCTCGGCACCATGTCGGCCTGGAACGTGCTGTCGTCGCTCGGGATCTTCCCGGTGCAGCCGGGCGACGCCGTCTGGGGCCTGTCCACACCGGTCTTCGACCGGGTCGACCTGACCCTCGATCGCCGCTACTACCCGCACGGCGCCCTGACGATCACCGCCCGCGGCACCTCGGCCACCGACCGGTACGTCCAGTCGGCCCGCGCGGACGGCGCGGCCCTCGACCGCACGTATCTGACGACCGACGCGCTGCGCTCGCTGCACCGGCTCGACTTCACGGTCGGCCCGCGCCCGTCGGAGTGGGGTACGTCGCACCCGGCCGCGCCGCCGGCGCCGAAGTGACACCAGACGCCCCATGAGTCCCGCCCCTCCCCAGGGGCGGGACTTAATCTGCCGTTAACTGAGCGTAGCCTGATCGTACTTGACCGTAATCGTCGGATGGCGCTTGACTGCTTGTTCACCCTGTCCTCGACGCGAGGCAAGCAATTGACTTCCGACCCGCTCGCCCCTCTCGATCTGGCGTTCTGGAACATCGAGTCCGCCGCCCACCCCATGCACCTCGGCGCCCTCGGCGTCTTCGCGGCCCACGCGCCCACCGCGGGCGCCCACGCGGCCGACCTGCTCGCCGCGCGGGCCGCCGGGGTGCCTGGACTGCGCATGCGGATCAGGGACGTCTGGCAACCGCGGGCCCGCGCCCCGCTCGCGTTCGGCGGCGCCACCCGCGAGAGCGACCCGGACTTCGACCCCCTCGCCCACGTCAGGCTGCACGCCCCCACCCGCGACTTCCACGCCGACGCCGGCCGGCTCATGCAGCGCCCGCTGGAGCGCGGCAGGCCCCCGTGGGAGGCGCACGTCCTGCCCGCCGAGGACGGCGCCTCCTTCGCCGTCCTCTTCAAGTTCCACCACGCCCTCGCCGACGGACTGCGCGCCCTCGCCCTCGCCGCCGCCCTCCTCGACCCGATGGACCTGCCCGCGCCGAGAACGCGCCCCGAGGAGCCGCCGCGCGGCCTGCTGCCCGACGTGCGCAGGCTCCCGGAGCTGGTCAGGGGCGCCCTCTCCGACGTCGGCAGGGCCCTCGACATCGGCGCCTCCGTCGCCGTCTCAGGGCTGGGAGTGCGCTCCTCGGCCGCGCTCACCTCCGAGGCCACCGGCACCCGCCGCACCGCGGGCGTGATCATCGACCTCGACGACGTGCACCTGGTCCGCAAGACCGCGGGCGGCACCGTCAACGACGTCCTGATCGCCGTCGTCGCGGGCGCCCTGCGGCGCTGGCTCGACGAACGCGGCGACGGCAGCGAGGGCGTCGCGCCCCGCGCCCTGATCCCGGTGTCGAGGCGCCGCCCGCGCACCGCCCAGCCGCCGGGCAACCGGCTCTCCGGGTACGTCATGAGGCTCCCCGTGCACGACCCCGACCCGCTCGGCAGGCTCCGCGCCGTGCGGGCCGCCATGGACCGCAACAAGGACGCCGGACCCCACCGCGGCGCGGGCGCCGTCGCCCTGCTCGCCGACCATGTGCCGCCGCTCGCCCACCGGCTCGGCGGGCCCCTGGTCGGCCAGGCGGCCCGGCTCTGGTTCGACATCCTGGTGACCAGCGTGCCGCTGCCCAGCCTCGGTCTGAAGCTCGGCGGGCACCCGGTCACCGCCGTCTTCCCGTTCGCCCCGCTGGCCCGCGGCCAGTCCCTCGCGGTCGCCGTCTCCACCTACCGCGGCCGTGTCCACTACGGCCTGGTCGCCGACGCGGCGGCCGTCCCCGACCTGGACCGGCTGGCCGCCGCGCTCACCGACGAGGTGGCCGCGCTGCGCGCCGTCTGCGGCTCCTGAGGGGACCGGGTTTGGAGGACGGGCCGGGCGCTCCGTAAAATTCCCCGTTCGACAGCGGGCGCGACCGGAGCGCCGCGACGGCAGACCAGGGAACGGCAGCGGCCATGACGGTGACAGACAACGGCTCGACGACCACGGACGAGGTCGTCTTCGGGCCCGGCATCGACCCCGAGCGGCTCGCCGTCTGCCTCAGCGTGCTCGACGAACTCGACCGGCTCGACGTCGACCACCCCGACGCGATCGCCGTGCGCCGGGCCACCGCCGGGATCTACCGCACGGTCAAGCAGCGCCGCCGCCAGGAGCGCCGGGCCTCCAAGACCGCCCACGACAAGGCGGTCACCGAGGCCACCGCGACCGGCTCCGCCCAGCGCATCGACGACGAGACCGAGGGCATCCTGCCCTCCTCGGTCACCGAGCAGGGCCAGATCGCCGGGATACTCCAGCGGCCCCGCTCCTGCTACACCTGCAAGACCCGCTATGTCGAGGTCGACTACTTCTACCACCAGCTCTGCCAGAAGTGCGCCGCCGAGAACCGCGCCCGCCGCGAGGCCCGCGCCGACCTCACCGGCAAGCGCGCCCTGCTCACCGGCGGCCGGGCCAAGATCGGCATGTACATCGCGCTGCGGCTGCTGCGCGACGGCGCCCACACCACCATCACCACCCGCTTCCCGAGCGACGCGATCCGCCGGTTCAAGGCGCAGCCCGACAGCGCCGACTGGATCCACCGGCTGAAGATCGTCGGCATCGACCTGCGCGACCCGGCCCAGGTCGTCGCGCTCGCCGACTCGGTGGCCGCCGAGGGCCCGCTCGACATCCTGATCAACAACGCGGCGCAGACGGTGCGCCGCTCCCCACAGGCCTACAGCGAGCTGGTCACCGCCGAGTCCGCCCCGCTGCCCGCGGGCGAGCTGCCCGCCTCCGAGGTGATCGGCACCTTCGGCTCGGGCGCGGTCGCCGCCCTCCCGGTGGCCGGCGGCGGCGCCCTCACCGCGCACGACGTCACCGGCCTCGCGCTGGTCTCCGGGTCGGCCTCCCTGGAGCGCATCGCGGCGGGCACCGCCATCGACGCCGGTGGTCTGGTGCCCGACCTGCACGACACCAACAGCTGGATCCAGGCCGTGGAGGAGGTCACCCCGGTCGAGCTGCTCGAAGTGCAGCTGTGCAACTCGACGGCGCCGTTCATCCTGATCAGCAGGTTGCGCGCGGCGATGGCCGCCGCCGAGGCGCCCCGCACCTACATCGTCAACGTCTCCGCCATGGAGGGCGTCTTCAGCCGCGGCTACAAGGGCGCCGGACACCCGCACACCAACATGGCCAAGGCCGCCCTGAACATGCTCACCCGCACCAGCGCCCAGGAGATGTTCGAGAAGGACGGCATCCTGATGACGGCCGTCGACACCGGCTGGATCACGGACGAGCGCCCGCACCCCGACAAGATCAGGATGGCCGAGGCGGGCTTCCACGCCCCGCTCGACCTGATCGATGGGGCCGCCCGGGTATACGATCCTATTGTGCGTGGAGAGCAGGGCGAGGACCTGTACGGCGTCTTCATGAAGGACTACGCACCCGGCAAGTGGTGATCCGCCTGCCCCGTGCGCGACCCTGAGCCGGCCGGGAAACCGGCCCCGCGGAACATCCGCGCCGGGAGCAGTCATGGCAAGTCCGAGTCCACACATCGATCCGCGCGCCTTCGGGGACGCGCGGAACCACTACTCGACCGACGACCAGTTCTACGGCAGCGACCGGCCCGAGCGGCCCCTGCTGCCCGAGGACAGGCCGCGCGGCGGCGTCACGGGCGAGGTCGCCAGGCACCGGGGCACCTGGGCCACCGTGGGCCTGGTGGCGCTCATCGTCCTGATCGTCCTGATCGGGATCGCCCTCTTCCCGTGACGATCTGATCGGGGACGCGGCGATGCCGATCACGCTCTGATCGGGACCGCGCCGAAGTCGGGCCATGTCCTGATCGGGTCCGCGCCGACGCCGGGTCACGTCTTGATCGGGACCGCGCCGACACCGGGTCATGTCCTGATCGGGTCCGCGCCGACGCCGGGTCACGTCTTGATCGGGACCGCACCGAGCCGGATCGCGTCCTGATCGGGACCGGCGGTAGGTGTAGGTGCAGCTGCCGTTCCGATCGGGACCGACCCGACGGCGGAGGCCGTCGCCGCTCGCCGTCCTGAGCGGGATCGCCCTGAGCAGGATCGCCCTCGGCGGGATCGTCGACGGATCGCGGGGCCCGTATGCCCCTACCTCTACCTCCGTCGCGTCCGCGCGGTCGCGCACACGCGTGCATCCGCCGCCCGCTGGGCCCACTGCCCGCCCGATCCAGCGCGGCGCCCCGGTCACGATCGCCCGGCCCACCGTCGACCCCGTACGAGGGTGTCACCTCCGCGCCGGTTCGATGACGGCCCGTCAGTCCACGGCGCCCAGACGGGAGTTGCGGTCCGCGACCAGTTCCAGGACGGTCCGCCAGTCCTCCAGGACCCCGGCGTCGAAACCGCCGTGGCGGCTCTCCTCGTCCGCGTGCCGCAGCCGCAGCAGGTCGTCGTCGCTGTCGGGGCCCGCGCGGTGGTGGGAGCGCACCAGGCGGGCGACCCGTTCGCCGAGCAGCGCGCGCACCGCGTCCGCCGCGCGGTCGGGGTGCGCGTGCCCGGCGCCGGGCGACAGCAGCGGCCCGATGGCGTGCACCAGCCCCGCCACCTGCAACTCCTTGTCGGCCGGGCGCCCGCGACGCAGCAGTGCGGCGGTCCGCAGCGCGTGCTGGTGCAGGTCCGCGCGGCCGTCCGGCGGACCGGGGGAGTCCCACGAACCCCGGCACGCGTACAGCAGGTCCATCACCTCGTCGACACTGCGCAGCTCCATGCGCCGGTCCTCTCCGCCGGACGAGCCGTTGCCGCGCGCCAGCAGATCATGGCCGCCTTGCGAATCGGCCAACGGGACCTGAACTGCGCGCCGGCCGGAGCGCCCCCGACCGAGCCTGCTGTAGGCCGTTCGAGTGAACCTACATCGGGTCGTACCCGAGCAAATAGTGCCCTACCATGTCCATTGGGTGCGGGCGGACTTGGGGCATTTACACGTTGTTTCCACTCCCTATCGAGCGAGGCTCCGCTCATCTGGTTACTGTTGACCCGACGGACAGCAACAGGGTTCCACCCACACCCACGTCCGTCCCGGGGCAAGCCGGTGCACAGCGGCCTGCCCGTTCGAAAGACCGGCGCCACCGCGTCCGAACTGCTCGACCCACACCCGAGCGGGGTGTCCCAGATCGGTCCGGACGACCGGCCCGCCCCGAGGGTGACCCGACACATAAGGAGTGCGCGGTGACACCAGAAGAGACGACGACTCGCGTCGAACGCCCCAAGGAACCCATGAAGGCCGTCGGCCGTCGCAAGGGACAGCTCGGCAGCCTCGACGTGTGGGCCAGGTCCGCGCCGATCCGGCTGGCCGGCTACGAGGACGACCTCGCCGAGCCGCACATCCTGCCCAGCGTCGACTGAGCCGCCGACCCCGGCCCCCCGGGCCGCCGCCCGCGTGGGCGTGACAGACTCACGCCCATGCTCATCAGGGAAGCCGCAGCCGCCGACTGGCCGCAGATCTGGCCTTTCTGGCACCGGATCGTCGCCGCCGCCGAGACCTACGCCTGGGACCCGGACACCTCCGAGGAGGCCGCCCGGGTCCTGTGGATGAACCCGGCGAAGCGCGTCTTCGTCGTCGAGGACGAGACCGGGGCCGTCGTCGCCTCCGCCTACCTCACCCCGAACTACGCGGGCCCCGCCGACCGCATCGCCAACGCGGGCTTCATGGTCGACCCCGACCGCTCGGGCCACGGCTACGGCCGCGCCCTCGCCGAACACCTGCTGACGGCCGCCGCCGAGGACGGCTACCGGGGCATGGTCTTCAACGCCGTCGTCGAGACCAACCCGGCCGTCCGCCTCTGGACCTCCCTCGGCTTCACCGTTCTGGGCACCGTCCCGGACGCGTTCGAACACCCACGGCACGGCCTGGTAGGGCTGCACGTGATGTACAGGGCGCTGTAGTCCGCCGGCCGCCCGTCACCGGGCCTGCCGCGCCGCCCACGCCGCCAGCGTCGCGAAGTCGGCGTCCACGAGGCCGCGCCGCGGGTCGACGCGGTGCAGCAGGGCCGGGCCGCGATGGTGCTCCCGCACCCAGGCGCGGTCCGCCCCGGTGATCTCGTCGTCCACCCAGGCGAAGGCCCGGCCGCCGGCCCACGCGACGATCTGCGGGGTCTTCCAGAACACTCCCTCCGGAGCCTCGGGGCGCGGCGACGACCACCGCACACACGGCAGTTCGGGCAGGCCGAGGACCGGCGCGATGAACGTGTTCGCCTCCTCCTCCCAGGTGGTCGCCCACACCAGGTCGAAGGGGAGCGCGGCAAGTGCCGGGCCGTGCCCGGGATCGAGCCAGACCCGCAGCGGCCTCACCGGCCGGTCCGCGAGCCCCCACTCGGCGAGCCGGCGCCGCTCGGCCGCCGCCCAGCGGGGCGGCAGCATCCGGTACGTCCGGTAGCCCGCGGGACGGCGTTCCCGCTGGGCCGCGTACGGGTTCAGCGGTCCGTCGACATCCAGCAGCAGCAACGGGCGCACCGGCGCGGTCAGTCGAGCGGTGCGGTCCGCCGCCACGGGCGCAGCCTCTCGAACTCCGCGGCCACGTCCAGCAGTTCCTGCTCAGAGCCGGGCAGGCCGGCCAACTGCACGGCGCAGGGCGCACCCGAGGGCAGCACACCGAACGGGACCGACACCGCCGGCCAGCCGGTCAGGTTCCACGGCGGGGACAGCGGTGAACAGGCGCTGTTCACCGCCGCGTTGCGCAGCCAGCTCCGCTCGTGCCACGGCTCGGCAGCGGGGGAGCGGCGGGCCAGGGCCGGGGTGAGCAGAACGTCGTGCTCCGCGAAGAACGGCTCCAGGCGCCGGCGCAGCGTGTCCCTCGCGGTGCTCGCGCGGACCCCCTTCAGGAAACGGCGTCCGATGGCGGCCTGGGTGCGGGTGCGGCGGTCGAGAAGGCGTGGGTCGAGGCCCTCGGCGTCGACGGCGACGGCCGCCGTCCAGTGCGTGAGGGAGGTCGTGGCCAGGGACGCGGGGTACGGCGGATCGGCCCGCCTGACCTGGTGACCGGCCTTGATCAGCACCCCGGCCGCCTCCCGGACGGCGGCCCGGAACGGCGCGGTGACCGTGACGCCGAGCAGCGGACTGCGCAGCGAGACGGCGACCTTGCGCATCCCGGTCGGCGGCACCCGCGACGGCCACCGCCGCTCGGAGCCCGCGAGGAGCGCGCACATCAGCCGGGCGTCCGCGACCGTCGTCGCCAGCGGGCCGTTCTCCGACATCCCGAACCAGTCGCCTCCGCCGATCCCGGCGGGCAGCACCCCGTACCCCGGCTTCAGCGTGAGAAGACCGCAGTTGGCGGCCGGGATGCGCAGCGAGCCCATGCCGTCGTTGCCGAGGGCGATCGGCGCCATCCCGGCGGCGACCGCGGCCGCGCTGCCGCCCGAGGAGCCCCCTGCCGTCCTGGTGAGGTCCCAGGGGTTGCGGGTGATGCCGTGGACGCCGTCGGTGGTACCGAAGACACACAGCTCGGGCACGTTCGTGAGGCCGATCACCACCGCGCCCGCCGCCCGCAGCCTGGCCACCGTCACATGGTCCGCCGCCGCGGGCGTGTCAGGGGTCGCCGCCGAGCCGTTCCGCTTCGACTCGCCGCGCACGTCGAGATTGTCCTTGACGGCCAACGGGACCCCGGCGAGCGGGAGTTCGGCCAGGTCGTCGCGGGCGGCCAGCTCGTCGGCCTCGGCGAGCGCGGCCTCGGCCCTGACCCGCCGGAACGCCCCGACGCGCCCGTCGAGCCGCGCGATCCGGTCGAGGTGCTCGGCCACCACCTCCCGGGGAGTCGCCCGCTTCTCGCGGACGGCGGCGGCGATCTCGACGGCGCTCCGGCCGACCCAACTGGTCACTACGGCTCCTCGGGGTGCGATGCGGCGTTCGGGCGTGGTGCCCGGCTACTCGGGAGTACGAGACGCACTCTGCCCGGCCCGGCGCCGCACGTCGAGAGCGGCGGGCCGGGGAGGCGGTCCGGTGTCCTCGACCGGCCGTCGCGGGCGTCCGGCGCTCTCACGCGTACCCGGCCGGCCGACGCCCGCCCCCGTACGGCACGTGAGCGCGAACTGCCCGGGGGAGCGGCGGCCGTCCCTCACCGCCACCCGGACCGCGGAGTCCGGCCTGTACCGTTCCGGCGGCGACGGCCCGAGAGGCACCCGCCCGCTACCGTGCCGAACGGCGGGCCGCCGCCGTGCTGTCCCGCACGATCAGACGCGGTACCGGCACCCGGACGGTCCTGGCCGGGCCCGCGTCGAGCAGGGCCGTCAGCTCCCTCGCGGCCGTCCTGCCGAACTCCACGCTGTCCCGGGACAGCGCGGACAGCCAGGGCTTGACCATGCGGCAGAGCGCCGAGTCCTCCCAGGCCACCACCGACACATCGGCCGGCACCGCGAACCCGAGGTCGATGGCGGCGGCCACCCCGGCGACGGCCATCACGTCGTTGTCGTAGATCAGCGCCGTGGGGGCGGCGGCGGCCTCCAGGACCCGGCGGGTGACGGCGGCGCCCTGGGCGTCCGAGTAGTCCGTCGTCACCGACTCCACCCCGGTGAGACCGCGCCGCCCGGCCTCGGCGCGCAGCGCGCGGATCCGGCGTTCGGTGTGCGCGAGGCCCGGCAGCCCGGCGATGTGCACGATCCGGCGGTGGCCGAGCCGGTACAACTCGTCGACGACGGCGGCCATCGCGCCCGCGTCGTCCGCCCACACCGTCGAGAGGCCGGGGTGCCGTTCGTCGGGCTCGCCGCCGATCACCACGGCGGGCAGGCCGAGTTCGTCGAGCAGGCCGGTGCGCGGGTCGTCGGTGCGCGGATCGACCACCAGGACGCCGTCCACCCGGTGTTCGGCCCACCAGCGCCGGTAGACCGCGCACTCGTCGGTGACGTCCTCCACCACCTGGAACAGCAGGCCGAGATGGCGTTCGGCCAGCACCTCCTGGATACCGGAGACGAGTTGCAGGAAGAACGAGTCGACGCCGAGCGTGTCCGCGGGGCGCGCCAGCACGAAGCCGACCGTGGCCGCACCCTCACCGGAGAGCGCGCGGGCCGCCGTGCTGGGCCGCCAGCCGAGCTGCTCGGCGACCCGGCGGACCCGGTCGCGGGTCACCTCGGAGACTCCCGGGCGGTCGTTGAGCGCGAAGGAGACCGCGCTCTCGGAGACTCCGGCCCGCCGCGCGATGTCCTTCATCGTCGGCCGGCGGGCCGGGGACCGCTTCGCAGGCATGGTGCTTCCCGCTTTCTCGCTGATGACAGCTAATGCGCTTGAGTGCCAGCACCCTAAAGCGCATTAGTCATCCAGCGCAAGCTTTCGGCCATACGGCTCTGACCTGCACTAATGAGGATCGGATTTCTTTAGCGGCGCCGAATCCATTGACTTTGCCGGAAGGCCCCGGGCATGGTCCTGGCATCCTCGCCGCCGACGCCGTCAAGGGAGCCCTGTCACCGTGCCCAGAACCCGCGGAGCACTCGCAGCCGCCGCCGTAGCCGCCCTCCTCCTGCCGCTCAGCGCCTGCGGCTCCGCCGACTCGGGCGGCGGGTCGACCGACGCCTCGGGCAAGGTCGAGGGCGACATCACCTTCCAGACCTGGAACCTGCGGGCCAACTTCAAGCCCTACTTCGAGGGCGTGGTCGCCGACTTCGAGAAGAAGTACCCGGACACCGAGGTCAAGTGGATCGACCAGCCCGCCGAGGGCTACGCCGACAAGATCAGCGCCGACGCGGCCGGCGGCACCCTGCCCGACGTCGTCAACGTCTCCCCCGACCTGGTCGCCCCGCTCGCCAAGGCCGGCCTCGCGCTCGACCTGGACAAGGCCGCCGCCGACTACCGCAAGGAGTACCTGGACGGCGCCTGGGCCAGCCACCGGATCCCCGGCATGACCGGCACCTACGCCTTCCCCTGGTACCTCAACACCGGGCCGCTGTTCTACAACAAGACCCTCTTCACCGAGGCGGGACTCGACGCCGGCCATCCGCCGACGACCTACGACGACCTCTTCGCGCAGGCCCGCAAGCTCGCCCAGAAGACCCACGGCAAGGTCGCCACCCTCGCCAACGTGCCCACCATCGAGGACTTCGGCCGCTACGGCGTCGAGCTGATGAACAAGGAAGGCACCGCGTTCGCCTTCAACGACCCGAAGGGCGTCGAACTCCTCACCAAGTACAAGGAGTTGTACGACGCGAAGGCGCTCGACCCGCAGGCGCTCACCGCCACCCCCGAGTCCTCGGGCAAGAAGTTCCTCACCGGCGCCGTCGCCATGAACCCCGGCAGCGCCCTCGACCTCGGCAACTTCAAGAAGCAGGCGCCGAACCTGTACAAGAACATCGGCATCACCGACCAGATCACCAGCACCGGCCACGTCAACATGTACGTCATGGGCGTCATGGTCAACGCCAGGACCAAGCACACCGCCGCCTCCGTCGCCTTCGCGCACTTCGTGACCGACGCCCAGCGGCAGATGTCGTTCGCGAAGCAGGTCGCCATCTTCCCGAGCACCGCGGGCTCGCTCGACGACCCGTACTTCACCGAGGAGGACGGCACCGACGAGACCCGGGTCCGGGTCGCCGCCGCCAAGTCCCTTAAGAACGCCGTCAATTACACACCGGTGCTGTTCAGCGAGCAGATGAAGACCGCGCTGCGCAACGAGGTCGCCAAGGCCCTCCAGGGCAAGGAGAGCCCCAAGGCGGCCCTCGACAACGCTGTCAAGGCGTGCGACACCCTCCTCGCGCAGCAGGGCTGACCGTCATGGCGAGCCCCACTGCCCCGGCCACCACCCGCATCCGGCGTCAACTGCCGACCAGCCCCTGGCTGTTCGCGGCGCCCGGACTGCTGATCGTCGGCGTGTTCATCCTGTACCCGTTCCTCTCCACGCTGGTGAACTCCTTCACCGACCGGCGGACCCTGCTGCCCGGCCGCTTCGTGGGCCTCGCCAACTTCCGTGAACTGCTCCACGACGACATGTTCTGGATCGGACTGCGCAACAGTTGCCTCTACGTCCTCGGCGTGGTGCCCGCCCTGGTCGTCCTGCCGCTGCTGCTCGCGCTCCTGGTGCGCAAGAACATCCCCGGCATCACCTTCTTCCGCTCCGCCTTCTACACCCCGGTCGTCGCCTCCATCGTCGTGGTCGGCCTGATCTGGGTCTGGCTCCTCGACGAACGCGGCCTCGTCAACGCGCTGCTGGAGGCGGTCGGGGTGGGCCGGGTCGGCTTCCTCAGCGACCAGTGGCTGCTGCTGATGAGCGCCATGGCCGTCACGGTCTGGAAGGGCCTCGGCTACTACATGATCATCTATCTGGCCGCGCTGGCGAACGTGCCCCGCGAACTCCACGAGGCGGCCGCCGTGGACGGCGCGGGCGCCCTGCGCCGCTTCCTCTCCGTCACCGTGCCCGCCGTCCGCTCCACCATGGTGCTGGTCGGCGCGCTCTCCTCGGTCGCCGCCTTCAAGGTGTTCTCCGAGGTCTACTTGATGGCCGGCCCGAGCGGCGGCCCCGCGGGCGAGGACACCACCCTCGTCATGCTGGTCCAGCGCACCGGCACCGGCCTCACCGGCCGGGTCGGCTACGCCTCCGCCCTCTCCGTCGTCGTCTTCGCCGTCACCGTCGCCCTGATGCTGCTCGTGCTGCGCGCCGACCGGAAGGACGCGTCATGAGCGTCCTCGACCGGGCACGCCCCGCACCCGGGCGGGCCGCCGCCCGCACGCCGCGCGGGCCCCGCTTCGCCGACGAGCACGGCCGCCGGCTGCGCGGCTGGGAACTCGCCCTGCGCTACCTGCTGCTGCTCGCCGTCCTGGCGCTGACCGTCGGCCCGTTCCTGTGGCAGCTGTCCACCTCGCTCAAGGGCCCCACCGAGGACATCTACAGCTCCCCGCCGAGCTTCCTGCCCGGCCACCCCACCCTGCACAACTACGAACGGGTCGCGGAGACCATCCCGGTCTGGGACTACGCCCTCAACTCGCTGAAGGTCGCGGGCGCCAACGTCGTCACCAACTGCGTCGGTTCGGCGCTCGCCGGGTACGCGCTGGCCAGGCTCCGCTACCGGGGCCGCAAGGCCGCGACGCTCGTCTTCGTCCTGGCCATGCTGGTGCCGGTGGAGGGCATCATCATCGCCCAGTTCACCACCATGCGGGAGCTGGGCCTCAACAACACCCTGATCGGAGTCGTGCTGCCCGGCTGCGTCAGCGCGCTGAACGTCCTGCTGATGCGCAACGCCTTCCTCAGCCTCCCGCACGAGATCGACGAGGCCGCCTACGTCGACGGCGCCGACGTCTGGCAGCGGTTCCTGCGGATCGCGCTGCCGTCCGTGAAGGGCACCCTCGCCGTCGTCGCGATCTTCGCCTTCATGGGCGCCTGGGACGACTTCCTGTGGCCGCTGATCGTCCTCAGCGACCCGTCCCGCTTCACCCTGACCATCGGGCTCAACTACCTGCACGGCACCTTCGCCAACGACGAACGGCTCGTCGCCGCCGGCACGATCATCGCCGTCGCCCCGCTCATCGCCCTCTTCGCCTGCCTCCAGCGGTACTTCTTCCGCGGCGTCGGCGAAGGAGCCGTCAAGGGCTGAACCCGCCACCGGAACAGCGCCGTTCCGCTCCGACCGGCCGACACCACCTCGCCCCGCAAGGACACCGCATGCCTGCTGCCGTGCGCTTCGGCGTCAACTACACCCCCAGCCAGGGGTGGTTCCACCACTGGCTCGACTTCGACCTCGACGCGGTCAGGGCCGACCTCGACTCCATCGCCGCGCTCGGCCTCGACCACCTCCGGGTCTTCCCGCTCTGGCCCTACTTCCAGCCCAACCGCACCCTGATCCGCCCCCGCGCCGTCGAGCAGCTCCTCGCCCTCGTCGACGCGGCGGGCGAACGCGGCCTCGACGTCCAAGTGGACGCGTTGCAGGGACACTTGAGCAGCTTCGACTTCCTGCCCGCCTGGACCCGCAGCTGGCACCGCCGCAACCTCTTCACCGACCCCGACGTCCGCGACGGCCTCGCCACCTACCTGCACACCCTCGCCGCCGCCCTCGCCGACCGCCCCCACTTCCTCGGCATGACCCTCGGCAACGAGGTCAACCAGTTCTCCGCCGGACCCCACCCCGACCCCGACCCGGCCACCGAGGACCAGATCGACGCCTGGCTCGAACACCTGCTCGCCGCCTGCGAGCGGGGCGCCCCCGGCAGGCTCCATCTGCACGCCGAGTACGACGCGACCTGGTACCAGGACGACATGCCGTTCACCCCGGGCCAGGCCGCCAGGCGCGGCGCCCTGACCGCCGTCCACTCCTGGGTCTTCAACGGCACCGCCCAGCGCCACGGCCGCGCCTCCGTGCCCGCCGAGCACCACGCCGCCTACCTCGTGGAACTGAGCAAGGCGTGGGCCGAAGACCCGCGCCGCCCGGTCTGGCTCCAGGAGGTCGGCGCCCCCGCCCCGCTGGTCCCGCCCGAGCACGCCGCCGCCTTCACCGCCGCGACGATCGCCAACGCGCTCGACTGCCCCGACCTGTGGGGCATCACCTGGTGGTGCTCCCACGACGTCTCGCGCGACCTCGCCGACTTCCCCGAACTGGAATACGGGCTCGGCCTGTTGACCAACGACCGGCGGCCCAAGGACACCGCCCGCGCACTGGCCGAAGCGGCGGCCGCCGACCGGCACACCCCGCGGCCGCGCACCACCGCGCTCGTCGTCCCCGCCGACCCGGCCGCCCGCTCCGCCTGCGCGCCCGGCGGCCCGGTCTTCGACGCGTTCTTCTCGCTGACCGCCGACGGCGCCCGCCCCACCACCGTCCTCGACACCCGAAGCCGTGACGCCGCCCACCTCGCGGCCCGCGGCATCACCGACGTCGTCACTCCCGACCAGGTACTCCCCACCCCACCAGGAGGCACCCGCTCGTGAACCCCACCCGACGCACCGTCCTGATCGCGGGCGCCGCCGCGGCCCTGCTCCCCACCGCGCCCGCCGCCGCGGCCACCGGCGCGGCGAAGGCCGCCGCCGCGTCCCTCCAGCCGTACGCGTCCTACTGGTACCCCGACTCGCTGCCCGCCGGCACCCCGGGCGCCGGGATCACCTGGCGCGGCCTGAAGAACTGGAGCGCGGCCACCGACCCCGACCTCGCCTTCAACTCCGCCTCCGTGCCGCTCGCCGCGCGCTTCACCCCCACCCCGGCCAACGCCACCGCCCGCACCGACCAGGCCCGGATCCAGTCCCTGGTCTCCTTCGGACCGACCTCGTCCAACCCCTCCCAGGGCTCGGTCACCGCCGATCACTACGCCCTCACCCACTGGGCGTACCTCGACGAACTGGTGTTCTGGGGCGGCTCCTCGGGCGAGGGCCTGATCCTCGCCCCGAACGCCCCGGTCGTCGACGCCGCCCACCGGCACGGCGTCCGCGTCCTCGGCAACGTCTTCCTGCCGCCGGTCGCCTACGGCGGACAGCTCCAGTGGACCCGCGACCTGGTCCAGAAGGACTCCGCGGGTCACTACCCGCTCGCCGCCCAACTCGTCGCCGTGGCCGCCGCGTACGGCTTCGACGGCTGGTTCCTGAACGCCGAGACCGGCGGCGGCGACACCGCCCTCGGCACCGACATGCGGGGCTTCGTCGCCGAGTTGAGGTCCCTCGCGGCGGCCAGGGGGCAGCGGGTCACCTGGTACGACTCGATGACCGTGAGCGGCACGGTGAGCTGGCAGGGCGCCCTCAACGACCGCAACCAGGCGTTCTTCGAGGCCGCCGACGACCTGTTCGTCGACTTCCGCTGGAGCGCGAGCACCCTTGCGGCCTCCGGCACCAGGGCCGATCAACTCGGCCGCAGCCGCTACCAGTTGTGGGCCGGCGTCGACGTCGAGTCCCATGGCTCCAACACCTCGGTGAACTGGGACGCGATGGTCCCCACCAGCACGGCCCACCGCACGTCCGTCGGCTTCTACCGGCCCGAGTGGACCCGCAACCACCTCCCCGCAGGCCGCACCCCGGGCGACTTCCACGCCGCCGACGACCGCTTCTGGACCGGCCGTTCGCTCGACCCGTCGCACCCGGACCCCGCCGACCCCTGGCGGGCGCCCGCCGTGTCGGTCGCCGACCGCTCCACCGTCACCTCGCTGCCGTTCGCGAGCGTCTTCAACACCGGCCACGGACTGCGCTGGTACGAGGACGGCACGGTCGCCTCCACCGCCCCCTGGAACCACCTCGGCCTCCAGGACGTGCTGCCCGCCCGCCGCTGGGCCGTCCACACCGGCGGCGCCCGCCCCGCCGTCACCCTCGACTTCGCGGACGCCTGGCGCGGCGGCAGCAGCGTCCTGGTCACCGGCGCCCTCGACGCGCCCGCCACCGTCGAGCTGTACGCGACCCGGCTGCCCGTCACCGCGGAGACCGTCGTCGAACTCACCCACCGCACCGACGCGGGCGCCGTCCGCGTCGAACTGGCCGTCGCCACCGCCGAACCCGACGCCGCGGGCACCGCCCCGCCCTACACCTACCTCCCCGTCGAGGCGGGCGACGGCGGTTGGCGGACCTCGACCGTCCCGCTCACCGGCGTGTCGGGCACCGTGCGCGCCCTCGGCGTGCGGCTCACCGCCACCGGGGGAGCGGTCACCTGGCGGCTGGGCGGGATCGCCGTCCTGGACGCGCCCGCGGCCCCCGGCGCCCCCGCCGACGCACGCGTCACCGACGCCTCGGGCGGCGACCTGCGCCTCGCCTGGTCCGCCGCCCAGGGGCAGGTCCGCCACTACACCGTGCACCGCCTGCTGCCCGACGGCACCAGGCGCTTCCTCGGCGCCACCGGCCAGCGCGCCTTCTTCGCCGGCGCCCTCACCGCCGAACAGGGCGAGCGGACAGCACGGTTCGAAGTGCGCGCCGTAGGGGAGCTGTACACAGCGTCGGACCCCGTCACCGTGACCCACCCCTGGTAACCGTCACCCGAGTCTTGGAGCACCCCCCATGCATGACGACCGCAACCTGGTCGAGGCCCGTCTCAAGCGCGTCCTCGACGAGCGCATCCGCCCCGCCGTGTACCCGCACTCCGTCCCCCTCGACGTGGCGGTCTGGCACGCGCCCGACGAACCGGTGCCGGTCGCCGAGGGGCTGGCCGCCGAACCCGGGCCGATCGAGGTGGGCGCCCGCTGGGGCGCTCCCTGGGGCACCAGCTGGTTCCGGGTCACCGGAACCGTCCCCGAGGAGTGGGCGGGCCGGACCGTCGAGGCGATCCTCGACCTCGGCTTCGACGAGAACATGCCCGGCTTCCAGTGCGAGGGCCTCGTCTACCGGCCCGACGGCACCCCGGTGAAGGGCCTCAACCCGCGCAACCAGTGGGTGCGGATCGGCGCGCCGGTGGCCGGCGGCGAAGAGGTGCGCCTGCACATCGAGGCCGCCTCCAACCCCGTCATCCTCGACTACCACCCCTTCCTGCCCACCCAGTTGGGCGACAAGGAGACCGCGGGCAGCGAACCCCAGTACACCCTGACCCGGATGGACCTGGCCGTCCTCGACGAGACGGTCTGGCACCTGGTGATCGACCTGGAGGTGCTCGGCGAGCTGATGGCCGAGCTGCCCGTGGAGTCCGCGCGCCGCTGGGACATCCTGCGGGCCGTGGAACGGGCCCTTGACGCCGTCGACCTCCAGGACGTGGGCGGCACCGCCGAGGCGGCCCGCGCCCGGCTGACCGAGGTGCTCACCACCCCGGCCGCGCCCTCCGCGCACCGCGTCAGCGCCGTCGGGCACGCGCACATCGACTCGGCGTGGCTGTGGCCGCTGCGCGAGACGGTCCGCAAGGTGGCCCGCACCACCTCCAACATGACCGCGCTCCTCGACGACGAACCCGACTTCGTCTTCGCCATGTCCCAGGCCCAGCAGTGGGCCTGGGTGAAGGAGCACCGGCCCGAGGTGTGGGCCCGGGTGAAGAAGGCCGTCGCCGACGGACGGTTCGTGCCGGCCGGCGGCATGTGGGTCGAGTCGGACACCAACATGCCGGGCTCCGAGGCGATGGCCCGTCAGTTCGTGCACGGCAAGCGGTTCTTCCTCGACGAGTTCGGCATCGAGAACGACGAGGCGTGGCTGCCCGACACCTTCGGCTTCGCCGCGGGACTCCCGCAGATCATCAAGGCGGCCGGCTCCAAGTGGCTGCTCACGCAGAAGATCTCGTGGTCCCAGACCAACAAGTTCCCGCACCACACCTTCCAGTGGGAGGGCATCGACGGCACCCGGATCTTCACGCACTTCCCGCCCGTCGACACCTACAACTGCTCCATGAAGGGCTCCGAGATCGCCCACGCGGCGCGGAACTTCAAGGACAAGGGCGTCGCCCGGCACTCCCTCGCCCCCACCGGCTGGGGCGACGGCGGCGGAGGCACCACCCGCGAGATGGTCGCCAAGGCAGGGCGGCTGCGGGACCTGGAGGGCTCCGCGACCGTCGTCTGGGAGACCCCGCGCGCCTTCTTCGAGAAGGCGCAGGCCGCATACCCGCACCCGCCGGTGTGGGTGGGCGAGCTGTACCTCGAACTGCACCGCGCCACCCTCACCAGCCAGGCCAGGACCAAGCAGGGCAACCGGCGCAGCGAACATCTGCTGCGGGAGGCCGAGCTGTGGGCCGCCACGGCCGCCCTGCGCACCGGATTTCCTTACCCCTACGAGGAGTTGGACCGGATCTGGAAGACGGTCCTGCTGCACCAGTTCCACGACATCCTGCCCGGCTCCTCGATCGCCTGGGTGCACCGCGAGGCCCGCCGCACCTACGACCGGATCGCCGAGGAGCTGACCGCGATCGTCGAGGCCGCCCAGCAAGCCCTCGCGGGCGAGGGCGCCACCCCGCTCGTCTTCAACGCGGCCCCGCACCCGCGGGCCGGTGTCCCGGCGGGCGGCGCCGGCCTGCCCGCCGCCCAGGACGCCACGGCCGTCACCCCGCGCGAGGGCGGCGGACACGTCCTCGACAACGGCCTGCTGCGCGTCGAGATCGACGGCCACGGGCTCGTCGTCTCCGCCTACGACCTCGCGGCGGAGCGCGAGAGCGTCGCGCCGGGGAGGGCCGCCAACCTCCTCCAGCTCCACCCCGACTTCCCCAACATGTGGGACGCCTGGGACGTCGACGCGTTCTACCGCAACACCGTCACCGACCTGACCGACGCGGACGAGGTCACGGCCGCGGGCGACGCCTCGGTGCGGGTTGTGCGGACCTTCGGGACCTCGCGCGTGACCCAACTGCTCACCCTCGCACCGGGGGAGCGGCGGCTGCTGGTGGACACGGAGGTGGACTGGCACGAGACGGAGAAGTTCCTCAAGCTCGCCTTCCCGCTCGACGTGCACGCCGAACGGTACGCGTCCGAGACCCAGTTCGGGCACTTCCACCGGCCCACCCACACCAACACCAGTTGGGAGGCGGCCAAGTTCGAGGCGTGCAACCACCGGTTCGTGCACCTGGAGGAGCCGGGCTGGGGCGTGGCCGTCGTCAACGACTCGACGTACGGCCACGACGTCACCCGTACCGTCCGGGAGGACGGCGACCTCGGCACGACCACCACCGTGCGGGTCTCGCTGCTGCGCGCCCCGCGCTTCCCCGACCCCGAGACCGACCAGGGCGTCCACCGGTTCCGGCACGCGCTGGTGCCGGGCGCCGGCATCGGGGACGCGGTGCGCGAGGGCTGGCGGATCAACGTGCCCGAGCGGCGTACCAGCGGCGCGGGCGAGGTGGCGCCGCTGGTGACGGTCGACCAGGACGCCGTCGTCGTCACCGCCGTCAAACTGGCCGACGACGGCAGCGGCGACGTCGTCGTCCGCTTCCACGAGGCGCACGGCGGGCGGGCCCGCGCCACCCTGGCGCTCGGCTTCGAGGCCGCGTCGGTGACCGTCACCGACCTGCTGGAGCGTCCGCTGCCCGAGGCGCCGGCGCCCGCCCGCGACGGCGACCGGATCACCGTACGGCTGCGGCCCTTCGAGCTGGTGACCCTGCGGTTCGCGCGGGCCTGACCGCGCGGGGAGCACGGCCGGCCGGGTGCGCGGCCCGGCCGGCTTCCCCTCGCCGTCCCGCGCACCCGATGATGTGCCGATGAGACGCAGAGCGGTCGACGACCAGTCCTGGGAGAGCGCACCCGATCCCGTACTGGCCCTGGCGCGCCGGGACTTGGCGTTCTACACGCGCACCCGCGACTCCGCCAGGCGCACCCACTACGTCACCGAACTGGGCGCCATCGCCGCCACGTCCGCGACCGTCGTGGCGGCGGGCCTGCACGCACCGGCCTGGCTGACGGCGCTGATCGCGGGCGGCGCCGTCTTCTTCACCGGGGTGCGACAGATCTTCAACCCCGGCGCCCGCTGGGTCCTGGCCGCCCGCTCGGGTGAGACCCTGCGACGGGCCGTCGACCGCTACCTGCTCACCGCGCCCGCCGCCCGCGACGACGCCGCCCGCACGGCGCTGCGGACGGCGATCGAGGAGGTCGGCACGGACGAACTCCGCGAGTGGACCCAGACGCAGGGCCAGCGCCCCGAACCGGGACCGCCGGCCGCGGGCGCCTGACCCGCGCCCGCGCGACACCGCCTCCGCTACGGCCGCCGGTCCGCGAGCCGGGTCGGCGGCAGATACTCCCGCACACAGGTCCGCTCCCACCACGCGCCCGTCTCCCGCAGCTCGCGCCAGGTCGTGTACCGGTAGCGGAAGAGGCGGGCGCGGACGTAGCGGGGCGGCGCGTCGGGCGGGAAGGGGGAGCGGCGCAGCAGCCGCAGCGTGGCGCGGTCGTTCTCCAGGAGCCGTTCCACGAAGGTCCCGAACCACGGCTCGGCGTAGCCGGGGGAGAGCGCGGCGAACCACATCAGCCAGTCCAGGCGCAGATGGTAGGGCGCGAACTGGCGTGGTGCCCGCAGCGGATCACCCGGCTTGCCCTTGAAGTCGTACTCCCGCCAGTCGCCGTCCTCGCGCGGCACCGGGTCGGCGGTGCCCTCGACGACGATCTCGTGGCGGACCCGGCTCACCGTGCCGAACGCGCCGTAGGTGTTGACCAGATGGAGCGGGTCGAAGGAGCGGTTCATGACCTGGCGCCGGGAGAGCATGTTGCGCACCGGGCGGACACCGAGGCCGAGCAGCAGCGCGGCGACCGCGAGGACCAGGACCTCGTACCAGAGGGGGGCGGCCGGCGCGGGCCGCGCGCCGCCCGGGAACCGGACCGCCGACACGGCCAGCGTGACGGTGAGCCAGTTCAGCCAGGAGAAGTTGCCCGACAGGATCAGCCACAGCTGGGTCGCGATCATCAGGCAGGCGGCCACCGTGGCGACCGGCTGCGGGGTGAACAGCAGGAACGGCACGACGAGTTGGGTCACATGGTTGGCCGCGGCCTCCGCCCGGTGCAGCGGCCGGGGCAGCCGGTGGAAGAACCAGCTCAGCGGGCCGGGCATCGGCTGCGTCTCGTGGTGGTGGTAGAGGCAGGTGAGCCTGCGCCAGCACGTGTCGCCGCGCAGCTTGATCAGACCCGCGCCGAACTCCACCCGGAACAGCACCCAGCGCAGCAGGAACAGCACGACGACGGGGGGCGCCACCGTGTCGTTGCCGAGGAACACCGCGAGGAAGCCGACCTCCAGGAGCAGCGACTCCCAGCCGAACGCGTACCAGGTCTGCCCGACGTTGACGATCGACAGGTACAGCGCCCACGGCACCAGCCACAGCAGCATCCCCGCCCACAGCGGCAGCAGCGAGTCCGCCCCGGCGAGCAGCGCCGCCGCGACCGAGCACCCCGCCCAGGCGCAGAGCGCGAAGAACCGGTCGGAGTAGTGGAGCCGGAAGATCCCGGGCGCGTGCCGGAACGGCACCCGGGCCGTCAGCCGCTCCACCGGCAGCAGCCCGCGCGTCCCGATCAGCGCCCGGAACTGCAGCGCCGTCGTCAGGAACGCCACGAGGTACACACCGGCCAGCGCGCGCTGGAAGACCAGCCTGCTCCACCCGTACCCGGGCGCGGTGAACCACTCCACGGCTCGGCCGGCCTCCCTCCGCTGTCGTGTCGGTGCGACCGTGCCCCTCCGGGTGTCCGCGCTCCGGTTGCGCAACCCACGGGAGAGACGGCGACAATGCAGACCATAGTGATGAAACATCTCGAAACGTCGCAGGAGGACAAGGTGCGCAGTGCCACCGGAACCCTGGCAGCCCTCTGCGCGCTCGCGGCGGCGCTCCTCGTCGCCGTCTTCGGCGGTGGTGGTGACGGGGAACGGTCAGGGAGCCCGGGGACGGGCGGGGCGAGCGTCGTCGGACCGGCCGGGGCCCCCGACACCGGCAGCATCTTCGACAGCCCCACCGACTTCCTGAGCCGCTGACCCGACGGTCCGCCCGGACGAGTCGAATAATCTGACGAACCCTGGCAGGGTGGCCCCATGGCTGATCGGGGAGCGAGCGCCCCGTCACTCCCGGACGACTGGCCCGCCCACCCGGACCCGATCCTGGCGCTCAACCGCATGGGAAGCTTCGACTGGGACCTGGCGACCGGACTCTTCCACATGGACGCCCAAGCCCACGAGGTCTTCGACCTGCGCCCCGACGAGTACGACGGCCGGCCCGAGAGCCTCGCCGCCCGGATCCCGGCCGCCGAGGGCCGCCGCCTCGACACCGTCGTCGCCCAGGCCATCAAGGACGGCAGCGAGAACTACGGCGTCTACTTCCGCGCCCGCCGCCGCGACGGCACCCTGCGCTGGACCCACACCCAGGGCTACATCCGGCGCGACGACGACGGCAGGCCGCGCCGGATCATCGGCATCGTCAGGGACGCCACCCAGGAGCTGGGCGACAGCGCGGCCCGCCGCCTGCAGGACGCCCAGGACGCCGCCCGCCGGGAGCAGACCAACGTCGTCCAGCTCACCACGGCCGCGCTCGCGCACGCCAGGACCGTCCAGGACGTCATCGACGTCCTCAAGGACACCCACGGCCTCACCCACCTGGGTGCCACCAGCCTCGTCATGGGACTGGTCGAGGCGGGCCGGATCCGGCTGGTCGCGGAGGGCCCGGCCGGCAGCTTCGTGCCCGGCACCCTCGTCACCGGCATCGAGGAGCCCTACCCGATGAGCGAGGTGGTGCGAACCCTCACCCCGCGCTTCATCGAGTCGCCGGGGGAGTTCGCCGACTGCTACCCGATCCTCTGGCCGCACCTCGCCGACCTGCACATCACGGCCGCCGCCTACCTCCCGCTCATCGTGCAGGGCCGCCCGATCGGCGCCATGGGCCTGCTCTACAGCGACCGCGACCGCTTCGCGCCCGAGGAGCGCAACGTGCTCGTCGCGCTCGGCAGCAGCATCGCCCAGAGCATGCAGCGGGCCATGTTCTACGAGCAGGAGAAGGACCTCGCCAGCAGCCTCCAGCAGGCCATGCTGCCGCGCACCATCCCCAGCGTGCGCGGCGCCGACATCGCCGTCCGCTACCGGGCGGGCACCGCCGCCGGCTCGCTCGGCCGGGACATCGGCGGCGACTGGTACGACCTGATCCCGCTGCCGGGCGGCCGGGTCGGCGCCGTCATCGGCGACGTCCAGGGACACGACACGCACGCGGCGGCCGTCATGGGCCAGCTGCGGATCGTGCTGCGCGCCTATGCGGCCGAGGGCCACACCCCGGCCGCCGTGATGGCCCGCGCCTCCGTCTTCCTCCACGAACTCGACACCGACCGGTTCGCGACCTGCCTGTACGCGGAGGTCGACCTGAGCACGGGCGTCGTCCAGGTGGTCAGGGCCGGCCACATCGACCCGCTGGTGCGCGACGCCGACGGCGGCTGCGGCCGGGCCACCGTCGAGGGCGGGCTGCCGCTCGGGCTCTCCGCCGAGTTCGGCAGTCTCGACTACCCCGTCGGCATCGTCGAACTCGACCCGGGCGCCACCCTGCTGCTCTGCACCGACGGCCTGGTCGAACAGCCGGGCGCCGACCTCGACGACGGCATGCGGACCCTGACCGCCCTCATCGCGGACGGCCCCGACGACGTCCGCGACCTCGCCGACCGGCTGATAGAGATGGCCGAGGAACGCGGCGGCGACGACGATGTCGCCGTCCTCCTGCTGCGCCGCCGCGGCCTGGACACCCCGCACTCGGGCGGCCGGCTCCAGCAGCACGTGGCCCCGGGCGATCCCGAGGGCCTGCGGGCCGCCCGGCATCTGATCAGGACGGCCGTGCGGACCTGGGACGCGGGCGGGCGCGCCGACGAGATCGAACTGGTCGCCGACGAGCTGGTGACCAACGCCCTCGTGCACACGGAGGGCGCCGCCGTCGTCACGCTCAGGGTGCTGACCGGCGGTGACCGCAGGCTGCGGGTCGAGGTCGAGGACACCTCCAGCGCGCTGCCGCGCCGCCGCGACCCGGGTGAGGCGGGGGTATCGGGGCGCGGGCTGCTGCTGGTCGACCGGCTCACCGACGGCTGGGGCGTGGAGGCGCGGGGCGGCGGCAAGTGCGTGTGGTGCGAGTTCGTGGTGGCGGACGGCGACTGACCCCGGTGGCATCACCCGCCCCGGATGGCACTCTGGACGTATGCCGGAACTTCCCGAGGTGGAAGCGCTCAAGGACTTCCTCACCGAACACCTGGTCGGACACGAGATCGTCCGGGTGCTGCCCGTCGCGATCAGCGTCCTGAAGACGTACGACCCGCCGCTCACCGCCCTTGAGGGGCGCGAGGTGACCGCCGTGCACCGGTACGGCAAGTTCCTCGGCCTCCGGACGGCCGACGGCCCCTTCCTCGTCACCCATCTGGCCCGAGCGGGCTGGCTGCACTGGCGCGACCGCCTCCCGGACGGACCGCCGCGCCCCGGCAAGGGCCCGCTGGCGCTGCGGGTCGCCCTGGAGACCGGAGAGGGCTTCGACCTCACCGAGGCCGGCACCCAGAAGCGCCTCGCCGTGTACGTCGTCCAGGACCCCGCGCAGGTCCCGGGGATCGCCAGGCTCGGCCCCGACCCGCTCGCCGACGACTTCGACGAGGAGCGCTTCGCCGGGCTGCTCGCGGCCGAGCGCCGCCAGCTGAAGGGCGCCCTGCGCGACCAGAGCCTGATCGCCGGGGTCGGCAACGCCTACAGCGACGAGATCCTGCACGCGGCGAAGATGTCCCCGTTCAAACGGGCGGCCTCGCTCACCCCCGAGGAGACGAGCCGCCTCTACCTGGCCCTGCGCTCCACCCTCACCGAGGCCGTCGAGCGTTCCCGCGGGGTGGCGGCGGGGCGGCTGAAGGCCGAGAAGAAGAGCGGCCTGCGGGTGCACGGTCGTACCGGTGAGCCGTGCCCGGTCTGCGGTGACACCGTCCGCGAGGTCTCCTTCAGCGACTCCTCGCTCCAGTACTGCCCGACCTGCCAGACCGGCGGCAGGCCGCTGGCCGACCGACGCCTCTCCCGCCTGCTCAAGTAGCCCAACCGCGCGGCTGCAAGCGGCAGTTCGGGTCCGTCCGGGCAGGTCACCGGGGGTCGAGGACCACCAGCCGCTCGCCCCCGGAGGTGCGTACCTCGTAGCTGGCGATCTCGCCGGGGTGCAGATCGGCGCTGCCCCGCATGGTGTTGGCGCGGGCGTCCTGGCCTGGCACCGCCCAACTGGTCATGGTGTGCTCGGATCCGTCGTGTCCGACGGCGACGAGACGGCAGGAGCGGGGGCCCGCCGCGTCCTTGACCTCCAGCCTCACCTCGCTGCCGTACGCCTGGTCGGCGACGGTCAACCGGGCCCACACGCCGGTGTGTTCGTCGGTCGCGGTGACCTGCGCGGCGCCGCCCTCGCCCGCGTCCGCCCGCATCGCGACGGCGGGTCCGCCGACGGCGAGCACCGCCGAGGCGGCCACCGCGAACAGCAGCCTGCGGCGCCCGCTCCGGTGCCGGGACGCCACCTCCGACAGCAGCCGGTCGAGCAGGCCGGGGCCCGCGTTGGTCATGGGGTTCACGGAGCGCGGCGTGGCCCGCCGGAAGAGCATCAACTGCCGGGTGGCGGGCCCGAACTCGGTCACGTGTGCCGCACAGCGCGCGCACTCCATGAGGTGGTCCTCGAAGCGGAAGGCGTCCGCCTCGTCCAGCACGCCGAGCGCGTACGCGGCGACGTCGCGATGCCTCTCCAGGGACCTCATGCCGAATCCTCGTGCCTTTGGGTGCGGGTGGGGTTACTCGTTGCTCCCACCCGTACGCACCGGGCCGCCGAATCACTCAAGGCGTGTACCGAATCGCAACCTAGGGGTTCGGAGCGGTCCAGGACCCGGATTGGTCGTCGCGCGAATCCGGCTAGAAAAGGTGGATGGCCAGGTGCCCCAGGGGCAGGCCGAGTTGCCACGCCTTCGTCCAGACCTTGGGTCCCTCGTCCTCGCCGACCACCGGGGCGCCGCCGGGTACGGCGTTCAGATCGGGTGCCAGCAGCTCGGTCTCCTCCAGCCAGCGCCAGGCGTTCGCGGCCAGTTCGAGATCGGGCCCGTGGGTACCGGAGGCGAGCGCCTCGGCGGCCCGGCCCGCCATGCCCTCGCGGACCCAGTCCTGCCACGGCTGGTCGTACGCGGTCAGCGACAGCCAGGTCTCCAACTGCGTGACGACGCGGATGCCGGGGAGTTCGCCGTCGGTGTCGGAGAGGAAGATGGTCAGGGCCAGGGCGTCGCGCCCGGCCCGGAACTCGAAGGACGTCGGCGGCATCAGGTCGCCCGTCCGCAGCAGCTCGTCGGCGATGTACTCGGCGTACAACCAGGCCATGGGAACCGTGAGTTCGCCACCGCCGGTGCCGTCCGTGCTCTCGTGACCTCTGTGCAGCATCCCTTCCTGCCTTCCTCCGGTACCTGCGCGTCGCCCGACCCGGGGTCCCCGGTCCGGAACACGGATGAGGACAGCCGATTACCCAACAGGGGTCCGCAGCAAGGCGCTTTACCGAGGTTTGACCGAGGCTTCGGTTTCAGCGCAGGTCGGCCGCGTAACCGGGGAGCACCCGGCGCAGGGCGCGCAGCGCGTAGTACGCGCGCGACTTCACGGTACCGGCAGGGATGCCGAGGGCTTCGGCGGCCTCCGCCACACTCGCCCCGTGGAAGTACACGAGCACCAGGACTTCCCGGTGTTCGGGAGTGAGAGTCTTCACAGCCTCGCGCACATCGAGGGCGGCCGTGGCCCGTTCGGCGTGGTCGGCGATGACCCGGGCGTTCTCCAGGACGGCGTCGCCCACCTCGGGCGGCCTGGCCTGCCTGGCCCGCCTGGCGTCGATGGCGAGCCGTCTGCCGACGGTCATCAGCCAGGGCCGCACGGAGTCGAAGGCGTCGGCGCGCAGGGCCTCGGGGTGCTGCCAGGCCCGCACCAGCGTCTCCTGGACGAGGTCCTCGGCGCGTTGCCGGTCGCCGTCGCAGAGCCGGAGCAGCAGGGCGAAGAGGGGCCGGCCGTGCTCGCGCTGGAGTGCGACGAGCTCATGGTCGGCGGTCGTCCCGTTCGTGAGAGTGGTTCCGGCCGTCATGGCCGTTATGGCATCGCAGCGTGGTGATTTGTGACAGGGCGTACGCGAGGGTGTGCGGCGGACGGTCGATCGCGTCGACGAACGGTTCGACGAACGGTTCCGAACGCGCCTGCGCCCCGGCCGGGTGACGCTCCGTCAGGCGTGGCGGACGGGCTAATCGAGGGGCCCGGGTCGTTTGGGGAAGCCTCCACCTTCGTACCTATTTGTATGTAAATAGGATCACACAGGGGTGAGCTGATGATTGCACGCAGACGGCAGGTTGCCCTGGCCCTGACGGCGGTCCTCGCGGGAGGCGCCGCCTGCCAGGCCCAGCACCACGAGTCGTCCCTCCACGCCGGGCAACCCGCCCCGGGCGCCGCCCCCCGCGGCGGCTTCACACTCCTCGCCTCGGGCGACGTCCTGCCGCACGACTCGGTCATCGACCGCGCGGGCTTCGACGCGGGCGGCGAGGGCTACGACTTCCAGCCCATGCTCGCCGACGTCGAACCCCTCGTCTCCCGCGCCGACGTGGCGCTCTGCCACCTGGAGACGGTCTACGGCGCCAACGGCGACTACACCGGATACCCCACCTTCAAGTCCCCGCCCGAGGTGGCCCGCGGCCTCGCCGCCACCGGCTACGACGGCTGCTCCACCGCCTCCAACCACACCCTCGACGACGGCGCCGACGGAATCCGCCGCACCCTCGACGCCCTCGACCGGGCCGGCGTCAAACACGCCGGGTCCGCCCGCTCCGAGGGCGAGGCCCGCACCGTCACCGTGCTCCGCGCCGGCCCCGCCAAGGTCGCCCACCTCGCCTACACCTTCGACACCAACGGCATGCCCCTGCCGCCGGGACAGCCCTGGGCGGTCAACCTCATCAACGAGGGCAGGATCATCGCCGACGCCCGCGCGGCCCGCGCCGCCGGCGCCGACGTGGTCGCCGTCTCCGTGCACTGGGGCACCGAATGGCAGGACGAACCCGACCGGAGCCAGCTCGACCTGGCCCGCCGCCTCACCGCAGCGAGCAGCGGCGGCCGCCCCGACATCGACGTCCTGCTCGGCACCCACGCCCATGTCCCGCAGGCGTACGAGAAGGTCAACGGCACCTGGGTGGTCTACGGCATGGGCGACCAGATCGCCGGCGAGATGTACAACGACGACGGCGCCCACGACCCGCGCGGCAACCAGTCCACCCTGGCCCGCTTCACCTTCGCCCCACCGGCTCACCCCGGCGCCCGCTGGCAGGTCACCAGGGCCGAGTACATCCCGCAGCTCTACGACATCGACGCGGGCCGGGTCGTCGACCTCGACAAGGCCGTCAAGGACGGCGCCGACCTGGAGAGCGTCCGCGACCGCATCAGGGACGTGGTGCTCAGCAGGGGAGCGGCCAAGGACGGCCTGGTGATGGGGTCGTAGCCGGGCGACGCGGGGTGCCGGGTCGCCCGGGGACGGCTACGGCACCACCGTCACCGGCCAGCGGCCCGCCTTCACCAGCCGCACCGCCACCGAGCCGACGATGCGGTGGCCCGCCTGCTCCGACGCGCCCACCACCACCGCGTCCGCCGTCAGCTCGTCGGCCGCCTTGACCAGGCCGCCGTAGGGGTCGCCGCGGAAGGTGTGGAACTCCCAGCGCACATCGAATATCCCCCGCACCCGCTCGGTCGCCTCCCGGATCTGCGCCACCAGGCCCTCGGCGATCTCGTCCGTCGTCTCGGCGACCGGCGCCCCGAGCGCCGCGCCCGCCGCCAGCACCGGCTGCACGTACACCACCGCGAGCAGCGCGTGCTGGCGCCTGGCCAGGCCACCGGCGTACGCCGCCGCCCGCAGCGAGGACGCCGAGCCGTCCACGCCGACGACGATGACCTTCGGGCCGTCCGTACCCCGCTCGAACCGGTGCGCGTGCTGTTCCGTCACGGCCGTGAGGCTATCGGAAGCCGCAGGTCCCGCCGCCCGCCGGGTTCTCGACGGGCGCCGCCGCCACCGTCTTCCTAGAGTCGAAGCCATGACCGCCACCGCCGGGGCCGCGCAGCCCGAGCACACCACGGGCCCGGCCCGGCCGCGGGCGACCGGCCCGCTCGGCCGCGTCCCCGAAGGCATCGCCACCTTCTTCGGCGCCATGGGACTGCTCTGCCTGCTGCTCGCGCTCGTCCCCCCGCTGCGCACCCTGCTGCGCCCGGTGGTCCGCCTCCTCGACGCGCTGATCGTCCCGGTCAGCGCCAACCTCGCCTACGCCGTCTTCCTCTTCCTGCTCGCCGCCGCCACCGCGGCCCGCAAGAAGGTCGCCTGGTGGCTGGTCGTCGTCTATCTGGGCCTGCTGGCCCTCGCCGACGTCCTCGGCACGCTCGCCGGCCTCTACCTGGAGTCCGTCCCGTCCCTGGTGATCTGCGCGGGCGCCCTGGCGCTGCTGGTCGTCGCCCGCGGCGAGTTCTACGCCGCCTCCCGCCGGGCCGCCGTCCGCCGCGCCCTCGCCGTCCTGGCCGCGGGCCTCGTCCTCGGCATCCTGGTCGGCTGGGGCCTGGTCGCGCTGTTCCCCGGCACCCTCCCGGACACCCAGTGGCTCGGCTGGGCCGCCGACCGGGTCCTCGGCGGCCTGGTCCCGGCCCGCGCCTTCGCCGGACGCCCGCCCCACGCCCTGTTCTTCCTGCTCGGCCTCTTCGGCGCGCTCGCCCTGCTCAACGCGGCCGCCGCCCTCTTCCGCTCCCAGCGCATGGAAGGCGCCCTGCACGACGACGAGGAGACCCGCATCCGCGCCCTCCTCGGCGCCTACGGCGCCCAGGACTCCCTCGGCTACTTCGCCACCCGCCGCGACAAGGCCGTCGTCTTCTCGCCCAGCGGCAAGGCCGCCGTCACCTACCGCGTCGAGGCCGGCGTCTGCCTCGCCAGCGGCGACCCCGTCGGCGACCGCGAGGCCTGGCCGCACGCCATCGCCGCCTGGCTCGACGTCGCCCGCCGGCACGCCTGGGCACCCGCCGTGATGGGCGCCTCCGAGGACGGCGCCACCGCCTTCGCGCGGGCCGGACTCGGCGCCCTCCAACTCGGCGACGAGGCGATCCTGCGGGTACCGGGCTTCGACCTCGACGGCCGCGACATGCGGGTCACAAGACAGGCCGTGCACCGCGTCCGCCGCACCGGCGCCACCACCCGGGTGCGCCGCCACTCCACCCTCACCGAACAGGAGATGGAAGAGGTCGTCGACAAGGCCGACGCCTGGCGCGACACCGAGACCGAACGCGGCTTCTCCATGGCCCTCGACCGGCTCGGCGACCCCGCCGACGGCGACTGCCTGCTCGTCGAGGCACTCGCCGCCGACGGCAGCCTGCTCGCCCTGCTCTCCTTCGTGCCCTGGGGCCGCGACGGCGTCTCCCTCGACCTGATGCGCCGTGACCGCACCGCCCCCAACGGCGTCATGGAGTTCATGGTCGCCGAACTGTGCGACGCCGCCCCCCGACTCGGCATCCACCGGATCTCACTGAACTTCGCCGTCTTCCGCTCCGTCTTCGAGGAAGGCGCCCGGATCGGCGCCGGCCCGGTGCTGCGCCTGTGGCGCCGGCTGCTCGTCTTCTTCTCCCGCTGGTGGCAGCTCGAAGCCCTCTACCGCTCCAACGCCAAGTACCGACCCGCCTGGTACCCCCGCTTCATCTGCTACGCCGACACCGGCTCCCTGGCCCGCATCGGCCTCGCCTCCGGGATCGCCGAGGGGTTCGTCTCCGTGCCGTCCCTGCGCACCCTCTGGGGCAGGGGCCACACCCCCGCGACCGGGCGCCCCGCCACCACCGAGGGACTCCCCCCGCTCTCCGCCCTCGGCCTCGACACCGGCGCGCCCGGACCAGGCGCGCGACCCCCCGCCGCCGGCGACCAGGTCCTGGCCAGACACCGCACGCTCGAGCGGCTGCGCGCCGAAGGCGTCGACCCCTACCCGGTCGGCGGACCCGCCCGCACCCACACCCTCGCCGAGGCCGCCCGCGCCCCCGAGGGGACCGACGTCACCGTCGCCGGGCGGGTCATGCTGGTACGCGACTTCGGCGGCGTCGTCTTCGCCGTGCTGCGCGACTGGTCGGGCGACCACCAACTGGCCCTCACCCGCGACGGCTCGGGACCCGCCCTCGACCGGTTCACCGCCGGCACCGACATCGGCGACCACCTCACCGCCACCGGCCGCACCGGCCGCAGCGACCGGGGCGAACCCACCGTCTTCGTCACCTCCTGGCGGCTGCTCGGCAAGTGCCTGAACCCGCTGCCCGACAAACACCGCGGCCTGACCGACCCCGAGGCCAAGGCCCGCCGCAGACACCTCGACCTGATCTCCTCACCCGCCGCCCGCGACCTCGTCACCCGGCGCTCGCACGCCGTCCAGGCGCTCCGCGAGGGCCTGCTGCGACGCGGCTACCTGGAGGTCGAGACCCCGATCCTCCAGCAGACCCACGGCGGCGCCAACGCCCGCCCCTTCACCACCCACATCAACGCCTACGACCTCGACCTCTCCCTGCGCATCGCCCCCGAGCTGTACCTGAAGCGGCTCTGCGTCGGCGGCCTGGAGAAGGTCTTCGAGCTGGGCCGCACCTTCCGCAACGAAGGCGTCTCCCCCAAGCACAACCCCGAGTTCACGATGCTGGAGGCCTACCAGGCGTACGCCGACTACGACGTGATGCTCGACCTCGCCCGCGACCTCGTCCAGGGCGCCGCCACCGCCGCGCACGGCGCGCCCGTCGTCCACCGGGGCGGCGAGGAGCACGACATCTCCGGGCCCTGGCCGGTGCGGACCGTGTACGGCGCGCTCTCCGAGGCGCTGGGCGAGGAGATCGACGCGGACACCCCCACGGCGGCGCTGCGCGCGCTCTGCGACCGCGCTGACGTCCCGTACACCGCCGACGACGGCCACGGCGACATCGTCCTGGAGATGTACGAACGGCTCGTCGAGGAACGGACCCTGCTGCCCACCTTCTACAAGGACTTCCCGACCGAGGTCTCCCCGCTCACCCGCCAGCACCGCACGGACCCGCGCCTCGCCGAACGCTGGGACCTGGTCGCCTTCGGCACCGAACTCGGCACCGCCTACTCCGAGCTGACCGACCCCGTCGAACAGCGCCGCAGACTCACCGCCCAGTCCCTCCTCGCGGCGGGCGGCGACCCGGAGGCGATGGAACTCGACGAGGACTTCCTCGACGCCCTCGCCTGCGCGATGCCCCCCACCGGCGGCCTCGGCATCGGCGTGGACCGCCTGGTCATGTTCCTCACCGGACTCACCATCCGCGAGACCCTGCCGTTCCCCCTGGTGCGCCGCCGCTGACCCGCCCGGCTGCGCCGAGCGGGTGCTTTCCTGCCGCCGCACCGGTGTATCCGTGGTGCGGCGCGGCCGGTTCGGGCGACTGATGAGTCATGACGAAGGATCAGTTGCTCACGCGGCGCCGGGCCCTGCTCGCGGGCGCCGTCGCTCTCGGCGCGGCCGGCACCGCCGGCGCGCTGACGCTCGGCCCGGAGGACGGCCCCGCGCCCGTCACCGCGCCCGCCGCCGGCGCCCAGGCGGGCCGCCCCCTGAAGCCCTCCGCCTACCGCCTCCAGCCCCTCACCGGCTACGGCACGCCCCGCACCCGCGCCGCCCCCCTCGCGGTCCGCCACGAGCCCTTCCTGCGGGTCTCGGGACGCGGTCGCACCATGATGCTGACCTTCGACGACGGACCCGACCCGCGCTACACCCCGCACATCCTCGACACCCTCGCCGAACACGGCGTGCGCGCGATGTTCTTCGTGTGCGGGGAGATGGCCGTCGACAACAAGGAACTGCTGGCCAGGATGTCCGACGAGGGCCATGTCGTCGGCAACCACACGTGGACCCACCCGCTGCTGACCCAGATGAACCGCGGTCAGATCCGCTCCGAGATGGAACGCACCAGCGACGTCATCGAGGGCGCTTACGGCGCACGCCCGCAGTGGTTCCGCGCCCCCTACGGCGCCTGGAACCGGGCCGCCTTCCAACTCGGCGCCGAGATGAACATGGAGCCGATGGCCTGGACCGTCGACACCCTCGACTGGACCACCCCGGGCACCCGCTCCATCATCGGCCGGGTCGAGGACGGCGCCGCCCCCGGCGTCGTGGTGCTCTCCCACGACGCCGGGGGCGACCGCTCGCAGAGCGTCCGGGCCCTCCGCTCCTACCTGCCCGAACTCCTCGACGCCGGCTACCACTTGACGGTGCCGCCGCGCCGCCTCGCCTGACGGGCCGACGCCCGCCGGGCCGGGGTTCCGTCAGCGGACCTCGACCAGGCGGGCGAAGGCGACGACATTGCCGTCGTAGCCGTTCTGCTTGGAGAAACCGCCCCCGCAGGTGATGACCCGCAGCTCCGGCGTGCCCTTGGAGCCGTAGACGCGGTCGCCGGGGAAGTTGTTCTTCTCGAACACCTCGACGCCGTACACCTCGAAGACGGCCGTCTTCCCGTCCTTGCGGGCCACCTCGACCCGGTTGCCCTGCTTCATCGCGCCGAGCCCGTAGAAGACGGCGGGGCCCTGCCGGTTGTCGACATGGCCGACGACGACCGCGGTGCCCTTCTCGCCGGGCGAGACCGCGCCGGTGAACCAGCCCGCCAGATTCGGGTCCTCGGGCGGCGGCGCCCCGACCCAGCCGTCCGCGTCGAGACCGACCGGCATGACCGGCGCGTCCACCTGGATCGACGGGATCCGCACCCGGTCCGGCACGGAGTACGGCAGCGGCGCCGCCTTGACGAGGGCTCCCGGCAGCCGGCTGTCCCGCGCCGCCGCCGAGGCGGGCTGCGGCGGACCGACCTCGAACTCTCCCGAACCATTCCGAATGAGCGCGAGACCGGTCAGCAGAACCAGCGCTATCACGCCCCAAGGAGCACGCTTCTTGGGTTGCTGCTCCTCCTCTTCGGCCAGCTCGAACGCAGACATTCGCCTTCCCCTCTCGACACGGCCGTCGCCACGTCATTCGCGCATACCCGCACGCTAAGTCCGGGGCGCGCGACCGGCGACGGGGGAGAGGCGAACGGGTGGCCGCCGGACCGGTGGTGCGCCATCCGAGTCGCCGCCCGAAGTTATTTTCTGACGGTCCGTGACCTGCGGCGATGACACGTCGCGCGGCCCTCGCCCGGCGTGTCCGCTCACCAGGACGGACCATCGCCGACATGCGGGCGCGTCCGGTGCGTCTGAGGGTTCCCCTGGGAGGCGCTTTCTCGCCGATCGACCGGGGAACGGCCCCCGGGGGCGTCTTCCGCGGAGGATCACATGCGTAGCACTCGTGCCCTGGCGGCGTCTGCCGTCGCGGTCGCCGCCCTGGGGCTCGCCGCCCCCGCGGCCGTCGCGTGGGACAGCCCGAGCAACATCGTGGCACTGCCGAGCGTCATCGCCCGGGGCGGGCAGATGACGGTCACCGTCGACGGCTGCCCGCGCGGCGGCACCATGCGGTCGGAAGCCTTCCCGCGGACCTCGCTCTCGCACCTCAACGGGGCCAACGAGACCTCGAAGGGGACCGCCTACATCCGTGACGACATCAGCCCCGGCTCCTACGACATCACCGTCGACTGCTCCGGGCGCACCCTCACCCGCCCGGCCGCCTTCACCGTCATCGGCGGTGTCCGCGGCGGGCTCGGCGGCAGCAGCAGCGGCTCGGGCGCGACCCCCGCCGACATGGCCATCGGCGGTGGCCTGGTGGCCGCGGCCGTGATCGGCGGCGGGCTGTTCTGGATGCGCCGCAGGTCCGAGCGGCGCATCTGACCGACCGCCGCCAGGGGCCCGGCCTCCTCCCCCTTCGGGAGGCCGGCCCCTTCCGTCGGCCGGTACCCGGTCAGGGCCGCACAGCACCTCGCCCCGGTCACCCTTCCCAGGGTCCGGGGCGAGGTGCTGCACCGCGCGGGTCGGGGCGGCCGGTCAGCCGGTGTCCTCCCCCGAGCGACGGCGCGAGAAGTGGTACGCCGCGCCCACGGAGCCCGCGATGAGAGCCGCGCCGAGCCCCAGCTCCTTGAGGTCGAACCCGGCGACGCTGCCGCCCTCACCGGCGTGCACACCGCGGTTGTAGTAGGGATCACGGTAGTCGTCCCGGCCGTGGTCGCCCCGGTCGTGGTCACCTCGGCCGTAGTCGTCCCTGCCGTGGTCACCCCGGTCGTGGTCGCCCCGGTCGTGGTCGCCGCGGCCGCCCGCGATGGTCACCGCCGTGGACCCGTTCATGCCGTCACACATGAACGTGACCTGGTACTCCGCGTTCGCGCGGGCGTCCCAGTCGACCGTCGTCGTGACCGAGGACCGCCCCGGCTCGATGGTGACGGTGTCGAAGACGCCCGAGGAGACCCGTGCGGGCCCCTTGCAGCCCCCGCGGTCCCGGTCGAGACGGAGGGTGAGCTGACCGCCCGCCGCGATCGTCGAGGGCTGCACACCGAAGCCGAACGGGGCGGAGTGGTCGCCGCCGTTGGCGAGCGCGGCGGGCGCGGAGAGGGCGAGGGCGCCGACGCCAAACAGCGCGGCCGTAGCGACGCGTATCGCGCGCATGGTGGTTCCTCCAGGTCCCCGAGGAGCAGCCGCGGACCTTTTCCGCTCATGTCGTCAATGCACCTCGATGTCCGAAACGCTAGGAACACCTGTGCGTGCGCGCGATCCCGGCCGCGCGAATGGGGCAAGGGTGTGGGCCGCTCAGGGGACGGCCCGTCCCGCGGCCGGGGGACGCCGGCGGCGTGGCGGACGTCCCCCGCGGTCCCCTCGGGTGAGGAGCCGTCAGCCCATGATCTGCGGGAACAGCCGCAGGAACGGTTCGGCCGAGGCTGTGATGCCCCGGCTGTAGGGCGAGTCGAAGTCCCAGATCAGGAACAGCAGGAACGCGATCAGCGCCGAGAACAGCCCGGCGAGGACGATCTCCCGCCCGGTGCGCCTGATCTGGAGCGCGAAGACCATGCCGATCGTGATGACGGCCCCGGTCAGCAGGCCGAACCACACCACGTTCGGCATGGTCGCGCCCATCGAGTTGCCCCGGTCGGCGCGCGCCTCGGCCGCCGCCGCGATCTGGTCGAGGAGCGGCTGATAGGCCTGCGCCTCGAAGTCCGACTTCGGCTGGTAGTCGGTGACGTCGTCCCGCATCCGCTGGAACAGTTCGTTCCCGCGCGCGGTGAGCCGGTCGTGGTCGGCCATCGTCTTCCACTCGGTGTGGACGACCTGTCCGACATAGGCGTTGACATCGTCCCGAATGCGGTCCCGGGCGTCGGGCGGATAGACCCTGACCCGCTCCGAGATCTCGTGCAGCGCGACGGCCTCGGTCTGCACGTGGTCCTGGGCGGCGCCGCGCGCCTCCCAGACCCCGGCCATGGCCAGGCCGAGGACGATGGCGTACACGACGCCGATCCACATCGTCATGTACTCGATGACGTCGGGGGTCTCGCTGGTGTCCTCGTCGACGGCCGCGCGGCGGTTGCGCAGGAAGGTGATGGCGATCACCACGACACAGGCGCCCACCATCGCGAGGGTGAGAACAAGCCAATCCGGCAAGAGGTGCCTCCAGATTCAGCGCGGCCGCAGCGCGGCGACGGCGATCACGGCGGGCGCCGTGATGAGCAGGACGTAGGTGACCGGCGACGTGGTGCCCCGCACCGGCCGCTGAGGGGCCGGCTGCGCCCGGTAGCGCGGGTACGTCACCGGGGTGACGGACGGGCTCGGGGCGGGCTTCGCCGACGGGGTCGGGGTCGGGGTGGGCGTCGGAGTGGGGGTCGGAGTGGGCGTGGGCGTGGGCGTCGGGGTGGGCACCGGCACGGCCGGCGCGGGACGCGCGGCCGGCGGAGGCGGCGGGACGGGCTTCGGGGTCGGGGTCGGCCGGGGCGTCGGTGTCGGCCGCGGCGTCCTGGTCGGGGTGGGCCTCGGGGTCGGGGTCGGTGTCGGGGTCGGGGTGCAGGTCGGCGTGGGTTTCGGGGGCGGTGGCACGGGCGGCGGCGTGGGCTTCTTGCAGACCGGCGGCACGGGCCAGTGGAGATGCCCGGCGACCGCCACCGCGCCGGTGCCCTCCGGTCCGGTCGACGCGTACGCGCAGGCGTCGGCCCGCGCCGCGCCGGCCGGCGCCCCCACCAGCAGCCAGGTCAGTGCGACCAGCGCCAAGACCCGCGCGGCCAGGGCGGATTGGGTCGGTTCGGGTTGATGCACGACGGAGATGATGAAGGTTCCGGGGGCGCACCGTGCCGTGGCGCAGAAGGATTGCTTCGAATGGGGGAACCAGGCCGTCCCGCGGTTTGATCCGCTCCCTCCTGGCCGCGGCGACGATGCGCACGGCCGTGCGACCAAAGGGCCCGGCCGTGCGACCGGAGGGCCCCGGCCGTGCGACCGGAGGGGTCCCGGCCGTGCGATCGGAGGGGTCCCGGCCGTGCGTCCGAAAAGAAATGTTCGCCACGGTTGAACACAACGGCGGTCCCCGTGCGTACCCATGGTCGTGCGGCGGCGCAGCAGGGCGTTGCAACACCGTTGTGATGATGGGGAGTTGACGATGAAGACCACCTGGCGGAGCGCCTCACTCGCGGCAAGCGCCGTGGCGGTACTGGCGCTGACGACGGCGTGCGGTCAGGAGACCGCTCCCGCGGCGGGCAGCCAGAACGTGGGTGCCACGGCCGCCGCGGGCGGTGTCGTCGGCGTGGGCGCGAGCGCCAGCCCCAGCAACGGCTACGGCGCCGACGGGCAGCCGGGCGCCGCCGGCCAGTCGGCGGGCAAGCTGGCCGTCTCCCAGAACGCGGAGCTGGGCAAGACCCTCACCGACGGCACCGGCCGCACCCTCTACCGGTTCGACGCGGACACCGCGGAGCCGCCCAAGTCGAGCTGCGACGGCGACTGCGCCACCGCCTGGCCGCCGGTGCCCGCCGACGACGCCACGGCCGGCGCCGGCATCGACAAGGCCCTGCTCGGCGAGGTCACCAGGACCGATGGCTCCAAGCAGCTGACGGTCGGCGGCTGGCCCGCGTACCGCTACGCCAAGGACACCAAGGCGGGCGACATCGTCGGCCAGGGCGTGGGCGGCAAGTGGTTCGCGCTCGCCCCCGACGGCAAGAAGGCGACCCTCGCCGCAAAGCCGGGCCTCTCCACCCGCAACGACCCCAAGCTCGGCGAGATCGTCGTCGACAAGAACGGCATGACCGTCTACCGCTTCCTCAAGGACGAGGCGTGGCCCAAGCCGGTCTCCGCCTGCACCGGCACCTGCCTGGAGAAATGGCCGGCGGTCGCCCCGGTCGCCTCCGACGACACCAAGGGCGTGCAGAAGAAGGGGCTGATGAACTTCACCCGGCCCGACGGCGTCAAGCAGCAGACCATCAACTGCTGGCCGATCTACACCTTCTCGGGCGACGCGGCGGCGGGGGACACCAACGGGCAGGGCGTCGGCGGCACCTGGTACGCCGTCGCACCCGACGGAAAGCCGGTCGGGGCGCCGAAGCAGTAGCCCCGAGAATCCACACCGGCCACGCAGCACGACGACCGATCGGCCCGTCCCTTCCGCACAGCGCGGAAGGGACGGGCCGTTTTGCCGTCGTTCACGTGAATTCATCATCATTGAGCGGGGCCTCGCGGCTGGTTGAATTGGGCAAGTGCCGCAGGCAGTGACCGGGAACGGACGGTCAATTTCCGTTTCGACTCGCTCTGTTGGCAAGCGATCAGTAGCCTCAGCTCGAACACCGGATCGCCTACGCCTTGGAGAGCCAGATGGAGCGTCCCGCCTGGGCCCCGCGAAGCATCGACATCTCGGTGCCGAGCGTTGCGCGCATCTACGACTACTACCTGGGCGGTTCGCACAACTTCGAGGTCGACCGGGAAGCGGCCCGAAAGGCCATGGAGTTCCTGCCGGGACTTCCCAAGATCATGCAGGCGAACCGGGCGTTCATGCGCCGCGCGGTGCGGTTCGCGGCGGCCGAGGAGGGCATCACCCAGTTCCTCGACATCGGCTCGGGCATTCCGACGTTCGGCACCGTCCACGAGGTCGCCCAGGCCGCAAGGCCCGGCGCCCGCGTCGTGTACGTCGACCACGATCCGGTGGCCGTCGCGCACAGCCAGGCCGTCCTCGAAGGCGACGCCGACACCGCCGTCGTCGCCGCCGACCTGCGCAAGCCGCAGGAGATCCTGGCCAGCGAGGAGGTGCGCGGCCTGCTCGACCTGGGCCGTCCGGTGGCCCTGCTCCTCGTCGCCGTCCTGCACTTCGTGGAGGACGCGGACGAGCCGGGCGCCGCGGTGCGGGAGTTGAGCGAGGCGCTCGCACCGGGCAGCATGCTGGTGCTCACACACGCCTCGTACGAGGGAATTCCGCTGCCGACCGAACAGGCCGAGGGCGCCGTGGACGTGTACAAGGACATTCGCAACCCACTGATCATGCGCACGCGCGACGAGATCGCGCGGTTCTTCGAGGGGTACGAGATGGTGGAACCGGGACTGGTGCCGATGCCCGACTGGCGGCCGGACACCGCACCGGAGGACGAGGACCCCTTCGCCTACTCGGGGTTCGCCGGCGTCGGGCGCGCGGCGTGATCGCCGAGCCGGACGGGCCGGAGGACAGACTCCGCAGGTTCGCGACGATCTGGAGCCGGTCGGTGTTCCCGGCCACCTCCACCTCGCTGACCAGGCCGGAGTTCGAGGAGGTACTGCTGCCGCTGGCGAGGCGGCTGAGCGACGCCCTGCACACCAGGGCCCTGGACGCCGACGAGGGCCGCGCGGTGGGCGCCGCCCTGGTCGGGGCGCACTGCACCGACCCGGACGCGCTCAGCCGCACCCTCGACTGCGTCGACGCCTACCTCGTCCTGTACTGCGGACGCGACGGCGACCCCCAGGACCTGCGGGTGCGCGCCTCCCGCCTCCAGCACGCGATGGCCGCCGGGTTCGCGCAGGCGCTGCGCGAACGCACGCTCGCCGAGCAGGAGGCGATCTCGGCCGCCGCCCTCAAGGCACAGGGCGTGGTCGCCCAGGCCCTGCACGCGAGCGAGGCCCGCTTCCGCGCGGTCTTCGAGGGCGCGGCGATAGGGATCGGCATCGCCGACCTGGAGGGCAACATCCTCCAGACCAACAACGCCCTGATGCGCATGTTCGGCCTCACCGAGCAGGCCTTCCGCGGCCGCCGGGTCACCGAGTGGACACACCCCGAGGACGCCCCGCAGACCTGGACCCTCTACGACGAACTGGTCCGCGGCGAGCGCGAGCACTACCACGTCGAGAAGGCGTTCTCCCGCACCGACGGAACGGTCCTGTGGACCAACCTCACGGTCTCCCTGCTGCGGGACGCCGACGGCAACCCGCAGTACCAGCTGGCCCTGATGGAGGACACCACCGAGCGCCGGCTGCTCAACCTGCGGCTGCGCTACGAGGCCACCCACGACGCCCTCACCGGGCTGCCCAACAGGACCTTCTTCTTCGAACGCCTGGAGAAGGCGCTCGGCGCGGGCGACGGCCAGCGCTTCGGCCTCTGCTACCTCGACCTCGACGGCTTCAAGACCGTCAACGACAGCCTCGGCCACGCCGCGGGCGACCGGCTGCTCGTCGAGGTCGCCGACCGGCTCCAGGCGTGCGCGACCGCGCCGGGCGAGATGGTCGCCCGGCTCGGCGGCGACGAGTTCGTGGCGCTCACCACCGGCCCCGACACCGAGCGGGAAGTCGACGAGCTGGCGTCCCGCATCATGAACGCCATGGTCGCCCCGATCAGCGTCGACGGCCGTGAGCTGACCGTGCGCGGCAGCATCGGCATCGTCGAGGGACCCGCGGGGGAGCGCAGCCCCGCGGAGGTGCTGCGCAGCGCCGACATCACGATGTACCGGGCCAAGTCGGCGGGCGGCAACCGCTTCGAGCTGGCCGACCCGGAGGCCGACGCCCGCGCCATCACCCGGCACGGACTGACCACCGCGCTGCCGACGGCCCTCGACCGGGGCGAGTTCTTCATCGAGTACCAGCCCCTGGTCCACCTCGGCGACGGCCGGGTCCGCGGCGCCGAGGCCCTGGTCCGCTGGCTGCACCCGCAGCACGGGGTGCTCGGGCCCGACCGCTTCATCCCGCTCGCCGAGCACACCGGCCTGATCGTGCCGCTCGGCCGCTGGGTCCTCGAACAGTCGGTACGGCAGGCCCGCGAGTGGCGCGAACGGTACGCGCAGGCGGGGCCGTTGCGGATCAACGTCAACCTGTCGCCGTGCCAGCTCACCCATCCCCGGCTGGTGCAGGACACGGTGGAGATCCTGGAGCGCACCGGCGTCGATCCCGACGTGCTCTGCCTGGAGGTCACCGAGTCGGCGCTGATCGGCGCCGACGACGACCTCCTGAAGCCGCTGCGCCGGCTCGCCGAGATGGGCGTCGACATCGCCCTCGACGACTTCGGCACCGGCTACTCCAACCTCGCCAACCTGCGCAGGCTCCCGGTGAGCGTCCTCAAGCTGGACCGCTCGTTCACCCAGGGCATGCAGCAGTACCCGGCCGACCCGGTGGACCTGAAGATCGTCGAGGGCATCGTCTCGCTGGCCCACAGCCTTGACCTCGCGGTCACGGTCGAGGGAGTGGAGACGGGCGCCCAGGCGGAACAGCTCCGCATACTGGGCTGCGACACGGCCCAGGGCTGGTACTACGCGCGTCCGGGCCCCCCGGAACGCCTGCACGACCTGGCCCTGGTAGACGCAACAGGCTGACCGAAACCCCGCGCCCCAAAAAAAGGGGGCGCGGGGAACGGCGCGAGCAACCCCCCACTACCCGCACCAGACGACGGAGGGCGGCGACGTTTTTGGGGGCGCGGGGAACGGCGCGAGCAACCACCGACCACCCGCACCAGGCGACGGAGGGCCACGACGGCTTTGGGGGCGCGGGGAACGGCGCGAGCAACCCCCGACCACCCGCACCAGGCGACGGAGGGCCACGACGGCTTTGGGGGCGCGGGGAACGGCGCGAGCAACCCCCGACCACCCGCACCAGGCGACGGAGGGCCACGACGGCTTTGGGGGCGCGGGGAACGGCGCGAGCAACCCCCCACTACCCGCACGGGACGACGGACGGCCACGACCGCTTAGGGGCGCGGGGAACGGCGCGAGCAACCCCCACCACCCGCACCCGACAACGAACCGACCCCCCCCACCCCCCGGTCAAACCCCCCGTCACCGCTCCAGCAACATCCGCTGCAACTCCCGCGCCGCCCGAGGCGGAGCCACGTCACTGCGGTGCGCCAGCGCGATCGTCCGCGAGAGCCCCGGCCGGGCCAGCGGGGTGACCCGCAGCCCCCGCCCCGACCGCGTCGCGACCATCCGCGGCACCACCGCGACCCCGAGCCCCGCCCGCACGAACCCGAGCACCGCGTCCATCTCCCCGCCCTCGACGGCGAAGTCCGGTTCGAAGCCGGCCGACCGGCACGCCGCCACGGTCAGCTCCCGCAGGTCGTACCCGTGCCGGAACATCACGAGCCTTTCCCCCTCCAGGTCGGCGATCCGCACCGACCGCCGCCCGGGTCCGCCCGGCGCCTGCGCCTCGGGTGACGACACCACGACCAGGTCCTCCCGCAGCAGCTCCACCGTGGTCAGCGCGGGCGACGCCGGCGGCAGCGGCAGCACGATCAGCGCCAGGTCGAGCACCCCGCGCGCCAGCTCCCGCACCAGGTCGTGGGAGCCGCTCTCCTCGATCATCAGCCTGATCCCCGGGTACCGGTCGTGGAAGGCGCGCAGCACGTCGGGCAGCAGCCCCGTGCACAGGCTCGGCGTCGCCCCCAGCCGCACCCGCCCGCTGCGCAGCTGCACCAGTTCCTGCACCTCGTGCCGCGCGGTGTCCGCGTCGGCGAGGATGCGCCGGGCCAGCGGCAGCAGCGCCTCGCCCGCGTCGGTCAGCGCGATGTTGCCGCGGGCGCGCAGGAACAGGTCGGCGCCCAGCTCCCGCTCAAGCGCCTTGATCTGCTGAGACAGCGAGGGCTGGGCGACATGGACGAGTTCGGCGGCGCGGGTGAAGTGGCGGGTCTCGGCGACGGCCACGAAGTACTGGAGCTGCTGGAACTGCATCCCCCCAGCATAGTCTGCGGCTATCGAAACCAGCCGTACCATGTCTTGGACCGATGGGCATCGATCGCCGTACCGTCCTTCTCATGGCTCTGGCAACGCGGACGGACCGACGGCCGTCCTTGGCACGCACCGTGTGGGACAGCTCCGTCGGCAAGAAGACCGTGATGGCCGTCAGTGGTCTGATCATGCTGCTGTACCTGGTCGTCCACATGATCGGAAACCTGAAGATCTTCTTCGGGGCGAGCGAGTTCAACCACTACGCGCACTGGCTGCGGGTCGTCGGAGAACCGTTCATGCACTACGAGTGGACGCTCTGGCTGGTCCGGATCGTGCTTATCGTCGCCGTGGTCGCGCACGCCACCTCCGCCTACCAGCTGAGCCGCCGCGACCTCAAGGCCCGCCCCGTCAAGTACGTCCACAAGAAGGCGCGGGCCAGCTACGCGACCCGCACGATGCGCTGGGGCGGGATCATCCTCGGCCTCTTCATCGTCTGGCACGTCCTCGACCTGACGACCGGCACCGTGCACTCGGGCGGCTTCCAGCCCGGACACCCGTACCAGAACGTGATCGACACCTTCTCCACCTGGTACGGCAACGTCATCTACATCGTCGCGATGCTCGCGCTCGGCCTGCACGTGCGGCACGGCTTCTGGAGCGCGGCCCAGACCCTCGGCGCCGGCGGCCGCACCCGCGACCGCGCCCTCAAGGCCGTCGCCGACGTCCTCGCACTGCTGCTCACGCTCGGCTTCATCGCCGTCCCCGTGGGCGTCATGACCGGAGTGGTGAGCTGACCATGACCTACACCGACCACACGGTGGGCGAGCCGATCGCCGACACCAAGGCGCCCTCCGGGCCGATCCACGAGCGCTGGGACACCCGCCGCTTCGAGGCGAAGCTCGTCAACCCCGCCAACCGGCGCAAGCACACCGTGATCGTCGTCGGCACCGGCCTCGCGGGCGGCTCGGCCGGCGCCACCCTCGCCGAACAGGGCTACCACGTCGTCCAGTTCTGCTACCAGGACTCCCCGCGCCGCGCCCACTCCATCGCCGCCCAGGGCGGCATCAACGCGGCCAAGAACTACCGCAACGACGGCGACTCCGTGCACCGTCTCTTCTACGACACCGTCAAGGGCGGCGACTTCAGGGCCCGCGAGTCCAACGTGCACCGGCTGGCGCAGATCTCCGTCGAGATCATCGACCAGTGCGTCGCCCAGGGCGTGCCGTTCGCCCGCGAGTACGGCGGACTCCTCGACACCCGCTCCTTCGGCGGCGTCCAGGTCTCCCGCACCTTCTACGCCCGCGGCCAGACGGGACAGCAACTCCTGCTCGGCGCCTACCAGGCGCTGTCGCGGCAGATCGCCGCGGGGAACGTGGAGATGCACCCGCGCACCGAGATGCTCGACCTCATCGTGATCGACGGGAAGGCGCGCGGCATCGTCGCCCGCGACCTCGTCACCGGCCGGATCGACACATACTTCGCGGACGCCGTCGTCCTCGCCTCCGGCGGCTACGGCAACGTCTTCTACCTGTCGACCAACGCCATGAACTCCAACGCCACCGCGATCTGGCGGGCGCACCGGCGCGGCGCGTACTTCGCCAACCCCTGCTTCACCCAGATCCACCCCACCTGCATCCCGCGCACCGGCGACCACCAGTCCAAGCTGACCCTGATGAGCGAGTCGCTGCGCAACGACGGCCGGATCTGGGTGCCGAAGGCCAAGGGCGACGACCGGCCGCCGAACAAGATCCCCGAGGACGAGCGCGACTACTACCTGGAGCGCATCTACCCCTCCTTCGGCAACCTCGTCCCCCGCGACATCGCCTCCCGCGCCGCGAAGAACGTCTGCGACGAGGGCCGCGGTGTCGGCCCCGGCGGACAGGGCGTCTACCTGGACTTCGCCGACGCCATCACCCGGATGGGCCGCGCCGCCGTCGAGGCCAAGTACGGCAACCTCTTCGACATGTACCAGCGGATCACCGACGAGGACCCCTACCGGGTGCCGATGCGGATCTACCCCGCCGTGCACTACACGATGGGCGGACTGTGGGTCGACTACGACCTCCAGACCACCGTCCCCGGCCTCTTCGCGATCGGCGAGGCCAACTTCTCCGACCACGGCGCGAACCGGCTGGGCGCGTCCGCGCTCATGCAGGGCCTGGCCGACGGCTACTTCGTGCTCCCCGCGACCATCAACGACTACCTCGCCCGCAACCCCCACCAGGAGCCCGTCACCGCCCGGCACCCCGTCGTGGAAGAGGTCGTGGCGGACACCGAGGACCGGCTCAACCTGATCCTGTCGGTGGACGGCGACCGCACCCCCGACTCCTTCCACCGCGAACTGGGCGAACTCATGTGGGAGTTCTGCGGCATGGCCCGCACCGCCACCGGGCTGCGCAAGGCCCTCGAACGCATCCCGCAGATCCGCGAGGAGTTCTGGCGGCGCGTCAAGGTCCCCGGCAGCGGCGAGGAGTTCAACCAGTCCCTGGAGAAGGCCAACCGCGTCGTCGACTACCTCGAACTCGCCGAACTGATGTGCCTGGACGCGCTGGAGCGCGCCGAGTCCTGCGGCGGCCACTTCCGCGAGGAGTCCCAGACGCCCGACGGCGAGGCCGCCCGCCAGGACGACAGGTTCGGCTACGCGGCGGCCTGGGAGTTCACCGACACCGGTGACGCGCCCGTCCTGCACAAGGAAGACCTCGTCTTCGAGTACGTCCACCCCACCCAGCGGAGCTACGCATGAGGCTCACCCTGCGCGTCTGGCGGCAGCAGAACGCCGACGCCGAAGGCGCCATGTCCACGTACGAGGTGGACGGCATCTCCTCCGACATGTCGTTCCTCGAGATGCTCGACACCCTCAACGAGGAGCTGATCCTCAAGGGCGACGACCCGGTCGCCTTCGACCACGACTGCCGTGAGGGCATCTGCGGCGCGTGCAGCCTCGTCATCAACGGCGACGCGCACGGCCCCGAGCGCACCACCACCTGCCAGCTGCACATGCGGTCCTTCCAGGACGGCGACACCATCGACATCGAGCCCTGGCGGGCGGCGGCCTTCCCCGTCATCAAGGACCTCGTCGTCGACCGGTCCGCGTTCGACCGGATCATCCAGGCCGGCGGCTACATCACCGCGCCCACCGGAGCGGCCCCCGAGGCGCACGCCACGGCGGTCCCGAAACCCGACGCCGACTTCGCCTTCGAGCACGCCGAGTGCATCGGCTGCGGGGCGTGCGTGGCCGCCTGCCCGAACGGCGCGGCGATGCTGTTCACGTCCGCCAAGATCAACCACCTGAACGTGCTGCCCCAGGGCGCCCCCGAACGGGAGACCCGGGTCCTGGACATGGTCGCGACGATGGACGAGGAGGGCTTCGGCGGCTGCACCCTCGCGGGCGAGTGCGCGACCGCCTGCCCCAAGGGCATCCCCCTCGTCTCGATCACGAGCATGAACCGCGAGTGGCTGCGCGCCACCCGCAAGGCGGGCAAGCGGTAGCGGGCCCGCACGCACAGCGTTCGCCGTGAGCGCGGACGGGCGGGGCCGGGAGTGGTGCTCCCCGGCCCCGTCTCGCATGTCCACGACACGGCGAGGACACGGGCGCGGCCGGAGCATCGTATGGCCGTGACGTGAACGCGGACGGCTGTGCGAGCCGTTCAGCAACCTCACACCCGCGCTCTCCGCACCGGACACGCGACGGTCAGTCGGCATCGGAAGAACAGGGGCGGCAGGCCGAACGCCCCGCTCGGCCGCCCGCCTCGCCGAACCGGCCCGCGACCAGGAGAGAGCCATGACCGGCGTTTCCACGCTCGACCGCCCCCCGCAGCCCGCGGCACCCACCCGCTACACCGTCTCCCTCGCCCGCGACGAGGGAGACGTCCGTGCCGCGCAGCGGCTGCGGCACGACGTGTTCGCCGGCGAGATGGGCGCCCTGCTCACCACCCCGCAGCCCGGCCACGACATCGACGCCTTCGACGCCTACTGCGACCACCTGCTGGTCCGCGAGGAGACCACGGGCCAGGTCGTCGGGACCTACCGGCTGCTGCCCCCCGAGCGCGCGGCCGTCGCGGGACGCCTCTACTCGGAGGGCGAGTTCGACCTCACCGCCCTCGACGCGATCCGCCCCGGACTGGTCGAGGTCGGCCGCTCCTGCGTGCACCCCGACCACCGCGACGGCGCCGTCATCGGCCTGATCTGGGCCGGCATCGCCCGCTACATGGTCGACCGCGGCCACGAGTGGCTGGCGGGCTGCTGCTCCATCCCGCTGGCCGACGGCGGCGCCCTCGCCGCCGCCACCTGGGACCGGGTCAGCGCCAAGCACCTCGCCCCCGAGGAGTTCCAGGTCCGCCCGCTGCTGCCGTGGACCCCCGCCACCCCCGCGGCCCCCGCCGGCCGCGCCGAACTCCCGGCCCTGCTGCGCGGCTACCTCCGCCTCGGCGCCTGGGTCTGCGCCCCGCCCGCCCACGACCCGGACTTCGGGGTCGCCGACCTGTACGTGCTGCTGTCGATGCGCCGGGTCAACCCGCGCTACCTGCGGCACTTCCTCTCGCTCGTCCCGGCCTGATGAGCGGCTGGCTGCCCAGCGCGCCCTGCACCCCCCGGGCGTGCGTCGAACCGGCGGGGCCCGCCACGGCCCCGCCGCGCGCGGTCCTGCGGATGACCGCCGTCCTGCTGCTGCTCCTCGCGGGCGTCTGCCTGCTGCCCCTCGGCCGGGCGATACCCGCGCGGGCGATCCGCGCCTGGTGCCGCTCGATCGTGCGGGCGGCCGGGGTACGGGCGCGGATCACCGGGACCGCCGCACCCGACGGCGGGCTGCTGCTGGTCGCCAACCACATCTCCTGGCTGGACATCCCGCTGCTCGCCGCCGTCCGCCCGGCCCGCATGCTCGCCAAGGCGGAGATCCGCCGCTGGCCGGTGGCGGGCCCGCTGGTCGCACGGGCCGGTGTGCTGTTCATCGACCGGGACCGGCTGCGCGCCCTGCCCGCGACGGTCGCCCGCATGGCCGACGCGCTGCGCGCCGGGCAGGCCGTCGCCGTCTTCCCCGAGGGCAGCACCTGGTGCGGCCGGGCCCAGGGCACCTTCCGCCGCGCGGCGTTCCAGGCGGCGCTCGACGCCGGTGTCCCGGTCCAGCCGGTGAGCCTGAGCTACCTGGTCACCACCGGCGCCGACCGGGCCACCCCCAGCACGGCCCCCGCGTTCATCGGCGAGGAGTCACTGCTGACGTCGGTGTGGCGGGTGGTGTCGACCCGCGGCCTGGTGGCCGACGTGCGGCTGCGCCCCCCGCTGCCCCCGGGCACGCACCCCGACCGCCGCACCCTGGCCCACGCGTCCCGGCCCACGCCCACCCCCGACCACCAGGGAGGCCACCGCCCCCCGACGGCCCGGCTGCGGTGGTCGCCCCTGGCCCCGGCACCCGAACCGGCCGCCACCTCCCAGGACCCGGCGGCCCGGCCCGCCGTCGAGGTCCCGGTGACGGCGCGGGCCCGGGTCGTCGACGCGGTCGGCATGAGGGGCTTCAGGCGCCCCCGCACCTCAGCCGCGCGAGCGACCGGCTCCCCGGCCGCCGACGACTGACCTCGTCCCGTCCCCCGGCGGCCGGAGCCGGAGCCGGAGCCGGACCGCCGGGACTCCGGACCGCCGGGACGCCGGGACTCCGGACCGCCGGGACTCCCGGACTCCGGGACTCCGGTCACGACCGCCACCGTCCGCACGAACGACACGAACGAGACGCACAGCCTGCTCCGCGAACTGGTCGCCGAGCGCCGTCAGCCCACCTCCCGCGCGAGATACGGCGCCGTCCTGCTCCCCGGGGCGCGGGACACCTCCTCGGGCGGTCCCGTCGCGACGACGCGGCCGCCTGCCTCGCCGCCGCCGGGTCCCAGGTCGATCACCCAGTCCGCGGCGGCCACCACCGCCATGTCGTGCTCCACGACGACGACGGTGTGGCCCGCGTCGACCAGGCCGTGCAGCCGGGCCATCAGCACCTCGATGTCCGCCGGGTGCAGTCCGCTGGTCGGCTCGTCCAGCAGGTAGAGGGTGTCGCCGCGTCGGCCGCGCTGCAACTCGCTGGCCAGCTTGATGCGTTGGGCCTCACCGCCGGACAGTTCGGTGGCGGGCTGGCCGAGCCGCAGATAGCCGAGACCGACGTCGAGCAGGGTGTCGAGGCTGCGCGCCACGGCCGGGGTCCCGGCGAAGAACTCCGCCGCGCTCTCCACCGTCAGGTCGAGCACCTGCGCGATGTTCCGTCCCCGGTAGGCCACTTCGAGGGTCTCGGGGTTGTAGCGGGCCCCGCCGCAGTCGGGGCAGGGCGCGTAGGTGCTCGGCAGGAAGAGGAGTTCGACGCTGACGAACCCCTCGCCCTGGCAGGTCTCGCACCGCCCGCCCGGCACGTTGAAGGAGAACCGGCCCACCCCGTAACCCCGTTCACGCGCCTGGTCGGTGGCCGCGAACTCCTTGCGCACCACGTCGAACAGGCCCGTGTAGGTCGCCAGGTTGGAGCGCGGGGTGCGGCCGATCGGCCGCTGGTCGACATGGACCAGCCGCCGCACCCCGGGCAGCTCCTCGGTGATCTCGCCGATCAGCGTGGACTTCCCGGAACCGGAGACACCGGTGACGGCGGTGAGCACCCCGAGCGGGAACTCGGCCGTCACCCCGCGCAGGTTGTGCCGGGTGATCGGGCCCACCTTCAACCGGCCCTTCGGCTCGCGTACTTGGCGGGCCGGGACGGGGGAGCGGCCGAAGAGGAAGCGGGCCGTCGCCGACTCCCGCGCGTGCGCCAGGTCGGCGACCGGCCCGCTGTGCAGCACCCGTCCGCCGTGCTCACCGGCCCCGGGGCCCACGTCCACCAGCCAGTCGGCGCCCCTGACCACATCGAGGTGGTGCTCGACCACGAACACCGAGTTGCCCGCGGCCTTCAGCCGATCCAGGACGGTCAGCAGGGCCTCGGTGTCCGCCGGGTGCAGGCCCGCCGACGGTTCGTCGAGGACGTACACCACCCCGAACAGGCCCGACCGCAACTGGGTTGCCAGGCGCAGCCGTTGGAGTTCGCCCGCCGACAGGGTCGGGGTCGCCCGGTCCAGGCTGAGGTAGCCGAGGCCGAGTTCCACGACCGGGTCGATCCTGGAGCGCAGATCGTCGGTGAGGACCCGGGCCGCCTCCGAGCCGCCGCCGTCGCCGTCGAGTGCCGCGACCAGTTCGAGCAGCGGCAGAGCGGCGAGTTCGGCGACGTTGCGCCCCGCGAACGTCACCGCCAGCGCCTCGGGCCGCAGCCTGCCGCCGCCGCACACCGGGCACGGCGTACTGGTCAGGAACCGCTCGGCCTTCGCCCGCAGGGTCTGGCTCCGGGAGTCGGCGAACGTCTTCAGCACATACCGCTGGGCGCTCATGTACGTTCCCTGGTAGGGCCGTTGGATGCGGTCGGCGTCCCGCACCGGATGCACGGTGACCACCGGCTGCTCGTCGGTGAACAGGATCCACCGGCGCTGCTCGGCCGGCAGCTCCCGCCACGGCCGGTCCACCGGGTACCCGAGCGCGTCGAGGATGTCCCGCAGGTTCTTGCCCTGCCAGGCGCCGGGCCAGGCGGCGATCGCGCCGTCCCTGATCGACAGCGAGGGGTCGGGGACCAGCAGCTCCTCCGTCGTCCGGTGGACCCGCCCGAGCCCATGGCACTCGGGGCAGGCACCGGCCGCCGTGTTGGGCGAGAAGGCGTCCGAGTCGAGCCGTTCGGCGCCGGGCGGGTAGTCACCGGCCCGGGAGAGCAGCATCCGCAGCGAGTTCGACAGATTGGTGACCGTGCCGACCGAGGAGCGCGAGGACGGCGCCGAGCGGCGCTGCTGGAGCGACACGGCCGGCGGCAGCCCGCTGATCTCGCCCACCTTCGGCGCCCCGACCTGGTGGATCAGCCGGCGCGCGTAGGGCGCCACCGACTCGAAGTAGCGGCGCTGCGCCTCCGCGTAGATCGTCCCGAACGCCAGCGACGACTTCCCCGACCCGGACACCCCGGTGAAGACGGCCAGCACGTCACGCGGGATGTCGACGTCCACGTCCCGCAGGTTGTGCTCGGCGGCGCCGCGGACGCGGACGTACGGGTCGTGGCGGGTAGCGGGAGCGGGCTGAGCGGGCTGAGGGGGCTGAACGGGAGGCGTGGGGGGAGTGGGCATGGCGGGGCTCCGTGGGCGGTCGGCGGTCCTCGATCGTATGCGGGCCGCTCGCCGCTCGCCGCTCGCGCGGGTGCGGGGGGCCCGGCCCTGTGCCACGTTGGAAGGCGGGGACATCGGTCGTCGTCGTACGGAAGGGCTGTGGCATGACCACTCCAGGATTCGGATTCGGGCGCAGCCCCTTCGAGGAGTTCGACGAGCTGATGTCCCGCTTCTTCGGCCAGGGCGCGGGCGGGGGTGCCGCGCCGACCCGCAGGCCGCAGCGCGTCGACATCGGCAGCCTGCTGTCCGAACGCGCCCGCGAGCTGGTCGCCGAGGCGCGCGAGCTGGCCGCCGCCGAGGGCGCCGAGGACCTGGACGCCCGGCATCTGCTGGCCGCCGCCACCCGGCACGACTCCACCCGCAGACTGCTCACCGAGGCGGGCGTCGACCCCGACCGCATCAGGGACCGGCTCACCGTCGGGCCCGCCGGCGCCGAGCGCACCGAGCCCGCCACCCTCACCCCGGCCGCCAAACGGGCCCTCCTCGACGCCTACCAGCTCTCCCGCGCGGAGGGCTCCTCCTACATCGGCCCCGAACACCTGCTGCGGGCCCTGGCCGCCAACCCCGAGTCGGCCGCGGGACGCGCCCTCGACGACAGCGGCTGGGAGAGCGGCAGGCTGCCCGCCGCCGAGCCCGAGCGCAGAGCGGGCCCCAGCAGCACCCCCACGCTCGACGAGTACGGCCGCGACCTCACCGAGGACGCCAGGGCCGGCCGCCTCGACCCCGTCATCGGACGGGACGAGGAGGTCGAGCAGACCATCGAGGTGCTCTCCCGGCGCAGCAAGAACAACCCGGTCCTGATCGGCGACCCCGGCGTCGGCAAGACCGCCATCATCGAGGGCATCGCCCAGCGCATCGTCGCCGACGACGTCCCGCGCACCCTCGCGGGCAAGCGGCTGGTCTCCCTCGACCTGGCCGGTCTGGTGGCGGGCACCAAGTACCGGGGCGAGTTCGAGGAGCGCCTGAAGAAGGTGCTCGACGAGGTGCGCGAGCACGCCGACGGACTGGTCCTGTTCCTCGACGAGCTGCACACCGTCGTCGGCGCGGGCGGCGGCGGCGACGGCGCCCTCGACGCGGGCAACATGCTCAAGCCCGCGCTGGCCAGGGGCGAACTGCACCTGATCGGCGCGACCACCGTCGACGAGTACCGCAGGCACATCGAGAAGGACGCCGCCCTGGAGCGCCGGTTCGCGCCGATCCTGGTGGGCGAGCCGACCGTCGACGACACCATCGAGATCCTGCGCGGCCTGCGCGACCGCTACGAGGCCCACCACCAGGTCAGGATCACCGACGAGGCGGTGGTCGCGGCGTCCGAGCTGTCCGACCGGTACATCACCTCCCGGTTCCTGCCCGACAAGGCCATCGACCTGATGGACCAGGCCGCCGCCCGGGTCCGGCTGCGCGCCAGGACACCGCTCGCCGACACCCGGGAGATCGAGGACCGGCTCGCCGCCCTGAACCGGGAGAAGGACCAGGCCGTCGCGGACGAGGAGTACGAGCGGGCCCGGGAACTGCGTGACCGGATCACCGAGGCCGAGATCGAGCTGGCCGAGGCGGGGCAGGGCGAGGAGCGGACCCCGAGGGTGACCGCGGAGGACGTCGCCGAGGTCGTCTCCCGCACCACCGGCATCCCGGTCGCCCAGCTCACCGAGGAGGAGCGGGCCCGGCTGATGAAGCTGGAGGAGCACCTGCACGAGCGGGTCGTCGGCCAGGACGAGGCGATCACCGCCGTCGCCCGCTCCGTGCGCCGCGCGCGGGCCGGCATGAGCGACCCGGACCGGCCCGTCGGCAGCTTCCTCTTCCTCGGCCCCACCGGCGTCGGCAAGACCGAGCTGGCCCGCGCGCTCGCCGCCGCCCTCTTCGGCGACGAGAACCGCATGATCCGCCTCGACATGAGCGAGTTCCAGGAACGGCACACCGTCTCCCGGCTGGTCGGCGCCCCGCCCGGATACGTCGGCCACGAGGAGGCGGGACAGCTCACCGAGGCGGTCCGCCGGCAGCCGTACGCCGTACTGCTGCTCGACGAGGTCGAGAAGGCGCACCCGGACGTCTTCAACACCCTGCTGCAACTCCTCGACGACGGCCGCCTCACCGACTCCCAGGGCCGCACCGTCGACTTCAAGAACACCGTCGTCATCATGACGTCGAACATCGGCGCCGACCGCATCCTCGCGGCGGGCGTCGACGACTACGGCAAGGTGCGCGAGTCGGTGATGCCGGTCCTCAACCAGCACTTCCGACCCGAGTTCCTCAACCGGATCGACGAGATCATCGTCTTCCGCGGCTTGGACCGCGCCCAGTTGCGCGAGATCGTCGGGCTGCTGCTCGACCACACCAGGCGCCGGCTGCGCGCCCAGGACGTCACCCTCGAGGTCACCGACGCGGCTGCCGACCTGCTCGCCGACCTCGGCCACCAGCCCGACTTCGGCGCCCGCCCGCTGCGCCGCACCATCCAGCGCGAGGTCGACGACCGGCTCGCCGACCTGCTCCTCGCGGGCGATCTGCTGGCGGGCGACCAGGCCAGGGTGGACGCGGCCGACGGGACGCTGCTGGTCACCGCGCACCGGCCGGCGTCGGACCGGCCGAAGGCGGCGGACACCGGTGAGCCACCGCCCGAGTGAGCGGCGGCCGGTGGCCGGTGATCAGTGATCGGTCAGGCCGCGCCGCCGAAGATGTCGGCGAGCCCGCGGTAGGAGTCGAGCAGGGCCGTCCGGTCGTAGGTGCTGGTGGTGACCAGCACCTCCTGGGCGCCGGTCTCCTTCAGGACCGCCTCAAGCTCGGCCGCGACCTGCTCGGGGGTCCCGGCGAGCTGCCCGGCCAGGCCCGTCTCGTAGAACCCGCGCTCCCGTTCGGTCATGGCGAGGGCCTCGACGCGCTCGGCGGGGGCCAGTGGCGGGAAGCTGCCGTGGGTGCGGGAGTACGCCATCGACCAGGCCTCGGGGACGAGGATCCGCCGGGCCTTTGCGGCGTCGGCGGCGACCGCGACCGTCCCGGAGACGACGACGTACGGCTCGGCCGCCCAGGGGGAGGGACGGAAGCGGGCCCGGTAGGTGTCGACGCCGCGCCGCATCCGCTCCCGGTCCCGGAGGTCGCCGATCACCATCGGCAGGCCCGCGCGGGCCGCGATCTCGGCGCCCTCGCCCATGGCCAGCACGAACGGCGGCACGGTCAGCCCCTCCGACGGCCGGGCCCGCACGCCGGTCGGTGAGGTGCCGCGGAACCAGCCGAGCAGTTCGTCGAGCTGCCCGGCGAAGTCGTCGGCGTCGTCCTTGCCGTGCCCGAGGGCCTTGCGCACCCCGCCGGTGAAGCCCACGGACCGGCCGAGACCCATGTCGATCCGGCCCGGGAAGAGGGACTCCAGGACGCCGAACTGCTCGGCCACCACGAGCGGCCGGTGGTTGGGCAGCATGACCCCGCCGGTGCCGACCCGGATGGTCCCGGTGGCGGCCGCGACGGCGGCGGCCAGCACGGTCGGCGCCGAACCGGCCACCCCGGGCACCCCGTGGTGCTCGGACACCCAGAACCGGTGGTAGCCGAGCCGCTCCAGATCCTGGGCCAGCCGCACGGTGTCCCGCAGCGCCTGCGCGTCGGTGTGTCCCTCGCGGGTGCGGGACCGGTCGAGGACGGAGAAGCGGACGTCGCTGATCAGAGAACTCACACCGTGTTCAACACCTCCCGGGCCGGCAGATTCCCGTGCTCCAGGTCGCAGGTGTCGTCGATGCCGTGGGTCTCCCAGGCCGGGAAGGGGTCGGCCGTGGGCGGCGGGCTTCCCGGTGTGAGGAGACAGCGGGCCAGGGCCGCGCGCAGGGCGTCGGCGTCGAGGCCGGTGCCGATGAAGACCAGTTCCTGGGCGTAGGGCGCCTCCGCGTCGCGGGCGGCGGACGGCTCGAAGCGGGCCACCGAGCCGGCCTGCGACCACAGGCCCGTCACCTCGGGGCGGGTCGCGAGAGTGAAGAACCCCTTGGAGCGCAGCACCCGCCCGAAGCCGCCGCCGTCCAGCTCCTCGGTGACGAACCGCCACAACCGGGCCGGGTGGAAGGGGAGTTCGGAGCGGAACACGGTGGAGGAGATGCCGTACTCCTCCGTCTCCGGTACGTGTTCGCCGTTCAACTCCCGTACCCAGCCCGGTGCCTGCTGGGCGCGCTCCAGGTCGAACAGGCCGGTGCCGAGGACGTGTCGCAGCTCCACCCGGCCGTGCGTGGCCGTGACCGTCCGGGCCACGGGGTTGAGCCGGGCGAGCGCGGCCCGCAGCCGGTTCGCGGTGCGCGCGTCGACAAGGTCGAGCTTGTTGAGGACGACGACGTCCGCGAACTCGACCTGGTCGACGAGGAGATCGCTGACCGTGCGGTCGTCGTCCTCGAAGGGGGCGAGCCCGCGGGCGGCGAGTCCGTCGCCGCGTTCCAGTTCCGGCAGGAAGTGCGCGGCGTCCACGACGGTGACCATCGTGTCGAGCCTGGCGACGTCCCCGAGGGTCGCGCCGTCGTCCCGGGCGAAGGCGAACGTGGCGGCGACGGGCAGCGGTTCGGAGATGCCGGAGCTCTCGATCAGCAGATGGTCGAAGCGGCCCTCCCGGGCCAGCCGTTCCACCTCCACCAGCAGATCGTCCCGCAGGGTGCAGCAGATGCATCCGTTGGTCAGCTCGACCAGGCGTTCCTCGGTCCTTGAGAGGGCCGCGCCGCCGCCGCGCACCAGCGCCGCGTCGATGTTGACCTCGCTCATGTCGTTGACGATCACGGCGACCCTGAGCCCCTCGCGGTTGGCGAGGACATGGTTGAGCAGCGTGGTCTTGCCGGCCCTGAGGAAGCCGGACAGCACGGTGACGGGCAGGGCGGGGGCGGGCGGGCGTCGGTGCGGCATCCGTGGTCAGCCCTCGGGCCGCAGCAGCCCGCGCCGGTAGGCCCGGACCAGGTGCTGCGGGACCAGATGGCGGACGCCGTCGACGGTGACCGGGACCAGCGTGGGCGTGGCCGCCTTCCACTGGGCGCGGCGGTGGCGGGTGTTGCTGCGGGACATCTTCCGCTTGGGGACAGCCATGGGGAACCTCGTCGTCGGTGGGTGCTCGCCCCCAGGGGGAGAGGGCGAGCACCGCGGACGCTATATGAAAATGGTTCCCATGAGCAATATGGCCGGTGTCAGCGGCGGCCGGGCTTGCGTGTGCCGGGCCGTGGCGGCGCGATGAACTGCAGCTCCAGGGTGACCGGCGGCGCGGCGAGACCCGGGCCGCCGGCCGCCGCCCACCCGGCGATCTCCTCCGTGCAGTCCTCGTCCATCGCGAACCCGATCCAGACGGGCCGCCCGCCGGCCAGCCGCCCGGCCGCCGACGGCTGGACGACGATGACGTTCGCCTGGTCGCAGGGGCCCAGGCAGTCCGTCGTCCGCACCTGGAAGCCGTGCTCGGCCGCCGCCGCGCGCAGCCGTTCCAACTGCCGGACGTGGTCGGTGCCCGGGTGTTTGCGCGGATCGCCGCAGCAGCAGCCCCGGCAGACCACGAGGGTGCAGGGACGCCGGCGGGCCGCGCCGATCAGGGCGGCACGGGGGGAGGGGAGGGCGGAGGGTGGCATGGGAGAAGCATGATCCATACGGGTGACGGCCCGGAAGACCGGGTCGGTCGGGTCAGCCGGGGCCGGTCGGGTCGGACGGCGTGCGCGGCTGTCCTGGGCGGAGTGTGATCCGGAGAGGGCCGACAGGAATCTGCCCGGCGCGGGCGCCCGTCTGTCTAGGGTGGGCGCGTGACCGACAGCAGCGCGCCTCCCGTCGCCGTCTTCGACCTCGACAACACCCTCGCCGACACCGCGCACCGGCAGCGGTTCCTCGAAAGCAAGCCGCGCGACTGGAACGCCTTCTTCGCCGCCGCCCCGGACGATCCGCCGCTCGCCGAGGGCATCGCGCTGGCGCTGGCGAGCGCCGAGGAGTGCGAGGTCGTCTATCTGACCGGACGGCCCGAGCGCTGCCGCCGGGACACGCTCGCCTGGCTCGCCGCGCAGGGGCTGCCCGAGGGCCGGCTGCACATGCGGGACGACCAGGACCGCAGGCCCGCCCGCCACACCAAACTGGAGGTGCTGCGGCAGCTCGCCCGCACCCGCGAGATCCGGATGCTCGTCGACGACGACGAACTGGTCTGCGACGACGCCGAACGCGCCGGTCTCACCGTCGTACGGGCGCGCTGGACCGCGCCGTCGGAGGCGCTGGGCGAGGCACAGGAGCAGGACGGGCGCACCTGACGGCGGGGGCCGGGCGGACGGCTGCCGGGCGCTCGATGCCGGGCCGATGCCGGGTGGGCCGGTGTCGGGCGGGTGGGTCTCGGGCCAGGCTGCCGGTCGGTCCGTGGTTGCCAGGCCGGTCCGTGGGTGTCAGACCGGTCCGTGGGTGTCAGGCCGGGGCGTCCAGGCGGAAGCCGACCTTGAGGCCGACCTGCCAGTGCGCCACCTGCCCGTCCTCGATGTGGCCGCGCACCTGCGTCACCTCGAACCAGTCGAGGTTGCGCACGGTCTGCGAGGCGCGGGCGATGCCGTTGCGGACAGCCTGCTCGACGCTGTCGGGCGAGGTGCCGACGATCTCGGTGACCCGGTAGGTGTGATCGGACATGCCGGTGCTCCTCTCGGTGGGCCCGCGACGGCCGGAGCGTCACGGGGGTCACGCGTCACTCCACCGTGCCCCAAGCCGCCGTCCGGCGCGAGACATCGCGGGCGCACTTGACCTCCGCATTGGTCCATACCAAAATCCAGAACACCCGTACGAGTCCCAGGTACTCGTCCCCCACGTCGGGCCCCTTCCCCTGTCCAGCAGAGAGAACAGGACCCCTCGTGAGACGTCGAAGCCTCCTCGCCGCCTGCGCATCCGCCGGCCTCCTCGCCGGGTGCGGACTGCTCCCGGGCGGCGAGGATCGGCGCACGGTCACCGTGTGGTTGATGAAGGGCAGCGCGCCCGAGGAGTTCCTGCGGCGCTTCACCGAGGAGTTCGAGCGCAAGAACTCCGGGCTGCGCCTCGACATCCGCATCCAGGAGTGGACCGGCATCGGCGACAAGGTGCAGGCCGCCGTGGACACCGGCACCGAGGAAGGCCCCGACGTCATCGAGGTCGGCAACACCCAGGTCTCGCAGTACGTGGAGCGCGACCGGCTGCTCGACCTGACCCTGGAGGCCCGGCTGCACTGGGGCGGTGAGGACTGGCTGCCCGGCCTCGCCGAGCCAGGGCAGCTGATGTCCCACCAGTACGGTATCCCCTGGTACGCGGCCAACCGGGTGGTCATCTACCGCAAGGACCTCTTCGAACAGGCCGGCGTCACCGCGCCGCCGCGCGACCGGGACGCCTGGCTCGACGCCACCGAACAGCTCAACTCCGGCGGGAACCAGGGCATCTACCTCGCAGGGCAGGACTGGTACACGCTCGCCGGGTTCATCTGGGAGGAGGGCGGCGGCCTCGCCGACGACGGGGGCGGCGGTGGCTGGCACGGCACCCTGGACACCCCGGCCGCGCTCCGCGGCATGGACTTCTACCAGCGGTTGCAGGCGCTCGGCGAGGGTCCCGTCGGCGCCGACGAGGAACACCCGCCGCAGGCCCAGGTGTTCGCGCGGGGCCAGGTCGCGCAGATGGTGGCGGTGCCAGGACTCGCCCGCACGGTCGTGGAGCAGAACCCGCAGCTCAAGGGGAAGTTGGGCTTCTTCCCGGTGCCGGGACGGCTCGCCGGGCGGCCGGGAGCGGTCTTCATCGGCGGCTCCGACCTCGTCATCCCGAACAACTCCAGGGAACGGGACGGCGCGGTCGCGGTCGTCGCCGCGCTCACCGGCGCCCGCTGGGACACCGAGCTGGCCCGCACCATGAACTACGTCCCCAACAAGAAGTCCCTCGCCAAGGCCGTCGGCGACGAGGAAGGGGTCGCCGCGATGGCCGCGGGCGCGGCCAGGGGGCAGGCCACGCCCAACTCCCCGCAGTGGGGCAAGGTCGAGGCCGACAACCCGATCAAGGAGTACATGACGAAGGTGCTCAAGGGCGCCGACCCGGCCACCGAGGCCAAGCGCGCCTCCCGCCGGATCACCGAGACGCTGACCTCGGTGGGCTGAGACGGGACCGGCGTCCTGGGACATCCGGTGTCGGGACGGCGCCGGGGCCGCACGTTCCCGGCCCCGGCGCCGCCCGTCCGCCCACCGGTCAGCGGCAGGTGCTCAGGGACAGCGCGAACCGGCCCTCGGAGTCCGTCCACCAGTGGGCCAACTCAAGTCCGGCCGCGTCCAGTTCGGCGCTGACCCCGTCCTTCCTGAACTTCGCGGAGATCTCGGTGCGCAGCTCCTCACCGGCCGCGAACTCCACCGCCAGGCCGAGCGCCGGGACCTTCACGGTCTGGTCGGCGCGCGAGCGCAGCCGCATCTCGATCCATTCCCGGTCGGCGTCCCAGAGGGCGACGTGGTCGAACGCTTCGGGGTCGAAGTCGGCGCCCAACTCCCGGTTGACGACCGTCAGGACGTTCTTGTCGAAGGCGGCCGTCACCCCGGCCGCGTCGTCGTACGCCCGCACCAGCACCGCCTCGTCCTTGACCAGGTCGGTGCCGAGCAGCAGCGCGTCTCCGGGGGAGAGCAGGGCGCGGATCGAGGCGAGGAACGCGGCCCTCTCCACCGGCGGCAGGTTGCCGATCGTGCCGCCGAGGAACGCCACGAGGCGGGGCCCCGGTGTCGTCGGCAGCGCCAGGGCGGCCGTGAAGTCGGCGATGAGGGCGTGCACGTGGAGGCCGGGACGCTCCGCGATCAGCGCGTGCCCGGCCTGGGTGAGGGCGCTCTCGCTGACGTCGACCGGTACATAGGTGTGCAGGTCGGTGAGGGCGGCGATGAGGTGGCGGGTCTTCTCCGAGGAGCCCGAGCCGAGTTCGACGAGGGTGCGGGCGCGGGTGGCCTCGCGGATCTCGGCGGAGCGGTCGACCAGGATCTCCCGTTCGGCGCGCGTCGGGTAGTACTCGGGCAGCTCGGTGATCCGCTCGAACAGGTCGCTGCCGCGCGCGTCGTAGAACCACTTCGGCGGCAGCGTCTTCGGGGTGCCGGTGAGACCGCGCAGGACGTCGGCGCGCAGCGCCGCCTCCGTGGCGTCCTCGGGCAGGGTGCGGGTGAGAAGGAACGGGCTCACGTGCGGGGCTCCTTCGACGGTGCGGGTGCCGAGCCTGGGCTCGGCTCCTTGAGCTCGGTGAGCAGCAGGTCCGTGCGGCTCGCGGTGAGGAGGGTGCGGTCGGGGACCTCGCACCAGTGCGGATCGTCGTCGTACGGTTCGGACGCGACGACGGTGCCGCGGCCGGGACCGGCCAGGTACCAGAGGGTGTCGCCCCAGGCGGTCGCGGCGACGGTGTCCGGGCCGGCCAGGAGCAGGTTGAGCCGGGCGCCGGGGGCCGCCTCGGCGACCTCCGTGACGGTGGAGGCCAGGGCGCGGCCGGGATCGTCGCCCGCCCGCAGCCGGGCGAGCACCAGCGCCCACACGAACGCCGAGTCGTTGCGGGCGTCGAGGGAGAGCAGGTCCGCCGGGGGCAGCGCGGGCACCAGCGGGGCGAGCGAGCGCGGCCAGCCGGGCACCGAGCCGTTGTGGCTGAACAGCCAGGACCCGCCGGCGAACGGCGCCGCCGCGGCCTCCCCGTCGGCGCCGGGCAGCGTGGCGTCCCGGACGGCGCCGAGCAGCGACCCGGACCGTACGACCCGGGCCAGATCGGCGAACGTCAGGTCCCCCCAGATCGGCCCGGCCCGCCGGTACCTGGCCGGCACCGGATCGCCCTCCGCGTACCAACCGACGCCGAAACCGTCGGCGTTGACGGTCCCGTGCCGCTGCCTGCGGGGCTGCCACGACTGCCGCAGCAGGCTGTGCGGCGGCTCCGTCAGCAGGCTGCCGAGCGCCACCGGCGGCCCCAGGTAGGCGAGATGACGGCACATCAGACGGCCGCCGAGCGCGCGGTGCGGAACCCGGAGAAGATCTGCCGCCTGATCGGGTAGTCCCAGTTGCGGAACGTGCCACGGCAGGCCACCGCGTCCACGGCGAACGAACCGCCGCGCAGCACCTTGTGGTCGGGCCCGAAGAACACCTCGGAGTACTCCTTGTACGGGAACGCCCTGAACCCCGGGTAGGGCAGGAAGTCGCTCGACGTCCACTCCCACACGTCACCGATCAACTGCCGTACGCCGAGCGGCGACTCGCCCTCCGGGTAGCTGCCCGCCGGGGCCGGCCGCAGATGCCGCTGGCCGAGGTTGGCGTGCTCGGGCCCCGGGTCCGCGTCGCCCCACGGGTAGCGCGTCGAGCGGTCGCCCGCGGGGTCGTGCCGGGCGGCCTTCTCCCACTCGGCCTCGGTCGGCAGCCGCCGTCCGGCCCAGCGGGCGTACGCGTCGGCCTCGTACCAGCACACGTGCACCACCGGCTCGTTCGCGGGCACCACCTCGGTCACCCCGAACCTGCGGCGCAGCCACTGCTTGCCGTCCCGGCGCCAGAACAGCGGCGCGGTGATGGCGGCGCGGCGGATGTGCGCCCAGCCGTCCGGCGTCCACCAGCGTTCGTCGTCGTAGCCGCCGTCGTCGATGAACGCCTGGTAGGCGCCGTTGGTGACCGGGGCCGTGTCGATGTGGAACGGCGCCACCTCACGCCGGTGCGCGGGGCGTTCGTTGTCGAGCGCCCACGGCTCGTCGGAGGTGCCCATGGTGAACGGACCGCCGGGGACGAGGACTTCGGCCGGTCCCGTGTGCAGCGGCGCCGGTTCTGGATCGGGGGCCGTCAGCGCCGCGGGGCCGGTGCGGAGCTGGTGGGTGATCAGCATCGTCTCGTCGTGCTGCTGTTCGTGCTGGGCGATCATGCCGAAGGCGAAACCGGCCTCGGTCAGCCGGGTGCCGTGGAAGGCGGTGCCCTCCAGCACGTCGAGGGCCCGGCCGCGGACCTCCGCCGCGTAGGCGCGGGCCTCCGCGGGGGGCAGCAGCGGCAGCGAGGGGCGGGCCGAGCGCGGGTGCTCGAAGGCGTCGTAGATGCCGTCGATCTCGGGCCGTATCGCCTCCCGTCCCGCGACGGTCCGCAGCAGCCACTGCTCCTCCTGGTTGCCGATGTGCGCGAGGTCCCAGACCAGCGGCGACATCAGCGGGGAGTGCTGGGCGGTGAGGTCGGGGTCCTCGACGCAGCTGGTCAGCAGGGTGGTGCGGGCACGGGCGGTGGTGAGGGTGGCCACCGCCCGCTCCCGCAGCGCCTCGGCGTCGGGGGCGGGGCCGGTCATGTGGGGATGTCCTTCCCGTGAGCGCGCGCGGGGGTGCCGCGCAGCTGGTCGAGCAGTTCGTCGGCGGGGCAGCGGGCCCGCAGGACGTACCGGTCGAGGTGGGCCGCCACCGCGTCGACGACCTCGGTGGTGGCGCCGAGCCGGGGCAGCGCGCCGAGGGCCGCGGTGAAGCAGGCGACGGCGGCCTCGTGCAGCTCCGGGTCGGTCAGGGCGTACCTGGCCGCGTCGGTCCACAGCGGGTTGTGCGGCGCGGGCAGCCCGAGCGCCCGCTCCGAGAGGGGCTTCACCGCCCGGTAGGCGGTCTCGGCCGCCTCCGCGTCGTCGAACAGCGCGGCCGTGACGGCGAGCGGCACGATCCAGCCGTCGTCGCCCGGCTGTGCGTCGATCATCCGCAGTTCCAGGTGCCCGCGCGGTCTGACCGGCGGGAACAGGGTGGTGATGTGGTAGTCGAGATCCGCCCGGGTGGGCGTCCCCGATCTGGTCCACTCCCGGAAGGTGAGCCCTTCCGGGACCTCCCAGGGCCCGCTGTCGCGCCGGACGCACATCACCGGCGCGTCGAGCACATGCCGGGCCCACGCGCCCCGCGGGTCGCCGTTGAGCGGGGGCGCCCCGGCGCGGCCCGCGCCGATCTCCGCCCACAGCAGTTGCCGGGTGGAGCGCCAGCCGGTGGGCTCGTGCCCGGCCAGCGGTGAGTTCGCGAACGCGGCCACCAGGACCGGGCCCAACTGGTGGGCCAGCCACCAGCGCCGCCCGTGGCCGAGCGGCCCCGGTTCCTCGTGGCCCGCGTCCACCGACACCTGGACGGAGGCGGAGGCGCACATCATGGCGCGGCCGGCCGGACCGGTGCGGTCGAGGCAGGCTTCCATGGCGTCGTAGCGGGGTTCGCGCAGGAAACGGCGCGGTGTGTGCCAGGGGTCGTGGCCGAGACCCACGAGGCCGAGGTCCTGCCGGGCGAGAGCCGAGCGGACGGCGTCGAGGTCGGCCGAGACGGTGGTGACGCACTCCATCAGCGACGCCGCGGGCGGCGAGCTCAGCTCCAGCTGGCCGCCGGGTTCCACGGTGAGCGCCGACCCGAGGGGGACGGAGCGCAGTGCGGCGTAGGCCGCTTCGAGTCGTTCGGCCGTCACGGGACGCCGCGGTTCGCGCAGGTCGTGGACGAGCCATTCCACTTCCACCCCGAGGACGCGGGGTGGTCCCGTCTTGAAGCAGATGCCCCTGACCAGGGCCTCCACCTCGGCTTCGGTGACCGCGGTGCGCGGGGTACGGGGTGCCGTACAGTCGCCGGGGTCACTCAGTGCTTCGGACATGTCGGGATCCCTTCGGAGATTCCACCATGCCGCCGGTCCGGTTCGGCGGGGCGTCCGGGCGGCGACACTCGTCCAAGCCAAGACCTTCCCGCCGGTTCGCACAAGGGTGCGTACCCGGACGTTCCGGCTCGGTTCTGATCGCTTCCCGGCTGTTTCGTTTCGACTTTCCCAGTCGTTCCCGATTCTTCGCGCTTGTTGTCGCTTGTTTCCAGCCGTTATTGATCGTTCCTCGGTGTCCCCGATCGATCCGGGGCCGGGAAAACGCGTTGCGTCACGCGTCCAGCATCGCCCACGATGCGTGCGTGAGCACGACGGAGGAGACCGCGCGGGGGCGCGGGCACGGCGCCCACGGGGGTGGCGCCCTGAGCGCGCGCCTGCGCGGGATCGCCCGGTAGAGGGAACAGGCCGGGCAGGCCGGAAGGCCGCGGAGTGCCAGGCGCCCGCAGGCCGCACGGTGTCCTCGCGACGGCGACAGCGACGACGGCGAGGGCGACGGCGACGCGGGCCCCCGGACGCACCGGCCGGGCGCGGAGCCGCCCCCGGACCTCGGCGGACGGGCCTCGGCTGGACGGGTGGTCCGTCCGAACCGTCGAGCGGACGAGGCCCGCGGCCTTCGACCGCGGGCCAGGGCGGACCGTCCGGACCTGCGGTCGAGCGGGCCTTCCCGGGCGTCAGTTCCAGCCGTAGCGCTCCCGCAGCCGGTTGCGCACCAGGTTGAACCGGCCGCGGTCCAGGGCGCACGCCTCCCGGCGCATGCCGTCGTCGTGCAGCCGCAGCACCCGGTCCACGTCCACCCACGAGTCGCGCCCCGACCGGTCCCACGGACCCGAGCCGATCGGCACCCACTCGTGGTCGGCGTCGTGCCGCTTGCTGGACAGCTGCACGGCCAGCACGGTGCCGGCCGGCTCCCTGGCCACCACCAGGACCGGCCGGTCCTTGCCCCGCCCGTCGTTCTCCTCGAACGGCACCCACGTCCAGACGATCTCGCCGGGGTCCGGGTCGCCGTCGTGTTCGGGGGAGTACTCGGTACGGACCTGGCCGACCTCGCGGGGGTCGGCCTCGGTGGTCGCGGTGGGGCCGAAACGGCCCGGGACGTTCTCATCGGTAAACGCAGTCACGGGGGCACTGTATGAGGTGCCCCCGTGACCGCGTTCAGGCACCCGGCGGTCAGTCCTCCCGCACCGGTATCTTCTCCACCGCCGGCGGGACGACCCCGTTCAGCGGTGAAGTCCCGTTCGGCACCGGCTCGTTCTGGTCCATGGACGCCAACAGCTTCCGGGCCAGGCCGAGTCCGGTGCCGCCCATGGTGAGGGCCTTGGCCAGCAGCTCGGAGACGCCGTCGGCCCCGTTCAGCACCACCATGTTGTCGACCGAGCCGAACGCCGACGCCCCGGCCCGCACGATCTCCGGCCAGTTCTCGGCGAGTTGCTGGGCGACCACCGCCTCCTGGTTCTCGGCGAGCGCGGCGGCCCGCGCCTTGATGGCCTCCGCCTCCGCGAGGCCCCTGGCTCTCGTCGCCTCGGCGTTGGCGAGCCCCTTCGCCTGCGCGGCCGCGGCCTCCGCCTCACCGGTGGCCCGGGTCGCCGACGCGCCGGCCTCGCCCCGCGTCCTGGTGGCCTCCGCCTCGGCACTCGCGGCCTGTTTGACCCGCGTCGCCTCGGCGGCCGCGGCCAGTTCGGTCTCCCGGGCCCTCGCCTCCGCCGCCGAGATCCGCGCGTCCCGGTCGGCCTCGGCCAGCGTGCGCTTCTCGTAGGCCTGCGCGTCGGCCGGCTTGCGGACATCCACCTGGAGCTGCTGCTCCCGGCGCTGCGCCTCCAGTTCGGCGACCCGTGTCTCCTGGACGACGACCTCCTGCCTGGCCCCGGCGTCGGCGAGCGGCCCGGCCTGCCGCGCCTTCGCCGCCGCGTGGTCGCGCTCGGCCTGGTAACCGGCCTGGAGGATCTCGCTGTCCCGGGTGGCCTCCGCCATCCGCGCGAACGACTGCTGCTCCGCCTCGGTGGCGAGCCGGTTCGCCTCCGCCTGCGCGATCCGCGCGTCCCGCTGGACGGCCGCCGCGTGCGGCATCGCCAGGTTCTGGATGTACCCGGTCGGGTCCTCGATCTCGTGGATCTGCAACGAGTCGACGATCAGCCCCAGTTTCTCCATCTCGGTGCCGCACGCGGCCCGCGTCTGCCCGGTCAGCTTCTCCCGGTCGCGGATCATGTCCTCAACGGTCAACCCGCCCACGATGGACCGCAGATGACCGGCGAACACGTTGTGCACCCGCTCCGACATCAGCCGCTGCTGGTCGAGGAAGCGGCGGCCCGCGTTGGCGATCGACACGAAGTCGTCGCCGACCTTGAAGATGACCACGCCCCGCACCTTGAGCGGAATGCCCTGGTGGGTCACGCAGTCCACGTGCAACTCGGTCTCGTTCAGGTCCAGCGACAGCTTGCGCACCGCCTGCACGCCCGGCAGCACCATCGTGCCGCGCCCGGTGACGATGCGGAACCCCATCCCCTCCTCAAGACCCTCGGTGCGGTGCTTGGAACCGGAGATGATCAGCGCCTCGTTCGGCTCCGCGACCCGCCACATCATCTTGAACAGACCGATCAGAAAGGCGACGGCGGCAACCGCCGCGCCCGCTACGACGCCGACAAACATCGGCATACGCCCCCTTTGCCTGGTGCCCTTCCGGCACCGAACGAAGGGAGTGTGCTCCCGCGCGGGGCCGGGGAGAAGGCACCGGCCGACCCTTGTCGCAATCTTGACGCGGAAGTCCCTTGCTGTCCGCCTCACCTGGGCGGACGAGGGCTCAACTGTCGTACGCGGGCGAGACGTAGACGGTCCGCGGGGGCAGGTACTCCACCACCATGACCACGGTGCCCGACTCGATCCGCTCGGCGCCCTGGGCCGGGTACGCGAGGAAGTGCTCGGCCCCGCCCCGCACCCGGACGATCACCTCACCGACGAGCCCGGGACCCACCGTGCCGGTGACCCGCCCCATCAGCCCCACCATCGACGCGTCGCCCATGGCCACAGGGTAAGGGCAGCGCGGACGCCCGACACCGCACCGTTCCCACGGCACTGCGCCTGTCATGTCCAAACCATTGACGACCCCGCACCCCACGCCTACCTTCTGACCGACTTCCCGAACCGAGTTCGTCATCTCGAACACCGGACGACGAACAACGAGCCCCCCGCACCCCGCGACCCCCGCACCCCATGACACCCCCGCGCGACCCCCCGCACCCCCGCGACCCCCGCACCCCACGACGAAGCCGCACGCGATCACGCACGTGTTCAGATCACGCACGTGTTCAGATCACGCACGTGTCCAGATCACGCATGTGTCCAAGGGAGAGCCGCCCGTGACCCTGCCCCGCTCCGCACCGCCGTCCCGCCGCGCCCTGCTGCGCGCGCTGGCCGCCCTGCCCGCCTCGGCGCTCGTCCTGGGCGAGGCGCCAGGACTCCTCGGCACCGCCCGCGCCGCCGCGCCGCCGAGCGGCTCCGCCACCCGGTACACCATCGTGCCGTTCCTCAACAGCGACGACGGCACGGTGAACGTCTACCAGTCCGACGACGCCACCGACTTCCGGCTGCTCAAGTCCTCCGCGTACCGGCCGCCGAGCAACAGGATCAGGGACGCCAGCGTCCTCAAGCACACCGACGGCTTCTACTACGTCACCTACACCACGCACACCTGGCAGGACGTGAGCACCACCATCGGCTTCGCCCGCAGCGCCGACCGGCTCAACTGGACCTGGCTGTACGACCATCCGGTGCCGATCAGCGGCCTCTCCCGGGCCTGGGCGCCGGAGTGGTTCGTCGACAGCGACGGCAGCGTCGGCGTCGTCGTCTCCTGCTCGGTCACCAGCGACGAGTGGATCTTCACGCCGTATCTGCTGAAGGCCGCCGACCCGGCCCTCACCGCGTGGAGTTCACCGGTCGCCCTGTCCGGCATCGGCGCCAACCACATCGACACCTACCTCGTGAGGACCGGCTCGACCTACCACGCGTTCACCAAGAACGAGACGACCAAGTACATCGAGTACGCCACCGCGAGCCGCGCGACCGGCCCCTACACCCTGTCGCGGACCGGCGACTGGGCCGGCTGGGGCAGCTACCGCGAGGGCCCGTCCGTCATCCAGCTCGACAACGGCGCCTGGCGGATCTTCTTCGACGGCTACGGCGACGGCTCCTACTACTACAGCGACAGCTACGACACCTTCGCCACCTGGAGCGCCCCGAAGGCCCTGCCCGTCCTCTCCGGTACGGCACGGCACTTCACCGTCATCAAGGAGACGGTGTCCGGCGGACCGGCCGTCACCAAGAACGTCAAGGGGTCCCTCCAGTCCGTCAACTACCCCACCCGCTACTGGCAGGCGCAGTCCGGGCTGCTCAACCTCCCCGTGGTGACGGCGTCCAGCACCGCCGCCGAGAAGCAGGCGTCCGTCTTCACGGTCGTCGCGGGGCTGGCCGACCCGGGCGGCTTCTCGTTCGTCGCCCCGTCCGGCGCCTATCTGCGCCACTGGGACTTCCGGGGCCGCTTCGACGCCGACGACGGCACGTCGACGTTCGCCAAGGACGCGACGTTCGTCGCCCGCACCGGATCGGCCACCGGCTCGGTCAGGTTCGAGTCGTACAACTACCCCGGCTCCTACCTGCGCCACTACAACTACCAGCTCCGCGTGGACCGTTCTGACGGCACCGACACCTTCCGGCAGGACAGCTCGTTCAAGGTGACGACCGCCTGGGCGTGAGCCCGACGGACGGGGGCCGGCACCGGCGTGCGCGGGTACCGCGCCGAAACGCGCCTGGGGAGCCGTCAGTTGGGCATTCATCCCGCAGGGACGGACGGCGGGGGTCGGATGCAGTTCATCGAGGTGACCGAAGCGGCCGGGGTGCGCTCGGCCGTCACACGGTTTTGGCGGCCGGACTCGCGGGTGCGGTTCCTGCTCTGTCCGATGATCCATCTCGCCGAGCCCGCGTTCTACCGCGAGGTCACCGCACGCCTGCGGCGCGACTGCGACCTGGTGGTCGCGGAGGGCAGCGGCGACGCCGCCCCGGCCGCCGACGCGCTCGTCGCCTCCTACGCCCGGCTCGACGGCCGTGAAAGGCTCGGCCTCGTCGTCCAGGACATCGATCCGCGCACCCTCGGCGTGCCCGTGATCCACCCCGACCTGAACGGTCAGGAGCCTCAACGCGGCCACCGGGAACCGCCGTTGAGGGAACGCGTCACGCTGGCCGCGCTGGTGCCCGCCGTCCTGGCCGGCATGCGGCTGTTCGGCACCCGGCGCTACCTCGCCCGCCACCTCACCACCGAAGACCTCCTGAGCCGGACCGAGGGACGGGCCCAGGACGCCCCGCAAAACGACGACGACCGGGTCCTCGGCCGCCGCGACCGGCTGCTGACCGAGGCGCTGACCCGGCTGCACCACACCGCGACCGGCCCCCGCACCGTCGGCGTCCTGTACGGCGCCGCGCACATGCGCGCCGCCGCCACCGCGCTCACCGGCCTCGGCTACCACGCGGACGGCGCCGACTGGCTGACGGTCTTCACCCTCGACCCACCGGCCGGAAGCGACAGCCCCGGCTGACCCGCGCCCCGGCGGCTCTCGGCGTCCGCCGGGCGGGAGGATCTCGTACCGGCCACGGATCGGTTGCGGGCCGGACGCTCCACCGTCCGGGTGCGGCCGGACGCGGCAGCATCACCGCGTATGACGAGAGACCGCTGTGTCGACTTCCTGCGTGCGTGGGCGATCGTCTCGGTCGTGGCGGGCCACTGGCTGATCACCGCCCTGCGACACGGCTCCGACGGCGGGATCACCGCCCCCGAACTCCTCGCCGACGTCCCCTGGACGCGGTGGCTGACCCCGCTGTTCCAGATCATGCCGCTGTTCTTCCTCGCGGGCGGCCACGCGGCCGGCGGCTCCTGGGACCGGGCGCGGGCCGGCGGCGCCACCGTCACCGGCTGGGTGGGCCGCCGCGCCGTCCGGCTGCTGCTGCCGACCGCCGCGTACAGCGCCCCCGTGCTGCTCGCCGTCGCGGTGAGCGCCGCGCTCGGCGTCGACTCGGACACCCTCGCCCTCGTCGGCTGGGCGATGGCCATGCAGTTCTGGTTCCTGCCGGTGTATCTGCTGGTCAGCGCCCTGACGCCGGTCCTGTACGGGGCGCACGCGCGCTGGGGTCTCGCGGTCCCCGCCACGCTCGGGGCGCTCGCCGTGGCCGTCGGCACCCTCTCCCTGACCGCCGACCTGCCCCGTCTCGGACTCCTCAACCACCTCCTCGTCTGGGCCGTCGCCTACCAACTCGGCTTCTGCTGGCGCGACGGCAGGCTCGACGGCCACCGCCCCCTGGCCCTCGCGCTGGGCGGCGGCGCGGCCTTCGCGGCGCTGGTCGCGCTCGGCCCGTTCCCGCTCAGCCTGATCCTGGTGACAGGCGAGCCCGTCTCCAACACCGATCCGCCCTCGGTGGCGATGCTCGCCTGGGTCCTCGCGCAGTGCGGCCTCTGCCTGCTCGCCGTCCCCGGCCTGCGCCGCCTGCTCGCACCCGACGGCGTCCGGCGCCTGGTGGGCCCGGTCGGCGGGGTCAGCATGACCCTCTACCTCTGGCACATGCTGCCCGTCCTCGTCGTCGCCGCGGCCCTCTACCTGCCCGGCCTCGCCCCCGAACCCGCGGTGGGCTCCGCCGCCTGGTGGGCGCTGCGGGTGCCGTGGCTGCTGCTGCTCGCCGTCCTCCTGGCGGCGGTCACGGCCGTGGTGCGGCCGGTGGAGGGCGCGCTCGTCGACCGCTACGAGCAGGCCAGGCCCGACGGCGCCCGCTGCCGGCCCTGGCTGCTCTGGCCGGGACTCGCCGTGAGCGCCGTCGTGCTGACCCGCTTCGCCGCCCACGGGTTCGCCGAGGACGGCCGGTTCCCCGCCCTGCCCGCGCTGGGCCTCGCGGCGGGCACGGCGCTGGTGCTGCTGCACCGCAGGCGCGGAGCACCGCCCGCCGGGCGCCCGGCCCCGTCCGCGCTCGAAGAGGCGGCCTGAGCACGGGAGTTCACCGGGGCGACGGACCGAGACCGGTACGGGCCGGCTCCGGGCGGTGGACCCCGCGCGGCCGGCACCCGGGTTCCTCCCCCGCGCACCGGGTGGGGGAGCGGGGTGCCCAGCGGGTCGAGGGCGTAGCTGACGGAGAGGATGCGGTGGAGCGCCGCCCCGTCCTCTCCGTCGAAGCCGTCCTCCTCCGGCGTGGGCAGCGGCTCGCCCAGCTCCGGGACCAGACCGGAGTCCGAGTCCGAGTCCGGGTCCTGGGCCGACGCACGGCGCCGTAGGTGCTCCTCGGGCGTCAGGGTCTGTCGTCCGGATCAGGCGGCGCCGAGGTGCGGTGCCCTGTCGGCCCGCCCGAACGCTCGTTGTCAGTGCCCCGGCGTACGGTCCGCCGTATGCCTCGCCTACCGATCGGACCCCGCACCCTCGACGCCGCGTTCCTCGAAGTCCGGCGCGCGGAGCACGGCCGCGACGCCGCCCTCGCGTGGCTCGGGGCGCCCGGAGCGGCCCGCGAGGGGCCGTTGGGCTGCGAGGTGTGGGTCTTCGACCCGTCGCTGACCCAGGTGGTGCTGGTGAGGCACCGCGTGCGCGGCTGGGTCCCGCCGGGCGGCCAGGTGGAGGACGGCGAGACACTCCGGGAGGCCGCGCTGCGCGAGCTGGCCGAAGAGACCGGTCTGCGGGCCGAGTTGCTCGCAGCGCCCGCCGCCGCCACCCTGCGCGTGTACCGGCCCGAGGGGCAGCCCGTCATGAGCGTGTCCTTCGTGGCCGTCCTCGATCGGGTGATTCCGCTGCGGCCCGAGGCGGGCCAGCCGGCCCGGTGGTGGCCCCTCGACCTGCCGTGGACGGGGTGGTTCGCCGAGGACAGGCCCCGCATGACCGACCGCGCGGTCCGGCTCGCGGCGGCCCGGTCGGCGGGGCGGTCCTAGGGTGATCGCCGTGGACGACTGTGACGAAGGGCCCGCCGAGGCCGCCGCGCGGATCACCGGCCGCGGGGTCGGCGCGACCCACCGGCACTCCGACCTGCTCGCCGAAGTACGCCTGGACGACGGGCGGTCGGTGATGGTCAAACGCGCGGACGCGCCCGACGCCGTCCGGGCCGAGGCGGCGGGGCTGCGCTGGCTGGCCGACAGCGCCACGGTCCGCGTGCCGCTCGTGCACGGCGACGACCCGCGCTGGCTGGTCACCGAACTGGTGGCGACCGGACGCCCGACGACCCACTCCGCGCACCGCTTCGGACGGGACCTGGCCGCCCTGCACGCCTCGGGCGCACCGGAGTTCGGCGCCCCGCCGCCCGGCGGGCCCGTGGACGCCTACATCGGGCTCGCCCCGATGCGCAACATCCCGGGGGACAACTGGCCGCGCTGGTACGCCGAGCAGCGCGTCCTGCCCTATCTGCGGACGGCCGTCGACGGCGGTGTCGTCCTGCCCGCCGAGTCCGCCGACGTGGAGCGGGTCTGCGAGCGGCTGCCCGAACTGGCCGGGCCGGCCGAGCCGCCCGCCCGGCTGCACGGCGACCTGTGGCACGGCAACGTCGTCTGGGGCCGCGAGGGCACCGCCTGGCTGATCGACCCGGCCGCGCACGGCGGACACCGGGAGACCGATCTGGCGATGCTCAGCCTCTTCGGCTGCCCCTTCCTCGACGGCGTCCTCGACGGCTACCGGGCCGCGGCGCCGCTCGCCGACGGCTGGGAGGAACGGGTCGGGCTGCACCAGCTCTTCCCGCTGCTGGTGCACGCCGTGCTCTTCGGCAGGGGCTTCGCCGAACAGGCCGTGGCGGTGGCCAGGACGGCGCTGGCGCGGTAGTCCCGCCGGCCGCCCGCGGCGGGTCCTTCACGAGGGCGGCGAGGAAAGCGAACGAGCTGATTTCAGTAAGAGTCTGAGAAGGAAGTCCGTTCATGGCCTCGCCTGTGGAGAACCTAACAGTCAGGCCGGGATGATGTCGCGCAGATTTTCCGGCGTGATGACGACGGAGTCCGGGTGCAGCCCCTCGGGACGCGCCAGGCCGAGGTACGTCACGGGCCCGTCCGGCAGCGCCCCGCCGTCCAGTTCCGTCACCGTCGCACCGCGCGCCGCCATCAGGTCGACGAGGTACCCGACGGTCAGCGGACGGCGCTCCACGAGGGGCCGAAGCAGGTTCTCGACCGTGACCTTGTTCGCCTCGACCCGGTTGGCCGACGGCATCCCCCGCAGGTACAGGTGCAGCCAGAGCGCCGTCCACCGGCCGTCGCGCTCACGCCGGAACACCAGCGGCAGGGCGACCTTGCCGGGGCCGCGCAGCTCCGACTTCATACGGACGGTGCGCGGCTCGAACGGCCGGCCCCGCTGCTCGCCGTCGCGCAGCATGAAGCCGAAGAAGGACTCCTCCACCTCGTCGAAGCCCTCGCCCGCGAAGATGTCGACCTGCGGCACGATGAACGTGCAACGAGCCTTGCCCAGGCGGAGGTTGATGAACTCCGACGCGCCCTCGGGAGCGCTGGTGATGTCACCGGAGTGCTCGCCGTCGAGCGACGACAGCGCCGTGTACGACAGCCAGGAAACCGTCCTGTACGAGCCGTCGAGAAGGATCGCCGACAGATCGAAGTCGGTGGTCCGGCACGCCTCCTTCCAGTACACGAAGAACCGCAGCAGCTCGCCGTCCACCCGGGTCACCGAACCGCGCGGCAGCACGCCGAGCCCGGCCGTCGTCGCTCTTCCGCTGAGCGGCAGCGCCACGCCCAGGACGTCCGGATCGACCAACAGCCGCTCCGGGGTGGGGAGTCGGCGGCCGATCTCGGCGTCGAAGGCGGCGAGCAGCCGCTCGCGCTCCGGTGCGGGCAGCCGCCGCCGGCTGTCGGAGGCGACCCAGGCGCGGCCCGCCCGGTTGACGAACACCCGGCGCTTGCCGCTCGCCGCGGGCCGGTTGTGCAGGTGCTCGCGCACCGCGAGCACCACCCGCCCGGCGACCCGCGGCGCGGCCTCCTCGGCCGCGGCCGCCACGGCGTCCCGCTCCCGCGGTGTGCCGGCCGTCCGCAGCAGCCGGTCGAGGGAGCGCAGCAGCCGTCCGGGCGCCGACTCCAGCAGCCGCGCGGCCCCCACGACGTCGTCGGCGGCGAGGAGTTCCTCGACGCGGCTGTCGAACGTCCGCGCCTCCAGGTCGCCGCGGGCGACGGCGAACACGTCGGCCGCGTGCGGCCACCGCGGGTACTCGTGCGGGTGCAGCCGCTCACCGAGCCGCTTCCACTGCTCGCGGTGCGCGTGCACGTCGGCCAGCTTGGCGGGGGACGCCGCCACCACGGAGTCGAGGCCCGCGAGCAGCGCGCGCCGCACCGGGCGCGGCAACGTGGTGAAGCGGGTGGGCTCCTGGAGGGTCACCGTGCCGCCGGACAGCGCGCGGGCCAGCCGCAGCACGTCGGTGACGGTGTCCAGGAGCAGCGGCGCGCCCGCCGTCAGCCGGGCCTCGTTCACCAGTGCCCGGTTCTCCCTGACCGGGATCGCCGCGGGCTGCGGGCCGTCCACGCAGTGCGCGGCGAGCGCCCTCAGGTCGGGCAGCACGTCATCGCCGAGCGGTGTGCGGCTGCCGGCGAGCGCCAGGTACAGCGCGCGGATCTCCTCCTCGGCCGGGCCGCCGAGATGCAGCACGGTCACCCGGTCGCCCGCCGCCGCGATCAACTCGTCGTGCGCGGCCAGCAGTTCGGTGTACGTGTGCGGGTAGCGGCCGTACGAGGGGAGCGTCAGCAGGTTCACCACGCCGATGCTCAGCCGGTCGAGGGTGCGCTCGCGGGCCGCCGGGTCGGCGAGCGCCTCGATGACGCACTCCCGCCAGAAGTCGAGGGTGTCCGGCACGTTCGCGGGGAAGTCGACGAAGTAGGCGTTGTGCCGGACGTGGTCGCCGGCCATCTCCCTGACCGTGCGCAGGGTGCGGACCGCCGTGTGGACGACCGCCGCCTCGGACAGGCCGGACAGCGACTCCAGCAGCTCAGCGGAGAGCTTGAACCCGGCCGCCATCAGGGCGGCGTCGAACTGCCGTGCCGCGACCGCCCCTTGGCCGGGGGAACCGGCGGGGCGGGGGAGTCGGAGGGTGTGCCGGACGACCAACTGTGCGAGGCGCTGGGACATTCCGGCATGATCGCAGGGCCACGGGAGCACCCGCACCCGGGTTTTCCCGCGCCGGTCGAGGAGCGTCCCGATGCCGCAGAGCACCGCACCGTGCGATCCCGCCCGGCTGGCGGCCCACACCCGGGCGGGCGCGGCGCTCGCCCGGCTCGACGACCACCGGCTCGCCGACCTCGTGTCCCGCGCGCCCGCCCTGGGCACCGGCATCGGCGGCCGGGCGGCCACGCTGGAGGTGGCGGGCGTCCGGGTCTTCATCAAACGCGTCCCCCTGACCGACCTCGAACGGCGCCCGGAACACGTCCGTTCGACGGCCAACCTCTTCGGGCTGCCCCCGCACTACCAGTACGGCATCGGCTCGTCGGGCTTCGGCGCCTGGCGTGAGGTGGCCGCCCATCTCACGACCACCGCGTGGGTGCTGAGCGGCGCCTACCAGGGCTTCCCGCTGCTGCATCACTGGCGGGTGCTGCCCGACGGTCCGCCGACCGGGTTCGTCGACTTCCTGGGCGGGATCGACGGGGCGGTCGCGCACTGGGAGGGCTCGCCCGCGGTACGGCGGCGCCTGGAGGCCGTCGCCGGGGCCCGCGCGAGCCTGGTCCTGTTCCTGGAGTTCGTGCCGCACACCCTCGCCGACCGGCTCGCCGCGGACGCCGTCTCCCGCACCTGGGCGGAACGCGAACTGCTCCGGGGTACCGCGTTCATGAGCGGGCGCGGCTTCGTCCACTTCGACGCGCACTTCGCCAACCTGCTGACCGACGGCCGCCGTCTCTACTTCGCCGACCTCGGCCTCGCCCTCGACTCCCGCTTCGAACTCACCGCGAACGAAAGGGAGTTTCACGCCGAGCACCTGGTGTACGACCGTAGCCACAGCCTCACCCATCTGCTCCGCCACCATGTCCTCGACCGGGTGCGCGGCGGCCGGGACCTCGGTGCCTTCCTGCGGGCCTGGACCGAGGGCCGACGGCCCGACGACGTGCCCGCCGACCTCGCCGGGATCGTCGACCGGCACGCCGCGACCGCCCTGCTCTTCGACGCGTTCGCCCACCGCCTGCTCACCCGCGGCAGACGCACCCCGTTCCCCGGCGCCGCGCTGCGACGCTCCCTGTCCGCACCCGAGCCGGACACGGACCCCGAGCCGGACACCGAGCCCGGACCGCGCCGGGACCAGGGGCCGTCGACCTCGTCCACTCGTTGATTACTCAACGCGGTGTACCGTGAGCCCGTGGCTCTGCGCAACGCGGTGATGGCCGCGCTTCTGGACGGTGAGGCGTCCGGGTACGACCTCGCCAAGGGCTTCGCGGCCTCCGTCGCCAACTTCTGGATGGCCACCCCGCAGCAGATCTACCGCGAACTGGAACGCATGGAGGGCGACGGGCTGGTCGCGGCCCGCGTGGTGACCCAGCAACGGCGCCCCAACAAGCGGCTGTTCTCGCTGACCGAGGCGGGCCTCGCGGCCCTTCGCGGGTACGTCGAGGAGGCGCCCTCCAAGCCGCCGGCCATCCGGGACGAGCTGATGGTCAAGGTGCAGTGCGTCGACATCGGCGACCCGGCGCCGGTCCGCGCAGCCGTCGTCGAACGGATGGAGCGGGCCGCCGTCAGACTCGCCCGCTACGAACGGATGCGGGAGCGGCTCCTCGACGGCCGCGACGAGGACACCTACCTCACCGGAGCCGACCGTGTCGGCCCCTTTCTCACATTGCTCGGCGGCATGGCACTGGAGCGGGCCAACCTCCAGTGGGGGGAGAGCGTGCTGAAAAGGCTGGACTTGCGGCACGCCGCCGACGGCGCCGCGCCCGGCCCACCGTGAGCTGGTGCGACACTCCGTTCCTGGCGGCTGGCCGATAGCCGATGCGCGGGCGGGTGCGGCCCCCTAGAGTGCGGCGCCGTGACCTTCTCCTCGAACACCACCGAACTCTGGCGCGACAAACCCTTTCTCCTCCTCGCCTCCGCCCGGACGATCTCGATCCTGGGCAGCGGATTCGCCCGGATCGCCCTGGGCTTCGCGGTCCTCGAACTGCCCGGCGCGGGCCCCGGCAGGCTCTCCCTCGTCCTGGCGTGTCAGGCCGTGCCGCAGCTGGTGTTCATCCTCGTCGGAGGGGTCATCGCGGACCGGGTGTCGCGCTCGCGCCTCATGGTGGTGTCCGACGTGCTGGGCGCCGCCGCCTACACGGGCCTCGCGGTCCTGGTGTTCACCGGTCACGCCCCCCTGTACCTGCTCTGTTCGCTGGCCTTCGCGGCCGGGGCGGCGAGCGCGCTGTTCCTCCCGGCGATGGAGGGCCTGGTCCCGCTGCTGGTACCCGCCGACCGGTTGCAGCGCGCCAACGGGCTGCTGCGGATGGGCACCAACTCCTCGCTGCTGCTGGGCCTCGCCCTCTCCGGGATCACCGTCGCCTGGATCGGCGCGGGCTGGGCGCTGGCCCTGAACGCGGCGTCGTTCGTGGTGAGCGCCGTCCTCACGTTCCGGCTGCCGCGCTTCGTGCGCACCGCGAGAACGTCCACGGGATGGGCCGATCTCAAGGAGGGCTGGCGGGAGTTCTCCTCCCGGCAGTGGCTGTGGGCGGTCGTCGCCCAGTACGCGATCGTGGTCGCCGCCGTCAACGCCAACGTCGGCGTGCTGGGACCGCTGGTCGCCCACCGTGAACTGGGCGGCGCCAGGACCTGGTCGCTGATCGTGGCCGCGCAGGCGGTCGGCACCGTCGCGGGCGCGGGCCTGGCCGCCCGGGTGCGGGTCCGCCGCCCGATCCTGGTGGCGGTGCTCGCCACCTTCCCGGCCGCCGCGCCCATCGCGCTGCTCGCCGCGTCGGCCCCGATCTGGACGATCGTGGTGGCGATGTTCTTCGCGGGGGTCGCGGGAGACGTCTTCGGCGTCCTGTGGTCGACCACCATCCAACGGGAGATCCCCGAGGAGGCGCTCTCCCGGGTCAGCTCCTACGACCTGTTCGGCTCCCTCGCCTTCGCGCCGCTCGGGCTGCTGCTCGCCGGTCCCGTCGCCGCAGGCATCGGCCTCGACAACGCCCTCGCGGGCTGCGCCCTCCTCGTCGTCCTGGCCACGGCGGGGGCCCTCCTGGCACCCGAGGTCCGCTCGCTCACCGACCGTGAGGTGGCGGCGAAGACACCGGTCGCGGCCACGGCGGGCCCCGAACCGGAGGTGTCCTGACCGACGGCCCGCAGGGCGCCAGGGGCTGCCCGAGGCTCTGCCCCCTGGCACTCGGAGGCGCGCGTCCCGTCCGCTACCCGCGCAGGAGTCCGTGGGCGCAGAAGTCCCAGACCTCGTCGGCCGTGAGCGGGGCCTCCCCGTCCCGGCCGCCGGGCTGGGCGGCGAACAGCACGGTCCTGACGGTCAGCTCCGCGACCCGGCGCGGGTCGACTCCCGTACGCAGCAAGCCCGTTGGCTCCAGCTCCGCCGTCAGCGCGGCGAACACCGCGACCACCGGCGCGACGGCCGCCCCCGTCGCGCGCGGGTGCGACACCAGCAGCCGGGGCGCGAAGTCGGCGAACAGCGGACGCCGGGCCCCGGCCGGGGAGGGCCGGACGCTCTCGAACAACTCCCGCACCACGCACCGGAGTCGCTCCCGCGGATCGTGCTGCCCCGCGGCGGCGGTACGCAGCCGCACGGCGGTCGTGGCCATCGCGTCCTCGAAGAGGGCGAGCAGCAACTCGTGCTTGCCGTCGAAGTGTTGGTAGAAGCTCCGCAGCGACTGACGCGACCGGTCGACGACCTCCTGCACGGTGAAGTCGGTCGTGCCCTTCTCCGCGACCACCGCCCGCGCCGCGTCCAGGAACCGGTCCACCCGCTCCTCGGCCCGGCGCTTGGCCGCCTGCGTGGACCGTTCGACGGCGCGCCGCTTCCAGGCGGGCTCCTCGGCGGGGGTGTGCGGAGGCTGCTCCGACATCGATGCCATGGGGAGAACAGTACGGTCCGTCAACGGCGACCGGGGTCCGGCGCGGGCGCGGACGGCCCCCCGGTCACCCCACCAGGGACTGGGTGCCGAGGACAGCCAGCAGGTCGAGCCGCTCCGCGTCCTCGGTGCCCGGCTCGGCCGTGTAGATCAGCAGCGTCAGATCGTTGCCGGTGACGTGGAGGATGTCGCAGTCCAGGGTCAGCGCACCCACGTGCGGATGGTCGACGGTCTTGCGCGCACCCTCGTTCCGCACCACCGTGCCCTCCTCCCACAGCCCGGCGAACAGCGGGCTGTGCGAGCGCAACTCCGCTACCAGGCGCCGCAGTTCGGGGTCGGCCGGATAGCGCGCGGTGGCCGCACGCAGCTGCGACACCAGTCCCGTGCGGAAGTCCCGCAGCTCGTCCGGGGTGTGCCTGACCCGGCCGCCGGGTCCCAGGAAGGCGCGCCAGACGCTGTTGCGCTCGAAGCCGCTCCAGCCGGACGGGTCGCCCATCAGCGCCGCGTACATCGGGTTGGCCAGCAGCAGCGTCAACCCCGCGTCGTACACCCCCACCGGCACGTTCACCAGCCGGTCGAGCAGCCGCTGCACGCTCGGGGTGAGGTACGCCGGTACCCGCTCGGGACCCGGTGGCACCAGGCCGGCCAGCCGGAACAGCAGCGCCCGCTCGTCCCCCGACAGCCGCAGCGCCCGCGCCAGGGCCTCCACGACCTGCCCGGACGGGTGGGCCGCCCGGCCCTGTTCGAGGCGGGTGACGTAGTCGACGGAGATGCCCGCGAGCAGCGCCAGCTCCTCGCGCCGCAGCCCGGCCGCGCGCCGGCGCCCCCCGGCCGGGAGCCCGGCCGACGCCGGCTCGACCCGGTCGCGCCAGCGGCGCAGCGCCTGCCCAAGCTCCGTGACGGTCATGCCCCCAGTGAACACGGTCGCGGGCCCGGCTGCCTGGTACCCGCAGTCCCAGGAAAAAGGGTCTGCTGGCCCGCCCGGTGGCGCGGGCGCAGGGTGGAGGACATGACGACAACACTCATCACCGGAGCCAACAAGGGCATCGGCTTCGAGACCGCCCGCCGGCTCGTCGAAGCAGGCCACACCGTCTATGTGGGGGCCCGTGACAGCGAGCGCGGCCGGCAGGCCGCGGACCGGCTCGGCGCCAGGTTCGTGCAGCTCGACGTCACCGACGACACGTCCGTGCGGGCCGCCGTCGAGACCGTCGAGGCCGGCGGCGGACTCGACGTCCTCATCAACAACGCCGGCATCGAGGGCAGGGGCGAGGGCAACACCGTGACCGGCGCGGCGGCCGTCACCGCCGACGACGTGCGCACCACCTTCGACACCAACTTCTTCGGCGTCGTGCGGGTCACCCACGCCTTCCTCCCGCTGCTGCGGCGCTCCGCGTCCCCGGTCGTGGTCAACGTCAGCAGCGGCCTGGCCTCCCTCACCGCCCTCTCCGACCCCGACCACCCCGCGCACTTCTACCCGGGGATCGCCTACCCGGCGTCCAAGACGGCCGTGAACATGCTGACCGTGCAGTACGCGAAGGCGTTCCCGCAGCTGCGCGTCAACGCCGTCGAGCCCGGCTTCACCCGGACGGACCTCAACGGCAACACCGGGCACCAGACGGTCGCCGAGGGCGCGGAGATCATCGTCCGGATGGCCCAGATCGGTCCCGACGGACCGACCGGCGGCTTCTTCGACGTCAACGGACCACTGCCCTGGTGAACGGGGCCCGAGCGGCGGCCGGGGGCGGGCAGGACCACGCTCCCGGCCGCCGGGCGTTTCCCCGCCAGGTCAGGCCGCGCCGCGCCGCTCGTCCGTCCAGCAGGAGCCGTACCTGACGGCCAGCGCCTCGGACTCCTCCGGGGTCAGCAGCCGGCCCGCGCGCGGGCCGAGCAGGAGCAGCAGGGCCGAGACCTCCTCGATCTCCACGGCCGCCTCGGCGGCGGCCCCGAGCGTGCCGCCCGCGGTGACCGGGCCGTGGTTCTGCAACAGGGCCGCGCGGCACGGGAAGGGCAGCCTCTCCAGGGCCGCCGCCTGCGCGGGGTCGCCGGGAGCCGCGTAGGGCAGCAGCGGCGTCTGCCCCACCCGCATCACGAAGTAGGGGGTGAGCGGCGGTATCGCGCTGCGCTCGGACCACGCGGGCAGGCAGGACGCGGCGACGGCCTGCCGGGAGTGCAGGTGCACCACGGCCCGGTTGGCGGGCTCGCGCCGGTAGAACGCCAGGTGGAGCGGGAACTCCTTGGACGGGCGCGGGCCGTCGAGGTGGCTGCCGTCGAGGTCGAGCACGGAGAGCGCGCCCGGGTCGAGCGCGGCGAGATCGGCGCCGGTCGGGGTGAGCAGGACGCGGCCCGCGTCGTCGCGGACGCTGATGTTGCCGGACGAGCCGGGGCTCAGACCGAGCGCGGCGAGGTGGGCGGCCGTCCGGACGAGTTCGTCGCGAGGCGCGGTCATGCGAGCTGCTCCCAGGCCGTGGTGAAGATGTCGGTGGCGCCGAAGTTGCCGGACTTCAGCGCGAGGTCGATGGTTTCCGGGCGCCCGGAGGGGGCGACCTCGGCGCGGGCCCAGGTGACGCCGGGCGCGATGGGCGCGCCGATGGCCAGGGTGCGGGCGCGCAGCGCGGAGACGACGGCGCCCGAGGTCTCGCCGCCGGCCACCAGGAGCCGTCGGGCCCCGGCGTCGACGAGGTGGGACGCGCACCGGGCGAGGGCGCGTTCGACGAGGTCCGAGGCGGGTTCGGCGCCCGCGGGAGTCTCCTTCTCGACGTCCTCGGGGGTGGCGACGGCGTAGATCAGGGGCGGCCTGCCGGGGTCGGCGGCCCAGCTCCGCCGGGCGAAGGCGGTCAGCTCGGCGAGGGCGCCGTCGAAGTCGGCGCGCAGCGCGGCGAGGTCGAGGCGGCGGTGGGGGAGCAGGTCGAGGGCGTGGGCGACCTGGGCGCGGGTGGCGGCCGAGGCGCTGCCCGCGAGGACGACGGCGGGATCGCCCGGCCGGGAGGCGGGCGCGCTGCGGGCGGCGCCCCGGTGCGCTCCCTCGAACCCGACGGCGAGCCCCGCCGCGCCGGTGACCAGCGGGAAGTCCTCGGTGGCGGCGGCGATCACGGCCAGGTCCCGGTCGTCGACCGCGTCCACCACGGTGAGGGCGTCGGACCGCTCCGGCGCGTCGAGGGCCGCGCGGAGCGCCTCGGGACCTGAGCGGACGGTCTCCAGGCCGACGCGGGCGACGGGACGCCGGGTCTGCGGTTCCAGCAGGCGGTGCACGCGCGAGTCGAGCATCGGCGTCAGGGGGTGGCGGCGCATCGGGCTCTCGTCGAGCAGCTCGTCGTGGACGAAGAGCCGCCCCCGGTAGACGGTGCGTCCGGTCGCCGGGAACGACGGGACGACGACCGTCCGCCGCGCGTCCAGCGCGTCGAGGAGGGCGTCCGTGACCGGGCCGATGTTGCCCCGGGGCGTCGAGTCGAAGGTGGAGCAGTACTTGAGGTAGAACCGGCGGCAGCCGAGCGCCCGCAGCGCGTCGAGCGACCGGCGGGAGAGCGCGACGGCCTCGTCGACCGGGGCGGTCCTCGACTTCAGGGCCACGACGACGGCGTCGGCGTCCGTGAGCGCCGGGTCGGCGCCGTCGAGGGAGTCGGGTCCGACGGCGACCACGGTTCTGAATCCCCGTCCCACGAGCATCGTCGCGAGGTCGGTGGCTCCCGTGAAGTCGTCTGCGATGGCCCCGAGCGTCGGCATCAGTTCTCCTGCGTGCGGTCCTGACCACGACGGGCCCCAGCGGACCCCCGTGCTGATCTGTGAAATTATGTTAACAGACTTTACGCATATGAGATCTAGTGATACACGTTGTTAACCGCTGCTTCCGACGTGCGCCGCGGTGACCCCGGCAGGACCGCGAACGACTCCGCGCGCCCTGCGGCCCGTCACCCGCCGACCACACCGGAAGCCCCCTCAGCCAGTGCGCGCTCATCGAGGAGAGCCCATGAACCTGCACCACCTGTTCGCCGACAGCCCCGGCCGGACCGTGCGCTACGCGCTGTCCGGCGCCGGGGGCGGCTTCGCGCGGACCCTCCTCGCCCAGAGCCGCCTCATGCCGGGGCTGGCCCCGGCCGTCCTGTGCGACCGCGACCTGCCCCGGCTGCGCGCCCTGCTCGTCGAACTCGGCCACCACGACGACGAGCTGGCCGAGTGCCACGACACCGCCGCGGTCGCCGCCGCCGTCGACGCCGGACACCTCGCCCTGGTCGCCGACGCGTCCCTGCTGACGGCCGCCGCCTGGGACATCCTCGTGGAGGCCACCGGCAGCCCCGCCGACGGGCTCGCCATGGCCGAGCGGGCGCTGCGCGCGGGCCGCCACGTGGCGATGGTCAGCAAGGAGGTCGACTCCGTCGCCGGACTGCACCTCGCCGCCCTCGCCGAGGAACGGGGCCTGGTCTACACCACGGCCGACGGCGACCAGCCCGCCAACCTCATCGCCCTGATCACCTGGGCCGAACTGCTCGGCCTCGAGGTCGTCGCCGTCGGCAAGTCCACCGAGTACGACCTCGTCCTCGACCCGGACACCGGGCGGCTCACCCAGCTCGACACCACCGTCGACGCGCCGGACCTCGCCGGGCTGCTGGAACTCGGCGACGACGTGCCCGCCACGGTCGCCGCCCGCGCCCGCGCCGTCGCCGCCCTGCCCACCGGCGCGACCGCCGACTACTGCGAGATGGCCGTCGTCGCCACCAACACCGGCTACCGGCCCGACACCGAGCTGATGCACTACCCGGTCGCCAGGATCGCCGAACTCGCCGACGTGTACCGGCCCGTGGACGAGGGCGGCATCCTCACCCGCACCGGCGTCGTCGACGTCTTCAGCGCCCTGCGGCTGCCCGGCGAGGCGTCGTTCGCGGGCGGCGTCTTCGTCGTCGTCCGCACCGGCGACCCGGTCACCTGGGAACTGCTGCGCGCCAAGGGCCACGTGGTCAGCCGGGACGGCCGGTTCGCCGCCGTCTACCTGCCCTACCACCTCATGGGCGTCGAGGCGCCCGTGTCGCTGCTCTCCGCCGTCCTGCACGGCCGGCCCTCGGGCGGCACCGACGCGCGGGCCCACGCCGTGCTCGCCGGCCGCGCCCGCACCGACCTGCCCGCCGGGACCGTCCTCGGCATGGGCGGCCACCACCACGACGTGACCGGCGTACAGGCCGTGCTGCTGCGCGGCGAGGACGCCCCCGGCGACGTCGCCCCGCTCTACCTGGCCGCGCACACCACCCTCGCGCGCCCGGTGGCCGCCGGCGACCTGCTCCGCCTCGACGACCTCGCCGACGCCGACGCCCACCTCCTCGACGCCTGGACCGCGGGCCGCTCCGCCCGCCCCGCGCCGGAAGGGAGCGTCCAGGCGTGAACACCGATCTCCAGCACCTGCTCCTCGGGATCGGCGCCGTCGTCGTCCTCGTCCTGCTCATCACCAAGGCCAAGCTCCACCCGTTCCTCGCCCTCAGCCTCGCCGCCCTCGGACTCGGCGTCGCCGCCGGCATCGCTCCCGCCTCCGCCGTCGAGGCGTTCCAGGGCGGGTTCGGGGACGCCCTCGCCGGCGTCGGCCCGACCATCGGCCTCGGCACCCTGCTCGGCGGCATCCTGCTCGGCTCGGGCGGCGCCGACCGGATCGCCACCGTCTTCATCGGCGCCCGCCCCGTGCAGTGGATACCGGCCGCCATCACCGCCGCCGCCCTGCTGATCGGCATGCCCCACCTGTTCGACGTCAGCTTCGTCATGCTGGTGCCGCTGGTGTACACCGTCGCCAAGCGCACCGGCACCCACCTGCTCTACGTCGGCCTGCCGATGGCCGCCGGACTCTACGTCTCCCACGGCCTGCTGCCCCCGCACCCTTCCCCCACCCTCGCCGTGTCGGCGTACGACGCGAGCACCGGCCTGACCATCCTCTACGGCCTGATCATCGGCATCCCGATGGCCGTCCTCACCGGCCCCCTGCTGACCAGGGTGATCAGCCGCTGGTTCGGACCCGCGCCCGACCTCGACAAGGGCCCGGTGCAGGCCACGACCACCGAACCCGACCACCGCCGCAAGCCGGCCTCCTTCACCCTCGCCCTCATCACCGTCCTGCTGCCGCCCGGCCTCATGCTCATCGGCACCGTCGGCACCGCGAACACCGCCAAGGGCACCCTCCCGTACGACTTCTTCGCCGCCTGCGACTCCTCCGTGCTGTCGCTGCTCGCCGCCGTCGTCTTCGCGTTCTTCGCCCTCGGAGTCCGCTCCGGGTTCGGGCTCGGCCAGTTGCAGAAGATGGCGGCCAAGGGGCTCGGCCCGGTCGGCGGCATCATCCTCATCCTCGGCGCGGGCGGCGGCCTCAAGGCCATGCTGACCGAGACCGGCATCGACCAGCTGATCTCCGACTACGCGGTGGACTGGGCGATACCCCCGCTGCTCCTCGGCTGGCTGGTCGCCGCCCTCCTGCGGATCTGCCTCGGCTCGGCGACCGTCGCGACCGCCGCGGCCACCGCCATCGTCGCGCCGCTGCTCACCGCCTACCCGGGCACCTCGCCCGAGCTGATGGTGCTGGCCACCGCCTCGGGAGCGGTGATGCTCTCGCACGTCAACGACTCCGGATTCTGGCTGTTCAAGGAGTACTTCCAGCTCTCGGTCGCGCAGACCTTCCGCACCTGGACCCTGATGCTCTCCCTCCAGTCCCTGCTGAGCCTCGGCGGTGTGCTCCTGCTGAGCACCGTCGTGCACGGCTGACGTTGACCCGTCGGTGACGGCCCGTGCGCCGTCACCGACGTGATCATCGGTTAACGTCATCACCGTCGAGAGGAGACCCACCCACCATGGCCGAGGATCGCAAGCACCCGCCTCTCATCCCCGACCAGCGCCGCGAGCAACTGCTGCGCCATCTACGGCGGGACGGCGTGCTGAGCGTGCAGCAGATCACCCAACTGCTCGGCGTCTCCCACATGACGGTGCGCCGCGACATCGCCGAACTCGAACGCACCGGCCTGGTCTTCTCCGTCCCCGGCGGCGTCCGCATCGCCAGCACCATCAGCAGCGAACCCGGCTTCCACGACAAGACCGGGATGGAGCAGCCCCAGAAGGCCGCCATGGCCAAGGAGGCCGCCCGCCTGGTCCAGGACGGCATGACCGTCTACCTCGACGCGGGCACCACCCTGCTGGCCATGGCGCCCGTGCTGGCCCGGCTGAGCAGCCTCACCGTTATCACCAACGACTTCACCACCATGGGCCGGTTGATGTCCGCCGCGCACTTCGACCTCGTCCACACGGGCGGCCTGGTGGACGTCTCCAACCGGTCGAGCGTCGGCCGCCTCGCCGCGAACACCCTGCGCGACCTGGCGCTCGACATCGCCTTCATCAGCACCAGTTCCTGGGACCTGCTGCGCGGGGTCACCACCCCGTCCGAGATGAAGGTCGAGGTCAAACAGGCCGCCATGGCCTCCGCCGCGCACTCCGTGCTGGTCGCCGGGTCGTCGAAGTACGGCACCTTCGGCCGCTACCGGGTGGCACCACTGGCCTCGTACGACACGATCGTCACCGACGCCGACCTCACCGAGGCCGCCGCGGAGGGCATCCGCTCCGCGGGCACCACGCTGGTGCGGGCGGGGGAGTGAGGAAGGCCCCGGACGGCGTCCGTCCGGGGCGGCGGCCCGCGGTCAGCCCAGGGTGTCCGGGTCGGGGCCGGTGCGCAGCCCGCGGTCGAGCCCGGCGATCGACGTCATCTCCTCGTCGGTGAGGGCGAAGTCGAAGACGTCGATGTTCTCGCGGATCCGAACGGGCGTCACCGACTTGGGAATCACCACGTTGCCGAGCTGGAGGTGCCAGCGCAGCACCACCTGCGCGGGCGACTTGCCGTGCCGTCCGGCGATCCCTCTCAGTACCGGGTCACCGAGCACCGCGCCCTGCGCGAGCGGGCTCCACGCCTCGGTGACGATCCCCGACTCGGCGTGCAGGGCGCGCAGTTCACGCTGCTGGAGGCCGGGGTGCAGCTCGATCTGGTTGACGGCGGGCACCGGCGCGCCGTCGGCGGTGAGCCGACGCAGGTGCGCGGGCGGGAAGTTGGAGACACCGGCCGCCCTGATCCGCCCGTCGGCGGCCAGCTTCCCGATCGCCCGCCACGACTGGCGGTACAGGTCCTGGGCGGGCGCGGGCCAGTGGATCAGATACAGGTCGACGTAGTCGAGGCCGAGTTTGGCGAGGCTCGCGTCGAACGCGCGGAGGGTGGCGTCGTACCCCTGGTCGTCGTTCCACAGCTTGGTGGTGACGAAGAGGTCCTCGCGGGCGAGGCCGGAACCGGCCAGAGCGGCGCCGACGCCGTTCTCGTTGCCGTAGACGGCGGCCGTGTCGATGCTCCGGTAGCCGGCTTCGAGGGCGGCGGTGACGGCGGCCGTGGTCTCGGCGTCGGGCACCTGGAAGACACCGAAGCCGAGCTGGGGGATCTCGACGCCGCCGGTGAGCGTGACGGTGGGGACAGGGACGTTCATGTGGGGTGCTTTCCTCGTGGGGTGGATGAGAGGGGAGGAGGGGATGACGGGGGGCGGGTGGTGTCCGCCGGTCGGGCCGGTCAGCGCCTGGCGGTGACCGCGGTGGCCCGCGCCGCCGACGGTGGCCGCCCGGTCCCCGTCGCGGCGGAACCCGCCTGCCGGGTACGCCGGTTGAGGAAGGCGGCCAGGAACGCCAGCAGCAGCGCCGAACCGGAGAGCAGGGCGCCGACCCAGTTCGGGGCGGTGTAGCCGAGGCCGGCCGAGATGACGACCCCGCCCAGCCAGGCGGCCAGCGCGTTGCCGAGGTTGAAGGCGCCGATGTTCGCGGCGGACGCCAGGGTCGGGGCGGCCGACGCCTGGTCGAGCACCCACTTCTGGAGCGGCGGCACGGTGGCGAAGCCGAGGGCGCCGACCAGCGTCAGCGTGATCGCGGCGAGCACCTTGTGGTGCGCGGTGGCCGTGAACAGCAGCAGGGTCAGGGAGAGCGCGCCGAGCGCGGTGCACAGCATCGGCATCAGGGCGCGGTCGGCGAACCGCCCGCCCAGCAGGTTGCCGAGGAACATCCCGGTGCCGAACAGTACGAGCAGCCAGGTCACCGCGCCCGCCGAGTACCCGGCGACCTCGGTCATCATCGGCGTGATGTAGGTGACGGCGGCGAAGACACCGCCGTACCCGAGGACCGTCATCGCCATCGCCAGCCACACCTGGACGTTGCGGAAGGCGGCGAACTCGGCGCGGACGTCGGCGGATTCGGGCCGGCCCTCGTCGGGGACGAGCCGGGCCACGCCCAGCAGCCCGACCACGCCGAGCGCCGCGACGACGACGAACGTGACCCGCCACCCGGCGGCCTGCCCGATGTAGGTGCCGAGCGGGACGCCGACGATGTTGGCGACGGTCAGGCCCATGAACATCAGGGAGATGGCCGACGCCTTCCTGGCCGGTGCGACCAGGTTCGCGGCGACCACCGAGCCGATGCCGAAGAAGGCGCCGTGCGCGAGCGAGGCGATGACCCGGCCGATCAGCATGATGCCGAAGACGGGGGCGGCGGCGGAGAGCGCGTTGCCCACGATGAACAGGCCCATGAGGAACATGAGCATCTTCTTGCGGGAGACCCTGGTGCCCAGGACGGTCAGCACGGGCGCTCCGAGGACGACGCCGAGGGCGTAGCCGGAGACCAGCCACCCCGCGGTGGGGATGGAGACACCGAACCCGGCGGCGACCTCGGGCAGCACGCCCATGATCACGAACTCGGTGGTGCCGATCCCGAAGGCCCCGATGGCCAGGGCCAGAAGGGCGAGAGGCATGGGACGTACCTTCCAGGCGATTGCGTGTGATGCTTACGAGCGTCGACAATAGTTGCAGGCGCGGGATAATTGCAAGCGCGTGGAGTGGTGAAGGCGGGTAGTGGTCGCCTGCAAGTATCTGGACGCGGAGGTGCGCCGTGCGCCCAGGGCCGGGTGTGCGGGGCATGGAAAACCCCCGCCGACGTGCTCGGCGGGGGCGGTGTCGTCGCAGGTCAGGCGGGGACGCGCAGCTCCTCGACGGTGCGGACCAGGGGGGTCAGCTCGGGGTTCTCGGCGGCCTCGTCGAGCGCCTCGCGCAGCGCCGCCTCGTTGGTCGGGCGGGCCTCTTCGAGCAGCCGCAGGCCGGCGTCGGTGACGTTGGTGTAGATCCCGCGCCGGTCGGTGGGGCAGAGATAGCGGGTCAGCAGCCCCCGGTCCTCCAGGCGGGTGACCAGCCGGGTCGTCGCGCTCTGGCTGAGCACGACCGCGTCGGCGACCTGCTTCATCTGGAGGTGGCCGCCCTCGCCGTCGTGCTGCCTGCTGAGCACGTCGAGCAGCGAGTACTCCCGCACGCTCAGATCGTGTCCTGCCTGTAGGGCGCGCTCGATGTGCGCCTCGATCCGGCCGTGCAGCAGCGAGAGGGCGTGCCAGCCCTGGGCGAGGGCGGTGAGTGCCGGGTCCGTCGCGGTCATGGGCCTGTGTCCTCCGTCCCGAGGTGACTGGCGTCCAGGATAGGGCATCCGCGAAATTGTCGGCGTGAGCCGATTGACGGCGTATGCAAACAGTCCCGTGGGCGGCGGGCGCGGAGGCTCGACGGCGGCCGGTCGGGGGAGCGGCGGGTGCTCCGTGGCGCCCGTCCGCCGTCCGCTGATAGACACGGCGGGTGACTGACACCAGCAACTCCCGTGGATTCAGGCCGGGCCTGTCGGGGCTCGTCGTGCCGGTGCCCGAGGCTGACCCCGTGGTCGGCGCCGTGCGCGACCGGCTCGACCGGCACGCGCGGACCGGCGTCCCGGCACATGTCACGGTGCTCTTCCCGTTCCTCGACGCGAGCCTCCTCGACGACGGGACGCTCGCCGAGCTGGCGCGGACGTTCCGCGGACACCCGGCGTTCGACGCCCGCTTCGAGCGGTTCGGGCGCTTCCCCGGGCTCCTGCACCTGGCGCCTGAGCCCGACGCCCCGTTCCGCGCCCTCACCGCCGCGGTCACCGCCCGCTGGCCCGAAGTCCTGCCCTACGGAGGGAAGTTCGGCGACTCCGCGCCCCATCTCACGCTGGCGCAGGGCCAGAGCGACGCCGTCCTGGACGCGGCGGAGGCCGAGGTGCGCGACGGCCTTCCCGTCGTGACCCGGGTGGCCTCGGTGGATCTGGTGGTCCACGACGGCACCGCATGGCGCCACCACACCGCGTTCCCCCTCGAAGGGCCTACGGCCGGGCCAAGTGCCGCATGGTGAGGGCGAGATGGAGCCGGAGCCGGCCCTCGGGCGTGCGCAGCGGCCAGCCCAGCAGCTGCTCCGCGTGCGTCAACCGGTCCTGGAGCGTGGAGTGGTGGACGTTGACCGCGGCGGCAGCCGCCCGCTGACTCGTCGTCGACACCACCGCGTGCAGGGTCGCCATCAGCCAGGGCGCCGCGGTCGCCGCCGCTTCGAGGGCCCTCACATCGGGCGGCGGCCGCTCGCCGGGCGCGACCAGTCCGGCGAGCAGGGCGACCCCGCCCAACTCCTCGGCGTGCACCACGCGAGGACCGGGGTCCTGCGCGGTGCCGTCCGCCGTGAAGCGCAGGGCGGTGCGCGCGTCGGCCCAGGAGCGCGGCAGGTCGAGGACGGCGACGGCGGGGCCGACGCCCAGCCGTCCGGGCGGCAGCGCGGTCTCGGGCGGGGGCGCGTCCGGGTGGCCGAGCAGGACGCGGGGGCGGCCGTCGGCCGAGGCGAGCGCGCGTACCAGGGTGCCGGGGGCGGCGCGCAGCCTGCGGGCCGCGTGCGCCCGGGTCGGCTCCGGTACCGTCGCGTCGAGCAGCGTCTCCAGCAGCGCCGGATCGTCGGCGGGGGAGAGCGGGGCGCGGCCCCTGGTGCGGTCGAGGACGAGCCGGATCGCGGCGGCGGCCCGCTCCAGGATCACCGCGTCGACGACGCTCGGCCCGCTCGCCGTCCGCTCCAGCCACAGCGCGGGTCCGCCGCCGGGCTCCAGGACGGCGGCCGGCCAGCCGGCGTCGGCGGGCGGACCGTCGTCCACGCGGACCCCGTCGGGGCCGACCCGCACCCGCACTCCGCGCCCGGTGTCGACCAGCCGCGCCGGACACCCGGCGAGCACCGCCGCGCCGCGCACCAGCGACTCCAGGCCCGCCCGGCTCTCGGTGAGCCGGTCGAAGTAGGAGATGACCTGGACCGCGGCCCCGGCGTCGGGATCCACCGCGGTCAGCCGTCCGGCCAGCTCTCTCATACGTTCATGGTGCGGTATGCGGCAGGGGAGGGGCAGCCCGCGGCCGGCACCCGTACCGCGCGGGCCGCGGCCCCCGCCCGCCCCCGCGCCCTCACCCCTGGCCCAGCACCCGCCGCACCCACTCGGTCTGTGCGGCGCGGGACGCCCGGGACACCGCCGCCTGGGGCGCGAAGCCGTCGAAGCCGTGGAACCCGCCGGGCCAGACATGGAGTTCGGCGACCCCGCCCGCCTGCCAGATCCGCGACGCGTAGGCGACGACCTCGTCGCGGAAGGTCTCCGCCGAGCCGACGTCGAGGAAGGCGGGCGGCAGGCCGCTCAGATCCTCGGCGCGGGCCGCCGCCGCGTAGGGGGAGACGTCAGGGCCCCCGCGCCGGTCGCCGAGCAGGGCCGTCCAGCCGGTCTCGTTGGCGGTGCGGTCCCAGACGCCGAGGCCCGCCATCTGGCGGGCGGACGGAGTGTCGTTGCGGTCGTCCAGCATCGGGCAGAGCAGCACCTGTCCGAGCAGCCGCGGCCCCCCGCGGTCCCGGGCGAGGAGCGCGAGCGAGGCGCAGAGGCCGCCGCCCGCGCTGCCGCCGACGATCAGGACGCGGTCGGCGTCGGCGCCGATCTCCTCGGCGTGCCCCGCCGTCCAGAGCAGCCCGGCGTAGACGTCCTCGATCGGCGCCGGATGCGGGTGTTCGGGCGCCAGCCGGTACTCGACGGAGACGACGACCGCGTCCAGTTCCTTCGCCCACTCCAGCGGGCCGCTCATGCCGACCCGGTTGTTGCCGATGATCATTCCGCCGCCGTGCACGTGGTAGACGACCGGCAGCGGGCCCGGGGTGCGCGGTGCCTTGGGGCGGCAGATCAGCAGGGAGATCTCGGGATCGCCCGCCGCGCCAGGGACCGTGCGGTCCTCGACGTCGAAGTGGCCGTCGGCCGTCAGATCGAGCTGGGCCATGGTGTCGACGCCGGTGCTCTCCCGGAAGGCGTCGATCTCGTCGAGGGTGAGGCCGGGCGAGACGGTGTCCTTGATCAGTTCGAGGGCGGCGGCGAGTTCCGGGTCGAACGGGGGCGGTACGAGGGGCATGGCGTCTCCTCACGCGGGGCGGCGGCTCGTGACGGCCATGATCCGCGCCCGCCCGGCGCCCGGAGTGCCGCCGTCCGGCGGAACCTGCCCGCCGAACGGCGGGTGGCGGCCGGGGGAGCGCCGCCGCGGCGGGCGCGGGACCGGTAGTGCTGGTCACGTCGGCGCCGTCAGCGCCGTCAGCGCTGTCTGTCCACGTCCCGTCTGCCCCCGGAGCACCCCAGTGAACGAGTATCCGCAGTGAACGTCTCCACGGCCGTCTGGCTGCTGACCGTCGCGGTCCTGTGCGTGCTCGTCGCCGCTGACTTCTTCATCGGCCGCAAGCCGCACGACGTGTCGGTGAGGGAGGCCGGTGCCTGGACGGTCGTCTGGGTGGTCCTCGCCTGCCTCTTCGGGCTCGTGCTGTATCTGCGCGCGGGCGGCGGGCCGGCCGGTGAGTTCTTCGCGGGGTACATCACCGAGAAGTCGCTGAGCGTCGACAACCTCTTCGTCTTCGTCCTGATCATGGCGAAGTTCGCGGTGCCCTCCCAGTACCAGCAGCGGGTGCTGATGGTGGGCGTCCTGGTGGCCCTGGTGCTGCGGGCCGGTTTCATCGCGGCGGGCGCGGCGATCATCTCCACGTTCTCCTGGGTGTTCTACCTGTTCGGCGCCTTCCTGATCTGGACCGCGTGGAAACTGGTGCAGGACGCGCGCAGGCAGGGGCACGACGAGGAGTTCGAGGAGAACAAGCTCCTGAAGGCGGTGGAGAGACGGTTCGGGGTGGCCGACCGCTACCACGGCACCAAGCTGTGGATCGAGCAGGACGGCAAGCGGGTCATGACCCCGATGCTGGTGGTGATGCTCGCGATCGGCACCACCGACGTCCTGTTCGCGCTGGACTCGATCCCCGCCATCTACGGCCTCACCCAGGACCCGTACATCGTGTTCACGGCCAACGCGTTCGCGCTGATGGGCCTGCGGCAGCTGTACTTCCTCATCGGCGGGCTGCTCAAGCGGCTGGTCCACCTCAGCTACGGCCTGTCGATCATCCTCGGCTTCATCGGCGTCAAACTGGTGCTGCACGCGCTGCACGAGTCCGGCGTCCATGTCCCGCAGATCGGCATCCCGTTCTCGCTCGGCTTCATCGTCCTGGTCCTCCTGATCACCACCCTCACCAGCCTCTACGCGTCGCGGAAGGCGTAGCCCCGGCCGGGCACGGGCCGCGCCGCGACCGCCGGCCGGGCGAAAAGCCTTGACTTGGAGCGCGCTCCAAGATCTAGCGTCACAGGTGACGGTGATGGCCCGGACGGACGGAGTCGGAGATGCGGGTCGGCGTACACATCAACCAGTTCGGCAACCGCGGTGGAGCCCCCGCGCTCGGGGCCGAACTCGCCGCGGCGGGCCGGGCCGCCGAGGCGGCCGGGGTCAGCTGGCTCTCGGTCATGGACCACTACTTCCAGATGGAGTTCAACGGCGGCGCCGAGGAACCCATGCTGGAGGCCTACACCACCCTCGGCTATCTCGCGGGCCAGACCTCGACGGTCCAGCTCGGCGCCCTGGTGACCGGCGTGACCTACCGGCATCCCGGGCTGCTCGCCAAGATCGCCACCACCCTCGACGTCCTGTCCGGCGGACGGGCCACCCTCGGCATCGGGGCCGCCTGGTACGACCGTGAGCACGAGGGGCTCGGGGTGCCCTTCCCGCCGCTCGCCGAGCGGTTCGAGCGGCTCGACGAGGCGCTGCGGATCTGCCTCCAGATGTGGGACCCCGAGAACAACGGCCCCTTCGAGGGCCGGCACTACCGGCTCGCCGAGACGCTCTGCGTACCGGCCCCGGTCAGCGAGCCGCGCCCCGAGATCATGATCGGCGGCAGCGGCGAGAAGAAGACCCTGCGGCTGGTCGCCCGGCACGGCGACGCCTGCAACCTCTTCGCGACCTCGCCGGACGAGGTGCGGCACAAGATCGACGTGCTGCGCGGGCACTGCGACACCGAGGGGCGCGACTTCGGCGACATCCGGGTGACCATCACCCACATGGGGGAGGGCGACGTCGACACCGTCGTCCGCGGCCTGTCCGGGTACGCCAAGCTCGGCATCGACACCGTGATCTTCGGTCCGCGCACCGGTGACGTGGCCGCCTGGATCGAGGAGTTCGCGGCGCCCGCCGTGCCGCGGCTCGCGGAGCTGGACTGAGCACGGCCGGGGGCCGGGTCGGGTCGTCGCGACGACGACGCGGAGGGGGCCCGAGCCGTGGTGCGGCTCGGGCCCCCTCGTGCGGGCGGGTCGTCAGGCGGCGGCCGGCGCGCCCGCGTGGCCGTGCAGACGGGCGACCACCTCGGTCAGCTGCGCGGCGACCTCGGTGTCGTCGGCCGGGTGGGTGCCGGCGAAGCGGGTCAGCGAGCCGGGGATCGAGAGCTTGATGTCCTCGATGACCTTGCCACCGGCGATGCCGACGGCCTTGCGGGCCTCGTCCTGCGCCCACACGCCGCCGTACTGGCCGAACGCGGTGCCGACCACGGCGACCGGCTTGCCGCCGAAGGCGCCGGCGCCGTACGGGCGCGACAGCCAGTCGATGGCGTTCTTCAGGACGGCCGGGATGGTGCCGTTGTACTCGGGGGAGAACAGCAGGAACGCGTCGGCGGCCTGGGCGGCGGCGCGCAGCCTGGCGGCGGCGGCCGGGACCGAGCCCTCGACGTCGACGTCCTCGTTGTAGAAGGGGATCTCGGCCAGACCCTCGAACAGCTCGACGTCCGCGCCCTCCGGGGCCAGCTTGACGGCGGCCTCGGCGAGCTGACGGTTGTGCGAACCGGCGCGAAGGCTGCCGACGAGCGCAAGAATGCGAACAGACATGCGAACTCCAAGATGCTGAAACATTGCCGTAACGATCCGGACCGGGGTCCGTTTAAATTTCTACCACCCTAACCGGACCACGGTCCAGTTTCTTCCTGATGCTTTACGCTGTCTTCATGTCCGCCTCGCTGCCCCCCTTCCCGGAGCCTCAAGACGTCCTCGGCGAGCCCGAGTTGCTCCAGGTCGGCACGGTCGAGGACGAACCCTGCCTGCGCGCCGACGCGGCCCGCAACCGGGCCAGACTGCTGGAGGCCGCCGCCCGGCTGATCGCCGAGCACGGCGCGGCCGGGGTCACCATGGAGGCGGTCGCGGCCGCCGCCCGGGTGGGCAAGGGGACGGTCTTCCGACGGTTCGGCGACCGCACCGGGCTGCTCATGGCGCTGCTCGACCACTCGTCGAAGAAGCTCCAGGCCGACTTCCTCGGCGGCCCGCCGCCGCTGGGCCCCGGGGCGCCCCCGCTGGAGCGGCTGCGGGCGTTCGGGGTGGCCGTCCTCTACCGCTCGGCCGAACAGCTCGATCTGCAACTCGCCGCCCAGCCCGACCCGACCCGGAAGTTCGCCCACCCGTCGGTGGACGCGCTCACCACGCATGTCTGCGTCCTGCTGCGGCAGATCACGCCGGACGCCGACTGCGAGCTGCTGGCCAGGACCCTGATGGGCTACCTCGACCCCGCCCTCATCCACCATCTGACCAAGCAGCGCGGGATGTCCCTAGAGCGGCTGGAGATCGGCTGGGCCGACCTGGTCGCCCGCCTGACCCGGACCGAACCGCCCCGCTGACCCGCCGGGCCGGCGTGAGGTGACACGGCTCGGGTCGTCCGGGCCTGGCTCAGGCCGTCCGCGCCTCGTCGTGCGCGCCGAACATGTCCAGCAGCCCCTGCGGCGCGTCGGCGCGGAACAGCAACTCCCCGCTGTGCGCCGACGCGGACGCCGACGCCTCGGCGCGCGGGAACAGCTCCGCCTCGTACGCGGCGAGCGCGGCCTCCGTGTCACCCGGGTGCTCGACCAGCGCGAGCGCCAGTGCGGCGCCGTCGAGCAGCGCGAGGTTCGCGCCCTCGCCCGCGAACGGCGACATCAGGTGCGCCGCGTCGCCGAGCAGCGTGACACCCGGCACCCGCGCCCAGCGGTGACCGGTCGGCAGGGCGTACACGCGGCGCGGCACCAGCGGTCCGTCGGCGTCCGCGACCAGGGCGCGCAGGCTCGGGTCCCAGTCCGCGAACTCCGCGAGCACCGTCGACTTCGCCGCCCCGGTGTCGGTGAAGTCGATGGAGTCGAGCCACTCCTCGGGCGCCCTGACCGCCGCGTACACATGGAGGCTGCCGTCGCTCTCCCGGTGGGCGAGGAAGCCCCGGCCGTGGCCGAGCGCGAAGAAGAACCCGGAGCCGATCACCGCGCCCGACGCCGGGTGCCGGGTGTCCGCGTCGCGCAGGTCGGCCTCGACGAACGAGACGCCGGTGTAGACGGGTTCGGCGTCCGACAGCAGCGGGCGGATCCGCGACCAGGCGCCGTCCGCGCCGACCAGCAGCTCCGTGGTGAGGGCCGTGCCGTCGGCGAGGGTCACCTCGTGCCGGCCGCCGCCCAGCGGACGGGCCCCGGTGACCTTCACGCCCCAGTGGACCGTGCCGTCGGGCAGTGAGCCGAGCAGCAGGTCGCGCAGGTCGCCGCGGTCGATCTCGGGACGGTCGCCGGTGCCGTCGTCGGACTCCTCGCGGCGCACCACGGCCCGCTGGTCGAGGATGCGCAGGGCCTCGCCGCCCTGGTGGACGAGGGCGCGGAACTCCTCGTACAGCCCGGCGGCGCGCAGCGCCTCCTGCCCGGAGTCGCTGTGGATGTCGAGCATGCCGCCCTGGGTGCGGGCGGCGGGGGAGGCGTCCAGGTCCAGGACGGTCGCGGCGATCCCGTGCACGTGGAGCACCCGGGCGAGGGCGAGGCCGCCGAGTCCGGCGCCGACGATCAGAACGGGGTGGTGGGTGGTGGTCATGACGGTCTCCTCGAAGGTCGGTGTGGCGGTGTGGCCGTGCGGCCGTGCGGCCGTGTTGCCGTGCGGCCGTGTGACGGCGTGCCGGCCCGTCGGCGGGCGCGGGCCCGCCGACTTCGGCCGTGGCCCGTGGTTAGTGGCCCGTCGCCCCTGGCCCGTGGTCAGTGGGTGACGGCGGTCCGTTCGATGCCGGCGATCAGTGCCCGCAGCGCCCAGGAGAGCCGCTCGGCGGGCTCGCCCGACAGCAGCTCGCCTGCCAGCGCCGCGACGTGCGGATGGGTGCCCGCGTCGATGTCGCGCACGGCGCGGTGGACGGCGTCCCAGTCCTCGGCGGGCGCCTCGGCCGCGTGCTCGGCGGCCGTCGCGGTGGCGTGCTGGAGCAGCAGGTCGACGCCCCAGGCGGCCTGCGCCGACGGCACCCCGCCCTCGTCCAGCAGGGCCAGCAGCGTCTCGATGAGGTTCAGGTAGTGCGGCCCGCTGGGCCGGGCGGTGAGCGCGGAGCGGGCCAGCGTCGGGTGGTCGAAGAGCATCAGGGCGTACGCCGTGAGCACCCCTTCGAGCCGCTCGCGCCACGGGCCCTCGGCGGGTGCGGGCCCGATCGTCCCGAGCAGTTCGTCCAGGACGGCCGCGTGCAGTTCGGCGGTGTTGCGGACGTAGACGTAGAGCGAGGCGGGGCCGGTGTCCAGCTCCTGCGCCAGGCGCCGCATGGTCACCTTCGGCAGTCCTTCGGCACGCAGCACGGCGACGGCGGCGGCCACGATGCCCTCCCTGGTCAGGGCGGCCTTGGCGGGGCGCTCACGGCGGCTGCGCGGGGTGTCGGGTCGGTCGGTCATGGCTCCACCGTAACGAACATGTTCGCTGCGAACAAGTTCGTGACGAACATGTTCGTAAAGAAGTGGGCGGTGTCAGTTCCGAGAGTCATCAAGACTTGACGGCGAAGTTCCCCGACCCGAAACAAGCCGCACAGGTTCTGCAAAGATGCGGTACGTCATGGTGCAGATACCGAAAACGCCCGCGTCCTCGTCTCCCGCACCGCGCTCCGTCCCCACGAGCGCCGATGTGGCCCGACTGGCCGGAGTCTCGCGCGCGACCGTCTCCTACGTCCTCAACAACACCAGTGCCGTACGCATCAGCGAGCCCACCAGGCGCCGCGTCCACGACGCCGCCAAGGAACTCGGGTACGTGCCGCACGCCGCCGCCCGCAGCCTGCGCGCCGGGCAGAGCCGCCTGGTCGTGATGCCCGCCCCGGCCTTCCCGGTCGGCCCGCTGTACAGCCGGTTCATGACCGAACTCCAATGGGCGCTCGGCCGCCTCGACTACACCGTGGTCCAGTTCGGCACCGTCGGCCTGCACGGCGACGAGGCCGTGCGCGCCTGGGCCGAACTGCGCCCGGTCGCCGTCCTGGTGGCCGGCGCGCAACTCGACCCCCAGGGCGTCGCCGTGCTCAAGCGGGCGGGCGCCCGCGCCGTCGTCACCCTCGGCCCCGAGGCCGTCGAGGGCGCGCACGCCCTGCTCATGGACCACACCGCCGTCGGCCGGCGCGCGGGCCGCCACCTCCACGACGTCGGACGGCGCCGTATCGGCGTCGTCGTGCCCGCGGAGGCCGGCCTCGAAGCCTTCTCGCAGCCCCGGCTGCGGGGCGTGCGCGACGCCCTCGACGGCACCGGCGCCACCGTGACCGAACTGCCGCTCGCCTACGAGGAGGGGGCCGCGGCCCGGCTCGCCGCCCGCTGGCCCGACCTCGGCCTCGACGGCCTGTTCGCCTACAACGACGAGTACGCGATGCTGCTGATGCGGGCCCTCCAGGACCGGGGCGTGCGCGTCCCCCACGACACGGCGGTGATCGGCGCGGACGATCTGATGCTCGGACGGCTGTTACGGCCCCGGCTCAGCACCGTCCATCTCGAACTGCCCTCAGGGCGCGACCTCGCCGAACTGGTCGACCGCGCGGTCCGCACCCCTGGCCTGCCGACCGAACGGCACACCGTGCTCGGGGCCGAGGTCGTCCACCGCGAGTCGAGCTGAGGCCACCACCCCGACCGTGTGCACGACAGACGGCGGCCCGCCCCGCTCCGGGGCGGACCGCCGCTCGATCCCGTGCGCCGCGCGCGCGGACCGCTCTCACTGGCCGTTCTGCTCGGCCTGTCCCTGCGCCTGCTGCTCGGCGACCGACTTGCGGACCTCGTCCATGTCCAGCTTCCTGGCCTGCCCGATGACATCCGTCAGCGACGCCTCCGGCAGGGCGCCCGGCTGGGCGAAGACCGCGACCTGGTCGCGGACGATCATCAGCGTCGGGATCGACTGGATACCGAAGGCCGCCGCCAGCTCCGGCTGCGCCTCGGTGTCGACCTTGCCGAAGACCAGGTCCGGGTTCTCCTCGGCGGCCTTCTCGTAGACAGGCGCGAACTGACGGCACGGCCCGCACCACGACGCCCAGAAGTCGATCAGGACGAACTCGTTGTCCGTGACCGTCTGGTCGAAGTTCTCCTTGGTCAGCTCCACGGTGCTCATGGTGTGCATCCCTGCTTCCTCGTATCGGGCCTCGGGCCTGGCCTCGTGCCGGTGCGACGCCGTCCGCAGCAACGCGGTCGGCCGGTGACGTATTCCGCGCCCCTACCCGTGTGGCCCGACGGCACACCACCCACCAGACTGACCCCATGACGGAAACGGAAACCATCGCGTACGACGTCGTGGTGCTCGGGGCCGGGCCCGTGGGGGAGAACGTCGCCGACCGCACCCGCGCGGCCGGCCTCTCCACCGCGGTCGTGGAGAGCGAACTGGTCGGCGGCGAGTGCTCCTACTGGGCCTGCATGCCCAGCAAGGCCCTGCTGCGCCCGGTGATCGCCCAGGCCGACGCCCGCCGCCTGCCCGGCCTCGCCCAGGCCGTACAAGGCCCCCTCGACACGTCCGCGGTGCTCGCACGACGCGACGACTACACCTCCCACTGGAAGGACGACGGCCAGGTCCACTGGGTCGAAGGCATCGGAGCCGCGCTCCACCGCGGCCACGGCCGCCTCACCGGCGACCGCACGGTCACCGTGACCGGCCCCGACGGCACCCGCACGGTGCTCACCGCGCGGCACGCCGTCGCCGTGTGCACCGGCACCGGCGCCGTCCTGCCCGACCTGCCAGGACTCGCCGACGTACGGCCCTGGACCAGCCGCGAGGCCACCAGCGCGCGGACCGCGCCCGGACGGCTCCTGGTGGTCGGCGGCGGCGTCGTGGCCGTCGAGATGGCCACCGCCTGGCAGGCGCTCGGCTCCCGCGTCACCCTCCTGGTGCGCGGCAAGGGCCTGCTCAACCGGATGGAGCCGTTCGCGGGCGAACTGGTCGCCGACGCCCTCACCGAAGCCGGCGTCGACGTCCGCACCGGCACCTCGGTCACCGCGGTGACCAGGGAGAACGGCACGGTCGTCGCCACCACCGACACGGGCGGGCGGATCGAGGCCGACGAGATCCTCTTCGCGACCGGCCGCTCCCCGCGCACCGGGGACATCGGCCTGGAGACGGTCGGCCTCGAACCCGGCTCCTGGCTCACCGTCGACGACACCCTCCGTGTCACCGGCAACGAGTGGCTCTACGCGGTCGGCGACGTCAACCACCGCGCGCTCCTCACCCACCAGGGCAAGTACCAGGCGCGCATCGCGGGCGCGGCCATCGCGGCCCGCGCCGCGGGCGAGGACGTGGTCGCCGAGCCCTGGGGCGCGCACGCCGCGACCGCCGACCACGCGGCCGTCCCCCAGGTCGTCTTCACCGACCCGGAGGCGTCGTCCGTCGGCCTCTCCCTCGCCGAGGCCGAACAGGCCGGACACCGGGTGCGCGCCGTCGACGTCGACCTCTCCTCGGTCGCCGGGGCCGGCCTCTACGGCGACGGCTACCGGGGCCGCGCCCGGATGGTCGTCGACCTGGAACGGGAGACCGTGCTCGGCGTCACCTTCGTCGGACCCGGCGTCGGCGAACTGATCCACTCCGCGACGATCGCCGTCGTCGGAGAGGTCCCGCTCGCCCGCCTGTGGCACGCCGTCCCGTCCTACCCGACGATCAGCGAGGTCTGGCTGCGGCTGCTCGAGGCGTACCGGGACAACTGAGGCAGGAGCCGGGGAGCCGCGCCGACACCGGCGCGGCTCCCCGGCCGGGCTCACGGCAGCTCGAAGCCGAGCGCCTCGGCGGCCCGCCGCGGCGTCGGCTGGGCCCAGCGCGCGGCCACCGCCTCGTTCGACGACAGCGAGCGCGGCTCGGCACGGTCCAGGTACAGCGTGCCGTCGAGGTGATCCGTCTCGTGCTGCACGATCCGCGCGGGCCAGCCGGCGAAGACCTCGTCGACGGCCCGCCCGTGCTCGTCCTCGCAGCGCAGCCGCACCTCGGCCGCCCGGTCCACCACCGCCTGCCAGCCCGGCACGCTCAGACAGCCCTCGAAGAACGCGGCCCGCCGGTCACCGACCGGCTCGTACGACGGATTGACCAGCACCCGGAACGGCAGCGGCACCCGCCCGCGCGCCTCACGGACCTCGTCCGGGACCGGCGCCGGATCCTCGACCACCGCGATCCGCAGCGCCACCCCGACCTGCGGCGCGGCCACCCCCACCCCCGGCGCCGCGTGCATCGTGACGCGCAGCGCCTCGACGAAACGGGCCAGCAGCGCGGGGTCCAACTGCCCGGTGAACGGCGCCGCCGCCGACCTGAGCACCGGGTCACCGGCCGTGACGATGGGCAACGGGCCCTCGGTGGCGAGGAGTTCCTCGACCCGCTGGGCAAGGGGCACGGCAGCGTGGGGAGATGACATCGCCCCAGGATGACACGCGCCACCACCCCCCAACGACAACCGTGTGACGCAGGCCACTTCGCCGGACGGGAACTCAGGGCACTCCGTCACCGACTCCTGCACCGCAACCCCCGCCCGACATCCCCGTCCCCCGGAGACCGCCGATGCCCACCGCTTCCCCCACCACCACGGACGAGGCCCCCAGACCCGCGGCCCCGCCCCCGACCCCCGGCGTCTGGGCCCCGCTGCGCCCCCTGGTCCTGCGCCTGCACTTCTACGCGGGCGTGTTCGTCGCGCCCTTCCTGCTGATCGCCGCCGCCACCGGCTTCCTCTACGCGGGCGCCTTCCAGGTCGAGAAGTGGGTGTACGCCCACGAGTTGACCGTGCCGGCCGGCACCTCGGAGATACCGGTGTCGGAGCAGGTCGCGGCCGCCCGCACGGCGTACCCCGAGGGCACCGTCGCCGCCGTCAGGCCCGCCCCCGAGTCCGACGCCACCACCCGCGTCCTGCTCTCCGGCGTCAAGGGCGTCGCCGCCACCCACACGCTCGCCGTGTTCGTCGACCCGTACACCGGCGAGGTGCGCGGCGCACTCGAACAGTACGGTTCGTCCGGCGCGCTCCCGCTGCGCACCTGGATCGACGAGTTCCACCGCGATCTCCACCTCGGCGAAACCGGCCGCCTCTACAGCGAGTTCGCCGCGAGCTGGCTGTGGGTGATCGCGGGTGGCGGCCTGGTGCTGTGGTTCTCCCGCCGCCGCGCCCTGCGCCGGGTCCGCGGCACCACGGGCCGGCGCCGCACCCTCGGTCTGCACGGCACGGTCGGCGCCTGGGCCGCGGCCGGCTTCCTCTTCCTGTCCGCGACCGGACTCACCTGGTCCACGTACGCGGGCGCCCACATCGACGAACTGCGCACCTCGCTCGGCCAGTCCACCCCCTCGGTGGCGGCGACGGCGGGCGGCGACCACGCGGGCCACGGGGCCTCGGCCGCGGCCGGGAGCGCCGAGCGCGGCGTCGGCCTCGACCGGGTCCTCGCTGCGGCCCGCGCCGAGGGGCTGGGCGACCCGGTCGAGATCGTCCCGCCCGCCGACGAGACGTCCGCGTACGTCGTCCGGCAGATCCAGCGCAGTTGGCCCGAGAAACAGGACGCGGTCGCCGTCGACCCGACCACCGGCGAGGTCACCGACGTCGTGCGCTTCGACGACTACCCGGTGCTGGCCAAGCTGACCCGCTGGGGCATCGACCTGCACACGGGCGTCCTGTTCGGTGTGGTCAACCAACTCCTGCTGATGGCCCTCGCGTCGAGCCTGGTCCTGCTCATCGGGTGGGGCTACCTGATGTGGTGGCGGCGCGGCCGGGGCGGCGCCTTCGGCCGTCCGATCCCGCGCGGCGCCTGGCAGCAGGTGTCGCCACGGCTCCTCGTCCCGCTGGCCGCGGGGATCGCCGTGCTCGGCTACTTCGTCCCGCTCCTCGGGATACCGCTGGCCGGTTTCCTCGCCGTCGACGCGGCCCTCGGGGAGATCGCCCACCGCCGCGGACGCGCCGGACGCGCCGGACGCACGGGGACGACGGAGCCGAAGGAGACGCCAGCGGCCACGGAAGCGAAAGAGACAGCGGAGACGTAGGAGACGGCGGAGACGCCAGAGACGCCGGAGACGGTGAGGAAGGCGGAGACAGCCGAGGCGGCGGGGACGTGACCCGGCCCGGAGGTGCCGGGCCCGGTCGTCCCCGCCGCCGGGCGGAGGGCAGCCGCTGATCAGACCCCGGGGGCCGGCGCGGCGCCGTCCTCGAAGTCACCGGCGAGGGCGGCGGCGATCCGCAGCTGGGTCTCCGCCTCCTCGGCCCTTCCCTGCCGCTCCAGGGTCCGGCCGAGCATCAGCCGGGCGTAGTGCTCGACCGGGTCCCGCTCCACGATGGAGCGCAACTCGCGCTCCGCACGCCCCAGTTGGGCCGAGTGGTAGTAGGACCTGGCCAGCAGCAGCCGCGGCCCGGTCTGCTCGGGCACCTCCTCGACCAGACCGTCGAGGACGTGCGCGGCGGCCGTGTACTCCTTGGAGTCGAAGAACAGCCGGGCGCGCTCCCAACGCTCCGCGGGCGTCCCGTGGGCGTAGTAGGCCGAGTCGAATGTGGTGTTCACGGGTGACCTCCTTCGCGGGGCACAACCGATGCCGTTGGTTGAATATTCCACTACTCATGCCGGTGCACCCGCGCCGGTGTTCGAGGGGTGCCGCCGACCGGGGGACACGCTGACGGGGCGGCCCTGACGGGACTAGGTTGTGGCCCATGAGCAATCTTGATCGCGAGGCCGTGCCCGCCGTCTGCGGTGGCCGCGGCTTCGTCGTGGCGGAACCCGTACGGGAACTCCTCAGCCCGCGGCACGTCAAGCTCGGCGAGTCCACCGAGGTCCGCCGCCTGCTGCCCAACCTGGGCCGTCGCATGGTCGGAGCGTGGTGCTTCGTCGACCACTACGGTCCCGACGACATCGCCGACGAGCCCGGCATGCAGGTCCCGCCGCACCCGCACATGGGCCTGCAGACGGTGAGCTGGCTGCACGAGGGCGAGGTGCTGCACCGCGACTCGACCGGCAGCCTCCAGACCATCCGCCCACGGGAACTGGGCCTGATGACCTCCGGCCGGGCGATCAGCCACTCCGAGGAGAGCCCCAGGTCGCACGCCCGCTTCCTGCACGGCGCCCAGCTGTGGGTGGCGCTGCCGGACAGCGACCGGCACACCGACCCGCACTTCGAGCACCACGGCGACCTGCCGCTCGTCACCGCGCCCGGCCTGCGGGCCACCCTCATCCTGGGCTCCCTCGACGGAGCGACGTCACCGGGGACCACCTACACCCCGATCGTCGGCGCCGACCTCGCGCTCACGCGCGGCGCGGACGTACGCGTCCCGCTGGAACCGGACTTCGAGTACGCGGTCCTCGCCATGTCGGGCGAGGCCCACGTCGACGGTGTGCCGCTGCTGCCGGGTTCGATGCTCTACCTCGGCTGCGGCCGCACGGAGCTGCCGGTCCGGGCGGAGTCGGACGCGGGCCTGATGCTGCTGGGCGGCGAGCCGTTCGACGAGGAACTGATCATGTTCTGGAACTGGATCGGCCGGACCCAGGAGGAGATCGAACAGGCGCGGGCCGACTGGACGACGGGCACCCGGTTCGGCGAGGTGAAGGGCTACGACGGCACGCCGCTCCCGGCTCCGCCGCTGCCGCCGGGGCAACTGAAGCCGCGGGGGAGACTGCGCTGACCTGCTGAGACCCGCGACGGGGTCGCCCGGGAGCGGCGTCCGGGGACTCCCGTGCGCGGAGCCGTCCGGGGGGACTTCCGTGCGCGGAGCCGCCGGGCGGTCCTGGCCTCCGCGGCCGAGCCGACTACGCCCGCGCCCCCACCGTTCCCAGGCAGAGCAGGACGTGGCGGCGGGCGACCTCCTCCGCGCTGAGCGGGCCGTCGGCGCGGTACCAGTTGGCGACGCCCTGGCACATGATCAGGACCGCCCGTACCGCGTCCGCCGGGATGGGGGTGGTGAAGGCGCCCTCACTGACGCCGGTCCTGACGGTGTCGAGCAGCATGTGTTCGAGGTAGTCGCGCAGCGCGATGTAGCGGGCCCGGTTGTCCGGTTCGAGGCTGCGGATCTCGGTGTCGAGGAAGGCCAGGCCCTTGCGGTGGGCCATGTACAGCACGATCGACTCCACCATCGCGCAGAAGCGGGGGAGCGGTTCCTCGCCGGCCTCCTCGGCCGCCGCCCGGCACCGGTCGAGGACGTCCTTCATCGACGTCTCGAGCAACGTCGCCAGCAGGGCCTGCTTGTTGGCGTAGTGGTAGTACAGGGCCGGGACGGTGACGCCGACCCGCGCGGCGATCTCCCGCACCGAAGTGCCGTGGTAGCCCTGCTCGTTGAACGCCTCCATGGCGTGCAGCAGGATCGGGTGCAGATCGAGCCCGCCGTACGCGCGCCAGTGTCCGCGGGCGGTCTCCTGGCCGGTCCGGCCGCTCTGCGTGTTCATCGGGACTCCTCGCGATCCGCGGCCGGGACCACGGGCCGGGCTGGACGGCACCGCGCCGGACGGTACGGGCGTGGACGGACGGTACGTGCGCGGACGGTACGCGGCTGCGCTCGACTGGATCGCCGCCGCGGGACTTACCGATCGCTCGGTAAGTCTACGTGAGCCCCTCCTCAACTCGCCATCAAATCCTGCCGCTTGGCCCATTGACCCCTCTCCGTCCGGCGCTCTAGCGTCTTTAGCGAGCGCTAAGTAGGTGCCGTCGGGAGTGAACCCGACGGCAGCCGCGCCGATGCCCGGAAGGGGACCGATGAGCCCGACCGACGAACCTGTCCGCCCCTGCGCGCCGCCCGCCGCCGCGACGGTCAGACGGGCCGGACCGCTGGCGGGGGTCCGGGTGGTGGAACTCGCCGGGATCGGGCCCGCGCCGTTCGCGGCGATGCTGCTCGGCGATCTCGGGGCGGACGTCGTCCGCGTGGACCGGCCCGTCGCCTCCGAGTTGAGCGTCGAGCCCCGCTTCGACCTCACGGGCCGCAACAAGCGCTCCGTGCTCGTCGACCTCAAGGCCGCCGAAGGCCCCGCGACCGTGCTCGCCCTCGCCGCCCGCGCCGACATCCTCGTCGAGGGCTACCGCCCCGGCGTCGCCGAACGCCTCGGCGTCGGCCCCGAGGAGTGCCTCGCCGTCAACCCGGCGCTCGTGTACGGGCGGATGACCGGCTGGGGGCAGCAAGGACCGCTCGCCGCCCGCGCAGGACACGACATCGACTACCTCGCCACCTCGGGCCTGCTCGGCATGATCGGGCCCTTCGAAGGACCGCCGGCCATCCCCGCCAACCTGCTCGGCGACTACGCGGGCGGCTCGCTCTATCTCGTCGTCGGCGTCCTGTCCGCGCTGCTGATGGCGCGGGTGGCAGGCGCGGGGCAGGTCGTGGACGCCGCCATCGTGGACGGCGCCGCCCACCTCAGCTCCGTCGTCCGCGGCATGGCGGCCGCCGGCTCCTGGCAGGACGCGCGGGGGCGGAACCTCCTCGACGGCGGCTGCCCCTACTACACCGTGTACGAGACGGGCGACGGCGGCTGGATGGCGGTCGGCGCGCTGGAACCGAGGTTCTACGCCCTCTTCGTCTCCCTGCTCGGCCTCGCCGCCGACGGACTGCCCGACCGCACGGACCGCCGCAACTGGCCCGCGCTGCGGGACGCGTTCGCCCGCCGGTTCAAGACCGCGAGCCGGGACGCGTGGGCCGACGTCTTCGAGGGCACCGACGCCTGCGCCGCCCCCGTGCTCTCGCTGACCGAGGCCGCCCGCCATCCGCACCTCGCCGGGCGCGGCACGTTCACCGAGGTGGACGGCATCGTCCAGCCCGCCCCCGCGCCCCGCTTCTCCGCCACGTCGGGAGCGCTGCGCCGACCGCCCGCGACGCCCGGCGCCGACCACGCGGAGGTGGCCCGCGACTGGCAGGTGGACGCCCTGCGTCCGGCACCCGCGGGCGCGGGGCGCGCCGCCGAGGAAGGAAGCGGCTCGTGAAGCTCTCCACCACCCTGGAGTACGCCGCCGACCCGCGCGCCGCCGCCGACCGGGCCGCCGCCCTGGAACGCGCCGGACTCGACGCCGTCTGGGTCGCCGAGGCGTACGGCTTCGACTCACCGACGATCATGGGCTACCTGGCCGCCCGCACCGAGCGGATGCTGATCGGCTCGGCCGTCATCAACGTCTACTCGCGCACCCCCGCCCTCATCGCGCAGACCGCGGCCGGCCTCGACGCCCTGACCGGCGGACGCGCCGTCCTCGGCATCGGGGCCTCGGGACCGCAGGTCGTGGAGGGCTGGCACGGCCGCCGCTACGACCGGCCGCTCGGCCGCACCCGGGAGACCATCACCCTGGCCCGCCGCATCTGGCGGCGCGAGGTCATCGAGCACCACGGCATCACCGACCTGCCGCTGCCCCCGGAGAAGGGCGGCACCCTCGGCCGGCCGCTCAAGCTCCTCACCCACCCGGTGCGCCCCGCCATCCCGATCCAGGTCGCCGCCCTCGGCCCGGCCAACGTCCGGATGACCGCCGAACTCGCCGACGGCTGGCTGCCGTTCCTCTACGTCCCCGAACACGCGGCCAAGGTCTGGGGCGCCCCGCTCGCCGAAGGCACCGCCCGCCGCGACCCCGCCCTCGGGCCGCTCGACGTCGTCGCGGGCGGACCCCTCGCCATCGGCCCGGACGCCGAGGCCGTCCGCGACCGGCTGCGCCCGCTGATCGCCCTGTACGTCGGCGGCATGGGCGCACCCGGCCGCAACTTCTACCACGACCTGATGTGCGCCTACGGCTACGAGGCCGAGGCCCACGCCGTCCAGCGGCACTTCCTCGCCGGACGCAGACGGGACGCGGAATCCGCCGTTCCCGCCGAACTCTGCGCGCTCGCCAGCCTCGCAGGCCCGGAGGGGTACGTACGCGAACGCGTCGAGGCGTTCCGGGAGTCGGGCGTCACCGTCCTCGACGTCACGCCCGTGGGACCCGACCAGGAACGCCTCGTCGAACGGATCAAGGAGTGGCTGTGACCGCGACCAGGGACCTCTACACCCCCGACCACGAGGCGTTCCGGGACACCGTGCGCGCCTTCCTCGCCAAGGAGGTGCTGCCCCACCACGCCCGCTGGGAGCAGGAGGGCGTGGTCAGCCGCGAGGTGTGGCGGGCCGCCGGAGAGCGGGGCCTGCTCGGGCTCGCGGTGCCCGAGGAGTACGGCGGCGGAGGCACCGACGACTTCCGCTACAGCGCCGTCCTCATCGAGGAGTTCGCCCGCGCCGGGGCCTCGGGGCTCGCCATCAGCCTGCACAACGACATCGTCGGGCCCTACCTCACCACCCTGGCCACCGAGGAGCAGAAGCGCCGCTGGCTCCCCGGCCACACCTCCGGGCGACTCGTCACCGCCGTCGCCATGAGCGAACCGGGCGCCGGGTCCGACCTCCAGGGCATCAGGACCACCGCCACCGACGAGGGCGACCACTACCTGCTCAACGGCTCCAAGACCTTCATCTCCAACGGCATCCTGGCCGACCTGGTCGTGGTGGTGGCCCGCACCACCCCCGAGGGCGGCCGCGCGGGGCAGAGCCTGCTGGTGGTGGAGCGCGGCATGCCCGGCTTCGAGCGCGGCCGCAACCTCGACAAGATCGGCCAGAAGGCCCAGGACACCGCCGAGTTGTTCTTCCGGGACGTCCGGGTCCCCAAGGAGAACCTGCTCGGCGAGGAGAACCGCGCCTTCCCCGCCCTGATGGCCCACCTCGCCCAGGAGCGGCTGGCCATCGCGGTCGGCGCGGCGGCCACCGCCGAACACGTCCTAGGACTCACCCTCACCCACGTCAAGAACCGCGAGGCGTTCGGACATCCGCTCGCCCACCTCCAGCACGTCCGCTTCGAGGCCGCCGAGATGGCCACCGAGTGCGCCGTCACCCGCGGCTTCGTCGACCAGTGCGTCCTGGACCACTGCCGGGGCCAACTGGACGCCGTCCGCGCCGCGATGGCCAAGTGGTGGGCGACCGAACTCCAGAAGCGGATCGCCGACCGGTGCCTCCAACTCCACGGCGGATACGGCTACATGACGGAGTATCCGGTGGCCAGAGCCTTCCTGGACGGCCGCGTCCAGACGATCTACGGCGGCACCACCGAGATCATGAAGGAGATCATCGGCCGCTCCCTGCTGCGCTGAGCACCCGGCATCCCGCCCCCCGACCGGCTCCGCCCCACCCCAGCGACGGAAGGCTCCCGTGACCACCGAGGCGTACCTGTACGAGGCGATCCGCACCCCGCGCGGACGCGGCAAGGCCGGCGGTGCCCTGCACGGCACCAAACCCGTCGACCTGGTCGTCGGACTGATCGACGAGATCAGGCGCAGACTGCCGGGACTCGACCCGGCCGGCATCGACGACATCGTCCTGGGCGTCGTCAGCCCGGTCGGCGACCAGGGCGGCGACCTCGCCCGCACCGCCGCCCTCGCGGCCGGCCTGCCCGACACCGTCGCGGGCGTGCAGACGAACCGCTTCTGCGCCTCCGGCCTCGAAGCCGTCAACCTGGCCGCCGCCAAGGTCCGTTCGGGCTGGGAGGAGCTGGTCGTCGCGGGCGGCGTCGAGTCCATGTCCCGGGTCCCGATGGGCAGCGACGGCGGGGCCTGGTCGATGGACCCGCGCACCAACTTCGACACCGGATTCGTCCCCCAGGGCGTCGGCGCCGACCTGATCGCCACCCTGGAGGGGTTCACCCGCGAGGACGTGGACGCCTACGCGGCCACCTCGCAGGCCAGGGCCGCCGAGGCGTGGAAGCTCGGCCGGTTCGACCGCTCCGTCGTCCCGGTGCGCGACCGCGCCGGACTGACGGTCCTCGACCGGGACGAACACCTCAGGCCCGGCACCACCGTCACCTCGCTCGCCGCGCTGACACCGTCGTTCGCCGAGATCGGGACGCGCGGCGGCTTCGACGCCGTCGCCCTCCAGAAGTACCACTGGGTCGAACGGATCGACCACGTCCACCACGCGGGCAACTCCTCCGGCATCGTGGACGGCGCCGCCCTCACCCTCATCGGGTCCGCCGCCGCGGGGGAGCGGTACGGGCTGCGGCCCCGGGCCCGCGTCGTCTCCGCCGCCGTCTCGGGAGCCGACCCGACGATCATGCTGACCGGACCCGCGCCCGCCTCCCGCAAGGCCCTCGCCAAGGCCGGGCTGCGCACCCGCGACCTCGACCTCGTGGAGATCAACGAGGCGTTCGCCGCCGTCGTCCTGCGCTTCGCGCGCGAGATGGAACTCGACCAGGACCTCGTCAACGTCAACGGCGGAGCCATCGCCATGGGGCACCCGCTCGGCGCCACCGGCGCCATGATCCTCGGCACCCTCGTCGACGAACTGGAGGCCCGCGGCGGGCGCTACGGCCTCGCCACGCTGTGCGTCGGCGCCGGCATGGGGATCGCCACGGTCGTCGAACGCCTCTGACCCGGCGCCCTCCCCGCACCCCCACCGCCACCCGGACAGGCCCGCCCGCGCGACGAGAGAGGCACCCCGATGGACACGCCCGCCCCGAGCCGCACCATCCGCTGGGAGGGTGACGACGACCACGTCGTCACCCTCGTCCTCGACGACCCCGACCAGTCGGCCAACACCATGAACGCGGCGTTCATCGACTCCCTTGACGCCGTCGTCGACCGCCTCGCGACCCGCCGCGACACCCTGCGGGGCGTCATCGTCACCTCCGCCAAGAAGACCTTCTTCGCCGGCGGCGACCTGCGGGACCTGATCGCCGTCACCCCCGAGACCGCCGGGCGCTCCTTCGAGGCGGGACTGCGCGTCAAACGCGCGCTGCGCACGTTGGAGACCCTGGGCGTGCCCGTCGTCGCCGCCCTCGGCGGCGCGGCCCTCGGCGGGGGGTACGAGATCGCCCTCGCGTGCCACCACCGCGTCCTGCTCGACCGCCCCTCCGCCCGGGTCGGCCTCCCCGAGGTCACCTTCGGGCTGCTGCCCGCGGGCGGCGGAGTGACCCGCACCGTCCGCATGTTCGGCGTCACCGAAGCGCTGACCAAGGTGCTCCTTGACGGACGCCGGTACGCCCCCGCCGAGGCGCTGGCCGCGGGCCTGGTCGACGAGACCGCCGCCGACGCGTCCGAACTGACCGCACGGGCAAGGGCGTTCATCGACGCCCACCCCGACGCGCGGCAGCCCTGGGACGTCGCGGGGTTCCGCATCCCCGGCGGCACCCCCGACCGGCCCGAACTGGCCGCCACGCTCCCCGCCCTGCCCGCGCTGTTCCGCGAGAGGCTCGGCGGCGCCCCCTACCCGGCCCCGCGCGCCGTCCTCGCGGCCGCCGTCGAGGGCGCCCAGGTCGACCTCGACACCGCGTTCGTGATCGAGAGCCGCCACCTCACCGAACTGGTCCTGGGGCAGACCACCAAGAACATGATCCAGGGACACTTCTTCGACCTGAGGACCGTCGAGTCGGGGGCCGGACGGCCGCGCGGAGTGCCGTCGGGCACCGTCCGCAAGGTCGCCGTCCTGGGCGCCGGGATGATGGGCGCGGGCATCGCCCACGCCTGCGCCCGCGCGGGCATCGACGTGGTCCTGAAGGACACCACGCGGGAGGCCGCCGCCCGCGGCAGGGCCCACTCGGCGGGCATCCTGGAACGGGCCCTGCGCCAGGGCCGCACCACCGAGGCGGATCGGGACGCGCTGCTCGCCCGCATCACCCCCACCGCCGACCCCGAGGAACTGGCGGGCTGCGACGCGGTGATCGAGGCGGTCTTCGAGGACCCGGCCGTCAAGGGCGAGGCGTTCCGGGAGGCCGAGAAGCACGTCGCCGCCGACGCGCTGCTCTGCTCCAACACCTCCACCCTCCCCATCGCCGGCCTCGCCGAGGCCGTCCGGCGCCCCGACGACTTCATCGGCCTGCACTTCTTCTCCCCGGTGCACCGGATGCGGCTGGTCGAGATCGTCAAGGGGCCGCGGACCGGCCCCCTGGCCCTCGCCCGCGCCTTCGACCTGGTGCGGCAGATCGGCAAGACCCCGATCGTCGTCAACGACAGCCGGGGCTTCTTCACCTCACGCGTCATCGGCCGCTTCCTCGACGAGGGCGTGGCGATGCTCGCCGAGGGCCACGACCCGGCCACCGTCGAACAGGCGGCGGCGCGGGCCGGCTACCCCGCGAAGGTGCTCGCCCTGATGGACGAACTCACCCTCACCCTGCCCCGGCGCATCCGCGAGGAGAACCGCGCCGCCGTCGAGAAGGCCGGCGGGACCTGGCGACCGCACCCGGCGGACGCCGTCGTCGACCGCATGATCGACGAGTTCGGCCGCACCGGACGCGCCGCCGGAGCCGGTTTCTACGACTACCGGGACGGACGCCGCGGCGGACTCTGGCCCGGCCTGCGCGAACACTTCACCGACCCCGCCCTGAACGGCGCCGACCTCACCGGACTCGGCGAGCGGATGCTCTTCGTCGAGGCACTGGACGCGGTGCGCTGCCTGGCCGAGGGTGTCCTCGTCTCGGTCGCGGACGCCAACGTCGGCTCCCTGCTGGGCATCGGCTTCCCCGCCTGGACCGGCGGCGTCCTCACCTACGTCAACGGCTACCCCGGCGGCCTGCCGGGCTTCCTCACCCGCGCGCGGGAGCTGCGCGACCGCCACGGCGACCGCTTCGCCCCGCCCGACCTGCTCGTCCGCATGGCCGCGAACGGCGAGACCTTCACCGACCGCTGACCCGCAACACGGACCACGCCCCTCCGCACGGACCGTCCCACCCGCCCCGCACCGCGTACCACAGGAGGCCGCCATGGCACCCGAGCCGCCAGCCGCCGACGACGCGGCAGACCCGCCGACCCTGCCGCTGCTCGTGGCGCGCGACGCCCTGCTCCACCCCCACCTGCCGGCCCTGTCCTGGCGCACCCGGGACACCGACGGCTGGACCACCCTCACCTGGAGCCAGGTCGCCCAGCACACCACCCGCCTCGCCGCCGGATACGCCGCCCTCGGTGTCGGACCCGGCGACCACGTCCTGCTCATGATGGCCAACCGCCCCGAACACTGGCTCTCCGACCTGGCGTTGACGAGACTCGGCGCCGTCCCGGTCAGCGTCTACGGCACCTCGGCGCCCCCGCAGATCCGGCACATCGCCCGCAACTGCCGGGCCCCTCTCGTCGTCGTCGAGAACGCGACCCAGGTCAGGGCCTGGGCCCCGCTGCTCGACGACCCCGACACCCCGCTCGCCCGCCTGGTCGTGGCCGAACCGCACCAGGAGGGCATCCACCTGCCCTACGCCGCCCTGCTGCGCGAACCCGTGCCGGACGGCTTCGAGAAGAACCTCGACGGCGCCCGCCCCGACGATCCGCTGACCGTCGTCTACACCTCGGGCACCACCGGCGAACCCAAGGGCGTGGTGCTGACGCACCGCCAGGTGCTGGCCAACGCCCGTGCCCTGGACGCGGTGGTGGAGCTGCCGCCGCACGTCGAGCACATCTGCTACCTGCCGCTCGCCCACATCGCCGAACGCATGCTGGGCCTCTACCTGCCCTGCCACCGCGCCTCGCACGTGTACCTGTGCGCCGACCCGGCCGCCGTCCCCGCGGCGGTGCGCGAGGTACGGCCCCGCCAGTTCTTCGGCGTGCCGCGGATCTGGGAGAAGCTCGCCACGACCCTGCGGGCCGGGATCGCGCGCCTGCCCGAGGAGCGGCGCCGCGCCGTCGAGGAGGCGGCGCGGGTCGCCCGCGAGCACATCGCCCACCGCGAGCGCGGCGAGCACGTGCCGCCCGACCTCGAAACGGCGTACCGCACGGCCCGCGAAGAGGTGCTGGTCCCGCTGCTGTCGCTCGGCGGACTCGACCGGATCACCTGGGCGGCCAGCGCCTCCGCCCCGATGCCACCGGACGTCGTCGCGTTCTGGGCGGGGCTCGGGATCGTGGTCATGGATGCCTGGGGGCTGACCGAGACCACCGGGGTCGCGACCTCCAACAGCCCCCGCGCGGGCTTCCGCCTCGGCTCCGTCGGCCGGCCCGTCTCCTGCGCCGAGGTGCGCACCGCGGCGGACGGCGAACTCCAGGTCCGGGGCGCCTCGGTCTTCGCCGGCTATCTGCGCCCCGGAGGACCGCCGGACTCACCGCTGGACGCGGACGGCTGGCTGGCCACCGGTGACATCGGCCGCGTCGACGACGACGGCTTCGTCTGGATCACGGATCGGAAGAAGGAGATGATCGTCACCTCGACCGGCAAGAACGTCTCCCCGGCCCTCGTGGAGAACACCCTGAAGGAACACCCGCTGATCGGCCAGGCCCTCGTCCACGGCGACCGCCGCTCCTACGTGGTCGCCCTGCTGGTGCTCGACACCGAAGCGGCCCTGGCCTGGGCCGCCGACCGCGGGATCGACGCGGGCGCCGATCCCTCTGATCCCGCCGATCCCTCTGATCCCGCCGATCCCTCTGATCCCGCCGATCCCGCTGATCCCGTCAATCCCGCTGATTCCGCCTATCTCGTCGCGCTGGCCGCGCATCCGGCGCTGCGGGAGGAGATCGAGCACGCGGTCGCCGCGGCCAACAGCCGCCTCAACCGGACCGAACAGGTGAAGAGGTACCAGCTGCTGACCGACGAATGGGGCCCCGCCACCGGCGAGTTGACCCCGTCGCTCAAGCTGCGCCGCCGGGTCGTCCACGACCGCTACGCCGTCCAACTCGCCGCGCTCTACGAGGACTGAGCCGCCCAGGACGGCGCGCAGGGCCGGTCGCACCCCCTCCCGGGTGCGACCGGCCCTGCGCGCTGCCCCCGGTCAGAGTCCGTAGCTCTTGCCGATGATGTCCCGCTGGATCTCGCTGGTCCCGCCGTACACCGTGGAGACGACCGCGGCCCGCAGATGGCGCTCCATGCCGTACTCGGTGGCGTAGCCGTACCCGCCCATCATCTGCATGCACTCCAGCGCGACCCGCTTGGCGGTCTCGGTCGCCTTGAGCTTGGCCATCGACGCCTCCCGGGGGAAGAGCCGCTCCGGCTCCGCGTCGCAGTCCGCGGCCACCTCCCGCACCAGCAGCCGGGCGCACTCGATCTCGGTGGCCAGATCGGCGACCCGGTGCCGCAGGGCCTGGAACGAGCCGATCGGCCGCCCGAACTGCTCGCGTTCACGCAGGTAGGAGACCGCGTCGTCGAAGGCGCGGCGGGCCAGCCCCAGCATGTTCGCGGCGAGGAAGAGGCGTTCGTCGTTGAGCCCGGCCATCAGCTGCGGCCAGCCCTCGCCCACCGCGCCCACCACCGCGTCCGCGGGCAGCCGCACACCGGTCAGGAACACGTCGTTGACCTCACGGCCGCCCATCGTCTCGATGCCCCGCACCTCCACCCCCGGGGTGTCCATCGGGACGTGGAACATGGTCAGCCCGCGGTGCTTCTCCGGGCCGGTGCGGGCCACCAGCAGCATGCTGTCGGCGAGGTGCGCGTTGGAGATCCACGTCTTCTGCCCCTCGACCGACCAGTCCCCGTCGGGCCGTCGCTCGGCCCGGCAGCGCAGCGCTCCCACGTCCGAGCCGGCCGCCGGTTCCGACATCGCGATCGACAGCACCCGCCCGCGCACCGCGCTGCCCAGGACCTCCCGGCGCTGCTTCGCCGAGGCGAACCGGGCGAAGGCGCGGGCGGTGATGACGGTGGTGACGAACCCGCCGGCCGGGACCAGCCCGTAGGTGATCTCCTCCAGGAACACGCACGCGTCGGCGAGGCCGCCGCCCGCACCGCCGTACTCCTCGGGCAGGCACACCCCGAGCCACCCCAGGTCCGCCAGTTTCCGGTAGATCACCGCATCGTGCGGGGTGCGTGCGGCGCCGGCCTGACGGTCCTGGTCCGCGCACTCGCGTTTGGCGAAGTCGCGGACGGCGGCGGCGAGAGCGGCCTGTTCCTCGGTCAGTCGGCTTCCCATGGGGAATCTCCCTCGTGCGTCGTGATCCCCGGACCACCGGTGTGGCACAGGGATATGGTTGCTGTGTCCATGTCTCTCGGGGTGGGAGCGCCGGCCCATGACGACGGCTTCTGAGCACGACTCCGCGCTGGTCCGGGCGATGGCCAGGCCCGAGCCCGAGGAGAAGGTGGCGCGCCGCATCCTCGACGCGGCGCTCGAGCAGTTCACCACCTTCGGTCTGCGCAGGTCCTCGATGGACGACGTCGCCAAGCGCGCCGGGCTGTCCCGGGTGACGGTCTACCGCCGCTTCCGGAACAAGGACGGACTGGTCGAGGCCTGCCTGCTGCGGGAGGGCAGCCGGTTCTTCGCCCAGTTGGACGCCGCCGTGGCCGATCTGCCCTCCATGGAGGAGCGGGTCGTCGAGGGGTTCGTCGTCGCCCTGCGCCACTCCCGTGAACACCCCTTGTTCGGTGGGTTGTTGAGGCTGGAACCGGAGGTGGTGCTGCCCTACCTCACGGTCAAGGGCGGCCCCTACCTGTCGGCCACCACCGAGTACCTGAGCGGCCATCTCCGCCGGGCCCAGAGGGCCGAGGGCCGTCCGGACAGCGATACGGGGCCGCTGGCCGAGCTGATGGTCCGGGTCGCTGTCTCCTTCCTCCTCAACCCGGCCGGCCGCATCGACCTCGGCGACGAGGAGCGGACCCGGGCCTTCGCCCGCCGCTACCTCGCCCCCCTGATCGGCGTCTGACCGGCGGGACCGCGGCCGGTCAGCGGCGCCGATGCAGCCCCCGCACCAGCGCCACGGCCCGCGCCTTCGCGGCGGCCGGGGTGCGGAACGAGGTCAGGTCGACCGGCGCGGCGAACCTGCGGACGGTCACCGACTGCGGCGCGGTGAACGACAGCAGCCCCTCGGCGCCGTGCACCCGCCCGAACCCCGAATCCCCCGACCCGCCGAACGGCAGCGCCGGTACGGCGGCGAACCCCAGCACTGAGTTGACCGACACCGCCCCCGCCCGCAGCCGCGCGGCCAGCGCGGCGCCGGTACGCCGGCTGCCGCAGAACACGGCGGCGCCCAGCGCGTACCGGGAGGCGTCGGCCAGCCGCACCGCCTCGTCGACGTCGGTCACCGCGTTCACCACGACCACCGGCCCGAAGGTCTCCTCGGTCAGGGCGGGGCAGTCCTCGGGGACACCGGTGAGCACCACCGGCGCGACGACGTTCCCCGCGACCGAGTCCGTCCCGCCCCACAGGGCCTCGGCGCCGGCCGCCAGCGCCTCGGTGATGTGCCGTCGCACCACCTCCGCCTGGCCCGGCATGGTCATCGGGCCGTACGACGCGTCGGACCCGGCCCCTGGGCGCAGGTCGCGGGCCCGCTCCACGATCCGCCGGCACAGCTCCTCGTGGATCTCCCGCACGGCGTAGACGCGTTCGACGCCCGCGCAGGTCTGTCCCGCGTTGCCCATCGCCCCCCAGACGACGGCGTCCGCCGCCGCGTCCAGATCGGCGTCGGCCGCGACGATCACCGCGTCCTTGCCACCGCACTCCGCGAGGAGCGGGGTCAGCGACTCGGCGCACACCGCCATCACCCGGCGCGCGGTGCCGGGCGACCCGGTGAACGCCACCTTGTCGACGCCCGACCTGGCCAGCGCCTCACCGGTCGGTCCCGCGCCGGTGACCACGGTGAGCAGCCCGGCGGACTCCGGCACCGCCGCGTCGAACGCCTCGGCGAGGGCCGCCCCGGTGGCCGGGGTGTACTCCGACGGCTTGAACACCACGCCGTTGCCCGCCGCGAGCGCGTACCCGATCGACCCCATCGGGGTGTACACCGGGTAGTTCCACGGGCCGATCACCCCGATCACGCCGAGCGGCCTGTGCACCAGCGTCGCCGACTGGTTCGCGGCGAGCCAGCCCGAGCGCACCCGGCGGCGCCGCAGCAGCCGTCCGGCGTGCCGGGCCGCCCAGTCCAGGTGCACGAGCGTCAGCAGGAGTTCGAGTTCCGCGTCGGCGCGGGGTTTGCCGGTCTCGGCGGCCACGGTCGCCGCCACCGCGTCCAGGCGGGCGGCGAGTTCCCGCTTCCAGGTGAGCAGAGCGGAGCGGCGCTCCGCGGCGGGCAGCGCCGCCCAGCGCCCGGCGGCCTCGCGGCTGCGGCGTACCGCGTCCGCCACGTCGTCCGGGCCGTGCACCGGGTGGTCGGCGAGCACCCGCCCGGTGGCGGGGTCGCGGGAGGCGAAGGTGGTCGGCCCCGCCGGTGGCGGTGCGGCCGGTGTGGTGTGCGTCATCACTGCTCCTGGGAGGTTCTGTCGATCACCGGGATGCCGTTCCTCTGGACCTGCCGCGCCCGCGTGACCCGGGTCAGCCGTCCGCTTCCGGGCGCGGGCGCGCCGCCCGGCCCGGCGGCTGCTCGTCGGGCAGCGGCAGCAGGGGCCGCTCGGTGGCCCAGTGCGGGCCGAGGTCGTCCAGGGTCCAGCCGAAGGGGTAGCTGCGGGGCCGGGGGCGGTGCGGCCACCGGTCGGGCCGGGCGGGCAGCAGGCGTACCAGCCGGGCGCGGGCCCGCAGCGAGCGGTGCGCGACGGTGCGCAGCCACCGCGGCTGAACCGGCAGCCCGAGCGCGCTGAGCAGGGGTTCGTCGAGCACGGCCAGGGCGACGCGCGCCGCCAACGGGCGTACGGGGCGCGGGAAGACGTCGAGGACGGTGCGCAACGTCGCCGCTGCCACCCGCCGGTTGGCGGGGTCGAAGGCGAACATCGCGCGCTCGTAGGCGTCGTGGAGGCGTTCGAAGGCCGCGTAGTCCTCGGGGACGCCGCTGATGCCCATCCGCTCACCCATCCGCCGGCCCACCCGGGCCAGACTCTCCACCTCGGCGGGAATCAGCGGACGCCAGCCGTAGCGGTCGATCCAGCGCTTGGGGCCGACCACGGTGGTGGCCAGCACGTACAGATAGTCCTCGTTGGGGATGCGGTAGCGGTGGTGGATGCGGTTGAGACGGCGGACGGTGTCCCGCCCGTGCGCGGAGTCCATCCCCTCGCGGACCATCTCGTAGGCGATCAGCACGGTGTCGTCGTAGCGCTTGCGCCCGGCCCGCTCGAACTCCTGGGTGCGGTCGAGGAGTCGGGAGATCCGGGGCACGCCGTAGTCGCGCAGGAAGGCGACGGACACGCCCTGGAGGTAGTCCCAGGGGAACTCGTACTGGGTGAGCAGCCAGAAGATCCGCTCGTGGTCCCGCTCGGGATCGAGCCGTTCGATCTGGCGCAGCCGCCGGTAACGGCCCATGGACGGTGCCTCCTTGACCCCTCGGGGTGTCGGACGGAGGAGGAGGTGCGGGGGAGGGGCCGCCGAGGAGCGGGACCCCGTCGAGAGACTCGAAGATACAAAAACTATTCACTTGTTTCCGCCGGGACGTCAAGAGCGCGGACACGGCGGCCGGGTGACGGCGCCGAGGCCGCGGGCGCCGGGGCGAAACCGCTCGCGATCCGCCGCCCCGACGGGGTCGGTCAGGGCCATTGCCGACCGTGGTGCGGCTCGCTATGTTAATCAAAAATCACACGCCCTGAAACAATCCAGGACGTGTGCGTTGCACAACTCGCCAGTCAGAACGGCCCATTGCGCCGCCTGACCCATCAGGGAAGCGAGTAAGTCAATGGAGAATCTCAGCAGGCGCGGCATGCTGTCCCTCGGCGTCGCGCTCGGCCTCGTCGGCGCGACGGGACCCGGCAGGGCGTGGGCCGCACCGGGCGCGACGGCCCCGGCGGGCAGCGCCACCGGCCCCGAGTACGTCTGGGACGCGGCGGCCGATCCGCTGATGGCCTCGGTGATCGACAACGGCCAGGTCCCGGCGGTCAACGCCGCCTGGGCGTCCTGGGTGAACAACAACGACCCGCTGCCCAGCGGCCTGCCCGCCGACGTCACCGCCTACCTCACGACCGTCAACAAGCTGCCCACCTGGGCCGACCCCGCCAAACTGGCCCGCGCCGCCGACTTCAACCGCCGCAGGGACACCTACCTGTTCATGCTCTACGGCCTCGGCAGCGGCATCATGAGCACCGTGATCCCGCGCGAGGCCCGCAGCGTCTACTGGTCGGCGGGCGGCGCCAACATGCAGGACCGCGCGGCCAAGACGTTCACCTTCGGCTACGACCTCTCCCAGCTCGGCGCCTTCGCGCCGACGGGACAGTTCGTCGTCACCGCCAACAAGACACGCATGGTGCACGCCGCCGTACGCCATCTGCTGCCCCGGTCGCCGCACTGGACGGCGGTGGCCGACGAGTCCGTGCCGATCAGCGCCGCCGACATCCTGGTCACCTTCCACAGCCTCGGCACCTACGTCCGCCGCCGGATGCTCGACTGGGGCGTCCCCATGCCGGCCGCCGACCAGGAGGCGTTCCTGCACGCCTGGCAGGTCGCCATCCATCTGCTCGGCGTGCCGGACGAGCACATCCCGCAGAGCTGGGCCGCGGCCGAGGCGCAGTCGGCCCAGGTGCTCACCCCGATCCTCACCCCGACCCCCGAGGGCATCGAGCTGGCGGAGGACCTGCTCGGGCTGACCGCCCAGATCGACCTCGGCATCACCCGAGGCGTCCTCAACGAGTTCGTGCGCTACGTCCTCAGCGACCAGGTCGGCGACTGGCTCGGCCTGAAGCGCGACTACGCTGCGGCGACCCTCGTCCGCACCGGCTGGCCCGCGTTCATCCTCTTCCGCGAGGGGCTGTCACCCGTCCTGCCGGGCGCCTTCTACATGTTCGACCAACTCCTGCGCGCCCTCGCCATGTTGTTCCTCAACAAGGGCTCGTCCTCGACCACCACCCCCATCACCATCCCCACCGGGAACAGGGCGTAGCCGGACGGGACGGGACGACCGGCCCCCGCGACCCGAGGCCGGCCCGGCCGCAACCCCCTTGCCCGGCAGGCCCGTTCAGACGCCGAGGGCGCTCACGACCAGCGCGGTCACGGCGTCACGGTGGGCCGGCGTGTCCCGCCACCGCAGTTCGCGTCCGGCCTCCACCACCGCGCCGAACCCCGCGTGCACCAGCACCCGGGCCTGACGCGGGTCGAGTTCGGGACGGACCAGGCGCAACTGCTGCTCCCAGACGGCGATGTGCTCGCGCTGGGCGACCACCAGCGACCGCCGCAGGTCGGCCGGGAGCCCGGGGAGTTCGGCCTCCGCGACGCTGTTGAGGGCGGTGTGCTCGAAGCTGTAGGCGACATACGTCGCCGCCAGCGCGCCCACGGCGGCCCGCGGACCGGTCACCTCCCGCAGGCTCCGCTCCGCGCCCTGCGCCAGCAGCCCCGCGGCCTGGAGGCACGCCGCCACCAGGATGTCGACCTTGCCGGGGTAGTGCCGGTAAAGCGCGGACGGCGCGAGCCCCACGGCCTCCGCGATCTGCCCGTTGGTCACGTGGGCGAACCCGTCGCGCGCGAACAGCGGGACGGCCGCGGCGAGGATCTCCGCGCGCCGCGTCCGCGGCACCGGCAGGGCGGGCAGCTCGACGGGCCGGGCGCTGTCGCGGGCGGTGAACGGGTCGCTCGTCGCCACCCGCAGCGCGGACGCCAGGAGGAGTTCCTCGCACCGGCGTTGGGCGATCGACGTGTGGTGCATCGCGATGGACCCGATCACCCCGAGGGCCGCCACCGCCCGCAGCCGGCCGTCCGGCAGCGGCCGCCCGGCCCGCACGGCCTCGTCGACGCGCCCGACCACCTGGGCGAACTTCGCCCGCAGCCGCGGCCGGTCCTCGTCGTCGAGGTACCGGGCCTCCCACCGGTAGACGCCGCCCGAGGCGCGGTGCGCGACGCTCACCCGGGTGACGGACGCCAGCACCTCGGCCAGGTCGCCGTCGGGGGGCACCTCGGCGAGCGCGGCGACGAGCCGGTCCGCCATGACGTCGGCGCACTCGGCGAAGAGCGCGTACTTGTTGGGGAAGTGCCGGTACAGGGCCGCGGCGGTGATGCCCACGCCCGCGGCGATCTTCTCCATGGACGCGGCGTGGTAGCCGACGTCGCTGAAGGCTCGACCGGCCGCCTCGATGATGAGCTGCCTGCGGTTGCGGGGCCGGGCCGCCGAGGTCGGACCGGCGGTCACGGCCGGACAGGCGGATGCGGAGGCGGGGCCATGCGGTCAGTCAATCACACCTGATGCGGAGGTCAGAGGGCCATCCGAGAGGAGAACCGTTCCGGGGTGGGGCCGGAGTGCTGCCACCGGGTGGGGCCGCGGCCACCGCGCTCCGGCTCCGCCGCCGTCACCCGCAGCTGCCAGGCCCCGGGATACGCCGCCCCACCCCGCCCGGGTACGCGCCGTCGCCCCGCCGGCTCTGCTGACGCTCGCCCTGCCCGGCTGCTCTTCCTGGGTCTGCACCGACACGACGGCGGAGCGCGGTGAGGCCGGGGCCAGGGTGCGGGGCGTGGACACGGACGGGCAGCCTCTCGGCGTCACCGCCGTGGTCGTCGACCGGAGCCTTGACCCCCACCCGCAGGTGCCCACCGAAGCCGACCAGGTCCACTTCCGCTTCCGCTTCGACGGCACCGATGAACCTTCCGACCCCGCGGTGGACGCCTGCGCGGTCGACGAGGAGCGCGTGACGTCGGGGTGTCAGACGGCCCCCTCGTCCCGGGCGTCCGGCCCGGCCGACGATCCCCGCACGGGCGACACCTGGCTCGCCGTCGAGCACCCGAGCGGGTTGACGGAGTCCTGCTGATCCCTTCAGGGTGCCGACAGCGACGCCGTCCCGCGCGCCCCGGCCGGCCTGCTGCGGCTCACGAGCCTGAGCCGGCCGATCGCCGTGCCTCACGAGCGGCCGTGCGACGCTTCCGGTTCGCGCGGCGCCGTCCGGGCCCGGCGGGGGAGCAGGAGCGGGGTGGCCAGGATGAGCAGCCCCGCGACCGTGAGGGCGGTGCGCGGGCCGGTGGCGTCGGCGAGCACTCCGGTGAGCGCGGTGAGGACGGCGACGGACGCCTGCTGTCCGATCGACCAGGCCGACAGGGTGCGGGCGACGAGCTGGGCGGGGGTGTGTTCGAGCCGGTAGGTGGCGAGCACCGGGCTGTACAGGCTCATGTTGATGATGATCGCCAGCTCGACGGCCATCACGGTGACGAGGCCGACGACGCCGGGACGGACGAAGGCCAGGCCGATCAACCAGACGGCGCGCAGCGTGCCGACGGTCCGGAAGACCCGGTCCTGGCCGAAGCGGGCCACGACACGGCGGGCCAGCCGCGAGCCGATGAGCCCGCCGAGGCAGGGGACGGCGAAGGCGAGGCCGTACTGCCAGGGCGGGAACCCGAGCCGGCGCAGCAGGAGCACGGCCAGCAGCGGTTCGGTGGCCATGATCAGCCCGGCGACGAGCAGTTGGTTGAGGTAGAGCGACCGCAGACCGGGGTGGCCCATGATGTGCCGCCAGCCGTCGAGCAGCGCGCCCGCCCGCACCGGGCCCCTGCCGGCCGTGAGCGGCGCTTCCCGCGGTCCGCGCGGCGCCGGTTCCCGGCCGCGGATCGCCGTGAGGCACAGCGCCGAGAGCAGGTAGCTGAGAGCGTCGGCCACCACGGTGGTGACGGGCCCGAAGAGGCCGATCGCCGCCCCGCCGAGCGGTGGCCCCACCGCGATGGAGCTCCAGTTCGTGGACTCGAACCGCGCGTTGGCGACGAGCAGGTCGTCCGGTCGGACGAGGGCCTTGAGATGGGCGCCGCCGGCCGCGTTGAACGCGATCTTGGCCGCGGCGACCACCGCCGAGATCACCAGCAGCTGGACGAAACCGAGCCGGCCGAGGGCGTAGGCGACCGGGATCGTCGCCATGGCCGCGAACCTGGCCAGGTCCATCATGATCATGACCTGGCGCTTGCGCCGGAACTCCACCCACGGCGCGAGCGGCACCGCGATCAGCGCACCCATCGCGGGCCCCACCGCGGACAGCGCGGACACCTGCGCCGGCCCGGCGTGCACCACCAGCACGGCGATCAGCGGCAACGCCCCGAACCCGAGCCCCGACCCGTAGGCGCTCACCGCGTAGGACGCCCACAGCCAGCCGAACGGCCGGCCCAACCGGCTCCTGCCCACCATGCCCAGCGCACTCCCTCGACAGCCCGCCCGCACAAGCCGGCGTTGACCGGAGAGAGGTAAGCGGCCAGGGCCGTGCCAGGTCAAACAACGGACCCACCGGGAATCCACAACCATCGGTTGTTCCCTAAGGTGGGGCGGTCAACTGTTCCTGAGGTGGGCCGACGTGGATCTCGAAGCAGTACGCACCTTTGTCGCCGTCGCGGAAGCGGGCCGGTTCCAGCGAGCCGCCGTCGACCTGTCGATCACCCAGCAGGCCGTCTCCAAACGTGTCGCCGCGTTGGAGGGCGACCTCGGCGTGCGGCTGTTCACCCGTGCCCCGCGCGGCGCCGAACTCACCATCGACGGGCGGGCGTTCCTGCCCCACGCCCGCGAACTGCTGCGCGTCGCCGAGCGGGCCGGCGCCTCCGTGCGCCCCGGCAGCCGTCCGCTGCGCGTCGACGTGATCGCCTCGCGCAGCGCGCAGTCGGGCCTGATGCGCGGCTTCCACCGCGCACATCCCGGCATCGACCTCGACGTGATGATGCTGTTCGACATCGAGACGGCCGTCACCGCCCTGCGCTCCGGCGCGATCGACGCGTCCTTCCGCGCCGTCGCCGCGCCCGGCCGGCCCCTTCCCGAGGACATCGCGTCCGTCCGGGTGCTCGACGAGCCGCTCCAGCTCCTCACCGGCCCGGCCCACGCGCTGGCGGGCGCCCGGTCGGTGCCCCTCGCGCGGCTCACCGGGCACCGGATCTGGATGCCCGGCATCGCCCCCGGTACCGAGTGGGGCGCCTACTACGACGACCTGATCGCCGCGTTCGGCCTCACCATCGAGGTGACCGGCCCCAACTTCGGTTCCGACGCGCTCCTCGACACCATCGCCGACACCCCGGCCCTGGCCACCTTCATGGGCGAGCACAGCCGCCTCATCTGGCCCGCCGACCACGGCCTGCGCCGCATCCCGGTCACCGACCCGACGCCCGTCTACCCGCACTCGCTGCTCTGGCACCGCGACAACCCCCACCCGGCGCTGGCCACCCTCCGCGACCACCTCGCCGCCACGACACCGGGCCAAGGCGCCCCCGGGACCTGGGTACCGGACTGGGTCACCCGGCACCGACCGCCCCCGGACGACCGGAAACCCGACGTCCCGTGAGCGCCCGGCGGCCCGCCCCCTCCGAGGTCGGAGGAGGCGGGCGCCCGCGTGCCGTGGGTCACTTGGATTCGAGGCGTCCCAGCGGGTGCCCGTCCGCGAGGACCGTCCGCGCGGTGTCCCAGTCGCCGTGGTCGACGCCGGTGACGTGGCGCAGGTAGGCGAGGGTGACCTGCTGCACGAGAGCGACGCGCTCAGGGTCCTCGTCGGTGGTCTCCGCCACCCGGTAGCCGGAGATGCCGCCGAGAAAGTGCTCGCCGCCGTGGACGGTGAGCAGGCTCTTGTCGCCCCGGCTGAGGGTGTAGGGGTCGGTCGTCCAGGCCGGGCCCCGGGTGGAGAGCGGCAGATCGTCCTTGTCCCCGGCGACGACGAGACCGGGGGCGGTGATGTGGGAGAAGTCCTGATCGCGCAGCCAGGGAAGGTTCTCGCGGGCGAAGGGGGTCAGCTCGTCGCCGCCCCTGCCCGCGGTGGCGAGCTGGACGCTGGCCATGACCCGCGCGTCGGACAGGTCCTCGGCGATCCCGGTCTGCGGGTCCTTGACACGCAGGCCCACCAGGATGCCGGCGGTCTGGCCGCCGAAGGAGTGTCCGGCCGCGACGACGCGACGGTGGTCCACCCGGCCCGCGAGTCCCGGCACGGCCGCCTCCAGCGTGCCGAGGTGGTCCAGGACGCGCCGCACGTCCTGGACCCGGTGGCGCCACATCTCGGGCCTGCGGGGATCGTCCTCGGCGATGCCGAACCGCTTGGAGTCCAGGTGGGTGGCCTGGACGACGACGAAGCCACCGGACGCCCAGTGGTCGACCAGGGGTGCGTAGCCGTCCAGATCGGAGCCGAACCCGTGAGCGAACAGCACGACGGGCAGGCCGGTGCCGGTCACGGGGGCGGTGACGCGGACATGCAGGTCCGCGCCGCGCCCCGGCGCGCTCAGCACGAGGGGCCTGACCGACACGGTCGGGGTGGGGGCGGGGCCGGTGAGACCGGTCGTCCGGTGCGTGGTCATGCGTCTGTCTGCCTTTCGGGGGCGGCGGGGCGAGTGAGGTGGAGGAGGCGCTCGGCCTCGCCCCCGGCCGTGGTGGCGCGGTGTCCTCACTCACGGAACAGTCCATGGGGTTCGATTTATGTTCATGCGTGACCAACGGGACGAATCCCGCGGTGTCGATCACGTCGGCTACGCTAAAACTTGACGTCGACGTGAAAGGCAAGAGGCTGTGGCCCAGGTCACGGCAGAGGGAGTCGGACATGCGCATCGGGGAACTCGCCCGCCGCACGGGCGTCACCACCCGGGCCCTGCGGTACTACGAGGAGCAGGAGCTGCTCGCCCCCGAGCGCAGCGGCAGCGGCCAGCGCCACTACGCGGAGGACGCCGTCGACCGGATCCATCTGATCCGTCAGCTGTACGCCGCCGGCCTGTCGAGCAAGGTCATCGCCGCGCTCACGCCCTGCGTCATCGACGGCAGGGCCACCCCCGAGCTGCTGAAGCGCCTGGCCGAGGAACGCGATCACCTCGACCGGCACATCGCGGACCTCACCCACACCAGGGACCGGCTCGACTCGGTCATCGCGGGCGCCTCGTCCAACCTGCGCACCGGCGACCCCTGCCGACGGGACACGGCCACCTGAGCGGTGCCCCCGCGGCGACGCCGGCCACCGCCCCGGCAGCCCCCCACGCCCGGCCGGTTCAGCGGACGGTCCGGAAGTCCTGCGTCCCGATCGTCCGCAGCAGTTCGAGCTTCTCGCGGGCGTCCGTACCCTCCGTCGGGAAGAACGCCAGAACCCTGGTGTCCGCGTCGGGCGAGAGGATGATCTCGCAGGTCAGGTGAAGGAGGCCGACCTCGGGGTGCAGGAACCTCTTCCGGTCGAAGCGGTGCACCGCGACCTCGTGGCGCTCCCACAGGGCACGGAACTCCTCGCTGCGTCGCAGCAGGCCGTCGACCAGAGCGGTGACGTCCGCGTCGCTCCCGCGCCGTGCCGCGGTGGCCCGCAGATCGCTGACGTGTGCGCGGGAGTGCCGTGGCCGGTCCTCCTCAGGGAAACAGGTCCGCAGGGCCGGCTCGGTGAACCACCGCCACACGATGTTCGCGGCGCGGTCGCTCCGGTGCGCCACGGTCCACCCCAGGGTGATCGCGGCGACGGTGTTCTGCCACAGCACGTCGCCCAGGTCGCTGACGACACACGCCGGGACGTCGTCGAGTCGCTCCAGCAGACTCATCACCCCGGGCCGTACGTACCCGCCCGCACGCCGGGCAGGTGGCGTGAACCCGGCCAGGTGGTACAGGTGGTCGCGCTCGTCGGGATCGCAGCGCAGTGTGCGGGCCAGCGACGCCACGATGGTCTCGGAGGGGTTCGCGCCACGGCACTGCTCCAGCCGGGCGTAGTAGTCCGCGGAGATGTTCGCCAGCAGGGCCACCTCGTCGCGCCGCAGACCCGGCGTGCGGCGCCGCACGCCCTCGGGCAGACCTATGTCGACGGGGCGCAGCAGCTCCCGGCGGCGGCGGAGGAAGTCAGCGAGGCCAGGACGGTCGATCATGCGGCCAGTAGACCCCGGCGCCGTCCCCGCCGGGTAGTCGCCAGCCGGGGACAGCCTGTACCTGGCTGCGGCACCGCCGTTCGGTGATCCTGGTGCCGAGAGGGGAGACGCGGCCGTGGCGCCCCGGTGGCCGAGGCCACCGGACACGGGCGGGGCCGTCCCCTCCGTCGTTCGAGCCAGCCCCCCGCTCCGCCGTCGCGCCGTCGAACCATGCGGTGCGGACGTGCGGGTCCCGCACCCCGCCGGGGCGGCGGGCGGGGTGCGGGCTCCCGTCAGCAAGAACATGAATCCAGGAGGAACGGCCATGACCACGGTCCTGATCACCGGCGGCCACTCGGGCATCGGTCTCGCCGCGGCACGGACCCTCGCCGCGCGCCGCACCGACCTCGTTCTCGCCGGTCGCAGCGTGGAGCGCATGCGAGGGGTCGCCGACGAGCTGAGCGCGGAGCACGGTGTGTCCGTCACGACGCTGACGCTCGACACCTCGTCGCTCGCCTCGGTCAGAGCCGCCGCCACGCGGTTCCGTACGATGCTCGACTCCGGTGCGGTACCGGGGCTGGACGCGCTCCTCTGCAACGCGGGAGGCCGCTTCGACGGCGACATCTCCTACAGCCTCGACGGCTACGAGACGACGTTCGCGACCAACTGCCTGGGCCACTTCCTCCTCGTCGAGCTGCTTCTCCCGAGCCTCGCCGAGCACGGCCGCGTCGTCTACACGGCCAGCGGGACCCACGACCCGGACTCGATGGACGGCCGCCTGGTCGGTGCCGCGGTGGAGCCGGACGCCGTCGCGCTGGCCGCCGAAGGCAAGGACGGCGGCAAGGCGCTGTCCGCAGGCAAGCGCTACTCCACCTCCAAGCTGTGCACCGTGATGTACGCCTACGAGCTGGACCGGCGGCTGCGCAGGGCCCACAGCTCGGTGTCCTCGATCGCCTACGATCCGGGAGCCGTGCCGGGGACGGGATTCCTCCGCGACCTGCCGAAGCCGGTGCGGTGGCTCTCGAACACGGCCGCCATGGGATGGGTCTCGAAACGCGTCGGCGTCACCACGTCCGACGTGGAGTTCTCGGGCGCCTCGCTGGCCGCGCTCGCCACCGACCCCGGCTACGCGCAGGCGTCCGGCACGTACTTCCAGGCTCACGACGGGACCCTCTCGGCCGTCCGCTCCGCGCGGCTCTCCTACGACGAACGGCGCGCGGCACAGCTGTGGGACGACTCCAAGCGCCTCGTCCGCCTGACCGGCGACGAGGAGCCGGCCCAGCTCCGGTAGACGGCCTGCCCCGCCGGGGCGCGCACGGCCACTGCCGCACCGCCCCTGCCACCGGCGCCGGCCGCGCCGAGGACCGCCCGGAGCGCGAGCCCGAGCCCGAGCGCTCGACCCGGCGCACGCCGTGACGCCCGGATGCGCCATACTCCCCCGATGAGGTCACGCACGTCCCAGGGCAGCCCGCCGGTCACGATACGACGGGCCGTCGCACGGGACGCCAAGCGGCTCACGCGGCTCGTGCGGGGATCGAGCGCCTACACGGGGAAGTACGCGTCGGCGGTCGCCGGCTACCGGGTCGGTCCCGACTACATCGAGGCCCACCGCGCCTTCGTGGCCGTCGGCGCCGACGAGGACGAGGGCCGGGTCCTCGGGTTCTACTCCCTCGTCCTCGATCCGCCCGAGCTGGATCTGCTGTTCGTCGCCGACGAGGCCCAGGGGCGGGGTATCGGCCGGCTGCTCGTGGCGCACATGCGGTCCGAGGCCCGCGCCGCCGGGCTCGACCGTCTCACGGTCGTGTCGCACCTTCCCGCCGAGGACTTCTACCACCGCGTCGGCGCGGTCCGGACCGGAACCGTGTACGCGAACCCGCCGGCCGTGCCGTGGGACCGCCCCGAGTTCGAGTTCCGCATCTCCCCGGAGTGACAGGGCGCGCCGGTCCGGGGGCCGGCCCCACCACGCTCCCCGCCGACGCCCGGGGAGCCGGGTTCACGCCGTCGCCGGGAGGCTGGTGGCCTCCGACCAGGTGCGGCCCGCCGCCAGCGCCGCGCGCCAGGGGCGGACGGCTCTGGGCGGCATCCCGACGGCCAGGACTCCGCTGAGTCTGTCACCGGTCCGGTAGGCGGCGAGGAAGTGGAGGGAGTCCAGGTCTCCCTCGATGACGGCGACCTGCTGGTGGCCGCGCAGGTACCCGTACGCCTGGATCTTCAGGTCGTACTGGTCGGACCAGAAGTAGGGCACCGGGGCGAACGGCCGCGGGGTGCCGGCGTCGAGGATGTTGCGGGCCACGGCCAGACCGTGTTCGGCGGCGTGGGCGCGGTGTTCGACGCGCATGGGCCGGCCGAAGAGGGGGTTGAACCAGCGGGCCACGTCGCCCACGCCCCAGACGCGGGGAGCCGCGGCGCTGTACCGGTCGCAGAGCAGGCCGTCGTCGACGGGCAGTCCGCTGCCCTCGAGCCACTCGGTGTTCGGCAGCGAACCGATGCCGACCAGGACGTCGTCGGCGTGGACGGTGCTGCCGTCGGTCAGTTCGACGCCGGTCACCTGCCCGTGGGCGGGGTCGGTGAGGACGCGGGCGACCGCGGTCCCGGTGCGCAGGTCGACGCCGTGCTCCAGGTGGGCCCGGCTCAGCGCGGTGCCGATGGCGGAGCCCACCGCGTGGGCCAGCGGCACGGGCGCGGGCTCCACCATGGTGACCCGCACGCCGAGGCCGCGGCCGACGGCGGCGGCCTCCGCGCCGATGAATCCGGCGCCGACCACCACCAGCCGACGTCCCGGTGCCAGCCGCGCTCTGAGGCGCAGCGCGTCCTCCAGGGTGCGCAGCGTGTGCAGTCCGTCGAGCGGGGCCTCCGCGCCGGGCAGCCGGCGCGGCCGGACTCCGGTGGCGACGACGAGGTGGTCGTAGCCCAGGTGCTCCCCGTCCGCCAGGGACACGGTGCGGGTGCCCGGGTCGACGGCGGTGGCCGCGGTCGCCAGCAGCCACCGCGCGTCGAGGGCCCGCAGCTCCGCGGGCGGGCGCAGCGGCAGGCGGTCGGGCGCCCACGCCCCGGAGAGGATCTGCTTGGACAGCGGCGGCCGGTCGTACGGCGGGTGCGCCTCGTCACCGACGACGGTGAGCGCGCCGTCGTAGCCGAGTCGGCGCAGCCCCTCCGCGGTGGCCAGCCCGCCGGCCGAGGCGCCGACGACGACGGTGTGCATCAGCCCTCCTCGACGTGGATGGCGGCGGCGGGGCAGACCAGGGCCGACTCGCGTGCGGCGGCGTGGTGTTCGGCGGGCGGGTGCTCATTCAGCAGCACGACCATGCCGTCCTCGTCACGCTGGTCGAAGACGTCGGGAGCGACCAGTACACACTGTCCTGAGGCAACGCACTTGGGGACATCGACCTCTACGCGCACGGGAGTTCTTCCTTTCGTGGGGGGGGAGATGCTGGTTTCGGGCGGTCGTCCGCCGTCAGCGGGTGACCATCAGCTCAAGGACTCCGTAGTTGGTCCCGTGCTCGTCCATCGGGACCTGTTCCGCGGGGACCGCGAGGCGCAGCTCGGGGAAGCGGGCGAAGACGCGCGGCAGGACGGTCTTCAGCTCGGCGCGGGCGATGTTCTGTCCCAGGCACTGGTGGACGCCGTACCCGAACGCCAGATGGCGGATGATCTTCCGGTCGAAGTCCAGGGTGTCGGGGGCGTCGAACGTCCTCGGGTCGCGGTTGGCGGCGTTCATGCCGACCACCACGAGGTCGCCCTCGCGGATGTGCTGCCCGCCGAGTTCGAGGTCCTCCTTGGCGACCCGGCCGAGGCCGAACTGCACGATCGTCAGGTAGCGCATCAGCTCCTCGACCGCCGGGCCCGCGGTCCTGTCCGGGTCCGCGAGGAGCTTGCGCCTCTGCTCGGGGTGGGTGAGGAGGGTGAGCGTGGACAGGCCCATCATGGCGGCGGTGGTGTCGTGCCCGGCGAACAGCAGGAGCACCCCCATGCCGATGAGCTGCCGGTCGGTGACGATGGAGCCCTCGGCGTCGGCGATCCGGATCAGCTCGGCGATCAGCCCCTCGGTCGACTTGCTGCGCCGCTTGTCCGCCACGAGCTGGGTGATGTAGTCGATCAGCCACTTCGCGCCCCGGTCGCGTTCCTCACGGCTGCGGGACATGTCCATCATCGCCTGGGTCGCGTGGTGGAAGCCGTCCCGGTCCGCGTAGGGCACGCCGAGCAGTTCACAGATGACCAGGCAGGGGATGGGCAGCGCCATGGCCTCGACGAAGTCGAAGGTCTCGGGTCCCGCGGCGATGGCGTCGAGGTGCTCGTCGACGATCCGGTCCAGGTAGGGCTGGAGCCTGGCCGCCACGCTCTTGGGCGTGAAACGACCGGCCAGCAGACGGCGGTACGAGCTGTGATCGGGCTCGTCCATCATCACGAAGACCGGGTCGAACGGCGCGTCCTGCCCCGCCTCGGTGGCCTCGCCCGGCCGGGTGTCGTGGCGGGGGCGCATCGCGGACATGCGCGGGTCGGCGAAGACCTGGCTGCCCTCCTCGAAACGGGTGACGAGCCAGCCGGTCAGGCCGTTGGGGAACCGTACCCGGGTGACGGGCCGGTCCTCGCGCAGGCTGTCGTACTCGACGGGCGGGTCGAGCCGGGTGGCGCGCCTGACGGGCATCTGCGGGAGGGTCTCGGTCATCGGATGTCCTTCGTGGGGGAGACGTCGGCGATGGCGTCCGCGATGCCCTGCTGGGCCGCGGTGGCGTTGCACCAGCCGACGTAGTAGGCGAGGTGGAGAACGGCTTCGCGGAGCTGATCGGGGGTCAGCTCCCGGTTGTGCAGGGCTCCTCGGGCCTGGACGCGGATGAGGTCGGCGCGGCCCAGGGAGGCGCCGACCCCCAGGGTGAGCAGTCGGCGGTCGCGGACGGAGAGCCCGTCGCGGCTCCAGATGTCGGCGAAGAGGTGCTCGACGGTCTCGTCCAGATACGGTTCGGTCGCGTCCGGCAGGGTGGAGCTGAATCCCGGTCCGTAGACCTGGTCCATGAGGCGCAGGCCGCGTGCCCTGGCATCGCCCGCAGGCTCGGCCTGGTGGTCGAGGGTCCGCCGGTCGGCGGCCTGGTGGTCGAGGGTCCGCCGGTCGGCGGGCTGCCGGTCCGCGGGCTGTCGCTCGGCGGGCTGCCGGTCGAGGGTCTGGCGGGCGTGTGCGCGGGCGACGTCCACCAGCGGTACGGGGACGCCGAGTTCGGCGGCGAGGGCGCGGGCGGCGTCGAGGTCCTTCGCCATCAGCGGCTCGATCTTGTCCGCCAGGGCGTCGGGCAGCGCGCCCTCACCCGCGGTCCGCAGGCGCAGCAGTTGGAGCAGGGTCGTGCCGCCGGGGTCCGCGGTGTCGATCACCTCGGTGAGCCGGGCCGGGTCGACGCCCGCGGCCTCGACGAGGGCGACGGCCTCGGCGACGGTGCGCCAGCCGCCGTAGGTGACGACGTTGCGGGCGATCTTGGTGGCCATGCCGGCGCCGAGCGGCCCGCAGTGCACCACCTTCCTCGCCCAGCCGTCCAGCACCGGCAGCGCGCGGTCGACCACGTCCTGGTCGCCGCCGAGGATGGCGACCATGCCGTTCTCGGCCGCCCGGTCGCCGGGAGTGACCCCGCAGTCGAGGAAGCCGACGCCCGCGTCGGCGCAGGCCGCCGCCAACTCGCGGACGACCGGCAGTTCGACGGTGGCCAGCAGTACCAGGGTGAGGCCGGGCCGGGCGCCCTTCAGCAGTCCGTCCGCGCCGCCGATCACCTCCCGGGCCTGCGCCGCGTCGACCACCGCGACCATGACGACGTCGCTCGCCGCCGCCACCTCGGCGGGGGAGCCGAGCGGCGCGGGGACCCCGGGCAGGCCGTCCGCGGCGGTCGGCCTGATGTCGTACACGGCCGGGACGAGTCCGCTGGTGGCGAGGCTGACGGCGACGCCGCCGCCGATCATGCCGAGCCCGACCACTCCGGCACGGAGACTCCCGTCGGCCCGGTCCGCTCCGTGGCGGGGGTCGGCATCAGGGGGAACCCTCACAACGCCTCCAAACTGGTTGCCTCAGTCACCTAACTAAGTTCAGTGAGGGACGTTACTCCTCCGGGTCCGGCTCGTCCACGGGAGGAGAGAGGTGGGCCGAAAATCAACCTCGGCTAACGGCCTGCCTGTTCAGGGGTGTCGACGTCGGTGGCCGGCGCCTGCCCGGGGGCGGGGCCGAGCGCCGCGATGGACCGGATCCGCAGGGACACCGGATTCGCCGCGGCCGACGGCCACGCCCGGTCGGCGCCGGGGGCGGGGGCCACCAGCGCGTCGAGGAGCCCGTCGGCCACGTCGAGGAGCAGACCGTCGAGCGAGGAGTCGTCGAAGAGGCTGTGTGTCAGCGACACGCTGCCGTGCAGCCCGGCCCAGAGCGTGTGCGCGGCCTGCTCCACCGGCATCGCGAGCCCGTACCCCTCCTCGCGGCACCGCCCGAACGCCTCCCGGAGGTTGCCCGACACCTGGCGGGCCGGATGCCTGCTGATCCGGGCGGCGTCCACCTCCGGCTGGCGGACCTCGAACATCAGCCGGTAGTGGCCGGGGTGGGCCAGACCGAACCTGCAGTACGCGTGGGCCTGCGCCCGCAGCCGCTCCCTGGCTCCCCGCGAGGCGGCCGCGGCGTCATCGGCGGCCATCCGGGACGCGAGGTCCTCGTACCGGGAGGCGAGCGCCGCCCACAGCAGCTCCGTCTTGTCGGCGAAGTGCAGGTAGATGCTGGGCGCCGACACGCCCACCTCGGCCGCGACCGCGCGGACCGTCAGCTTCTCGATGCCGCCCCATTCGGCCAGCAGCCGGTGCACCGCCGCCAGGATGTCCCGGCGCAGGAGCTCGCCCTGGCCCCGCGGGCTGCGCCCCCGGCCCGTCCCCGTGCCGCCACCGTTCGATCCGGCCTTGACCACTGCCCATCACCTCACCGATGGAGCGTACGCGGCCGGGGCGCGGCCCTGGTCGCCCCGGCCGCGACGGATACCGCGCGCCAGGTGCGACCCCCGTCTTCGGAGTGCGACACGCGCCGCCGTCGCCGCCGAGCGGTTCAGGCGCGGGGCAGTGCGCCCAGGAGCGTCATGGTGAAGGAGATCCGCAGGGCGTCCCGCAGCTCCAGGTTGAGCGCGCCGAGTGCGGGTTCGTCCTCGTAGGCGGCGGCGAGGCTGGCCGGCGGTGGTGCGTACGCCGACAGGGCGCCCGCCGAGACCAGGCTCATCAGGCAGAACAGCTGCGCGTCGGCGCCGAGTTCGGGCAGGTGGCGGCTCATGAGCCCGGCCATGTCCGCGAGCCGGGTGAGGGAGGAGCGCTTGTGCCGCTTGACCACCTCGACCGAGACGTTGTGTTCGAGGACGCCGCCCTGGGCGCCGAAGAGGTCGCACAGCACCACCCGGCCGGCCAGTGACCGGCTGAGGACCTCGGCCACCTGCCTCGCGCGCACCTCCGGTGCCGCGTCCGCCTCGACGCCCGCGGCCAGCTCGTCCGCCAGCTCGGCGAGCCACCTGCCAAGGAAGACGTCCAGCAGTTCGAGCAGCACCGCCTCGCGCGACTCGAAGTACCGCAGGACGTTCGACTTGGCCAGGCCCACCCGACGGCTCAGCTCGTTGAGGCTCACCTCGGCCACCGGCATCTCGTCGAGCATCGCCGCCGCCGTGTCCAGGATCGCCCGGCGGCGGATCTCCCGCTGCTCCTCGCTTCGCGCCCGCTGGAATGTCACGACCTCAGCCTAGCTTAAAGACCGCCGGTCCCTTGACAGGAGACCGGCGGTCTCTTACGTTCTCTCTTAACAGACCGACGGTTTATTAGGAGTGGGCGATGAGTGGCGACTGGACCGAGCAGCACATCCCTGACCAGCACGGCCGAGTGGCGATCGTGACCGGCGCCAACACCGGGCTCGGCTTCGAGACCGCCCGGATGCTCGCCGGGCGCGGGGCGCGTGTGGTCCTCGCCGTCCGCGACATCGAGAAGGGCAGGCGGGCGGCGGCCCGCATCGCCGGCGACGTCACCGTCCAGGCACTCGACCTGACCTCCCTCGACTCGATCAGGTCCGCCGCGGCCGACCTGCGCGCCACCCACCCGCGCATCAACCTCCTGATCAACAACGCGGGGGTGATGTACACCCCGAAGCGGACCACCGCCGACGGCTTCGAGCTGCAGTTCGGCACCAACCACCTCGGCCACTTCGCCCTCACCGGACTGCTGCTCGACCGGCTCCTGCCCGTCCCCGGCTCCCGCGTCGTCACGGTCAGCAGCACCGGCCACCGCATCCGGGCCGCCATCCACTTCGACGACCTCCAGTGGGAGCGCTCGTACAGCCGCGTCGGCGCCTACGGACAGGCCAAACTGGCCAACCTGATGTTCACCTACGAACTGCAGCGCCGGCTCGCCCCGCACGGCACCACGGTCGCGGTGGCGGCCCACCCCGGCCTGTCCAACACCGAACTCGCCCGCAACACACCCGCCGCGCTCCGTCTGCCCGTCGGCTGGCTCGCGCCGCTGCTCACCCAGGACGCCGAGATGGGCGCCCTGCCCACCCTGCGCGCCGCCACCGACCCGGCCGTCACCGGCGGCCAGTACTACGGTCCCGGCAACCGGGGGGAGATCCGGGGATATCCGAAACTGGTCACCTCCAGCCCCGCATCCCACGACCAGGACACCCAGCGGCGCCTGTGGACCGTCTCCGAGGAACTCACCGGGGTGACCTTCCCCGCGCTGACCGCGCAGCGCGCGGATTCCTGAGACGCGACGGGGCGCCCGGGACGACGGGGTCCTGAGACGGCGGCGGGGCGTCCGGGGCAATGGGGTCCTGAGACCGCGGCGGGGCGCCCGGGGCGACGGGCCGCCCGGCTTCGTGGCCTGAAGGGGCCGCGCTGACCTGCGGGGACGCGGCGACGGCGATGCTGACGGCCGGTGTCGCAGCCCGCGGGAGCGGTAGATTGGGCGGGACCCAGAAGCACCCGCCCCTGACGCCCGCCGGCAGGTGGCCGCAGGTGGCCGCAGGTGGCGGACCAGCCGCGACGGGCCTCACGGCACTCTGGGCGGGAAGGACGGACAGGGATGTCGGGCAAGGGGCGCAACGAGAGACGTCAGCACGGCGAACTCGTCGCGGACGTGCTGGCGGTGCTGTGGGCGGCGGGCAGGCCGATGACCGCCCAGCAGGTGAACACCGCGCTGGACAAGGGGCTGGCCAGAACGACGATGGCCACGATCCTGAGCCGCCTCCACGAGAAGGGCACGCTGCGCCGGACACCGGTGACGCGCGGGTTCGCCTACGAGCCGGTGCAGGACGAGGCGGGGCTCGTCGCGGGCCGGATGCGGCGCGAACTGGAGAGCGATCCCCGCCGCGACCTGGTGCTGAAACGGTTCGTGTCGTCCTTGTCCGAGGACGACGAGGAGACCCTGCGGCGGCTGCTCCTGCAAGCCGGGGACGAGCCCGAGTGACGTACGCGCTGGTCCTGGTCGTGGTGACCCTGGCCTTCCCGTGGGGCGGGGTGGCCGTCGCGGGTCGTCTCGCCGACCGGCTGCCGCCTCGCTCGGCGTGCCGGGTGCTGACCGGCGCGGCCGTCCTGCTGGCGGCCGGGACGGTCTCCGCGCTGGTCGGCCTGGCCCACGTCCCGTTCCTCGCCGCGCTCGAGCGGTTGCCGTTGGCGCGGGTCCTCGACGTGTGGCCCGCGGCGGTGCCCCTCGCCGGTGCCGCCGGAGCGGTGCTGCTCGCGCACCTGGTGCTGCTGGCGCGGCGCTGGTCCCGGCACCGTTCACTGATCCGGCGTGCCTGGCTGTCGGTGGACGGGGGCGCCGGGGACGGGGACCTGCTGGTGATCCCCGGCCGTCACGTGGACGCCTTCGCGCTTCCCGGTCACCGGGGGCGCCCCGGCCGGGTCGTCGTGACGGCCGGGATGATGCGCGCGCTCACGGCGGGCGAGCGCGAGGTGCTGCTGGCCCACGAGCGGGCGCACCTGGCGAGGCGTCACCATCTGCTGTCGGCCGCGGTCGATCTCGCCGCGGTCGTGCACCCGGCGATCCGGGGGCTGCGGAAAGCGCTGGCCTTCCACGTGGAGCGGTGGGCCGACGAGGAGGCAGCCGCCGCCGTGGGCGACCGGCGCGCGGCCGCCGCGGCGATCGCCCGCGCCGCCCTGGCCGGGTCCGCGCACGGCCGGACGGCCGGGTATCCGGTGCTGTCGGCGACGAGCGGTCCCGTGCCCCGACGTGTCCAGGCCCTGCTCCTGCCCGAGCCCGCGGCTCCGCGCGGCGGCGCCCGCCGCGCCGGTGCCGTCGCCCTGGCCGCGACGGTGGTCGTGGCGGCGGTGGCGGCGCTCGCGTTCACCTACGGGCTGCACGAGTATGTCGAGTACGCGGCACGGCAGTTGACCACCGCGGCGTAGGGAAACTCCCGCACGCGGTCGTGAGGTGTCGGACCGCGATCCGCTCCCTCGGCAAGGCTCGCGCCGGGCCCACGGCGGCGGCACCTCACCGCCCTTCCGGAGCCGGGGCGAGCGGCCCGGAAGAGGACCTCCCCCTCCGCCCGCGCCAGGAGGTGAGCGACCGCCGGGACTTGGCAGGCGCGGTACCGGGGCGGGGTGCGGTGAGGCGGCGGCGGGCGACCAGTTCGAGGGTGACGGTGACCGCGACCGCCTGGACGGCCATGAGGGCGACGAGGACGAAGAACTGCACGGCCCCTGCGGTGAGCGCGTCGGCCCCGCCCAGGAGCATGCCGACGAAGGCGCCCGGCAGCGTGACCAGGCCGACGGTGCGGGTCTGGTCCAGCCCCGGGACGAGGGCGTCGGCGGCGGCGGGGCGGGCGATCTCGATCCGGGCGTCGCGTTCGGTCATGCCGAGGGCGAGGCCCGCCTCGACCTCGCCGTGCCGCCCGCCGAGGGCGGCCAGGCCCTGGCGTCCGGCCAGCACCGTCGCGGTGAGCGCGCCGCCGATCAGGATGCCGGTCACCGGAACGAGCGCGATGCCGCGCAGCGGAAGCAGCCCGGTGGACAGCAGAAGCGCGACGGCGGGGACCACCCCGGCCGCGATGGGCAGGGCGGCCCACCACCAGGTGCCGTCGGAGGTGATCCTGCGTCCCGCGGTCCGCACGGCGACGGCGTACATCAGCAGCAGGAACCCGAGCAGCGCCGCGCCATGGTGGACGACCCAGCCGATGACGGCGGAGACGGCGGCCAGTTGGACCGCCGCGCGCACCCCGGCCGTCAGCACCTCGCGGGCGCGGCCGAAGCCCTGCTCGGGCGAGAGCCGCGCCACGGCCGTCACCGTGACGGCGACCGCCAGCAGCACGGCGAGCACCCAGCCGAGCAGCGCGTTGACCGGCAGCAGGGTGGGGGAGGCGCTGCTCATGGGCGCTCACCGTCGAGCCAGGCCGCCCGGCCCGGCGCGCGCCGCGGGGCCGCCGGCCGCCGCGCGCCTCGGACGGCGGTGACCGCGGGGCCGTGCGCCGAGGTCATCCGGTGCTCGTCCGGCGCGCGGGCCGCTGCGCCCGGGGAGCCGGGCGGGCGCGGTCGGGGGCGAGGAAGAGGGCCATCACCGGGACGAGGTAGAGCAGCCAGACGACCACCTGGAGAACGGTCGGGTCGGGCTGGAAGTTGAGGGTGCCCTTCAGCAGCGTCCCGTACCAGGAGTCCGGCGGGACGGTGCCGCTGATGTCGAAGGCGAGGCTGCGCAGGCCGGGCAGGACGTCACCCTCCTGGAGGTCGTGGACGCCGTACGCGAGGACCCCGGCGGCGACCAGCACGAGCAGCGCGCCGGTCCAGCGGAAGAACCGGGCCAGGTCGATGCGCAGGGTGCCCTGGTAGAACAGCCAGCCGAGCACCACCGAGGTGGCGAGCCCGAGCAGGGCGCCGACGAGCGGGCGGACCCCGTCGCCGCTGGCCTGCACGGCGGTCCAGAGGAAGAGGGACGTCTCCAGTCCCTCGCGGCCGACGGCGAGGAAGGCGGTGAGCACCAGCGCGCCGGTGCCGAGCGCGAGGGCGGCGTCGAGCCTGCCGTGGAGTTCGCTCCTGAGGTGGCGCGCGGTGCGCCGCATCCAGAACACCATCCAGGTGACCAGGCCCACCGACAGGATGGACAGGGTGCCGCCCAGGATCTCCTGCGCCTGGAAGGTGAGGGTGGAGGACCCGAACTGCAGCAGCGCGCCGAAGGCGAGCGACAGGGCGACGGCGATGGCCACCCCCGCCCAGATGGGCGCCAGCCGGCTCTTGTTGCCGGTCTTGACGAGGTAGGCGATGAGGACGCAGACGACCAGGCTCGCCTCCAGACCCTCGCGCAGTCCGATCAGGTAGTTGCCGAACACGCCGGTTCCTTTCTCCGGTCGGCGCGGTGGGGCGCCGTGGTGCGGGCCGTTCACTCCGTCACGCCTCGGGCGGCGCGGGCGCGGCTGCCCGGCCGCAGCGGAGTCTACTCATATGTAGACAGTGAGGGAAGGCTGCCCTTAGTTCACCGTCGATGACGGATCCGGTCCCGCCCGTCGGGGAACCCTGCCCTCCCTCACGTCGTCTACAGTGATGTAGACCGACTACGGGCCTGTAGACGCACGAGGCCCTCCGTCCAGCCGCCCGCCGCCGTCGGCGGTCCGTCCCGTCGCCAGGCACGCCGCACGACCATCACCGAAGGGGCCAAGCGCCGATGACGCCCGCGCACCAAGCCGCACCCCCGCTCCAACTCGCCGTGAACCTCCTGGACGCGCAGTCCCTGCTCGCCACCTTCGGCACGATCGGCATCGCCGTCGTGCTGTTCGCCGAGACCGGCCTGCTCATCGGGTTCTTCCTGCCGGGCGACTCGCTCCTGTTCACGGCGGGACTCCTCTGCGCCACAGGCTCGGCGACCGCGCCAGGACACCTGTCCCTCCCCTGGGTGCTGGTCGCCGCCGCGGCGGGCGCGCTCGCCGGGGCCCAGACCGGCTTCCTGCTCGGACGCCGCGCGGGACCGGCGCTGCTCGCCCGCACCAGGTCCCGCAAGATCGCCGACGGCGCCGCCCGAGCCTCGGACATCCTGGAGCGGTACGGGCACGCCAAGGCGGTCGTGCTGGCCCGCTTCCTGCCTCTCGTGCGCACCGTGCTGAACCCGCTCGCGGGCGCGCTCGGCGTCCCCGTACGGACCTTCACCGTCTGGCAGGTGCTCGGCGGACTGGTGTGGACCGTGGGCCTGGTGCTCGCCGGCTACGCGCTGGGCGCCTCGGTGCCCGACGTCGACCGCTACCTCCTGCCCATCGTCGCCGTCATCGTCGTCGTGTCGCTGCTGCCCGTCGCCCTGGAGGCGGCGCGCTCCCGGCGCGCGCACCGCGCGGACGGAGGCGGGGCCTGATGGAGACCGCGACACAGCTGCTCATCGCGGGCGGACGGGACGGTTTTGGCCTCGACGGGACGGCGTACACGGAGGTGGTCGACGCCGCGCACCGCGCCCCGTCCTGGCTCGACGGCCTCGCCTCGGCGTACTCCACCTACGGGCTCGCCCTGTTCGCCGTCCTGATGGTGATCGGCTGGTGGCGGGCCCGCGACCAGGACGCGCGGCGTGCGGTGCTCGCGCTGGCGGCCCCGGCGCTGACCGTGATCGCCTTCGCCGTCAGCACCGGGCTGAAGCAGGTGGTGCGCGAGGACCGGCCGTGCCGGTCCCTGCGCGTGATCACGCTGGAGGCGTGCCCCGCGCCCGGTGACTGGTCCTTCCCCAGCAACCACGCGACCCTGGCCGCCGCCGCGGCCGTCGCCCTCTGGTTCGTCTCGGTCCGCCTCGGAGCGGTCGCGACCGTCGCCGCGCTGGCGATGGCGCTCTCCCGGGTGTGGGTCGGGGCCCACTATCCGCACGACAGCCTCGCCGGTCTCGCCGTCGGCGCCCTCGTCGCCCTGCCGCTGGCGCGCGCGGTGTCCCGGCACGCCCTGACGGCGGCCGGCTTCCTCGGCCGAACGACCCGGCTGCGCCCGCTGATCACCTCGTGAACCCCGCCGGCGCACCCCGGTCCCCGGCCGCCGTCGTCCCCTTTCGGCGCGGCCGGGCGGTGGGGTGGTGGCACGTGCTCGCCGGGGCCTGACCGGTCAGGCGAGTGCCATGTCCGGCAGGGGCGACCAGCTGACGGGAACGTTCCGCATGACCAGGGCGCAGTCCAGGGTCGCGCTGCCCGGCGGGAACCGGTCCGGGTCGTCGAAGAAGGTGGACGCGGCGGAGCGCACCCGGCCCGCCTCGATGTGCCAGGCGTCGGTGCGCAGCTCCATGCCGTCCAGGTGGTGGCCCGACCTGGTGTCCGAGAAGCCCTTCGTGCCGCTCTCGAAGAAGCGGGACGCCTCGTCGAGGTCGGCGAAGAGTTCGCTGTCGCGCAGTTCGTCGCAGACGTCGACGGTGGTGTCCACCCGGGTGCCACCGTCCCGCGTCGCGTAGGCGACCCGCACCCGCGCTGCCGTCTCCCGTACCTCGAAGTCGGCGCGGCCGTGTTCGCCGGGGAAGACCCGCCCTCCCGACCAGGCGTTGAGCCAGGAGCCCGTGTCGCGCCGCGGGATGTAGACGCCCATCTCCACGCCGTCGGGCCCGTCCCACTCGACGGCGATCCGGTGCGCCGCGTTCTCGCTCCGCAGGCCTAGGGCCCGGGGTGCCCAGTCGGGCCGCAGGGCGCCGAGCCGCAGCAGGCAGATGCCCGCGACCGCGTGGCCGCGCACCAGCCGCGGGCGCAGCGGCGCCGGGAGCAGGCGGGCCGCCGCGTCCGGCGCGACCCGGTAGTTCACCAGAAGCCGCCGCTCGACGACGCTGGACAGGTGTGGCTGTCTCATGACCCCTCGGCTCCCCCCACGGGCACCCGCGGGGTGGCGCGGACCGATCCGTCCGGGTGGACGGCGGTGCCCGCCTCGTGCCGGGATGCCCCTCATCGTCCATGTCTAGCACGTCGGACAAGTGCCCGACAGTGCCGGGTGATGTGAGGTGGACCGGTCTCAACGGGCCTGTACGGGAGGGGAGTCGAGGGTCGGGGTCTTCGGTCCGTCGTGGACCGCCGAGCGGTTACCCGACGACGCGTACCGCGCCCGACGGGCAGAGCACGGCCGCCTCGCGCGCCGCGGCCTTGTCCCCGTCGCCCGGGTCGGGGGCGAGGACGGTCACGAGTCCGTCGTCGTCCTGGTCGAAGACCTCCGGCGCCGTCAGCGCGCACAGGCCGGCTCCCACGCAGACCTCACGGTCGCCCGTCACCTTCATGGTCGCTCCTCTCGCCGCGGTCACCAGGTGACCGGAAGTTCGTTCACGCCCTGGATCGTGGTGCCCGGACGCAGGTCGAGCCGGTCGACGGGCACCGCGAGCCGCAGGCCGGGTAGCCGGTCGAGCAACGCCGTGAGGATGATGTCCAGTTCGAGGCGGGCCAGGTTCTGGCCGAGGCACTGGTGGACCCCGTAGCCGAAGGACAAGTGGTGGCGTGCCTCGCGGTGCACGTCGAAGGTGTCCGGGTCGGCGAAGGCCGAACTGTCGCGGTTGGTGATGGAGTTGGCGATGATGACGCCCTCGCCCGCCCGGATGTGCTGCCCGTCGATCTCGATGTCGGCCGTCACGGCGCGCGCCCCGACGACGTCGGCGATGGCCAGATAGCGCAGCAACTCCTCGACCGCGCCCGGGATCAGCGCCGGGTCGGCGCGCAACGCGGCCCACTGCTCGGGGTGTTCGAGCAGGGTGATCACGCTGAGCGACGTCATCGAGGCCGTCGTCTCATGGCCGGCGACCAGCAGCAGGATGGCCGTCGCCACCAGCTCCTCGCGGTCGATCGCCCCGGTCTCCAACTGCTCCGTGACGAGGGTGCTCAGCAGGCCGGGACGCGAGGTGCCGCGCAGCGAGTCGACGAGGCCGCCCAGGTAGCTCTCCAGGTCGTCACGGGCTGCGCCGGCCCCGGCCGCGTCGGTGGACTGGACCAGCCGTCGGCTGGCGTCCTGGAACAGGTCGTGGTCCTCGTAGGGCACGCCGAGCAGCCGGCAGATCACCAGGGACGGCACGGGCAGCGCGAACCGGCTGACGAGGTCGGCGGGCGGTCCCGCGGCGATCATGTCGTCCAGGAAGCCGTGCACGATCGACTCGATGTCGGGGCGCATGCCCTTGATGCGCCGCACGGTGAACTCGCCGATGGTCATGCGCCGCTTCGGGCCGTGCTCGGGCGGGTTGAGGCCGATGAACCCCGGTCGGCGCTGCCGGAAGCTCTCCACGCGCGGGGAGGTCGCGGGGAAGGCCGGGTCCGACCGGTCGGAGGACAGCCTGGGGTCGGCCAGTAACTTCCGTGCCGTCTCGTGCCCGGTCACCACCCACACCTGCCGGCCGTCGTAGAGGGTGACCCGTTGCAGGGACCCCTCACGTGCGCGGAGGTCGTCGTAGCGGTCGGGCAGGTGGTAGGGGCAGGTGCGGTCGCTGGGGAAGGCGGGGGCGTCGGATGGGGGCGTCGCAACGGTCTCGGTCATGGGTCCCTCGATGCGCTCGACACGTTAAAGAACGTTCCGTTCTCTAAAGAAAGGCTAGGCTGGCCCATCCGAGGCCCGCAATGGTGTGCCCGACGAATGGCCGGGAGTCATGCCTCCACCGCACGAGAACCTGACGGACAGTCCAGCGGGCGATCACCGCAGGAACCCCCGCCGCCGGGGCGAGGAGTTGGAGCGGGCGATCTTCGCGGCCACCCTCGCGGAACTCGCCGAGGTGGGTTACTCCGGACTGACGATGGAACGCGTCGCCGTGCGGGCCCGGACCGGCAAGGCCACCCTGTACCGCCGCTGGCCCGGCCGCGCCGAACTGGTCGTCGAGGCCTACACGTCGCACCATCTGATCGACGCCGAGCCCCCCGACACCGGCGATCTGCGCGCGGACGTCATCGCCACGCTCCAGCAGCTCTCGGCCAAGCTGACCACCTCGCACGGCGACATCCTCCGCGGCCTGCTGGCGGAGACGGCACGCAACCCCGACCTCGCCCGTGTGATCCGCGAACGCGTGCACACCGCGGGGCCCGGCCGGATCCGGGGCGTCCTGTGCCGCGCTGTCGCGCGCGGCGACATCGAGCCGTGGGTGCTCACCTCACGGCGCGCCTCCGTGGCGGTCGATCTGATCCGCGACCACTTCCTGCTGTACGGGGCCCCGATACCGGTGGACGTCATCACCGAGATCGTCGACGACGTCTACCTGCCTCTGCTCGTCGCACCACGCACCGGCGACTGAGCCGCGGCAGTGCGGGGTGGGTGAGCGGGGTGGGTGAGCGGGGTGGCTGAGCGGGGTGGCTGAGCGGGGGCGGCCCGTGAGACGGCCGCCCCCGCTCGGACATGCGCAGCGCTCCGGGGTGTCAGCCGCTCAGGCGTGTCCACCGACGCGGCTCACTTCACGGTCGCCTTCGTCGGCTTGCTCAGCGCCGTGGTGGTCAGTCCCGGTCGGGTGACGGTGAAGCCGCCGCGCTGGTACTCGCAGCACCGGGTGGACACGCTGACGTCCCAGCCGCCGGCGGCGACGTCGGTCAGGTCGAGCGTCGCGGTGACCGAGCGGTTGTCGGCGGCGACCGAGTCCGTGACGGCGGTGAGCGTCCTGCCGCTCTGCCGCAGCCGTACCTGGGTGTCCGGGCCGAGGGCCGTGCCGGTCACGGTCAGCTTCACCTTGGTGCCGGCGACCCCGGTGGCGGGGCTGACCGCGGTGACGGCCGCCTTCTCCGTGCCGCAGAGCGTCGACTGGCAGGTCAGCCGGGCGCTGTAGGCCGTGCTCGACGCCTTCTCGGGCAGACCGAGCAGGAACAGGGTCGGCTCGGCCGCGGACGACGAACCACCGGCCGCGCACAGCGCGCCCGACGTCGACTGCGTGCAGCCGTTGCTCCAGCGGCTGTTGTAGAGGGCGGGCACCGCGGTCGTGGTGGCGCCCGAGGTATCGGTGATCTCGGCGGCGAAGCGGTCGAACCCGGCGGTCGGCAGCACCGCGCACACCGCGCTGTGGCGCTCGTCGAGGGTGCCGGTGACCGGCCCGTACCCGTACGCCACCGACGGCACCCGGACGCACTCGGCCGCGGGACCGTCCGCGTCCGCGATCCGCAGGGCGTCGAGGTGGTACTCGGGCGCGGCCTTCAGGGTGGCCGGGGTCTGGACGAGGACCTGGTGGGTGGTGGACCCGGTGACCGCGCAGGAGCGGTTGGCGAAGGAGCACTCGGCGTCGCCCTCGGCACCGAACACCGCCAGGTTGGCGGTGCCCAGCGCGTCCCGTACGTCGACGTGGACGACGTCGGTGGCGGCCGCCGTGACCTGGTGGCACGTCAGGGTGCCCGGTTCACCGGCCGGGGCGGCGAGCGAAGGGCCGCCCACCGTCGTCGCGGCCGTTCGCGCGCAGCCCGCCGAGGAGGCGGTCCTGGTCACGTCACGGCGGGCCAGGGTGTAGCCGGCGGCCTGGGCCCGGCCGGTGACCAGCACCGTGTGGGCGAGCGACGGGGTCAGGTCGCACAGGGTCCAGCCGTTCGTGGTGGCGGCGCGGTCGCAGACCCGCTTCCCGGTGGTGTCCAGGACGGAGAACTTCGCCGGGACGCCACCGGAGGTGGCCGCCAACTGGAGGACCTCCGCGCCGCTGTGCGCGTCGGCCGGGATGCTGAAGCACCGGGAGAACGTGTCGGCGTCGGTGCCGAACACGGCCTCCGCGCCGTCGGCCGTGAAGCTCCCGGACGGCAGCACGGGGCAGTCGTTCGCCGCGTCGGTGCGGTGCAGGGCGAGGGCGTACGCGCCGATGGCCCTGGCGCCCTCGCTCTTGGAGTGCACCAGGAGGCGGAAGGGCGCGGTGCCGGTCAACGCGCAGTCGCCGGCGGCCAGTTCGGTCGCACCGCACTGCTGGGCGCCGGTCGCGTCGACGACCTCGGGGGCCGCGACCACACCGGAGGCGTTGATCGGGGTGAGCGCGGCGATCCTGGCGCCCTCCGGGGCGTTCAGCTCGACGCAGTCGTACTCGCCGACGGCGCTCAACTCGCCCCGGAACAGACCGGTCCCGGCGCTGACGCACCCGGCGCCGGAGGCGCGGTCGAGGACGACCAGGTCGTCGTCGTACTCCTCGAAGGGGTAGGTGCCGCGGCCCAGGACGGCGGTGTACGTGCCGCCGGCGGAGAGCCGGCAGAGGTCGTACTCCCGGCAGGCGATCCTGCCGTCCGCGTCGAACACGAGGACGGGGGCCGCCGAGTAGTCGTCGACCTGCTGGACCAGATGGGGTCCTGTCCTGCTCGCGGTGAAGGTGAAGCACGGGACGGAGCCGAAGTCGAGGCCGTCGAGGGTGCCGAAGGGCCGCACGGAGGTGGGCCGGCAGCCGCGCGGCGCGCTGAGCGAGCGCACCGTGACCGCGTACGCGGCGGGGAAGCCGCCCTCGGCGTTGCTCACCTGGGAGATCACCCGGTAGGGGCCGGTGCCCGGCAGCACGCAGCTGAGCGAGTCCTGGTCGTCCGGCGGGAAGTGCGGGCAGATCCGGGCGCCGCTCGCGTCGGTGATCCACGCGGTCATGCCGCCGTAGACCTTGGTGCCGTTGGTGAGCCTGACCAGTTCGCCCGGCTCACCCTCGAACGGCTGGCAGTCGACCTCCAGCGGTCCTGTCGAGGTCCGGCTCACGGCCGGCAGGTCCCAGCCGGTGCCGGTGCGCTCGAAGCAGCCGCGGGTGGCCTGGGTGAGCGGGACGACGGTGACGGTGGCGTCGGTGTCGGACCACTGGCCGTTCACCACCTTGACGGTGTAGGTGCCCGGCTCGGGCACCTGGCAGCGGCCGCTCTCGGAGAACGTCTCGTCGTAGCAGTCGACCTCGGTGCCGTCCGAGGCGTACATCTGCGCGTGGACGATGGACCTGGGCCCGACGGACACCAGGTGCAGGCCCGCCTCCTCGATCCGCACGGTGAAGCAGGCGCTGCCCTCGGACGGGAGGTTCGCCGTACCGACGGCGCCCCCGGGGTCACCGAAGGGCGCGAGCGCCAGGGGCGCGCATTCGGTGCCGGCGGCAGCGGCGGGGCCCGCCCCGGTCAGCGCCAGCAGCGACGCCAGCAAGGAGACGAGCGCGACGAGGACGGCGGCGGGCGTCGTCGCCCGCGTTCGTCCCGTAGGCGGACAGAAGGTGGCGACAGACAAGGCATCCCCCCGGATCGCGCGTAGTTGAGGCGATGATCGCACGGGGGTCTGACAGCGGGCACCCGAGATTCGGCCTGGATCCCCGTCCGCCGGCGGTCGACCGGTCTCGGTCGGCGAAGGCCGGCCGAAGGACCGGAGGGAGGTCAGTCGAAGAACGGGGCTGAGGCCGGGCGAAGGACCGGGGGAAGGTCAGTCGAAGGACGGGTCTGAGGCCGGGCGAAGGACCGGGTGGAGGTCAGTCGACGCAGAACTCGTTGCCCTCGATGTCCTGCATGGAGATGCACGAGTCGACGCCGTCGTAGAGCAGTTGCACGCGCACCGCGCCCAGCGCGACCAGGCGGGTGCACTCGGCCTCCAGCACCGCCAGCCGTTCCTCGCCCACGAGCCCGGTGCCGACCCGGACGTCGAGGTGGACCCGGTTCTTGGCCGCCTTGCCCTCGGGAACCCGCTGGAAGTACAGCCGCGGTCCGCCCTGGGACGGATCGACGCAGGCGAACCACGACCCCCGCTCCTCGGGCGGCTGCTCGCGCTCGTACGCGTCCCAGGTGTCGAACCCCTTCGGCGGTGGCGCGACGTACCCCAGCACCTCGCACCAGAAGCGACCCACGCGCTCCGGTTGCGCACAATCGAAGGTGACTTGGAACAGCTTGATCGACGACATCCGCGCACCCTAACAGCGCGCTTCGCGGAAAGTCCTGCCATTTTGTCCGGCGGATCGATCTTCCGGCCGCGGTCCCTCTCACCTCCCCACGGAAGGCACCGTTCGGCCACGCTGTGCGGAAACCCCTCGAATTTCAACGGAGTTATCAGTCCCGAATCCTCGATCTGATATTCCAAGGTGGTCAAGTTTCCCCCCACACACGGGAGTTCGCATGCGCCCAGCACGCGCACGCAGATCACTGACCTCGCTCCTCGCCGCGGCCGCCGCCGTCTGTCTCGCCGTCACCGCCGCCCCCACCGCGCTGGCCGCCGAGACGGGCGCCGCGGCGGCCGGCGCGTACGTCGCGCTCGGCGACTCGTACGCGGTCGGGCCCGGCACCCGCACCTACGACGACCCGAACGACGCGTGCAGGCGCGGGCCGTTGTCCTACCCCAGGCTGTGGGCCGCGCAGCACACCGGGTACTCCTTCGTCGAGGCGTCCTGCTCAGGGGCGACCACCGCGGACATCAAGACCCAGCAGGTGCCCCGGCTCACCGCCGGCACCACGCTGGTGACCGTGCAGGCGGGCGGGAACGACGTCGGCTTCGTCGCCGTCCTGCAGAACTGCATCCTCACGCTGGACGACAAGGACTGCGTGGCCGGGGTGGAGGCGGCGAAGGCGGCGGCGACCGGCGCGCTGCCCGGCGCGCTCGCCGACACCTACGCGGCCATCAGGCAGAGCGCGCCCAACGCCCGCGTGGTCGTGGTCGGTTACCCCCGGCTCTACAAGATCGGCGGCAACTGCGGCGTCTTCGGTCTGAGCGACACCGAGCGCACCGCGCTGAACTCGGCGGCCGACGTTCTCGACACCGTCCTCGCCCAGCAGGCCGCGAGCGCGGGCTTCACCTTCCTCGACCCGCGGACGGCCTTCGACGCGCACTCCATCTGCTCGGGCAACACGACCTGGGTGACCAGCCTGGAGTGGGACAAGATCAACGAGTCCTACCACCCGAACCAGGCGGGACACCGCGACGGTTACCTGCCCGCCCTGAACGCCATCACGGGCTGACGGCGGGAGCCGCGGGGCGCCACCCAACAGCCCGCGCGGGGCTCCGCCGAACACCCCGCGCGAAGCTCCACCGAACAGCCCGCCGGGCACTGCCCGAAGGCGCCCTGGGGCGGCACGCAGTCGCGTACCGCCCCAGGGCGCCGGGGATGTTGAAGTGCGCGGACGTCAAGTCCGCCGGTCACCTTGCCGGTTCGGCGCCCGCGTCGGCGTCGACGACGGAGGACGCCTCCGCCTCCGCGTCCCCAGCGGTTCCGGTGCCCGTGCCGGTCCGGACGCCGGGAGGACCGTCGTCCACGGCCGGTACGAGCATCTGGGACGCGGCGAGTTCGCGGTAGAGCGCGTCCGTGGCGACCAGGTCGTCGTGGGAGCCCGCGGCGCGGATCAGGCCGTCCTGGAGGACGATGATCTGCTCGGCGTCGGTGACCGTCGACAGGCGGTGCGCGATCAGGACGACCGTGCAGCGGCGTGCCGCCTGGTCGACCGCCTCCCGCAGGGCCTGTTCGTTGCTTGCGTCGAGCTGCGCGGTGGCCTCGTCGAGCAGCAGCACCTCGGGTTCGCGCAGCAACGCCCGTGCGATGGCGAGGCGTTGGCGCTCACCGCCGGAGAGGGTGACACCGCGGTTGCCGACCTCGGTGTCGAGACCCTCGGGCAACCGGGCGATCAGCGAGTCGAGACGGGTCAGGCGCAGCACGTCCGCGATGGCCTCGTCGCTCGCGCCGGTGGCGGCGTAGCGGAGGTTCTCGCGGAGCGTGCCCGCCATGACGGGGGACTCCTGCTCGACGTAGGCGATCCGGCGGCGGACCTCGGCGCGGGGCAGGGCGGCGATGTCCAGGCCGCCGATCCGGATGGTACCCGCGTCCGGCTCGTAGAAGCGCTGGAGCAGCGCGAACATGGTGGTCTTGCCCGCGCCGGAGAGGCCGACGAGCGCGGTCCTGGTGCCGCCGGGCACGGTGAACGCGACGCCGCGCAGCGCCGGCCCGCGCCCCGGGTACGCGAACTGGACGGCGTCGAACTCGACCGGCGGCGCGACGGGCCGTGCGCCACGTGAGCCGGCGGGGGCGGGGGCGGGGTCGCGGTCCGGGAGGTCCACGTCGTCCTCCGCAGGCAGCTTCTTCACCTGTTCGATGCGGACGATCGCGCCGAGCCCCTGCTGGAGCATGCCGAGGCCGCCGAGGAGCGAGGCGATCGGGCTGGCCAGGTAGAAGACGTAGAGCAGGAAGGCGATGAGCTGCGACGCGTCGAGGTCCCCGGCGGCCACCAGCGCGCCGCCCACGCCGAGCACCGCGAGGAAGGCGGCCTGGATGGCGACGCCGGACAGGACCTGGACCAGCGCGACGTACTTGGCGCCGGTCAGTCCCGCCTCGTACGCCTCCTGGACGGCGGCCTCGGCGCGGGCGGTCTCCCTGGTCTCGGCGCCGTTGGCCTTGACGGTGCGGGCCGCGCCGAGCGAGCGGTCGAGGGCGGCTCCGATGGCGCCCACGGAACGCTGGGCGCGGGCGACGGCCTCACGGATGCGCGGCAGGATCAGTCCGAGGACCGCGCCGGTGCCGCACAGCACCCCGAGGGTGACACCGAGCAGGCCGAGGTGGACCGTCCCCATCAGGGCGATCGCGCCCAGGACGGTCAGCAACCCGTTGGTGATCATGACGAGGCCCTGGGTGGCCGCGTTCTGCACCAGGGCGCTGTCGGAGGTGACCCGGGCGACGAGGTCGCCGGGGGGACGGCGGTCCAGCTCGGGGACCTTCAGGCGGATGAGGCGGAAGACCAGGTCGCGGCGGATGGAGCGGACCACCTGCTCGGAGGTCCGCTGCTGCCACCAGGACTGCAGGCCGGTCAGCAGGGCCCCCGCCACCACCAGCACACCGAGCAGGACCAGCGGTCCCGTGACGGTGACGCCGTCGGCCAGCGAGTCCAGGACCGACCGCGCCACCAGCGGCTGGACGAGCCCGCTGGCGCTGGCGGCGAGCGCGAGCAGCAGCGACCCGGACAGCGCGAGCCGGTAGGGGCGGGCCTGCCCCAACAGCGCCCGCAGCGGCCGGACTTCGGACGCCGTCGGTCCGTCGGGCGCGGCCGGGTCCGTGGGGGAGTGCGGCCCGCCGTGGCCTGGCGGCCCCGCGGCGGGCGGTTCGCCGGGCCCGGCGTTCGGCGCCGCTCGCGGCGGGATCGGGTGGGCTGTGGTCATGGGGTGCTCCGGGGTGGGGGATGCGCTCAACGGCGTACGGAGGCCGCCGGGTGGGCCGTGACGAACGGGGCGGGGGCGTGGGGTGTTCCGGAGGGGCTCGCTCAGCGGTCCGCGAGTGCCACGGGGTGCGCGGTGACGGGCGGTCGGGGATTTTGAGGTGGGACGCGTTCAGCGGCTCGCGGAGGCCACCGGGTGGGCCCTGACGAGTTGTTCGAGGTGGTCGGCCGCGGCCTGTCGGCCGCCCGCGGCGCGCAGTGACCGGCCGACCGCCTCCGCCGCCGTGCGGTGCCCTCCGGTGTCGTCGAGGACCGTGCGGAGCGCCTCGGCGAGTTTCGGCGCCGTCACCTTCCCGAAGCGCACCCGGACGCCCGCGCCCGCCTCGGCCACCTGCCTGGCCACGATCGGCTGGTCGTCGCGGATCGGTGCGAGCACCAGCGGCAGCCCGTGCCAGAGGGATTCGCAGACGGTGTTGTGGCCGCCGTGACTGACCACCGCCCGTGCCCGGCCCAGGAGTTCGAACTGCGGGACCCAGGGGCGCACCAGCACCCCGGGCGGCGGGTTCGTGAGCTGTCCGCCCGGGTCCGCGACGACGCCCTGCACCCGGTCGCCGAGCAGGCCGAGAGCGGTAGCGGCCTCGCCGAGGAAGCGCGCGCCCGCGTCGGTGTTGGCGGTGCCGAGCGAGACGAGGACCAGCTCACGGGCGGGGTCGAGGGCCGCCCACGGGAAGTCGGGGTCGCCCGGCCGGTCGGCGATGGCCGGGCCGACCAGGTGGATCCGCTCCCAGGGCAGGTCGGCCGCGTCGCCGAGGAGGTCCCCGCTGGTGAAGGCGAGGACGCCGTACGGTGAGAAGCGCGGGTCGCCGGTGGCGTCCGGGTCACCGATCGCCGCCCGCAGCGCGGCCAGCCGGTCGGTCAACCAGGCTGCCACCTTGGGCAGTTCGGCGAGCGGGTCGACGAGTTCGGCGGAGGTGCTGGCCGAGGTGAAGTACGGGACGCCGAGGCGTTCGCAGACCAGGGCGCCGGCCACCGCGTGCTGGTCGGTGACGACCGCGTCGGGGCGGAAGGCCCGCACCGCGTCGGTCACGGCGGGCGCCATGGCCTCGGCGAGCGGGATGAAGAAGTCCTCCCAGAGGAAGCGGAAGGCGGCCGGTCCCGTCAGGGTCGGCGGCCTGACCAGTTCGCTGGTCGCGGGCAGTGTGCACGGGTGGACGACGGCGCCCGGCCCGGTGGCGGCCAGGACCCGGTCGGGGTAGCCGCACCACTCCACCTCGTGGCCGCGCGCGGTCAGTTCGGCCGCGACCCCGACGAGCGGGTTGATGTGCCCGGTCAGCGGCGGGACCACCAGCAGGTAGCGGCTCATCCGAGGGCCCCGGCCGGGGCGCCGGTGCGGCGCGAGTGGTGGTCGCGGACCCACTCAAGGACCAGGTCCCGGGTCCTTGCGGGCTGTTCGACCAGGACCGAGTGGCCCTGGTCGGGCAGCACCACCGTGCGGCACCCGGCGACCTTGGCCTCCAGGTCGGGCACCTGGGCGCTGAGCCCGGAGTCGCCGCCGAAGACGGCGAACAGCGGGCAGCGCAGCGCGGACAGGTCGTCGTCGATGAGCCGCCCGGCCGGGACGTCCTCGGCCAGGGTGGTGGTCTGAAGGATGCGCGCGGCCCCACGGGAGAGCCGCGCGGTGTGCGCCCCGTACCGCTCCTTGATCCATTCGATGGCGTGGTCGTGCACCAGGTCGCGGCGCGCGTGCGCCAGGCCCTCCGCCATGTGCCCCGCCCAGGCGGCCACCGGCGGCTCGGACTCGATCATGGTGACGGTGGCGGTGCGCTCCGGGTGCCAGGCGGCGAACCCCGCGGCGACCGTGCCGCCGAAGGAGTTGCCGACCAGGTGCACCGGGCGGCGCTCGTCGAGGGCGTCGAGGAGCAGCGCCAGGTCCTCGACGAAGTCCTCCAGGCGGTAGCCGGTGGCAGGCCGGTCGGTGCGGCCGTGCCCGCGCAGGTCGTACATCACGGTGTCCATGCCCGCCGCGGACAGCGCGGGGCCGAGGGTGAAGTAGTAGCTGGCGAGGGAGTCGGTGAGCAGCCCGTGCACCAGGACGACGACCGGGGGCTCCCCGTCGGGCACCGTGCCGCCCGCCGCGCCCGCGGCCAGCCGCTGCACATGGGTGGTGATCTCGCCGGTGCGTGTCTTCGCCATCCGGTCAGCTCTCCTCGGTGGCGCGCAGCGACGCGACGACGTAGTCGGCGAGCCGGCCCACGGTCAGCTCGATGATCTCGTCGAGTTCCAGGTCGGCGACGAACAGCGCGAGGTTGACGCGGTCGCCGTACTCCTCGCGCAGCAGACCGGCGAGGGAGACCAGGTCGATGCTCTCCAGCTCCAGGTCGTCGTGGAAGAGGGTGTCGCGGCCGATCTCGGCGTCCTCGAGACCGGCGTCGGGCAGCTCGCGCAGCAGCGCGGCGATCCGCGCGAGGACGGTGCTCTCGTCGGCGACGGGCGTGGTGGGGGTGGTCGCCTCAGTGGTCATGCCGGCTCTCCTGACTGACTGGCTCGGCGCCGCCCGTGGTCCAGGCGACGACGTACATCCGTTCGGGCAGCCCCGCGGGGGCCGCCACCTGACCGCAGCGCACTTCCCAGGCGCTGCCCGCGTGTTCCACCCGCAGCAGGTCCTGGCGGGCCGCGGTGACCCGGAAGTCCCCCGGCCGTCCGCCGAGTCCGGTGCCGCGCTCCTTCGCGACGGCTTCCTTCGCCGCCCAGAACCGGGTGAACCACAACGCTTCGCTCTCGTCGCCCGCGGCGACGGTCCTGGCGAGGAGCGCGCGCTCCTCGGGTCCGCAGGCCGCGTCGACGGTGCCCGCGGGTCTGGCGGTGACCTCTTCGAGGTCGATGCCGCAGGGGCCGCGGCGGGCCAGCGCCACGGCGGCCTCGGCGCAGTGCGCGAGGGAGACGGTCAGCCCCTCGCCGAGGTCCCGTCCGTGCACGCCGGTCACCACGGGACGGCCGCTGTCGTCGTTGTGCAGCGCGATCTCGGCCGGGTAGACCTCGTCGGCGCCCTCCGCCCACAGCAGCCGGCGCACCGCGTCCTTGGCGGCGATCCGGCCGAGCAGATGACGGCGTCTGCGGGTCGGCGGCAGGGCCGCGTGGCGTTCGCGTTCGGCGCCGCCGAGCATGTTGCGCATGATCAGGTCGCGGGTGGCGAGATCCGGCCAGCGCTCGTGGACCACGCTCCAGCCCTCGGCGCGGGCCTCGGACAGGGTGTGCCGGCCGGGGAAGCGGTCCACGAGCCGGATGCCGGGGTCGGTGTCGAAGCGCCGGTCGGTCCAGCCCGTGCACTGCGCCCAGACCCGGCCCGCGTGGACGAGCTGCATGTCGGCGGTGAGCGTGGTCGGGGTGACCTCACGGACGCGGATGTGGCAGTCGAGGGCGGTACCGGCGGCCGGCTCGGGGCCGAAGTAGTCGATCCTGGCCATGCCGACCGGGAAGACGGTGGTGCGCTCGGTGAGGCTGCTCATGATCCAGTAGCCGAGGAGCTGGCCGACGTTGTCGAGGAGCGCGCCGGGCGGTCCCGGCGCGGTGAGCACCCCGCGCACGTGGTGGTCGCCGATCGCGGTGAGTTCGGTGACGCCCTGGAAGGCGGGGCCGTGGAACATCCACCGCTCGCTGTAGAGCTGTTCGGCGGTGAGTCCGGGCGTCCGCTCGGCGGCCGGGTCGACCGGCCAGAGGGCGGGCGGAGGCGCGGACGCGGTCTCCGGCGCGAGCTGGACGACGGCGCCGGCGAAACCGGTGAGCGTGACCTCCACCCGGTCGGCTCCCAGGCGCCGCACGGCGACCGGCACGTCGGAGGCGGGCATGGCCTCGATCCACCTCTGGAGCCGCACCTGGTGCACGGCCACCGTCCGCCGTCCCGGCAGGGCCTGTTCGGCGATCCGGGTCAGATGGTCGATGACGGTGGTCGCGGGCACGATCGGCCACCGGTCGGCCTGGTCGGGCCAGCCGGGCCGCTGCCGGAAGAAGCAGTGGTCGAGGAGGTAGGGCATCCGCTCGACGTCGACCCGCAGCACGTCGGGCACCGGCGCGAGCCCGTCCCCGCCGAGGGGGCGGTCGGGACCGGCGGTGCCGGCGGGCGCCCGGCGCGGCGCCGCGACAGCCGGACGGGGGGCGAAGGCCCTGGGGGCGGGGTGTGCCCGGATCGCGGCGAGGAGTTCCTCGGCGACGGCGGCGGTGTCGGTGAGCAGCGCGGAGAACTCGGCGGCGACGGAGCCCCGCCCACCGGCTAGGCCGAGCCGGCCGATCGGTCCGCCGGCTTGGCTTGTGCTGAGGGTGCCGTCTGTGTCGCTTGTGCGGAGGGTGCCGCCTGTGCTGACTGTGCCGCGTGCGTCGCGTGCGTCGCGTGCGTTGCGTGCGTCGCGTGCGTTGCGTGCGCTGCCTGTGCTGACTGTGCCGCCTGCGCCGGCCGAGCCGCCCGCGCCGCCCGCGCTGAGCGTGCCGGCCGAGCCGCTTGTTCCGCCCGTGCCACCCACGCTGGCCGAGTCGACTACGCCGCCTGTGCTGAGGGTGCCGGTCGAGCCGGCTGTGCCGCGTGCGTCGCGTGCGCTGACTATGCCGCCTGCGCCGCCTGCGCCGCCTGCGCCGCCTGTTCCGCCCGTGCCGCCCGTGCCGCCCGTGCTGAGCGTGCCGACCGGCGCGGATGTCCCGGGCCGGTCACGCGGCTCGACGCGGACGCCGGCGCGGACGTCGGTGAGGGCGACCGGCACGGCGGGCCGCGCGGCGCCCGGCGCCCGGTCGGCCGACGGGACGGCTGCCCCGGCCCGAGCCGCTGTCGGGACGGCCCGCGGGGCGTGATCCGCCGCCGGAACCGCTCGCGCGGCGTGATCGCCCATCGGAACCGCTCGCGGGGCGTGATCGCCCGCCGGAACCGCCCGCACGGAGTGACCCGCCGCCGGAACCGCCCGCGCGTGCCGTCCGCCGCGGTCGGGCCCCGATGCCGTCGCCCACCCGGCCCGGCCGGCGCTCGGGACGGCGACGGGTTCCGCTCCCGTCGTCCGGCCGCCCGCTGTCGCGAGCGTCCGCCGTGGCGCGAGAAGGCCGTGGTCCGTGGCCGGGAGGGAGACGAGGGCTCCACCGAGGTCGAGGCGCACCGGCGCGCGGCCGGCGGCCCGGGTCCGCCGGGCGCCCGAACTCGCCTTCGCCGCGGGCGGATCGAGCGGTCCGACGTCCGGTTCCGCGCCCTCCGTCCACAGCGCGGTCGCCACCCGGCGGAGTTGGGCGAGACTGTCGCGTGAGCCGACGTGGGCGGGCACCACCAGCCGGTCGCGGCCCGTGAGCGTGTCGTCGATGAGGGAGCCGAGCTGGCCCGCGCCCAGCGTCAGGAAGGCCCGGAAGCCCGCCCGGTACATCTCCAGGACGAGGGCGCGGAAGCGGACCGGTTCGAGGAGGTGGCGCACGAACAGCTCGCGGACCGCGTCCGGGTCGGCCGGGAAGGGGGCGGCGACGGTCGCGGACCACACGGGGGTGTGCGGCGGGTGCAGCCCGTACCGCTCGGCCGCGTCGCGGATCGGACCCAGGTAGGGCGCGAGCATCGGTGTGTGGAACCCGGAGCGGAACGGCAGCACCTGGGCGATGACGCCCTCGGCGCGGAAGCCGTCCACCAGCTCGGCGACGGCGTCCTCCGGGCCGCAGATCATCGACTGGCCGGGGGAGTTGTCGTGGCTGAGGACGACGTTCGCACGGCCGTCGAGCCGGCGCAGGACGCGGTCGGCCGCGGTGCCGACGACGGCGAAGGCCACTCCGGGCACCCGCAGCGCGTCCGGGTCGAAGCCGGCGAGGAAGGCGTCCACCTCCTCGGGCGCGTGCACCCCGGCCGCCGCCATCGCCGTCCACTCGCCCACGCTGTGGCCGGCGACGGCGTCGGGCCGCACGTCCAGGCGGCGCAGCGCGGTGTCGAGGAGCCGGCCCAACTGGAAGACGGCGGCGCCGTGCCGGCCGACGTCACCGACCTCGGCGGCCGGGCCGTGGGACCACTCCAGGCCGAGCCGGGCGGCGAGTTCGTCGACCCTGGGGGTGAACTCGGCCTCCAGGCCGGGGAAGACGAAGGCGGTGCGGCCACCCGCCGGGCCGAGGACCGGACGCGGGGTGAACCACACGTCGCTGCGGCCGCGCCACGGCTCGCCCTTGGCGACCGCCTTGCGGGCCAGTCCCAGGCGGCGCGCGGTGGGGTCGACGATGCCGAGCCGCACCGGGCCCGCGCCGGGCGCCCCGGTCTCGGGCAGGCTCGCGGCGAGCACCGCGCCGTCGTCCGCGTCGAGCAGGGCGGCCAGCTCCCCGGGGGTCGCGGCGGCCAGCCGCAGCACCCGCTCCGGCTCGCCGACGCTCACCCGCGGCCGCCGCGCCGGTGCCGCGGCGGGCTGTTCGAGGACGACATGGGCGTTGATGCCGCCGAAGCCGAAGGCGTTGACGGCGGCCCGGCGCGGGGCGCCGCCCGCGATCTCGTCCCAGGGGCGGGCGGCGGACAGGGTGGTGAACCGGGTCGCTTCGAGGGCCGGGTTGGGGTCGTCGCAGTGCAGGGTCGGCGGCAGCGTCCCGTGGTGCAGGGCCAGCGCCGCCTTGATCAGACCCGCCACGCCGGCGGCCGGCATGGTGTGCCCGATCTGCGACTTGACCGACCCGATGACCGCGCGGTGGCCGGTCGCTGGCCCGAATACCTCGGCCACGGTGGTGAGTTCGGCCCGGTCGCCGGCGGCGGTCGCGGTGCCGTGCGCCTCCAGGAGCTGGAGCGCGTCGGCGGCCCGCGGGTCGAGCCCCGCCGCCTCCCACGCCTGCCGGACGGCCCGGATCTGGCCGCCAGGGTCGGGGTTGAAGAGGCTCGCGGTGCGCCCGTCGCCCGCCACCCCGGTGCCGCGGATCACCGCGTAGACGCGGTCCCCGTCGCGCTGGGCGTCCGCGAGCCGCTTGAGGACGACGACGCCGGTGCCCTCGCCGATCAGGACGCCGTCCGCGTCCCGGTGCAGCGGGCGGATGCGCTCGCTCGGGGAGAGCGCGCCGAGCTGCGTGAAGACGCTCCACAGGGTGAGGTCGTGGCAGTGGTGGACACCGCCCGCCAGCATCACGTCGCAGCGCCGTGAGGTGAGTTCGCGCACCGCGTGGTCCACCGCGACGAGAGAGGACGCGCAGGCGGCGTCCACGGTGTAGGCGGGGCCGCGCAGATCGAGCCGGTTGGCGACCCGGGAGGCGACCAGGTTGGGCACCAGGCCGATCGCGGACTCCGGCTCCTCGGGTCCGAGCCGGTCGCAGAACCCGGCGCGGACCGCCTCCAGTTGGGCCTCGTCGAGCTGCGGGGCCAGCTCGCGCAGGGTGTGCACGAGCTGGTTGGCGGTGCGCACCCGCTGGTCGAGCCGGACCAGGCCCGGCGTGAGGTAGCCGCCCCTGCCGAGCACGATACCGGCGCGTTCACGCCGGTCGGGCAGGACCGACTCGCCGCCCGCGTCGGCCAGCGAGCGGTGCGCCACGTCGAGCGCGATGAGCTGGTCGGGTTCGGTGGCGGGCACCGAGTTCGGCATGATCCCGAAGCGGGTCGGATCGAACTCGGCGCCGTCCACGAACCCGCCGCGACGGCAGTAGAAGCGGTCGCTGCGGCGGTCGGGGGGCGGCCCCGACGGGTCGGCGGGCCGGTAGAAGAGCGGGTCCCAGCGGTCGGCGGGCACCTCGGAGATCGCGTCCGCGCCGCTGACGATGTTCTGCCAGTACGTGGCCAGATCGGGGGCGCCGGGCAGCAGCACCTCCATGCCGACGACGGCGACCGGTTCCGGCCGGGCCGCGGGTCCGCCGGTGGCCGCGGGGGTGGCCATCGCGCTCACCAGCCGGAGGCGGTGTAGACGACGGTGTGCTCGTCCGGCGCGCCGTAGGCGAGTTCGCGCAGCAGGCTGAGCGGGCCCTCCTCCAGGTCGATCAGTTTGATGCCGCGCGCCGCGTAGGAGCGCATCAGCTCGGGGCCGACCATCCCGCCGCCGGTCTCGGACGCGGCCCAGGGGCCCCAGTGCACGGTCAGGCCGCGCCGCTCGGCGCCCGACCAGCGGCGGCCCAGCTCCTCCAGGACGTCGTTGGCCGCCGCGTAGTCGCTCTGGCCGCGGTTGCCGAGGGCGGCGGCGATGGAGCCGAAGAGGACCGCGAAGCGCGGGCTCACCGGCAGCCGGTCGACCGCGTCGAGGACGGTGCGGGCGCCGTCCGCCTTGGTGGCGAAGACCCGCGCGAAGGACTCGGGGGACTTCTCGGCGATCAGCTTGTCCTCGATGAGCCCGGCGGCGTGCACCAGACCGTCGAGCCGTCCGTACTGGGCGTAGACCTGCTTGACGGCCGCGCCGACCGCCTCCGCGTCCCGCACGTCGACCCGCTGGTACTCGGCCTCGCCGCCCAGCTCGCGGACGGCGGCCAGGGTGGCGCGCACCTCGCGTTCGGCGAGGATCGCCGCGACCCGGCGTTCGGTCTCGGCGGGCGTGGTGGTGAGTCCCCCGGCGAGCAGCGCGCCCCGCAGCGCCGCCCGGTCCTGCGCGGTGGCGGTCAACTCCTCCTCGGAGGGCGCGGGTTCAGGGGTGCGGCCGAAGAGGACCAGACGGCAGCGGGACGCGGCGGCGAGGGTGCGGGCGAAGCGGGCGGTGATGCCACGGGCCCCGCCGACCAGGAGCACCACGCTGTCGCGGTCGAGCCCGACGGCCTCCGCCTCGGCGACGCCGTCTCCCGCGGGACCCGCGCCGCTGGTGGCGATCGCGCCGAGCGGGGTGGGCCGCAGGTGGAGGGCGCTGCGCCGGCCGCCCCGGTCGATGAGGACGACCGGTTCGCCCTCGGGGGCGGCGAGTTCGGCGAACAGCGCCTGGGCGGCCTCGGCGGGGCTCGCCGTGTCGTGGACCTCGGCCAGGGTGGCGCGGGTGCCGGGGTACTCGCGGGCCACCGTGCGGAAGAAGCCGCGCAGCCCGCTGGGCGTCCCGGTGCCGCGCCGGTCGGCGGCCAGCAGGCGGCGCGGCCCGGCGGCGAGCAGATGCTGATAGAGGGCGAACTCCGCAGGCAGGACGGGGCTTTCGGCGTCCAGCGGAGTGAGGTGTACGACGGTCTCGGCGCCGGTCGCGGGGAGGCCGCCCGCGGGGACCAGGTCGGCCGTGACGCCCGCCTCGGTCAGCAGCGCCGCCAGCGCGGTCGCAATCTCGCCGCCGCCGATCAGCAGCGCCCGGCCACCGGACTCGGGGCGGGCGGTGGCGGGTTCGAGGACACGTTCGGCGAACAGCAGCCGCTGCGGCGCGGTGATCTCCGGGCGCGGCCCGTCGGCGGCGGGCGCGACGGCGGGCGGGACCGCGGCGGGCGTGCTCGCGGGCGCGGTGCCGACGGCGGCTTCCAGAAGGGCGCTGAGCGCGCGGACGGTCCGGGCGCCGCCGAGCGCGTCGAGGTCCACCTCGGCGGTGTCGAGGCCGAGTCGGGCGCCGAGTTCACCGGCGATCTCGGTGCGTTTGATGGAGTCGACGCTGAGGTCGGCCTCCAGGTCGAGGTCCGCCTCCAGCATCTCCACCGGGTAGCCGGTGCGTTCGGCGACCACGGCGAGCACGGTGTCGAGGACCGGGAGTCCACGGGCCGGGGCGTCGCCCGTCCCGCCGGCCGGGGCGAGCGCGGCACCCGGGTCGGTGCCGAGCCGGGCGGCGAGCAGCCCGGCGATGCCCTCGGCGGTGCGGACCCCGCTCAGCTCCTCCAACTGCTCGGCCGCGTCGCCGCCGATGCCGAGCCGGACCGCCAACTCACCGGCGATCTCGGTGCGTTTGATGGAGTCGACGCTGAGGTCGGCCTCCAGGTCGAGGTCCGCCTCCAGCATCTCCACCGGGTACCCGGTGCGCTCAGCGATCACGCCGAGCACGGTGTCGAGGACCGAGGTGGCCGGTGCGCTGCCGGACGCGGTGACCGCCGTCGCGACGAGCGCGGTCGACGGGACGACGGCGGGCGCGGGCGCCGTGGCGAGGGACGGGACGGTCTCTGCGGGGGGCGGCGCCCACGCCGTCGCGGACGCGGGCTCGGGCGCTCCCAGGTAGGAGAGCAGGACGTCGCGCTGGGCGGAGACCATCTCCCGGCTGCTGCGGAGGAACTCCGCGATCAGCGCTTCGGGACCGGCGGCCGGCGCGGTGAGGGGACGCGGGTCTGACAAGGCGAACTCCGTCACGGGTCGGGCGGGGTGCAGGGCGTGCGGCGGGAGCGTGCCGTCGGCGCGGCGCAACAGGTGCCCGTCGACGGTGAATCCGGCCCGCCGCACGGAACCGGCGGTGGCGGGGTCGACGGTGTCGCGGCCGGTGAACAGCGGCCGGGCCCGCAACGCGACGCCGCTGACGGCGAGTTGGGCGAGCGCGGTGAGGAAGGCGGGGAGCCCGCCGTCGCGGACGCCCTCCAACGGGACGGCGCGGTGGGGGCGGTCGCCGAGCACGTCACCGACCAGACGGCTGAGCACCCGGCCCGGCCCGGCCTCCACGAAGACCCGCGCGCCCGCCTCGTACATCGCCTCGATCTGCTCGGCGAACCGGACCGGTGAGCCGAGTTGGGCCATCAGTTCGGCGCGGATGCCCGCGGCGCCCTCGGGGTAGGGGGCGGCGGTGCGGTTGGCCCAGACCGGGAAGGCCGGCGCGGGCAGGGCGAGTTCCCCGAGGTGGGCGCCGAAGTCGTCTCCCGCTCCGGCCAGCAGCGGGCTGTGGAAGGCGCAGGCCACCTTGAGCGGTTTTGCGGTGTGCCCGGCGTCCTTCAGATGGGCGACGGCGGCGGCGACGGCCTCGGTGGGGCCCGAAATTACCGTCTGGGTGGGGGAGTTGTGGTTGGCGGCCACCACGTCGGAGGCCAGCCCCGCCAGCCGTAGCACCTCCTCGACCTGGTCGGCCGTGGCGCCGACGGCCGCCATGGTGCCCGGGTCGTCGGCCGGTGTCCGGCCGAGGACGGCCTCGGCGCGGGCCGCGCTCGCGGCGAGGAGTTCGTCGGGCGTGAACACCCCGGCGGCGGCGAGCGCGGCGAGTTCGCCGTAGCTGTGGCCCGCGGCCATCGCGGGGCGCACCCCGAGCGAGGTGAGCAGTTCGGTGGCGGCGAGCGCGGTGATGCCGAGGGCGGGCTGCGCCACGGCCGTGTCGGTGATCCTGGCCTGGTCGCGGGCCGCGGCCCCGGCGTCGAGGGCGGCGGGCGGGAAGAGGGCGTCGGCCCAGCGGGCGCCCCGGTGCAGATGGTGGTGGAGCGTGGGGAAGGCGGTGAACAGCGCCGCGAGCATGCCGGGGCGCTGGCTGCCCTGACCGGGGAAGAGCAGGGCGAGCCGCCCTTCCTCGACCTCGGGCGGGACGGCGCGGGCGAGGTGGATGCCGTCGGCGGGGGCGTGTTCGCCGTCGGCGGCCCGGCGCAGCAGTTCGGGCAGCCGCTCCAGGGAGGGCGCGACGACGGCGACGCGCACCGGTTCGCCGCGCAGCGCGGCCTGGTCGCCGCGGACGGCGGCGTGGTGGGCGAGGTCGCGCAGCCGGCTGTGGCCGCCGTCCTGCTCGATCAGGGCGAGCAGCGCGCGGACCGCCTTGGCGGCGGCCTCCTCGTCGCGTCCCCGGAACAGGAACAGCTCGGCGGGCCAGGCGTCCAGGGCGTGCGCGGCGGGCGCCTGGTCGTAAGCGCGCAGCACCACATGGAAGTTGGTGCCGCCGAAGCCGAAGGCGCTGACGCCCGCGATCCGTTCGGCGGGTTCCGCGGCCCAGGGCACGGCGGAGGTGTGGAAGACGAACGGGCTGGTGTCCGCGTCCCACGCCGGGTTGGGCCGGGACAGGTGCAGGGTGGGCGGCTTCACGCCGTGGTGCAGCGCGAGGGTGGTCTTGACGAGTCCGGCGAGCCCGGCGGCGCACTTGGTGTGCCCGATCTGCGACTTGACCGAGCCGACGGCGCAGGAGCCGGGCGCCGCGCCGTGTACCGCGAACACCTCGGTGAGGGTGGCGAGTTCGGTGCGGTCGCCGACGACGGTCCCGGTGCCGTGCGCCTCGATCAGACCGACCTCGGCGGGGGAGACGCGGGCGTTGGCGTAGGCGCGGTCCAGGGCGGCGCGCTGGCCCTCGGGGCGGGGCGCGGTCAGCCCGAGGCCGCGGCCGTCGCTGGCGCTGCCGACGCCGTCGATCACGGCGTAGACGCGGTCGCCGTCGCGTTCGGCGTCGGCGAGCCGCTTGAGGGCGACGCAGGCGACGCCCTCGCCGAGGGCGATGCCGTCGGCGCTCGCGTCGAAGGTGGCCGAGCGGCCGGAGGGCGACAGCGCGTGCACCGAGGAGAAGAGGAGGTAGTCGTTGATGCCGTTGTGCAGGTCGGCGCCGCCGCAGAGCACCAGGTCGCTGGTGCCGGTGACGAGTTCCTTGCAGGCGGCGTCGACGGCGGTGAGCGAGGAGGCGCAGGCCGCGTCGACGGTGTAGTTGGCACCGCCGAGGTCGAGCCGGTTGGCGATGCGGCCCGCGATGACGTTGGCGAGCATGCCGGGGAAGGAGTCCTCGGTCAGCCGCGGCAGTTGCGCGTCGAGGCCGGGCGGCAGCGCGCCGACGTAGCCGGGCAGCACGGTGCGCAGGGTGGAGGCGTTGGCGAGGTCGCTGCCCGCCTCGGCGCCGAAGATCACCGAGGTGCGGCGGTGGTCGGCGTCCGCTCCCGCGTAGCCGGCGTCGGCGAGGGCGCGGCGGGCCGCCTCGAGGGCGAGCAGCTGCACCGGTTCGATGCTGGGCAGGGAGGCGGGCGGGATGCCGTAGCTCAGCGGGTCGAAGGGGATGCGCGGCAGGAACCCGCCCCAGCGGGAGGGGGTGCGTTCGCCGTCGCCGTCGGGGGCGTAGTACAGCTCGGGGTCCCAGCGCTCGGCGGGCACCTCGGTGACGCTGTCGGCGCCTGACACCACGTTGGCCCAGAACTCGCCGAGGTCGCGGGCGCCGGGGAACATCGCGGCCATGCCGACCACGGCGATCCGCAGCGGCGGGGGCGCCTGCCCGGCGGGCGGGGCGGCGACGGCGGCGGCGCGCTCGGCGAGCCAGGCCGCGGCGCCCTCGGTCACCTCGCGGTGCAGGGCGGCGACGGTGGTGACCGCGGAGCGCAGCACACTGACCTCGCCGGCCATGAACATCCCCTCGGCGCCCTGGCGTTCCTCGTCCACGGCGCGCAGGCCGTCGCCGACCCGCTCGACGCCCTTGGACGCGAGGCGCAGCCGGCCGACGTTGAACCGCTCGAGGCGCTCCCAGATCTCCCGGTCGGGGACGCCCTCGGCGGTGAGTCCGTCGCGCAGCGCGGCGAAGTCGCGGGTGACCTCGCTCGCGGCGCACCGGGTGGCGTGGCCGGGCGCGGTCTCCAGCAGGTCGGTGCGCTCGGCTGCGACGACCCGCCGCTGGAACAGCGGCCGGATGGCGCCCGCTTCGACCGCTTCGGCGGTGAACAGGTAGGCGGTGCCCATCAGGACGCCGAAGGCGGCGCCCGCCTCGGTGAGCGGGGCGGCGACGGTCGCGGCCATCGCGGCGGACCGCGCGTCGTGGATGCCGCCCGCGAACAGCACCGTCAACTCCGAGGCGGCGGCCGGGCCTTGCTCGGCGAGGAAGGCGCGCAGCACCTCGGTCTGCGCCTCCCAGAGCGGGAAGCTGTTGCGCGGTCCGATGTGGCCGCCGCACTCGGCGCCCTCGAAGACGAACTTGCGGGCGCCCGCCGCGAGGAACTGCCGCAGCAGCCCGGGTGAGGGCACGTGCAGGAAGGTCGATATGCCCTCCGCCTCCAGGGCGGCGGCCTGCGCGGGACGGCCGCCCGCGATGACGGCGTGGGTGGGTCTCAGCTCCTTGACGACGGCGAGCTGCTCCTCCTTGACCCGCTCGTCGGCGAAGCCGAGGATGCCGACGCCCCAGGCGGCGCCCTCGGGCAGGGTGTCCCGGGTGCGGCTGAGCAGGGCGCGGGTGCGGGTGGCGTCGGCGAGGGCCAGCGCGAGGAAGGGCAGCGCGCCCTCGGCGGCGACCGCCGCGGCGAAGTCGGGTTCGTCGCTGACCCGGGTCATCGGGCCCTGGGCGATGGGCAGTCGGGTGCCGAGCGCACGCGCTCCCGCGGACCCCTCGGCCAGCGCGGCGCCCGCCTCCCCGCGCGCGGTGGCCAGGCCGATCGCGTCGCGGACGGTGCGCACCGCTTCGGCGACGGTGGTGGAGCGGGCGGCGAAGGCGGCGGCGAGGTAGCCGTCCTGACCGACCGGCAGGAGCCTGCGGGCCGGATCGGCGGCGGCGAAGGCCCGTTCGGCGGCGGCGCGGTCGGCGGGCGGTTCGGGGGCCCGCGGTCCGCGCCGGCGCAGCAGCCGCACACCGTCGACGAGGACGCTCTCGGAGCCGTCGAGCGAGCCGAGGGCGTCGACGGTCTCGGCGTCGGGTTCGGCCTCGTCGAGCAGGGCGAGCTGGATGTCGAGGACGACCCCAGCGGCGCCGCCGGCCACCGCGGCGGCGGCGGTGCGCGGACCGATGCCGCCCCACGCCCAGACCGGGACGGTGATCCGCGGGTCGGCGAGCACGCCCTGGAGCAGCACGAAGGTGGAGAGTTCACCGGCCGGGCCGCCGCACTCGCCGCCGCGCAGCAGCAGCCCGTGGACGCCGGCCCGTACCGCGTCGGCGGCCTCGGCGAGCCCGGTGACCTCGGCGAGGACCCGGCGGCCGGGGAAGTCGGCGGCGGGCCGCGTGGGGTCGGCGAGGAGCACGGTGGTGACGCCGTCGGGGAGGTCCGCGGCGTCGAGGGGGCAGCCGGGCCGCAGCCGGACGCCGAAGGGGCGCCCGCCGGACCAGCGGGCGGTGCGGTGCAGGACCTCGACGGCGTCGCGGCGCGACTCGGGCAGTTCGAGCACGCCGAGGGCGCCCGCCCGGCCGCACGCCGCGGTGAGTCGGGGCGAGGGACGGTGCAGCGGGTTCACCGCGAGGACGGTGTCTGTCGGGGCCTCGGGCAGCGCGGGGGTGGCGAGCATCCGCATGGGAGTCTCCGGTGTGGGGGGTGGTGCGCGGTAGTCAACTGGGGGCCACGGCAGGCGGTCAACTGGTGACGGACGGTGACCGCTGCGGACGTCGGGCGTGGACCGCACCCTTTCGAATACCGAAAACCACGCACACCGATACCGTCCTGCGGCATTCACCGAAACGCCGTGCGGCGACGCGGTGCCGATGATGTGAATGCGCCACGCGTTGGCAACACGAATGTCGCAATAACCACACCGACGTGTGCGGCAGATCACTCCGAGTCTGTAAGGAAACACCTAACCGCGGGCCAGGGCGTGCACTCTCCGTAGCCTCCGACGGCAATTCCCCCACGTCCGACCATGTCCTTTTTCGGACCGAGAACAGCCGACCGAGGAGCGTTTCTCCCGTCCGCCCGCACCTCGTGACCACCGCGCTGACCTGCGGCGGGACGGCATCCATTCGGCGCGGCCCGAGGGCTGGACGGCACGTGCGGGCACCGCGCGCACGGTCCGCGCACCCCACCCCCACGGGGGCGCCACATTTCGAGAACGCTTTTCGGCCCACCCCCGATGGAATTCAGCCGGACGATATCCGGACCGACGGTCCGCCTCGCTCCGCCGCTTCCGGACACCGGCTCCGTACGGGCGATGCCCACCGGTCCTCGAAGGGATCATGTGCCCGTGACGCGAGGAGGGGCGGGACCGTGTCGCACGGCCCCGCCCCGGGTGGCCGGTGGCCACCCCGTTCCCGGAATTCCTAGCTCTTGCCCCAGTACACGGTGCACGTGTTGAGGAAGCTGCCGGTGAGGCTCGCCTTGGACGTGGCGCCCGCCGCCGCCGTCGCCGACTTGCTGACATCGCCCAGCTTCGCCGTCGACTTGTGCATCTCGGAGCCGTGGAAGTAGTACGAGTAGCAGAACTTGCCCTCGGCGGTGATCTCAGTGCCGTAGGTCCAGGTGCCCCCGCCGACTTCCTCGACCGTCTTCGGGGTCACGGCGGACGGATTGACGGTGATCTTCTTCATTCCCCACTCCGAGACCTTCCCCAACTCGGCGGGCGGCCGGGCGGTCTGCGCGCTGGCGGGCGACGCGAGAACACCGGCGCTCAGGGCGGCGCCCGCCGCGGCGAGAGCGAGAGCTTTTCCAAAAGACTTCATGGGTGTACGTCCTTACATGAGATCACCCGGTGGCAATTCCGGGCCGAACGTGAGTGGCAAGAGACTGCGAAGCAAGGCGAATGCGCGAGGAGTTGGGTCAGACTCTTTCCCTTCCGCTCCCGAGTGGCCTGATCCGCCGGTCGGATCTCCTCCACCACGCGGGTCGCGAGGCTCGTTGTGTCTTGAGGGGACAGAGGGTGTGTTGAGGGGAGAGAGGGTGTGTTGAGGGGACAGAGGGCACGTCGGCGCGACCGGGAGGGCCCGACGCGCCTCGGGCGCCGGCTAGTCGACCGGGCCGCGCTGCCGGACGACGACGGGCCCCGGCCGCAGCGCCTCGTAGCGGAGCCGGTAGGTCTCGACGTGCGGGGCCTCGCCCCCGGCACCCGGGCGGCACCGCATCGCGTAGAAGGAGTCGAAGTCGCCCGGCAGATCGCGGAGATGGTCGGCGCCGGTTCCCGCTCTGCCCAAGCACGCCATGATCCGCCTATGGCGCTGGACGTTGTCGAAGTCGATCCGCTCCATCTCCCGCCCGTAGTACCCCGCCGCCGTCATCCCCTCCCGCTCGGCCCACTCGTCGATGTAATCGGCGTAGCCCGGTTGCGTGTACTGCTCCCACCCCGCGCGCTCGCCCTCGGACGCGGCGTCGAGAATCCCGAACAGGGCGACCCCCGCCAGCCGGTCCTTGTCGTCCCTGACATCTCCGTGCAGCGGGTCGATGACCAGTTCACGGGTGACCGCGTTCCAATGAGCGACCGCACGCTCCCGTGCCGAACGGAAACGGACGGCGAGTTCTCCGGCCTCCATGAGCGCCTCGTGGAAATCCGGTACCCGGACGCCCGCTTCGGCGACCCGGTCGGCGATCCGGCTCATTCTGTCGGTGTGTTCCGTCGCCTCGAAGCAAATCCCTCCGACCTGGCTGCGATAGACAGCGTTGGAGGGATCGGAGGACGGCGATCCGTACGGCAGATCGGCCTGCTGCTCATCACTCACGGGTCGTCACCTTTCGGGTGTGCGTCCTGGCACGCGGCACACGCTCGCCCCGCGTTCATGGACCGTCATTCCTGCTGCAAGAGCCCTTGTCCGCACCGTTGGTTCACTCGGAGGGCACGGAATTCCCAGAACGCGACGAGCGGCCTCCCACGGGCCGGTCCCCGACCACCACCGCGGTGCCCCGCAGCCGGCCCCCGAAGGCCCGGATTGCCCTCCTGACCTGCGATGGGGCATACTCCGCCTTCCCCCACGACGCACCACAGGCAGCGGCCGGCACCCGGCCGGCTGTCCGACATGTTCCTGTTTCTCTCGGTCCGGTGGGGGATCTGCCCGATGGGCGCAACTCCGCGCGCGCTGCGCGCTGTCGTACTGCTCTGCGGCTTCTACCTGCTCAGCCTGCTGCTGCTGGCTCTGCTGGTCGGCCTCGACGTGTTGGCGCTCACCCGGCTGAACGGCCTGTCGGCCCTCAAGGTCGTCTTCGTCTCGGTCCTGCTGGCGATCCCCGTCGTGCAGGGCCTCCTCATGCTCCGCACACCTCGCGGCGAAGGCCCGGACGGGGTCCGCGCCACCGAGGCCGACGAGCCCCGACTCTGGGCGCTCGTCCGCGAACTCGCCGACGCCACCGGCACCCGCGCCCCCGACGAGATCCTGCTGACCGGCGACGTCAACGCCGCCGTCAGCGAACAGCCGCGGCTGCTCGGCCTGTTGCCAGGACCGCGCCGCCTCTACCTCGGCGTACCCCTGCTGACCGGGCTGAGCGAGGCCCAACTGCGCGCGGTGCTCGCCCACGAGTACGGCCACTTCACCGGCGGCGACACCCGCCTCTCCGCCCTGGTCGTCCGCGGCCGGACCCAACTCGCCCGTACCGTCGACCAGTTCCACGCCAAGGCCGACGACAGGACGGCGGCGGAGCGCGCCCGGCAGGAGCGGGCCGCCGCGAGACGGATCACCAGGGGCAAGAAGGCCAGGGAGGTCGACACCGCCGGAGCCGGCTTCACCTACCGCGCCATGGCCGCCCTCTACACCGCCTACGCCAAGCTCTATCTGCGCTCCACCCTCTCCACGGCGCGCGCCCAGGAGTTCGCGGCCGACCTCGCCGCGGCCCGGATCACCGGACGCGACACGACCGCGTCGGCGCTGCGCGAGATCCCGGTACTGGCCACCGCGCACGACTTCTACCTCGGCTCCTACGCCGTCCTCGGCGCACCGGCCCGACTGATGCCCCCGCGCGGCGAGTTCTTCGGCGGCTTCGGACGGATGCTGGCCGCCCGCGAGGAGAACCTGGACCGCCTGCGCCGACGGCTGCCGACCGAACCCGCCTCGCCCTACGACTCCCACCCTCCGATCGCCGAACGGGTGCGCAGGATCGAGGAGTTGCCCGCCGACGGCCGGACCGCACAGGCCGAGGGCGCCGCGCTGGACCTGCTCACCGACCCCGCGCGCACCCTGGCCGCGCTGGAGGAGGCCGTCCTCACCGACGAGGCGCGCGCCTTCCGCCGGGCCGCCGACTGGCAGGAACTCCTCGACACGGCGATGACCGAGAACCTGGCGGCACTCGACACCCCGCTCGGACGGGCCCTGGCCGCCTACAGCAAGGAGCCCGCGACCCTGCCCGCCCTGCTGACGGCGATCGACGACGGCCGGCTGTGGCAACTCGCCCACCGGCTGCCGCTGTCGGAGGAGGCGCTCGCGTCCAAGGGCCGGGCCTTCCGTGAGTTCGCCAGGCCCGTGCTGCGCGACTCACTGCGCAGCATGGTGCTGGCCGAGTTCAGCGCCCGCTCGCTGCTGCGCTGGGAGTTCTCCTGGGAGCACGCCGCGACGGCCCGGTTGCCCGGCGCGGCCGAGCCGGACGGCACACCGGACGCGAGCACCGAGGAGACGTTGAAGGCCGCACTCGACGCGGCGCTCGCCGACCGGCCCGACACGGCTCCCCTCCGAGCCCTGCTGCCCCCCGCACCACAGCCGGTCTGAGAGACACCACAGGACCGGGCCTGGGCCGGGCACCGGTCCCGGGCCGGACAGCCGCAGCCGGCCCCCGACCTCGACCGAACGCGACGCGACCCCGGGCCCACTCCCGGGCCCGAGAACGGAACACCCTCACCCCCATGACCATCCTGCTGTGGATCCTTGGCATCCTGGCCGTCCCCACGCTGCTGTTCGCGCTGTGGCTCGGCGGTGTGTTCCTCAAGGAGTTCTTCTCCCCGAGCCCCGACGACGGCACACAGGCCGCCGAAGCGGCCGCCGCGCTGGGCCTGTTGCCGGCCGAGCGGCAGAACACCGTCCACGCGGCGCCGCTCCCCGCCGACTGGCGGGCCGCGCTCGACGCGGTCCGCGCAGGCGACTGGAAGCCCGCCGCCGACCTGCTCTCCGCGATCGGCCGGGACTGGGAGGCGCGGTCCGCGTTCGCCTACCTGCTCGGCGAACTGGCCGGGGAGGAGGACGGCTGGCTGCTCGCCTGGGAGGCCGCGCGCGCCGACGACCCGGACGCGGCGCTGGTCCGCGCCCGCAGCACGGTGGTCCTCGCCTGGCAGGTCCGCGGCGCGAAGCGGGCCAGGTACACGACGGAGGAGCAGTTCGAAGGCTTCCACCGCACCCTGCGGACGGCCCGCGAGGACGTCGCGCGCGCCGCCGCCCTGAACCCCGACGACCCCACCCCCTACATCGCGGAGATCTGGGTCGCCCTCGGACTCGGCTACCCCAACTCCGAGATGGACAAGCTGTGGTCGCGGATCACGGACCGCGCCCCGCACCACTTCGAGGCGCACTTCTCGGCCCTCCAGTACTGGTCGGAGAAGTGGAGCGGCTCCGAGCGGCTCGCCTTCGCCTTCGCCGAACGGGCGGCGGCCGAGGCGCCGCCCGGCAGCCTGCTCACGGCGCTGCCGCTGATCGCGCACTTCGAGCACGACACGTCCGAGGACACCGAGGCCGACCGCACCCCGGAGATGATCGCGCGGGTCGACGCCGGGCTCGCCGACGCCGCCGCGGCCGACCCGGCGCACCCGCGCCTCCCCGAACTGCGCCACCTGCTGGCGTTCTACCTGTCGCTCCAGGGGCGCGACGAGGCGGCGCTCGAACAGTTCAAGCTGGTCGACGGCCACGTCAACGCGCTGCCCTGGCGCTACCGCGCGGACAGGGCCGCCTACTACTGCCAGGTCAGGGACGCGACGGTGGCCGCCGCGCGGGAGGCGGCCGAGGCGCGCGGGTCGTCGTCCGGGTGACGCCCGGCCCTGCCCGGGTGGAGGCCGGTCGTCACCAGGCGACCGGCAGCTCGTGGACCCCGTACACCACCATGTCCGTGCGGAAGGGGACCTCCTCCAGCGGGCGGTCAAGGCGCAGTCGGGGGAAGCGCCGGAGCAACGCCGGGTAGGCGAGCTGGAGTTCGACCCTGGCCAGGTTCTGGCCGAGGCACTGGTGGGGTCCCGAGCCGAAGGCGAGATGGCGGCGGGCCTCGCGGTCGACGCGCAGGGCGTCGGGCTCGTCGAAGACCTCGGGGTCGCGGTTGGCGAGGTCGTTGGCGCAGATCACCGCGTCCCCGGCCTTGATGGTCACACCGCCGATCTCGATGTCGGCGAGCGCGACCCGCCGTCGTCCCATGTGGGTGATGGTCAGATAGCGCAGCAGTTCCTCGACGGCGTTGGCGACCGACCGGGCGTCCCCGTCCCGTACGGCGGCGAGCTGTGCGGGGTGCTGGAGGAGCGCGCAGGTGCCCAGCGCGATCATGTTGGCGGTCGTCTCGTGTCCGGCGACGAGCAGCAGCCGGGCCTCGTTGGCGCACTCCTCCTTGGTGCTCCTGCCGGTGGCCAGGTACTCGGTCGCGAGCCGGCTCAGGAGGTCGTCGCCCGGCTCCGACACCTTGCGCTCGACGAGATCACCGAGGTAGGAGACCAGTTCGGTGGAGGCGGCCAGTGCCTGCTCCACCGTGCTGCGGGTGTCGACGATGCACGCGCTGGCCCGCTGGAAGAACGCGTGGTCCTCGTAGGGGACGCCGAGCAGTTCGCAGATGACCAGCGAGGGCAGCGGCAGCGCGAAGGACGTGACCAGGTCGGCCGGCGGTCCTGCCTTCTCCATGGCGTCCAGGAGTCCGTCGATGATCGCGCCGACGCGCGGGCGCAGCGCCTCCATGCGCCGGACGGTGAAGTCGCCGGTGAACTTGCGGCGCTGCTCGTTGTGTTCGGGCTCGTCCATGGTGATGAACGCGCGGTTGTGGGCGCGGGTGGCCTCCGAGGCGGCGCTGACGCTGGGGTAGGCGGGCCGCCGGTTGTCGGCGCTGATGCGTTCGTCGCGCAGCAGCGCCACCTGGTCGGCGTGGCGGGCTACGAGCCACGCGGCCCGGCCGTTCCACAGGGTCACCCGGGAGACCGGTTCCGCTCCGATGAGGGCGGAGCGGGCGGGGGGCGGGTCGAAGGGGCAGCCCGTCGCGCGGCGGGAGGTCCAGGCGGGAGGTGCGGCGGAGGTCTGGGTCATCGGGGTCCTTCCAGCGGGGTGCCGGCGGTGTGGGGGAGGGGAGCCGGGACGGGCGGGGCGGGTCAGGACAGGGCGATGGCCGCCGCCGGGCACAGCTGCGCGGCCTCCACGACGGCGGCGTGCCGGTCGGCGGGCGGCCGGTCGTCGAGGAGGACGACCACGCCGTCCTCGTCGCGCTGGTCGAAGACGTCGGGTGCGGCCAGGACGCACTGGCCGGCCGCGCAGCACCTGTCGCTCTCCACGGAGACACGCATGGTCGTCACTCCTCGCCCGGGACTCTCCAGTTACTTAACAAAAGCAAGCCATCGCGACGGAAAGTAGCACTCCGGTGACATGGCGCGGAAGGGTGATGTGTGTATGGGGCATCTTTTTGGTCAGGGGTGCGCGCCGCACGCCGGGAACGCGTCACGGAAGGGCTCACGGCCCGGCTGTGCGAGGGGAGTTGTGTGAGTCATCATCGGGACGTGACTTCCTCTTTGCCCGGCGCTCGCTCCGGATCTGTCGCCCCCTCCACGGCTGAGCTGTACAGATCGCTGTCCGACCTCGCGTACGCCGTGGCCAGCGCCCGCACCCACGCACGGCTGCGCGCGCAGTCGGGCGTGCCCATCGACCGCGCCTCGCTCGCCCTGCTGCGCGTCCTGGCGGCGGCTCCCGCCCCCTACCGGATGGGTGACCTCGCCGACGCCCTGCTGGTCCAGGCGTCCCACGTCACCCGCCAGACGCGGACCCTGGAGGAGGAAGGTCTCGTCACCACCGTCAAGGAGCCGGGCGACGACCACCGGGTGCGCAGGATCGGCATCACCGAGAATGGCCGAGACCTTGTGGCGCGCGCCGAGGCGACCGGCCAACTCTGGCTCGCCGACGCCCTGCACGACTTCACCCCCGACCAACTCCACGCCGCCGCGGCGGTGATCAAGCGCGTGACGGACGTCTACCGGGACGAGTGAGGCGGCGTGCCCCCTTGCCCGCGAAGGGAGTTGAGGCGGGCCGCCTGGCGGGTCAGATGGTCGCGCTCCGCGGTGTCGGTGGCCTGCCCGGCCGCCCGCGCGTACAGCAGGGCCGCCCTCGGCAGATCGCCGTCGCGCTCGTGGAGATAGGCCGCGACGGCGGTGTGGCGGGGCAGCGAGTCGTCCAGCGCGGCGAGCGCCGCCAGGCCCGCCCGCGGCCCGTCGGCCTCCCCGACGGCCACCGCGCGGTTGAGCCGCACGACGGGACTGCCGGTCAGCCGCACCAACTCGTCGTACCACTCGACGATCTGCACCCAGTCGGTCTCCTCGGCCCTCGGCGCGTCGGCGTGCAGCGCCGCGATGGCGGCCTGGGCCTGGAACTCGCCCAGCCGATCGCGGGCCAGGGCCGCCTGGAGGATGGCCACGCCCTCGGCGATCGCGTCGGTGTCCCACCGGCCGCGGTCCTGCGCGGCGAGCGGCACCAGGCTGCCGTCGGGCGCGGTCCGCGCGGCGCGCCGGGCGTGGTGCAGCAGCATGAGGGCGAGCAGCCCGGCCACCTCGGGGTGGTCGATCGCCGCCGCGAGCTGCCGGGTGAGCCGGATGGCCTCGGCGGCGAGGTCGACGTCGCCCGAGTAGCCCTCGTTGAAGACCAGGTACAGGACGCGCAGCACGGTGGCGACATCGCCGGGCCGGTCGAACCGCACCCCGGAGACGGTCCGCTTGGCGCGGCTGATGCGCTGCGCCATGGTCGCCTCGGGGACCAGGTACGCCCGCGCGATCTGGCGGGTGGTGAGGCCGCCGACGGCGCGCAGGGTGAGCGCGACGGCGGACGACGGCGTCAGCGACGGATGGGCGCACAGGAAGTAGAGGCGGAGGGTGTCGTCCGCGGCTGCCGCGGGGCCCGGCGCCGGTTCGTCCTCGACGAGGTCCTCGCGCCTGCGCCTGGCCGTGTCCGCGCGGGTCGCGTCGAGGAACCGCCGCCAGGCCGCCGTCACCAGCCAGCCCTTCGGGTCCCGTGGCGGGTCGGCCGGCCAGACGCGGACGGCGTCGACGAGGGCGTCCTGCACGGCGTCCTCGGCCGCCGCGAAGTCGGCTCCGCGGCGGACGAGGATTCCGAGGACGTGCGGTGTGAGGCTCCTGAGCAGGGCCTCGTCCATCGCCGGAGTCACTCCGTGATGGTGGGCGGCGCGGTCAGGAACGGGCGCAGTTCGAGCCACTCGTGGATCGGCCGGCCGCCCGCCCCGGGCGCCGCCGACAGCTCACCGGCCAGCTCGACGGCGCGCTCGTAGCTGTCGACGTCGATCACCATCCACCCGGCGATGAGGTCCTTGGTCTCGGCGAACGGGCCGTCGGTGACTGGCGGGCGCCCCTCACCGTCGTAGCGCACGAACGTCCCCTCGGGGGCGAGCGCCTGGCCGTCGACGAACTCCCCGGTCTTCTCCAGACGTGCCGCGAAGTCGTTCATGTACTGCACGTGGTCGGAGATCTCCTGGGGCGTCCACTGGGTCATCGGCACGTCGTTGACGGCGGCCGGGGCGCCCCGGTAGTGCTTGAGTAGCAGGTACTTGGCCATCGTGGTTCTCCTCGATGCTGGTGCGACCCCCATTGTGGTGGCGGGGGGGGGACGCGGTGGTGGCGTTCGAAGCGGGGACGGAGCCGGTCACGGGTTCTCGACATCGGCGGCGGAAGTCGGCGGAAGATTCTTTAAAACCCCTCGCCGCTCAGTCCGGGCCGCCGCCCGCGCCCCCGTGGGCCACCCGTTCCGGGTAGGACTTCGTGAACCTCAGCATCTGCACGATGATCCAGACGGGCAGGATCAGGCCGAAGATCACCTCGATCGCGTGGAAGCGCTCCAGGGACGCGGCGACGATCCGCGAGACGCCGAGGGCCACGATGGCGACGCCCCAGGCGGTACTGAGCACCCGGTTGACCCGGCGGAACGTCGGGGACCCCCAGGCGGAGCGCGGGACCTGCTCGCGGGCGAACTGCTCGGTGAAGGGCATGACCGGGACCAGGGCGAGGATGAGCAGCCCGAGAACGACGCCGACGCCGGCCCCGCCCCAGGTGGCGAGCCGCGCGTCGTCCTGCCGGCCGAGGGTGAGGCCCAGGGCCGCGATCACCGCGAACACCACCAGCGACAGCACGCTGATGATCTTCGGCGGCAGGATCGGGCGGCTGAGGAGGAGAGCGCCGAGCGCGAGCACCGCGGCGACCAGGCCGGCGACGCCGATCCCGTTCGAGGGGAGGACCCGCGCGAGCAACGAGAACACGATCAGGGGAAGGAAGTTGAGCACCAGCACGGACACCTTCATGACCTGGCCTCCAGAACCGGCCCCGGGAAGAAGGGGAGTTGGCGTCGACGGTCCCGAAGCGGGCGTCTCACGACGCCGGTCGGTCAGGGCCGACGTCCCCGGTCGCGCCGGGGGCTCCGCCGGGGAGAGCGCGGAACGTGCCGTCCCTCACGCCGTGAGCGCCACGGGCATGGGCGGACCGGCTTCTGGGACCGGCCGGGGCGTTGGCGTGCCCTTGACTCCCGAGGCCGCCGCTGACCGGCCCGGTGAGTGAGCCTCGGCCACCTCCGAGCATAGCCGCGCGACCACGGCGTCGCTCCTCGTGCGCCCGCCCGCAGGACGCGGCCGTCGGGCGGTCCGGGCGCCTCCGGGGCGGGTGGCGCGCGAGGCGTCTACGAAGCGCTATAGTAGATCTTGAGCGGGTCACCACAACTCCGGTTGTCCCGCACTGCGTCGGTGGTCCAAGGAAAGACGCCCCGCTTCCTGCGGGGAAATGCAGGTGCAAGGCCTGCCCGGCGCTCACAGTCGAGGCCCGTCCGCTTGTGCGGACGGGCCTCGTGTGTTTCCCGGGGCGGCCAGGCGGAGCCGTCCGCCCGGCGGCCGTGAATCCGCCGCACCGTCATCGGAGAAGTAGAGCGCCTCGATCAGTCGCATGCGCCGATCATGTGAACGCCGATCATGTGAACAGGGCGCCGGTGCCGGATAATTCACCGCGTAAATCCGACCCGATCAGTGCGGACCGGCCTCTAATCTCTTTATGGGCATTCCATGAACCGTGGAGTCGTCGGGGGCGGGCTCGTGCGGAATCACGGGCGGTGCGGCGGGACCGCGGTGGCGGACCGCTCCCCGGCACCGCATTTCTGGAGGTCGGAATTCCGGTCAATGACGGTTCTCCGCTGGTCGCGGCAGCCGCCGACCGGGCCGACGGAACCCGCGGGGGCGGGCCGCCCCAAGGCGTCCGGCGGCATCTCGGGAATCGGTTCGGTCGTGTGCGCGTGCAAGCGCGACGATCTCGGCGCCGGGGATGCGAGAGGTATTGGTGCTGTGCAGGAAATGGCAGGTTCCGTGGACAACCCGGTGCATCCCGCACCCGATCCGTAGGGTTAACGGGGTGCGGATCACTGGGGGAACATCGGTCGCACATGAGAACGGGGAGCGCTGTCGCGGGTATCGCCGCGGAGCCGTCGTGGACCGTTGTCCCCTCGTATCCGCATGTGTTCGAATATCTTTTGTACTGGGCACCATGGATATGCATCAGAGATATGTCAATGGCGCACGGCGGGGGACGGAGCGTGAGCGGGTGTCGACAGCGTGCCCGCGCACGGCGCTCCGCGCGTCCTTCTGCGCATCGATCACGGGCGCGGCACGGTGAGGCCGCGCCTCCGATCTGGGGGATCCATGTCAGTTGCAGACGACGCTCTGTCCGTACAACTCCTCGGTCCGCTACGCGTGTGGAGGGGAGAGGCGGAGGTGGTGGTGGGGCCACCGAAGCAGCGGGCCCTGCTCGCCCTGCTCGCCACTCAGCAGGGCTCGGTGGTCGGACCGGGGCAGATCATCGACGCGTTGTGGGGCCCTGACGCCCCCAACACCGCGCTGAACAGCGTGCACACGTATGTGGCGGGGCTGCGCAGGGCGCTCGACCCGGCCAGGCGGGGCCGGGAGTCGGACGGTGTGCTGCTCTCCCGGGCGGGCGGGTACGAGCTGTGTCTGCCGCCCGAAGCGGTGGACGCCGTCCTGTTCGTGCGGCAGTGCGAGGAGTCGAGGCGCCTGGGCGCGCGGGGTCATCAGCAGGCCGCCTTCGAGCAGTTGGGCCAGGCGCTGGGGCTCTGGCGCGGTGACGCGCTCGCCGGGGTGCCGGGCCCCTTCGCGGCGATCGAGCGCAGCAGGCTCCGGGAGATCCGCTTCTCCGCGGCGGAGGACTGGATCGCCGGCATGATCTCCGCTGGGCGCCGGGAGGAGGCGATCGTCGTGGTGGGCGAGGCCATCGCCCAGGAGCCGCTGCGGGAGAGGCTGCGCTATCTGCTGATGCTGGCGCTGTACCGCAGCGGCCGGCAGGCCCACGCCCTCCAGGCGTACGGCGACGCGCGCGCCCATCTGCGCGAGGAACTCGGCATCGAACCGGGGACCGAGCTGCGGGGGCTGCACGCCCGGATCCTGGCCGGCACGGTCGACGACGCCGTCCCGCGGTCGTCGGCCGCACCGGCCGCACCGGCCGCACCGTCGTCCGGGGCACGCCGCGACATGGCCGGCCGCGCGGAGGACGGCCGGCCCGTCATCCCCGGCAGCGGCCTGACCATGTGTCAATTCCCTTCTCGCGCACGTACGTTCGTGGGCCGGGAGGTCGAGATCGAGCAGGCCAGGGAGGTGCTCGCGCGGACCGGAACCGAGCGTGGCAGGGCCACCCCGATCTTCGTGATCGACGGTCCGCCCGGAGTGGGCAAGAGCGCCCTGGCCCTTGAGCTGGGCTACGAGTTACGCGCCCGCTTCCCCGACGGGCAGCTCTACGCGGACCTCGCGGGAACGGGTGACCGGCCCCGCACTCCGTTCGAGATCCTGGGGAAGCTGCTGGAGAGCCTGGGGGTGAGCCGGGCCGCCCTGCCCGTCGACCTGGACGGCAGGGCCACGCTGTACCGGAGTCTGCTGCACGAGAAGCGGGTGCTGATCCTGCTGGACGACGCGGTCGACACGGAGCAGATCAAGCCGCTGGTTCCGCAGGGCTCGGCCTGTCTGATCGTCACGGGCCGCCGCCCGCAGCGCGGCATGGTGGCCCGCTACGGCGCCCACCGCATCAGCCTCAAGCCGCTGGAGCCCGGTCCGGCCGCCGAACTGCTCGGTGAACTCCTCGGCCGCGAGGTCGTGTCGGGCAACGAGGACGCCGTCCGGCGCCTGGTCGAGCAGTGCGGTCGCATCCCGCTCGGCATCCGCATCACCGCCGCCGCGCTCCAGGAGGACGCGGACGCGTCGCCCGAGCGGCTGGCCGCGCTTTACGAGGACCCCGTCACCCGGCTCGACCTGCTCGCGGTCGCGGGCGAGGACGGGATGAGCGTCCGCTCCTCGCTGACCGCCAGCTACCGCGCCCTGCCCGCGACGACGGCCCATCTCTTCCGGCTGCTCAGCAGGACGGGCCTGGCGGTGGTCGAGGTACCGGAATCCGGCCAGTTGCTCGGGGTGAACCGCTCCGAGGTCCTGCGCCACCTCGAACTCCTCGCCGACCTGGGGCTGTTGGCGCGAGTCGGGGCAGGCAGCTACCGCTTCGACGATCTGACCCTCACCTACGCGGGGGAGTGCGCGGAGGCTGAGTGGGTGCTGTCCCAGCGGCTCGGACCCGCCCGGTTGAAGCAGGTCGTCGCCGACCAGGACGAGTTGCGCACCGGCTGATCCGACGTCCGGGCCGCCGCCGGTCCTGTCGAGCGACCCCCTGTTCACTCGACAGGCTGAATCCCGACCCCTAGGACGGAATCCGGGGGTGAGGGGCCGGTTCCTCCGTGTTTTGATACGAGTCAGTCTCGTATCAAAACTCCGAAAGGGGGAGCTGTGTCCGCAGTCGCAGTGTGGAACAGCCCTAAGCGCTGGTGGGCGTTAGCCGTCCTGGTGATGTGCGTGCTGGTCAACGGCCTGGACGCGACGATCCTCTACGTCGCCATGCCCGAGCTGGTCGATGCGCTGGGCGCCTCCAACTCCGACCTCCAGTGGTTCCACAACGCCTATCTGCTCGTGTTCGCCAGCCTGATGCTCCCGTTCGGCGTGCTCGCCGACCGAGTCGGCCGCAAGCGGCTGCTGCTGGCCGGACTCGCGGTCTTCGGCCTGGCCTCGGGCTTCGCCACGGTGGTGGACAGCTCCGGATCGCTGATCTTCGCCAGGGCGCTCATGGGACTCGGCGCGGCGATCGTCACCCCGGTGTCGCTGGCCATGCTGCCCGTGCTGTTCGCGCCCCGGGAACGGGCGAGGGCGCTCGCCGTCTGGTCCGCGGGAGTCGCCCTCGGCCTGCCGATCGGCCCGCTGGCCGGCGGCTGGCTGCTGGAGCACTTCTGGTGGGGCTCCGTCTTCCTCATCAACATCCCGATCCTGGTCGTCGCCATGGTGGCGGGCCTCTTCCTCTTCCCGGAACACAGGGGTGTGCGCGAGCACGCGTTCGACTGGCAGGGCGCCGTCCTGTCCGTCCTCGGGCTCGGCGCCCTCACCTTCGCCCTGACCCGGGCCCCCGAAGACGGCTGGCTGAGCGGCAGGACCCTGGGCGGGTCCGCGATCGGCCTGCTGCTGCTCGGCCTGTTCGTGCTGCGTGAACGGACCACCCCGCACCCCCTGTTGAACGTGCGGGCCTTCGGCGAGAGGCGCTTCGGGGCGTCCGTCCTCGCCCTGCTCCTGGTGCATTTCGCGATGACCGGCTTCCTGTTCATGCTGAGCCCCTACCTCCAGGCGGTCCTCGGCAACTCCTCCCTCGGCACCGGCGTACGGATGCTTCCCGTGGTGCTCGCCGTCATGATCGGAGCGGGCGCGGCCGAGCGGCTCGCGCCACGGGTCGGACCACGCGGCCCGGTGGTGACGGGGCTGCTGCTGATGTGCTCGGGGCTGCTGGTCTTCTCCACCACCGGAGTCGCGTCGAGCGAACTCGCCGTCGCCCTCTGCCAGGTGCCGCTGGGCATCGGCATCGGCCTGACCCTGGCCATCGCCATGCACACCGCGCTGGCCACCGCCTCCGACGACAAGTCGGGCGAGGCGTCCGGCATCACCAGCGCCTTCCGCCAGGTCGGCGGTGTGATCGGGGTGGCCGTGCTCGGCAGTGTCCTCAGCACCGGCTTCCGCGACGACATGAAGCCGCTCGTCGCCGGACTGCCCGCCGAGGCGGCCGACGTCGCCAAGGACACCGTCGGCGCCGCCCTGGCCGTCGCGGAGAAGCTCGGCCCCCAGGGCCGGGCGCTGGCCGAGGCCGCCCGCCGGGCCTACGTCGACAGCATGGACACCGCCCTGATCGGGGGCGCGGTGGTGGTCTTCGTCCTCGCCGCCGTCGTCTTCGGGTGGATGCCCCGAGGCGGCGCCACCCCCACCGCCGAGACCCCCGCCGACCCGTCCCGTCCCGTCACGGAGCACGTATGATGAACGTTCGGTGGCGTGCATGGTCTGAGACGGTGATACCGAGAGGTTGACTGCGTAGATGTACGAGACGCGAGAGAACCGGCAGACCGCATCCCGCCCCATAGGGCGGCCGCGCAGCCACCACGCGGACGCCGCCATCATCCAGGCCACGGTGACACTGCTGGGTGAGACCGGCTTCCAGGGGCTGACGATGGACCAGGTCGCCCGCCGGGCGGGCGTGGGACGGGCCACCGTGTACCGGCGCTGGAGCTCGAAGGAAGAGATGATCATCAGCGCGCTGGACACGCTGATGGCGGACTTCGACGTCGAGGCCACCGGCGACCTGCGCACGGACCTCCTCTCCATGACGCGCTGGCTCCGGGACGGACTCCTCAACGCACCCGAGGGACGGCTCCTGCCGCATCTCGCGGCTCAGGCCGTCAGCGACCCCAACTTCCCCTCCAGCCACATGGACACCTGGGTCTGTCCCTGGCGGGACGCCGTCGAGGCCGTCTTCGTCCGGGCCAGGGAGAAGGGCGAGGTCCGCGCGGACGTCGACCTCACCAACGTGGTCGACATGCTGGCCGGCGTGGTGATCCTGCGGCTCTTCCTCGGCCAAGGCAAGCCGCTGACCGACGGCCAGATCCACGACATGATCGAAACGGTCCTCGGCGGCGTCCTCGTATGAGGCCCGCCCGCACCTGAACGTCCGTGGCCGCGACCGGCCCTGCCCGACCCCCGCTCACCCAGTGTCCGAGGGAGGGGCGGGGCCGGCCGCCGTTCTCCCGACCGCTGGAGACCTCCGATGACCACTCCCGCCCGTCCGCCGCTGTCGCCACCGCGCCCCCTCGGGGAGCCGCGCGAGTGGCCGGCCTCCTTCGCCGACCGGCTCACCTCCCCGCTCCCCGGAGTGACCGACTTCGTCCGCCTCGCCCTGCGCGGCGAGCGGCTGCGCCCACCCGCGCACACCCTCGACCAACTCGCCCGACTGCCCGTCGACCCCGCCCCGGTACCCGACGTCGCGCCCGGCGACCTCTCCCTCACCTGGGTCGGACACGCCAGCTTCATCGTGCGGATCGGCGGCCTCACCGTCCTCACCGACCCGGTCTGGTCCCGCAAGATCGTCGGCACCCCGGAACGGGTCACCCCGGTCGGCGTCCCCTGGCCCGACGTCCCGCACATCGACGCCGTCGTCATCAGCCACAACCACTACGACCATCTCGACACCGCCACCCTGGACCGGCTGCCGCCCACCACCCCGTTACTGGTGCCCGCCGGGCTCGCCGACTGGATCAGACGGCACGGATTCACCCACGTGACCGAACTCGACTGGTGGGAAGCCGTCGAACTGCCCGGACCACTCGGCCCCGTCCGCTTCGACTTCGTCCCCTCCCACCACTGGAGCAGGCGCGGACTGACCGACACCTGCCGCACCCTGTGGGGCGGCTGGACACTCACCGCGCCCGAAGGACCCCGGGTCTACTTCGCGGGCGACACCGGATACGGCCACTGGTTCGGCGAGATCGGCCACCGCTACCCCGGCATCGACCTGGCGATCCTGCCGATCGGCGCCTACGCGCCACGCTGGATGCTGCACCCCGTGCACACCTCCCCCGAAGAAGCCGTACGGGCCTGCGAGGACCTCGGGGCGCGCATCCTGACGCCCATGCACTGGGCGACGTTCCTGCTCTCCGCCGAGCCGCCGCTCGAACCGCTGCGACGGGTGACCACCGCCTGGCAGACGGCCGGCCGGCCCCGCGACGACCTGTGGGACCTGGCGATCGGGGCCTCCAAGACCCTGCGCGCGGCACGGTGGCGGGCGTCCCTGTAGAAGTCGTCCAGGACGTATCCAGAACTGCTACAGACCTTCTGTAGACAACCCCCGGCACACTGTCGAAGCGCAATACGGCGACCCGTCGAATTCGCCGATTCCCGCGCGCTTCCACACCGCTTCAGGGTCTACGGGAAGGTCACAGCATGCCGTCAAGTCCTTACGGTATTTCCGCCGACTACGACGTCGTCATCATCGGAGGAGGCCCGGCCGGAGCTACGACGGCCGGCCTTCTCGCACAGAACGGCCACCGGGTACTGGTGCTCGACCGGGAGCGTTTTCCGCGCTACCACGTCGGTGAATCCCTCATTCCGGCCTTCATGAAGCCGATGGAGGAACTCGGCCTCACCGAACGCATGGACCAGCGCGGCTTCGAGCGGAAGTACGGCGGCAGCCTCGTCTGGGGCAACAACCAGGTGCCGTGGAAATTCGGCTTCCTCAAGGGCAAGTACCCGTACGCCTTCCACACCCGCCGCGCCGACCTCGACGCCCTGATCCTCGACCGGGCCCGCGAACTCGGCGCGCACATCATCGAGGACGCCACCGTCAAGGAGCCGATCGACGAGGACGGCCGGGTGGTCGGCGTCCGCTACGCCCTGCGCGGCATGGACGGCGTCCGCGAGGTGCGGGCCGGTCTCGTCATCGACGCCTCGGGACAGGCCCGGGTGCTCAGCCGCCGCTACACCGACGTGAAATGGCACGACGAGCTGCGCAACGTCGCCGTGTGGACGTACTACGACAACTGCGAGCGCCTCGAGGGCGACGAATACACCAACATCCTCATCGAGGGCCTGGACGGCGGCTGGTTCTGGGCCATCCCCATCGACAAGGGCACCATCAGCGTCGGGTACGTGACGCGGGTGGCGAGCGCCGGTGAGTCGGGCCAGTCGCTCGAAGACCTCTTCCACGCCCAGCGCGACCGCACCACCAAGCTCAAGAAGATGCTCGCCGGCGCCCGCCAGTCGGCCGGCTTCCGCACCGCCCGCGACTGGTCGTACCACTCCGACCGGTTCTACGGGGACGGCTGGGTCCTGGTCGGCGACACCGCCGCCTTCGTCGACCCGCTGTTCTCCACCGGCGTCGCCCTCGCCTGCATGGCGGGCAGCACCCTCGCCAAGATCGTCGACCAGATCATCAAGCACCCCGAGATCGAGGCGAAGGCCCTCGACCGGTACGCCACCGCGTATTCCGGATTCTTCGACGAGATCCGGGAGTTCGTCGAACGCTTCTACGACCAGACGAAATACAAGGAGTTCTACCACAGCCTCGCCCAGGAGATGATCGACCCGGAGCACGAGCGGAAGCCGGCCGACGACTTCGTCACCCTCATCTCCGGCCTCAGCGGAAATCATCCGCTGTTCCAGATCACGCTGGACGACCTGATCTCGGACCAGGAGTCGGGGACGGTCACTCCGTCGAACTGAGCGGATCTCCGGGGCGGCCGTCGCACCACGCGCCACGGCCGCCCCGGACCTTTTTCCACAGCGTCACACGTATGCGACAACGGCGGGGGTCCGGGGGAAATGAGCAGTCATCAGTTACAGGTCCTGTTCTTGGATCTGGCGATCATTCTTGTACTGGCGCGCGGGCTCGGACATCTCGCGTCCCGCATCCAACAACCGCCCGTCGTGGGCGAGATCCTCGCGGGCGTGCTGCTCGGTCCGACCCTGCTCGACGGCGCGTTGAGCGACACCCTCTTCCCCGCCGACGTACGGCCCGTGCTCTCGGGCGTGGCCAACCTCGGCGTCGCCCTCTTCATGTTCGTGGTCGGCCTCGAACTGGAGGCCACCACCATGAAAGGCCACGGCCGTGCGACCGTCGCCGCGGCCGTCGGCTCCACCGCCGTGCCCTTTCTGTGCGGCGTCGCCCTCGCCTTCGCGCTGCTGCCCGGCCACGAGGTCCGCGACCGCGCCACCTTCGTGGTGTTCGTCGGGCTCGCCGTCTCCGTGACCGCCTTCCCGGTCCTGGCCCGCATCCTCACCGAACGCGGCCTCAGCCGCACCGCCATCGGCGGCATCGCCCTGGCCACGGCGGCCTTCGTCGACGTGGTCGCCTGGTCCGCGCTGGCCGGGGTCAACGCGTCGGTCGGCGCGGGCGGAGACCACTGGCGGGTCCTGCTCATGGCGCCCTACCTGGCCGTCATGGTGGGCGTCGTCCGCCCGCTGCTGCGCCGCTGCCTCGTACCGCGCGACCGCCCCGCCGAGCCGGGACCGCTCAAGTTCGCCGTCGTCCTGATCGGCGCGCTGCTGTCCGCCGCGGCCACCGAGGCGATGGGCATGCACCACATCTTCGGCGCCTTCCTCTTCGGGTTGATCGTGCCCCGCGAGGGCGCCCGCGCCCTGCGCGCCGACGTCCACGACCGCACCAGCCACCTGACGTCGATCCTGCTGCCCGTGTACTTCGTGGTCGCCGGCTTCCAGGTCGACCTCGGCGGCGTCGGCGTCGCGGGACTGCGCGAACTGGGCCTCATCCTTCTGGTCGCCGTCGTCGGCAAGTTCGGCGGCACCTACCTGGGCGCCCGCGCCGCCAAACTCCCGCCCCGCTCCGCGGCCACCTTGGCGGCCCTGATGAACACCCGCGGCCTGACCGAACTGGTCATCCTCGGCATCGGACTCCAACTCGGGCTCCTGGACAACGCGTTGTACTCGCTGATGGTCGTCATGGCGGTGGTGACGACGGTCATGACCGGCCCGTTGCTCACCCGTATCGAGGCCGGCCGGCCGAAGCCGGACACCGACGCGGACACCGTGAGGGAACGGATCGGCGCCGCCCCCTGAGACGCGGCACCGCCTGCGAGGGAACCAGACGGCCGCACCGGACGGGACAGGGACCGAAAGGAATCAGGCATGCACTTGGTCGAGCGGGACCAGGAGCTCACCACACTCACCGACATGATCCAGCGCACCGCCCGCGGCGAGGGGCAGGTGGCGCTGATCACCGGCGGCATCGGCTGCGGCAAGACCGCCCTGCTCGCCGCCGTCGGCGACCGGGCCAGAGAACACGGCTTCGAAGTCCGGTGCGCGATCGCCTCGTTGGCCGAACGGCAGACCCCGGGTGCGGTCCTCGGCCAGCTCACCCGCGCCGGCGGCCCGGTACCGGCGGACCTGACCGATCCGCCCGGGACCGCGGCACACCAGGACCGCACCGGGCACGCCACCTCGGGCACCCTCGCCAGGCTCGGCCCCGAGAGCCTCGACTCGGGGGTGTCCCGTACCCTCCAGCGGCTCTGCGCCGCCGTCGAACGGCGGGCCAGGCGCACCCCGCTGCTGCTGTGCCTGGACGACGTCCAGTTCATGGACGAACTCTCCCTGCACTGGCTGCTGTTGCTGATCCGCGGGCTCTCCGACGCCCCCCTCGCGCTGGTGCTGACTGAACGCGGTCTCTCCCGTCCCGCCGACCCCAGGCTCCGTGCCGAACTGCGCCGCCGCCCCGAACACCGGCCCCTCGCCCTGCCCCGGCTGACCGTCGAAGGAGTCGCCGCCGTCCTCGCCCCGTACGTCGGCACGGACCTCGCGCCCGCGCTCGCCGCCGAGTGCCACGCCGTCAGCGGCGGCAACCCGCTGCTCGCCAGGGCGCTCGCCGAGGACAGCAGGCACGGCGCGACCGACACCCACCGCACCGCACCCCGGCTGGTCGTCGGTGACGCCTTCGCCGACGCCGTCACCGGCTCTCTGCACCGCGGCTGGCCCGCCCTGCTGCGGATCGCGCGGGCCCTCGCCGTCCTGCGCGAGGACACCCCCGCGGACCCGACCGTGGCGCGGGTCGCCGACGTGGAGGACACCGTCAGGGCCCGGGGGCTGCGCGCGCTGGAGGACGCGGGACTGCTCGCGGACGGCCGGCTGCGCCACCCGGCGACCGCGGCCGCCGCCCTGGTCGGCTGCACCGGGCAGGAGCGCGCCGTGCTGCACCGGCGCGCCGCCGAGCGGCTCTACGAGGAGGGCGCACCCGCCGTCCGCGTCGCCCACCATCTCGTCGCCGCCGGAGCGGGCCCCGCCCCGTGGGCCGTCCCCCAGCTGAGGGAGGCCGCCGAACGTCATCTGGCCGCCAGCCGTCCCGCGTCGGCCAGGCCCTGCCTCGAAGCCGCCCTGCGGCACTGCCGGGACGACGGCGAACGGCTGCGGCTCAAGGCGCTCCTCGCCGGCGCCACCTGGGTGCTCGACCCCACCATGGGGGCACGCCACCTCGTCGAACTCGCCGACGCCCTGCGGGACGGACGCCTTCCCGACCAGTACGCGCTGATGCTCGCCAAGTACCTACTGTGGCACGGCCGGTACGTCGAGGCGGCGGACGCCGTCGAGCGGATCGGGCGACGCGACGCCGCCGTCACCGATCCGCTGGCCGCCGCCGAGGCGCGGGCCACCCGTGAACTCCTCTCCGTCACCTACCCGGGCCTGGTGCCCGGTGGCCGGCCCGCCCCGGGACAGGTCGCCGCCGCCGGTGACCCGCGCACCCGGGGCGCGGCGGCGCTCTCCGACGTGCTGCGGCACGGACCGGGCCGGCAGGTCGTCGGGACCGCCGAGGCGGCCATGCGGGCGATGCGCCTGGGACGCACCACTCACGAGTGGCTGACCTGCGCCGTCTCCGCGCTGCTCTTCGCGGACCGGACCGCGTCGGCCGCCTCCTGGTGCGACCACTGGCTCGCCGAGGCACGGGCCCGCCGGGTCCCCCTGTGGATCGCCGAGTTCTCCTCGCTGCGTGCCGGGATCGCCCTGCGCCAGGGACGGCCGCACGAGGCCCGCGAACTGGCCGAGGACGCCCTCGCCCGGATCCCGGTGGAGAGCTGGGGCGTCTGCATCGGCGGCCCGCTGGCCAACCTGATCCAGGCCAACACCGACCTCGGCGACCACGAAGCGGCGGCCGAATATGTCGAAGTACCGCTCCCTGCCGGTCTGTTCGACAGCCGCTTCGGCCTCTACTACCTGCACGCCCGGGGGCACCACTACCTCGCCACCGAGCAACCCCGCGCCGCCCTTGACGACTTCGTCAACTGCGGTGTCCTGATGCGCAGGTGGCGCATGGACCAGCCGTCCCTCGTCCCGTGGCGCTCCGGCGCCGCCCACGCCCACCTCGCGCTGGGCGGCACCACCAGGGCACGGGCCCTCGCCGTCGAACAACTGCGCCTGTCCGGAGACGCGTTGACCCGCACCCGGGGCATCTCCCTGCGGGTCCTCGCCGCCGTCGGACGGCCCTCCCAGCGGGGCGCGCTGCTCAAGAGCGCCGTGCCGATCCTGGAGCGTTCGGGCGACCGCGTGCAGTACGCGGGCGCGCTGGCCGAGCTGGGCCTCACCCACCTGCGGGCGGGCCGCGCCGACACCGCAACCGAACTGGTCCGCCGAGCAGTTGAGTTGGCCGAGGAGTGCCGGGCGCCGGCGCTCGCCGCCCGCCTCGCGGAACTCCTGCCCGCCCACGACACCCCGTCGCCCGCCGAGGCGACGGAACGGCACCACAGCCTCGACCTGCTCAGCCCCGCCGAACAACGCGTCGCCTCGCTGACCGCCCAGGGCTTCAGCAACCGGGAGATCTCCGCACGGCTCGGCGTCACGGTCAGCACCGTCGAACAGCACCTGACCAAGGTCTTCCGCAAGCTCGGGGTCCGCGCCCGGGGCGATCTCCGGCAGGCCGGGGCGCTGGCCGGGTGACCCCCGGGCGCCCGGCGCCCGGCACGGGCGTCCACCACCACCCATCCCAGGAGGATCAGGAACCCTATGAAGCACACTGACCGATACGACGTGGCGATCCTCGGCAGCGGCATGGCCGGCGGGATGCTGGGCGCGGTCCTGGCCCGCAACGGCGTGAAGGTGCTGCTCCTCGACGCCGGCACGCACCCCCGGTTCGCGGTGGGGGAGTCCACCATCCCCTACACCTCCGGGATGACGCGGCTGATCGCCGACCGCTACCGAGTCCCCGAACTGCGGGCCCTGTCCAGCTTCAAGGGCATCCGCGAACACGTCTCGCGCAACTGCGGACAGAAGCAGAACTTCGGGTTCGTCTACCACCGCGAGGGCGTCCCCCAGGACCCGCGGGAGATCAACCAGCTGGTCGTGCCGTCCGTCCTGCGCACCGAGACCCATCTGTTCCGCCAGGACATCGACGCCTACCTCTTCCACGTGGCCGTGAAGTACGGCGCCCAGCCGCGGCTGAACACCAGGATCGTGGACATCGAGACCGACCCCGGCACCGGCGCCGTCCTGCGCACCGACGGCGGCGAGGAGTTCCGCGCCCAGTACGTCGTCGACGGCAGCGGGTTCCGCTCACCGCTCGCCGAGAAGTTCGCGCTGCGGGAGACACCCACCCGCGCCAGGACGCACTCCCGCTGCCTGTTCACCCACATGACCGGCGTCGAGCCCTTCGACAAGGCCCCCGCCGCCCGCCGCCACGACCAGCCCAACCCCTGGCACCACGGCACCCTGCACCACGTCTTCGAAGGCGGCTGGCTCTGGGTCATCCCGTTCGACAACCACGCCGACTCGCTCAACCCGCTGTGCAGCGTCGGCCTCACCCTCGACCCCCGCAAGCACCCCAAGGACGACCGCACCCCACAGGCGGAGTTCGACGCGTTCCTGGCCCGGTTCCCCGAGATCGCGCACCAGTTCCGCGAGGCGCGGGCGGTCCGCCCCTGGGTCTCCACCGGGCGGCTCCAGTACTCGGCGAAACAGGTGGTCGGCGAGCGGTTCTGCCTCACCTCGCACGCCGCGGGCTTCATCGACGCCCTGTACTCGCGCGGCCTCACCAACACCATGGAACTCGTCAACGCCCTCGGCTGGCGCCTCATCGCCGCCAGCCGCGACGGCGACTGGTCCATGGCCAGGTTCGGCTACCTGGAGGACCTCCAGCAGGGCCTGTTCGACTTCCACGACGACATCGTGCACAGCTCCTTCGTGGGCTTCCGCGACTACGAGCTGTGGAACGCCGTCAACCGCACCTGGATGCTCGGCACCATGCTCGGCAACGTCATGCTGGAGGACGCCTACTACCGGTTCGAACGCACCGGCGACGACCGCGTCTTCCGGGAGCTGGAGGAACACGGCAGCCCCGGCTCCCCGCTCCCCGTCAGCGCCGGCTTCACCCGGATGGGCCCGCTCACCAGGGAACTGTGCCAAGCCGTCGAGGAGGGCACCGAGAGCCCGGGGGAGGCGGCCCGCGCGATCCTCTCGTACATCCGGGACGCCGACTTCATCGCACCGTCCTTCCGGTTCGGCGAGCGGGACACCCGCTGCTTCGCGATGTCCCCGGCGAAGATGGCCATGAACGCCCGCTGGTGCCGCAGGGACGCGCCGCCTGAGATCGGCCCCCGCATGATCAACGCCAGCAAGGGCCTGGTCCGGATGCGGCTGCGGGCGGGCAGGTAGCGGTCCGCCACACGGCCGCGCGCGGGCAGGCAGGCGGGAGGCCGCCACCGGACCGGCGCGTCCGGCGAGGCCGCCACCGGACCGGCGCGTCCGGCGCGGCCGGCGAGCGGGTCACCCGCACCCGGGCCCGCGCCTCGCGCACACCCCCTATGCCCCGCTCAGGGGGTGCCGGGAGAACCCCCCGCCCCGGCGGGCAGGGGGTTCTCCCGGCTCAGCCGCCCTTCCTAGCCTGGGACCGCACCGGTTCACGGATATCCGGTCCCGCCCGGGACCGTCGAGGTCCGTGGCCACGGCGCCGTCGGCACCGCACTGAGACCCGGGCAGCGCCCGGTCACCCGCTCCCGGACGAAAAGGCAGCGAATGATGAACGCGCAGTCCACCCCCGACGCCGAGGAACCGATCGCCGTCGTCGGCATGGCCGGCCGCTTCCCCGGGGCACCCGACGTCGACAGCCTCTGGACCCTCCTGATGAACCGCCAGGAAGCCATCCGCGCGGTCCCCTCCGACCGCTGGGACGCCACCCTCCAGCACGACCCCCGGCTGCGCGTCCCGGCGGTCGGCGGCTTCCTCGACGACATCGACCTCTTCGACGCCGGGTTCTTCGGGATCTCCCCGCGCGAGGCCGCCGCCATGGACCCGCAGCAGCGGCTGCTCCTCGAGGTCGGCTGGCAGACCCTGGAGGACGCCGGACAGCGGGCGAGCGACCTCGCGGGCACCCGCACCGGGGTCTACGTCGCCACCGTCTGGCACGACTACGAACTGCTGCGCAGGGCACGGGGCGCCGGACACACCCAGCACACCCTCGTCGGCTCGGGGCGCGACATCCTCGCCAACCGGCTGTCGTACTTCATGAAGCTCCGCGGCCCGAGCCTCGCGGTCGACACCGGCTGCTCGTCAGGGCTGGTCGCCCTCGACCTCGCCGCCCGCGCCCTGCGCGCCCGCGACATCGAAGCGGCCGTCGTCGGCAGCACCAACCTGATGATGGACCCGCACGTCAGCGTCGGCCTCACCCACTTCGGCGGTCTCTCCCCCGACGGACGCTGCGCCTCCTTCGCCCGGTCCGCGAACGGCTTCGTCCGCGGCGAGGGCGTCGCCGCCGTCTACCTCAAGACGCTCAGCCGCGCCCTGCGCGACGGCGACCGGGTGCACGGCGTCCTGGTGAGCACCCTCACCAACAACGACGGCGGCGGCGCCAGCCTGGTCAGCCCCAGCCAGGAAGGCCAGGAGGACCTGCTGCGCCGCAGCTACGGCCCGCACACCGTGCCCGCCGCCGCCCTCTCCTACGTCGAGGCGCACGGCACCGGCACCAAGCGCGGCGACCCGACGGAGGCCGGCGCGCTCGGCGCCGTCCTCGGCCGCGCCCGCCCGGCCGGCGACCCGCTGCCGATCGGCTCGGTGAAGACCAACATCGGTCACCTGGAGGGAAGTTCGGGACTCGCCGGACTGATCAAGGTGCTCCTCTCGCTCCGCCACCGGCTGGTCCCGCCGTCCTTGCACGCCGAGGAGCTGAACCCGCGCATCCCGTTCGACGATCTCAACCTCAGCGTGGTCCGCGAACCGCTCGCCCTGCCCCCCGAGGGACCGGTCCACCTGGGCGTCAACTCCTTCGGCTGGGGCGGGAGCAACGCCCATGTCGTCGTCGCGTCCCCACCGCCCCCCGCACCGCCCGCGCCCGACCCCGACCGCACCCGCGACACCGCGCTGCCCCCGGTGATCACCCTGTCGGGACACCGCGCCCCCGTCCTGCCCCGCCGCGCGGCCCAGTTGCACGACGCGCTGCTCGCCGCCGAGCCGTCCGGCACCGCCGAACTGGCCGGCACCCTCGCCTGGCACCGTGACCACTTCCCCGAGCGGGCCGCGTTCGTCGCCGAGGACCTTCAGCGGACCGCCGCAGGACTCACCGCCCTCCAGGACCCCGCCACCCCCGACGACCCGGACACCGCCCTCGTCACCGGACGGGCCGTCCCGCACCGCCGCACCGCCTTCCTCTTCCCCGGGCAGGGCTCCCAGTGGCGCGAGATGGGCGTCGCCCTCTACCGCGACAGCCCGCGCTTCGCCGCTGTCGTCGACCGGTGCTCCAAAGCCCTCGCCCCGCACGTCGACTGGGACCTCACCGACGTGTTCGTCCCCGGCGCCGGGCCGCTCGGCGACACCTGGACCACCCGCACCGACGTGCTCCAACCCGCCCTGTGGGCCATGTCGTTGGGCCTGGCCGAACTGTGGGGCGCGGCCGGCGTCGTCCCCGACGTCGTCCTCGGCACCAGCCAGGGCGAGATCACCGCCGCCACCTTCGCGGGCGCCCTCTCCCTCGACGACGCCGCCCTCGTCCTCGCCCGGCGCGGCGCCCTGATCGCCGAGCGGGTGTCGGGGCGCGGGCTCATGCTCGCCGTCGACCTGGACCGCGAGGCCGCCCTGCGCGCCCTGGAGGGGTTCGAGGACGAGATCTCCTTCGCGGCCCACAACGGACCCCGCTCCTGCGTCCTGTCGGGCGACCACGACCACGTCCTCGCCCTGAAGGAACTCCTGGAGGCCGAGGGCACCTACTGCGCCCTGGTCGGCATCGACTACGCCTCCCACAGCGCCGGCATGGGCGTCCTGCGCGACGACCTCGCCACCGCGCTCGCCCCGATCCGGCCCACCGCGGGCACCGTCCCCGTGATGTCCACGGTCGAGGCGGCCGTCGTCGACGGCGGCGCCCTCGACCCCGGCTACTGGGTCCGCAACCTGTGCGAGCCCATCGAGTTCGCCGCCGCCATGGACGCCCTCTTCGACAGCGGCGTCACCCACGTCGTGGAGATCAGCCCCCATCCGGTCCTGCACCCCGCCCTCGAACAGCTGATCGCCGCGCGCGAAGAGCAGCTCGCCCCGCTCACCACGGTGCGCCGCGGCCACGCCGGTGTCCGCGACGTCGCCCAGGCCCTCGCCCGCGCCTACATCGCGGGCCTCGAACCCTTCGGCACCCTGCCCCGCCACGCGCGGGTTCCCGTGCCCCGCTACCCGATGGAGCGCGAGAGCTTCTGGCCCGCCGTCGACCACCGCCCGGCGGGCGGCGCAGTCCAGGGCCTTCAGGCTCCGCTCACCCCCGCCCCCGGACGGCCCGGAGTCTGGCACGGCAGCCTCGAACTGTCGCCCGCCACCCAGCCCTGGCTCACCGACCACCAGCTCTACGACACCGCCCTGCTGCCCGGCACCGGCATGCTGGCCATCGCCCTGCACACCGCGCTGGCCCGCACCGGCGCACCGGCCGCGCGCCTCACCGACGTCCGCTTCCGCAAGGAGGTCACGGTCGCGGCGGGCGCGGTCCGGTTCACCACCGAATGGCAGGACACCCCCGAGGGCGGCGCGTTCCGGCTGCTGTCACTGCCCGCGGGGGCCGCCGCCTGGGACGTCGTCGCGACCGCCGCCGTCGAGCACGGGTCACCCGCGCCCGAGACCCCCGCCTGCCCCGACTGGGACGACCGGGCCACCACCGAGGAGGACCCCGCCGAGTTCTACCGCCGCTGCACCGAGCGGGGGCAGGTCTACGGGCCCGCCTTCCGGACGGTGCGGAGCCTGCGGCGCCACCCGTCGGGCGACGAGGCACTCGCCGAGATCCGGCTGCCCGACGACCTCTGGGCCGGCCTGCGCCCCCAGGTCCCGCACCCCGTGCTGTGGGACGGCGCACTCCAGGTCGCCCTGCTGCTCGACGACTCCGCGCAGCCGCTGATGCCGGTGGCCGTCGACACCGTCCACCTCCTGCCCGCGGGCCCCGACCCCGTCACCGCGCTCCGCTCCCACGTCCTGCGCCGACCGGACGGCCGCGTCGACGTCCGGGTCTACGACGACGACCGCCGCCCCCTGCTGGTCATGGAGGGCCTCGTCCTGCGGTCCCTGCCCGGCTCCGAGCGGCACCGGCCCGACACCGGCCGACTGCACCACCTGCACTGGACCGACGTCACCGACACCGCCCCCGAGGACACCCCCGCCCACGACGGCGGGGCGGCCCCGGCCGGCCGCTGGATCGTCTGCGACAGCACCGGCGGTGGCGCCCGGGACCTGGTCGACGCGCTGCGCGGCGCGGGCGCCGAGGTCACCACCGTCGGCGACCTCGGCCGCCCCGAGGACATCGTGGCCCGCGCCGCCACCGCCGCCGACGCCATCGACGAGATCCTCTTCCTCGCACCCCGCGCCTGCGTCGGACCCGACGCCCAGCAGCGCGGACTCGCCCACCTCACCGCCCTGGTGCGGGTCTGCTCCGCGCTGCCCGCACTGCCCCGGCTCACCGTGGTCACCGACCGGGCGCAGAGCGCCACCGCCGACGACACACCCGACCCGGGCGCCGCCCTGTACTGGGGATACGGGCGGGTGCTGCAACGCGAGCACCCCGAACTGCGGCCCCGGCTCATCGACATCGACACCTCAGCCGCCGACTGGACCCGGGCCTGCTCCCTGGCCCTGCTCGCCACGGTCGACGACCAGCTCGCGCTGCGCGGCGACCGGCGGCTGGCCGCCCGGATCGTGCGGGCCGGTACGCACGAACCGGGCGGCCTGGACGGGACCCACCGCACCCCGGCGCGTCCCGCCCGGCGCACCTGCCCCCAGCCCTTCCGCCTCGGCGCCGCCCGCACCGGCCCGGCGGCCACCGCCGAGTTCCTCCCGCACACCCCGCCGCTGCCCGCCGAGGGTCAGGTGGTGGTGGCGACCACGGCGGCCGCCGTGACCCCCGCCGATCTGCGCGACCTCGCCGCCGTCCGGGCCGGCACCGCCCCCGGCACCCTGCCGCTGGGCCGCGCCTGCGCCGGCCGGATCAGCGCCCTGGGCCCCGGCGTCCACGGGCTCGAGGTCGGCGACCGGGTCGCCGCCGTGACCGCGGGCGCCCTGGCCGGACACGTCCTCGCCGACGCGGCCCAGGTGATCCGGCTGCCCGAAGGACACGGCGACGCCGAGGCCGCCGCGCTCACCCTGCCCGCCGTCACCGCCCGGTACGCCCTCACCCACGTCGGCCGCCTCGCCGAGGGCGACACCGTGCTGATCCACACGACCGCGCTGCCGGACGCGCTGGCCGCCGTCCGGGTCGCCCGAGCCGAGGGCGCCCTCCCGCTGGTCGTCGACGACGACGCACCGCGCCACACGGACGCCCTGCGCTCGGCGGGCGCCCACACGGTCCTCGACAGCGCCGACCCCGCATGGCCCTCGGCGTTCGACCTGGCCACCGACGGCCGGGGCGCCGACGTGGTCCTCGGCCCGCGCGGCGGCACGGCCGCAGGACACGCCTGGGCCCTGCTGGCACCGGACGGACGGTACGTCGAGGACGCCACCCGCGACGGGTCACGGCCCGCCCCCGACGACCGCCCCCTGCCCGTCGGCGTCACCTTCGGCTCCGTCGACCTGGACGCGCTGCGGCTGCGCCGCCCCGCCCTCTTCGCCCGCCTGCTGGCCGACGTCTGGGCATCCGACGACGACCACCTGCCCACCGCGCCACCCGTGCGCGCCCACGACTGCGCCGGCCTCACCGCGACCACCGTCGACCTCGACCACGCCCCGCAGGACGCCGGGCTCGTCCTCACCGGTCTCGACGGCGTGCGGCACATCGCGCCCGAACCCCTGCCCGACGGCAGGTTCCGCTCCGACGGCGCCTACCTGATCAGCGGCGGGCTCGGCGCCCTCGGCCTCTCCCTCGCGGAGTTCCTCGCCGCGAAGGGCGCGGGCACCCTCGTCCTCGTCGGCAGGTCCGCACCCACCGCGCAGGCCGCCGCCCGACTGGCGGAACTCCGCTCCCTGGGGACCGCCGTGCACGTCCTGCGCTGCGACGTCGCCGACCGCACCGCCGTCCGCCAGGCCCTCGACGGACTGCGCGCCCGGGGACTGCCCCCGCTGCGCGGCGTCGCGCACGCCGCCGGCGTCGTCTCGGACGCCACCATCGGACGGCTGACCCCACGCCGGCTCGCCAAGGTGCTCCACCCCAAGGTGGCGGGCACCGCCACCCTGGAGGCCGTCACCGCGCACGACCCGCTGGACTTCTTCCTCCTCTTCTCCTCCGCCGCGGCCCTCGTCGGCAACCCGGGCCAGGCCGCCTACGCCGCGGCCAACGCCTACCTCGACGCCACCGCCGAACTGCGCCGCCGCCGCGGACTGCCCGCGCTCAGCGTCCAGTGGGGCCCCTTCGCCGACATCGGCCTCGCCGCCCGCGACGACCGCGCGGGCGCCCGGCTCAGCGACCGCGGCATGGACGCCTTCCCCGCCAACGAGGCCTGGTCCGCGCTGACCCGGCTGCTCACGCGGGACCGCCCCGTCGTCGGCTACCTCCCGCTCGACCTGCGCCGCTGGTTCGAGGCCGCCCCCGACACGGTCGCCCTGAGCGCCTGGCACGACCTGCACGCGAGGCTCGGGGAGACCGGCGGACCAGAGACGGGCAGCGCCTTCGCCGCCGCCCTGCGCGCCGCACCCGAGGAGACCCGGCCCGCCCTGGTGGAGGCCAAGGTCCGCGAACTCGCCGCCCAGGTCCTGCGCCTCGCCCCCGAACGGCTGGAACGTGACGCGCTGTTCGAGTCCCTCGGCCTGGACTCGCTGATGAGCCTCGAACTCCGCAACCGCCTCGAAGCCGCCCTCGGCCTGCGCCTCTCGCCCACTCTCCTGTGGACGTACGGCACCCTGCGCACCCTCACCAGGGCCCTCACCGAGCAGGTCACCCATCCCCGGGAGCAGGCGTGAGCACCGACCCCGCCCGCCCGGCCACCGCCCCGCCACGACCGCAAGGAACCCCGATGCACGAGACGAACGCCCCCGAGGGAACCAGGCAGACACCCCTCACCCGGGCGCTGGGCACCATCCGCTCCCTGCGCAGGCAACTCGGCGAGCAGCAGGGCAACCAGCCCGTCGCGATCATCGGCGCGGGGCTGCGACTGCCCGGCGGCATCGACACCCTCGACGGCTACTGGACCGCCCTGGCCGAGGGCCGCGACCTCGTGCGCCCGATGCCCGAACACCGCAAGGGACCCTTCGCCGACGCCTGGCGGGGAGTGCCGCAGCGCGGCGGGTTCCTCGACGAAGTCCTCGACTTCGACGCCGAGTTCTTCGGCATCAGCCCCCGCGAGGCCCGCCACCTCGACCCGCAGCACAGGCTGCTCCTCGAGGTCGCCTGGGAGGCCATGGAACACGCGGCCGTCCCGGCGGACACGCTCGCCGAGGCCCGCGCCGGCCTCTACCTCGGCGTCATGTGGCAGGACTACCGCGAGTGGTGCCAGGGGGAGCCCGACGCCTACTGGGCCACCGGCAACGGACACAACTTCGCGGCCGGCCGGGTGGCCTACGCCCTCGGCCTCACCGGCCCGACGATGACCGTCGACACGGCCTGCTCGTCCTCCCTCGTCGCCGTCCACCTCGCGGTGCAGGCGCTGCGCCGCGGCGAGTGCGGACTCGCCTTCGCCGCGGGCGCCAACCTCATCATGTCGCCCGCGACCATGCGGCTGGTCCAGGAGACCCGCTCGCTGTCGCCCGACGGCCTCTGCAAGACCTTCGACTCCCGGGCCAACGGCTTCGCCCGCGGCGAGGGCGTCGGCGTGGTCCTGCTCAAACGCCTCGACCACGCCCTGCGCGACGGCGACCGGGTGCTCGGCGTGATCAGGGGGACGTCCGTCAACCAGGACGGCCGCTCCAGCGGATTCACGGCGCCCAACGTCCTCGCCCAGGTCTCCCTGATCGAGGCCGCCCTGGACGACGCGGGACTCGAACCGGCCGCCGTCGGCTACGCGGAGACCCACGGCACCGGCACCGCGCTCGGCGACCCGATCGAGATGGACGCGCTGGCGACCGCGCTGGGCCGCCGCAACGGCGGGGCTCCGCTGCCGGTCGGCGCGGTCAAGACCAACTTCGGCCACCTCGAAGGGACCGCGGGAGTGGCGGGGCTCATCAAGGCGGCCCTGTGCGTGTCCCGCCGCCAGGTGCCGCCCGTCGTCCACTTCCGGCATCTCAACCCCAGGATCGACCTGTCAGGCACCGGGATCACCGTGCCGGACCGCCTGGGGGAGTGGTCGCCGCTGTCCGGGGACTGCGCCTCGGTCAGCTCGTTCGGCATGAGCGGCACCAACGCCCACGCCGTCGTCGGTCCGCTGCTCCCCGAGGAGAGCGCCGACGCACCGCACGCCGACCGCGCCCCGGTGACCGTCAGCGGCTTCGAGATCTCGGCCAGGACCCCGCAGGCGCTGCGCGAGAGGGCCGACCGGTACGCCACCGCGCTGGCGGCGCTCGACCCCGCCGACTACCCGGCCTTCGCCCACACCATGACCGCGGGACGGACCCGGATGGAGGCCCGCGCGACCGTGACGGCGGCCGACCCCGGCACGGCGGCCAGGGCCCTGCGCGCCCTCGCGGAGGGCCGCACGGTCCCGGAGATCACCGGGTGCGGGGACGAGCCGCAGGGCGCCCGCGGCGTCCAGGACACGGCGGGACCGCTGCCGAGGAACGCCCTCGACCTGCCCCACTACCCCTGGCAGCGGCGCCGGTTCGCCCCCCGCGCGCTGTCCGCGGGCACGACGGACGCACCGGCCGGCCCCGAGCGGCCGCTCGTCCACGAAGTGACCTGGCGGACGTGGCGGGACCCGGCCGCCGTGGACCCGCGCCCGGTCGTCCTCGCGGGCGACGACACCGACCTGCTCGGCGCGCTCGCCGCGCGGGCCGCCGCGCTGGGCCTCACCGGAACCGTCCTCACCCCGTCCGCACCGGCCCTCCCCGACGGCTGGCGCGCCGCGCCGCTCCCGGCCGACGGCGCCGCCTGGGCCGCGGCCCTGACCACCGGGGCCCTGGACGCGGACGCACCGCTCGTCCTCGCCCTGCGCGCCACGAGGCTGCCCGACGCCGGCACGGGGCAGACCGCGGGCGCCGACCCGGCCGAAGCCACCGTCTCAGGACCGGACGGTCTCGGAGCCGGCCGGGCCGCGGACGCCGTCGGGCCCGGGGCGGCCCTGTGCGCGGCGGTGACGGCCGCCACCGCCGGGCTCGCCCGCGAGCGGGGCGGCGCCCGGGTGTTCGCCCTCAGCCGGGCCGCCTGCCGCACCCGGCCCCAGGACACGGTGGCCCCCACCGACCACGGCCTCCTCCACGGGCTCGCGCCGGTCCTCGGACTCGAACTCGGCGACGGCTGGGGCGGGGTCGTCGACCTGCCCGCCGACCCCGCCGCCGCCGATCTCGACGCGCTGCTGCGCTTCGTCGCGGCCGAGACCGCCGGCGCCCTCGCCCAGGAGCCGGCCGAGGACCGGGCCGCCGTCCGCGACGGATCGGTCCTGGTCGCCCGCCTCACCGAGACGGCCACCGGCACCGCACCCCTGACCGTCCGGCCCGACGCCACCTACCTCGTCACCGGCGGACTCGGCGGCGTGGGCCGTGAGCTGACCGCCGAACTGGTCGCCCGCGGCGCCCGCCACCTGCTGCTCGTCGGCCGCCGCCCACTGCGCGAACTCGCCCTCGAAGCGCGCGAGTTGCTCGGCCGACTGGACGCCGAGGGCGTTCAGGCCGTCTACCGGCCAGGTGGCTGCGACACCGCCGAGGCCCTCGCCGCCGTCCACCACGACCTGCACGGCATGCCGCCGGTGCGCGGGGTCCTGCACGCGGCCGGGACACTGGAGCGCGCCCCGGCCGCGGAGACCGGCCCGGCCGGCTTCGCCGCCTCGCTGCGCGGCAAGTTCGCGGGCGCCTGGCTGCTGCACCGCGCCTCCCTCGACTGGCCGTTGGACTTCTTCGTCACGGTCTCGTCGGTCTCCGCGGTCTGGGGCACCAACCGGTGCGCCGGCTACGCGGCGGCCAACGGCGGCCTCGACGCGCTCGCCGCCCACCGCGCGGGCCTCGGCCTGCCCGCGGCCAGCATCGCCTACGGGCCCTGGGACCTGGGCGGGTCCGGCATGGCCGACTCCGCCGCACGGGACGGCTTCGCCCGCATCGGCGTGGGCGCGCTCGACCCGGCCACGGGCCGTGCCGCCCTCGGCGCCTTCGACTCCCTCGCCGCCCATGTCGTCGTCTGCCCGCTGGACGGCGCGCGGTTCCGCTCGGTCATGTCGCGGTTCCGGGCGCGCGGCCTCCTCGCCCGGGACGGGACGGACGGCGCGGGCCGCACCGCTCACTTCGACGGCACGGACGGCCAGGTCCGCGCGGACCAGGGCCCCGCCGAGTCCGGCGAGGGACCCGTCGAGCCGTCCGTCGTGGCCGCGCTCGCCGCGCTGCCCGAGCGTGGCCGCCCCGCCGCGGCCCGCGCCCACGTGGCCCGGATCGTCGCCGCCCAACTCGGCTTCGACTCCGCGGACGCCGTCCGCCACGACGCCGGGTTCTTCGATCTCGGCCTTGACTCCATCATGGCCGTCGACCTGGTCGCCCGCCTCGGCCAGGCGTTCGGAGTCACCCTGCGCGCGGCCGACGTGTTCGACCACCCCAGCGTCACCCGCGTCACGGAGCACCTGCTCACCCTCGAACCCGAACCCGAACCCGGACTCGCACCCGAACCCGGACTCGCACCCGAACCCGGACTCGCACCCGAACCCGCCTCCCGACCGCGACCCGCCCCGGCCCCCGCACCCGGCCCCGCCCTCGCCGCCGCCCCGGCCCCCGCGGCATCCGAACCGGCCACGGCCGCCCACCCCGCCCCCGACCCGCACGAACCGATCGCCATCATCGGCATGGCCGGGCGGTTCCCGCAGGCCGACTCCGTCGAGGAGCTGTGGGACCTGCTGCGATCGGGCCGCGACGCCGTCGGCCCGGTCCCCGAAGGGCGCTACGACACCGCCGCCTTCCACCACGACGGCTCCGCACCCGGCCGGATCACCACGGACCAGGGCGGCTTCCTCAAGGACGTGGCCCGCTTCGACGCCGCCTTCTTCGGGATCCCCGCCCGCGAGGCGGAGAACCTCGACCCGCAGCAGCGCCTCCTGCTGGAGTCCGCCTGGCACGCCCTGGAGGACGGCGGCCTCGACCCGCACGCCCTGCGCTCCACCCGCACCGGCGTGTTCGTCGGCATCAGCTACGCGGACTACGCGCGCGTCCTGGCAGGACCAGGCGCCGACCGCCTCGACGCCTACTACAGCACCGGCACCTCGCTCAACGCGGCCGCCGGCCGGCTGGCGTACGTCCTCGGGCTCAACGGCCCCGCGCTGGCCGTCGACACCGCCTGCTCGTCCTCGCTCGTCGCCCTGCACCTCGCCGTGCGCTCACTGCGCGGCGGCGAGTCCGACACGGCCCTGGCCGGCGGGGTCAACGTCATCCTCGACCCGCTGGCGTCCGTCGCCGCCAGCCGCGCGCACATGCTGTCCCCCGACGGCCGCTGCCGCTCCTTCTCGGCCGACGCCAACGGGTTCGTGCGGGCCGAGGGCTGCGCCGTACTCGTCCTCAAGAGGCTCTCCGACGCCCGGCGGGACGGCGACCGGGTGCTCGCCGTGATCCGCGGCACCGCGGTCAACCAGGACGGCGCCTCCTCCGGGCTCACCGCGCCCAGCGGCACCGCCCAGCGCGACCTGCTCACCGACGCGCTCGCCGACGCCCGGGTCAGCGGCTGCCAGGTCTCCTACCTGGAGGCCCACGGAACCGGCACCGCCCTCGGTGACCCCGTCGAACTGGGCGCGGCCTGGCGGGTGTTCGGGCCGGAACGCAAACCCGGCGAGCCGCTGCACATCGGCTCGGTCAAGAGCAACATCGGTCACTGCGAGTCCGCCGCGGGCATGGCGGCCGTCGTCAAGACCGTGCTGGCGTTGAGACACGATCTCCTCCCGGCCAACCTCCACTTCGCGGCACCCAACCCGCATGTGGACTGGGCCGGCATGAACGTCAGGGTCGTGGACACCCCCACCCCCTGGCGTTCCGGCACGGCACCGCGCGTCGCGGGCGTCTCCGGATTCGGACTGTCCGGGACCAACGCCCACGTGGTGCTCGCCGATCCACCGGCCGGGACCACCGCCGCCACGAACGACGACCCGGCCGGCGCCCCGTACCTCGTCCCCCTGTCCGCACCCGACGCCCCCGGCCTCGAACGGCTCGGCGCCGCCTGGCGGGAGCGCCTGGCCGACGCCACCGAAGGCGAACTCGCGGGCCTGGCCGCCACCGCCACCACCGGCCGCGCCCATTTCCCGCACCGCCGCGCCCTGTTGGGCCGCACCCGGGACGAACTCCTCAGCCGGCTCGCGGCCCCGCTCCCGGACCGGGAGGGCGCAGGACGCCCCCGGATCGCCTTCCTCTTCTCCGGCCAGGGCAGCCAGCGGTTCGGCATGGGGCGCGAACTCTACGAGACCGAACCGGTGTTCAGAGACGTCTTCGACCGCTGCGACCGCGAACTCGCCCCCGTCCTCGGCGCGTCCCTCGTCGACCTCGTCCTCTACGGCACCGACCAGCAGGCCGTGCACGAGACCCGGGTCACCCAGCCCGCCCTCTTCGCCCTGGAGAGCGCGCTCGCCGCGCTGTGGGAGTCCTGGGGCGTCACCCCCGACGTGGTCATGGGGCACAGCGTCGGCGAGATCACCGCCGCCGTCCACGCGGGCGTCATGGACCTCTCCTCCGGGCTGCGGCTGATCGCCCGCAGGGCCGAGCTGATGCAGGGCACCCCGCGGGGCGCGATGCTCGCCGTGCGCACCGGTGAGGAGCGGCTGCGCGCCCTCCTCGGCGACACCGGCGCCCGTCTCGACGTGGCCGCCGTCAACACCGCCGACGCCACCGTGGTCGCGGGCCCGCCCGAGGAGATCGAGCGGTTCGCCGCCCGGCTCACCGAGCACGGGGTGCGCGCCGCGCGGCTCACCGTCTCGCACGCCTTCCACTCCCGGCTGCTCGACCCCGTCCTGCCCGCGCTGCGCGAGAGCGCGGCGACCCTGCGCTTCGACGACCCGCTGACCCCGCTGATCTCCAACCTCACCGGCGGCCTCGCCCTGCCCGGCACGTTCGACGCCGACTACTGGGTGCGGCACGCCCGCAACCCCGTGCGCTTCCACGACGGCGCGCGCCTGCTCGCCGAGCAGAAGGTGGACGTCTGCCTGGAGATCGGGCCCGACACCACCCTGGTGAACCTGGTGCGCGCGGCGGGCACCGTCCCGGCCGCGGGGCTGCTGCCGTCGCTGCGGCGCGGGAGCACCGATCACGCCGTGCTGGCCGACGCCGCCGGACGCCTCTACGAACTGGGCCACGACCTCGACTGGGCGGCCCGGGAAGCGCCGCGCCGCACCCCACGGGCGGCGGCACCGCTCTACCCGTTCGCCCCCACCACCTTCTGGCGCGGCGCCGGAACCGACACCGCGACCGCCGCCGACACCGCGGCGCCCCCGAGCTCCGGCGCGCCGGAGACGGCCGCCGCGAGCCGGGTCGCGCCGGGCGCTCCGCCCTGGGGCTCCCCGCTGCGTTCCCCGGCGGTCGAGGGCCGCGTGTTCGTCACCGAACGCAGCACCGTCTACCCGCCGCACCTGGACGACCACCGCCTGTTCGGCACCGTGCAGGTCGCGGGCGCGTCCCAGACCGCGACCGTGCTGTCCGCACTCAGCCAGGGCGGCGAACCGGTGGTCCTGGAGGACCTGCACTTCCCGCGCGCCCTGGTCCTGCACGACCACGAGCGCTACGAGCTGCAGATCATCGAACGGGACGGTCCGTCAGGGAGCCGCACGGTGAGCGTGCAGAGCCTCCTCGACCCCGAACGCGGCCGGTGGCAGGAGCACTTGACGGCCCGCCGGCCCGTGGGCGATCCGGTCGGCCACCGGCCCGCACCCGACCCGCGCGCGTTCGTCGCCGGTGCCGGACGCCGTCTCGGCGGCGAGGCGTTCTACCGCCATCTGAGGGGAATCGGCTATCTGCTCGGCCCCTCCTTCAGCTGGGTCAAGGACGCCTGGATCCGCGGCGACGAGGCACTCATCCGGTTCGAGCCTCCCGAGAAGATGAACGAGCCGGCCGAGGACTACGCGATCCACCCCGGCCTCCTCGACTCCTGCCTCCAGAGCTCCGTCTGCTTCGCCATCCACGAGGACGACGAGGAGCCCGCAGAGCAGGAGAGGGCCCTGGTCATCCCGTTCGCGGCGGCCCGGGTCGCCTTCCCCGGCCGCCCCGCCGCGGGCCGGTCCCTGTGGGGCCACGTCAAGGCCGACCTGCGCCCGGCATCGGGCGAGAGGTTCCACCAGGTGGAGACGGCCGACCTGCACCTCTTCGACGACACCGGCGCCACCGTCCTCGCCATGGACGGCTTCCGCTTCCGCTCCGCCTCCCGGTCCGTGCTGCGCGCCTCGCTCCGTGACTCCGCCCCGCACACCTGGGACCTGGTCTGGAACGACGTCCCCGCCGCCGACCCGGCACCCGCGTCCGCGACGGCGTCCAGGACCGTGGCCGTCGTCGGCGCCGCGACCCCGGCGGGACACCTGCTCGTCCGGGCCGTCGAGGAACACGGACACCGCGCCGTCCCGGTGGCCGACGCGGCATCGCTCCCGCACCCGTCCGCCGGCCTGTCCGCCGCCCAGGCCACGGACCTGATCGTCGACGCCCGCTTCCTCGCCGTCGCCGCACCGGCCGACCCCTCGGCCGCGTCCGAGGCCGTGCTCGCCCTCGCCGCCACCCTGCGCTCCGTCCCCGCGACCGTGCCGTACGCGGTCCTCGCGGGCGCCGGCCCGCTCGACGCGCCCCTGCGCGAGACCCTGTGGGGACTGACCGCGTCCGTGGAGGCCGAACAGAGCGAACGGCGGCTGCTGCGGGTGACGTTGGCGGACGGCTGGGACCCCGCCCGACTGCCGGCCGTACTGGACCGGCTCCTCGACGACGGACCGTTCGAGACCCGCGTCGAGTTCGGCCCCGACCGCACCCGCGTCGCCAGGCTCGTCCCCGCGGCACCCACCGACGCCCCGGCCGGTCCCCTCACGGGCGCGGCCCTCGTCACCGGCGGCCTCGGCGCGCTCGGCCTGAGCACCGCCGCGATCCTGGCCCGCAACGGCTGCACCGATCTCACCCTGATGGCCCGTTCCCGCCCGGACGCCGCGGCGCGCCGCGCCATCGAAGCGCTCACCGCGTCCGGCACCCGCGTCCGGGTCCTGAACGGCGACGTCACCGACCCGGCCGACTGCGCCCGCGCCGTCACCGAGGCGGGCAGGGACCAGCCGCTGCGCCGGGTCCTGCACCTCGCCGGGGTCACCGACGACCGGGCCTTCGACCGCGTCGACCGCGCCACGGCCGAGCGGGTCTTCGCCGCGAAGGCGCACGGCGCGGCCGTCCTCGCCGAGGCGGTGCGCGGCCAGGACCTGGACGCGTTCGTCCTCTTCTCGTCGGCCTCCAGCGTGCTCGGCTCGGCGGGACAGACGGTCTACGCCGCCGCCAACGGCTATCTGAACGGCCTCGCCGAGACGCTGCGGGCCGACGGCGTCGCCGCCACCAGCGTCGCCTGGGGGCCCTGGACACCCGACGGCAAGGGCGGCCTCGCCGCCGGCGAGACCGTGCGCCGCGCGACCACCCGGCTGGGCATCGGCTCCCTCACCGACGACACGGCCGAGCCCCTCCTGCTGTCCGCGCTCACCGCGCGCGGGGCCCGCGTGATCGCCGTCGACCTCACGCCCGACCGGTTCACCGCGGCCCTCGACGGCCATCCGCGGGCCCGCCTGCTGGACGCCGCCACCACCGGGGGCGCCGCGCGCGCGGACCGCCCGGACACCGCCGGGCCGCGCGGCTGGTTCGGCGCGCACCTCGACACCCTGGCCCCGGGCGAACACACCGCGGCACTGGCGGACTTCGTGCGGCGCAGCGCCGGGGACACCCTCGGGCAACCCGCGCCCCAGGGCGAGGACACCACCTTCGGCGACATGGGCCTGGACTCGATCATGGTGATCGACCTGCGCACCCGGCTCTCCCACGCCCTCGGGATCGACCTCCTGGCGACGGTCGCCCTCGACCACCCCACGGTCGCCCGCATCACGGACCACATCCAGGGCCTGCGCGACCCTGCACCCGCGAGCGCCCCCGACACCCCGTCCCACCCGCACGCGTCGGACCCATCAGCCCCGCCGGCCCCAAAGCCGCTCCCGGGCCCGTCCGATCCGACGGACCTCTCAGGGATGTCCTTCGACGAACTCGTCCGGGCCGTCCGCAGCGACGTGTCCCAGAAAGGAGACACACCGACATGAGTGAGGCCATGGACACCGCGGCGGTCCGCGCCCTGATGGAGGACCAACTCCGGCTCTCCCGACGGCTGCGCGCCCGCGTCGCCGAACTGGAGGACGCGGCCCACGCACCGGTGGCCGTCGTCGGCATGGGCCTCAGGCTGCCGCCCGCCATCAACTCGCCCGAGGCGTACTGGGAGTTCCTGCGCGGCACCGACTCCGCCCTCTCCGGCATCCCCGCCGACCGGCCAGGACTGCGCGCCGTGCACGACCCGTCCCCCGGACGGCTCGGCCGCTCCTACGTCGACCGGGCCGCGTTCCTCACCTCCATCGCCGACTTCGACGCCGGGTTCTTCGGGATCTCCCGGCGCGAGGCCCGGCTGCTCGACCCCCAGCAGCGGATGCTCCTGGAGACCAGCTGGGAGGCGCTGGAACGGGCCGGCATCGCGGTACGCCGCGCCGACCGCCTGGACGTCGGGATCTACCTCGGCATGATGACGTCCGAGTACAGCGAGCGGAACGAGGACCGCTCCGACACCTCCCGGATCGACCCGTACTACATCACCGGCGGCGGTCTCAGCTTCGGCGCCGGCCGCGTCAGCCACCTGCTGGGCTTCTCCGGTCCCGTCATGGGCGTGGAGACGGCCTGCTCCTCCTCCATGACCACCCTCCACCTCGCCGTCCAGGGGCTGCGCCGTCGCGAGTGCCGCTACGCGCTGGCCGCCGGCGCCAACCTGCTGCTGTCCGGGAGCCTGATGGTCTCGCTCTGCCAGACCCGGGCCCTGGCCCCCGACGGCCGCTCCAAGTCGTTCCTCGCCACCGCCGACGGCTACGGACGCGGCGAGGGCGTCGGGGTCGTCGCCCTGATGCGGCTGGACGCCGCCGAACGGGAGGGCCGCCCGGTCCTCGCCGTCATCCGGGGCACCGCCGTCAACCACGACGGCGCCGCGTCCGGCCTGACCGCCCCCAACGGACCGGCCCAGCAGGAGGTGATCCGGGCGGCCCTCGCCGACGCCCGGATCTCCCCGGCCGACATCGGCTACGTCGAGGCGCACGGCACCGGCACCGTGCTCGGCGACCCGATCGAGATCGGCGCGCTCGACGGCGTCCTCGGAGCGGCGGTCCGCCGCCGAGGCACCCCGCTGAGCATCGGCAGCGTCAAGTCCCGACTCGGGCACCTGGAGGGCGCCTCCGGCATCGCCTCGGTGATGAAGACCGTGCTGATGCTCGAACACGGCGTGATCCCGGCCGCCGCCGACCCGGCCGACGGCGACCTCAACCCGCACATCGACTGGGAGCGGCTGGCCTTCGACGTGCCCCGGCACCACGCCCCCTGGCCCGCCGAACTGCCCCGCAGGGTCGCCGGCGTCAACTCCTTCGGCATGAGCGGCACCAACGTCCACGCCGTCCTGGAGACGTACGAGCCGCCCGCCACCGCCACCGCGCCCGCGCCCGCGCGCCTGCGGCGTCCCGAACTCCTCGTCCTCAGCGCCAAGGACCCCTCAGCCCTCGACCACCTCGCCGACCGGATCGGAGCGCTGCTGCGCACGGCCGACGACGCGCGCATCGCCGACGTCTGCCACACCCTGCGCGCCGGACGCGCCCCCTTCCCGTACCGGCTGGCCGTCGTCGCGACCGGTGCGCGCGAACTCGCCGAGGCGCTCGCCGACCGCCGCGCCCAGATCCTGTCGACGGCCGCCGCGGGCGAGCCGCCCCGCCGGATCACCCTGCGCGCCGAGGGCCCGCCCGACGCCCTGGCCGCCGTCATCGCCGAACTCACCGCCGCGCACCCGCTGCTGCGCGACGGACAGGCCCCGCCGGCCGCGTCCCCTGGCCACCCCGCCGAGACCCTCCGGGCCCTGCTGACCCGCCTCGGCGTCCCGACCTCACCGAGCGACGGCCCTCGACCGGAGACGACCGGTGGCCCCGGACGGCAGACGGCAGACGGCCCCGGACGGCAGACGGCCGACCGCCCCGCCCAGGACACGGAGGACCAGCCCGCCCCGGACGCGGCGCACGGCGTCGCCCGTATCGAGCTGTCCTGGGAGGCGCACGGCCGCCGCACCACCCTCCCGCTGGCAGGCCCCCGTCCCCAGGACGCCCCTGAACTGCTGGCCACCGCGCTCGCCGCGCTGTTCACGGCCGGCGCCGACCCACGCCTCGCGCCGCTCGCCGCCCCCGGCGCCCACTTCGTCGCCGACCTGCCGACCTACCCCTTCCGCCCGACCCGGTACTGGATCGACGAACCCCGGGACACCGCGAGGACCGGCCCAGCCACCGGGACGGCGACCGGCGTCCCGCTCCCGGACTCGCTGGCCCCCGAACCCCTCACCCGCCACCTCTTCGACGTGCTCGGCGACGTCCTCCAGGCCGACGACCTCGACCCCGGCCTGTCCTTCCTGGACGTCGGCGGGGACTCCTTCCTCTCCACCCTGTTCATCACCCGGGTCGAGGAGCACTTCGAGGTCGGCATGACGGCCGGCGAACTCTCCCTCGACCTGCCCCTGCGCGACCTGCTGGGCAAGCTCGCCGAGAGCATCGCCGCCACCGCCGAGGCCGGACAGGAGGTGGGCGCGTGAGCACCGGCGCCGCCGCCTTCGTCAGGCCCCGCACCCTCACCCCGGCCGACCTGCGTCTCGTCGTCGTCCCGCACGCCGGCGGCTCGGGCGCCGTCTACCACCCCATGACCCGCTACCTGCCGCCGAGTTGGGAGCTGCTGCTGCTCGACCTGCCGGGCCGGGGCAAACGGCACGGCCTGCCGCCTCTCACCGACATGAAAGCGCTCGTCGCCCAGGTGACCGACGACGTCGCCGCCCTCGCCGACGGAACGCCGCTGGCCCTGTTCGGACACAGCTTCGGGGCGGTCGTCGCCGCCGAGACCGCCCGGTCCCTCGAGAGCCGCGGCACCGTGCCGCTCTGGGTGGGCGTCTCCGGACGGCAGGCGCCCGCCGTCCGGCCGGGCATCCGCCTCCTCGACCCCACCCTCTCCGAGGTGGAACTCGCCCGGCGCCTCACCCGCCTCGGCGGAATGCCGGACCGCCTCGACGAACTCCCCGAATTCCGCGCCCGGTTCCTCCAACTGATCAGGTCCGACCTCCGGGCCCTCGACTCCTACCGGCCCGCCGTCGGACGGCGGCCACTGACCGGCGACCTCACCGCCTTCGCCGCCACCGACGACGCGCTCGCCCCCGCAGCGGGCGCCGCCGCCTGGGCACCGGAGACCACCGGCGCGTTCCGGCGCCGGATCTTCCCCGGCGGACACTTCCACTTCCTCAAGGACGCCTTCCCCGCGTTCACCGCGGCCGTGGTCGCCGAGATCGAGGAGACCAGGGGACGCCTGTCCCCTTCGTCCGCGGCGGCCGGACGGGAGGAGACGGCATGAACCACGGCCACCCCGCCGACTTCCGCGCCCTGATGGCCGGCTTCCCCACCGGCGTGACCATCGTGACCACCACCGGCACCGGAGGCGACCCGTGGGGCATGACGCTCACCTCCCTGTGCAGCGTCTCCATGGAACCCCCCGTGCTGCTGGTGTGCATGCGCCGCGGCAGCCCGACGCTCGACGCGGCCCTGGCCCGCCGCTCGTTCGCGGTCAACCTCCTGCACCGGCGGGCGCGTTCCACCGCCGAACTCTTCGCCTCCGGAGCCCCCGACCGCTTCGACCGGGTGGCCTGGCACGCCCCGGCCGGCACCGGCGGCCCCCACCTGCTGGAGGCCGCCCACACCGTCGCCGACTGCGCGGTCACCACCGACCAGGTCGTGGGCGACCACGTCGTGATCATGGGCCGGGTCACCCGGGTGACCCGGCTGGCCGAGGAACAGCATCCGCTGCTCTACGGACTGCGCCGCTTCGCCACCTGGCCCGACACCGACGACCAGCTCTCCTACGACTTCATCTCCTGAAACGGCGGAGACCCGTGACCACCCAGCAACAGACCCGCCGCGTCGCCCCCGTCGCGGCCGAGCGGCCCACCGGCCCCGCCCCCGACACCCTCGACGAGGTGATCGCGCACACCGCGGGCCGCCACCCGAGCCGGGTCGCGATCCAGGACGGGCGGCACCGGCTCACCTACGCCCAGGCCGAACGCCAGGGCGGCACCCTGGCCTCCGCGCTCGTCCTCGGCGGGGTCCAGCTCGGCGACCCCCTCGTCGTCGACTGCGCCGACCACCGCCAGGCGCTCGTCGCCCAACTCGGCGTCCTGAAGGCCGGGGGCGTGTGCGTCCCGCCCCTCGACGGACCGGGCGGCGCCGTGGACGCGGCCCGGCACACCGGCGCCCGCGCCATCCTGTGCAGCCGCGCCACCTACGACCCGCGCGCCAGGGGCGTACCGTCGCTCGCCCTGGACGACCCGGCCACCTGGCGGAAGATCGCGGCGGTGCCACCGGAACGGGCCCTGCCGCGCTCCTCACCCGAGGGCGGCGCCCACCTCCTGCTCGACCCCCACGGCCCCGACCGCCTGATCGACCACCGCTCCTGGCTGCGCTCGGCCGCCGACCGCACCCGCCGCGTCGGAGCGCCGGCCGGCGCGGTGGCCGTCGACCAGGGACCCCTGTCCCGCCCCGCGCTGGCCGCCCTGTGGTGGGCGTTCAGCCGCGGCACGGCCTTGCACACCGCGCCCTGGGTCCCCGACCCCGACTGGCCGCTCGACGGCGCGGGGGACGACGTCGCGCTGCTCACCCCGGAGGCGTACGCCCGCCACCTCGACCGCGGACTGCCGCCCGCCGAACCCCACCGGACCGGGGCCGGCCCCTCCACCGTGGTGCTCATCGGCAGCCCCTGCCCGCGCGAGCTGGTCGCCCGCCACTTCGCCGCCCGTCCCGGCGTCCGGCTCTGGTCGGAGTTCGCCCCGACCGACGGCGCCGTGCCATGGACCGCGCACGAACTGCTCGCCCGGGACGCCGTGCGACCGCACGAACCCGGGGCGGGCAGCCCGGTGCCACCGGTCAGGCTCGCCGTGCGCGGAGCCCGCGGCGCGACCCTGCCCCGAGGGGAGAGTGGCACCATCGTCGCCCTCGGACCGCCCAGGTTCCCCGAGGACGCGCAGGACTCGGGCTGGCGTGGCCGCTGGACACCGGACCACACCCTGGACATCACCGCGCCGCCCGCCACCGCACGCGGCCCGCAGGCCCCGAGCGGCCGCCCCGAGAGGGAAGCGACATGACCGCACCCACCGACCACCGCCCGCCCGAAGCGTCGGCGACCGCCTTCACGGACGCCCTGAACGCCTTCACCGACCGCCCGCACGAACCACCGCCTCTGCAACTGATCGCTCCCGACGGGACGTTGACGCTGCCCCCCGAGCAGACCCCCGGCTACCGGCCCGCGTTGCTGCGCACCCTGTACCGCGACATGCGGATGTCCCGCGAACTCGACACCGAGGCGACCGCGTTGCAGCGGCAGGGCGAACTCGGCCTGTGGCCGCCCCTGCTGGGCCAGGAGGCGGCCCAGGTCGGCTCGGCGCACGCGCTGCGCCCCGACGACTACGTCTTCCCCAGCTACCGCGAACACGGCGTCGCCTGGTGCAGGGGAGTGGACCCCGTCGACGTGGTCAAGCTGTACCGCGGTGTCACCAACGGCGGTTGGGACCCGCGCGAGACCAACTTCCACCTCTACACACTGGTCGTGGGCGCGCACGTGCTGCACGCGACCGGGTACGCCATGAGCCTGGCCAAGCGGGGGAGCGACGCCGTGGCCGTCGCCTACTTCGGCGACGGAGCGAGCAGCGAGGGCGACGTGGCGGAGGCGTTCACCTTCGCCGCGGTCCACGACGCGCCCGTGCTGTTCTTCTGCCAGAACAACCAGTGGGCCATCTCCGAGCCCGTCACCCGCCAGACGAACAGCCCGCTGCACCGCAGGGCGCGGGGCTTCGGTTTCCCCGGCGTCCGGGTGGACGGCAACGACGCGCTCGCCGTGCACGCGGTCACCCGGCACGCCCTGGACCACATCAGGGGTGGGGGCGGGCCCTTCCTCGTCGAGGCGTTCACCTACCGCATGGGCGCCCACACCACCTCGGACGACCCGACGCGCTACCGGCCCCCCGCCGAGCTGGAGCAGTGGCGGGCCAAGGACCCCCTCGCCCGGCTGCGCACCCATCTGACCGCGGCCGGCCACGCGGCGCCGGACTTCTTCGACGAGGTCGAGCAGCAGGCCAGGGAACTGGCCCACCGGGTCCGGCACGCCGTGCGCACCATGCCCGACCCCGAGCGGCTCGGCGTCTTCGACCACGTCCACGCCGAGGGCCACGCCCTCGTGGACGAAGAACGCCGTGGCTTCGAGGAGTACGAACGATCCTTCACCGACCCGGAGAGGCCCTGACCATGCCGGCCGACACCATGACACTGGCCAAAGCGCTCAACCTGTCCCTGCGCACGGCACTGGAGGACGACCGCGATGTCCTGGTGATGGGGGAGGACGTCGGCAGGCTCGGCGGTGTCTTCCGGGTGACCGACGGCCTGCAGAAGGACTTCGGCGAGGACCGGGTGATGGACTCCCCGCTCGCCGAGTCGGGCATCGTCGGCACGGCCATCGGACTGGCCCTCGGCGGCTACCGACCCGTGGTCGAGATCCAGTTCGACGGATTCGTCTTCCCGGCGTACGACCAGATCGTCACCCAGCTGGCCAAGCTCCACGCCAGGTCCGGGGGCACCCTGCGGATGCCGGTGGTCATCCGCATCCCCTACGGCGGCGGCATCGGCGCCGTCGAGCACCACAGCGAGTCACCGGAGGCCCTCTTCGCCCACGTGGCCGGGCTGAAGGTCGTGTCGCCGTCGAATCCGTCGGACGCCTACTGGATGCTCAGGCAGGCCGTCCGCAGCGACGACCCGGTGATCTTCTTCGAGCCGAAGCGCCGGTACTGGGACACCGGCGCGGTGGACCCGGACGCGACGCCCCCGCCGCTGCACCGGGCACAGATCGTCCGGGCCGGCACCGATCTGACGCTCGTGGCGTACGGGCCCTCGGTGAAGCTGTGCGTCGAGGCGGCCGAGGCCGCGGCCGCCGACGGGCACTCCCTGGAGGTCGTCGACCTGCGGTCGGTGTCACCCGTCGACTTCGACACCGTGCAGACATCCGTGGAGAAGACCCACCGCCTGGTCGTCGTGCACGAGGCGCCCGTCTTCTTCGGGGCCGGCGCGGAGATCGCCGCCAGGATCACCACCCGGTGCTTCTACACCCTGGAGGCCCCCGTACTGCGGGTGGGCGGCCACCACGCCCCCTACCCGCCGGCCCGCCTCGAACGGCACTACCTGCCCGACCTCGACCGGGTGCTCGCCACCGTCGACCACTCACTGGCCTACTGAAGGATTCCCCGCCCCATGGCTGAGACCGCTGCCCGGCTGCGCGAGTTCCGGATGCCCGACGTGGGCGAGGGACTCACGGAGGCGGAACTCCTGACCTGGTACGTACGCCCCGGCGACACCGTCACCGACGGCCAGACCGTCTGCGAGATCGAGACCGCCAAGGCCGTGGTGGAGCTGCCGATCCCGTTCGACGGCACGGTCCGCGAACTGCGCTGCGCCGCGGGTCAGACGGTGGCCGTGGGCGCCGTCGTCATCACCGTCGAGGAGCCGCAGGCCGCGCCGAACCCCCGGCAGTCGGTGCTCGTCGGGTACGGCGTCGCCCCCGAGGCCGCCGGGCGCAGGCCGCGCATCGCGGCGGGCGCCACCGCCCGCCGGCCGGCACCGGGATCGGTGCTGGCCAAGCCGCCGGTCCGCAAGCTCGCCAGGGACCTCGGCGTCGACCTCGCCGCCCTGCGGCCCTCGGGCCCGGACGGCGTCATCACCCGGGACGAAGTCCGCGCGGCGGCCGGGGACCGATCCGACGCGGTCCCGCCCCGCACCGGCCCGGAACCGCCGCCCGCGCCCGCCGTCGACCCCAGGGAGACCCGGGTGCCGGTGTGCGGGGTCCGCAGGGCCACCGCCGCCGCGGTGACCGCCTCCGCGTTCACCGCCCCGCACGTCACCGAGTTCGTCACCGTCGACGTCACCCGGACGGTCAAGCTGGTCCGCGACCTCAGAGCGGAACCGGAGTTCGCCGGCCGCCGGGTCGGCCCGCTGCTCCTCGTGGCGAGGGCGCTGCTCGTCGCGATCGAGCGCCACCCGGAGATCAACGCCAGCTGGGACGAGGCGGCCCAGGAGATCGTGCGCAAGGACTACGTCAACCTGGGCATCGCCGCCGCCACCCCACGAGGACTGCTGGTTCCCACCATCAAGGACGCCCACACCCTGCCCCTGACCGCCCTCGCGGACGCGCTGGCGGAGTTGGTGGCCGCCGCGCGGGCCGGCCGGACCACCCCGGCCGCGCTGACCGGCGGGACCGTCACCCTCACCAACATCGGTGTCTTCGCGGTCGACAGCGGCACCCCCATCCTGCCTCCGGGCGAGGCGGCGATCCTCGCCGTGGGCGCGATCGGAAGCCGCCCCTGGGTCCACAAGAAACGCGTGACGCCCCGTCAGGTGGTCACGCTGTCACTCTCCTTCGACCACCGGCTGGTCGACGGTGAACTCGGCTCGAAGGTGCTCGCCGACGTGGCCGCGGTGCTGGAGCGCCCCCACCGTCTGATCGCGTGGCGATGAGTCCGTGGCGCCGCCATCCCCCTCGAACACGGGGCGCCGGTCCGCTTCGGCCGCGACCGGCACAAAGGCGTGGTCGGCGACCCCGCCATAGGCGCCCTCACCGTCGCCGACGTCACCCCCGGCCTCGCATCGGGACCGGTCCCGCGAGGCAGCGCCGCGTCCGGCTACGGGACCACCGAAGACGCCAACCCCAGCGAACCCAGTTGCCGAGCCTCCGTAGCCTCGATCCGGGCCGCCTGCGGCCCGGTGAGGACGTCGCACACCCAGTCCCAGTGCAGCGCCACCACGTCACCGGGGGAGAGCCCCGGCAGCAGTGACCGGCCGCCCGTCGACCAGCGCACGGACTCCCGGCGGGACGGCCCGCGCACCAGCTCGCCGCCGGTCCAGGCGAGGGGCCTGGACTCGACGGTCGCCGACTCGCCCTCGATCGAGCGGACCACACCGGTGCGGATGCGGCACCGGTCGAGGACGGAGACCGCCGTCGGATGGCCCGAGGTCCGCAGCAACTCCGCCCAGGGGTACACCTCGAAGACCTGGAAGGCGTGGTGGGCCAGGGCGCGCTCCGACGCGTCCTGCCAGGTGCCGCCCGTCTGGCCGTGGAAGCGCTCGCGGAGCCGGGCCAGCACCGCGGGCGAAGAGGCCAGCTCCAGAAGGTCGTTGCCGATCCAGTACGCCTCGACCACCCGCTCGTCGAGCGGGTCCGACAACCCGGCCGCCTCCGCGAGCAGTTCGAGGTAGCACCAGGCGCCCTCGAACCGGCGGGCGTGCCGCTCGATGCCCGCGGTCTCCTCCGGGCGCAGCAGCGCCGAGGCGTCGGCGGGCCCGCAGTAGCCGAGTTCGTTGGGCGGATAGGCGTACCGGGCGAAGAGGACCGCTCCGCGCGCGCTCATTCAGCAGATCCTCGGGAGCTGTTCGCCGACGGGGAGTCCGACCACCCGGGTGCCGCCCAGGCCGGTCCTGGCCACCACCATGCCGGGATGCCCGGGGACGACCGTGCCGATCCGGCGGGCACCGCCGCCCAGCGGATGCGCCGTCATGGCCGCGAGGACCTGGTCGGCCGACTCGCCGGGGACGACGGCGATCAGTTTCCCCTCGTTGGCGACCTGGAGGGGGTCGAGGCCCAGCAGGCTGCACGCGTCGCGCACCGACTCCGGTACCGGCAGGTCGCGTTCGACCAGTTCGACGCCGACCTCCGAGGCGGTGGCGATCTCGTTGAGGGAGGCCGCGACGCCTCCCCTGGTGGGGTCGCGCAGCACATGGACGTCGACGCCGGTGGCGAGCAGGGCGGCGACCAGGCCGTGCAGCGGGGCGGTGTCGCTCTCCACGGCGGTCCCGAACTCCAGGCCCTCACGGCAGCTCATCACCGCCACTCCGTGCACCCCGATGTCACCGCTGATCAGCACGGCGTCCCCGGGGCGCGCTCGGCGCGGGCCGATCCGCACCCCCTCGGGGACGACGCCGATCCCCGAGGTGTTCACGTACACGCCGTCCCCGCTGCCGCTGTCGACGACCTTGGTGTCCCCGGTGACGAGCCGGACCCCAGCCGCCCGCGCCGCCGCCCCCATGTCCTGGGCGATCCGGCCGAGTTCGGTGAGGACGGTGCCCTCCTGGAGGATGAACGCGCAGGACAGGTAGAGCGGTACGGCGCCCGACATCGCCAGGTCGTTGACCGTGCCGTTCACCGCGAGGTCCCCGATGGACCCGCCGGGGAAGAACATCGGCTTCACGACGAACGAGTCGGTGGAGAAGGCGAGTCGGGTGCCGGCGCCGAGGTCGAGCACGGCGGAGTCGCCCAGTTCGGGCGCTGCCGCGGAACCGTACGCCGGGAGGAAGAGGTGCTCGACCAGTTCGGCGGACATCGCTCCGCCGCCGCCGTGGCCCATCACGACGGTCGGGGTCTCGCGCAGCGGCACCGGGCAGACCCAGTTCTCGAAGTCCGGTGCGGTGGTGGGGGCTTGGTCCGTCGTCTCAGTCACTTCGCCTCGACCAGTTCCAGTCGGCGGTACGCGTGGTACGCGGCGCACGCGCCCTCGGAGGACACCATGGTGGCGCCCAGGGGATTCCTCGGAGTGCACTCCTTGCCGAACGCCGCGCACTCGTGCGGCTTGATGAGTCCCTGGAGCACCTCGCCCGAGCGGCAGAGCGAGGACTCGGCGGTGCGGATCGCCTCCACGTCGAACCGGTTCTCGGCGTCGAACTCCGCGTACTTTTGGGCCAGTCGCCATCCGCTGCGGGGGATCGTGCCGATGCCGCGCCAGGTCCTGTCGGTGACCTCGAAGACGTCCCGCAGCATCTCCTTGGCGGGCAGATTGCCCTCGTCGCGCACGGCGCGCGGGTAGGCGTTCTCCATCTCGTGGCGGCCCGCTTCGAGTTGGAGGACCGTGCGGCGGATCCCTTCGAGGATGTCGAGCGGCTCGAACCCCGTGACGACGATGGGCACCCGGTACTTCTCGGCGAGCGCCGGATACTCCGAGGTCCCCATCACGCTGCACACGTGCCCGGCGGCCAGGAACGCCTGCACCCGGCAGGTGGGGGACTCCATGATGGCCGCGATGGCGGGCGGCACCAGGACGTGCGAGACGAGCAGCGAGAAGTTGCGCACGCCGAGCCGCCGCGCCTGATGGACCGTCATGGCGTTGGCGGGGGCGGTCGTCTCGAAGCCGATGCCGAAGAACACGACCTCCTTGTCGGGGTTCTCCCGCGCGATCCTCAGGGCGTCGAGCGGGGAGTACACGACCCGGACGTCGCCGCCCGCGCTCTTGACGGAGAACAGGTCCTGCCCGCTGCCCGGCACCCGCAGCATGTCGCCGAAGGAGCAGAAGACGACGCCGGGGCGGGCGGCGATGGCGAGCGCCCGGTCGATGATCTCCAGCGGGGTCACACAGACGGGGCATCCCGGTCCGTGAATCAACTCGATCTGCTCGGGCAGGAGTTGGTCGATGCCGTGTCGGATGATCGAGTGGGTCTGGCCGCCGCAGACCTCCATCATCGCCATCGGCCGGGTGGTGGCCGCGTGGATCTGCTGGAGCAGGCGCTCGGCCAGCTGGGGGTCGCTGAACTCGTCCAGGTACTTCACCGTTCGGCTCCTTCCGGGGTGTCCAGCTGTCGGGCGGCCAGTGCGAAGCCGTCGCCGAACTCCTCTTCCAGGAGCCCGAGTCGCTCGAAGGTGGCGAGGGTCTCCCGCGCGGACGCCTCGTCGAGCCGCTGGATGGCGAAGCCGACGTGCACGACGACGTACTCGCCGACCGCCGCGTCGGGCACGTACTGGAGGCAGACCTCCTTGCGTACCCCGCCGAAGTCGACCTCGGCCATCAGCGCGCCGTCGACCTCGGCGGTCCGCAGGACCCGCCCGGGAACTGCCAGACACATGGTGCCTTCCTTCTCTACGGTCGTGGGTTGCCCGTGTCACACGGGTGGTTGCACGGGAGGCGGGCGCGGGGTGTCAGCCGCCGGCCGCCGCGATGAGCAGTTGCCCGAAGGCGAGGCCGCCGTCGTTGGGCGGCAGCAGGCGGGGCCGCAGGACGGTGAAACCCCCTGCTTCCAGGGCGTATTGGGTCTCTGTGAGGAGCTTCGCGTTCTGGAACACGCCGCCCCCGAGCACCACCACGTCGAGACCGCTCCGCTCCCGGCACAGACCGGCCAGGTCGACGGTGAGGCGGGCGACGGCGGTGTGGAAGCGCGCCGCGATCACCTCCCGCGCGGTACCGGCCCGTACGTCGGCGACCACCGCGCGGATCACAGGACCGGGGTCGGCGCGCACCGGATCACCGGGTCCCGGCCCGGTCAGGGTGCCGAAGGCGTACCCGTGCCCCGGGTCATCGGCGGGCGCCGACCTCGCCAGGTTCTCCAGCTCGATCGCGGCCTGCGCCTCGTACGCGACCTCGTGCCTGACCCCCGCGAGGGAGGCCACCGCGTCGAAGAGGCGGCCCATGCTCGACGTCGGCACACAGCCGAAGCCGGTCGCGAACTGGTGGGCCAGCACGTTCCGTTCGGTCTCCGGGCAGGCCGCCACCGGGGGCAGCTCCTCGTCCCAGCCGACCCCCGCGGCCCGCAGATGCGCGAGCGCCATCCGGTACGGCCGCAGCACGCTGGCGTCACCCCCGGCCAGCGGCACGTACGCCAGCTGGGCGGCGCGCCGGTACGACTTGTAGCCCGCGATCAGCGCCTCACCGCCCCACACCGCGCCGTCGGTGCCGTGTCCGGTGCCGTCGAAGGCGAAGCCGATGACGCTCTCACCGGGACCGAGCCCGTGCTCGCCCATGACCGACGCGATGTGCGCGTGATGGTGCTGCACCGTCCGCACCGCCCGCCCGCGGGCGTGGGTGCGGGCCCAGGTGCCCGACCGGTAACCGGGGTGCCGGTCGGCCACCAACTGCTCGGGCTCGACGCCGGTCAGCAGCGTGAGATGGTCCGCGGTCCGGGTGAGCGCCTCGACGGTGGAGAGGTCGTCCAGGTCGCCGATGTGCTGGCTGACCCAGGCGTAGCCACCCTCGCCCAGCGCGCAGGTGTTCTTCAGGTCGGCGCCCGCCGCGAGCAGCGGCGGCACCTCGAAGGGCAGCGCGAGGGGCAGCGGGGCGTGGCCGCGGGCGCGCCGGACCGGCAGTTCGGCGCCCGCGACGAACCGGCTGACGGAGTCGTCGCAGGGGATCCGGATCGCCCGGTCGTGCCGCAGCCAGGCGTCGACGAGCGGGGCGAGTTCGGTCAGCGCCTGCGCGTCGTCGATGACGATCGGCTCGCCCGAGCGGTTGCCCGACGTCATCACGAGGACGTCGGGGCCGGGTCGGTCGCCGTCGAGTCCGAAGAGGAGGACGTGCAGCGGGGTGTAGGGGAGCAGCATGCCGAGGTCCGGGCTGCCGGGCGCCACCGCGTCGGCAACTCGGGTGCTGCCGGGGCCTGTTCGGCGGGGGAGCAGCACGATCGGCTTCCTCGCGCCGGTGAGGAGCGCCTGCTCGTCCTCGGTCATGGTGACGAGTTCCCCGGCGACGTCGAGGTTCGCGGCCATCACGGCGAACGGCTTGCCGCCGCGCCGTTTGCGGCGCCGCAGCCGGGCGACGGCCGTCTCGTCGCGGGCGTCGCAGGCGAGGTGGTAGCCGCCGAGCCCCTTGACCGCGACGATCCCGCCGTCGGCGAGCAACTTCCGTGCGGCGCGCAGCGCTTCGTCCCCGTGCAGGGGCTCCTCGCTCACGGCGTCGATGAGTTCGAGGCGCGGGCCGCAGTCGTGACAGGCGATCGGCTGGGCGTGGAACCTGCGGTCGCGCGGGTCCTCGTACTCGGTGCGGCACGCGGCGCACATCGGGAACGCGGCCATCGTCGTCGCGGCGCGGTCGTAGGGCAGGCCGGTGACGATCGTGAACCGTGGCCCGCAGTGCGTGCAGGTGATGAAGGGGTGACGGTGGCGGCGGTCGCCGGGGTCGCGGAGTTCGGCCAGGCAGTCCTGGCAGGTCGCGGTGTCGGGGGAGACGAGGGTACGGGCCCGGCCGGTCGCCGCGGTGTCGGCGATGGTGAACCCGGCGTCACCCGCGAGCGGCAGGTCGGTCTCCGTCACGGACTCCACGGCCGCGAGCGGCGGCGGCCCGGTCCGCAGCCGGTGCCCGAACTCCGTCACCGCGTCGAGGTCACCCTCCACCTCGGCGAGGACCCCGGTGCCGGTGTTGGCGACCGAGCCGGTGAGGGCGAGCGCGGAGGCCGTGACATAGACGAACGGGCGGAAGCCCACGCCCTGTACCACCCCGCGCACCTCGAACCGCCGTCGGACCAGGGCCTGTCGGGCGGGCGGCACCTCCTCGTCGCAGCTGCCGGCGCCCATCATCCGAAGCCCCGACAGCGCCTGTTCGGCCTTCGTCTCGTCGATGATCTCCACCGCGAAGCCCATGTGGAGCAGGACCCAGTCGCCGGCCGCGGGGGGCGCGTCGAGCATGCCGACGTTGACGCGGCGCCCGGCGCCCTCCACGTCGACGAGCGCGAGCTGGTCCGCGTACCCCTCGACCAGCTCCACGACGCGACCCGGAATGCCGAGACACATGATCAGGACCTCCGGGTCCGTTCGGGCGCGGGTGTACGGGCGGGGTGCGGTGCGGGGCAGTGGCCGGCCGCGGTCAGCCGGGCGAGCAGCGCCCGTACCTCCGCGACCGCCGAGGGGACGGCCGCGGCGACCGCCTCGCTGAGACCGATGCCCTCGTCGACATCGGCGGGGGTGCAGCCCACGAGGTGGGTCAGCGGGAGCGTACCGCCAAGTTTGGTGAGATTTGCCAGCACTGCGACCGGATTCATGCCGTGTGCGTCGAATTCACCCGTACCGAGGTCGCCGGGACCGACCTTGAGCACGGTCAGCTCACCGGGCGGACCGCCACCCGCGTAGGCGTCCACCAGCACCAGCGCGTCGTACCCGGTGAGCAGGTCGTAGGCGAGGTGCATGCCCCGGATGCCGTAGTCGACGACGCGGACACCGGCGGGCAGCGGCTCGCCCGCACCGGCCCCGAGCCCGCGCACGACCTCGGGGCCGAAGCCGTCGTCGCCGAGGAAGATATTGCCGATGCCGGCGACGAGCACGCCGTTGGTCACGCTCACATGGAGCGCATTCTGACGTACCTGCGGATGTCGGGGATCGACCGCAGGCCGACCACGACGGCGACCGCCGCGACGGCGGCGGCCACACCCGTGGTGACCAGTCCCAGGATTCTCACGATGGGTTCTCCTTCCGCACCTGCGTTGCGTCGGTGCTGCCTTGACCGAAGTCGCCGGGCAGCGGCTCCAGTTCGTCGGGGGTGAAGTAGAAGTAGCGGCCGTACCAGTCGTGCAGGTCGGCCGCCGGGTCGTCGACGAGGACAAGGGCGACGTGCACGCCGCCGTCGACGTCCGAGAGCACGGCCGTCACCCGCGCGACCTGCCCGGCGAAGAACAGGTCCTGGGCGTCGGCGCGGCGCCGGGGACGGACCCGGACGAGGCTGCCCTTGGCGACGGCGACCCCGTCGACGAGGACGCTGTCGGACTCGGGTGACACGGACGCGTCGGCGGCCGGGTCCCACCACGGGGCGCCACCGGTGTCGAAGGCGTCCGGGCCCCGGCCCTGCGGGTCGCGCAACAGGCCGTGCAACTGCTGGAGTTCACCCGGGGCCATCGCGTCGCAGCGGTCGATGATCTCGCGGGCCCGGGGGTCGGTGGCCCGCGCCTCCGCCTTCTCCGCCTCCGTCATCGTCATCACCCGCAGCGTGAGGATCTCGTCGATCTCCGTGGAGTCGAAGAGGGCACCGGTGCTCTGCTCGGCGATCTCCGGGTGGTCGTAGAGGATGATCGGTGCCCCCAGCACGGTGTCCGTCGAGCCCTTCGGCCCGGCCAGCACCGGCCAGCACCGCCGCTGTTCGCAGCGCGCCGCGGCGGCCGCCGCCTGCCGCGGGGGTTCGCGCAGCGACACGAACGCGGCGCCCCGCGCCTGGAGGAGCAGATGGGTGCCGATGAGGGAGGCGTGGATCGCGGCGTCCTTGTCGGCGACGGCCCCGGCGTGCTCGTTGTCCACACGGACCGACAGCCGCAGCAGACCGTCGTCCTCCTCCACCCGGGTGCGGACCCGCACGGTCAGGGCGTCACGGCCGCGCACGATCCGGCCGACCGCGGAGCCGTCGGCGTCCGTGAGGATCTCGGTCTCCTCGCCACCGGCGACCGTACGGACCTGATCCGTGGACCCGGCCAACGGCAGCGCGCCCAGGTCGACTTCGCACTCCACGGCCTCGTCCCAGGTCAGCACCGAGCGACCGGCCACCACCAGTTCGGCGACGGCCGTCTCACCGCCGTCCGCGTCCCGGCGCAGCACCTGACGCACCTGGTGCTGGAGGAACCGCAGCAGGACCGTCACCTCGCCGGGGCCCGGCGCGTCCGCGGGCACCGCGAGCAGGCACTGCATCGCCATGCCCGGGTCCTCCGCGAAACTCGCGGGCGCCGCCGCGGGCGGTCCGAGCACCCCGAACTGCCAACGCGACTGGTTCTTGTGGGAGCTGGCCCGGTACGGGTACAGCAAGTACCCCTCGTACAGCACCGCGTCGGCGACCTCCCGCACCGGGTCGAGATCGATCGGAGTCACCGGGGTCACCGGACCACCTCATCGAGTTCGTCGGCGTCGGCACCGGCCGCGCCCGCCAGCAGAGTGCGCACCGTCTCGTCCCAGCTGATCAGGCCGTGCCGCTCACGGAACTCCGCGAAGCTGCTGAGCACGTCGTGCTCCAGCCTGATCCACCCGGACCGCGGGAAATGGAAGTCGATCACCTGCCGCCACACGGCGACCGGCAGCTCGTACCGCGCCTCGCAGTCCCAGGGCACCTGCCGCACCCCGAACCCCGAACCGCCGTCCCCGGTGCCCTTGGTGAAGACCGTGCCGGAGAACAGCAGGGAGACCGGGACGGTGCCGGCGCCGAGCGCGTGCAGATAGCGCGAGCCGACGACGTCGAAGTCATAGGTGCACGGCAGCGCGAGGTCGACCTCGGTGGTGCCGGTGAACCCCTGCACGGTGGTGTTGCACTGCATCCACAGGAACGGCCGCAGCGTGTCCGACCACCGCTCGCGCCCCCCGAACAGCCCTCGCAGACCTTCCTGTTCGGCCTGGTCGTAGGGGCGCCGCTGCGGTTCGATACGGACCTGGCAGCGCAGCACGATCGCGTGGATCCGCTCGCCCGAGCCGTCCTCGATCCGTACCCGCGCGGTCAGTTGAGGCGCCGCGCTGTACGGCTCGGCGACCACGTCCCGTACGGAGAAGGCGAGTTCCGAGGTGTCGGGCCCGGTCATGAGACATCGTCCACGGCGGTCGGGGAAGCGGTCGCTGAGGGCACGTCCGCCGGTCTGCTGCGCGCGCCGACCTGTTCGAAGAACGCGTCCATGGCGGCGTGCGCCTCCTGCCCGCCGTCGAAACCGCGCCACAGCGTCCGCAGCCTGCCGACGAGTTCGTAGCACGCGTCGATCGGGACCAGATGACACGACGTCACGCCCGCCCGCCCGCCGCACTCGGTACGCCGCACCAGCAGCGCCTCGACATCCGGGCGCACGGTGGCCAGTTCGGGACGCGCCTGGACGAGGGCGGTCCAGGCGGCGAGCGGCAGCTCCGACTCCGTCGCCCCGGCCGGCCCGGGATAGAACGCGACGACGCGTTCCTGGACGGAGTTGCGGAACAGGAAGGCGAGACCCACCGGGATCTCCAGCTCGTCCCAGGCCCGTGCGTCCAGGGGGAGTTGATCGAAGCTGAGATACCGGTCGGGCACCGCGCGGTAGCGCAGCCGTGCCCCGTCGTCCGTGAACAGCAGCCAGCAGGCCCGGCAGCAGCACATCAGAGTGCGGTTCTCCAGGGCGACCACATGCTGGTGCTCCGCGCCGACCGGCACGGCGCACATCTCGCAGCGCTCCTCGGTGGGAGGCGCGGGACGGTTGCGGCTGAGCCGCAGCAGCGCGGCGGCCGGCGACGCCGAGCGTCCGGCGGGCGCGGTCACGGCGCGGCCACCGGATCGGTCGGGACGGCGACCGCGACCGAGGCCCCGTCCGCCAGCACCGGCAGCGGGTCCAGATGGGCGCCGTCCGCGTCCGCGTCGAGACAGGCACCGGCCCGCCGCACGTCGTAGTGCGCGCGGCACGCGGAGCAGCTCAGCACCCCGTCGTTGGCGCCGCCGCCCAGCCGTCTGGCCAACGTCGCGCCCTGGAAAGGCCGTTCGCACCGGGCGCAGCGGTCACGGAAGGCGAACAGGTCGGGCCCGATCCGGCAGACCACCACGGGCAGCCCACCGACGGTCAGCCGCTCCACACCCCCGGACTCCAGGCCGAGCAGCGCGGGCACCCGCTGCCAGCCCGCCCCGGGCGCGGCCGGACCCTCGGCGCCCGCGCCGTCAGGGCCCGCCTCGTGCAGCCGGGAGAACAGCGAGTCCACCGGGACCAGCGCCGCCGGTTCCCCGGCCGCCGCCGCGTCCTCCACCTCGATCGTGGTGACCTCGGGCGCCGCCGCCTCGACCGCGCCCCGCACCGCGAGCGCCAGCGTCGCCGACGACGAGGGACAGCCGTCGCAACTGCCCAGCAGCCGCAGCCGCACCGTCCCGTCCTCCGTGACCGCGACCAGCTCGACGTCACCGCCGTGCGAGCCCAGATAGGGCCGGACGCTGTCCAGCGCCTTCTCGACGCGGGTCGCCACGCTGTACGGGTGCAGTCCATGCACCAGCAGCACGCTCGCCACCAGGTCGTCGTCGGCGAGAGCGGCCAGCACCTGATCGCCCAGCGCGCCGTGCTCGTGGACCAGGTCGAGCAGCCGCTCCAGGCCGGCACCATAGAAGTCCGTGACGAGCCGCACCAGTTCCTCGCTGCGCTCGCGCGCCACCTCACCGCCCGCCGCGCTCGCGGCGATGAGGGTGTCGATCCGTTCCCCGGTGGCCCGCCAGCTCTCGGCGGGCGACGGCTCGGGCGTCTCCTGCTCCGTCATGTCATTCACTGCCGGCGGACTGCGTCGGCGAGTGCAGCAGTTCGAGCTTCTTGCCCTCACCGAGGTACATGTGCACCCCGCACGGGAGGCAGGGGTCGAAGCTGCGCACCGTGCGCATGATGTCGATGCCCTTGAAGTTCTCCCGGTCGTTCTCCTCGAAGATCGGCTGGCCCTGCACCGCGTCCTCGTACGGTCCCGGCGTCCCGTAGCTGTCGCGCGGGCTCGCGTTCCACGGAGTGGGCGGATACGGGTGGTAATTGGCGATCTTGCCGTCCTTGATCACCATGTGGTGCGAGAGCACCCCGCGCACCGCCTCGGTGAAGCCGCAGCCGACGCCCTCCTCGGGCACCTCGAACTTCTCCCAGGTCTTGGTGCGCCCGGCCCGGATCTCCACCAGCGCCTTCTCCGCGAAGTGCAGCGCGCAGGCCGCCGCGTACGCCTGGAAGTAGCTGCGCGCCCGGTTGCGCTCGATGGTGTTGCTCCACTTCGGGACCCGCCACTCCAGCTCCACCGGGCCCCGGGTGGCGGTCTTCGGCAGGTTGATCTTCACGCTGCTGCCGGTGGCCTTGACGTAGCCGATGTCGACCAGGCCCGCCAGCGCCGTGACCCAGAGCCTCGCGAGCGGCCCGCCGCCGGTGTCGAGCGCGAGGTAGTCCTTGCCGTCGAACCAGCGCGGCGACATCACCCAGCTGTACTTGTCGTCCAGGTCCCGCTTCTGCGGCTTGGGGTTGGTGTGCTGGTTCCAGGGGTGCCTGCGGTCGACCGGGTTGCCCAGCGGATCGTGGGTCACGAAGGTCTCCTGCTCGTCCCAGTCGTTGTAGTACGACGAGCCGAGCAGGATGCGGATACCGAGGTTGATCTCCACCAGGTCGGTGGTGACGAGCTTGCCGTCGACGACGACGCCGGGGGTCACGTACATCTTCCGACCCCAGTCGGTCATGTCCTTGTACGCGAAGTTGCAGTGCTCCGGGTCCTGGAAGGAGCCCCAACAGCCCAGCAGGATACGGCGGTTGCCGACCTTCTCATAGCCGGGGAGCGCCTCGTAGAAGAAGTCGAAGAGGTCGTCGTGCATCGGCACGACCTTCTTCATGAACTCCACGTACCGCTGGAGGCGGGTGATGTAGTCCGTCATCAGCTGGATGGTCGCCACGGTGCCGACGCCGCCCGGGTAGAGCGTGGAGGGGTGCACATGGCGCCCCTCCATCAGGCAGAACATCTCCCGGGTCATCCGGCTGACCTGGAGGGCCTCGCGGTAGAACTCGCCGGTGAACGGGTTCAGCGAGCGCATGATGTCGCCGATGGTGCGGTACCCGTGGGCGTCGGCGTGCGGCGAGGGGGTGTTGTTGGCCTGTTCGAGGACGCCGGGGTTGGTCTCGGCGACCATCTTCTCGCAGTAGTCGACCCCGACCAGGTTCTCCTGGAAGATATTGTGGTCGAACATGTACTCGGCGGCCTCGCCGAGGTTCACGATCCACTCACCGATGTGCGGCGGCTTCACGCCGTACGCCATGTTCTGCGCGTAACAGGAACAGGTGGCGTGGTTGTCGCCGCAGATCCCGCAGATCCGACTGGTGATGAAGTGGGCGTCGCGCGGGTCCTTGCCCTTCATGAAGACCGAGTAGCCGCGGAAGATCGAGCTGGTGCTGTGGCACTCGGCGACGACCTTCTGCTTGAAATCGATCTTCGTGTAGATACCCAGGCTCCCGACGATTCGGGTGATGGGATCCCATGCCATCTCCACCAGTTGGTTCTTGCCCTGGCTCGTCGCTGTCATCAGGCTGCCTCTTCTTCCGTCTCAGTGCGTTACCAGGTGGTTCGGTGGAGGGGAATTGCGGTGGATCGGATCGCCGGTCTCGGTCACCAGGTGCGGGTGGCGCCGCTCGTCAGTTCCTTGCCGCGCTTGCGCCACTTGGGTTCGGTGTCGAGGGTGTGCGTGGTGATCTGCCGCAGCCGCCGCATCGTCGCTCCGTAGAGGCCGACGGCGTTGGTGGAGAGCTTTCCGCCGGGCGGCTCGTCCATGAACGGCATGAACTTGTCGGGGAATCCGGGCATCGTGCAGCCGATGCAGATCCCGCCGACATTGGGGCAGCCTCCGATGCCGTTCATCCAGCCGCGTTTGGGGACGTTGCATTTCACGGTCGGCCCCCAGCAGCCCAGCTTCACGATGCACTTGGGGGAGCCGTACTCGGTCGCGAAGTCGCCCTGCTCGTAGTAGCCGGCCCGGTCGCAGCCCTCGTGCACCGTGCGACCGAACAGCCAGGTCGGGCGCAGCTCGTCGTCGAGGGGGATCATCGGGGCCTGGTCGGTGGCCATGTAGAGCAGGTAGGTGAGCGTCTCGGAGAGGTTGTCCGGCTGGATGGGGCAGCCGGGGACGCAGACGATCGGGATGCCCGCCTTGGACTTCCAGTCCCAGCCCAGGTAGTCGGGCAGGCCCATGGCGCCGGTGGGGTTGCCCGACATGGCGTGGATGCCGCCGTAGGTGGCGCAGGTGCCGACCGCGACGATCGCCGTGGCCTTGGGCGCCAGCCGGTCGATCCACTCGCTGGTGGTCATCGGCTGCCCGGTCGCCGGGTCGTTGCCGAAGCCCGACCAGTAACCCTCGTTGTGCAGTTTCTCGTTGGGGATCGAACCCTCGACGACCAGGACGAACGGTTCGATCTCCCCCCGGTCCGCCTTGAAGAACCACTCCAGGAAATCGTCGGCGCCGCCGGTGGGGCCGCACTCGAAATCGATGAGCGGCCAGTGCATGGCGACCTGGGGAAGGCCGGGCAGCGCACCGAGCGCGATCTCTTCGACGCTCGGCTGGGTGGCGGCGGTCAGCGCGACCGAGTCGCCGTCACAGCTCAGACCCGCGTTGATCCACAGCACATGGATGAGGGTGTTCTCCGCTTTTATCGCTGCTTCTGTCGGCATGGCCCGCTGCCTTCCGGGATGTGAACCGCCCGATACCAGCGAGTGCGGTATCACTCGCATTGCTACCATCTAGAATCCGCCCGCTTGTTCTGTCAACACGAGATTCATTCGGGCGGCGGCCCCTTCGTGCGGCCGAATGCTTCCGTCCGGGTGAATACGAGAAGCCGGGAAGGCGCGTCCTGAATTGCATGAACTGTCAATCACCCAGAGCATTGTCGACGCCGTCTGCGAACGGGCCGACGGGCGGCCGGTGCGTACCGTACGGATCAGGGTGGGAATACTGACCGCCGTCGTTCCCGATTCCATGCGGTTCTGCTTCGATCTCACCACCGCGGGCACGGTCGCCGAAGGCGCGCAACTCGAAATCGACCAGCCGCCGGGAACAGCGCACTGCCGGGCGTGTGAGAAGGACTTCGCCCTCCCCGATCTTGTATTGCTGTGTCCGTGCGGCAGTGCCGACGTGGCCATCACGTCGGGGCAGGAGCTGCAGATCGTCTCGATGAGAGTGGGCTGACGACATGTGCGGTACCTGCGGTTGCTACGACGGACGTGGTGAGGGCGGCGGCGGTCCGAGGATCGCCGTGCCGCACGCGCACCCGCACGACCACGACCAGGTGCGGGACGCGCCGTCGGGCGGCGGGGAGACCATCACCCTGGAGCAGCGGGTCCTCGGCAAGAACGAGGAACTGGCCGCCCGCAACCGCTCCTGGCTCGCCGAGCGGGACATCGTGGCCGTCAATCTGATGAGTTCGCCGGGGGCGGGCAAGACCACCCTCCTCGAACGCACCGTCCGCGACCTCACCGGCCGGCGGCGTCCGGTCGCGGTCATCGAGGGCGACCAGGAGACGACGCTCGACGCGGAGCGGATCCGCCGGGCGGGCGGCGCCGTCGTCCAGGTCAACACCGGAGCCGGATGCCATCTCGACGCGGAGATGGTTCAGGGCGCGCTCACCACCCTTGCCCCCGACGGCGGCTCGCTCGTCCTGGTCGAGAACGTCGGCAACCTGGTCTGCCCGGCCCTCTTCGACCTCGGCGAACGGAGCCGCGCGGTGATCATCTCGGTCACCGAGGGCACCGACAAACCGCTCAAGTACCCGTACATGTTCGCCGTCGCCGACCTCGTGATCATCAACAAGGTCGACCTGCTGCCGTACGTCGACTTCGACACCGACCAGTGCGTGAGGTACGCCCGGTCGGTCAACCCGGACCTGCGGGTGCTGACCCTCTCCGCGACCACCGGGGAGGGCCTGGACGACTGGTACGACTGGCTGGACGCCCGCTCCTAGCGACCGCCCGTCGCGGCGCGGGCGCGGGCCGCCTCGAACAGGGCCGGGTCGTGCGAGCACACCACCATCAGCTCCTCCGTACCGGCCGCGCGGAGCGCCGCGACCCGTGCCTGACTGCTCCTCAACTCCCGTATGTCATGGGCCACCAGGCGTTCCTGCACGCGCAGCGACCACGGTACGGGCGTCCCGTCGAGGGTGCCGGGGTGGTAGAAGGTGTCCCCGCAGTGCAGCACCCAGTAGCCGCCCGCGTCGACCGCGACCGCCGCGTGCCCCCGGGTGTGGCCGGGCATCGACACCAGCACCACACCGTCGTCGACCGAGGTCAGTTGCCGTGCCGCCGCGAACCCGCGCCACCGCTCCCCGGTCGGCTCGTGCCGCACGAGCCGTGGCCGGTGCGACAGTTGGGTCCGCCGGTAGCGTCCACGCTCCAGCAGGGTGGCCGGGGAGAGCGCCCCGCGCGCCTCCGCCGCCGTCACATGGACCTGGGCCTCGGGGAAGTCCGCGAGCCCGCCGATGTGGTCGAGGTCGAAGTGGGTCGCCACGATGTGGGTGACGTCCTCGGCGCGGAACCCCAACTCCCTTATCTGGTGCAGCGCGGTCTCCCGCGGGTCGAACGCGGGGCGCACCACACGGCGCATCGCGCCTGTCCGGCGGGCGGGTTCGGCGATGTCCGCGGTCCCGAACCCGGTGTCCACGAGGAGCAGTCCGCCGCCGGTCTCCACGGCCAGGACGTGGCAGACCAGGCGGGCGCCAGGCAGCCGCATCGTCCCGCAGTTGAGGTGGTGGACCCTCACCCGAGGTCCTTGGGCGGGACGGTGGCCAGGAGCCGGGGGTCGGGGGCGCCGCCGGCCATCCCGAGGACGCCCCTGACGATCCGGGCGAGCTTCAGCAGACCGCTCGGCCTGCGCTTGTCGACACCGGCCACGAGCTGCTTGAGGATGCTCAACTGGTCGAAGTAGATCCGTTCGGTGACGAGGTTCTCGTCCTCGTCGAAGACGAAGTACGCGGTCATCCGGGTGCGGTGGGCGGCCCCGGTCGCGGGTATCGAGCCCAGCGGCCCCAGATGGGTGCCCGTCAGCCAGAACTCGACGATGACGGCGTCCGCGCTGTGCCGGAAGGCGATGATCTCGTGGTTCTGGTCGGGGAACGCCACCCGCGTGTCGTCGTAGTAGTCGCGCACCTCCGCGTCGCCGTCGTGGACCCGCATCATCGCGATCAACTCGTAGTGCGGGTGCGGGAAGGTGGAGAGGGTGGCGTCCCAGTCCTGGGCGACCTCGTCGTGGAAGTGGTCGAGGACGAGCTTCTCGCGGGCGCGCAGCACGGACTCGGACGGCAGGGCGAAGCGGTTCATGGTCGTGGCTCGCTAGCTCGTGTGGGTGATGGCGTGATGGCTGAACGTCGGCTTCGTACCGGGATTGGTCCAGGCGCCGGTCAACTCGCTCGACGGGAAGAACTGCAGGAAGCGCGGATCGGCCTGGCTCGGGTCGGCGAGGGTCTTCTCCAGGACGACGGAGTTGTACTGATCGGCCGTCGTCTCCAGGGAGTTGGCGTTGAGGACCACCTCCTGCCCCCATGTACCGCTCCACCGCGTGAGCCCGGGGAGCCGTGAGTGCTCCGGTGTCAGGCACTCGGCCGCGATGACGTTCTCGCTGCTGACCCAGACGCCCGTCGAGGTGTTGAGGACCAGGCTCTGGTTGCCGAACACGTGCCCAGGCGTCTTCACCACGCCGACACCGGGGCCGAGGAGCACCGAGCCCTCGATCGGCAGGAACGCCCCGGGCGGCACGTCACGGTAGGTGTCGGGCTGGTACCAGGGCCTCTGGAGCGGGTGCAGCACCGCCATGGCGGCGAGTTCGTCGCGCTGCACGACGACCTTGGCGTTCGGGAACAGCGCCTCGGGACGGCCGCCCAGGTCGTCCTGGTGGGCGGTGGTGCCCACCCAGCGGCGGAGGTCCTGTGTGTGCAGATGGTCGAACAGCAGATAGTCGACGTCCTCGGGCGCGATGCCGAGCCGGGCGAGATGACCGAGGACCGTCTCGTGCTCGGTCACCATCTGGCGGGCGACGACGTCGGGCGTCCGCCGCGCCAGCCGGTCGAAGTACGGTGTGTACTTGCCGAGTTCGACGTCGCTCGGCTCGAACAGCAGGGTCCGGGAGCGTCCGTCGGTCTCCCGCCACCGGATGACGAGCATGCGGTTGGTGATCGACAGGAACGGCGCGACGGCGCGCGAGGCCCGGAAGAGACCGAACCGCGTCGGGTAGGGCAGCGTGACCAGGTCGCAGGTGGTGACGGTGTCGGGCGTGCCCGTCGTCACGAACTCCCTTTTGAAGTCCGCCCCTTGGGAACGGGCCGCGGCCAGCCGGGCGCCGGGCCCGCCGGGTATGAGGGTCAGGTCGGTGAGCGTGTCGACGGGGGTGCCGGTCGTCGGCAGGTCGACCACGTCCGTCGCGCTCCACGGAAAGCTCGCCATCCAGGTCTCCGCTCGTTAATCCCACGCCGTGGATAATTCGGTGCCACGGTTATAGTCCACACCGTGGATTTTGACAAGGTTGAGGCATGATGGAGCGGTGACGACCAAGACGGAGCCCACCGGGAACGGGCCTGGAACCCCGGCCCGCCGAGGCCGACCCCGCAAGGGCGCCTCCACCCTGACCAGGGAGGCCATCGTCGAGGCCACCATCGCCCTGATCGACGACGACGGCGTCGAGGGCGTCGGCATGCGCACCGTCGCCCGGCGCCTCGGCGTGGACGCCAAGAGCCTCTACAACTACGTCGACGGCAAGGACGACCTGCTCGACGCCGTCGCCGAGCACATCCTGATCGGCCTGGCGTTCCCCGAACCCACGGGGTCGCTCGACGTCGATCTGCGCGCCGTGGGCCGGACGTTCCGCGCCAACACCCTCGCCCACCCCCGGGCCGGGGCGCTGATCCTCACCCGCCAACTCGACTCGGCTGCCGCCCTGTACCCGACCGAGAGATTGCTGTCGATGCTGCGTGCCGCGGGCTGCCGGCCGGCCGAGGCGGTGCGTCTGCTGCGGACCCTGCTGGCCACCGTCGTCGGCACCCTGCTGCGCGAGGTGACGGCGGGCCCCACCTTCGGCGAGGTCGGGCCCGCGAGGGAGGGCAGGCGGCGCGCGGACCTGGAGTCCTCGGGGATGCCGGCGCTGGTGGAGGCCGCGCCCCACCTCGCGCGGTTCGACCATGACGAGGAGTTCGAGTACACCCTCGACCTCGTCGTCACCGCGGTGACGACGAGGATCGAGAGGACCGGGCGGGGCGCCGCCGTCACAGACCCGTTGCCGCCTGGAGACTGAGACCGAGCCCGACCGCCAGGACAAGGCCCGCCGTCAGCAAGGGCGTTGCGCGGGCCAGCCGTCGGCGCAGGGCGTGGTGGCGGGTGGTGCGGCGGTCGAGGTGGTCCTGGATCCGCAGCAGCAGGAGCCCGGCGAGGGTGAGCGTGCCGGCCATCCCGAGCCCGTACCCGACGACCAGCAGCACACCGAAGGCGGTACGGCCCAGCGCCACCGCCCCCAGCAGCACGACCAGCGCGGACGGGCTGGGCACAAGCCCACCCGCGATCCCCATCCCGATGAGCCCCGCCTTCGACCGCCTCGCGGACGGCTTCGACGCCGGATGCGGATGGGGGGCAGTGGGTGCGGGTGCGGGTGCGGGTGCGGGGGACTGGGGCGGGACGACGGCGACGGCCACGGAGGTGCCGCCTGCCGTCGCCTGGCCGGTCCTGGTGGCCGGGGACGTCCGTGCCGCCGATCGGTCGCGGGGCAGGGGGTGTTGGTGACCCGCGGGGATGTCCCCGTGACCGTGATCCGCGTGGTCACCGTGACCGTGATGCCCGTGCCCATGCCCGTGCCCGCGCCAACGCCCATGTCCATGTCCATGTCCATGTCCATGGTGATGGTGATGGTGGTGACGCGTCGGCGTTTCTCCGCGGGCCGCGTCGCGCAGCAGGCGGAGGCCGATTCCGCTGATGAGGAGTCCGCTGGCCAGGCCGAGCCAGGTCAGGACCGTCTCGCCCGCGAGATGGGTGGCGAGCGGGAGGGCCAGGCCCAGGGCGAGGACGCCCGCGGTGTGGGTGACGGTGACCGTCGCGCCGACGGTCACCGCGTCCCGCCGGGTGCCGCGCCGGCCCGCCAGATAGGCGGCCATGAGGGTCTTGCCGTGCCCCGGCAGCACCGCGTGCGAGGCGCCCAGGACGACCGCGAGCAGCAGGGCGAGGAACCCGATGGGCAGCGTGAGCCGACGCGCCCCGACCAGCCGGTCGAAGTACCCGGACACCGTGTCCAGGACGGCCGTCACCGGGCCGACTCCCGTCGACGGGACACTCGTTGACACGGCCGACGTGTTCGCTCCCGGGGCCGTGGTGAGCCGCGCCGCGCGCTGGTCGAGCGGGGCGGCGAGCGGGTCGCGGGGATAGTGGCGCAACTCCTGGGTGCGGGACACGGACGGCACGTCCGACTCCGCCAGAGTGAGGCCGGCGCCTCGGGCGGTGATCTCGTGCCAGCCGATCCGGCGCATGTCGTACCCGGTGTCGAGGGTGATCGCGGCGCGCCGGGTGAGGTCGACCCGGGTGGTGAGATGGCAGGTCAGCAGGCTGGTACGGAGTCCGGCCTGGCCCGGCCGGTAGTCGAAGGCGCCGGATGTGTCGCGCCAGCGGAGCGGTACGCCGTCCGCGCGGGTCCGCAGCTCGTCGGCCAGCCGGTGGCAGGAGCGGGTGGCGTAGGCGGCGCGTTCCCCGGCGTCGACCTGTCCGTCGTGGTCGCTGTCGACGGCGTCCTGCTCCTGCGCGGCCGCGATCTCCGCGCGGTCCACGACGATCGTCGCGTCGATCCGGTCAGGGCGCAGGGTGAGGCTCGTGGCGTGGTTCACGGTGAAGTCGCCGAGCGGATGGGCGGCGGCGGGCCCGGCGCAGGCCAGGGCGGCGAGGGCCGGCAGCAGGAGCGTCGCGCTCCACGAGGCCGCGCGGCGACGGGAGACGGGGACCGTGGGTGTCATGGGGTGGCGTCGATTCGGGTGAGGGCGGCGCGGGTGCGAGGGGCGTGCAGGGGATGGAAGCGCGGGTCGAGGCGCAGGGCCGAGCCGAGGTCGGCGCGGGCGGCAGCCGGTTCGCCGAGGGCCTGGTGGATCATGCCGCGGTGGTACAGGAAGAGGGCGCTGCGGGTGCCGAGCGCGAGGGCCAGGTCGGCTTCCGCGAGGGCCTCGCGGTCGCGTCCGGCCCGGTGCAGGGCCCAGCCGTAGGCGTCGTGCACGGCGAGGAACGGCCGTGCCCGCACCGCCTGTCGGCCGAGCGCGACGGCGTCGGCGGGGCGGCCGTGGTCGGCCGCGAAGAGGATCTCGTCGACGTCCGCCGGTCTCCGCCCGGCGCGGCGCACCTGGTCCTGGGCGCGCAGCACGGCGTACTGCTGACGCGCCGCGCGCGTGTCGCCCAGCGACTCGCGCAGCTCCCCGAGGGCCAGGAGACGGCCGGGCAGCGGCGCGACGGCCACGGCGGCCGTGTAGTCGTCCAGGGCGCGCGCGGTGTGTCCGAGCCCCTGGTGGGCCCGGCCCCGCGCTTCCAACAGGGCAGCGTCACCCGGCAGTTCGCGCAGTCCGCGGTCGGCCTGGCGCAGGCCGGTACCGGGACGGCCGCTCTCGGTGGCCAGCAGGGACAAGTGGGCGCGGGCGAAGGCCCGTTCGGCGGGGGTGCCGGAGGCGTCGAGGGAGCGTTCCATCAGCGCGGTGGCCTGTCCGGTGTCGCCGCGCAGCTCGAAGGTGTAGGAGGCGCGGGCGAGGGCCGGCGCGTCCGGCTTCAGATCGCTCATGCGCTGCACCGCCGCGAACGCCTCCTCGTATCGCCCGAGTTGGGTGTACGCGTCGGCGAGGACCCCGTGGGCGAGGGAGCTGTAGGGCGCGTCCGAGACCGCCCGCCTGGCCCAGGCGAGCGAGGCCCCGAAGTCGTGGCGGGCGGCCTCAAGGGCGCCCATGCCGGTCTCGGCGTCGGTGTTCCCCTTCGGTTCCCTCTCCAGCGAGACGCGCAGGGCCTGTTCGGCCCGCCGGTAGGTGGCGGGGTCGGCGGTGACGCGGGCCTGCTGGACGTACGCCATCCCCAACGCGGCCCAGCCCGGGGCGTCCTGGGGCAGTCGGCGGACGTGTTCCTGGAGCGCCGCGACCGAACCCGCCTCGGCTCTCGCCGGCGACGGGCGGGCGCTTCCGTCCGGCGTCGAACCGCCGGGTCCCGGCGCGAGGCCCAGCGCGCCTGCGGTGAACATCGCGGTGCCGAGCCCCAGGACGACCAGGGTGCGGCGGGTACGGCGGCTCCGACCAGACCGGTCCTGGTCGGAGCCGGCCGAGGGCGAGGTACTGCGGGGAAGGTGCATGACGGGGTCCAGTTCCTGCGGCGCCGAGGGCGGCCGGGGGCGAGCCGGACGACGGCCGGGAGGTCCGTCACCCGACCCGCCCCGACCGCCGCCCTGCCGGCGTGGTGGTCGCGGATCAGTCGGCGCGCGTGGCCGTCAGGCCCGCTTGCGGCGGCGCAGACGCCATCCGCCCGCACCGAGCAGCAGGGCACCGGCACCACCGAAGGCGACGGAGGCGTTCGTCCGCGCGGACGACTGCTCGACGGCCCTGGAGCCCGCCGTGTTGACGTCCTTGACGTGCGGCAGCGCCAGGTACGGGAACGACCGCCCGAACGGCACGTCGTTGGCGTTCACCTTGTCGCCCTCGGCGAGCGCGGGCACCAACGTGCCGCTCTGCGCGGCGCCTTCGACGGCCTGGAGGGAGATGTCGAGCACGTCGTCCGTCAGGCGGCGGCCGTTGGGGAACCCGGCCAGGTCACCGGCGAGCACCCCGAGGCGGTTGGGGTGCGCGGCCGGGGGCACGGCCATGTTCAGGCGCAGTTCCTCGGCCGGCACGATCCGGCGCACGGCGGCGTCCTTGTTGAGACGCTGGGCGTTGAGGTCGGCCTTGATCGGCCCGCAGGCCTTGCAGATGCCGGTGAGGTAGATCTCCGCGAGGTCGTCGCGCGGTGTGGCGGGGGCCGGGATCCCGTACACCTTCTGGATGAGCTTCGGCAGGATCGGGTCGTACACCTTGTCCACGACCGGTTTCACGGTGTGGTCCTGGGACGGGTTGAGGGTGTTGAAGGCGTCCTTGTACTTCAGCGGTACGACGACCTCGTTGACCAGCGGGTTGCCCAGCCGGGACACCTGCCGCCAGCCGCGGGCCTTGCGCGAGTCGGAGACGTCGACGCCGTTCCGCTCGGTCGTCGACCAGACGCCGATCACCGGGTTGCGCGCCGTGTCGCCGCGCAGCGCCAGGAATTTCTTCGGCAACTGGAGGGCGACGGAGTTGACGTTGTAGCCGGCCAGCGTGTCCTGGCCGCGCTCGGAGAGGTTGCCGCCGTAGAGCAGGTCGAACACCCGCAGGTCGGCGAAGAACGAGTCGTCGGCCTGCCCGGCGAACGCCTTGCCGCCCCCCGCCACTTGCAGCGGGCGCACGGCCTGGCCGCGCAGCGTCGCGTAGTCGGGCATCGAGGCCACCCCGGTGCGCGAAGGGGCGACCGGGGCGTTGCGGGCCAGGACGGTGGTGCGGCCGTTCCTGGTGGCCGTGAGGTCGTACGACTGGCGGACGTTGAGGTTCGGGTCGTCGAGCGACCTGACGGGTCCGGTGTTGTACAGGAACTGGTTGGCCGCGTCCCGGACGGTGGTGCGGAACCGCCAGGTCAGCGTGGTGTCGGCGGTGCCGTCACCATCGTTGTCGATCTTGATGTGGTAGCGGGCGTCGTCCGCGAAGGAGTAGAAGTTCGGGCCGCCGTTGGGCTCCTCGAAGGGGATCCAGTTCGCCACCAGGGTCACGGTGTCGGACTTGTCGGGGCTGGTGAACGCGTAGACGTCCGTGTTGTCCGCCCGGGGGTCGCCCGCGATGAGCGGCGCCTCGCGGTGGCTGGAGGCGGAGCTGACGCCGGGGGCGAGCGTCACGGCGCCGAGGGCACCGGCCATCGCGGTGGCGCCCAGCACCAGCAGCGAGTGATCCAGGAGGCGCTTGGAACGCGCCGAGGACTTTTTCACGCTTTTCTTTCTCCTTGAGGTCGAGGGAAGGCAAGGGGAAGAGAAGCATGAGCCGGCCGGTATTTCCCAGCTTTTGGCGCGCCCGAAAAAATATCGCGACGATTCGACGGGCGGAATACGTGCAGGTCGGAATGGAGAAGAATGGTTTCTCCCTGGAGGGTGAACAGCTTCCCCCACGCCACTCGAACGGTGGAGTGTGGGTGGGAAATCCCTGCCCGAAGTGCCGTTCCGGAACGGCCGGGTCGCGCCGGAACGCCGTGATGTGGTCCGTCCGGACCACTTCTTCACCCACACGAGCGAACTGAGGGACGGCGGCCAATCCGCAATCGGCCATGTCACGGATAACGACTGACGAATTCTCATCCCATTCGAGAAGTCAAGAATTGCGGACCACTGGTGGGCGGGGTTGCGTGACACCGGCACACCCGCCCGATCCGCGCCCCACTCGCGCGCCGGGCCGTTCGGCGGACGCGCGACCAATCCGTTCGACGGGCCGCTACGGATCACCCGGTGACCGGTGATCGGAAGTCCGCGGGGAGCGGGCGCGCGGCGGAGAGGGGAACACGGATGGCACGGCATGAGCAGGCGTCGCCGACGGGGTCGGTCGGCGGACCCGGGACCGCGCTGGTGACCCGCCGGGCCCCGGCCGCGCCCCGGGCCGCCGTGCTGTTCCTGCACGGCGGCAGGGCCGACAGCCGGGCGCCCTCGCGCCCCTGGCATCTGGCGGCCCTGCGGATGCGGCCCTTCGTCCGGGCCGTCGCCGCCGTCGCCCCGGACGACGTCCTCCTCGGCGAGGTCCGCTACCGGCTGCGGGGCTGGAACGGCCGGGACGCCGATCCGCTGCACGACACCCGGCGGGCGCTGGCCGAGCTGGCAAGCCGGTACGGAGACGTCCCGACCGTGCTCGTCGGTCACTCGATGGGTGGCCGCGCGGCCCTGCGTGCCGCCGTCGCGCCCCAGGTCAGGGCCGTGATCACGCTGGCGCCCTGGTGTCCGGACGGCGAGCCGGTGGCGCATCTGCGGAACAAGGACGTCGTCGTCCTGCACGGCGACCGCGACCGGATCACCGACCCGCGTGCGTCGACGGCCTTCGCCGACCTGGCCCGCGCGGCCGGCGCGCGGGCCAGGTCCGAGCTGGTGGCGGGCGGTGACCACGCGATGCTGCGGCGCGGCGGCCACTGGCACCGCACCACGGGCGATGCCGTCGCGGCGCTCCTCGCGGCCCCGGCGGTCGGGCGGTAGTCCGGCGCCGGTGGCCGTGGCGTGCGCGGGAGCCGGGATGCGGCAGGGGAGAAACCTGGTCATCCTGGCAGGGACAGGCATTCGCGAGGAGGCTGGTTATGTCGATGCTCGACAAGCTCAAGGGCATGCTCAAGGGACACGAGGACCAGGCCCGCCAAGGGGTCGACAAGGCCGGTGACGCGTTCGACTCCAGGACGGGCAACAAGTACCAGAGCCAGGTCGACTCGGTGCAGCAGAAGCTCGACGACCAGATCGGCAACCGTCCGCCCACCGACGATCAGCGGTAGGACTCAGGACCGCCGTCCGGGCCCGTGGGGGTGCGATTCCCCACGGGCCCGGTCCTGTCACGGGCCTCGCTCCGGGCGGGCCGTGCTGCCGTGGAGGTGCCGCCCGGCGAGTACACCCGCGCGCCGGACCGGGACGCCCGGCCCGAGCGTCGAATTCCGGACCGACTTCCGCTGCCCGGACGGGAGTTGTCGCCCGTCCCGGCAGCCCGGCCGGACGGGCGACCGCCGCGGGCCCGACGCGGCTCGGCCACCGGCGCCCCTCGCTTTGACGCTTGCGCAACTCCCCAACTATTAGACTCGCGACTCCACCGCGGGCGTGGCGGCCGGTTCTCGGGCGGCAGGATCTTCAAGTGTCGGGGGACGACGGATGACGGATGCGGGCGGCGCGGAGGCGGAGTCCGGCGCGGTGTTCGAGCGGGCGCTCGACCGGGCGCTGGGCCTCGACCGGGTCACGGAGGCCCTCGCGCGGCGTCCGGGCACCGTCTGCCACGAGGAGTTGCGCAGCGGCGCGCGGCAGGCGCGCGGCGAGATCATGGCGGCGGTCCGCGCCGAACGCGCGGAGACCTCGCTCCTCGCGCCCCGGCTGTCGGCCCTGGCCGGGCTCGTCCTGCTGCTGTCGGGGTACGGCGTGCGCTCCCTCGGCGGCCGGCCCTACGTCGGCGACGGCCTGATCATGGCCGGGGTGCTCATCTGCGCGGTGGCCGTCGGCGCGGCCGTGGGCGACTTCATCTGGCTCCTGGTCGACGCGGGCACCCGCCGCGACGACGAGCCCGACCGGTCCGGAGCGGTCGCCGACCCGACGGCGGGACACCCGTCCGACAGTGAACCGGCGCTGCTGGAAGCGGCGTTGGAGTCCTTCCTGCTCCGCAGGATCGAGGGCCCGCCGCTGCCGGGCGACACCCCCCTCCCCGGTGACGAGGCACTCCCGCACGGAACCGTCGTTCGATAAGGGGGTTCTCGGCCACCCGCCGTTCCGTTCCGCTCTCCCGTCCCTCCCGTTACTTCTACAGTGTTGTAGATTTCAGCTCGGGTCCGTGGTCCGTCCGGAGCCCGTGTGCGGGCCGTGCCCCCGGTTCCGCACACGCCCAAGCACTCCACGGGAGTGCCGCATCGCGCGGAGGTCCGCGCAGGTCAGGAGGCGGGCTTGCCCACCACGTCCGGGATCTGGCCGCAGGATCGGGCCGACTTCGTCGACCTGCTGCACCGGGCCCTGGACGACAGGGACGTCCGGGACGCGCTGCGCGCCGATCCCAGCGGCGAGTCCGCTCTGCGGCTGCGGGCCCGCGCGCTGGCGGCGGCCGACGAGATAGCGGCGGCGGCCGACGAGGAGTACCGCGTCTACCTTGCCGTCCGTGCGACCGCGCGGGAACCGCGCTCGTCCGCCGGTTCCGCCGGTTCCGCCGGTTCCACCGGCTGGCTCCTGCTGGCCGTGCTCGCGCCGTCGGTGTCGGCCGCGGCCGGCGTCGTCCTGCTGCTGATCGGGTACGGGGTGGGCCTGTGGGGCCTGGCCCCCGAGTTCGCCGCCTCGGTCCGCACGGCGGGGTGGCTGCTGACCGGGTTCGCCGCGGTGACCGCCGCCGCCGGCCTGCTGGCGCTGCTGGTGACGGCCGTCCGCGGGCAGGGACCGCGTCGGCCGCGACGGTCGACCGTTGCCGACGCCGCCGACGCGGAGGCGGCCAGGCAGCGATGGCGGCGGGCGCTCCTCGAACGGGGCCTGCGGCCGTATCTGAGACGCCACCTGCCCGACACACCCGCTCCGGACCAGGACCCGCGTACCGTCGCGTGATCCGGACGACGGGCCCCGGCCGCACGGAGTGCGAGCTGAGAGAGCCAGTGAGAGCCGAAGTACGTCAGTGAGAGCCAGAGAACGCCAGAGAGAGGGAGACACCATGTCCGTCAACCTGAACAAGGGCCAGCAGATCAGCCTGAGCAAGTCCGACGGCGGTGAGCTGACCGCCGTCCGGATGGGGCTCGGCTGGCAGGCCGCGCAGCGCAAGGGCTTCCTGGCCAAGCTCGCGGGCCCCCGGGAGATCGACCTCGACGCCTCCGCGCTGCTCTTCGCGGGCGGGCAACTGGCCGACGTGGTCTTCTTCCAGCACCTGGTCAGCGACGACGGGTCGGTGCGGCACCTGGGCGACAACCTCACCGGCGGCGCGGGGGCGGGCGCGGACGACGAGGTCGTGCTCGTCGACCTCGGCCGGGTCCCCGCGCACATCGACCAGATCGTCTTCACCGTGAACTCGTTCACCGGGCAGACCTTCGCCGAGGTCCAGAACGCCTTCTGCCGGCTGGTCGACGAGACCAACGGGCAGGAACTGGCGCGCTACACGCTCAGCGGCGGCGGCACCTCCACCGCGCAGATCATGGCCAAGCTGTACCGGGCGGGCCGCGGATGGGAGTTGAAGGCCATCGGCGAACCCGCCTCGGGGCGGACCTTCCAGGACCTGCTGCCCGTCATCTCCGGCCACCTCTGACCGGGACGCGGTGACGAGCGGTTCAGTCGCGCGAGTTGCCGAACAGCACCCGGTACAGGACGAGCAGGACCAGCGAGCCGCCGATCGCCGCACCCCAGGTGTAGAGGTCGAAGAAGTTCTTCTCGAACGAGCGGTGGAAGAAGTGGGCGGAGAGCCAGCCGCCGACGAACGCGCCGGCTATGCCGATGAGGGTGGTGCCGATGAGGCCGCCCGGGTCGCGGCCGGGCAGCAGGATCTTCGCGATGGCCCCGGCGAGCAGTCCGAGGATGATCCAGCTGATGATGCCCACGTCGTTGTTCCTCCAGTCGGTTCGGGCCCGGCGCGGTCCCTGGGACCCCGCCGGGCCTCGTCTTGCTTGCTTGCGCAATTCTAGGAATATAGGGCCGGGTTGACGAGAGCCCGCCGCTTCTCGCGGGCGACCCGTTGAGGTTCTGTCACTCGATCGGGACATTCGACGAGGGCGCGGCGGACCCGGGGCGCGGGGTCCGACGGGTCGCGGGACCTGTGGGTTTCATGACATGTCTCACCTGTGAATCGAGGTCCCGGCACTGCTGCGCGGGCCATGGCCTTGTTAGATTGCGCAACTACGCAATCCGGCAGGAGCCCCCCGGTTCCGCCCGCCTGTGCACCGCCGTGCCCGCCCGGCCTCCCGTCGACGGACCGACCCGACAGGCCCGATCGTTTCGTGGGAGTGGGAGATGAGCGACCCGTGGGGCGGCCAGGGCACCCGTAGCCGCACCGACCGGACGCCGGCACAGCGCGGCGCCGGACCCGGCGCGGCCCGTCCGGGCGACCAGAGCCGGTCCGCAGGCGCGGCCCGGCCGCCGGGCGACGGCCGGTCGGGCTCAGGACCGCACGGCCGGCCGACGGCGAAGCGCGGGGGCGGACCGGGCCGCGGGCCGAGGCGGGTGCTGCGGATCATCAGCGTGTGCCTCGCGGTCCTGGTCCTGGGCACGGCGGGCGCAGGCTGGTGGTTCTACGAGCACCTGAACGGCAACATCCAGAGCTACTCCATCGACGGCAAGGGCGGCGCGGAGAAGGCGGACGCCTTCGGTCGCACCCCGATCAACATCCTGGTGATGGGCTCGGACGGCCGCACCAGCAAGGCCGACTGCGCCCTCGGCGGCGGCTGCTCGCGCACCGGCGTGCAGAGCGGCGGCAACGCGGACGTCGAGATGGTCGTGCACATCTCGGCCGACCGCTCCAACGCCACCGTCATGAGCATTCCGCGCGACACCATGACCGACATCCCCGCCTGCCGGGACACCGCCGACGGACTCTCCACGTCCGGCTACCACGGTCAGATCAACAGCGCGCTGCGGTACGGCCCCGCCTGCCAGGTGGCAACCGTCCACCAGCTCACCGGCATCCCCATCGACCACTTCGTGAAGCTCGACTTCGCGGGTGTGGTCAAGATGTCCGACGCGGTCGGCGGGGTCTCCGTGTGCGTCGACGACAACGTCTACGACACCTACTCGCACCTCAAGCTGTCCAAGGGCGCGCACACCCTGAAGGGGCAGGCGGCGCTGGAGTTCGTCCGCTCCCGGCACGGCTTCGGCGACGGCAGCGACCTCGGCCGCACGGTCTCGCAGCACATCTTCCTCAGCGCGATGATCCGCAAGTTCAAGAGCGCGGGCACGCTCACCGACCCCACCGCCGTCTACTCCCTCGCCGACGCCGCCACCAAGGCGCTGACCGTGGACGACGGTCTCGGCAGCGTGAAGAAGCTGATCTCGCTGGCGGCCGACGTGAACAAGGTCCCCACCAAGCGGATGACCTTCACCACCATGCAGACCGCCCCCGACCCGAGCGACAGCGACCGGGTGGTGGTCGGAGCGGGTGCGAAGACCCTCTTCTCCGCCATCGCCGAGGACCGGTCGCTGACCACCGGGTCGGGCAAGAAGGCCGCCGGGGCCACGCCGTCCGCGTCGCCCACCGCCTCGGCCGTGCCCGCCGCGCGGATCGCGGTGACGGTGCAGAACGGCACCGGCATCACCGGCCGGGCCGCCTCGGTCGCCACGGCCCTCGTCGGCCAGGGCTTCAACTCCGGCACGACCACGGGCAACGCGGCCGGCGCCGCGACCACGACCACCCTCGGCTACGGCACCGGCCAGAAGGGCGAGGCGCAGACCGTCGCCAAGGCGCTCGGGCTGCCCGCCTCGCACCTGAGGCAGGGCACCGGCACCGGTCTGACCCTGGTGATCGGCTCCGACTGGCCGAGCGGCTCGACCTATCCGGGCGGCGCCGGCGAGCCCGCGCCCGCCGACACCGGCGCCGCCGTCTCCAACGCCCACGCGCAGACCGCCGACCAGGACAAGACCTGCGCCGAGGTCAGCCCCTACCGGACGGTCGCGCTGGGCGGCGTCCCGATGACGCCCGCGCAGGCGTACGCGGCGTCGAGCGGCAAGCCCGATTCCGACGACTGACCGGCGCCCTCGGGACACCGGAGTTGTACAGTTGCGCAAGGCAGCAACAAAGACACCTGCGGCGACCTGTGGGAATCTGCGGCGGTGACCGCCCGCAGAGGCTGCGACAGAGGCATCCGTAGAGACCTGTTGGATACACCAGAGAGGGGTGCGGGATGCTCCGCAACGGACTGGAACCCTGGCACCTGCTGATCGTGGCCCTCGTGGTCATCGTGCTGTTCGGCTCGAAGAAGCTGCCCGAGGCGGCCCGCGGGCTGGGCAAGTCGATGCGCATCCTCAAGAGCGAGGCGAAGGCCATGAAGGAGGACGAAGCCCCCGCGCCGACCGCCGCCGGTGACCTCGCCGCGCAGACCGTCGAGGCCCAGGAGCCCCAGGGCGGGCCCGTCGCCGCCCGTCCGGCGGGCGAGGCCGCCCAGCCCGCCCGCTGACCGCCGGCCACCGGGAGGACCGGAGGGTCCGTCAGGGGCTCGCGATGTCGAACCCGTACCGCAGGGGCTCCTGGTTGACGGCGTAGTCGCGCCGGTAGACGAACACCGCCTCCACCCGCGGTCCGTCGGCCGCCGCCTCCGTCCGGCAGGGGTAGGTCACCTGAAGCACCCGCGGCCGGTCGGCGACCTTCATCCGCATCCCGTCCGCGGGTCCGCCGTCGAGCACGGCGGACTCCCATCCCGTCACATCCGCTGTCCGCACGGCGGACTCCCATCCCGTCGCATCGGTTGTCGTCACGCCCGACACTTTAGAGGTTGCGCAAGTGTTGACGGAAGTCGCCTTCGTGACGGCCGAGGCTCACCTGCCCCCGGCACCCTGCGGGAGCTGCTCCACCGCCTGCCGCCAGGCCCGGTGCACGGCGGCGCGCAGCTCGGCGGTCGCCGTCCGGACGTCTCCGCCCAGCCGGACGGGCTCGCCGAGATGGACATGCAGCGCGGGACGCCGCAGCGGCGCCGTGAACAGCCCGGCGAGCTGCTTCGCCCCGCCGCCCGAGGTGATCCGGCGGGCCCCGGCGTGCCCCAACGGCACCACCGGTGCGCCGGTGGCGAGGGCGAGCCGGGCGAGTCCCGTGCGGAACGCCTCCGGAGCGCGGTCGGCGGAATCCCGCCGTCCGGGCAGCCGTCCCTCGGGGTAGAGCACCACGACCCGGCCCGCGGCCAGCGCGTCCGCCGCGAGATCCAGCGCCCGCGCCGCCCGGCCGCTGCCCCGGTGCACCGGGACATGACCCTCACGGGTGAGGCACCGGCCGAGCACCGGCACCTTCCACAGCCCCGCCGCCGCGAGCACCACCGGCTCCACACCCGCCCCGCGCAGCGCGGCCAGCACCAGCCCCGGATCGACCAGCGAGGTGTGGTTCGCCGCGACGACACTGCCCGGCGCGACACCCCCGGCGCCGGAGGTCACCGTCAGCCGGCCGAGCACCGGGACGACCGTGCGGGCGAGGGCGCTGAGCATGCGCGAGGCTCCTTCGAGAGACCGGGGGAGCGGCGGCCGACGCCACCGCGGGGCCGACGGCCCGACCGCATCGTCGCCCCGGCGGGCACCCGGGGGCATGAGTACCGGTACTCAACCCGGCCCGTCCCCGGACACACGTCGGCGGTGCGCCGCCCTGGGAGGGACGGCGCACCGCCGGGTTCAGGCCCCCCGGTGCCGCCTCACGGCGGTCACCCGGGAATCGGGGCCGTGAGATCAGTGGCGACCGCCGTGGTGACGGCCCCAGGAGAAGGCGGAGACGACCCGCCGGTGGTCGTTGCGCAGGGTCACCGTGCCCGCGCGGTTGTCGAGCAGCTCACGGTGGCGGTCCTGGAAGAGGTCGCGCCGGGTGTCGTGGCCGCGGCCGGTGTGGACGCGGACGGTGGCGCGGCCGTCCAGACGGTAGTGGTGGAAGGTGTAGGTGTGGCCGGCGTTGTCGGAGAGGGTCCAGTCGTTCAGGTTGACCGCGCCGCGGGTGTTGTTGGTGATGTCCACCCACTCACGGTTGAGGGCGCGCGGCGAGTTGTCGTCACGGCCCGGCGCGTCGTGTTGGACGCCGCTGATCTCCACGGCCGCACGGTGCGGCTGGGCGTGGTCGGCCGCGGTCGCCGGCAGCGCCACCGCCCCGACGAGAGCGCCGGCCGCGAGCGCGGTGGCGGCCAGGCGACGGGCGCTGACAGAGGTGGAAACGGACACAGGTCCCCCTGTTGGTGCGGCACCTCCCGCCCGGGGGGCGGGGTGGTGCGGTGTGCGGGTGCGGCCGGTCGGTCGCAGGGCCAACCCTGCCCACCTGGTGAAGAAGCCACGGGTGATTCGTGAATGGTGTTACCGATCGTCCATATCACCGTGACTCTTACCTGCAACGTCCATTTATGTGCCGAATGCACAGGGTTGACGGCCGGCCCGCCCGGCCGCCGCCGCGGGCACCGGGCCGACCCGCCTCTGCGCCACCGCACGCCACCCCGACCAGGTCCCGATCTTCACCCGCAGGTGAGTAACGGCGACGCACCGGGCTGACGTCCGACGCCCCGGCTCAGTTCCCCACACCCAGGCCGGACATGAACGCCGACGGGTACCGGTCACCGCGCGCCGCACCCGCCGGCACCGCCTTCTCGATCATCGCGAGATCCGCCGCGCTCAACTCGACGTCCAGCGCGGGCAGCGCCTCCGCCAGCCGCTCCCGGGTCCTGGCACCGACCAGCGGCACGATGTCCGTGCCCCGCGCGGCCACCCACGCGATGGCCAGCTGGGCGACGGTGCATCCCTTCGCCTCTGCGACCCGGCGCAGCGCCTCCACCAGGGTGAGGTTGTGCTCCACGTTCCCCGCGGCGAACCGCGGGGTGAGAGCGCGGCCGTCGTCGGGTCCCGCCGTCCGGTCAGCCGACCAGTGTCCGGAGATCAGGCCACGGCTGAGGACGCCGTACGCGGTCAGGCCGATCCCCAGCTCCCGCAGCGTCGGCAGCACCTCCGCCTCCACCGCGCGGGAGATCAGCGAGTACTCGATCTGGAGGTCGGCGACCGGATGCACGGCGTGCGCCCGGCGGACGGTCGCCGCGTCCACCTCCGACAGGCCGAGATGGCGGACATACCCGGCGTCGATCATCTCCTTGATCGCGCCCACCGTCTCCTCGATCGGCACGGCCGGATCGAGCCTGGCCGGACGGTAGACGTCGATGTGGTCGGTGCCCAGCCGGGTCAGCGAGTACGCCAGGAAGTTCTTCACCGCCTCGGGACGGCAGTCCTGGCCGCCGAACCCCGGGCCGGGCCCCCGCAGCATCCCGAACTTGACGCTCAGCTGATAGCTGTCCCGGTCCCGGCCGCGCAGCGCCTCGGCGAGCAGCAGTTCGTTGTGGCCCATCGCGTAGAAGTCACCGGTGTCGATCAGCGTGACACCGGCCTCGAGCGCCGCGTGCACGGTGGCGATGCTCTCCGCGCGGTCCGCCGCGCCGTACGCGCCCGACATACCCATCGCGCCCAGGCCGAGCGCGGAGACGGCCGGCCCCTCCGTGCCCAGGGTTCGTGTCCGCATCATGTTCTCCTCCGTCGTCGTATCCCTGTCCAGCCTGGACCCGGGCGGCGCTTCTCGGCAGCGGAGCGTTCATCCAGGGAGCGGCGCTCCCTGGATCGGCCCGCCCGACCGGAGGGACCATGGCGGCATGCAACGTGACGAGCTGGCCGACTTCCTGCGCCGCCGCCGGGAGGCGATCCGCCCGGCCGAGGTCGGCATCTCCGACGGCCCGCGCCGCCGCACCAGCGGGCTGCGCAGGGAGGAGGTCGCGATGCTCGCGGGCATGTCGGTCGATTACGTCGTCCGCCTCGAACAGAGCCGCAGCAGCCAGCCGTCCCCGCAGCTCCTCGGCGCTCTCGCGCGGGCGCTCAGGCTCTCCGACGACGAGCGCGACCACCTGTTCCATCTGGCGGGCCACCGTCCGCCGCCCGCCGACGGGCCCGCGGGACAGGCCCGCGCGGGGCTGGTGCGGATGCTCGACCTGCTCGGCGACACCCCGGCCCTGGTCCTGTCCGACCTGGGCGAGACCCTCGCCCAGAACCGGATGTCCGTGCTGCTCGCGGGCGACCAGACCCGCTTCACCGGCGACCGCCGCTACCTCGCCCACCGCTGGTTCACCGAACCCGCGATCCGGGCCGGCTACCCGCCCGAGGAGCAGGCGCACCGTGACCGGCAGGTGGTGGCCGACCTGCGCGCGGTCGCCGGACGGCGGTCGGCCGACCCGGTGGTCGGCGGACTCGTCGACCGGCTGAGGGCCGCCAGCCCCGCCTTCCGGGCACTCTGGGCCGAGCACGAGGTGGCGGTCCGCCGCGCCGACCGCAAGGCCCTGCTGCACCCTCGGGTGGGCCGCCTGCTGATGGACTGCGAGACCCTCGTCACGCCCGACCAGCGCCAACTGCTCCTGGTCCTCACCCCGGCGGACGCCGAGGCCCGCGAACGCCTCGCGCTGCTGCGGGTCCTCGGCGTGGAGGAGTTCCCGACGGGGGCGTCCGGTGGCGGGGGGACGGCGGGGGCCTAGACGTGCGAGGTGACCGGCAGGGGATCTCTCTTCCGGCGGCCGGTCGGCGTGGTCATGCCCGGGGGTCGTCGTCCGGTTCGCGGGTCCGCTGTTCCTCGCGGACCGGGCCGGTCGCCGGAAGGCGCGGCTGCTCGGCGGGGTCGGGCGGTCCGGGTTCGCCGCGCCTGGCCCGGATACCCCGGCGGACGGCCCAGATCAGGCCGAGGACGACCAGCAGGCCCACGGCGAAGGGGACGACGGCGGCGGCCACCGTCGGGAAGGCGATCTGGGTCGCCGCGACGGGGGAGACGGCCCGGGGCGTCCCGAAGGGCGAGGCGGTCAGTGTCGTCGCGGCGGAGATGATCGGAGGAGTCATCCGGGTGGGGTACCCCCCGGCGCGCGTCTCAGACCACCGTTCCGCCGCCGCGATCTGACGTGGGGTCGGGTGACGCGGTCAGGACCGGGCCGTACGGCCCGGTCCGACGCGACCTGACGTGCCCGCCCGTCAGCTCGTCTTGGGCTCGGCCGGCTGGAGCGGGCTGCGCAGGGAGAACGGGTGGCCCGCCGGGTCGGAGTACTGGCGGTCGTCGGTACGGCCGTGGTCAGCGCGGGTCTCCAGGGGGCGTCCGCCGAGACCGACGATCCGGCGTTCCACCTCGTCCAGGTCCTCCGGCGCCGCCAGCAGCTCCAGATGGGCCTGCTGGGAGTCGTCGGGGCGCGGCCAGCTCGGCGCGACCGCGTTGAGATCCAGCCGGAAGGCGATCCTGGTGCCGTCCGTGCCGATCAGTTCGACCCGGTTGCCACCCGGGTCGGGCCGTACCTCCCCGTCGAGCAACTCGCGGTAGAACTCGGCCAGTTTCAGCGGCTCCGCACAATCCAGCACCAGCACCGCAGCCTGTACCAGGCCCATGGGCCCTCCTCAACCGACACTCGATCCCGGATCTGTGCCGCGCTGGTACCCCGTCAGGCCGAGATGAATCGAAACCTCTGCCGAATTCGGCCACGAGCCGCCGGGCGGGGGAGCGCGCGGAGCGGGTGGAGGGCGGCCCGACGCCCGAGGCGAGCCCGGGAGCGGGAACACATCACCCGATCGGGTTGGACGGTCTGTCCAGAAGCTGGACCCATCGTCTAGAGTGGGGGGTGGAGCGCGAGAGGACGGTGGGTGCGGTCATGGCCGACAAGGGCCTGGAAGCGGAGCGTGACGCGATCGTGGCGGCGCTGAAGCCGGTCGTCGACGGGATCGCGGCCACCTTCGGGCCGGTCTGCGAGGTGATCCTGCACGACTACCGGCGGCCGGAGGAGTCGGTCGTCGCGGTCGCCGGATCGGTGACCGGGCGGGAGGTCGGCGGAGCCATGAGCGAGATCGGCCTGCGCCTGCTGGCCCGCGGCGACGAGGCGGTCGACGATCTGAACTACGTCACCCGCACCCGCTCGGGCGGACTGGTCAAGTCGTCCACCATGATGCTGCGGGACTCGACGGGCGGGGTCTTCGGCGCCCTCTGCGTCAACGTCGACGTGACCGCCGTCGGCGAGGCACACGCCCTGCTCGGCGCGCTGGCCGGCCTCACCGGCGCCCCGGCCGAGACCCCCGTGACCACCTTCGGCAACGACATCGACGCCGTGGTGGACGCCGTCCTCGAGACCCACCCGCTCGGCACCCACCGCAGCTGGGCGGGGCTCGACCGGGCCGGCCGCGTCGACCTGTTCCGCAGCCTCGACGACCAGGGCGTCTTCGCCCTGCGCCGGGCCGCCGAACAGGTCGGCGCACGGCTCGGCATCTCCCGCGCCTCCGCCTACAGCTACCTCTCCCAGGCCCGCGCCACCGCGGACCCCGCATCGGACGGAGCACCCGCGTGACAACCCCCACCCCGCCGGTCACCCTCGACGACATCCATGACGCCGCCGCCCGCCTGAAAGGCGTCGCGCACCGCACCCCCGTCCTGCGCTCCCGCACCCTCGACGCCCGGGTCGGCGCCGAGGTCTTCCTCAAGTGCGAGAACCTCCAGCGCATCGGCGCCTTCAAGTTCCGCGGCGCCTACAACGCGGCCTCCCGGCTCACCCCCGAGCAGCTCTCCCGGGGCATCGCCGCCTACTCCTCGGGCAACCACGCGCAGGCCGTCGCCCTCTCCGCCCGTGAGCTGGGCACCACCGCCGTCATCGTGATGCCCGAGGACACCCCCCGTTCGAAGCTGGCGGCCACCGTCGGCTACGGCGCGCAGATCGTGACCTACGACCGCTACACCGAGAACCGCGCCGATGTCGCCGAAGCCCTCGCCGCCGAGCGCGGCCTGGTGCTCATCCCGCCCTACGAGCATCGCCACGTGATGGCGGGGCAGGGCACCGTCGCGCTCGAACTCCTAGAAGAAGTCGGGGAGTTGGACGCCCTGGTGGTACCGGTCGGCGGGGGCGGTCTGATCGCGGGGAGCGCCACGGCCGCCAAGGGGCTGTACCCGGGTGTCCGGGTGATCGGCGTGGAGCCCGAGGCGGGCGACGACACCCGGCGGTCCCTGGCGGCCGGCCGGCGCGTCAGCATCAGGGTGCCGCACACCATCGCCGACGGCCAGGCCGCGGAGACGCCGGGCGAGCTGACGTTCTCGGTGAACCGGCGGCTCGTCGACGACATCGTGCTGGTCTCCGACGACGAGATCCGGGACGCGATGCGCTTCGCCTTCGAGCGGCTGAAGACCGTCGTCGAACCGAGCGGCGCCACCCCGCTCGCCGCCCTGCTCAACGGCCGCACGGGCGCTCCGCCGCGCCGGATAGGCGTGATCCTGTCGGGCGGCAACATCGACACGGCCCGGTTCGCCGGGCTGCTGGGGGAGGGGGCGTAGGGCCCGGCCCGCCTTGCCTCTCGGAAACCGATCGGTTTACGCTGCTGTCAGTGGGAAACCGATCGGTTTCCCCGCCGTGTCGCGTCCCCGCGGGTGGAGGTCGCGGCCTGTCGAGTCAGGAGAGTCCCATGACAGCCATCGCAGGTTCCGTCGTCCTGGTCACCGGAGGCAGCCGAGGCGTCGGCAAGGCGCTGGTGAAGGCCCTGTACGAGCGGGGCGCGACGAAGGTGTACGCCACCGCCCGCGACCCGCGCACGGTCACCCACCCCGACGCCGTGCCGCTGGCCCTGGAGGTCAGCGATCCGGCCTCCGTGGCGGCCGTCGCCGAGCGGGCCCAGGACGTCACCGTCCTCATCAACAACGCGGGAGCGTCCGTCAACGCGAACTTCCTCGACTCGCCCGTCGACGACGTCCGCCGCGAATTCGAGACCAACTTCTACGGGCCGCTGCTGATGGCCCGCGCCTTCGTCCCGATCATCGAGCGCAACGGCGGCGGACACCTCCTCAACGTCCACTCCGTGCTGTCCTGGATCGCCTCCTACGGTTCCTACAGCGCCTCCAAGGCCGCCCTGTGGTCCCAGACCAACGCCCTGCGCCTCGACCTGAAGCCGCGCGGCATCGACGTCACCGGGCTGCACGTCGGCTACGTCGACACCGACATGGCCGCGGGCGTCGACGCCCCCAAGTCCACCCCGCGGAGCGTGGCCGAGCAGGCGCTCGACGGCATCGAGGCCGGCGCCTTCGAGGTGCTCGCCGACGAGCTGACCCGGCAGGTGAAGGCCGGTCTCGCGGGCGACCCGGCCGCACTGTACCCGCAGCTCGCCGCCTGACCGGCTCTGACCGGCTGACCGGCCGGCCGCCTGACCGGCTCTGACCGGCTGACCGGCCGGCCGCCTGACCGGCTCTGACCGCCTGACCGGCTGGCCGCCTGACTGGATGACCGGCTGACCGGCTGGCCGCCGGGCGATCCGGTGTTTGTGGACGCGCCCGGCCTCAGACCGGCAGCAGGCGGGAGATCAGCGCCCCGAGCTGCCGGGCGTCACGGCACTCGCGCATCTCGGCGGTCTCCGCGTAGGCGGGCGCCTCGGAGTCGCCCGTGCCCCACCGCTCGCGCGGCTCCGGGTTCAACCAGTAGACGCGGCGGGCCCGTTCGGTGATCCAGCGGAGCGCCGGAAGGTTCGGGTCGCTCCTGTTCGTCCGGGCGTCGCCCAGCACGAACACCGTGGTCCGCGGGCCGACCGCGTCGCCGTACCGCTCCACGAACTCGCCCAGCGCCGCGCCGTAGTCGCTGCTGCCGTGGTGGGAGGTGAGGGACGCCTCCGCGTCGATGCGGGCGCCGAGGCCCTCCGGGTCGGCCGCGCCGTGCACGAGGAGTCCGGTCACCTCGTCCACCCGGTTGACGAAGGCGAACACCCGCACCTTGCTGAACTGGTCGTGCAGCGCCTGCACCAGCAGCATCGTGAAGTCGGAGAACCCGGCCACCGAGCCCGACACATCGCAGAGCAGGACCAGTTCGGGCCGGGCCGGACGGCGGCGGCGCAGCACCGGCCTGACGGGCACCCCGCCCGTCGAGAGGGAGGCGCGCAGCGTGCGCCGCAGATCGATCGAGCCCCGGGCGGCCCGCCGTCGGCGCGCCGCCAGCCGGGTGGCGAGCTTGCGGGCCAGCGGCCGCACCGTCCTGCGCAGCTCGGCGAGTTGGGTCGCGCCGGCCGACAGGAAGTCCACCCGGTCCGCGGTGGGGGCGACCGCGCGCCGGGCGATCTCGTCCCGTCCGCGCCGCTCGGCGACCCGGCGCCGCGCCTCCGAGGCCACCAGGCCCCTGAACTCCGCGATGCGGCGCCTGACTTCGTCGCCGACGAGCCGTCCGTCGAACCCGGCGCCGCCGCCCCTGGCCCGGACGTCGTCCCGCACCCGCGCGAACAGCGTCTGCGGACGCAGCCGGTCGAGCGTCTGGTACGACGACCAGCCGTCCGTGCCGGACGGGGAGCCGTAGCCGCCGAACCCGTCGACGGCCTCCGCCGCCAGCCGTCCCAGCAGGGCGGTGTCGTTGTCGGCGAGCGCCGCCGCCAGCCTCTCCCGCAGGTCGTCCCGGTCGGCCGGGCGGGTGCCGGGTCCGCCGACGCCGGCCGGGAAGTACAGGTCGAAGACCGGGTCGAACACCGGCCGTTGGGCCTGGCCGTGCAGCAGCGTCGCCGCCAGCCCCTCGCGCAGCGTCTCGCGGTCGGTAAGACCCAGCGCGTCCACCGCGCGGGCCGCGTCCACCGTCTCGCCGGTCCCGATCCGCATCCCGTGCGCGCGCAGCGCCCCGACGAGCGAGGTCAGCCGCTCGGTGACTCCCGGGGCGGTCACACGGCGTCCAGGTCCAGCTTGGCGGTCGCCCTCAGGACGTCGTCCTGGTGTTTGAGCAGGACGCCGAGGGTGTCCCTGACCAGGGTCTCGTCCAGGGTGTCGGCGCCCAGCGCCAGCAGGGTGCGCGCCCAGTCGATGGTCTCCGACACCGACGGCACCTTGCGCAGCTCCATCGCCCGCAGCGCGCCCACCACCCGGACCACCGAGGCGGCCAGCGCCCCGTCGAGATCGGGCACCTTCAGGCGGACGATCGCGCGCTCCAACTCCTCGTCGGGGAAGCCGATGTGCAGGAAGAGGCAGCGGCGGCGCAGCGCCTCGGAGAGTTCCCTGCTGGCGTTGGAGGTGAGGACCACGAAGGGGCGCCGGGTCGCGGTGACCGTGCCGAGTTCGGGGACGGTCACCTGGAAGTCGCTGAGCACTTCGAGGAGCAGCCCCTCGACCTCGACGTCCGCCTTGTCGGTCTCGTCGATCAGCAGGACCTTGGGGTCGTCGCCGCGGATCGCGGTGAGCAGCGGGCGCGGGAGGAGGAACTCCTCGCTGAAGATGTCCGTGCGGGCGTCGTCCCACGTCTCGTCGCGTCCCGCGCTGATGCGCAGCAGCTGCTTGGCGTGGTTCCACTCGTACAGCGCCCGCGACTCGTCGACGCCCTCGTAGCACTGCAACCGCACCAGACGGGCCCCGGCCACCTCGGCGACGGCCTTCGCCAGCTCGGTCTTGCCGACCCCCGCGGGCCCCTCCACCAGCAGCGGCTTGCCCAGCCGGTCGGCGAGGAAGACCGTCGTCGCGACGGCGGGCGAGGCCAGATAGCCGGTCCCGGCGAGCCGCGCGGACACGTCGTCGACGGAGTGGAACAGCAACGGGTCCTCCTGCGGGTCGATGGGCACGTCGAGGGCTGGCCAAGCGCTTGGTCAGCCACTCTGCCACAGGCTCCCGCGCCGGTGCAGCCGGTATACCGATCGGTTTTCCCCATCGGCGCGACGGAGGTAGCCTCGCGGTATGGCCACGACAGACAAGGCGTCCACGCGGGACCGGCTGCTCGACGCGGCGACCGAACTCTTCTACCGCGACGGCGTCTCCATCGGCGTCGAGACGCTGTGCCGGACGGCGGGCGTCTCGAAACGCTCGATGTACCAGCTGTTCGCCGGCAAGGACGAGGTGCTCGCGGCGAGCCTGGAACGGCGCGCGCCCGGCTACGCGGCGCAGCTCGCGCCGGGGCCCGAGGACGCGGGCACCCCGCGCGAACGGATCCTGTACGTCTTCCAACGGGCCGAGGCGCTGTCGACCGCGCCCGGCTACCGGGGCTGCCCCTACCTGGCCGCCCTGGTCGAGCTGAAGGACCCCGCGCACCCGGCGAGCGCGGTCGCGCGCGAGGCCAAACAGCGCCTCCAGGACGCCTTCCGCGTCCAGGCGGAGCTGGGCGGCGCCGACGACCCCGCGTTCCTCGCCAGGCAGCTGATGCTGATCTTCGACGGCGCGAGCGCCCGCGCGGGCGCGGGCATCGAGACCCTGCCCGGCCTGACGGCGACGACGGCGGCGGCCCTGCTGGACGCGGGAGGCATGCGCCGGCCGACCGGGCAGGGGGAGCCGGGGGAGCCGCCGGCGTAACGGGTGGGGGAGCGGCCGGTGTAACGGGGGTGGGGGAGCGGCCGGTTCAGCGGTGAGACGGGGGGATTCGGACAGCGGCGGGGTGGGGCGGGCAGCCGTACAGCGGTGAGGCGGGCGGGCGGCCGTACAGCGACGAGGTGGGGCGTGCAGCCGTACAGCGGTGAGGCGCCCTGGCGGCCGTACAGCGGTGAGGCGGCCTGGCAGTAGTACAGCAGGGGGCGCGCGGGCAGCCGTACAACGGTGAGGCGGGCGGGCGGCCCTACAGCGACGAGGTGAGGCGGGCGGCCGTACAGCGGTGAGGCGCCCTGGCAGTCGTACAGCGGCGGGGTGGGGGGCAGGCAGCCGTACAGCGGAGCAGGGGCGAGCAGTCGTACGACGGTGGGGCGGGCGAGCAGTCGTACGACGGTGCTGCGGGGCGAGCAGTCGTAGAGCGGCGGCGCGCGGGCAGGGGCCGTTCGGGTGCCCGGCCCGGTGTGCCTCGCCGGTGTCGCCACCCGGGCTCCCGCGACCTCCCGCAGCCCCCCGCGGCCCCCCGCGCAACGCTCCGCCGCCCCTTCGTCAGACCCCCGTACGGGTCACCACAACGCGGCGTTCCCGGCGCGGGGACGGTGCAATGGACCCGTGACCGCGCCCCCGGACGACTGCCTCGCCCGCAATGACTGGATCTGTGGCGCGTACCTGACCACCCGCAAGCAGATCCTCCTCGACGCCGTCGTCCAGCACCTCCAGCTCACCGTGGCCGCCGTCCTCATCGGGCTCGCGCTCGCCCTCCCGCTCGCGGTGCTCGCGCGCCGCTGGCGCTGGGCGTCGGGGCCCGTGCTCGCCGTCACGACGATCCTCTACACGATCCCCTCCCTCGCGATGTTCTCGCTGCTCCTGCCCGTGTACGGGCTCTCCGCGAGCCTCGTCGTCGCCGGGCTCGTGCTGTACTCGCTGACCCTGCTGGTCCGCAACATCCTCGCCGGGCTGCGCGCCGTCCCCGAGGAGACCCGGCAGGCCGCCCGCGGCCTCGGCTACGGGCCCGTCCGGCTGCTGCTCACCGTCGAACTCCCGCTCGCCCTGCCCGCCGCCATGGCCGGACTGCGCATCGCCACCGTCTCCGCGGTCTCCCTGGTCACGGTCGGCGCGATCGTCGGATTCGGCGGCCTCGGCAACCTCATCTACGCCGGGATGAACACCTACTTCAAGGCGCAGGTGCTGACCGCGTCGGTGCTGTGCGTGGTCATCGCCGTCGTCGCCGACGTGCTGCTCCTCGGCGTGCAGCGGCTGCTCACCCCGTGGACGAGGGCGGCCCGCGGATGACGACCCTCACCGACGCCTGGCACTGGCTCACCGACCCCGCGAACTGGTCGGGCGACAACGGCATCGCGCACCGGCTCCTCCAGCACTTCGTCCTCACCGTCGTCTGCCTGGTCATCAGCTGCCTGATCGCGCTGCCCGTCGCGCTCGTCCTCGGCCACCTCGGCAAGGGCGGCGCCCTCGCGGTCAACCTCTCCAACATCGGCCGCGCGGTCCCCACCTTCGCCGTCCTGGTCCTCCTGCTGCTGACCCCGGTGGGGAGTTGGGGCGAGGGCCCGACCGTGGTCGCGCTGGTGCTGTTCGCCGTGCCGCCGCTGCTCACCAACGCCTACGTCGGCATGCGCGAGGTCGACCGGGACGTCGTCCAGGCCGCCCGGGGCATGGGCATGACCGGACGGCAGACGCTGCTGCGGGTGGAACTGCCCCTGGCCCTCCCGCTCATCATGAACGGCGTCCGGATCGCCGCCGTCCAACTCGTCGCGACGGCGACCATCGCCGCGCTGGCCGGCGGCGGCGGGCTCGGCCGGATCATCACGGCCGGGTTCAACCTCGCCAGCACCCCGCAGGTCGTGGCGGGCGCGGTGCTGGTCGCCGCGTTCGCCCTGGTCGTCGAGGCGGTCTTCGAGACGGTGGAGCGGCTCGCGCCGCGCTGGGCCAGGGCGGCGCGGTGAGACGGCTCCTCGCCGCCGCGGGCGCGCTGCTGCTCGCGGGCTGCTCCAGCGGCCCCTCGCTGGAAAGCCGCGGCGAGGTCACCGCCCCGCCCGGCGACAGCCACCACCTCGTCGTCGGCTCCGCCGGATTCACCGAGAGCGACCTGCTCGCCCAGATGTACGCCCAACTCCTCGACCACGCCGGGTACAAGACGTCCGTGCTGACCGTCGCCAACCGCGAACTGTACGAACCCGCCCTGGAATCTGGGCAGATCGACGTCGTCCCCGAATACGCGGCCACCTTCGCCGACTGGCTCAACGCCAAGGCCAACGGCGCCGACGCGCCCCCGGTCGGCTCGCCCGACCTCGCCACCACGATGACCGCCCTGCGTCGCCTGGCCACCCCGCGCGGCCTCACCGTCCTGCCGCCCGGCCGGGCCGTCGACCAGAACGCCTTCGCGGTGAGCGCCTCCTACGCCCGCCAACACCATCTCAAGACCCTGAGCGACCTCGGCCGCTCCGGGCTCGGGGTGCGGCTCGCCGCGGGTGACGAGTGCGTCCAACGGCCATACTGCGAGCCCGGGTTGAGGAAGACCTACGGCATCGACATCACCGCCGTCGACCCCAAGGGCGTCGGCACCACCCCGGCCAAACGGGCCGTCCAGAGCGGCCAGGACCAGATGGTCCTCACCACCACGACGGACGCCACCCTCTCCCAGTTCGGCCTGGTCATCCTCGCCGACGACAAGCACCTCCAGAACGCCGACTACGTCGTCCCCGTCGTCAACCGCTCCCGGGCCGGCGGCCCCGGCGCCACCAAGGCGCTCGGCAAGCTCAACGACGTCCTCACCACCGCCGACCTTGCCTCCCTCAACGAACAGGTCGACAGCTGGCGCCGACTGGCCCAGGACGTGGCCCGCACCTACCTGAAGGACAAGAAACTCATCGACTGAGCGGGGCCGTCAGGCGTCGGACACCGAGTCGAACGACACCTCGGTCCGCGGCACGCCCTGCGCGTCCGCGTCCACCGACCGGCGCAGCGCCTCGTGCAGCTTCGCCGGGGTCAGCACCCCCAGGAACCGGGCGTCGTCCAGCACCGCGACCCAACCGGCGTCGTGCTGGAGCATCACGCCGAACGCCTGCTTCAGCGGCGCCCCGACCGGCACCCACGCCTGCATCCGGTGCGCCAGGTCGCCGACCGTGCCGCCCGCGCCGAGGTCGTCGAGGCCGACCCAGCCGTGCAGATCGTCCCGTTCGTCCAGGACGACGGCCCAGCGCGCGCCCCCTGCCCGCAGCCTGCGGGCCGCGTCCGCGGCCGGCTCGGCGGGCCTGGCGACCGGCGGCTGCTCCAGGTCGTCCACCTCGATGTCCGTCACGGACAGCCGCTTCAGACCGCGGTCCGCGCCCACGAACCCGGCGACGTACGGCGTCGCCGGGGTGCCGAGCACCGCGCCCGGGGTGTCGAACTGCTCGATCCGGCCCTCCCCGTAGACGGCGATCCGGTCGCCGAGCCGGACGGCCTCCTCGATGTCGTGGGTGACCAGCAGCACCGTCTTGCGCACGGCGGCCTGCATCCGCAGGAACTCGTCCTGCAACTGCTCCCGCACCACCGGGTCCACCGCGCCGAACGGCTCGTCCATCAGCAGCACGGGCGGATCGGCGGCCAGCGCCCGCGCCACCCCCACCCGCTGCCGCTGGCCCCCCGACAGCTGGTCCGGGTAGCGCGGCCCGTACTGGTGGGGGTCGAGGCCCACCAGATCGAGCAGTTCGGCGGCGCGGGCACGGGCCTTGGCGCGCTTCCAGCCCAGCAGCGCGGGCACGGTCGCCGTGTTGTCCAGGACCGTGCGGTGCGGGAAGAGACCGACCTGCTGGATGACGTACCCGATGCGGCGGCGCAGCCGGACCGGGTCGACGGTGGCGATGTCCTCGCCGTCGACGAAGATCCGCCCCGAGGTGGGCTCGATGAGCCGGTTCACCATCATCATGGTGGTCGTCTTGCCGCAGCCGGACGGCCCGACGAGGGTGACCAGCTCGCCTTCGGCCACTTCGAGGCTCAGGTCGTCCACCGCCGTGGTGCCGTCCGGGTACCGCTTGGTGACCTGCTCGAACCGGATCATGCCTGTCACGCTAGTCGCGAGGCGGCCACCGCGCTCCTCAGCGGCCGTCGCCGCCCGGCGAATGGCTGACCCCGCCGACCAGCACCACCTCCAGGGTGCGCGGGCCGTGCACGCCCTCGACCCGGTCCAGCTCGATGTCGCTGGTCGCCGAAGGACCCGAGATCCAGGTCAACGGGCGGGTCGGGGTGAGCCGTTCGAGAGCCTGCGGCACCGACGCGACCACCTGGTCGGGCACCCGCACCACACACACATGGTGATCGGGGACCAGGGTGATCCGCCGTCTGCCCTGATCAGGGCCGCCGTCCAGGACGATCGTGCCGGTCTCCGCGACCGCCACGGCACAGCCCGTGACCACGCTGTCCACCCGGTCCAGCTCGTCCGGGGTGCTCGCGGCCAGGTCGGGCACCCGCTCGACGTCCGTCTCCGCGAGCCAGCCCGCGTCGAGACCGGGCGGCACCAGCACCGTCCGCGACCCTCGCTCGGCGAGCAACCTGCCGATGAGACAAGGGAGTTCGTCCGCCGTGCAGCGGTGCACGAGAGCCCGGTAGTCGGCCAGGTTCTCGGCCAGCAGCCCGACGGTCCGCTCCGCGTCGAGGTCGCCGTGCGCGCGGACGTAGCTCCGCTCGATCGCCCGCTCGTACGGGGAGTCGTCCGGCTCGACGTCCGCGAGGGCACGGCGCACCCGGCCCAGAATCCGCTCCCTGGCGCTCACTTGGCCTCCTCCCCGCCGTGGGTGCGCTGCCACCAGTCGCGGAACGGTTCCGCGGGCACCGCGGGCAGATCGCGGGTCGCGCTCCAGGCCCGGCCGGGACCGGGCAGGGTCCGCGGGTGCAGGCCGCGGGTACGGGAGGCGAGCCGCTGGCCCGCCCGCAGCGCCCCGGGCCGGGCGAACGCCCAGCGGGCCGCCCGCATCGCCGCCCGCTCGGCCGCGTGCCCCTTCGCGGGCCGCAGCACCACCCGGTTGCCGTCCCGCACGACCGGCCCGCCCTCCACCACCCGCTCCCGCAGCCGCACCAGCACCTCCGGGATGTCGATGGCCACCGGGCACACCTCGTAGCAGGCCCCGCACAGCGACGACGCGTACGGCAGCGAGGCGTCGATCTCGCTTGCCGTGCCCCGGAGTTGAGGGCTGAGGATGGCGCCGATCGGACCCGGGTAGACCGAGCCGTAGGCGTGCCCGCCGGCCCGCTCGTACACCGGGCAGACGTTGAGACAGGCCGAGCAGCGGATGCAGCGCAGCGCCTGCCGGCCGACCTCGTCGGCGAGGGTGTCGGTGCGGCCGTTGTCGAGCAGCACCAGATGGAAGGCGCGCGGGCCGTCCTCGTCGGTGGTGCCGGTCCACATGCTGGTGTACGGGTTCATCCGCTCGGCGGTCGAGGAGCGCGGCAGGGTCTGGAGGAACACCTCCAGGTCACGCCAGGTCGGCAGGATCTTCTCGATGCCGACGACCGAGATCAGCGTCTCGGGCAGGGTCAGGCACATCCGCCCGTTGCCCTCGGACTCGACGACCACCAGGGTGCCGGTCTCCGCGATCATGAAGTTGGCGCCCGACACCCCGACCTTGGCCCGCAGGAACTTCTCCCGCAGATGCACCCGGGCCGCCTCCGCCAGCTCGGCGGGCGTGTCGGTCAGGCCCTCGGGGGCCGGGCGGCCCCACTCGCTCATCTCCCGGCGGAAGATGTCCCGGATCTCACCGCGGTTGCGGTGGATCGCGGGCACCAGGATGTGCGACGGCCGGTCCTTGCCCAACTGCACGATCAGCTCGGCGAGATCGGTCTCGTAGGCGTGCACGCCCTCCGCTTCGAGGGCCTCGTTCAGACCGATCTCCTGCGTGGCCATCGACTTGACCTTGACGACCTCCGACTCACCGGTCTCCGCGACCAGCGCGGCCACGATCCGGTTGGCCTCCTCGGCGTCCGCCGCCCAGTGGACCGTACCGCCCGCCGCCGTGACCCGCTCCTCCAACTGCACGAGATAGCGGTCGAGATGACGGAGCGTATGGTCCTTGATCCGCTTGCCCGCCTCCCGCAGCTGATCCCAGTCCGACACCTCCGCGACGGCCTTCGCCCGCTTGGCCCGGATGGTGTGGGTGGCGTGCCGGAGGTTGCCGCGCAGGGTCTGGTCGCCCACGGCCGCGCGCGCCGCCTCCGGGAACGCCGGCATCCCCACGAACGTCCCGCTCATACCGCCGGTTCCTCCTCCGTGCTCGCCAGGATCTCCGCGATGTGCACCGGCCGCAGCTCCGTCTCGAGCCGGGCCATCGTGCCGCCGATGTGCATCAGACACGAGTTGTCGGCCGCGCACAGCACGTCCGCGCCCGTCGACTCGGCGTTGCGCACCTTGTCCGCGCCCATCGCCGCCGACACGTCGGGGTTCTTCAGCGCGAACGTGCCACCGAAGCCGCAGCACTCGTCGGCCCCGGGCAACTCCACCAGTTCGAGCCCCTTCACGGCGTCGAGCAGCCGCCGCGGCCGGTCGCCGAGCCCCAGGCTCCGCAACCCGTGACAGGTCGGGTGGTAGGTCACCTTGCGCGGGTAGTACGCGCCGACGTCCGTCACCCCGAGGACGTCCACCAGGAACTCCGTCAGCTCGTACGTCTTCGGCACCACCGGCGCCAGCGTCGCCGCCAGGGTGTCCCCGCGGCCCTCGGCGCGCGCCCGCTCACCCATCCGCGGGTACAGCTCCCGCACCATCGCCCCGCACGACCCGGACGGCGTCACGATCGCCTCGTACTCCCCGAAGACATCGGAGAAATGCCGGGCCAGCGGCTCCGCCTCATGCCGGTACCCGGTGTTGTAGTGGGCCTGCCCGCAGCAGGTCTGCGCCATCGGGAAATCCACCTCGACGCCCAGCCTGGTCAGCAGTTTCACCACCGCGCGCCCGGTGTCCGGATAGAGCGTGTCGTTGACGCAGGTCAGGAACAGGGCGACACGCATCGCGGCTCCTCGGGTTCGGTCATCGGATCAGTGCAGGGTAGTCGGGGGACGCGGGCCACGGGCAGATCCCGGTCACCCACCGGCGAGCCTGGCCCGCGCGGCCCGCCAGCGGACGGTGTCGCCGCGCGGCTCGTACCGGGTCAGCGGCTGGGTGCGCACCAGCAGCGCGCGCATCCCGGCGAGGTCGCCGACCAGCCCGTCCGCGCGGGCCTGCACCAGCACATTGCCCAGCGCGGACGCCTCCGTCGGGCCCGCCACCACCGGCAGCCCGCAGGCGTCGGCGGTCAGCTGGCAGAGCAGCGCGTTGCGGGTGCCGCCGCCCACCATGTGGACGACGTCCACCGGACGGTCGGCCAGCCGCTCGGCGTCCGCCACCGCCTCCCGGTGGGCCAGCGCGAGCGAGTCCAGGATGCAGCGGGTGATCTGCGCGGGCGACTCGGGCACCGGCTGCCCCGAGGCACGGCACGCCTCGGCGATCCGCTCCGGCATCCGGCCCGGCGCGAGGAACGCCGCGTCGCCCGCGTCCACCACCGAGCGCAGCGCAGGCACCTTCGCCGCGTCGAGCAGCAGCCCGCCGAGATCCGGGTCGCCCCAGGCCCGCACGGACTCCTGCAACAGCCACAGGCCCATGATGTTGCGCAGGTAGCGGACCGTGCCGTCGAGCCCCAGCTCGTTGGTGAAGTTGGCGGCCCTGCTCTCCTCGGTGAGCACCGGCTCGGTCAGTTCGAGACCGGCGAGCGACCAGGTGCCGGTGGAGATGTACGCGAACCGGTCGTCGGTCGCGGGCACGGCGGCCACCGCGGACGCCGTGTCGTGCGAACCCACCGTGGTCACCGGCACGGGACCGGTGAGGCCGGTCGCGTCGAGCACGTCGGGCGTCAGGAACCCGGCCGCCTCGCCCGGCCCGCGCAGCGGCGCGAACAGACCGAGGTCGATGCCCAGCCGGTCCGCCACCCCGTACGCCCAGTCCCGGGTGCGCGGATCGATCAGCTGGGTCGTCGACGCGTTGGTCAGCTCGGTGCCCTGCACACCGGTGAGCCAGTACGCCAGCAGATCAGGAATCAGCAACAGGCGCCTGGCATGCGCGAGTTGAGCGGTGGAGGCGGCGGCCGTCAACTGGTACAGGGTGTTGAACGGCGCGTACTGGAGCCCGGTAGCCGCGTACAGCTCGGCCGCGGGCAGGCTCGCCCACACCTTCTCCGCGACGCCCTCGGTGCGGGCGTCGCGGTAGTGCACCGGGTTGCCGAGGAGCGCCCCGTCGGCGTCCAGCAGGCCGTAGTCCACGGCCCAGCTGTCGATGCCGACCGAGTCGACCCGGCCCGCCGCCCGCAGCCCCTCCAGGACACCGTCGTACAGCGCGAGCACGTCCCAGCGCAGCCCCTCGGGCGTCCGCACCGGACGGTTCGGGAACCGGTGCGCCTCGGACAGCTCAAGGCTGTCCGGGTCGACGCGGCCGACCATGACGCGCCCGCTGGACGCGCCGAGGTCGACCGCCGCGTACGACCTCACCCGCGCGCTCATCGCAGGAAGGCGGCGGCGACGCCGGCGTCGACCGGGACGTGCAGCCCTGTGGTGTGCGTCAGATCGCCACCGGTCAGGGCGAAGACGGCGTTCGCCACGTGCTCGGGCAGCACCTCGCGCTTGAGGATGGTCCGCTGCGCGTAGAACTCGCCCAGCTTCTCCTCCGGCACCCCGTAGACGGCGGCGCGCTTGGCGCCCCAGCCGCCCGCGAAGATCCCGGAGCCGCGCACCACACCGTCCGGGTTGACCCCGTTGACCCGGATGCCGTGCTCACCCAACTCGGCCGCGAGCAGCCGTACTTGATGAGCCTGGTCGGCCTTGGTCGCGGAGTAGGCGATGTTGTTCGGACCGGCGAACACCGCGTTCTTCGACGCGATGTAGACGATGTCACCGCCGAGTCCCTGCGCGATCATCACCCGGGCCGCCTCCCGGGAGACCAGGAACGAACCGCGCGCCATGATGTCGTGCTGGAGGTCCCAGTCCCTGGCCGAAGTCTCCAGCAGCGGCTTCGAGATGGAGATACCGGCGTTGTTGACCACCAGGTCGACCCCGCCGAACGCCAGCGCCGCCGCCGCGAACGCCCCGGCGATCTGCTCCTCCGAGGTGACGTCGACCGGCACCGCGACAGCCTTGTCCGCACCGCCCAACTCGGCGGCCACGGCAGCCGCGTTGTCCGCGTCGAGGTCCGCGATCACCACACACGCGCCCTCGTCGACCAGCCGTCGCGCGATGGCCTTGCCGATCCCGCTGCCCGCGCCGGTCACCAGCGCCACCCGGGTCGCCAGCGGCTTGGGCTTCGGCATCCGCTGGAGCTTGGCCTCCTCCAACGCCCAGTACTCGATACGGAACTTCTCCGACTCCTCGATCGGCGCGTACCGCGACACCGCTTCGGCGCCCCGCATCACGTTGATCGCGTTGACGTAGAACTCGCCCGCCACCCGCGCGGTCTGCTTGTCCTTGCCGAACGAGAACATGCCGACGCCGGGCACCAGCACGATCGCCGGGTCGGCGCCGCGCATCGCGGGGGAGTCGGGCAGCGCGTGCCGCGCGTAGTACGCCGCGTACTCCTCGCGGTAGGCGGTGTGCAGCTCCTTGAGCCGGGCGATCACCTCGTCGAGGGGCGCGCTCGGCGGCAGGTCGAGGACCAGCGGACGCACCTTGGTGCGCAGGAAGTGGTCGGGGCAGGAGGTGCCCAGCGCGGCGAGCCTCGGGTGCTCGGCGCGCGCCGTGAAGTCGAGGACGACATCGCTGTCGGTGAAGTGCCCCACCTGCGGCCGGTCCTGGGAGGCGACGGCCCGCACATGGGGTGCCAGCGCCGCGGCCCGCTCCCGCCGCTCGGCCTCCGGCAGCGCCGCGTACCCGTCGAGCACCGGCCCGAACGGCTCGGCCCTGCCGCGCTCGACGAGGAACGCCTCGGCGGTGCGGATGATGTGCAGCGAGTTGCGCTCGCACTCCTCGGAGGTGTCACCCCAGGCGGTGATGCCGTGACCACCGAGCACACAGCCGATCGCCCGCGGGTTGTCCCTCTTCACCGCCGCGATGTCCAGGCCGAGTTGGAAGCCGGGGCGGCGCCACGGCACCCACACCACGGTGTCCCCGAAACACTCGGCGGTGAGCTTCTCGCCGTCGGCGGCGCAGGCCAGCGCGATGCCCGAGTCCGGGTGCAGATGGTCGACATGGGCGGCGTCGACCAGGCCGTGCATCGCCGTGTCGATGGAGGGGGCCGCGCCGCCCTTGCCGTGCAGGCAGTAGTCGAACGCGGCGACCATCTCGTCCTCGCGCTCCACCCCCGGGTACACGGCCTCCAGACCGCGCAGCCGGTCGATCCGCAGCGCGGCGAGCCCGGCCTCGGTGAGCGTGCCGAGGTCGCCGCCCGACCCCTTCACCCACATCAGTTCGACGTCGTCGCCGGTGGCGGGGTCGGTGCCGGCGCCCTTCGCGGAGGTGTTCCCGCCCGCGTAGTTGGTGTTGCGGGGATCTGCGCCGAGCCGGTGGGAGCGCGCCAGGAGGGCGGCGGCTTCGGGGTGGGGTGCCATGGTCGGTCTCTTCCTTGCGTCGACGGAACGGTGCGGGTGGGCGGCGCTGCGGGGAGTCAGGCTCCCCAGCCGGCCTGGGTGCCGCCGACCCGGGCGGCGGCGATGTGCTCCTGCCAGCCGGAACGGCGGTAGGCGGCGATCGGATCGGGTGCGAGCCCCATCCCTTCGCGGACTTCGGCGAGGAGCGGCCGGACGTCGGTGTTGTAGGCGTCCATGAGGACGGCGTTGGCGTCCAGCACGTCACCGGAGCGCTGGGCGGCGGCCAGGGCGTCCCGGTCGACCAACAGGGCCTTCGCGGTGGCTTCTTGGACGTTCATCACGGAGCGGATGATCGCGGGGATCTTGGCTTCGATGTTGTGGCACTGGTCGAGCATGAAGGCGATGTCGGGTGTGAGGCCGCCGCCGCGGACGACTTCGTACATGATGCGGAAGAGCTGGAAGGGGTCGGCGGCGCCGGCCATGAGGTCGTCGTCGGCGTAGAAGCGGGAGTTGAAGTCGAAGGCGCCGAGTTTTCCCTCGCGGAGCAGGGTGGCGACGATGAACTCGATGTTGGTGCCGGGCGCGTGGTGTCCGGTGTCGACCACCACCTGGGCCTTGTCGCCCAGTTTGAGGCAGTGGGCGTAGGCGGTGCCCCAGTCGGGGACGTCGGTCGAGTAGAAGGCGGGCTCGAAGAGTTTGTATTCGAGCAGCAGCCGCTGATCGCGGCCGAGCCGGTCGTAGACGGTGGACAGGGCCTCGGCGAGACGGTCCTGACGTTCGCGGATGTCGTCCTGGCCGGGGTAGTTGGTGCCGTCCGAGAACCACAGCTTCAGGTCCCGCGACCCGATGGCGTCCATGACGTCGACGCAGCCGAAGAGATGGTCGAGCGCCTTGCGGCGGACCGCGGCCTCGGGGTGGGTGACGCTGCCGAGCATGAAGGCGTCGTCCTGGAAGACGTTCGCGTTGACCGTGCCGAGCGCGATGCCGTGCTCCTCGGCGTACTTCGCGAGCGCCGCGTAGTCGTCGACCGTGTCCCAGGGGATGTGCAGCGCGACGCTCGGGGCGACGCCGGTGAACTCGTGGACCTTCGCCGCGTCCGCGATCTTCTCCCAGGGGTCGCGGGGCACGCCGGGCTGCGCGAACACCTTGAAGCGCGTGCCGGAGTTGCCGTAGCCCCAGGACGGGGTCTCGATCCGCTGGGTCGAGAGGGCCGTGCGCACGGCCGTCTGCACGGTCGCGTGCGCGGTGGACGGGTCGGTCATGACCACCCCTGAATATCGCAGGCCACGACGGGACCGCGGGGCGGACGCCGTGCCGGGGAACGGTGTGTGAGCTGGGTCGTGGTGTCGGTGCCGTGGTGCTTTCCGACGTGGGTTGAATCGTTTCAGAGAAGCTATCCGGGTGGGCGGAGTGAGTCAAGGCTGTCGGCGCGATCTGGCTGGGGCGATCATGAAGTTGGGGTGGTGGGTGGCCGGGGGTGGGGGTGAATTGGTTCGTGACCTGTTGGCGGTTGGGTGCTTGGCTTGGGCGAGGGGTGTGAATCGTTTCATGGATGTTTCATCCGGTATGGCAGTGCAGTTGGAGGGCGCCGCGCAGACCGCCTGCGCCCTCGCGCTGTGCTTCGACGGGCTGCCGAACGAGCGCCAACGGCGCCAATTTGGGGCCTGGTTGGGGCGGATCGTGCGTGCGGTGGGGTACCGGATCGCTATTGGGTTCATGGGGACGCCTCTGATCAGGTGATCTGCTGATCGGCGATGCGCTCTGCGGGGGCGGCGTCTAGCGGATGCGTCAAGGAAATCAGACTGCCTTCGGATGGCATGGCCGGGCAGCATGGCGGGATGCCGGATCTGCTGTGGGACGACGTCAAGGAGTTCTTCGACCCTGACCTGGTGGGGTCGCTGCCGGATGTGCGCGTCGCGGACACCTCGGTCGAGAACTGGCAGGTGGTGCTCGATCTGGTGCGGTCGCAGGGGTGGTCGTGCGAGTACTCCGAGGACGGTGCCGCGGTTCGGCTGCCGCGAGCTGCGGACATGCTGGCCCGCGGCGAGAGCGTCGACGCGCTGCTGCGGGTCCGGCCCGCCCCTGGATTCCTGGTGATCTTCCGAGCGTATGAGGCCGGCTCGATCGACTTCGATGTTGATCTGCGGGAGCTGCGGGACCAGGACGGCGTCAATCTGCTGTGCCGTCTGCTGCGGGCGATCGGGCGTCGGCTCGGCAAGCCGGTCACGTTGACTCCGGAGTCTGACCCGTTCCACCCGGTTCTGGGGTTCGATCCTGCGGCCGACTGCGTGGTGCTGCTTGCGGATTCGCATGTCAGCCACAGGGGGAACAGTCATGCCGGACCGGAGGCCGGGAGCCTGATTGCTAGGCCACGAAGAAGGTAACGGGGGCGGTGAGCTGCGGCTCGTGTACCGGATCGAATGCTCGTCGAGGAACGCTGCCCGCCTGGCTCGGTCCGGTGACCATGGGGGCGGCGACGGTGCGGGAGCGCTGGCGCTCGATGTTGCCGGGACGAGACCGTCAACCCGGGGGAGATGGCATCGTTCGACCACTACGCGCTCGGCGGCGGACGCCGACTGGCTGCACCGCACGCTCGCGCACCTGGCCGCCGTGGAGCCCGGCTGACGCCGACTACGGATCGCGCCCGTCCCCGACGGTGGCCGCACCTCCAAGAAGACGCCCACGAGACACCGTACGGCCGGGCGGAGGCGGGTGACGCGTCGAGGGCGACACCCTCGCGAGTGGACGTCCGCGTCCCGCCGAAGGCGACGGTGGAGGTGCAACTCCCGAGCGACAGCGAGCCGTTCGGTAGCGACGCGGGCACCCTCACGTTCCACCGCCCGCACTCCACTCCGCCCTCGCCGCCGACGGAGATCCGTCACCCGTCTGTCCTCAAGGGGGCGGAGGTGCCGTCCCGCTTCGGTACTTGTCGGCAGGCGTCGGCCGATGGGCCGTGCCAGGGCAGGCCGATCTACGAGGGAGGAGCGTTGGCCCGGCACCTCGATGACCGCGCCCCTGCGATATCCGGGTGAGCCCGTCGCCGCGTTGACCTACTGTGGCGCGGTGACTACTCAGGTGATCGTCCTCAACGGGGCATCCAGCTCGGGGAAGTCCGGGATTGTACGGTGCCTCCAGGCCGAACTGGCCGACCCTTGGCTCGCCTTCGGCGTCGACTCGCTCATCGAGGCGATGCCCGCCCGGATGCGGGCGTCGGAGACGGGTCTGGAGATCACCGCGGACGGCGCGGTGAGCGTCGGGGCGGCGTTCCGGGCGCTGGACGCGGCCTGGGCGGAAGGTATCGCGGCCATGGCCCGCGCAGGCGCCCGGATCGTCATCGACGACGTCTTCCTCGGCGGAGCCGCCTCTCGACAGCGATGGGAGAAGGCGCTTGACGGGCTGAACGTGCTGTGGGTCGGCGTCCGGTGCGACACCGCCGTCGCCGAGGGCCGGGAGATCGCGCGCGGTGACCGGCCAGTGGGGATGGCCGCTCTCCAGGCGGACGTGGTGCACGAGGGCGTGATCTACGACGTGGAGGTGGACACCACCCACACCGAGTCCCTGGAGTGCGCGCGCACGATCGCGGCCCACGTCGTGGGTGACGTCACGGTGCCTGGGGCCGTCGGCTGACGGGGCGCGCGGTCGTGGCTCGGACGCTTCGAGGGAAGCGTGTGTGCACAGGCCCCTTTCTCGTCTGGCTGGAGGCAGGTGGCGATTGGCGCCGAGTGATGCTCCGGGCTGCCGTTTCCTCATGGCCGGCCGTCTCGGCTGTGCAGATGTTCTCAGCTGCAAGTCCTGTTGAGCCTCCGAGGTCGCGTCGATGATCGGGGTCGTCCTTCGCCCGCACGCTCGACTGCACGCTGATGCCGGGGCTGAGGCTCTGGTCCAGTTGGTGCGGTCGGCTTACCGGCGCTGATGTCAGTGGCCTGTGCTGAGGTGGCTGGGCTCTATCGGTCGCCTGGTGGGAGATCTGTCAGATGTCTGTGTATCCGTCGCTGACCCGTCGGCTGGCGGAAGCCGTTGGCCGACGTTCTCTGGTTCACTGAAGGACCGATCTCTATTCGTAGAGCAGGAACCGCTGGCGAAGGACCTAAAGACCGTGTCCTATGTGGTGAGGCGGGCCAGGCGCTTGGAGCAGTGCAAGGCGGCTGTGAATTCGAAAAGAGCCAGGTGGTTGCGGGGATCGCGCTCGCGGCGAGGGCTTTGGCGTCGGTAGCCGGACAGTCAGGAAACCGTCCGCTCGATGCCCCAGCGCTGACCGCGCCCCGCATGAAGCGCTCGTCACCGCCGCTGTCGAGCGGAGAAACCCAGACGCTGAGAAAGTCAGACCTCGCCCTGCAAGAGGCTGGATCGCGGCCCAGACCTGGCTGTCTCTTTCGAGTCAAAGAGATCCACTTTGGCCGTAGAGGAGTACACGTCTGCCATCCTTTACGCGAGGTAACCTTGTGGCTACACAGGGCTACTCGGTTGGAGGGCTCCCGCCCTCCTTCCTTCCGCAAGGTCGCGGTAACGGCAGGGAGTGGCTCTGATGGTGAAGAAGGCTGTTCGCAGGCTCGGTGTCCTTAGCCTGGGGCTCGGAACGTTTGCTGGTGCGGCGCTGATCGGCGCCCCCGCCTCCAACGCCGGGGAGACGTGTCACCCCGGATGGTTCTGTCTCTACGAGAAGGCCAATTTCGAGGGGAAGCTCCAGACGGTCAGCAACCCGGCGGAAGGCACCTGCGTCTCGACGAACATGACGCAGGAAGACGGAACCGTCCGCCCCGCCAGATCCTTCTACAACGGGGCGAGCATGTCGCAGGTGTACTTCCCGAATGGCGACTGCTCCGGAAAGTCCTTCACGTTCTCCATCGATGCGGGAGCCAATCTCCCTGACGCAGCCAGGTCGTTCCGGCTTTTCACCTGCGAGAGCGGGAAGGTCTGCTTCTGGGAGGGTGACAGCTTCAACGGAACAAAGGCCACCCTGGAGTGGAGCAACGTCTGCACCGGCATCGGCTTCGGCGCCAACTCCGCATGGAACGTGAGCAGTATGGGCGTCACCACCTACGCGGGCTCCTACTGCCTCGGCGCGAACGCCGTGTCCGACCTCCCGGCCAACACTCAGCCTTACTCCCTGCCCCGGTCGGTCAACCGCTTCAAGGTCATGTAGTTCCGCAGGGCAGAACCGCTCCGGTCGCGCAGGTGCACGCACGCTCCGGCCGCCAGAGTCGGCGAGGAGGCGGGCGGCCGCGTGCAGGATGTGTCACCAGCATCCTGCACGCATCCGCGCCGGAAGCCAGAGTCGTGTCATCAGCCGTCGTGTACCTCCTCTCGAAGGACACGGGCCGTGGGCAGGCCGACTTGAACGGTCAAGACACGGCGAGGCCAGTCCGGCCGGGTGCATCGGACACTCCCGCTCGTCACCCGGTTCCGCGTCCCACCGTCCCGCGGCGGACACCTCACCCCTTCAAGCCCGCGCTGGTCAGCCAGATGTGTTCGCAGGTCTCCGATGCCTCTTGGAGTTTCTCGCGGGATTCCTGGGAGGCGTGGTAGAAGGTCCGCTCGATCATCCAGCACAGGGCGCGTGCCATCGCCGACGCCTGGTGCGGTGCGGTGCCGGCCTGGATGCCCGCGCGTTCCAGGACGGTGGTGATGGCCGCGATGAACAGGTCAGCCGTGTGGTTCCACAGCTCGCCGATCTCCGGCACGGTCAACGACAGGTCGATCGCCGTGCGCATGACCAGGCCGTGCTCGTTCCACAGCTCGACCGTGCGCCGCAGAGCCGCCGAGATGGCCTGACGCGGCTCGTCCGTCTCCGCGGTGACCCGGGACCGTTCCCACAGCTGCTCGACGGTCCTGGCCACGAGCGCCGTGACCACTTCCTGCTTGGAGCCGAAGTAGAAGTACAGGGCGCCGCGCGTGATACCGGCGCCCTGGGCCACGTCGCCGACAGTCATGGCGTCGTAGCCCTTGTGCGCCAGCAGCTCCTCGCAGGTGTCGAGGATGGCCCGCTCCCGGACATCCCCCTTGCGCTCGGCGGTGCGACGGCCGCGCGCGGAATGGTGGGCGGGCATCAGAGCTGAGCGCCCTCGGCGAAGTCGGTCGTGCGGGACAGCGCCTCCCACGCGCGGATGTCCTCGTCCACGGCTGTGCGCGCGGCGGTGACCAGTCGCAGCGCGTCCGAGCCGAGCACGAGGTGGGCCGGCGGCTGCTCGACCGACGTGATGTGCACCAGGGCGTCCCCGGCCTTGGCGGGATCGCCCAGCTGGTTGCCGCTGGCCTTCTGCCGGGCCTCTCGGATGGGGGTGAACAGCTCGTCGTAGTCGTCGATGGTCCGCGCGGCGCGTGTCATGGACCGCCCGGCCCAGTCGGTGCGGAAGGAGCCGGGCTCGATCGCCGTCACATGGATTCCGAACTGCGCGACTTCCTTGCCCAGCGCCTCCAGGATTCCCTCCAGGGCGAACTTGCTGCCGCAGTACGCGGACATGCCGGGCACGGCCATGAGTCCGCCCATGGAGGTGACGGCCATCAGGTGTCCGCGGCGGCGCCGGCGCATGTGAGGCAGCGCGGCCCGCAGGGTGGCCACCGCCCCGAACACGTTCACCTCGAACTGCCGGCGCACCTCGGACAGCGGGGTTTCCTCGAAGGTTCCCTCCACGCCGTAGCCGGCGTTGGCGACGACGACGTCCAGCGGGCCGACGCTCCGCTCGACCTCGGCGACCGTGTCGGCGACGGCGTCATCGTCCGTCACGTCCAGGATGCGGCCGTGAGCGTGTCCCGGCCGCAGTTCTTCGAAGGCCCGCAGATCCTTCTCGGAGCGGACGGTGCCGACGACGGTGTTCCCGGCGGCCAGGGCGGCTTCGGCGAAAGCGCGCCCCAGGCCCGTGCTGACGCCGGTGATGAGCCAGTTCCGCTTCTCCATCGTTCCTCCAGAGAGGTTTCGCGAGGAGCCGGATCGACCTCCTCCCAACAAAGTCTACACAGTGTCGATTTTTATCGTTGCTGCGTCGACTCTGATACCTTCCATGGGATGGAACTACAGGGCCCTGCGCCTGCGCCCGCGGCGCACCGGCCGGATCGGCATCGTCAAGGCGGCAGCGCATCCCGCGCCGCGAGTAACAGAACCGAGTCGACTCCCGCACGAGTCATGGGAACGGTGGGCACGACACCGGAGCCGGTGGGCGCGACACGGAGTGGTCGCACGTCTCTTGGTGAGGTGGCGTGCCGCTATCAGGCGGATGAGATCCGCCCGGAGGAACTGCCGATGATCGCCGCCGAAGCACTCGCTGCCGGGCTTGACACCCCGACATTGTGCGAGCTGGCCGGGCTGCCTCGCCACGCGGATACCCGCGAGATCCGCGATGCGTTCGAGCAGGCACTCTCCGAGGCCGGGATCGAGTTGCCTGATCCGGGCCTGGCACGGCGCCACGCGCTGCGTCGGCTGGCCGCGAGGCTGATCGCCGGCGAGATCGCCGCCGGCGACCTGGCGACGGACGACTGGTGGGAGACGGAGGCCGAAACCGCGGAGGAGCGGTCGTTCCTATCGCTGATCCAGTACTGCGCGTGCTGCGTCGAGTACACGTTGGGGCTTGACCAGCAGACCTGGACGGCCGAGCTGCGCAGTGCGGCGCTCACCCTGACATCGTCTCCGCCGACCGACCCCGCCTGCTGACTCTCCCCTGGTGGCATGCTCCGCCCATCAGGACATGTGCCGACCAAGACAGGTACCGGTCCAACACACCTGCCCACAGCTGCTGTTCGGCGGCTTCATCCAGCAGCATCACATCAGTGCGGAGTCCGTTCAGCGGACGGCGGTGCCCTCCGGTCTTCCCCGGTCTTCTCCGGTCTCCTCTTATCTTCTCGTCGTTGACGTTGACGTTGACGTTGACGAGGGCGAGGAGGCTAAGGCAAACCTGCGCCAGGTCGCCAGGTCGCCAGGTCGCCAGGTCGCCAGGTCGCCAGGTCGCCAGGTCGCCAGGTCGCCAGGTCGCCCCGCGCAGCCCCTCCCCCCAGGCCACCCCACCCTCACTCCGACGAAGGCGCGCCACACTCCCGTCGCGCGCCCCCGTGGTCAAGACGTGACGTCACGCCCCCCAGCCCGCCTGCTCCCCGCCCACCCGCTCGGCGACGATGCGTTCCGCCCAGCCCGAGCGTCGGTACGCGGCCATCGGGTCGGGGTCGAGCCCCGACTCTTCGCGGACCTCCGCGAGGAGCGGCCGTACGTCGGTGTTGTAGGCGTCCATCAGCACCGCGTTCGCGTCCAGCACGTCACCCGAGCGCTGCGCCCGCGCCAGCGCCTCCCGGTCGACCAACAGGGCTTTCGCGGTGGCCTCTTGGACGTTCATCACGGAGCGGATGATCGCGGGGATCTTGGCTTCGATGTTGTGGCACTGGTCGAGCATGAAGGCGATGTCGGGTGTGAGGCCGCCGCCGCGTACGACTTCGTACATGATGCGGAAGAGTTGGAAGGGGTCGGCGGCGCCGGCCATGAGGTCGTCGTCGGCGTAGAAGCGGGAGTTGAAGTCGAAGGCGCCGAGTTTTCCCTCGCGGAGCAGGGTGGCGACGATGAACTCGATGTTGGTGCCCGGTGCGTGGTGGCCGGTGTCGACCACCACCTGGGCCTTGTCGCCCAGTTTGAGGCAGTGCGCGTAGGCGGTGCCCCAGTCGGGGACGTCCGTCGAGTAGAAGGCGGGCTCGAAGAGTTTGTACTCCAGGAGCAGCCGTTGGTCGTCGCCCAGGCGGTCGTAGACCGCGGACAGGGCCTCCGCCAGACGGTCCTGGCGTTCGCGGATGTCGTCCTGGCCCGGGTAGTTGGTGCCGTCCGCGAGCCACACCTTCAGGTCCTTGGAACCCGTCGCGTCCATGACGTCGACGCACGCGAAGAGGTGATCGAGCGCCTTGCGGCGGACCGCCGCGTCCGGGTGGCAGACGCTGCCCAGCTTGTACGCGTCGTCCTGGAAGGTGTTGGAGTTGATCGTCCCCAGCCCCAGGCCCAGCTCCTCGGCGTACTTCGCGAGCGCCGCGTAGTCGTCGACCGTGTCCCAGGGGATGTGCAGCGCGACGGTCGGCGCGGCACCGGTGAACTCGTGGACCTTCGCCGCGTCCGCCAGCTTCTCCCGCGGATCGCGCGGCACGCCCTGCTGGGCGAACACCTTGAAGCGGGTGCCCGAGTTCCCGTACGCCCACGACGGCGTCTCTACGGCCTGGGTCTTGAGCGCGGCCTTCACCGCGTCGAGTTCGGTCACGTCAGGGCTCCTGTAAACAGCACGAGTGTGAATCGATTCAGTATCGGAAGCTAGGAGGCTGTCGACTGAGTGTCAAGCGTTCTGACAACGGTCGCCTCCCTTGTTCATACCGTGACCTTGGGGTCTGGTAAGCGTCTCGAAAACTTTTCGAGGTGGACCCATTGACGTGACCTGGCGCACGCGCCTAACGTCCCGGCAACCAAGTTGAAACCTTTCACGACGCTGTGCGGACGAGGTCCGAGCGTCGTCGAGGAGCCCCTCATGACCCACCCGTCCGACACGGGTCCGGCCCCGGTGCTCGCGCTGGAGGACATCTCGAAGTCCTTCGGAGCGGTGCGCGCCCTGCGGGACGTCTCCCTGCGGTTGTACCCCGGTGAGGTGCACGCGCTCGCCGGGGAGAACGGCGCGGGCAAATCGACCCTCATCAAGACGCTCGCCGGAGTCCACCGGCCCGACGCCGGCCGGGTGCTGCTCGACGGTGAGCCCGTCGTCTTCCACGGTCCGGGCGACGCCAGGGACGCCGGCATCGCCGTCATCTACCAGGAGCCCACGCTCTTTCCCGACCTGTCGATCGCCGAGAACATCTTCATGGGCCGTCAGCCCCGGCGCGCCCTCGGCAGGATCGACCACAAGGCCACCCACGCGGCGACGGCCGCCCTGATGAAGCGCCTCGGCGTCGAACTGGACCCGGACCGGCCCGCCCGCGGTCTGTCCATCGCCGACCAGCAGATCGTCGAGATCGCCAAGGCCCTCTCCTTCGAGGCCCGCGTCCTCATCATGGACGAGCCGACCGCCGCGCTCACCGGCAGCGAGGTCGCCCGGCTCTTCGGCGTCGTGCGCACCCTGCGCGACCAGGGCGCCGCCGTCCTGTTCATCTCCCACCGCCTTGAGGAGATCTTCCAGATCTGCCGACGGGTCACCACCCTGCGCGACGGCGGCCTCATCTCCAGCGAACCGCTCGACGGCATGACCGAGGACGACCTGGTGCGCCGCATGGTGGGCCGCGACCTCGACGAGCTGTATCCGAAGCAGGACGTCAAGCCGGGCGAAGTCGCCCTGAGCGTCAAGCGGTTGACCCGCGAGGGCGTCTTCACCGACATCTCCTTCGAGGTGCGGCGCGGCGAGATCGTCGGCCTCGCGGGACTGGTCGGCGCGGGCCGCACCGAGGTGGCGCGAGCCGTGTTCGGCATCGACCGCTGGGACGCGGGCGGCGTCGAGGTGGACGGCAAGGCGCTGACCAACGGCGCACCCTCCACGGCGATGGCCGCCGGGCTCGCCCTCGTCCCCGAGGACCGGCGGGCCCAGGGCCTGGTGATGGGCATGTCCATCGAGCGCAACATCGGCCTGACCGGACTGCGCACCACCGTCAGGGCCGGCCTGATGGACCGCGGCGCCGAACGCAGCCGCTCCCTCGACTGGGCGGTCAAGCTCCAGGTGAAGTACGCCCGGATCGCCGACACCGTCTCCACCCTGTCCGGCGGCAACCAGCAGAAGGTCGTGCTCGCCAAGTGGCTCGCCACCGGCCCCGAGGTGCTCATCGTCGACGAACCCACTCGCGGCATCGACGTCGGCACCAAGGCCGAAGTGCACCGGCTGCTCAGCCAGTTGGCCGCCGATGGCGTCGCCGTCCTGATGATCTCCTCCGACCTGCCCGAGATCCTCGGCATGGCCGACCGCGTGCTCGTGATGCACGAGGGCCGGCTGACCGCCGAGATCCCCCGCGCCGAAGCCACCGAGGAGACCGTGATGGCCGCGGCGACCGGGAGGGCCGCCGCATGACCGAACCCGTACGGAGGGCCGCCGCATGACGGTGACCGCACCCGAGTCCGCGACCACCGCCGAACTGCCGCCCTCCAGCGGCACCCGGCTGGTCGACCGGGTCTTCAAGATGCGCGAACTCGCCATCCTGGCCGTCTTCCTGGTGATGATCGCCATCACCCAGGCGGGCAACAGCGAGTTCCTGTCCGAGCAGGGCATCAAGGACCTGCTGCTGAACGCGACGATCCTGGTGCTGGTCGCCACCGGACAGTCACTGGTCGTCATCACCCGCAACGTCGACCTGTCCGTCGGCTCCACCCTCGGCATCACGGCGTTCGCCGCCGGCACCTATCTGCACGGCGGCGGGAACCCCGTCGTCGCGATCGTCCTCGCCGTCCTGCTCGGCATCGGCTGCGGGCTGCTCAACGGGCTGCTCGTCAGCCTCGGCCAGGTGCCCGCGCTGGTCGTCACCCTCGGCACGCTCTACATCATCCGCGGTGTCGACTCCATCTGGGTCGGCTCCCGGCAGATCACCGCGGCCGACCTGCCCGGCGGCTTCGTCGACTTCGGCTCCGGCGGCGTCTCGGCGGTCCCGTGGCTGGCGCTGATCGCCCTCGCCGTGCTGGTGGCGACCGCCTACTACCTCAAACACTTCGGCAGCGGGAGGGAGTTGTACGCCCTCGGCTCCAACCCGGAGGCCGCGCGGCTGGCCGGCATCCCGGTGCGCAAGCGGATCCTGGCCGCCTACACCTTCTGCGGGGCGCTCGCAGGACTGGCCGGCGCGATGTACCTCGCCCGCTTCGGCAACGTCGACTCCGGGACCGGCAACGGCTACGAACTCACCGTCGTCAGCGCCGTCGTGGTCGGCGGGGTGGTCTTCACCGGCGGCTCGGGCAGCGTCTACGGCGCCGCCCTCGGCGCGCTCCTGCTGACCAGCATCAACAGCGTGCTGCCCGCCCTCGGCGTCAGTTCGGTCTGGGTCCTCGCCATCAACGGCGTCCTGCTGCTGCTCGCCATCGCGGTCGACCGGATCGTCGCCCTGCGGGTGGCGTCCGCGCTCAAGAAGTCCACGGCGAAGAGGCCCGCCGACCACGGCACCCGGCGGCCCGCTCCGGAGAAGGGGAGCTCCCGCAATGCCTGAGTCCTTGTCGCGCGCCGTCCGCTGGGACACCGTCGTCGGCGCGCTCCTGATCGTCCTTCTGCTGCTCTCGTTCGGGTTCGTCGACGGGTTCGGCAACGCGCTCAACCTGTCGTTCCTGCTCGGCAACACCCTGCCGATCGCGCTGATCGCCCTGCCGATGACCCTGCTCGTGGTGTCGGGCGAGATCGACCTGTCGGTCGCCTCGACGGCCGGCCTGTCAGGGGCGGTGATGGGCAGGCTGTGGAACGAGGGCATGGCGATCGAGACGATCGTCCCGCTCTGCCTGCTGCTCGGTCTCTGCTGCGGGCTCGTCAACGGCCTGCTCGTCACCCGGCTCGGACTGCCCTCGCTGGCCGTCACCATCGGCACCCTGGCCGCCTACCGGGGCATCGCGCAGATCGTGCTCGGCTCCGACGCGGTCACCGACTTCCCCACCCAGTACCTGGACTTCGCCGCGGGCCGGATCGGCGACACCTTCCTGCCGCAGGCGTTCCTGCCCTTCCTGCTGCTCCTCGCCATCGCCGTGGTCGCCCTGCACGCCACGCCGTTCGGCCGGTCGCTGTTCGCGATCGGCGCCAGCGAGGAGGCCGCCCGGTTCGCCGGCATCCGGGTCAGGCGCCAGAAGCTCATCCTGTTCACCCTGACCGGCCTGATGGCCTCCCTCACCGGCGTGTTCTGGGCCCTGCACTACGCCAGCGCCCGCTACGACAACGCCACCGGACTCGAACTCTCTGTCGTCGCCGCCGTGTTGCTGGGCGGTATCGACTTCGACGGCGGCAAGGGCACGCTCGGCGGCGCGATCGCCGGGGTGTTCCTGCTGGGCGCGCTCCAGAACGTGATGAGCCTGCTCAACGTCTCCGCGCAGTCGCAGATCGTCGTCACCGGCGTCCTGCTCGTCGTCTCCGTGCTCGGCCCCCGGGTCGCCCGCCAGATCTCCGTCGCACGGGCGGGGCGCAGAGCCGCAGCCGCCCCGGCACCGACGCCGTAAGCCCGCTCACCCTCGTAAAGGATTCCCACGATGCGCACGTCATCCCTCCGCCGCGCCGGTGCGGCCCTCGCCGCCGCCACCTCGCTCGCCCTCGCCGTCACCGCCTGCGGCGGCACCACGAAGAACGACGTCAAGGACGACAGCTCCGCCGCCGCGAGCGCCGGAAAGGCCGACCCGAACGCCGAACTCAAGAAGGGCCTGACGGTCGGCTTCCTGCCCAAGCAGGTCAACAACCCGTACTTCACCTCCGCCGACAAGGGCGGCGAGAAGGCCCTCGCCGAACTGGGCGGGAAGTACAAGGAGGTGGGCCCCTCCAGCGCCACCGACACCTCGGGACAGGTGAGTTACGTCAACACGCTCACCCAGCAGCAGGTGAACGCGATCGCCGTCTCCGCGCAGGACCCGGGCGCCCTGTGCACCGCGCTCAAGCAGGCCATGAAGAACGACATCAAGATCGTCACCTATGACTCGGACACCAAGACCGACTGTCGCAACGCCTTCGTCTCGCAGGCCAGCGCCGAGGACCTGGGCCGCACCGAGGTGCAGCTGCTCGCCGAACAGATCGACTACAAGGGCGAGATCGCGATCCTGTCGGCCGCGCAGACCGCGACCAACCAGAACACCTGGATCGAGTTCATGAAGGACGAACTCAAGGACCCGAAGTACAAGGACATCAAGCTGGTGAAGGTCGCGTACGGCAACGACGACGCGCAGGCGTCCTTCCAGCAGACCCAGGGCCTGCTCCAGGAGTACCCGAACCTGAAGGGGATCATCTCCCCGACCACCGTCGGCATCAAGGCCGCCGCCCAGTACCTGTCCGGCTCGAAGTACAAGGGCAAGGTCAAGCTGACCGGCCTCGGCACCCCCAACGACATGCGCAAGTACGTCAAGAACGGCACCGTCGACGCGTTCGAGCTGTGGGACCCGGCGCAGCTCGGCGACCTCGCCGCCCGTACCGCCGTCGCCCTCGCCTCCGGCCAGATCACCGGCAAGGAGGGCGAGACCTTCAAGGCCGGCGACACCGAGTACACCATCGGCAAGGACGGCGTCATCAACCTCGGCAAGCCGACCGTGTTCGACGCCAAGAACATCGACCAGTTCAACTTCTGATCCGCCAAGGGGTGTTGATGCAGCGCGTGTGCTTCCTGCTGAAGGTCAGGCCGGACCGCCTCGACGAGTACCGCGAGCGGCACGCCACCGTGTGGCCCGAGATGCGCGCCGCGCTCTCGGCCACCGGCTGGCACAACTACTCGCTGTTCCTGCGCGAGGACGGCCTGCTCGTCGGCTACCTGGAGACCGAGGACTTCGCCGCGGCCCAGGCAGGCATGGAGGCCACCGGCGTCAACGCCCGCTGGCAGGCCGAGATGGCGCCGTTCTTCGAGTCACTGGACGGCGCCCGTCCCGACGAGGCGATGACGCCCCTCACCGAGGTCTTCCACCTCGCGTAGCAGGCAGGGCCCCCACCCCACCAGGAGCCGCAGCATGAGGAGACGTACCGTACTCACGACCGCCGTACTGGCGGTCGTGGCCGCCCCGGGCACCGCGCGGGCGGCCGACCCGGGACCGTCCGTGACCGCCAGGGGCACCACTCTGCTGGACGCGCGGGCGATCTACTTCGTGTCCTACGACGGGCTGGTCAACAACAACTCGTTCCAGAAGAACGGCCTGTTGACCTACCGGGGCTACCAGTACGCGGCCTGGTACACCGCCGCCCGCAACGCCGTCGTCGCCCGCCGGGCCCTGGGCGCCACCACCTGGTCGGCCGTCACCCTCGCCCACACCCTCAAGAGCGACGACTCCCACAACGTCATCTCCATGGGCGTCTCGAAGACCGACGGCCGCCTCCACCTCACCATGGACTCGCACAGCGACGGCTTCTTCTACGTGAGGTCGGTGGCCGGGCTGCTCGACAACCCGGCCACCACCGCGTGGAGTTCGTCGGTCTTCGGCGCCGTCCAGACCAGCCTGGACGGTCTCGCGCTCACCTCCCAGTTCACCTACCCGCAGTTCATCGCCACCCCCGAGGGCCGGCTCCAGCTCAGCTACCGGGCCGGGATCTCCGGCAACGGCCGCAACGCCCTCGCCGAGTACGACGGTTCGAGTTGGCGGGCGCTGGGGGAGTGGTCGGGCTCCACCGGCACCTACACCAGCGCCCACGGGTCGAGCACCGCCCGCAACATGTACCTGCACGGCATCGACTACGACGTGAACGGACGGCTGCACGCCTTCTTCACCTGGCGCGAGCAGAGCAACGCGGTGATGTGCAGCGGCGGCGGCATCACCAACCACGACACCGGCTACGTCTACTCCACCGACCGGGGCCGCACCTGGCGCAACGACGCGGGCACCGTCGTCGGCACCACGGGCACCGCCGACACCGTCTCCGTCACCGACAGCGGTCTCGTCGTCGATCCCCTCGACCCCGATCACTCGCTGATGAACCAGGAGAGCCAGGCCACCGACTCGGCGGGCCGGCCGCACGCGATCATCAGCTACGTGCCGGGCCGCTTCGGCCAGTGCACCACCGCCTACGTCGCCGACCGGGTCGCCAACGGGCGCGCCTTCCACGTCCGCAAGAACGCCGCGGGCGGCTGGCAGAAGACCGAGATCCCGGTCCCCCTGTCGTCGAGCCAGCGCACCCGCCTGGTCCTCGACCGGTACGACAACGCCTACGCCGTCCTGCCCTACGGCAGGATCGCCGCGGCCTCCAAGGGCTCCGGGTACACCGACTGGAGGCTGCTGTACGACGGCAGCGGTCTGAACGCCTTCGGGGAGGTCGTCGTCGACGAGTGGCGGGTGCGGGCCGACAACGTGCTGTCGTTCCTCTACCAGGAGAAGTCGACCGGCACGACCCCGTCGCCGCTGCGCGTCGCCGACTTCGCACTGCCCGCGTGAGCGGGCCCGATGTGCGCGATGACGACGGTAATGTGAGGGTCTTCTTCCCGCCGTCCCGCGTCACCCTGGAGGTCCCTGCCTGATGGCTCAGTCGGTGGGTATCAAGGACGTCGCCCGCGCCGCCGGAGTCTCCGTGGGCACGGTCTCGAACGTCATCAACCGTCCGGACTCCGTCGCCACCGAGACCCGGGCCCGGGTGCTGTCCGCCATCGACCGGCTCGGCTACGTGCGCAGCGAGTCGGCCCGTCAACTGCGCGCGGGCCGCAGCCGGATCATGGGGCTGCTGGTCCTCGACATGGGCAACCCGTTCTTCGTCGACGTGGCGCGCGGCGCCGAGCGCGCCGCGCGGGACGCCGGGCTCGGCGTGATGGTCTGCAACAGCGCGCAGAGCGCGGGCGAGGAGGCCGAGTACCTGTCCCTCTTCGCCGAGCAGCGGGTGCGGGGCGTCCTGCTGACGCCCGCCGACGCGACCGGCCGCAACATCGAGGTGTTCCGCCGCCACAACATCCCGTTCGTGCTCGTCGACCGGGTCGCCGAGGGCACCACCGAGTGCTCCGTCTCGGTGGACGACGTGGCGGGCGGCGCCCTCGCCGTCCGCCACCTGGTGGACGCGGGGCACCGCTCCCTCGCCTATGTCAGCGGCCCGCCCGGCCTCAACCAGGTCACCGACCGGCGCACCGGCGCCCTGAGCGCGCTCGCCGAGGCGGGCCTGAGCCCCGGCAGTCTGCGCGAACTGCCCACCGAGCGGCTGGACGTCGCCGCGGGACGGGACGCGGGCGCCCGGCTGCTCGGCCTCGCCGACCGGCCCACCGCCGTCTTCTGCGCCAACGACCTGCTCGCCCTCGGCGTCCTGCAGGCCATGTACGCGGCCGGCGTGGGCGTCCCCGACGACCTCGCGATCGTCGGCTACGACGACATCGAGTTCGCCGCCGCCGCGGCCGTCCCGCTCACCTCGGTCCGGCAGCCCGCCGTCACCATGGGCGCCCTCGCCGCCGAACTGCTCCTGGAGGAGACCGAGACGGAGGGCGGACCGCGGGGCCACGACCACCGGCGGGTCGTGCTCCAGCCCGAGCTGGTGGTGCGCAGGTCCAGCCTCGCGGCCCGCTGAACGCCGGTTCAGCAAGATTTCGTGATCCCGGGGGTCGGTGACCGGAGAACGTGTGCTGAACTGGACGGCGGCCCGTAGCCCGTCCGCCTCTGGAGTCCTGTTGAGCACCACGTACCGTCAGCCCGGCGTCGTCCTCACCGACCGCACCTTCACCGTGCCCCTCGACCACGCCGACCCCGAGGGGGAGACGATCGAGCTGTACGCCCGCGAGGTCGTCGCGAGCAAGGACGCGGACCGCGACCTGCCCTGGCTGGTCTATCTCCAGGGCGGCCCGGGGTTCGGGGCGAACCGTTTCATCGGCCGTCCCGCCTGGCTCGACCGGGCCCTGGACGAGTACCGCGTGCTCCTCCTCGACCAGCGCGGCACCGGCCGCTCCACCCCCGTCAACCGGCAGACCCTCCCGCTGCGCGGCGGCCCGCAGGCACAGGCCGACCACCTCGCCCACTTCCGCGGCGACTCGATCGTCCGGGACTGCGAGACGATCCGCCCCCTGGTCACCGGCGGCGCCACCTGGACCGTCCTCGGCCAGAGCTTCGGCGGCTTCTGCGCGGTCTCCTACCTCTCCATGGCCCCCGAGGGCCTCACCGCCGCCGTCATCACCGGCGGCCTGCCCTCCCTCGACGCGCACGCCGACGACGTCTACCGGGCCGCCTACCCGCGCATCGAACGCAAGGTCGCCGCCCACTACCGGCGCTACCCGCAGGACGTCGAACGCGCCCGCCGCATCGCCGACCACCTGCTCGCCCACGAGGTGACCCTGCCGAACGGCTACCGGCTCACCGTCGAGGCGTTCCAGTCCCTCGGCATCGTCCTCGGCGGCGGCGACGGCAGCCACCGGCTGCACTTCCTGCTGGAGAACGCCTTCGTCCGCACCCCCGGCGGTCCGGAACTCTCCGACGCCTTCCAGGAAGAGGTCCAGGCCCAGCTCTCCTTCGCCGGGCACCCCCTCTACGCCCTGATCCACGAGGCGATCTACGGCCAGGACGCCCGCCCCACCGACTGGTCGGCCGAACGGGTGCGCGCCGAGTTCCCGCAGTTCGACGCGGCCAAGGCGCTGGCCGGCGAGGGACCGCTGCTGTTCACCGGCGAAACGATCCACCCCTGGCTGTTCGACTGCGATCCCGCGCTGCGCCCGCTGCGCGAGACGGCCGAGCTCCTCGCCGCCCGCACCGACTGGACCCCCCTGTACGACCGCGCCCGCCTCGCCGAGAACGAGGTCCCGGTCGCCGCCGCCGTCTACCACGACGACATGTACGTCGACACCGCCCACGCGCTGGAGACCGCGCGCTCCATCCGCGGCCTGCGCACCTGGGTCACCGACGAGTTCGAGCACGACGGCGTCCGGGCCGGCGGCCCCCGCGTCCTCGACCGCCTCCTCGCCCTCACCCGCGACGAGGTGTGACACCCGTCTTGAGGAGTGAGCGCCCGCCCGGCACCCCGGGCGGGCGCGTTACTGTGCGGCCCTGGAGGTGGACGGCATGACGGAGGCGCTGCGCGCCGACTGCGGGCGGTGTTTCGGGCTCTGCTGCGTCGCCCTGCCGTTCACCGCGTCCGCCGACTTCGCGGTCGACAAGAAGGCGGGCACCCCCTGCCCGAACCTCGGCGGCGACCACCGGTGCGGCATCCACGCCCGGCTGCGCCAGGAGGGGTTCACCGGCTGCACGGTCTACGACTGCTTCGGCGCCGGCCAGCAGGTGTCGCAGGCCGTCTTCGGCGGACGCGACTGGCGCACGGGACCGCCCGAGCGGGCCCGGCAGATGTTCGACGTCTTCCCGGTCGTCCGCCAGCTCCACGAACTGCTCCGCTACCTCACCGAGGCGCTCACCCTGGCCCCGGCCCGCCCGCTGCACGCGGAGCTGCGCGCGCTGCTCACGGAGACCGAGGGCCTCACCGGCCGGCCGCCCGAGGAGCTGCTCGCGCTCGACGTGGCCGCGCACCGGCAGCGGGTCAACGTCCTGCTGCTGCGCGCCAGCGAACTGGCGCGGGCCGGCAACCGGGGGCGCGGGAAGAACCGGCGGGGCGCGGACCTGATGGGCGCCCGCCTCAAGGGCGCCGACCTGCGGGGCGCCGACCTGCGCGGGGCCTATCTGATCGCCGCCGACCTGACCGGGGCCGACCTGCGCGGCGCGGATCTCATCGGCGCCGACCTGCGCGACACCGACCTCACCGACGCCGATCTGACCGGCGCGGTCTTCCTCACCCAGCCCCAGCTCGACGCGGCCAGGGGCAGCGTGGGGACCCGGCTGCCCGCGTCAGTCACCCGCCCGGCGCACTGGACAGCGCGGCTCGGCTGACGGCGGCCCGGGGACGGCGGCGGACGCCCCGGTCCCGACGGGCGCCTGCCGCCGCTCCAGGCGCAGCCGCAGCTCCTCGGGCATCAGCGTCAGCCGCTCGGTGACCCGCAGCCGGTAGGCCGGGTCGGGCACCAGCGTGTACCGGCGCAGCAGCAGACCGAGCACCAGCGTCGCCTCGTGCAGCGCGAACTGCCGCCCGATGCAGGCCCGCGCGCCCGTCCCGAACGGCTTGAAGGTGTGCGGCGCCCGGGACCTCACCGCGCCAGGCTCGAAGCGGTCCGGGTCGAAGCGCTCGGCGTCCGCGCCCCACACCTCGGGGTCCCGGTGCAGCATCGCCGTCAGGACCAGCGCCCACGCGCCGCGCCGCATCGGGTGCTCACCGGCCAGCACGGTGTCCTCGACGGCCTCCCGCGCGTAGGCGGGCGCGGTCGGCCACAGCCGCAGCGACTCGTCCAACACCCGCCGCACATAGCGCAACTTGGCGACCTGGTCGTACCCGGGCGACTCCGCGTCCCCCCACACCGCGTCCACCTCGGCGCGGGCCCGCGCGGCGATCTCGGGGTGCCGGGAGAGGTAGTGCAGGGCGAAGGAGAGCGCGCCTGACGTCGTCTCGTGACCGGCGACCAGGAAGGTGATCACCTGGCGCCTGACGTTGCGCGCGGACAGCCGTTCGCCGGTGACCGGGTGCGCGGTCGCCAGCATCCGGTCGAGCAGATCGCCGTCGCCCGCCGCCGTCCGCCGCCGCGCGACCAGGTCGTCGACGGTGGAGTTCAGGTAGGCGATGTCGGCCGCGTTGCGCCGTGCGGCGCCCCGCAGCAGCAGGCGGGCGAGCGGGGCGGGGACCGTGTTGAGGCGCTGCGCGTAGCCGAGGGTGCCGACCATCGCGGTGACGAAGGGATGCGGGCGGGTCCTTTCGAAGGAGCCGAAGTCGTGCCCGAAGCCGGTGCGCGCGATCGTCTCCAGGGTCAGCTTCGTCATGTCCCCCGGCACGTCCACCGCGTGGCCCGCCGCGAGGGCGCGGTCCCAGTGGTCGGTCAGCCGCCCGGCCACCGCCAGCATCATCGGGTGGTAGCCGGCCATCGCCTCCCGGCTGAAGCCGGGCGCCAGCACGTCGTGCGCCAACTGCCAGTTGGGTTCCTGGTTGTACGCCGTGAACAGGCCGTCCCCGGCCACCGGGCGCAGATTGGCCACCCCGAGCCCGACGTGCTTGGCGAACCGGGCCTCGTCGGCCAGGTCGGCCACCTCGCGGGCGCCCCACACGAAGACGAACTCCTTGCCGAACGCCTTGCGCCGGAAGACCGGGCCGAGGGCGCGGGCGTGGCGCAGCGTGTCCTGGAGGGGGGTGTGCCTGCTCGCGCCGAGCACGTCGCCGAGGAAGGGCAGCCGGTGCGGCGGGTGCGGCAGGCGGGCCAGTTCGGGCCAGCCCTGTCCGGCGTCACGGAACCCCTTGGGCAGTCCGGTGGCCGTCGTCGTCTTGGCCATGGCGCGATCTCCCTCGCTCCTGCGGCAGGTTGCGCGTGTTGTACGTCGATTCAATAGTGGTCACCAGTCTGATCCGGCTGTTGAACTGACGTCAAGTACGCTGCGCCCGAGGTGGGTTGAGTACAGTGCGGGCATGGCCGCGAACCAGGGCGAGCGCACCCGCCGCAGGCTCAGCACGCAGGAGCGCCGTGAGCAACTCCTCGCGGTCGGCGCCCGGTTGTTCTCCGAGAGCCCGTACGACGACGTGTGGATCGAGCAGGTCGCCGAGATCGCCGGGGTCTCCCGCGGGCTGCTCTACCACTACTTCCCGACCAAACGGGACTTCTTCGCCGCGGTCGTCGAGCGCGAGAGCGAGCGGATGCTGCGGATGACGGAGGCGGTGCCCGGGGTGCCGGCCCGCGAACAGCTCGCCGCCGGGCTCGACACGTATCTGGAGTACGTCCACGCGCACGCCCACGGCTTCCGTGCCTTCCACCGCGCCGACGCGGCGGGCGACCAGGCCGTGCGGAAGGTCTACCAGCGGGCGCTGGCCGCCCAGGAGCGGCAGATCCTCGCCGCCCTCGCGGCGGACCCGGAGTTCGGCGCCGCCGTCCGCGACCGCCCCGACGCCGCGCTCGCGGTGCGCGGGTGGCTGGCCTTCACCACCGCCGTCTGCCTGGAGTGGCTGCGCGGTCCCGGGCTCTCCCGCGAGCAGGTCCGCGACCTGTGCGCGCGGGCGCTGCTGGGGGTCATCGCGTCCTGAAAGAGCGGTTCGGCCGCCGGTGTCGGCGGCCCGCGGTTGGCGTGCACCCCGATCTTCGGTAGGTTAGGCAAGGCTTACCTAATGAGGAGGTTCCAGGATGGGCGACAGCGACAGCTGGACGGCCGCGCCGGCGGCGGCGGAACGGGCCCGCTCGGTGCTCGCCGCCTCGTGGTCCTGCGCGGTGACCGCGGACGGCGGACGCGAGGAGTTCGTCGGAGCGCACACCGTGGCGGACGACGGCCGGGTGCTGCTCGAAGTACCCGAGGACAGCGCCCTGTTGACGGCCGCGATCTGCGCGCCGCGCGGTGAGCCGTCCGCCGTGCTGGAGTTCGCCGACGTCGCGCCCGTCCCGGTCCGCAGCCGGATCAGGGCCCGGCTCTGGCTCGCCGGGTTCTTCACCCTCGAGGAGGGCCGACTCGCCTTCCACGCCACCCGCGTGGTGCTGCGCCCGCCGTCCGGCGCGGTCGTCGTCGCCCTCGACGAGTTCGCCGCCGCGAGCCCCGACCCGCTCGCCACCGCCGAGGCCCGGCTGCTGACACACCTCGCCGACTGCCACGGCGACGCCGTCGAGCGGCTCACCCGGCTCGTCGACCGCGAGAGCCTGCACGGCACCGTCCGCGTCCAGCCCCTCGCCGTCGACCGGCACGGACTGACCCTGCGGATCGAGCGCATCAGCGGCCACGGCGACGTACGCCTGCCGTTCCACGCGCCCGCCGACGACGTCGGGCAGCTCACCGAGCGGATGCACGTCCTGCTCGGCCAGGCGAGCGCGGCCTCCTGCCCGCGCGCCCTACAGCGGCAGCGCACAGACCGCGACGGGTGACGCGAACGGAGCCCCCGCGAGCCGCAGTTCACCGCTGCCCGGGTCGACGTGGAAGACGCTGACGGTGCCGGAGCGCTGGTTCGCCGCGAACAGCAGCCGGCCGTCGGGCGAGAGGGCGATCTGCCGGGGGAAGTCCCCGGCCACCGGCACCGTGCCCAGCAGCCGCAACCGCGCGCCGTCGGCCTCCACCGCGTAGCGGGCCAGGCTGTTGTGGCCGCGGTTGGCCAGGAACGCGTACGCCCCGTCCGACGTCACCAGGATCTGCGCCGGGTAGTTGGTGCCCGCGCCCGAACCGGTCGGCTGCGGTGCGCCGATCGTCAACCGCCCGGTGTCGGGCGCGTACTCGCACACCGTCACCGTGTCGTCCAACTCGTTGGCCAGGTAGGCGTGGCGCCCGCCCGGGTGGAACGTCAGATGGCGCGGCCCGGCACCCGGCCGCGCGGCGGCCCGCGCCACCTCCGTGAGCCTGCCGGTGCGCGGATCGAGACGGTAGCTGTAGACCGTGTCCGTGCCGAGGTCGACGGCGAGGACATGGCCGCCGTCCGGGCTGGTCGTGAACTGGTGCGCGTGCGGCCCCTGTTGGCCGGGTCCTGGCGCCGGGCTGCGGTGCGTCACCAGGTCGGCGCGCTCGCCGAGGGCGCCCGAGGCGTCGATCGGGTGCACGGCCACGCTGCCGGATCCGTAGTTCGCGCTCAGCAGCCACCGTCCGCTCGGGTGCACGGACAGATGGCAGGGCGCGGACCCGCCGGTGCTCCGGCTTCCCAGCACCGCGCGGTCGGCGAGCCGCACGGCGGTCACCGCGCCGGCCTCCCGCTCGTCGACCGCGTACAGCGTCCGCCCGCCGGGACCCACCACCAGATACGAGGGATCGGGGACCCCGGTGAGGGTTCCGGCGCCGCTGATCCGGCCGGACACCGGGTCGTAGGCGGCGATCCCGATGCCCTTCCCGCCGCCCTCGGCCGAGGTGTAGGTACCGACGTAGAGCGGGCGCGGCCCGGTCGCCGAGGGCGCGGGGGAGGCCGCCGTCGGCCCGGGGCGCGTCGCGTGGTGGGTGACGGTGGCCTCGGCCGGGGCCTGGGCCCGTGAGCAGGCCGGCAGGGCGGCCGTCCCGGCGAGCGCCGCCACGAACCGCCGTCTGCTCACGCCGGGGTCCCCGGCCGCCGCCGCACTGCCCATGCCCGCACCTCGGATGATCGCCGTCCACGTGTCCCGGCCACCTTGACCCGGCCGACCCCGGGGACGCAAGAAACGGCTGGCGCCGCGCGGGTCGCACCAGGGGCCGGTCCCTCCGCGACCCCACGATCCGGCCTCTTCGTGTGGGGTCTCGGGTGTCATCGGTCGTCGTCTTCCGCCGGGCCGTAGCCACCGTTCCGGCCCTTCGCGCGGGGTCTCGGGTGTCACCGGTAGTCGTCCTCCGCCGGGCCGTAGCCACCGACCCGGCCCCTCCGTGCGAGGCCCCGGGTGTCACCGGTCGTCGTCCTCCACCGGGCCGTAGTCACCGATCCGGCCCTTCGCGCGGGGGCTCGGGTGTCACCGGTCGCCGTCTTCCACCGGGCCGTAGTCACCGATCCGGCCCCTCCGTGCGCGGCCCCGGGTGTCACCGGTCGCCGTCCTCCACCGGGCCGTAGTCACCGATCCGGCCCCTCCGTGCGCGGCCCCGGGTGTCAGCAGTCGCCGTCCTCCACCGGGCCGTAGCCACCGACCCGGCCCCTTCGCGCGCGGCCCCGGGTGTCAGCAGTCGCCGTCCTCCACCGGGCCGTAGCCACCGACCCGGCCCCTTCGCGCGCGGCCCCGGGTGTCAGCAGTCGCCGTCCTCCACCGGTCCGCAGCCACCGACCTGGCCCCTCCGTGCGGGGCCTCCGGTGTCACCAGTCGCCGTCCTCCACCGGCTTGCCCGCGGGGTCGCCCAGGGGTTTCACCTGGTGGTCCTCTGGTGGGGTCCAGGGCTCGTGGTCGTCGCCGAGCCAGGCGCCGACCGGCTCGACCGCCTCCAGGGCGGCCGTGGGGGCGAGATCGTCGGCGTCCTGGTCGTAGTAGTCGAACCAGGGCAGCCCCGCCCCGGTGTACGCGGCCCGGTCCACCGGTGACGGCGGCGGCGCCTCGCCGGTGATGCGGCGCCACTCAGGGGGCGTCACCAGATGGACGAAGACCCGGCCCGCGGGCTCCTCGGCCCAGTCCGTCACGGGCCGTTCGTCCGCGTAGACCTCCTGCCGCATCGAACCGCCCACCCCCAGGCCCATCGCCACGGCGGCCCGCGGCGCGCCCGCGCCCAGCGGCGCCGACGGCGCGGGCAGGGGTGCCGAGGCCGGCGGGCCGCCGAAGCCGGCGCCCGGCGGAACCCGCCTGCGCGCGCTCAGCAGGGCCCGCCGCCGCTCCGCCTCCCGCCACCTGGCCAGCGCCTCGGGGGCCAGCGGGAACGACCGCAGCTGCACGCCGCCCCACACCTCCTCCCCAGTGACCTGGCCCTCGACGGTCGCGCCGAGTCCCAGCGGCACCGCCACGAACTGGCGGACCGTGCCCGAGCCGGAGTTGATGCCGTCCAGCCAGGGCTGGCGGGGGAGCACCAGGTAGTTCTGCGGATCCCGGCTCAGCCGGTCGCTCCACGGCTCGCCCGACACCGCGCACACCTTGCCCACGCCGACCTGGAGGGCCGCCGGCCGCGCCGTCCCCGCAAAGCTCAGCCACATCGCCTCCCGCAGGTACACCGGCAGCATCACGCCACCCCGCGCCCGCCACGCCTCGGGCACGGTGTCGGGAAAGTCCGCGACCCGCCGCACCGGGAACTCGCCGAGCCCCGGCGGCAGCGGATGGGTGCCCGACTCGGGCAGCCGCAGGGTCCGTACGAACCGCACCGTCACCCCACCGGGCAGCCGCAGTGTGTTCCCCTCGACCCGCACGATCCCGTCCGTCATCGGCCCGCCCCCTCGCTCCCGGTGCCCGGAACGCCTGCCGCCTCCCGGTGCCCGTGTCAGGGAGAACGACGGGCGAGGGCTCGGAGGTTCCGGCGCAGGGCCCGCAGCGCCCCGGAGGCGCGCACGCCCTCCCGCAGCCGGTCCAGGCGCGGCAGCCGCGCGCGCTGCTCGCGCGAGACCCGGTCCAGCTCCTCGAAGAGGCGGCGGGTGCGGTGCTCGGTGTCCAGTTCGTCGAGGATGCGGTCGACCTCGGTCAGGACCGCGCCGTGCAGCTGCCACTGCCGCTCGTCGCGCCTGACCTCCTCCAGGAGGAGCTGCGCGAGCTTGTCCCGGGTCGCCGTCGCGGTCTGGAGCCCGGACGCCAGCCGCGCCTCGGCCGACTGCGCGTTGCGGCTGACGTCGCTGGTGACCAGCACCGCGAAGCTGACCACGGCGTCCGCGACCTCGCCGAGCAGCTGTTCGACGACGGCGCCGGTGCCCGGCCCGAACAGCGGCTCAGGGTCCCGCCGCTTGGCGAGGTCGGTGAAGGTGCGAGCGAGCACCCGCAGCACCACCGTGCAGATCTCCAGCGTGTCGAGACCGGTCCGCAGCACCACCCGGTGCAGCAGCCCCTCCCTGACCCGCGGATTGAGCCGCAGACTGTCCTCGGCCTGCCGCAGCGCCGCGTCCACCTCGACGATGTCGTGGTCGAGCCTGCGCGCCTCGTACAGCCGTTCGGTGGCCCGGTCGACGGGGGTGCGGCCCGCCGCCTCCTCGCCCATCCGCAGCATCAGCAGCCGCACCCGCCGGGCCAGCCCCTCGATCGACTCGCCCGCCTCGTCCACCCACACGGGCGGCGCGAGCAGCAGGTTGCAGGCGAGCCCGACGACCGCGCCGATCAACGTCTCCACCACCCGGTCCCAGGCGGTGTCGCCGACGGCGGTGACCCCGAGGACCAGCATCGCGCTGATCGCCACCTCGGGCACGTACTCGTGCACCCGCACCAGATGGCCGACCCCGAGTGAGGCCACGATGAGCAGCGCGAGGCTCCACCAGGTCAGGCCGACCAGCAGACTGAACCCGATGGCCACCAGCACGCCCGCGACCACGGCGTTCACCCGGCGGATGCCGTTGGTGAGGGTGGCGTAGAGGGTGACCTGCACGACGAGCAGCGCGGTGAGGGGCGCGGTGAGCGGCGCCGCCTCGGAGCTGATGCGCAGGGCGACGACGTACGCGACCGTCGCCGCGACGGCCGAACGCAGCGTCTGGACCACCACCGGGTCCCGGTGGCGGCCGAGAAGGTCCTTCAGGACCGCCGTCGCCTCACGTAGATCGCGCATCCTCGGGCTGTTCCCCGTCCGCGCGGGACTCGAACATGATCACGCGGAGAGAACGGCTGTCGGCCTCCGTACGGCGTCGCCCCCCGGCGTCGCCCCCCGGCCCCGGCCCCGCCCCCCGGCGTTGCCCCCGGCCCCGCCCGCCCGCCGCCTCGCCGTGTGGTCCGCCGCTCCCGTCAGCTCCGCACCTTGTCGAGGAAGGCGGAGAGATTGCCCGTGGTGCGGGCGATCTGCTCGGCCACCGTGAGGCTCTCCTCCATGCGCAGCCCGCTGTCCGGGATCTTCCGGCCGCGCACATAGAGCGAACAGGCCAGGTCCGTGCACATGTACACGCCGACGGAGTTGCCCTCGCGCCCCGCCGGGCCCGCCTTGCGCGCGGTCATCAGGGAGACTCCGCCGCCCGGGTGGGTGGTCAGGCACAGGGAGCACATGCTGCGGTGCAGGAACCCGCGCTGGGAGGGCGGGAACCGCAGGGTGACGCCGACGGGCCCGCCGTCCCGCTCGGCGACCAGATAGCTGCGGTCGGGGGCGCCGGGATCGCGCCAGCCGAGGAAGTCCAGATGCTCCCAGGGGCGCTCGTCGAGGTCACGGGGGACCGCGAGACGCTTGGCCTCGCCCTTCGAGCAGTTGACGAAGGAGGCGCGGATCTCCTGTTCGGTCAGCGATTTCATTAGGGAGACTCCTGTAGGTTGACGCCTGAAGCCTAGGGTTCCTAGGTTTTCTGCTCATCCAGCGTAGACGTGACCGGCGGGGGGAAGCCAATGGATTTAGGGAACCCGGGGAACGCCGGCGGTGAGCGCGCCCGGCGGGCACTGCGCCATGTGGCGGCCCGCTCGGCGGGACCGCCCCTCGCGCCCGGACTCCGCATCACCCTGAACTTCCACCCGGACAGGACGGCCGGCGGCCTGCCCATCCTGGACGCGCTCGCCAGGGACGGCGCCTACCACTCCCAGTTCGTCACCGGGACCAGCAACGGCGGCCTCACCGCGCACCCCGGCGGCGACCGGTGGCGCTGGGAGAGCCGGATCTTCGGCGGCGCCTACGACGACGCCGACCCGCACCAGCGGCCGGTGTACGGCGCTCTCGACTTCCGGCGCCAAGTCGTCGGCGCCGCACCGAGGTTCGGCTCCTGCCACTTCAGGCTCGCCCCCTCCGCGCTGACCCGCGCCACCTTCTGCTACCCGGACAGCGCGGCCGAGCCGACCGACTTCGGCACCGCCGCCGCCCACCGCCTGACCGCCCTCGCCGACGCCGACACCAGGGACGCCCTCGACGACTACATAGAGGCCCAGGTGCACGGCGGACTCCCGCTCGCCCGGGACGTCGAGGCGCTCGTCCTGGACGCCTGCTACCGGGGCACCGCCGTGGAGGCGGCGGCCCGCCGGCTGCCCTGCCCGGTCGCCTGGCACCCCGGCTACCGCCTCACCGTGCCCGAACTGCGCCGGCACGCCGGCTACCGGGGGCAGGAGTACGTCGACCTCGGTGCCCGGATCGCCAGGGACGGCGTCCTCGACCCGAGGGCCATCGGGGACGCCGCCCGCACCGGCCGCCACGAGGGCCAGGACCTCAAGAAGGTCTGGCACACGCTGGCCAGGTTCGGCGCCCCACCGGGCGCGGGCACCGCCCGGAGCCTCTGACCGTTCACGCCGTCGCTCGTCGCTCTCGCCTGTCGTGCGTTGCCCGTTGCCCGTTGCCCGTTGCCCGTTGCCCGTTGCTCGTCGTCCGTCGCCCGTCGTCCGTCGCCCGTCAGACGGTGAGGGGCGGACGGGCCCTACGCCCGCGGCGGCCACGTCCCCGGGGTCAGCACCCCCAACGCGTAGGCGCGGGCGACCAGTTCGGTACGGTTCGCGGCGCCCCACCGGGCCGTCAGCCGCCGCAGGTGGTAGGTGACGCCGTCCGTCGTCAGGCCGGTCTCACGGGCGGCCCGCGCGGTCGTCGCGCCGCCGGCCAGCAGCGCCAGGATCCGCGCCTCCGTCGGCGACACCCGCTCAACGGGCGGGTCGCGGGCCGGTTCCGGACCGCCGATCACCCGCAACGTCACCAGCAGCGCGGGCGTCTCCCCGACGGTGTCGCTCACCGGGTCGGCCGTCAACTCGCCGTACCGCTCGGCCTTGTCGGGACCCGGCCAGCTCACCGACACCTGGTAGCGCGAGCGGTGCCGCAGCCGCAGCGCCTCGACGACCCGCTCCACCTCGGTGGCCCGCAGCGGCCGGAACAGCTCCAGAATGTCCTGGCCGCGCAGCCGCATCGGCGTGGTGCCGCACTCGGCCGCCATCGCCGGGTTCGCCAACTGCACCCCGCCGTACACGTCGCACACCGCGACCGGCGACATCACGCGGTCGAACAGCGTGAGCGCCCGGTTGCGCCACACCACGGCGTCCTCGCTCTGCTGGTTCAGGTCCACGTCCGCCTCCTGCCACGCCGCCGCGTCCGGCGCAAGGGCGCCCCACGCTCGCGCACTACACAATCATGTAGTTCCGCGGCCCGCCGACGCGGCCTCGGCCGACCACGCTTGGGGAACAGGACTCCCGTACCGTGAAAGGCAGTTGTCGCGCCATGCCCCCCACCGCACCGCATCCCTACGCCGCCGAGACGCTCGCCGCCGTGCCCGTCGTCGACATCAGTGCCACCGGGCCGGGACGCGCCCCCGTCCAGCAGGTCATGGGCCTGATGCGCGAGCACGGCCCGGTGCTGGTGCGCCGACTGCACGGGCGGGACGCCCTGTTCGTCGCCGACCTCGACCTGGTGACCGAACTCGCCGACGAGACCCGGTTCGCCAAGCACGTCGGACCCGCCCTCCAGAACGTCCGCGAGTTCACCGCCGACGGACTCTTCACCGCCTACAACGACGAGCCCAACTGGGCCAAGGCGCACGACATCCTGATGCCCGCCTTCGCCCTCGGCTCCATGCGCACCTACCACCCGGTGATGCTGGAGGTGTCCCGCCGCCTGATCGGCGCCTGGGACCGCGCCGCCCACGCCGGACACCCCGTGAACGTGGCCGACGACATGACCCGGATGACCCTCGACACCATCGGACTCGCCGGATTCGGCTACGACTTCGGGTCCTTCGAACGCACCGAACCCCACCCGTTCGTCGAGTCCATGGTGCGCTGCCTCGAATGGAGCATGCACCGGCTCGGCCGTACCCCGGGCGCCGACCACACCGCCGCCGACACCGCCTTCCGCGCCGACGCCGACCATCTCGCCCGGGTCGTCGACGACGTCATCGCCGCCCGCGCGGGCACCGACCAGAGCGGCACCGACGACCTCCTCGGCCTGATGCTCGGCGCCACCCACCCCGCCGACGGCACCACCCTCGACACGGCCAACATCCGCAACCAGGTCATCACCTTCCTCATCGCAGGACACGAGACGACCTCGGGCGCCATGTCGTTCGCCCTCTACCACCTGGCCAAGGACCCCACCGCGCTGCGCCTGGTCCAACAGGAGGTCGACGCCCTGTGGGGCGAGCGGACCGACCTCGACCCGACGTACGACGAGATCGGCAGGCTGACTCGCACCCGGCAGGTCCTCAACGAGGCGCTGCGGCTGTGGCCGACGGCCGCCGCCTTCGGCCGGCACGCCCTGACCGACACCCTGCTCGGCGGCCGGATACCGCTGCGCGCGGGAGAGGCCGTCACCGTCCTCGCCCCGATGCTGCACCGCCAGCCCGTCTGGGGCGACAACCCCGAACTGTTCGACCCCGCCCGCTTCACCGCCGAGGCCGAGGCGAACCGCCCGGTGCACGCATTCAAGCCCTTCGGCACCGGCGAACGCGCCTGCATCGGACGGCAGTTCGCCCTCCACGAGGCGACGATGCTGCTGGCCATGCTCGTCCACCGCTACCGGCTCGGCGACCACGCCGACTACGCCCTTGAGGTGAAGGAGACCCTCACCCTCAAGCCCGAGGGCTTCACCCTGCTCCTCACCCCGCGCACCCCCGCCGACCGCGTCCGCCCGGCCGAACCGGCCCCCACCGCCCCGCGCGCCACCGACCCCCGCGCCCGGCCGGCCCGGGTCAGGCCCGGCACCGCCGCGCTGTTCCTGCACGGCAGCAACTACGGCACCTGCCGCGAGTTCGCCGCCCGCCTCGCCGACGAGGCCGCCGCGATCGGCTGCGCGACCGAGGTCGCACCCCTCGACGCCTACGCCCACGGACTGCCCACCGACCGCGCCGTCGTCATCACCGCCGCCTCCTACAACGGCCGCCCCACCGACGACGCCACCGCCTTCGCCGCCCGCCTCGACGAGACCCACGACCTGTCCGGCGTCACCTACGCCGTCCTCGGCGTCGGCGACCGCAACTGGGCCGCCACCTACCAGCAGGTCCCGACCCGCGTCGACGACCGCCTCGCCGCCCAGGGCGCCACCCGCCTCGTCGACCGCGCCGCCGCCGACGCCTCCGGCGATCTCACCGGCGCCGTAAGGGAGTTCACCGACCGGCTGCGCACAGCCCTGCTGACCAGGCACGGCGACCCCGACGCCCCGCACGACGCCCCGCACGACGCCGCGCCCGACGACGGCTACCAGGTCCGCGTCCTCACCGGCGGCCCCCTCGACGCGCTCGCCGACCGCCACCGACTCGTGCCCATGACCGTCACCGAGACCCGCGACCTCACCGCGCCCGGCCACCCGCGCCGCAAGCGCTTCGTCCGCGTCGCCCTCCCCGACGGCGTCACCTACCGCACCGCCGACCACCTCACCGTGCTCCCCGCCAACCCGCCGGCCCTCGTCGACCGCGCCGCCGCCGCCCTCGGCATCGACCCCGGCGCCGTCCTCGACATCCGCGCCGGCCGCCCCCGCCGCGACGGCCTCGCCGTGGACCGCCCGCTGACCGCACGCCAACTCCTCACCCATCACGTGGAGTTGCAGAGCCGCCCGACCGCCGCCCAACGGGCCGCCCTCGCCGCCGCCAACCCCTGCCCGCCGGAACGCGCCTGCCTGGTCGCCCTCACCGCCGACGACCCCCGCACCCTCGTCGAACTCGTCGAGGACCACCCCGCCCTGCGCGGCGCCCTCGACTGGCCCGGCATCCTCGACCTCCTCACCCCGCTGCGCCCCCGCCCCTACTCGATCTCCTCCTCGCCCGCCGTCGACCCACGCCACGCCGACCTGATGGTCTCCGTCCTCCAGGCACCCGCCCGCTCGGGCAGGGGAGTCCACCGGGGCATCGGCTCAGGGCACCTCGCCGGCCTCGCGCCGGGCGACACCGTCCTCGCCCGCGTCCAGCCCTGCCGCGACGCCTTCCGCCTCGACGCCACCGACACCGGCACACCCGTCGTCATGGTCGCGGCCGGCACCGGCCTCGCGCCCTTCCGAGGCGCCGTCGCCGACCGCCTCGCGGCCCTCGCGAACGGCGCCGAACTCGCCCCCGCGCTCTGCTACTTCGGCTGCGACGACCCCGACGCCGACTACCTCCACGCGGCCGAACTGCGCGCCGCCGAGAGCGCCGGGGCCGTCGCCCTGCGCCCCGCCTTCAGCGCCGCCCCCGAGAACGGCGCCCGGTACGTGCAGCACCGGATCGCCGCCGAGGCCGACGAGATCTGGACCCTCCTCGCCGCCGGGGCCCGGGTGTACGTCTGCGGTGACGGTTCCCGGATGGCACCGGGCGTACGGGACGCGTTCCGTACCCTGTACCGGGAGCGCACACCCGGCGCCGACGCCCAGGACGCCGACGGCTGGCTCGACACGCTGATGGCGCAAGGGCGTTACGTCGAGGACGTGTACGCGGGCGGCTGACCGGAGGGAAGAGGTGGGCGCGGGATGACGGACTCCTGGGCGCGGGCCCGGCAGATCCTGGCGGCGGCCGGCCTGGCGCCCGACGCCCTCACCCACCTCACCCCGCTGACCGGCGGCACCTACAACACCGTCGAGGAACTCCGCCTCACCGGCGGCGGGCGCTACGTCCTGAAGGTCGCCCCGGCCGCCGAGGGGCTGCGCCACGAACGCCGACTCCTCGTCAACGAGGCGGAGTTCGCCGCGGGCGCGGCCCGAGCCGGGGTGCCCGCGCCGCGCGTCCTGGTGCCCGGCGACCGGCTCCTGATGACCGCCCTGCCCGGCACCCCGTGGGACGACGACACTCTCACCGACGCCGAACGGAGGCTCCTGCGCGTGGAGTTGGGCCGTCTGGTGGCGCGCCTGCACCAGGTCACCGGGCCTGGCTTCGGCTACCCGTCCGGCGCCCTCGGCCCGCTCGCCCCCGACTGGCGCACCGCCTTCACCACCATGCTGGACGCCGTCCTCGCCGACGCCCGCGACCACCGCCCGTGGCTGCCGCGCCCCGTCGACGCCATCGCCGCGACCCTCGCCGCCGGGTACGACGCCCTCGACGCCGTCACCGTCCCGCGCCTCGTCCACTTCGACCTCTGGCCCGGCAACATCCTGGTCGACCGCTCCACCGGCACGCCCCGCGTCGGCGGACTCGTCGACGGGGAGCGGATGTTCTGGGGCGATCCGCTCGCCGACTTCGTCTCCCTCGCCCTGCTGGGCGACCTCCGGGGCGACGACGCCTTCCTCGCCGGATACCGGGAGGCGGGCGGCCGAGCCGCCTTCGACGCGCCCGAACGCCTGCGGCTCGCCCTCTACCGCGGCTACCTCTACCTGATCATGCTGACCGAGGTGGTCCCGCGCCGAGCGGACGCCGCACACCTCGACTGGGTGCGGCGAGCGGTCGCGCCGCACCTGGTCGCCGCCCTCGACGAGATCGACGCGCTGTCGCCCGTCTCTTAGCTCACAGCGTGAACTAAGGGTTGGAGGAAAGTCGCGCCGGGCCCGCTTCCGGGGGTATGTTGCAGGTCGAACAGGGTGCGAAGGGAGCCACATGGCGGGGCGGAACGGGCGCACGGTACGCGACCTCAGACGAGCCAACCGCACGGCCGTGCTGCAACGGCTCTACTTCGACGGACCCCTCAGCCGCTTCGAACTGGGACCGGCCACCGGCCTCAGCTCGGGATCGGTCAGCAACGTCGTCTCGGACCTCGTAACCGACGGACTGGTCGAGGAGGCGGGCAGCGTCGACTCCGACGGCGGCCGGCCGCGCACCCTGCTGCGGGTCGCGCCCGGCAGCGGCCACATGATCGGCGTGGACGTCGGCGAGACCCGGGTGCGGATCGAGCTGTTCGACCTCACCCTCACCGAACTCGCCCGCGCCGAACGCCCCTTGGCGCAGCGTCGCTACGAGGTCGAGGGCATCGTCGGCCACATCCGTGACGGCGTCGCGGAAGTGCTCGCCGAGGCCCGGATCGCCCCCGAGCAGCTCCTCGGCGTCGGCATCGGCGTCCCCGGCATCGTCGAACGCACCCCCGACCGGGGCGCCGTCGTGCACGGCCAGACCATCGGCTGGTACGACGTCCCGCTGGAGAGCCTGCTCCGCGCCACCTCCCAACTCCCCGAATCCGTGCCGTACTTCATTGACAACGGCGCCAAGACGCTCGGCCAGGCCGAGATGTGGTTCGGCGGCGGGCGCGGCGCCCGCAACGCGGTCGTCGTCCTCTTCGGCTCCGGCGTCGGCGCCTGCCTCGTCACCCCCGAGGTCGAGCACGGCCGCGCGGTCGAATGGGGGCATCTGACCGTCCGGGTCAGGGGGCGCCGCTGCCGGTGCGGGGCGCTCGGCTGCCTGGAGGCGTACGCGGGCGCCGAGTCGCTCATCGAACGCTGGCGCGAGGAGGGCGGCCGTCCGCCCGCCGACGAGGAGACCGCGCTGACCGCGCTGCTCGCCGCCGCCTACCCGCCCGAGGGCACCGAGGCCGACCCGGTGGCCCTCGCCGTCCTGGAGGAGACGGCGGAGTACCTGGGCGCGGGCCTGTCCGACCTGATCAACCTCTTCCAGCCCGAGCGCATCCTCATCGGCGGCTGGGCCGGCCTCCAGCTCGGCGCCCGCTTCCTGCCGTCGGTGCGCAGGTACGCCATGTCGTACGCGCTGCGCCACCCCGCCGAGAAGGTCACCGTCGACCTCGGCAGGCTCGGCCCTGACGCGGTCACCGTCGGCGCCGCGATCCTGCCGCTCGCGGACTTCTTCACCCGTGGCGGCCGACGCGCCGAGCCTGCCCCCGAGGGCCCGGCCCCCGCGTGGCGCACGGCGATGGAGGAGCGCACCCCGCACTGACCGCGTCCCCTCATGCGGCCTCGGCATGGCGCATGCGGAATCCGCATCGACTGCGGATAGGGTCGGATCATGGGACTGACCTTGGGAGACCGCGTGAGGTCGTCGGTGGCCGCGCTGATGCAGGCCACCGGCGCCTCCCAGGCGGAGATCGCCGCATCGCTCGGGGTCGGCCAGGCCCAGGTGAGCCGCCGCCAGTCGGGCAGCGCCGCCTGGACCCTCGCCGACTGCGACGCGCTCGCCGCCCACTTCGGCATCGACGTCCTCGACCTGCTCGCCGGACCGACCCGCGCGTGCGAGACCCTGCCCGCCCGGCGACGCCGGCCCGCGCGTGCGAGAGAGGTGACCCGATGACGGACTTCGAGGCGATCGACGCCCTGCTGGCCGCCGCCCGCGAGGAGGCGCCGCTGCCGACGCCCGAGGAGCGACGCGCGCTGCGCGAGGGACTGAACCTCTCCCGCGCCCAGGTCGCGCTGGCCCTCGGCGTGAGCCCGTCCACGGTCGGCGGCTGGGAGAGCGGACGCGACCCCGGCGGCGAGGTCCGCGACAAGTACGCGTACTTCCTACAGGGAGCCCGCACCAGACTGGCGGCCCGCACGGAGCCGCCCGCCGCGCCGCCGAACGCCTCGGCGGCCCCCCACACCCCCACCGCACCGACCGCACCGGACGTCCCGCACGGCCCAGGCTCCCCGCACACTCCTCACGCCGCGACCGCCCCGGCCCCCGCTGCCACCCCCGAGACCGCCGCGCACCCCACCACCGAAGCCGACGACGACGTCGAGCCGCTCGCCGTCCCGCGCCCCTGTGTGCTGTGCGGTGGCTCCGCCCGTCACCAGGTCGCCGGATTCCCGCAGCACCTGGACCCGGGGGAGTGCGGCACTCCCGCGCAGGAGCGACGACAGGAACCGGAGCCCGAGCCCGAATCCGGGAAGGCGCGGGCGCCGCGGGGAGCACGGGCCGGTGCCGCACCCGCGTCCGGCCCGGCCCCGGGAAAGCCGCGCGGCTCGGACCGGCCGGTACGGGTGGTCCCCGCGGGCCGGCGGATGCGGGCCGCCGACGCGGCCGAACCCGACCTGATCGCCGACGCCGTCACGGCCGCGCTCGCCGCGCACGACGGCGACGTCAAGGCCGCCACCGCCGCGCTGGTGAAGCGCGCCATCCCGGACGCGATGGCGCTGCTCGACCACAGCCGCAAGGGCGGCAGGTACGACGTCATCGCGCACCCCTGGATCCCGGAGGTGCTGCGCAAGCAGAGCGCGCGCGGCCCTGACCTGATCTGGGAGGCCCGCCCCAAGTGGGCGCGGCCCGAACTCCCCTCCGGCGTGCACGAGGTGACCGCGCTCGACATCAACGGCGCCTATCTGTCCGCCCTCAAGACCCACCTGCCGATCGGCCAGTTGGAACACTCCGCCGGACTCGGCCACGACCGCAGGCGAGCCGGCGTCCACCTGATCACCCCGGCCCGCTGGGAGCACGGCGACCACCTGCCCGACCCGATCGGCGACCGGGACGAGCCGGGCCCGCTCTGGGTCACCGAACCCACCCTGCGGCTCCTGCTGCGCCTGTCGGGGCCGAAGTACGGACTGTGCGAACCCCCCGAGATCCACGAGTCGTTCACCTCGGGCGCGACCGAAGGGCTTCTGGAGAAGTTCCGTGTCGCGCTGAAGGACGCCCGCGACCGGGCGATCACCGAGGACGACGAGGTGACGCTGGAGTACGTCAAGGCGATGTACTCCAAGTTCGTCTCCACGATGGGGGAGTCGAACTACAACCGTGAGCTGTACCGCCCGGACTGGATGCACCTGATCCGCTCCCAGGCCTTCGCCAACCTCTGGACCAAGGCGTTCAAGGCGTACGACGAGGGACTCACGGTGGTCCGCGCCATGGGCACCGACGAGCTCCATGTGATCGGCGACTGGCGCCAGGTGTTCCCCGAGGGCCGGGGCGTCGCCGAGGTGAAGGTCAAGGACGTCTACGAGGTGGGCGAGCGGGAGGAGTGAGAGCCCCGGCCAGGTCAGTCCGTGGCGAAGGCGTTCACGCCCGTCCGTCGTGCCGACAGCTCCCACAGGCGGGCCGCCTGGTCGGGGTCGACCGCCCACGCCTTCACGCCGAAGCCCGCGCCGTCCTCGGGGGCGGGTTCGGCGACGTCGCAGTCCTCCAGGTAGAGCCCGCCGAGGCCGTCAAGCGCGGGTGAGGTCGCCGCCCACACCTGGGTGGCCGCGCCCTGCGGCGGGGTCTTGAAGCCCTGCGGGTCGAGCGGTTCGCCGTTCTCGTCGATCCAGCCGCGCTCCACCATCTCCCGCTTGGGCAGGTGCCGTTGGAGCGGGGTGAGGATGCCGCCTGGGTGCAGCGCGAAGGCGCGGACACCGGAGTCGCGGCCCAACCGGTCGAGGTGGACGGCGAACAGCACGTTCGCGGTCTTGGCCTGCCCGTAGGCCTGCCACTTGTCGTAGCCGTCCTGCCAGTCGATGTCGTTCCAGCGGATGCCGGAGTTGTGGTGGCCGCGCGAGGAGACCGAGACGATCCGGGCGCCGCCGGGCGCGATGGCCGGCCAGAGCCGGTTGACGAGGGCGAAGTGGCCGAGGTGGTTGGTGGCGAACTGCGCCTCCCAGCCGGGCCCGACCCGGGTCTCGGGGCACGCCATGATCCCGGCGCTGTCGATGACGATGTCGATGGTGCGTCCGGAGGCGAGGAACCGCTCCGCGAAGGCGCGCACGCTCTCCAGGTCGCCGAGGTCCATCTCGTCCACCTCGACGCCGTCGAGTCCGGCGAGCGCCTCCTCGGCGGTGGCCCGGCGGCGGGCCGGGACGACGACGTGGGCGCCCGCCCTGACCAGCGCGCGGGTGGTCTCCAGGCCGATGCCGGAGTAGCCGCCGGTGACGATCGCGAGCTTGCCGGTGAGGTCGATGCCTTCCAGGACGTCGTCGGCCGTGCTGGTCGCGCCGAATCCCGAACCGATCTTGTGCTGTGCAGTGCTCATGCCCATGACGCTACGGATTGGAGTGCTCTCCAAGTCAAGCGGAGAGCGCCGGAGCGGACAGAGGAGAGCCCCGGCCGGACGGGGGAATCGCGGCCGGGGCGGTCACAGGGTGGGGGCGGACGGCGGTCGCCTCTCGGCGAAAGGCTCCACAGGGCTTCAGCCGAACGATCGTCCCTGTGGGCGGAGGGTGAGGCCCGGGGACACTGTTCCGTCCGCTCCCACGACTGGTTCAACGGAGGACCGCCCCTGGTTGTTCCTGACCCTCCCGCCGACCGCCGTGACCTGAGTCACCCCCTGTTGCTCCAGGTCAGCAGCCGGTCGACGGGCCAGGTCGTCACCACTCGTTCGGCGGGCACCCCGCACTCCTCGGCGCGGGCGCAGCCGTACCCCTGCCAGTCCAGCTGTCCCGGCGCGTGCGCGTCCGTGTCGATCGAGAAGAGGACCCCGGCGTCCACGGCCCGGCGCAGCAGCCTGCGGGGCGGGTCGAGCCGCTCGGGCCTGCTGTTGATCTCCACCGCCGTGCCGGTCTCCGCGCAGGCCGCGAAGACCTCGTCGGCGTCGAACTCCGACTCCGGCCGCCCGCGCCCGCCGATCAGCCGTCCGGTGCAGTGGCCGAGGATGTCGGAGCGCGGATCGCGGACGGCGGCCACCATCCGGCGGGTCATGGCGCGGGCGTCCATGCGCAGCTTGGAGTGGACGGAGACGACGACCACGTCGAGCTGGTCGAGCAGCTCGGGCTCCTGGTCGAGGCCGCCGTCGTCGAGGATGTCGCACTCGATGCCGGTGAGCAGCCTGAACGGTGCCCAGGAGGCGTTCAGGGCGGCCACCTCGGCGAGCTGCTCGCGGAGCCGTTCGGGTGACAGGCCGCGGGCCACGGTCAGCCGGGGGGAGTGGTCGGTGAGCACCGCCCACTCGTGCCCGAGGCGGGCCGCGGCCCGGCCCATCTCCTCGATCGGGCTGCCGCCGTCCGACCAGTCGGAGTGCAGATGGCAGTCGCCGCGCAGCAGCGCCCGCAGCCGCTCGCCGCCCTCGACGGGCGGTCCGGCCCGCGCGTCCTCGCGCTCCGCCGTGGTCAGATAGCCGGGTACCTGCCCCGCGAGGGCCTCCCGCACCACCTGCGCGGTCTTCGGGCCGACGCCCTTGAGGGACTCCAGGGAGCCGTCACCGGCCCGCTCGCGGACCTCTTCCGCCGACAGCGCCGACAGGACCCGGGCGGCGGTCCGGAAGGCGCGGACGCGGTAGGGCGGCGCCAGGGACCGTTCGAGCAGGAAGGCGATGCGCTCCAGCGCCTCGACGGGGTCCATGGCCGCCTCCTCCGGTCGGTCCCGGCGGGCGGGGACGGCATGCCGCCCCTGCCCGGATCGGTTAAAAACCGAACGAACCCGACCATTCGTGACGTCGCGATGCGTTCTAGGCTCTATTGCATGACCGAATTCGCGAGCCCGCACCTCTCCCGTCCGCGGATCATGGTGCTCGGGGTGCAGCCGGGCAGGCCGCCGTTCCGGATCGTCGAGATCGACGGCGAGGTGGTGGGCGAGGCGACGGCCCTCATCGACGTCCTCAGGGTCGCCGCCGTGCGCGGCATCGTCATCCACGACCTGGACGACCCCGACGTGGTGCGCTGGGTGGGCGGCGACAAGTTCACCTGGCAGCCGCGGTAGAGCCTGCCAGGAGCCGGTCGCCGCCCGAGGGCGCGGCCGTCGGCCTCAGCCGACCGTCCACTTCTGGTTGGCGGCGCCTGTGCAGGTCCAGATCTGCAACCGGGTGGAGTTGGCCGAGTTGTTGCCGGTCACGTCCAGGCACTTGTTCGCCTGCGGGTTGACGATGTCGTGCGCCCCGGTGACCGTCCACTTCTGGTTGGGGCTGCCCGCGCAGTCCCACAGCTGGACGGTCGAGCCGTCCGCGGTCCCGTTGCCCGTGACGTCCAGGCACTTGCCCAGCGCGCGGATCGTGCCGTCCGCGCCCACCGTCCACTGCTGGGCGCTGCTGCCGTTGCAGTCGTAGAGCTGGACGGGGGTGCCGTTGGCGGGGTTCGCGGCGGCCACGTCGACGCACTTGCCCGCGAGGCCGCGGATCGCGGCGGCGCCGGGCGCCGAGTCGCCGGTCGTCACCGACACCGAGTCCACCACCAGCTGCTGTGGGAAGGACGTCGATCCGTCCGGGTCGCCGGGCCAGTAGCCGCCGACCGCGAGGTTCAGGATCAGGAAGAACGGCTTGTTGAAGACCCAGCTGCGGCCGCCCAGGTCGGCGGGGGTGCGGCGCTGGTAGACGGTGCCGTCCACGGTCCAGGTGATCGAGTCGGGCGCCCAGTCCACCGCGAAGGTGTGGAAGGCGTCGGCGAAGGCCTGCCCGTTCGGCAGCGAGTAGCCGGCGCCGATGCCGCCCGAGCCGGAGTAGCCGGGCCCGTGGATGGTGCCGTGCACGGTCGACGGTTCGAAGCCGACGTTCTCCATGACGTCGATCTCGCCCGAGTCCGGCCAGTTGACCGGTGTGCCCAGCATCCAGAACGCCGGCCACATGCCCTGCCCGCGCGGGATCTTCATCCGCGCCTCGACGTGGCCGTACTGGGCGTTGAACTTGCCCGACGTGTTCAGCCGCGCCGAGGTGTACTGACACGTCCCGTACCAGCACTGGTAGTTGGACGGGTTCTCCCGGCGGGCCGTGATCACCAGATGGCCCTGGCCGTCGAGCGCCGCGTTCTTGTTGCCCGAGGTGTAGTACTGCCGTTCATGGTTGTTGACGTTGTCGCCGGTCTCGATCTGCCACTTCGACCCGTCGACGGCGGCACCCGCGGGCCCGTCGAAGGAGTCGGAGAAGGCCACCGCGGCGGCGGCCGAGGTGGTCGCGGTGGCCGCTGACGGGCGGGCCTCGGCGGCGGGTCCGGTCGCGACGGACGCGACGAGGACGGCGGGCAGGGCGGCGAACAGGCATCTGCGCAGCAGGCGTGGGGAAGCCACGGATGTTCCTTCCGGCGGGGTGGGGGGTGAAGGACGTCGCCTCTTGATTTAAGGAGTGAGATAAGGAACGCGTCAAGTCCCTGGTCCATACCAGGGACTTGACGCGTCCGGTTCCGCCGCGGTCAGGCGCTCTTGGTCCGCTTCAGGGACTTGGGGAGTTTCGAGCCCTTCGACGCCTGCGCTGTCTTCGACATCTTCGCCGTTTTCGACGTTCCCGCTGTCTTCGACGTCTTCGAGGCACCCGCGGCCTTCGCGTCCCGCGACGCCCACGCGGGCCGCGAGAACCTGCCGGACCTGGCCGCCTTGGCCGCCCCGCCCGACTTCGCGGGCCTCCTGGACGCCGTCGAGGCTTCGGCGGGTGCCGGACGCGGACGGCGCCTGCGCGCGTGCACCGCCCGCCCCATCCGCCGCCCCAGCAGCAGGTAACCGATCAGCGCGCCTGAGGTGTTGAGGATGACGTCGTCGATGTCGAAGGAGCGCCCGGTGATCAGCGCGCCCTGCGCGAACTCCACCGTCAGCATCACGATCGCGGTCAGCAGCAGCACCCGCAGCAGACCCCGGGCGCGCGGCGCGAGCACCGGCACCAGGATGCCGAACGGCACCCCCAGCACGACGTTGCCGCCGATCTGCTTCACCGCGTCCCGCATCTCCGGCTGGTCCAGATAGGCGCGCAGCGAACTGCCCGGGTGGAGGTTGGTGTGGATCAACGACACGGAGGCCGGCGACGGTTCCAGGGTCAGCTTGGCCAGCACCACCGCGAACGCCACCATGAACCCGAAGGCGATCAGCATCGCCAGGAGCCGGACCGGCAGGGGCAGCACGTGCCGCTCCCGCTCCACGGCCGACGGCTCCGGGCCGCCGTCCGGTCCCGAAGCGCGCCGGCGCCATCCGCCACGCGTCCTTGTCTCTGCCCGGGTCATGTCCGTCCTCCGGTGGTGGTGTCCTCAACGTCCCCGTGTCGCAAGGCGGTTACCCGCGAACCCGCCGAGGATGCGGCGCCCGCGACACGAGCCGCGCCCGGTCATGATCCGTAGCTGACGTGCACCTCCTTGAAGCCCAGCGAACGCAGCAGACCCTGGAGCATGTCGGTGGTGTTGGTCTCGGCGCGGGTCGTCAGACCGCTCTCCTTCGCCGCGTCCCCGATGTGCTTGACCGCGAGTTTCTGCACGGCCTGCTCGCTGTTCGGGTTGTCCGAGAAGAAGTCGCCGAGCCGGTCGAGCAGTCCGCGCTGCTTGGAGACCGCGTAGGAGCGGTCCGGGTTCAGGGCGGGCTTGCCGAGGGCCGCGTGCGGCAGCCGCAGGGTGGCCGAGGTGCGGTCGTCGTTGACCCGCACGTCGTCCTTGCCCAGCTTGCCGAGGTCGACATAGGCGTCCACGGTGCCCGCGCCCACGTACAGGACGCGTGAGCCGCGGATCGCGTCGGGCAGGTACTTGCTGTCCTTCTCCAGGTCGACGACGACCTGGAAGTTGCCGGACGCCGCGTCGTAGCGGCTCATGTCCTGGATGGACTGGAGCAGCGCGGGTCCCGTGCGGTCGTGCGTCTCGGTGCCGAAGAGGTTGTTGAGCCCTGGCAGCACGCTCAGCACTATTCCCGCGAACAGCAGCACGAGCACCAGCACGACGGCGCACACCGCCTTCGCCCAGCCGGGCATGCGCCCGGAAGCGCGCTTGATGGGAGTCGTCATGGTGACGGCCCTCCTTCCTACCGACCGGATGCCCCTCAAGCCCCTTGTCAGACCGCCCTGTTGCCGGATCGGAACACAGGCCGCCGGACTGTGACCGTGCCCGTCGCGACGCTCCTGGCCACTCCCGCCGGCCGGCGCCACCGCACGGTGTTCCGGGTGATCAGTAGCATGAGGGCGACCCGTTCATGATCACGCGAGGAGCAGATCGTGCGAGACATCTCCGTGTTCAGCGGCAGTGCCCACCCCGAACTGGCCGCCGAGGTCTGCGCGCACCTGGGGGTGCCGCTCAGCCCGACCCGGGTGAGCCGGTTCGCCAACGACTGTCTGGAGGTGCAGCTCCAGGCCAACTGCCGGGAACGGGACGTCTTCCTGATCCAGCCGCTGGTCAAGCCCGTCCAGGAACACCTGGTCGAGCTGCTGCTGATGTGCGACGCGGCCCGCGGGGCGTCGGCGGGGCGGATCACCGTCGTCATGCCGCACTACTCCTACGCGCGCTCCGACAAGAAGGACGCGCCCCGCATCTCGCTCGGCGGCCGGCTGGTCGCCGACCTGCTGGTGGCGGCGGGCGCGAGCCGGGTCCTCGCCATGACCCTGCACGCGCCGCAGGTGCACGGGTTCTTCTCGGTGCCGGTCGACCACCTGCACGCGCTGCGGGAGTTGGCGGCCCACTTCCGGCGCTACGACCTGAGCCGCACCACCGTCGTCTCGCCCGATCTCGGCAACGCCAAGGAGGCCGCCGCGTTCGCCCGGCTGATCGGCGCCCAGGTGGCGGCGGGCGCCAAACAGCGGTTCGCGGACGACCGGGTGTCCATCAGCTCGGTGATCGGCGAGGTCACCGACCGGGACGTCATCGTGCTGGACGACGAGATCGCCAAGGGCAGCACCGTCATCGAACTCCTGAAGCGGCTGCGGGAGTTGGGGCCGCGCTCGATCCGGATCGCCTGCACCCACGGGCTGTTCGCGGCCGGGGCGCTCAAGCGGCTCAGCGAGCAGGACGACGTGCTGGAGATCGTCTGCACCAACACCGTGCCGGTGCCCGCGGCGGAGCACACCGACAAGCTGCGCGTCCTGTCCATCGCGCCGGCCCTCGCCGAGGCGGTGCGGCGCATCCACAACGGGGAGTCGGTCAGCGCGCTGTTCGACGCGCCGAGGGACGCGTAGGGAGGCCGGTTGACGGCGCCCGCCGCCGTCACGCGGGTGCGCGTGACCACGGGCCACCGGGCCACGGGGTCACGAGGCCGCGGGGTCACAGCGTGCCCGAGGTGGCCCCGGGGCGCTCCAGGGCCGCGTCCAGCGTCGGGTAGGGCGGCAGCAGCCGGGCGAGGCCGGTGATGCGCAGGACCCGCAGGGTGAGCGGGTGGGCGCAGACGAGCCGGAGTTCGCCGTCCTGGTCGAGCACCCGGCTGCGGGCCCGGTACAGCAGCCGCAGCCCCGAGCAGTCGAAGAAGTCGACCCCGCCGAGGTCGATCACCAGCCGGACGTCGGGGCGGGCCGTGACCCGGTCCAGGTACGGGGATATCTCCGCCGCCGCGGCTATGTCGATGTCACCGCGCAACTCCAGCACCGTATGTCCCCTGTCCTGGTGGACGCGGACATGACGGGCCGGGCGCGCAGGGTCCTGCCGCACGACGACATCGCCTCCATCCAGCTCCGCGCGAGGCGGCCGCTCAGGTCACCGGGGTCCGGGGTGACGTCCTGTGCGGAGCCTACGAGCGGGGTCCTGTGCCCGGGGCGGGGCAAGCGCAGATCGGTTCCCCGCCCAGCAAGTTACCCCCGATGGAATGAATTTGAGCATGTTCGATTGACATATGTCGGTGAACTGGATCCGGCGATTCGTCAAAAGATCGTACAGACGCCTCGGGGACGGCCGCGGAACCCTGCCCCGGCCGCCCCACGCCGGCCCCCGGCAGTCCCGCGCCCGCCCCGGCCGCCCCACGCCGGTCCCCGGTCACCCCATGCCGGCCCCCAGCGGCCCGCGCCCGCCCCCAGCCGTCCCGCTCCCGGGTCAGTCCGCGGTCCGCGCGTACAGATCGCAGACCCGGTCCAGGAACGTGTCGGCCGACAGATGCGCCTCGGCCAGCGCCCGCACGCTCCTGCGGTCGCTCTGCAGGGCGTCGCGGACGTCCGCCATGACCAGCCCGGGGTCCCGGTCGCTGTACGCGCCGGTGAGGTTGTAGCGCATCAGCGGACCGATCGTCTCCTCGGTGATCGGTCCCGCGTAGCCGTACCCCGCGCAGAGCGTGGGCACCCCGGTGGCCATCGCCTCCATCGCCCCGCGCCCGAGCGAGACGGCGGCGTCCATCTCGCCCAGTAGATTCGGGATCGAGTGGCACGGCACATGGTTGATGAGGATGATCTCGCTGCCGAACCGGTCGCTGACGTCCCAGAACCCCGGTCCGTCGCCCGCCGCGTAGACCAGCAGCTCCCGGCGGTCGAGGTTCTCCAGGACCCGCGTCAGCAGCGCCTCGCGGCCCGAGTCCATCCGGCAGTACACCAGCACCTTCGGCCGCTCGCCCCGGCTCTTGAAGGGGATCGCGGGGAACCGCTCCAGGTCCACGCCCTGGTGGACGAGGACCGCGCGGCCGGCCGGCAGGTACTTCCGCTGAAGCTCCAGCGCGTTGCGCGTCATGCAGAGGAAGCGCGCGCAGCGCTCGACCAGGTACGCCGAGGAGCGGCGGCCCGCGTGATGGACGATCCGGAACGCGGGCACGTCCTCGGGGAAGACCTGGAGCATGGCGTCCGACGCCTCGTCGACCAGCAGGAGGTCCGTCTTCTCCGCCGGATCGGCCTCGTCCGTGACCCGGACGGCGGGCAGTTCCCTGAACGTCGAGGTGAACGCGAACCTCTGGAGGTCGTCGACGACGAGACGCACCTCGTGTCCCGCCTTGCTCATGACTCTGATCAGATCCAGCACGAAACTGTGCTGGCCGTAGGTGTGGTAACGGCCGCCCTGGCCGTGCTTTCCGTCGTAGATCGCGTTGCCGCCGGTGGCGAGCAGATAGGTGATGCGCACGCTGCCCTCAAGGGTCCCGGTCAAGGACCCGTCGATATCGGATGACGATGACTGCACCGCCCGGAGAACGTGACGCGTCGCCGCGCCCCTTTCTCTCAGACGGCAGCCTCGGAAGGCCCCTTCGGGTACTGCTCGAAACCGAAGCGCCGCTCGAATTCCGCCCGCCGATCGCCGTCGAAGAAATGAACCATCTTGACCATGGGACCCCACCGCTCGTCCAGGCTCATGCCCTCGAAGGTGAAGCCGTATTTGAGCTGGAGGATCATCGCGGACCGATTGTGCGGATGGTGCTGCGACGTCACCCGCTCGTAACCGAGATCGTCCAGGTACTCGAGGAACCGCGCGTAGACGACGGCGGCGATCCGCTGCGCGCGGTACTCGGGCAGCATTCCGCTGGTGCCCAGGTAGAAGGTGTTGGCGTCCTCCATCCGGCCCTTCAGCCACCCCACCACCTTGCCCTCGGCGTTTTCGATGAGCAGCCGCTCCACATGGCCGTGGGCGTACTCCTTCACCAGGTGCGCCGACTTCGGCCGGTACGGATAGGCGTCACGCTCCGGGAAGACGGAGGCGTAGATGTCCGTCACCGCCTCCCGGAAAGTCGCCTCGTCGACGCAGTACCCCGTTCCGCTCGCGCCGCCCGCGAGACGTACCGGAAAGAACTTTCGACGCTTCTCCTCGATCATCGCCTGAAATTCCATGACCCCCACCTGCGATCGATATACACATACGGATGTCGCCGACCTGAACTCGCCCTGACGCGGCGGGCGTCGGCCCGGCCGCCGCCCTGACAGACGGCCGATCGGGGAAAGGCGTTCCACCGATCACCGGAACTCCTCGTGGACGCAATCACCGTGGAGATCCGGTGACGAACTCCCCGCCGGCGGAACCGGATCACCGGTCCCGGAGAACGCGTACGGGCCGCGCGCGGTCTCTGGCTTCGCTCCGGCGCGGGCGGCGCACTTCGGGGCGGGCGGGCACGGGGAACGTCTCCTTCGGACTCCGCACGCCCTACCCGATGGTCATGGACGACCGTGATGATGAGCCGACCGCATGTGATCCAGGCGACTCCGCACCCCTGCCCCCGGGCAGCGGGCCGCGGGGAAGGAGCCCGCCTTGTTGCTTCTCATCTCTCCCGACGGCGTCGAGGAAGCCCTCGACTGCGCCAAGGCCGCCGAGCACCTCGACATCGTCGACGTCAAGAAACCCGACGAAGGCTCGCTCGGTGCGAACTACCCCTGGGTCATCCGCGCCATCAGGGACGCGGTCCCGGCCGGCAAACCGGTCTCCGCCACGGTCGGCGACGTCCCCTACAAGCCCGGCACCGTCGCACAGGCGGCGCTCGGCGCGGCCGTCTCGGGAGCCTCCTACATCAAGGTCGGCCTCTACGGCTGCACGACACCGGAGCAGGCCGTCGAGGTGATGCGCGGAGTCGTCCGGGCGGTGAAGGACCACAGCCCGGAGGCGTTCGTCGTCGCCTCCGGGTACGCGGACGCCCACCGGATCGGCTGCGTCAACCCGCTGGCGCTGCCCGACATCGCGCACCGCTCCGGCGCCGACGCCGCGATGCTGGACACCGCGATCAAGGACGGTACCCGGCTCTTCGACCACGTCCCGCCCGACGTCTGCGCCGAGTTCGTGCGGCTCAGCCACGCCTACGGGCTGCGGGCGGCCCTCGCGGGCAGCGTCAAGGCGCGTGACCTCGGTGAACTGACCCGGATCGGCACGGACATCGTGGGCGTGCGCGGCGCGGTCTGCGAGGGCGGCGACCGCGACACGGGCCGGATCGTCCCGGCGCTGGTCGCGGACTTCCGCGCCGAGATGGACCGCCACGCCAGGGAACACGCGACGCTGGCCCCCGCGGCGAGCTGACCGGACCCCACCACGGACGCCACCCGCGCGCCGCCGGGACGCCGGGGAACGCCTCCCCGGCGGAGGGCGCCGGCGCGCGGGTCGGGTCCGTGAGGTGTCGTCCGGGTGGGGCGGGGCGGGTCGGGGAACTGTCGGAGGTCCGGACGGCCGGGAGCCGTTTCGGTGGGCTGCAGGGGGAGTCGGAGTGGTGAAGGAGAGCGCCCGCGGCGGTGGGCGGTTCACGGTGGTCGATCCGGCCACCGGGGAGGCCGTCGCAGACGCCCCCGACCAGGGGCCGCGGGAGGTGGACGCCGCCGTCGCCCGCGCCCACGCGGCCTGGCCGGGGTGGCGGGCCGACCCCGCCGCCCGCAGCGCCGCCCTGCACGCGGCGGCCGACGCCGTCACGGCCGCCGGGGACGCACTGGCCCCGCTGCTCACCCGGGAGCAGGGCAAGCCGCTCGCCGAGTCGTACGCGGAGGTGGCCCGCACCGCCGCCAGGCTGCGCTACTTCGCGGACCTCGCGCCCGAGTCCCGGAGGATCGAGGACGGCCGTCCGGTACGCGGCGAGATCCACTGGCGCCCGCTCGGCCCCGTCGCCGCGATCGTGCCGTGGAACTTCCCGCTCCAGTTGGCGTCGGCGAAGTTCGCGCCCGCGCTCGCGGCCGGCAACACCGTGGTGCTCAAGCCCTCCCCGTTCACCCCGCTCGCCACCCGGCTGCTCGCCTCGGTGCTGGCCGCCGCCCTCCCCGAGGACGTGCTGACCGTCGTCACCGGCCGCGAACCCCTGGGCGCACGGCTCGTCGCGCACCCGGGAATCCGGCACGTGACGTTCACCGGCTCGCCCGCGACCGGCCGGGCCGTCGCCGCGGGCGCCGCCGCCTCACTGGCCCGGGTCACCCTGGAACTGGGCGGCAACGACGCCGCGATCCTGCTGGAGGACATCGACGTGGAGCGGATCGCGGACCGGCTGTTCTGGGCCGCGTTCCGCAACTGCGGGCAGATCTGCATGGCCGTCAAACGCGTCTACGCCCCGGCCGGGCGGTACTCCGAGGTGGTCGAGGCCCTCGCGGCCCGCGCGAAGGACGTCGTCGTCGGCCCGGGACTCGACCCGGCCACCCGGCTCGGCCCGCTGAACAACGCGCCGCAGCTGCGCCGCGTCGAGCGGTACACCGCCCAGGCCCTCGCGGCGGGCGCCCGCGCGGCGACCGGCGGCCACCGGCTGCCCGGCCCCGGCCACTTCTTCGCCCCGACGATCCTCGCCGACGTACCGCCCGACACCCCGGTGGTGACCGAGGAACAGTTCGGACCCGTGCTGCCCGTGCTGCCCTACGACCGCCTCGACGACGCCGTCGAGGCCGCCAACGGCACCGCCTACGGACTGGGCGGCTCGGTCTGGGGGAGCGACCTCGACCGGGCGGAGGCGGTGGCCGGGCGCCTGGAGTGCGGGACGGCGTGGATCAACCACCACGCCGAACTCTCCCTCGCCCAGCCCTTCGCGGGCCTCGGGAACAGCGGCGTCGGGATCGCGGGCGGCCCCTGGGCGTTCTACGGCAACCTCCAGCCGTTCGTCGTCCACCGCCCGCAACCGCACGCCGAGGGGCCGGCGGCATGAGGTTCCCCGCGGCGGTCCTGCGCGCCTACGACGGCCCGTTCACCGTCGAGGAGGTGGCCCTGGCGTCGGGGCCCGCCGACGGCGAGGTCCTGGTCAGGATCGCGGGCTGCGGACTGTGCCGGACGGATCTCGCCGTCCGCCGCTCGGCCGGCCGCTCCCCGCTGCCCGCGGTGCTCGGACACGAGGGAGCCGGTGTCGTCGAGGCGACCGGGGGCGCGGCCACCGGCCTGCGCGCGGGTGACCACGTCGTGCTGAGCTTCGACTCCTGCGGACAGTGCCGGGGCTGCCTGGACGCGGCCCCCGCCTACTGCGACTCCTTCGCCGCCCTCAACCTGTTCGGGGGCCGGGCCGAGCACGCGGCACGGTTCACCGACGCGGCCGGATCCGCGCTGGCGCCCCGCTGGTTCGGCCAGTCCTCGTTCGCCGGGTACGCGCTGGTCCCCGCCCGCAACGCGGTCCGTGTCGACCCCGCGCTGCCCCTCGCCCTCCTCGGCCCGCTCGGCTGCGGGTTCCTCACCGGCGCGGGCGCGGTCCTCAACTCCTTCCGCGTCGGCCCCGGTGACACCCTCGTCGTGCTGGGCGCCGGGGCGGTGGGCCTCGCGGCCGTGATGGCGGCCACCGCCGCCGGAGCGGTGACCGTGGCCGTCGACCGGCATCCCGAACGCCTCGCGCTGGCCGAGCGGTTCGGCGCGCTGCCGCTGCCCGCCACGGCGTCCGGCCTGCCCGAGCGCGTCGCACGGCTCACCGACGGCGGCGCCCGTTACGCGCTCGACACCACCGCGAGCGCCCCGCTCATCAACGACGCGCTCCGCTCGCTGCGCCCCACCGGCAGACTCGGCCTCGTGGCCCGCCTCGGCGCCGAACTGCCCCTGGAGACCGGGACGTTGGACCGAGGCCGCAGCATCTCCCACATCTGCGAGGGCGACGCGGTCCCCGGCCTGCTGATCCCCCGCCTGACCGCCCTGTGGCAGGCGGGCCGCTTCCCCTTCGACGCGCTGATCCGCACCTATCCGCTGACCGCCATCAACGAAGCCGAACACGACTGCGAGACCGGACGGGTGGTGAAACCGGTCCTGATTCCAGGGAGTTGAGGCACGCGCACTCCAGAAAGTCGAGGCACTCGCAGCGACACCCGACCGGGCGACCTGACCCTCCCGGACGGGGTGCGCGCGGGTGGCGCACAGCTCTCCGCCGTCTCATCCAACTGTCACTTCACGGGGGAACCATGAAGAATGTGTCACGCCTGGGCGGCTGCTGCGCCGCCCTGTTGGCCTTGGTGACGTTCGCGTCCACCGCCTCGGCGGCCGAGCCGTCCGACGACGGGCCGCGGATCGAGGTCGTGGACGTCGCGGGAGTCCAGGTCGCCCGGCAGGCATCGGCCGGGACGCGGCCGATCATCGCCTCGGCCCCGGCCGTCGCCGTGGCCGCCGCCGGCGTCTGCGGAGCGGGCTACACCATCTCCACCGGCGCCGCCCGCTACGGCAGGTACGGCACCGCGTACACCTGGACCAACGGCAGGACGACGGGCGGGCGGTACTACGACAAGCCCATCTGCGCGGTGTTCTTCAACGACACCGGCGCGGCGCACTCCATGGGGGTCCGCCTCAAGGACAACTACACGGCCACCCCCGACGTCGAGGACTTCGGGACGTACAGCTCCTACGCGGGGCCCGTCTACCAGAACAAGGGCTACTGCGGCCGCGCGTACTCCTACATGAAGGTCGGGAACGCCGTCGTCGTCGACAACTACCTCGCCGTGGGAACCTGCAACTGATCGCGTCGCGCCGGGCGCCGCGCTCCGTCTCCCGGAGCGCGGCACCTCTCCCCGCCGCAAGGCCACGGTTCCCCGCCGCGAGGCGACGGTCAGCCACAGTGAGGAGGCGACAGGCGGCTGAGGCGTCCGCGGCCGGTCGGCCTGCCGGTCGGGCGGCTCAGTCCACCAGCAGGACCAGCTTCCCCGCGGTCCGGCCGGTCTCGCCCGTCCGGTGCGCCTCGGCGGCGTCCGCCAGCGGGAAGGTGCCGGCGACCGCCGGTCGCAGCTCGCCCGCCTCCACCAGCTCCGCGATGGCCCGCATCCCGCTCCGCGAGGCGTCGACCAGCATCCGGACCGCCCGCACCCCGAGCCGCTCGGCCTCCTCGTACAGCGCGTCGGAGCCGACCGGGATGATCGACACCAGGGTGCCGCCGGGGCGCAGTACCCGCAGCGAGCGCAGCCCGGTGTCACCGCCGAGCGGGTCGAGCACCACGTCGACGTCCTTGACGGCCTCGGTGACGTCGGTCTCCCGGTAGTCCACCGCCTCGTCGACGCCGATCTCCCGCAGGAAGTCGTGCTTGCCCGCGCTCGCCGTGCCGATCACGTACGCGCCGCGCGCCTTGGCGATCTGGACGGCGACATGGCCGACCCCGCCGGCCGCCGCGTGGATCAGGACCCGCTGGCCCTGCCGCAGACCGGCGTTCTCGACCAGCGCCTGCCAGGCGGTGAGGGAGACCAGCGGCAGGGCGCCCGCCTCGGTGTGGTCGAGCGCGGCCGGCTTGTGCCAGAAGGCGCGGGCCGGCGCGGTCACGTACTCGGCGTGCGAGCCGTGGCCGAACGGGTAGGACAGCATGCCGAAGACCTCGTCGCCCGGCCGGAAGCCGGCGACCCCGACGCCGGTCGCCTCGACCACGCCGGAGACGTCCCAGCCGAGGACGAGCGGCGGCTCGCCCAGGAAGCCGCCGTTCGCGCGGTGCTTCCAGTCGGTCGGGTTGAGGCCGGCGGCGCGCACCCGCACCAGCACCTCGTTGGTGCGCGGCTCGGGGCGGGGGAGTTCCACTTCCTTCAGGACCTCGGGACCGCCGAGGACGTCCTGGCTGATGGCTCGCATCGTGTTCACAGTGCTCATGGTGGACCAGCCTGCCCGGGGCCGCCCGACGGGAAAATGGCACGATGGCCATCATTCGATAGGATCGTGCCATGCGTGAGACGAGAAGGCCGCAACGGGTCGTGGTGCTGGCCCTGGACGGCGTCTACCCCTTCGAGCTGGGCATCCCGAGCCGCGTCCTCGGCATGGCCGCCGACCGGTACGAGGTGCTGACCTGCGCGGTCGGTGCCGGACCCGTCCGCACCAACGCCGACTTCGCCGTCACCGTCGAGCACGGTCCCGAGATCCTCGCCACCGCCGACACGGCCGTCATCCCGCCCGTCGACCCGTCCCTGGTGGCCGCCGACCTCTCCGACGACGTGGCGGCGGCCCTCGCGCTGATCCGCCCGGACGCGCGCATCGTCTCCATCTGCACCGGCGCCTTTGTGCTCGCCGCCGCCGGCCTCCTCGACGGCCGCAGGGCGACCACCCACTGGCACCTCGCCGACCGGTTCAGGGCGCTGTTCCCGCACATCGACCTCGACCCCGACGTCCTCTTCGTCGACGACGGCCGCGTCCTCACCTCGGCGGGCGCGGCCTCCGGTGTCGACGTCTGCCTGCATCTCGTCCGCAAGGACCACGGCAGCGAACTCGCCAACACCGTCGCCCGGTTCTGCGTGGTCCCGCCGTTCCGGGACGGCGGCCAGGCGCAGTACATCGAACTGCCCGTCCCGCAGCAGGGCGCCGCGAGCACGGCGGCCACCCGGGCCTGGGCGATGGAGCACCTCGGCGAACCCCTCACCCTCGCCGACCTGGCCCGGCACGCCAGGATGAGCCTGCGCACCTTCGCCCGCCGCTTCGCCGACGAGGTCGGCATGAGCCCGGGACGCTGGCTGATCCAGCAACGGCTGGGCCACGCCCGCCGGTTGCTGGAGTCGAGCGACCTCTCGGTGGACCAGATCGCCGGACGCGTCGGCTTCGCCACCGGCGCCTCACTCCGCCAGCACCTGCACGCGGCGATCGGAGTGTCCCCGCAGGCGTACCGCCGCACCTTCCAGACCACGTCCCGCTGACTCGGCCGAGCACCGGAGGGGGAGCGGGCCCGGGTCAGCGGCTCGCGTGCAGCGCCACCAGCAACTGCCATACCTGGTCGGAGATCTCCCGCGGTGAGCCGGGCAGCAGACCGTGCAGCCAGTCCGCCAGGACCCCGGCGAACGTGGCCGCGACCGCCGTCGCGACCAGCGGGGCGTCCGCCGCGCCCGCCCGTTCGCGCTCGCGCAGGCTGTACGCCCGCAGATCGAGGTGGAGCAGCTTGCCGAGCGGACCGCCGCCGCCCGGGGCGAGCAGCGCCCGGTACAGATCGGTGTGCGGGGCGAGCGAGGTGAAGAACTCCACCAGCGCGGACGGCGCGTGGACGGGGTCGGGGCGGCCCGTCCAGGAGTGCAGGGCCTCCACCCCCTCCCGGACGACGTCCGCGCAGGCGTCGACCGCGAGCGCCTCGAGGCCGTCGTAGTGCACGTAGAAGGTGGCCCGGCCGACCCCGGCCCTGCGCACCAGCGACGCCACCCCCACCTCGCCGAGCGGGCGTTCGGCGCACTCCTCGAACAGCGCCGCCCGCAGCCGGGCCCGGGTGCGGGCGGCCCGCGGGTCCTCGGGCGGGAGCCGGTTCACCGGGCGGCGAGGACGGCGGCCAGCGCGAGCGCGCCGGGCAGCGCCTGGGCGAGCAGGATCCGCCGGTTGGCCGTGACGCCGCCGTACACCCCCGCGACCACCACACAGCTCAGGAAGAAGACCTGTGCGTGCGGGCCGGTCGGGTCGGCCGCGATCAGGCCCCAGACCAGGCCCGCCGCGAGAAACCCGTTGTAGAGGCCCTGGTTGGCGGCGAGGGGTGCGGTGGCCCGCGCCATCTCCGGGTCGAAGCCGGACAGTCCGCGCCCCGGGGCCCGCTGCCAGAGGAACATCTCCAGCACCAGGATGTAGACGTGCAGCAGGGCCACCAGCCCGACCAGTACGTCGGCGACCGTCTCCATAACGCTCCCTCTCATGGACAGGTGTCCACTATAACTGGACACCTGTCCACCACTGTTCACGGGGCGTCGTGACGGAATCCTCACTTCCGCCAATGGCCCGAGGTTGATCCTTTAGGGTTGGAACCCGATAAGCTCCCCATCGGCACTGCGAGTTACTGATCGCTTCTGGTCGTCTCGCTGTGCGTATGCATGAGTGCGATCCCCTATCTCCACCCCCCTTGTTCGATCGTGTTGCTTCGAAGGATGCAGATGGAACTCGCCACTCCGCCGCCGGCGGCGCGGCCCCCTGTCGCCTGGTACAGCTGGTGGCTGATGCCGCTTGCCTTAGGAGGCGGGACGGTTGCCACCACGTTCATGAGCTCGGAGCGAATAACCGCCGCCGTCGCGGGCGCCGCCGCGACGGCCGCCAGCGCCGTCTGTGTGAGGGTGCTGCTGCGCACCCGCGCCCAACTGCGCCGCTCCGAAGGCTCTTTCCGTACCTCACAGGCCGAGCACTCGCAGCAGTGGCAGCAGCATGTGACCGGCCTGGAAAGGAAGTTCAGCGCCGAGCGCGCCTCCCAGGAGGCCCGCCTCGGTGAGCAGGCCGGTATCTACGAGGCCCAGCTCGCCGACCAGGCCGCCGCCTTCGAGGCGCGGCTGAACGAGCAGGTCAAGGCCTACGAGGCACAACTCGCCGACCAGGCGGAGGTGTGGCAGGAGCAGCTGGCCCGCCAGCACTCCGCCGTCGCGACCCTGGCCACCGAGCAACTCCCCGACGCCCTGGCGCGGTTGCGTGCCGGTGACGCCGTGGACGACCTGCTGCCCCCGGCCAACCAGACCGCGAAGATCGACGCGGATCTCCAGGGCGAACTGCGCAAGGTGCTCAGAACGGCCCTGATCGGGGTCGAGGAGGAGTTCAACCGCTCCACCTCCGCCGAACAGGCCGTGATCGGCATCGGTAACCGCATCCACGTCCTGACCAGCAAGCTCCGTGGCCGACTGCACGAGATGCAGGGCGAGCACGGCCGGCTTCCCACCGTCGCCCGCGGGCTGATGGAGCTGGACCAGGAGATCGGCCCCGCCGACTGTCTCGCCGCGAGCATCGGTGTGCTCGGCGGCTCGGACCGGCCGGGACGCCAGTGGCAGGAGCCGCAGCGGCTGCTCAGCGTGGTCCGCGGCGGCATCGGCCGGATCAAGGACTTCCACCGCGTCGAGGTGCGCCAGCTGCCCGAACTCGGCGTCGACGGTGGTCTCGTGGACCACCTCACGCTGATCTTCGCCCACCTCCTCGACAACGCGGCCCGCTACTCGCCGCCGACCGAACCGGTGGTGGTCTCCGGCAAGGAGGTCCCCAACGGCGTCGGCATCGAGATCCAGGACTCGGGCAAGGGCCTGAGCGAGGAGAAGAAGCGCGAGGCCGAGGACGCCCTCACCGGCTCCGCGGCAGGCCCCGGCATCGGCGGGGTCTCCGAGGACGCCACCATCGGCCTGCGGGTCGTCGGCGCCCTCGCCCGCCGCTACGGCATCCGCGTCACCTTCGCGGACTCGCCGTGGCTCGGCACCTCGGTGGTGATCGTCGTCCCGCACAAGTACTTCAGCCAGTTGCCCACGGCCACCACGACGCCCGCGGCCCCGGCCGTCCAGGCGTCCACGGCGGCCCCGGTCCGTGAGCCGGCGGAGGCCGAACTCCCGGTCAAGGGCAGCGCGAGCGAGACCGAAGAAACGGTGGACACCACACCCGGCGGACTGCCGAGGCGCCGTAGCAAACGGAACGAACCGGACCAGGAACGGCTTGTCGAGCGGACGGAGGAGACCGCCCAGGTCGCCGCCGTCCCGCCCGACGCGTCCTTCGCCGGCCTGGCCGCCTTCGCCACCGCCGGCCGCGAGTCCACCGAGGAGGACCCGGCGTTCGACCTCCGGCTGTCCACCGAGCACCGCACTGAAGAGAGCGACTAGTCCCCATGACGCAACAGGGAACCGACGTGAGCTGGGCGCTCCGCGACCTGGTGGAGAGCATCCCGGAGATCCGCTTCGCCCTCGTGGCGTCGAGCGACGGCAAGGCCATCACTTCCTTCGGGGCCGAGGACCCCGACGACGTCGACCGGTTCGCGGCCGTCGTCGCGGGGCTCCAGGCCCTGGCCCAGCCGGTCGCCGAGCAGTTCCCCAAGTACGCGGGGCAGCTGCGACTGGCGATGATCGAGGTCGACGGAGGCCATCTCTTCGTCGTGCGCGCGGGTGTGGAGACGTATCTCGGCGTGCTGGCCCGCGAGGGTCTCGACCAGGGTCTGCTCGGACACCAGATGAGGGACCTGGCCCGCAGGATGGGTGAGCTCCTCGGCACCACTCCGCGCCTGGAGGAGCACTCTGGATGAGTGCTCCCCGCCGGCCAACGGACCCGTCCGGTCTCGAGCGTTACTACGTCCTCACCGGAGGACGTAGCGGACCGGGCGGTTCCGCGTCGAGTCTCGACGTGGCGACCCTCATCGTCTCCCTGACCGCCCCCGTACCGGGCACGCAGCACGAGCACGAGGAGATTCTCCGGCGTTGCCGCGATCCCCTGTCGGTGGCCGAACTCGGCGCCCACCTCGGATTGCCCTTCAACATTCTCGCGGTGCTGCTGGCCGATCTGCTCGAGGCAGGCCGTGTCGAAGCCCGTGACCCCATCCCGGCGCACGACGCCGGTCGCGGGCCCGACCTCGCGCTCCTTGAGGAGGTACTCAGTGGACTTCAAAGGCTTTGACCATCCCGGCCGGCCGGCCGCCGGGGGCACCCGCTCGGTGAAGGTGATGATCGCCGGCGGCTTCGGTACCGGAAAGACCACCATGGTCCGCTCGGTCAGCGACATCAAGCCGCTGACCACCGAGGAGACCCTCACCCAGGCCAGCGCCGACGTCGACCACCTGATCGGGGTCACCGACAAGACGCAGACCACGGTGAGCCTCGACTTCGGAAAGATCAGCCTCAACGAGAGCCTGATGCTGTACCTGTTCGGCACGCCCGGACAGGAACGCTTCTGGTTCCTGTGGAACGGCCTGTTCAAGGGCGCCCTCGGGGCGATCGTGCTCGTCGACACCCGGCGGCTGGCCTCCAGCTTCCGGGCGATCGAGGAGATGGAGCGGCTCGACGTCCCGTTCGTCATCGCGCTGAACGTCTTCCCGGACTCCACCAACCATCCGATCGACGAGATCCGGGACGCCCTGGATCTCTCCCCGCACACCCCCATCGTGGCCTGCGACGCTCGCGACCGGGCCTCCAGTCGTGATGTGCTCGTCGCACTGATCCATCATCTGAAGGAACGGTCGGACGTGGCACTGGAGACCCGATGACTGAACAGCCCTTAAACGATCCGGCGGCCGGGGGAGGCTGCCCCGTCGCCCACGGCGCCGGGGACCTCACCCGGCTGTTCGGGCCCGGAACCGAGTCCGACCAGGCCGGCATCTACGAGCGGCTGCGCAAGGAGCACGGCTCGGTGGCGCCGGTCCTCCTGGAGGGCGACGTGCCCGCCTGGCTGGTGCTCGGCTACCGCGACGCCCGGCGTGTCCTCGACAACCCCCGCCAGTTCAGCCGGGACGCGCGTACCTGGCGGGACTGGCAGGAGGGCCGGATCGAGGAGACGTCGCCGCTCATCCCGATGCTGGGATGGCGGCCCGACTGCGTGTCCCAGGACGGCGAGGCGCACCGCAGGCTGCGCGGGGCCGTCAACGACGGGCTGCTGGCCGCGTCCAGCCGGGGCGTCAAGCGGCACGCCACGTTCTTCGCCAACCAGCTGATCGGCTCGTTCGCCGACGTCGGCCGCGCCGACCTGGTCTCGGAGTACACCGAGTACCTGCCGATGCTGGTGCTGACCCGCATCCTCGGGCTGCCCGCGGCGGAGGGCCGCAGGCTGGCCGAGTCCAGCATCCTGGTGCTCAAGGGCGGTGAGGACGCGCTCGTCCACAACGGCCGCATCATGGAGATCCTCACGGAACTGGCCGAGCGCAAGAGCGTCGAGCCGGGCTCCGACTTCACCAGCGCGCTGCTCGCCCACCCGGCCGGGCTCGACCTGGACGAGGTGGTCAGCCATCTCCGTCTGGTGCTGATCGCCGGCTACAACACCACGAGCAACCTGCTGGCCCGGGTGCTGCAACTCGTCCTCACGGACACCGCGCGCCTCTCCGGCCTGGTCAGCGGCCAGCTGAACATCACCGCCGTGATGGAGCAGGCCATGTGGGACACCCCGCCGCTCGCGGTGCTGCCCGGCCGGTTCGCCGCGTCCGACACGGAGCTGGGCGGTCACCAGGTCCAGGAGGGCGACCTGCTGGTGCTCGGGCTGACCGCGGGCAACGTCGACCCGGAGATCCGCCCCGACCCGACCGTCTCCGTGCAGGGCAACCAGTCGCACCTGGCATTCAGCGCCGGGCCGCACGAGTGTCCTGGGCAGAACATCGGGCAGTCGATCATCGAGGTCGCCGTGGACGTGCTGCTGCACCGGCTGGTGGGGCTGCGGCTCGCCGTCCCGGCCGAGGAGCTGTCCTCGACGGCGTCCACCTGGGAGTCCCGACTGGACAGCCTGCCGGTCGAGTTCGCCATCTGAACCGCGGGACCTGGACGGCGTGACCGCGACGGTGGCAACGCCGGACCGGGACCGCCGCGCCCCCGCACCGCTGACCGCGGACGAGTTCAACCGCCGCATCGCCGAATCCCGGGACCCGCGTCTCCCGGTCCCCGGATCTCGGCAGACCCCTCGCCCGGCCGGCCACGATCCGGCCGGGCGAGGGCGTCAGGTCACACGGCCAGCAGGTCGTCCACCGAGCCGCGCCCGGCGAGTTCGGCCGTCGCCACGGGCCCTTCCTTGGCCGCCGCGTACCGCCCGGAGACCAGCGCCCACTCGTAGTTGCCGTTGATCCAGTGCTGGATGGCCTCCACGCCCATCCGCACCCGGGTCCGCTCGTCCTCGTCGAGGCGCAGCTCGTCGCACATCCGCGGGACCCGGGCCTCCAGCTCCAGATACTCCTGAAGGCACTCCGTGGTCATGCGGTACGCCTGCTGGGCCGCTTCCTGCCAGCTGCCGTGGCCCTCCCGGTGCAGCACGGCGATCAGGTTGTGGCCGTCGCCCCGGCGCCGCTCGCGCTCGAACGAGTGGATGTCGTTCATGAACCCGATGGTGTCGGCGGCCAGGTCCCGCATCCGCTCCATCAGCGGGTGCGCCATCGCCTGCGGGGGCACCTCGAAGCCGCGGCTGCGCTCGCCCGCGTCGATGCTGTGGTGGATGCCGACCGTGCGCCGCCTGAACAGCGCGTACTCCTCCAGGTCAAGGGTCCCGGCCAGGCCGCGGGCGGCGAGGTCGACCTCCTCGCAGTGGGCGACGAGGAACCGGCCCCAGGAGGCCGCGAACCGGGTCTGCCAGGTCAGGGACATGCCAGCCGAGAGGCTGTTCCAGACCTCCGCCCAGGCCAGCGTGATCGGGCAGACCACCCGCGGCCTGCTGCCCGCGGGACGCAGCGGGGTGACGATCAGCTCGCGCGCGACCTCCGCTATCCGGTCGGCGCGGTCCGGTTGGCCCGCGTCGAACTGATCGTCGAAGAGGAAGGCCAGCGAGAACCAGTTCATCAGGACGACCATGTCGTCCGCCGAGGCGTAGGGATACGTGCGGGCGGCCGCCAGCGGCAGGTCCCAGGACTTGTACTCCTCGAACCCTGCGGTGCTGCGGACCAGGCCCATGTCCCAGATCCAGCGCAGATGGCGGGCCCGCGCGTACTCCAGGTGCTCGCTGACGGGAGTGTCGAAGGGCAGGTCGAACGTGACGTCCTGTGGCATGTGTTTCCTTCTGGGAGACGGCGAAGCAGGCCCCCCGGCTCCTGCACCTGGGCGGTCTGGCGACCGCCCGCTCACTCGAACAGAGCTTTCCGGTCAGAAAGTTGAATCGAAAAGCGCTACCAGGCTGCCCAGAGCGTAAATGATCTACACCGTGACCCTGCCGTGATGTCGGTTACTGCTCAACCCATGTGACCTGCGTACACTTCCGCCCCCGGCCGAAAGCCGCCCCTTCGGAGATCCGGTGAAGGGTTCACCGCCCGCCGACACAGAATCCGCCAACTCCCCGTCCCGGCCGGGCCGCACGGGTTTGACCCGTGGCGGAACCCGGCCGAACAGGGGCGTGCCGGCTCCTGTCAGGTGCGGTCGCCGGTCGGCCAGACCCCCGTCGAGCGTTCGATCGCCTTCGCGCTGGCCCTGGACGCCACACTGCTCGCGACGGCGAACAGGGCCCCCTGGATCGCGGCGGCGAGCAGGATCTCGCCCCAGCCGCGGTCGCGGTCCAGCGGGTCGGGCGCGTCGTCCTCGTGGCGGATGACCTCCCAGGTCCTGCGGAACGCGAGACCCGCGAGCGCCCCGCCCGCCCAGCCCACCGCGAGACCGACCGGCTTGTAGGCGAGCGGGAGCTTGAGCTGCTTGTTCTTCTTCCTGGCCACGTCTTTCTCCTGTCGTCCTCGGACCGGGCTTCCCGTCCGACGGTGTCACGTATGCCCACGAGAGTCGAAAGGGTGTGAGCCGGGCCCGGAGGGGCAGTCGGCGGGCATGGAGCGGACAGGCGCGCAGCAGGACCCGGAGCAGGAACCAGAGCGGGAACCGGGTCAGGACCCGGGCAAGCAGGAGGACCGCAGCACGCGGGTCACCGTACTGGTGGCGCTCGCCGCCAACCTCGTCATCGCGGCGGCCAAGGCCGTCGGCGGTCTGGTCGCCGGGTCCCCGGCGCTGATGTCGGAGGCCGCGCACTCGGTCGCCGACAGCATGAACGAGGTGTTCCTGCTGGCGGCCCTGCGCCGCAGCAGGCGCCCCGCCGACCGGCGGCACCCCTTCGGCTACGGCAAGGAGCGCTTCTTCTGGTCGCTGCTCGCCGCCGTCGGCATCTTCGTGATGGGCGGCTGCTTCTCGTTCTTCCAGGGCTACGAGGCGCTCAGGAACGGCGCGGACGAGACGTTCGACGGCTATGTGATCGGCCTCGTGGTGCTCGGCGTGGCGTTCGTCGCCGAGGGCCTCTCGCTGCTGCGGGCGCTGCACCAGGCGCGGCAGCAGGGCGGCCTGAGCGGGCTGCGGGACCCGGCGCTGCGCACGGTGATCGCCGAGGACGGCACGGCGGTGCTCGGCGTCACGCTCGCCGCCGCCGGGATGGCGCTGCACATGGTGACCGGGGACGTGGTGTGGGAGGCGTCGGCGTCCTTCGGGATCGGCGCGCTGCTCGTCTTCGTCGCGTACCACCTCGGCAGCCAGGCCAGGGACCAGCTGATCGGCGAGGCGGCCGATCCGGAGGCCGACCGCCGGATCAGGGCGGTGCTGTCCGCGCAGCCCGAGATCGACAGCGTCGAGGCGCTGTTCACGATGAAGACCGGCCTGGACAGCGCCCTGGTGGCGGCGCGGGTCGACCTGGTGCCCGGGATGGACAGCGAACAGGTCGAGGAGGTCGCCGTCCGGATCAAGCGGTCACTGGCGAACACCGTCACGGAGGCGGATCAGATCTTCCTCGACATCACGGACCGGGCCGCCCAGGAGACGGCGGAGAGCCCCGCCGCGACGGGGGAACGCGGCGGGGCCTGACCGTCGGGTGCCCGAGCGCCACGGCTTCATGCGGCCCGGGACCGGATTTCTGCCCCGGGACGCTCCGCGACTGCGCCCGCCCCTCTCACCGGCACGGACGACAAGGCCGCCGGCCCCCGCTCACGGGGGCCGGCGGCCCGGTGTCCGCCCGCCGGTGCGGGCTCAGCGGCCCGACCGCTCCAGCACGAAGACCGGGATCGCGCGGTCCGTCTTCTCCTGGTACTCCGCGTACGGCGGGTACGCCGCGACCGCCCGGTCCCACCAGGCGTCCTTCTCCGCGCCGGTGACCTCGCGGGCCGTGAAGTCCTGCTTGACGGGGCCGTCCTGGAGCTCGACATGCGGGTCGGCCTTGATGTTGTGGTACCAGACCGGGTGGGTGGGCGCCCCGCCCTGGGAGGCGACCACGGCGTACTCGCCGTCGTGCTCGACCCGCATCAGGGGCGTCTTGCGGATCTTGCCGCTCTTGGCACCCCGCGTGGTCAGCAGGATGACCGGCAGTCCGGTGTCCATGAGGGTCGTGCCCCGGGTGCCGCCGGAGCTCTCGTACAGCTCCACCTGTTCGCGTACCCACTGCTGCGGGCTGGGTTCGTACTCGCCCTCAAGAGGCATGTGGCATCCGTCCCATCGTTGTGTGCTGTCACTGACACGCACCATGGTCAACCACCGGTGCGTGCCACATTCATCCCTACCGCGCTGCTACCCGCTTCCACACCCGATCACCTCCCGTGTCATCGCGCCACTCCCGCCCGCCCCGACACCGCCGGCACGGCGGACGGCCATGGCCGGTTCACGGCGTGCGCGGACGCCAGGACCGCCGGTTTTCGAATCCTGAGCGAGCGTCCCCGGCCAGATCGGCGGCGCCACCGATCTGGCCGAACTTCACATCGCCGCATAGGTGCCTCGGGCATCTAATAAAGATCTGCACGGCGCAACTCTTCCGTCTGCGAGGTCAGCCATGCCGGAAACGCAACCCGTCGCCTTCCCCCAGTCCCGGACCTGCCCCTACCAGCCGCCCACCGGCTACGACCCGCTGCGGAGCGACCGGCCGCTGGCCCGCGTCACCCTCTACGACGGCCGGGAGGTGTGGCTGGTCACCGGGCACGGACTCGCCCGCGAACTGCTCGCCGACCCGCGGCTCTCCACCGACCGCACCCACCCCGACTTCCCGGCGCTCACCGAGCGCTTCACCGCCGCCCGCGGGCGCACCGTCGCCCTGCTCGGCGTCGACGACCCGGTGCACCACACCCAGCGGCGCATGATGGTCCCCCGCTTCACCCTGCGCCGGGCCACCGAACTGCGCCCGCGCATCCAGGAGATCGTCGACGAGCGCATCGACGCGATGATCGCCCAGGGCCCGCCCGCCGACCTGGTGACCGCCTTCGCGCTGCCCGTCCCCTCCACGGTGATCTGCGCCCTGCTCGGTGTGCCCTACGCCGACCACGACTTCTTCGAGGGACAGTCCCGCCGGCTGCTGCGCGGCCCGACCGGCGCCGACCTGCTGGACGCGCGGGCGCGTCTCGACGCCTACTTCGAGGACCTGATCGACCAGAAGCTGAAGCAGCCCGAACCCGGCGACGGCGTCCTCGACGAACTCGTCCACGGCAGGCTCAGGACGGGCGGGATGAGCCGCGAGGAGGTCATCTCCTTCGCCACCATCCTGCTGATCGCCGGCCATGAGACGACGGCCAACATGATCTCCCTCGGCACCTACACGCTCCTGCAGAACCCGCGCAGGCTCGCCGAGTTGAAGGCCGACCCGGCCCTGCTGCCCGGCGTCGTCGAGGAGTTGCTGCGGATGCTGTCCATCGCGGACAGCCTGATGCGCCGGGCCGCCGAGGACATCGCGGTCGGCGACACCGTCATCCGGGCCGGCGACGGCGTCCTCTTCGCGACGTCCGTCATCAACCGCGACGAGGGCGTCTACCCCGAGCCCGACTCCCTCGACTGGCACCGGCCGACCCGCCACCACGTCGCGTTCGGCTTCGGCATCCACCAGTGCCTCGGCCAGAACCTCGCCAGGGCCGAGCTGGAGATCGCCCTGCACACGCTCTTCGCCCGGCTGCCCGGGTTGCGCCTCGCGGTGCCGGCCGAGGAGATCCCCTGCAAACCGGGCGACACCATCCAGGGGATGCTGGAACTCCCCGTGACCTGGTAAGAGGCTCAGGGCATGCGCATCGACATCGACACCGGCGTCTGCATCGGCGCGGGCCAGTGCGCCCTCACCGCCCCGGACGTCTTCACCCAGGACGACGACGGATACAGCGCCTTGCTGCCGGGCCGCGCGGACGACGGTGGGCCGCTGGTGCGGGAGGCGGCACGGGCCTGCCCGGTGCGGGCCATCTCCGTCACCGACGGCTGAACCCGCCGGGGGAGCGGCGGCCGGGCGCCTCGAACACGGGGGACCCTTTCCGGTTGGCCGACGCTCTCCTCCGCCTCGCGGCCGCACGCGTCCTGACCCGCTCGGATCGGGCGAGAGGCCGCCCCGCCTCGGCGCCGCCTGATCCACACGACGGGCCCTGGGCGTCCCGGTCGCCGTACCTCCCGTGACGGGCCGACGCGTCGGCCGTCCACCCCGGCTACCGGGACAGCCTGAACCGGCCGCGCGGAAGGGGCGTCCGACGCGGCGCGCCACTCCGGCGCACCCGAAACGGCGCGGCAGCGGCCGGAGTTCGGGTGGGAGCGGGCGTTCGAACTGGTTCGATGACCGGTGCACCCATCCCTACACTCGGCGCCATGGCTGGTGAGCGGAGTGCGGAATGGGACGGGGTCACCCGTCGGTCGACCTACAAGGAGAAGGTGGTGGCCGAGCGGGACCGGCTCGCCGACGCCGCCCGTGACGCGGACTGGGACACCGTCCTCGACATCCTCGACCGGGAGCGCGGATGGGTCAACTTCGGGCGGATCGAGGGCAAGAGCGGCTTCAGCCCGTTCCACCAGGCCGCCTGGCACGGCGCGCCCGTCGAGGTGGCGCAGTGGCTGATCGACCACGGCGCCTGGCGCACCTTCCGCACCCATGACGGACGCCGCGCCCTCGACCTCGCGACCGAGCGCGGCCACCACCACCTCACCGACCTGCTCGTGCCGCGCCCGCGGCAACCGCTGCCGCCCGAGGACCTGGAGCGGCTCCAGGACCATCTGCACCGGCTGATCCGCTTCCGCGCGGACGACGGCCGCGGCTCCGACATCCCCGCCTGGAACGCGCTGCGCCTGCCGGAACTCGAACCGCTGACCGAACTCGACCACCCGGTCTGCTGGTTCCCGGTCCCCGGCATGTACGGCGGTTTCCGCTTCGAGCTGCGGGACGGCGCACTCACCGTCGACAGCTGGATCCGCGTCGTCGGAGGCTCCGAACGCACGGACCGGGTCACCGTCGACGGCGTCGAACTGGAGGAGGGCGACCTGCTCTGAGGCGGCCGGGCCCGGCCGGACGGGCGTCCGCCCTTTCCCGCCGCCGCAGACGAGCGCCCGCGAGGCCCCCTTTTCGCGAGAGCCCCGCGGGCGGTCGGGCCGGCGCCCGGCCGGCCGTCGTTCAGTGGCCCAGCACGGCCCGCAACTCCGGCTGGAGCAGGTCCCCGTGGGCCCGGACCAGGTCGTCGCACAGGTCCCAGATCCGCTCCACCGGCAGCGCGGCGGCCGTCGCGGGGTCGGCCATCATCGCGTGCCTGATGTGCCGCGGGTCCCCGTCGGTGGCCGCCCTGACCACCAGGTCGGTGACCGAGACGTACGACCGGTTCAGGGCGGCGCACTGCGGAGGCAGGGCACCGATCCGGGTCGGCCGCACACCCGTCCCGTCGACCAGGCACGGCACCTCGACCGCGGCGTCCGCCGGGAGGTTCTCGATCAGACCGCGGTTGGGCACATTGCCGTAGACCGTGCGGGGCGTCCCGGTGGCGACGCTGTGGATGATCTGCGGGGCGTACTCCATGGTGCCCTCGACGGGCAGCGGGCGCCCCGCCGCGAGCGCGTCACGGGTCTCCTCGTAACTCGCCGCGTTCTCCTTGATGATGTCCAGATAGGCGCCGACCGGCAGCCGCAGCCGCTCGACCTCCTCCTCGTGGGACAGGTACCAGGGCACGTACTCCGAGGAGTGCTCGCTCGTCTCGGTCGGATAGTGCCCGAGCCTGCGGTACATGTCGACGCGGACCCGGCGCAGCAGCCCGGGGTCCCGCGCGATCACCTCGTCGAGCAGCGGGTACAGGTCCTTGCCCTCGCGTTCGAAACGCAGCACCCACGCCTGGTGGTTGACGCCCGCCGCGAGGTAGGTCACCTCGTCGAAGGGCACGCCCACCAGCCGGGACAGGTCGTGCATCGTCCAGTACACCGAGTGGCAGAGACCGGTCACCTTCAACTCGGGGGCGATCCGGCTCAGATAGAGCACGTTCATCGCCATCGGGTTGGTGTAGTTCAACAGGTGGGCGTCCGGGCAGAGTTCGGCCATGTCCTCGGCGATGCCCTTGAGGACGGGGAAGGTGCGCAGCGCCCGGAAGACACCGCCGACGCCGAGCGTGTCGCCGATCGTCTGGCGCACCCCGTAGCGGGCCGGGACGTCGAAGTCGGTCCTGGTGGCCGCGTCCATCCCGACCTGGACGATGTTGATGACGAAGTCGGCGTCGGCGAGCGCCGCCCGCCGGTCCAGGTGGGTGGTGATCTCCGGCTTCGCGCCCCGGTGTCCGGCGATGAACCGCGCGGCGCCCTCGGCCGTCGCGAGCCGCTCGGGGTCGATGTCGTGCAACGCGATCCGCGCGTTCCCGAGTTCGGGGAAGGCGAACAGGTCCGCCAGCAGGCCCTGCGTGAACACCACGCTGCCCGCTCCCACGAATGCGATCTTCATCGAGTTCCTTTCAGATCAGTGACGGCCCATGCCTCGTCCCACGTCGGCTGGGCCGCCGTACCACCGTGAGCGCGTGTCGAGAGCGATCCGCAGGCCGCGGCCATCGCCAGGGACGCGCGGAGATCGAGCCCGCGCAGCCGTGCCGCGACGAAACCGGCGTCGAAGCTGTCTCCCGCGCCCACCGCGTCCAACGGCTCCACCGGCACCGCGGCCGCCCGGAGCGCTTCGTCGCCGTGCTGGGCGTGGGCGCCGCGCGCGCCGTCCTTCACCACCACCGTCGGCCCGTAGCGGGCCAGGGCCAGGGCCGCGTCGGCGACCCGGGACTCGCCGGACAGGGCGAGCGCCTCGGCCGCGTTCGGCAGCAGCACGTCGGTCGCCTTGAGGACCGGGTCGAGCAGGGCGTGGTCCCAGCGGGTGGCGGGGTCGTCGTTGGTGTCGAGCGAGGTGGTCGCGCCGTGCGCCCGCGCCCGGTCGAACAGCGCGGCCAGCCCCTCGGCCAGCCGCGGCATCAGGAAGAACGACGCCGCGTGCACGTGCCGGGTCGCCGCCAGCAGGTCGGCGGGCACGTCCCACGGGCCGGTCGCGGTCAGGCAGCCGGGCGCGGTGAGCACCGCCCGGTCGCCGTCGGCGGTCGTGAGGATCGTGGTCAGCGGCGTGGGCAGACCGGGATCGACGGTGAGCCGGCTGACGTCCACCCCGCGCTCCGCGAGTTCCCCGCGCACGAAGACGCCCGCCGCGTCGTCGCCCACCCGTCCGGCGAACGCGACCCGCAGCCCGAGCCGCGCCGCCCCGCACGCCATGATCGCGGCGGACCCGCCGAGCACCAACCGCCCGTGGTCCACGAGCTGTTCGCGCTGCCCGAAGGCCAGGCCGGTCACCGGACCGACCACCACGTCGGGGTTGACGTCCCCGATCACCACCAGGTCATAGGTCATGCCGGTCACCCCTTGATTCCGCTCGACGTCAGAGACTGGATGAAGGTCCGCTGGGCCAGCAGGAACGCCACCAGCACCGGCAGGACCGTGATCACGTTCCCGGCCATCACCGCCGACCACTTGGTGTGGTGCTGGCCCTGGAAGGTGGTCAGCCCCAACTGGAGCGTGTACACGGTGTCGTGATTGATCGCGATCAGCGGCCACGACAGGTCGTTCCAGGCGGTGAGGAAGGTCAGCACGGCGACCGTGGCCAGCGCGGGCCGGGCCAGCGGCAGCACGATCGAGAACAGCACCCGCAGCCGCGAACACCCGTCGATCCAGGCGGCCTCCTCGATCTCCCGGGGCAGCGAGAGGAAGAACTGCCGGAACAGGAACACCGCGAACGGCGTCACCAGCGACGGCACGATCAGCGCGCCCAACGTGTCGATCAGACCGAGCCACTTCATCACCAGGAACGTCGGGATCATCGTCAGCTGGAACGGCACCACCATCGTCGCCAGCATCAGGGCGAGCAGCAGCCGGGAGCCGCCGAACCGCATCCGGGCGAACGCGTAGCCGCCGAGCGCCCCGAACAGCAGGTTCGAGGTGACCGCGACCACCGCCACGATCAGCGAGTTGGCGAACCAGCGCGGGAACAGCGCGTTGCCCATCACGTACCGGTAGCCGCTCAGATCGATGCCGTGCGGCCACAGGGCCGGCGGGAACCGGTTGATCTCGGCGTCCGACATGACCGAGCTGAGCACCAGCCACACCAGCGGCAGCGCGAACGCCAACGCCAGCGGCGCGAGCAGCAGATGCCAGCCGAGGGACGGTCTGCGCGGGGTCGACGGGTTCACGAGCGGCCTCCTTCCACACGGCCTTCACGGGCGCGCACCAGCCGCAGCACGCCGCCCGACACCAGCAGCGCGAGCGCCAGGACGTACGCGGCGGCGGCTCCGTAGCCGGCCGTGAACATCTGGAACGCCTGCTGCCAGACGAAGTAGACGACGACGGTCGTCGAACCGAGCGGCCCGCCCTTCGTCGTCACATAGATCAGGTCGAAGACCTGGAGCGCCGAGATCAGCTGCCACAGCAGCAGGAACACCGTGACCGGGGTGAGCGCGGGCAGCGTCACGTGCCGCAGCACCTGACGCAGGTTCGCGCCGTCCAGGCGGGCGGACTCGACGAGTTCGGGCGGCACGTCCTGGAGGGCGGCCAGATAGACCACGACACAGAAGCCGACGCCGCTCCACAGCGAGATCAGCACCAGCAGGAACATGGCCTGTCCCGGATCGGACAGGAAACCCTGGCGGGAGACGCCGAGATGGTGCAGCAGCGAGTTGGCGACGCCGAAGTCGGGGTCGAGGATGAAGGAGAACAGCACGCCCTGCGCCGTCGCCGACACCACGAACGGCACGAAGACCAGGGTGCGGTAGAGGCCGACGAAGCGGATGCGCCGATTGAGCGCGATGGCCAGGGCCAGGCCGCCGACCAGGCTCAGCGGCACGTACAGGGCCGCGTACTGGATTGTGTTGCCGACCGCTGTGCGGAAGTTGGGGTCCTGCGCCAGGGCGCGGTAGTTGTCGAGGCCGACCCAGCGGCCTGGCGTCACCAGGTCGTCCGCCCGGAAGGACAGCAGCAGCGACCAGACGACGGGCACGACGCTCAGGCCGAGGATCACGACGACCGAAGGGCTGATGAACGCCCAGGCGGTGGCGCGGTCCCGGCGCGACCGGCGGCGGGCGGCCCGGCGCGCCTCGGCCGGGGTCGTCCCGGTCCGTGGCGGCAGGGTGAGGGCGCGAGGCAGTGTGGACATGACGGGCTCCCGTACCGGGGAAGTCATCGGGGGATCCGCAGGGCCGCGTCGGCCTTCTCCGCGCACTTGTGGAGCGCGCGGGCGGGGGAGTCCTGGCCGAGCAGGACGGACACGATCGCCTCGCCGAGCGCCTGCGAGATCTGCGGGTACGCGGCGTGGACGGGGCGGACACGGGCGGTGCGCAGGGCGTCGGTGAAGACGTCGAGGCCGGGGGTGCGGTCGCTGTGCCGACGCCACTCGGGCCGCTCGGCGGCCGTGGTGGTGAGCGGCAGGCTGCCCGCCGATGAGTCCCAGCGCACGTCCTGGGCGGGCCGGGTCAGCCAGCGCACGAACTCCACCGCGGCCCGCGACCTGGCCGAGCCGTTGTCGAACACCGTCCAGGTGTCGGGACCCGAGATCGTCACCGGCTTGCCGCTGTAGGAGGGCAGCGGTACCACCGCGTAGTCGACCCGGGCGGCGCTGATGTCCGGGAGCTGCCACGGTCCGGTCGGCACCATCGCCATCCGTCCGCTGAGGAACACCTGGTACATCTGCTCGCCGCCCGGCTTGGGGTCGACGTAGACGCTTCGGTCGCGGGCCAGCGTCTCCAGCGTGCCCAGGGCCTTGACGCCCTGGTCGGCGAAGCCGATGCGGGCGCCGTCGGGGGCGACGACCTCTCCGCCGAGGTCCCAGAGCATCGGCCACAGCCGCCACACGGTGTCCTCGTCGCCGGTGCCTGGCCAGCCGGTCCCGAAGACGCCCTTGCCCGGGTCGGTCAGCCGCCGGGCGGCCTCGGTGAAGTCGTCCCAGGTCCAGCCCGCCTCGGGCAGCGGCACCCCGGCCCGCCTGAACAGCGTCCGGTTGCAGACCACGGCCAGCGAGTCGAGCAGCGCGGGCGCCGCCCTGACCTGTCCGTTGACGGTGATCGCGTCCCGTACCGGCTTCCAGTAGGCGCTCCACGGCGTGGGGCCCTCGCGCAGCGCCTTCGTCAGGTCGACCACGCGGGGACTGCGGGCCACGTTCGCCAGGTCGGAGCCGAAGATGTAGGCGATGTCCGGGTAGGAGCCGGCCGCGAGCGCGGCGGTCACCTTCTGGAGCATCGCGTCGGCCAGGACCCCGCCGCCGCCCGCGTTCACCCGGATCGACGGGTGGGTGCGGTTGAACTCGTCGACCAGCGCCTGGATCGCCTTGCGGCCGGTGTCGGACTGCCCGTGCCACAGCTCCACGGTCACCCGTCCGTCGGCCCCGACCCCGTCGGAGCCGCCCGTGCCGCAGCCGCTCAACGCGCCGAGCGCGGCGGCTCCCAGCAGTACCCGGCGCCTGGACATCCCGCTCGCCACGGCGCTCAGCCGACCTTGCGGACGTAGTCGGCGCTGCCCGGCTTCGAGACCATGACGTCGCGGCGCACGATGCTCAGCCGGTCGCCGTAGCCCGAGAGCGCCTTGCGCAGTCCGGCGTCCGTGTACTCGATGACCACGACCCGGTCGTCGAAGGCGTCGGCGTACGTCCCGCACTCGTCCCAGGCCCCGCACTCCTCCGCGACCGCGAAGTCCAGCCCCGCCTTCTCGCGCTGCCCGGTCAGCTCGGCCGTGTTCTTCTGGCCGATCGCCAGTCCGCGGGCGTGCGCGCGCTTCGACAGCAGGGCGATGAACGCGACGGCGTCGTTGGCGCTCAGCAGGTCGGAGGAGCGCGTGTAGCTGTCGTAGTTGTCGGGTTCGACGGCGTCGAAGCCCTTGTCGGCGCAGCCGTCGATCCACCGGCCGACCCGCTCGGCGACCCGCTCGCGCTTGGCGGCGGTGCGGATGTCGAGCAGCGGTTCGCCCCAGTCCTCGTCGACGACCTTCTCGCCGTCGCCGTCCCGCAGCAGCAGGTCGGACGGCCAGGAGGAGCTCTCGCCCGGCTGGGACTGGAAGGCGTTGACGTAGCAGATGTTGTACAGGCCGGGCGCGGGGGAGGCGGTCCGGTCCCGGCTGACGATCTTCACGCCGGCCGGCGGGGGGTAGGCGCCGCCGATCTGGTAGTCGAACCCGGCGTGCCTGGGCGGCAGCCGCACCGTCTTGGCGGCGGACGTGCCCTTCGACGGCGTGCCGGCCGTCGTCCGCGCCGTCGCGGTCGCCGAACCGACCGCCTCGGACGGGCCGGCGCTCGCACCGCCGTCCGCCTTCGGCGTGCCGGACACCGGCGTGTCGTGGCCGCCGGACGACGCCGTCGGCGTCGGGACCGACGATCCGGCGCGCTCGGAGGAATCGGGGGAAGGGCCGCAGCCGGTCGCTCCGAGGACGAGAGCCAGGCAAGCGCCCACGGCCGTCCCGAGACCTCCGACGCGGGATACACCCATGGCGGGCATGTTCCGCTCCATCAATCGCGGATACGTCCCCGCCTCGGACCCGCTGAAGGGGTTCCTGGCGACTTTGGCCGGACTTGGAGCATGTCCGCTACCGGCTGGGCGTACCTCTGGGTACCGCGCGAGTCGCGCCGGCACGTCCACGGATCAAACAGCCGGTGCCCGGCCGCCGTCAAGTGCCGACGGGTGGCGGAGCGCTTCCGCCCGGCCGCACGACGTACGCTCCACCCAAGACCTCTCCCGACGGCAGGAGCAGCAACGATGCAGTACGTGAAGCTCGGTTCGACGGGCCTGGACGTGTCCCGGATCAGTCTGGGCTGCATGACCTACGGCCGTCCCGACCGCGGCAATCACGAGTGGACCCTCGACGAGGAGGCCTCGCGCCCGCTGATCCGTCAGGCGATCGAGGCGGGGATCAACTTCCTCGACACCGCGAACGTCTACTCCGACGGCAGCAGCGAGGAGATCGTCGGCCGGGCGCTGCGCGACTTCGCCCAGCGGGACGAGATCGTGCTGGCGACGAAGGTGCACGGCCGCACCCGCCCGGGACCCAACGGCGCCGGTCTGTCCCGCAAGGCCATCCTCACGGAGATCGACCACAGCCTCACCCGCCTCGGCACCGACCATGTCGACCTCTACCAGATCCACCGCTTCGACCCGCACACCCCGGTCGAGGAGACGATGGAAGCGCTGCACGACGTGGTCAAGGCGGGCAAGGCCCGCTACATCGGGGCGAGTTCGATGTACGCGTGGCAGTTCTCCAAGATGCAGTACACGGCCGAGCGGTACGGCTGGACGCGGTTCGTCTCCATGCAGAACCACTACAACCTGCTCTACCGCGAGGAGGAGCGCGAGATGCTGCCGCTCTGCGCGGACCAGGGGGTGGGCACCCTGCCGTGGAGCCCGCTGGCCCGCGGCCGGCTCACCCGGGACTGGGACACCGTCACCGAGCGCAGCTCCACCGACGCCTTCGGCGGCCGGCTCTACCAGGAGGGCGACCGCACCGTCGTCGAGGCGGTCACCCGGATCGCGGAGCGGCGCGGGGTGTCCCGCGCGCAGATCGCCCTCGCCTGGCTGCTGCACCAGCCGACGGTGACCGCCCCGATCGTCGGCGCGGGCCGGCCCAGGCACCTGGAGGACGCGCTGGCCGCGGTGGAACTCACCCTCGACGAGGAGGAGTTGGCGGAGCTGGAGAGCCCCTACAGCCCGCACCCGGTCGCCGGCCACTGAACCGCGCGGCGACGGACCGGCCGCCCGCCGCCCGCGCGGCGGCCGGTCCAAAGGTTGCGGGCCGGGCCGGGCGGCCCGTCCGGGGGGTCGGGATGTGCGCGGAAAGGGCCGTCCAAAGGTTCGTGACCGCATTGGACAAAAGTCAGCCGCAGGCCGCGCCGACTTTTTGTCGATAAGGCGCGGCGGCCCGGACAATCGGTATTGACGATGTGTCGAACAAGGGCCTCCCGTACGTAATGCACAAAACCCGGGGCTGCCTTGTTGTGCCCAGTTGACCTGTGCAAAAGTGTGGGCTGTCGGCGCGCGGAACAAGCTGGGTCTTCTGCGCGCGCGAGGCGTCCCCTGTTCACCCCGGGCCCCAAAAGGGCCGAGTCGAGGGAGTGTTCGGGGTGCCGAACCCAGTACCAGAGGATCCCGTCGCATCGGACACCGGATCCCCATACCTACTGGTATGGACTTTATGCCGCATGCCCTTGAGAGGAATGCAGCCGTGAAAGACGCCGGCCTGTCGAATTCCCCCACGTCCGCTCCCCGGTTCGAGGTGACGGACGAACAACTCAGCGCCGAGCTGAAGAAATGGACGGGGACGACACCCGCGTTGCAGCCGGTCGGCGAACTCCTCGACCGGCACTGGGAAGCCGCCTTCGCGTACGCCCGGCTCTGCACCGCGGGACCGCGCGCCGCCGGCATGCTCACCACCGCCGCCTTCACCCGGCTCTTCGGCGAGTCCATCCGCCACACCGGCCCCTCCTCGGCCTGGCGGCCCCGGCTGCTCGTCACCGTCCGCAGGATCGCCGCCGAATGGGACACCGACCGCAGCCGCGAACTGCTCCACCCCGACCTGCTGACCGGCACCGGGGACAGCGGCCGGGTCGCGGCCCGGCTGCTGCCGCCCGCCGAACGACGGCTGCTGTCCGGCGCGTTCCAGCGGCTGCCCCAGGTCGCCCGCTGCCTGCTCTGGCACGTCGAGGTCGAGTCGGAACCGCTCCAGGCACCGGCCGCCCTGCTCGGCCTCGCCGAGCGCGACGCCCTCGTCGAACTGCGCAGGGGCCGCGAACGGCTGCGCGAGGAGTGCCTCCAGGTCCACCGCGAACTCGCCCCCGACCAGGAGTGCCACCGCTACCTGCGGATGCTCGACGTGACCTACCGGCGCGGCGCGGTCAAGGTCGACCCCGACCTCGCCACCCACCTCGCCCGCTGCAAGCACTGCAACCACACGGCGGGCCAGCTCTCCTGCTTCAACGACGGCCTCGGCGTCGCCCTCGCCGAAGCCGTGCTCGGCTGGGGCGCCCACGCCTACGTCGCCTCCCGGGCCGACCCGGCCGCACCCGCCGCCGAGGAGAAGCCGCCCACCGCGACGGCCGGCGAGTCCTTCGACGGACCCGGCGCCCCCGCACGCGCCCCCGGCCACCGCGCCGTCACCCGCCGCTCCGCCCACAAGGCCGCCCGACGCGCCGCCGCCCGCCGCCGCAACGTCGCCGCGGCCGCCCTGACGGTCGGCGCCCTCATCGTGCTCCCGCTGGTGCTCTGGTCCTCCCTCGGCGCAGGCGGCGACGCGACGGCCGACGGCGCCCACCCCTCGGGCCCGCCGGAGACCGGCCGCGGCACCTCCGACGGCGACGGCACCTGGGCCGGCACCAGCGCCACCGCCGACGCCGCCCTGGACGGCAGACTGCACAACCTCGACTCCGGGCTCTGCGTCGGCGTCGTCGGCGGCAGGACCGCCGAGGGCGCCGAGGCCGCGCTCCAGAAGTGCTCGTCGGCGGCCGGACAGCTGTGGGCGTACGAGACCGACGGACTGCTGCGCAGCGCCTCGGACCCCAACCTCTGCCTCGACTCCCACCTCGGCTACGCGGTCCGCCTCGCGCCCTGCACCGGCGCCGCCGAGCAGGGCGCCCGCAGCGTCCGCTACGACTTCACCCTCCAGGGCACCCTGGTCTCCCGCCGCGACCAGGACCTCGCGCTGGCCCCCGCCGCCACCGACGGCTCCGGCGCGCTGGTCCTCAAGACCCGCAGCGACAGCAGGACCCAGCGCTGGGTCTTCGACACCTCCAAGGCCGACCTCCAGATGGAGGCCGTCAACTGGGACGCCGAGACCGCCGCGACCACGGCGCCACCGGCCGCGCCCGCCCCGAGGTCGGCCCCGCGCCCCACCGCCACCCCGACCCCGACGGCCGGCGAGCCGTCCACCGCCCCGACCGCCACCCCCGGCGCCCCGGACCCGACCGGCTCCCTCTGCGCCACCTACCCCTACGCCTGCGGCCCGACCGGCGGCCACGGCGGCGGCTGGGGCGACGACGGCGGATACGGCGGCGGACCCGGCCGCGGGGGCGGCGGCCGGCACTAGGCGAGCGAGCCCTCCGCGCGGGCGCCCTCCGCGCGAACGCCCTCCGCGCGGGCGCCGGGTGGCGGCGGGCGTCCCTCAGACGCCGATCGCCCCGATCGCGAGCCACAGCGCCAGCACCGACGACAGCAGCGCGGCCGGCACCGTCAGCAGACCGAGTCGGGTGAACTCCCCGAGCGCCACCTCCTGGTCGTGCCGCTGCACGATGCGCCGCCACAGCAGCGTCGCCAGCGACCCCGCGTAGGTGAGGTTCGGGCCGATGTTCACGCCGAGCAGCACCGCGAGGACGGCGCCCGCGCCCGAGGGCGCCGTCAACGGCACCAGCACCAGCACCGCCGGCAGATTGTTGATCAGGTTCGCCAGCACCGCGGCCAGCACCGCGATCCCGATGAGCGCCACCAGCCCCCGACCGGACGGCAGCACCCGGTCCAGGGCGTCCGCGAGCCCGTTGTCGACCACCGCCCGCACCACCACGCCCAGCGCCAGCACGAACGCGAGGAACGCGGGCGACGCCGACCGCACCACCGACAGCGCCGTGTCCCGCCGTCGCACCAGGACCCGCACGGCCAGCACCAGGGCGCCCGCGCAGGCCACCCAGGCCGGTTCGATCCCGGCCGTGGACGCCACCACGAACCCGGCGAGCGTGCAGCCCACCGTGATCAGCGCGAACCTCGGCAGCTCGGGCGGCTCACCGGTCTCGGGGGCGTGCAGCGGGGCGGCCAGATCGGCGCGGAAGAAACGCCGGAACACCAGGTACTCGGCGCCGATCGCCACCACCCAGGGCAGCGCCATCAGCGCCGCGAACCGGGTGAAGCTCAGCCCGCTCGCCTCGAACGCCAGCAGATTGGTGAGGTTGGAGACCGGCAGCAGCAGCGACGCCGTGTTGGACAGGTGCGCGCACGCGTACAGGTGGGGCCTGGCCAGGACGCCCGCCCGAGCCGCGGTGGCGATCACCACCGGCGTCAGCAGCACCACCGTCGCGTCCAGGCTGAGCACCGCGGTGATCACCGAGGCCAGCACGAACACCGCCGTCAGCAGCCGGGTCGGCGAGCCCGCCGCGTGCCGGGCCATCCACCCGCCGCACGCCTGGAACAGGCCCTCCACGTCGCAGCAGTGGGCCAGCACCAGGACCGCCGCGAGGAAGCCCACCACCGGGCCGAGCCGCTCGACCTCCTCGCGCGCGTGGTCGAGCGTGATCGCCCCGGTCGCGATGACGATGCCCGCCGCCGGTACCGCGACCACCGCCTCGGGCAGCCCCTTGGGGCGCAGCACCGCCGCCGCGAGCACGGCGACGAGGAGGACTACGGACAGCGTTTCGGCGAGCGCGGTGTTCAGGGCGGGTTCCTAGCGGCGTGATCAGGGCGGGGAGCGCCATCCAAACAGGTCCGGGTAAGAACTCCGCGCAGATGTGTGCCGTCAGGCGCCCGTGCCCGGCGCGAACACCGTCAGGAAGACCGACGAGGAGTTCCCGGAGACCGGCACCTGGCCGCCCGGCCACTTCACCGTCAGCGCGTCCCGCTCGTCGGGCGGCGTCACCAGCAGCGACGCGGGGGTGGCCGCCTTCGCCTCGCTGACCTCCGGGTTGGAGAACGACAGCCCGGCCCAGGCACTGGCGCCCGGCGTCAGCGTCACCGTGTCGGGCGAGCCCGAGGAACGCTTGGGGTCGGGGCCGAGCTGCTTGCCCGCCGCGCTCCGGAAGGCGGCGCCCGGGTAGCCGCGCAGCGTGCAGCTGTGCGACGACGTGTTCGTCAGGACGATCGGGAAGTTCTCCTGCCCGGCCCCGGGGTTGTCGCGCCCGATGCTCGCGCGCAGCTCGGAGGTGTGGCAGCGGGTGCTGACGCTGCCGGAGGCGGAGACCGCCTCGGAGGGCGTGCCGCCCGAGGACGTCTCGGCGCCGGCCGTGCCGTCCGTCGCGCCGTCCGTCGGGGTCGCCGACGGCGCCGGGCTCGCGGACCCGCTCGCCGAACCACCGGTGGCCGGCGCGGCCGTCCCCGACAGGGTGCTGGGGCCGCCCGCCGAGTCACCGCCGCCACCGCAGGCGGTCAGCAGCCCGAGCAGGGCGACCGCGCTCACCGACCAGGCCGCGTGCCGGACGCGGGTGCAGTTGTTCGCCATCTTCCTCAACACTCCCGGATGTCTCCGCGCACCCCGGCAAGGGGGTACGTACGGCGCAGTGTGCCCCGTCATCCCTGTCCGATGCGGGCCGGGCCGGAAAAGTTCGCGCGACCGGGGGGCGGTCCGTGTCACTTCCCGACCCGTACGGAAGCGAGTATGCGACCGGCCCGCGGGGAACCGCCGCTCTGCCGGATCTGCACGTACACCTGCGGCCCAGCGCTGTCGGCCACCGGAGTGAGCGCGGCCTCCGTGACCGACCCCGCGCCGCCAGGACAGCCGCTCCAGGTGCGGACCCGGTCCCGCCACGGTCCGTCCCTGCGGGTGCGGGCGCCCTCGTAGTGGCAGCCGGGATGGGCGACTGCGTCCACCGCCGCCGTCAGATCGCCCGCCCCGCCCACGCCCACGAACACGCCGTTGACCTCCGCCGTCAGGTCCTGCCACCGCGCCAGGTCGTCCGCCACCGCGAACCCCGGCCGGTGGCCGTCCGCCAGTCCGAGCGCCGCCGGGTCCCAGCCCGAGACCCGCACCTGCCGGTCCCAGCCGCCCGGCACCTCGGCCGTGACCCGCCCGGTGCCGTCCGCGACCCGCACCGCCCCGGGACCGTCCCGTCCCTCCAGCAGCGCCACCCCCGCCCCGGCCGCCACCAGCACCGCCACCGCACCGGCCGCCACCAGCGCGGCACGGCGCCTGGGCGGCCGCACACCGGGGTCCGCCAGCCGCTCCAGCTCCTCGGCGAAGGACCGCGCGTCCGGCCAGCGCCGCTCCCGGTCCGGTGCGAGCGCCCGCAGCAGGGCCCGCCGCACCCGCGGGTCGAGCCCGGGGCGCAGCCGCTCGGGACCGACCACCCTGCCGGGCTCGCCCGGTATCTCCCCGGTGACCAGGTGGTAGCCGACCGCCCCGAGCCCGTACACATCGGCCCGCGCGTCGATCCCCGCGCCCGGCTCCGCCTGCTCGGGCGGCCGGTACCCGGCGGAACCCGCGGCCAGCGTCAGCCCCGACGCCCGCGCCAGACTCTTGGCGAGCCCCAGATCCGCGAGCAGCACCCGGGGAGCGGCACCGGGGGAGGAGCGCAGCAGCACATTGGACGGCTTGATGTCCCGGTGCACGATCCCCGCCTCGTGCAGCGCCTGCGCGCCCAGCGCCGCCCCCGCCGTCAGCCGCAGCGCCTCCGCCACCGGCAGCCGACCGCCGTCCAGCAGCTCGGCGAGGGTGCCGCCGGCGGCGTACTCCATGACGAAGTACGGCCGCCCGTCGTCGAGTTCACCGATGTCGTACACCTGCACCACCCGGTCGGAGCCGGCCTTGCGCAGCATCCGCGCCTCGGTCAGGAACCGCTCGCGCACATCGAGGCGGTGGCTCCAGTTGTCGGCGAGGACCTTGACGGCCACCGGCGCGTCGAGGTCGTCGTCATGGGCCAGCCAGACCGTGCCGAACGCGCCGGTGCCCAGACGCCTTTCGAGGCGGTAGCGGCCGATCCGCTCGAGAGAGTGCATACGGCTATCATGCCTGCGCCCGACAGACGTGGAAGGGAGCACCCCGTGCCCGACCCGGCACCCACCGAGGACCTCGCCCGCAGCGCCGCCGCCGGGGACGCGCGGGCCCTGGAGCTGCTGCTGCGCGAGATCGGGCCCGAGGTCCTGCGGCGCTGCGGCCGGTTCCTGCCCTGCCGGGAGGACGCGGAGGAGGCCGCCCAGGACGTCCTGCTCCAGGTCGCCCGCAGGATCGGCACCTTCGAGGGCCGCAGCCGCTTCAGCACCTGGCTCTACACGGTGGTCGCGAACTGCTCCCGGCAGAAGTACCGCGAGCTGCGCCGCCGGGCCGCCGAACAGCCCGCGCCCGCCGACCTCGACCAGCGCGCCGACCCGCGCACCACCAGTGTCATCGCCGGATCACGGCTCGATCTGCTGGAGGCCCTCGACCGACTGGAACGCGAACGCCCGCACCTGGTGGGCCCGTTGGTGTACCGGGACATCTGCGAACTGGACTACGCCGAGGCCGCCGAACGCGCGGGCGTCCCGCTCGGCACCCTCAAGTCCCGCCTGCACGAGGCCCGCAGACAGGTCAGGCCCTGGCTCGCGGACACTGCCTAGACGTCGGCCAGCAGGTCGATCTCCGCCCAGATCGTCTTGCCCTCCGAGGTGTGTCTGCTGCCCCAGCGCTGGGTGAGCTGGGCGACCAGCAGCAGCCCCCGGCCGCCCTCGTCCCAGGACTTGGCGCGGCGCAGGTGCGGGGCCGTGTGGCTGGTGTCGGACACCTCGCAGATCAGCGTCACGTCGTCGTGGATCAGCCGCAGTCTGATCGGGTGGGCGCCGTATCTGATCGCGTTGGTGACCAGCTCGCTCACCACCAGCTCCGCCGTGAACGCCGCCTCCTGGAGCCCCCAGGTCTCCAGCTGCTCGACGACCTGTTTGCGGATCGGGGCGACCAGCGCCGGGTCAGGCGGGATGTGCCAGGTCGTCACCTGGGAGGCGGGCAGCCCCCGGGTGCGGGCCAGCAGCAGCGCCACGTCGTCCGCGACCCCGCCGACCGGCAGCAGCGCGTGCAGCACCCGGTCGCAGGTCTCGTCCAGGGAGGCGTCGTGGTCGGCGGGAGCGACGGTCGCGGTGCCGTCGGCCGCCGCGGTCGTCGCGGAGCTGTCCGTGGGGGCGGTGCTCGCGGCGCCCGCGGTGCTTTCGGCGCTCGCCGTGCCTGCCGTGCCTGCCGTGCCTGCCGTGCTTGTCGTGCTTTCGGTGTATGTCGACAACGCGGCCAGCAGCAGCCGCCGCCCCGCCTCCGTGTCCCGTTCCTTGCTCTCGGTCAGGCCGTCCGTGTAGAAGGCGAGGACGCTGCCCTCTGGCAGCTCCAGCTCGGCGGACTCGAACGGCAGCCCGCCGACCCCGAGCGGCGGGCCGTTCGGCAGCGTGACCTGGTGGGCCGCGCCGCCGGGCTCCACCACCACCGGCGGCGGATGGCCGGCCCTGGCCAGCGTGCAGCGCCGCGACACCGGGTCGTACACCGCGTACAGACAGGTCGCGCCGACCTCGCCGGGACTGCCGTCACCGCCCGCCTCGGTGGAGAGCCTCACCACCAGGTCGTCCAGGTGGGTGAGGAGTTCGTCGGGTGCGAGGTCGATGTCGGCGAGGGTGCGCACGGCGGTGCGCAGCCTGCCCATGGTCGCGGACGCCTGCACGCCCTGGCCGACGACGTCGCCGACGACCAGCGCGACCCGCATCCCGGACAGCGGGATCACGTCGAACCAGTCGCCGCCCACCCCGGCCCGCGCCGCCGGCAGATACCGGGAGGCGGCGTCCACGGCGGCGGTGCGCGGCAGATGGCGGGGCAGCAGGCTGCGCTGGAGGGCGAGCGCGGTCTCCCGCTCCCGGGAGTAGCGGCGGGCGTTGTCGATGCAGACGGCGGCGCGCGCCGTGACCTCCTCGGCGAGGAGCACGTCGTCCGGGGTGAACGGGTCGGGGCGGCGGAACCTGCGCAGCACGGCCACCCCGAGGGTCAGCCCGCGCGCCTGGATCGGCACGGACATCGTGGAGTGGATGGCGAACTCGCGGACCCGGTCGCTGCGGACCGCGTCGGTCGCAAGCCACGCCTCGATCTCGGTGCCGGAGAGCGCGGCGACGATCGTGTGCCCGGCGATCAGCGAGTCGGTCTGCGGTGACCCCTCGGGGTAGGTCTCGTGGCGGCCCGGCTCGATCACGGCCTCGGGCGCGCTGGGGTTCACCGACCGGTGCGCCGACCGGCGCAGCCGCACCGGAGCGGTCAGCGGTGCGGGCGGTTCGCCGTGCTCCTGCGGGTCCAGCAGATCGACGCTGACGAAGTCGGCGAGCGCGGGCACGAAGACGTCCGCCAGCTCCTGCGCCGTTCGGGTGACGTCGAGGGTGGTGCCGATGCGGACGCTCGCCTCGTTGACGATCTGGAGCCGCTCCCTGGCGAGGAAGTTGTCGGTGACGTCGTGGGCGGCGAGGCAGACGCCCCGCACCCGGCCCTCGGGGTCGGTGACCGGCGCCATCCGGGCCAGCCAGGCGTGCGCCCGCTCCTCGCCGCCGGTGCGCAGGTACGTCTGCACGTCGGCGGGCTGCCCGGTGGTGAGCACCTGGAGCATCCGCCGCTCCAGCTCCTCGCTCTGCGGCCGGCCGCCGATCTCGGCGATCCGCATCCCCCGGATGTGCTCCTCGGGCAGCCCTATGACGTCGGCCATCGCCGCGTTGACGCGGCGCAGCCGCAGCCGGTCGTCGTAGACGGCGACCGCGCACGGCGACTGGATCAGGGCGGCGGTGGCCAGCGGATCGTCCTCGGGGGCGCGGGGGGTGCCGTTGTCGAGCGGGCTGAAGACCAGCCAGCGGCCGGGGCGGTCCTCGAACGGCCGACGGTGGTGGGCGACCAGCCAGAGCCGGACGTGCCGACCGTCGCGGTGACGCAGGGTCACTGTTCCGTGCCAGCGGATGCCGTCGGGCGGCCGCGGGGCGGCATCCGCCACCAGCAGCCTGGCCGCCGGTCTGCCGACGACCTCGGCGCCCGGCCAGCCGAGCAGGCGTTCCGCGCCCGCGTTCCACTCGACGAGCACGCCCGAGTCGTCGACGACGGCCCGTGCCGTCGCGGCTTCGTCGAACGGGTACTCCGGGCTCATCGTCGCCACTCCATCGCGCATACTCACAGTGAGCAACCGCGTCACTTGCGTTCCAGCCTAGTGCGTCAGGCCCGTCCGTGGACCCGAACCACAGGGGGCGCGGAACCCCGGGCAAGGGCACCGAACCGGCCGTTGTGACGCCCGGGACGGAAGACACGGCACGCACCCTTGACGGCCCGGTGCGGCCCCCCGCGAGAATCTGTTTGTTCACGATCAGTTGTGATTACTTCTGGGTCCTGATGAGGGAGAGCCGCCATGACGGTCACGCGCAGATCGGTCCTGCTCGCCTCCGCCGCCGCCCCGGCGGCCGGAGCGCTCCTCGGCACCGCTCGGGCCGGCGCCGCCGAGGCGGACCCGGCCGCCGGGGGAGCCGGCGGCCGGCGCACGGTCGCGCTGCGTGACGGCTGGCGGTTCGCGCTGGTCGACCCGGGCGGCCTCGCCGATCCGACCGGCGCCTACGCGCGCGCCGCCGACCCCGACTACGACGACTCGGCGTGGCGCGAGGTCGCGGTGCCACACGACTGGAGCATCGAGCAGACCCCGACCACCGAGCACGGCACCACCAGCGGGACCGGCTTCCTGCCCGGCGGCCTCGGCTGGTACCGGCTCGCCTTCACGCTGCCGCCCGGCGCCACCGGCCGCCGGATCTCGGTGGAGTTCGACGGCGTGTACATGGACTCCTACGTCTACTGCAACGGCCGCGAGGTCGGCCACCACCCCTACGGCTACACGGGTTTCGCCTTCGACATCACCGACGCGCTGCACACCGACGGCCGCACCGAGAACGTGATCGCCGTCAAGGTGCGGAACCAACTGCCCAGCAGCCGCTGGTACTCGGGCAGCGGCATCTACCGCGAGGCCCGCCTGGTCATCACCGACCCGGTGCACGTGGAGCGTTGGGGCACCTTCGTCACGACTCCCGAGGCAGGTCCCGAGCGGGCCGTGGTGCGGGTGCGGACCGCGGTGGCCAACGCGTCGGGCGGCGCGCGGCGGGTCGAGATCAGGTCGGCGGTCAAGGACCGGGGCGGCCGGACGGTGGCCCGCGCGACGAGCACCGCCGAGGTCGCGGACCGCGTCGAGGAGACCCACGAACTCGCCTTCGGGAAGCCGACGTTGTGGGACTTCGGCAACCCGTACCGCTACACCCTGGAGACCGAACTGCGGGTGGGCGGCAGGACCGTCGACACCTACCGCACGGTCTTCGGCGTCCGCACCTGCGCCTTCGACCCCGACGAGGGATTCCACCTCAACGGCGTCCACACCAAGATCAAGGGCGTCGACCTCCACCACGACCAGGGCGCCCTCGGCGCGGCGATCAGCAGGGACGCCGTCCTGCGCCAGATGACGATCATGAAGTCGATGGGCGTCAACGCCTTCCGCACCTCGCACAACCCGCCCTCCCCGGAGATGATCGACGTCTGCGAGGAGCTGGGCATCGTCATGATGGTGGAGGCGTTCGACTGCTGGCGCACCGGCAAGACGCGCTACGACTACGGGCGCTTCTTCGACGAGTGGTGCGAGCGGGACGCCACCGAGATGGTCCTCGCGGCCCGCAACTCGCCCGCGGTGGTGCTCTGGTCGATCGGCAACGAGATCCCCGACTCCACCTCGACCGCGGGGCTCGCGATGGCCGACCGGATCATCGGCGCGATCCGCGCCGCCGACGACACCCGCCCGCTGGTCATCGGCTCGGACAAGTACCGGGGCGTGCCCGCGAAGGGGTCGGCGGCCGATCTGATGCTCGGCCGGCTCGACGGCCTGGGCCTCAACTACAACACCGCCAGGTCGGTCGACGCCCTGCACGCCGCCTACCCGCACCTGTTCCTCTTCGAGTCCGAGTCGTCGTCGGAGACCTCGTCCCGGGGCGCCTACCAGGAGCCCGAACACCTCAACACCGGCGAGAACCACACGCCGGGCAGGCGGGCCACCTCCTCCTACGACAACAACCTCGCCTCCTGGACGATGAGCGGCGAGTACGGCCACAAGAAGGACCGCGACCGCAAGTGGTTCGCCGGGCAGTTCCTCTGGTCGGGCATCGACTACATCGGCGAGCCCACCCCGTACAACGTCTTCCCGGTCAAGGCGTCCTTCTTCGGCGCCGTCGACACGGCCGGATTCCCGAAGGACATGTACCACCTCTTCCGCAGCCAGTGGGTCGACGAGCCGATGGTCCATCTGGTGCCGATGAGCTGGAACCACGCGCACGGTGACACGGTCGAGGTCTGGGCCTACTCGACGGCTGACACCGTGGAGCTGTTCCTCGACGGAACGTCCCTCGGCACCCGCACGTTCGACACCAAGCGGACCACCGACGGCCGCGCCTACCTGGAGACCACCGAGGCCACCGGCGACGACAAGACCGTCACCACCGGCCCCTGGCCCGGCAGTTACACCAGCCCGAACGGCAGCGCGGGCAAGCTGCACCTGACCTGGAAAGTCCCTTTCAGGCCCGGCGAGTTGAAGGCGGTGGCGCGCAGGGGCGGCCGGGTGGTCGCCACCGATGTGCTGCGCACCGCGGGCGCCGCGCACGCCGTCCGCCTCACCGCCGACCGCACCTCCCTGCCGGCGGACGGGCGTTCGCTGGTGTTCGTGACCGCCGAGGTCGTCGACGCCCGGGGCGTGGTCCTGCCCGACGCCGAGGACCTGATCACCTTCGGGGTGCGCGGCGGCTCGCTCGCCGGGCTCGACAACGGGCGCCAGGAGAGCGCCGAGCGCTACCAGGCGACCACCAGGACCGCCTTCCACGGCAAGGCGCTCGCGATCGTCCGCTCCGGTGCGCGGCCGGGGACCCTCACGGTGACCGCCCGCGCGGACGGGCTGCGCACCGGCACGGTCACCGCCCGCACCACCCGGGCCGCTTCACCGGCCACCACCCGGGCCCCGGCCTTCGCGCCCGAACCGCCCGCGGTGCCCGAACTCCCGCACGCGGACGCCAGTTACTCCGGGCGCCCCGACACGCTGCCCGCCGCGATGCTCGACGGCGACCCGGCCACCGGCTGGTCCAACGGCTTCGCCAAGTCGGCCACCGCGCTGCTGCCCGCCTTCAGCGGGGCACGGCCCGAGGACTGGGTCGGCGTCGACTTCGGACGGGTGCGCACCTTCGACCAGGTCGAGGTCTCCTTCACCGTCGACGCCACCCACAGCCTGCCGTCCGCCGTGCGGGTCGAGGTCCTCGACGGCGCCCGCCGGGTACCGGTCACCGGGGCGCGCGTCGACTGGGCCACCGCCTCCGACGCCCCGACGGTCGTCACCTTCGACGCGGTGCGCGGCAGCGGGCTGCGGCTCACCCTGACCAGCGCGCGCCCGGGGGAGACCGCGGGCGCGATCCGCGTCAGCCGTCTGGAGGCACCGGCGGGCTGAGCCCGGTCGATGAGCACCGTCGACCGAGCCCGTCGACGGGGCCCCGTCGAACGAGCCGGTCGGCGGCTGCCAGGCCGACCGGCGGACGGGTGCCGGTCGGCGGGTGCCGAGGAACCGGGGCGGGCGGTGGCGGTCGACGCAGGCCGAGGAACGGCGGCCGGCGGTGGCTGTCCACGGGGGCCGTGCGGCGGCGTTTCGGCGCGCGGCGGCTGACGGCGGTTGCTGTCGGCGGGTGCCGGTGAACGGCGGTCGGCGGTGGCCTTCCACAGGGGGCCGTGCGGCGGCGGTTCGGCGCGCGGCGGCTGACGGCGGTTGTCGTCGGCGGGTGCCGAGGAACGGCGGCCGGCGGTGGCTGTCCACGGGGGGCCGTGCGGCGGCGGGTGCGGCGAGCGGTGGCTGACGGCGGTTGCTGTCGGCGGGTGCCGGTGAACGGTGGCCGTCGATGGGTCGCCGTGCGGCGGCGGTTCGGCGAGCGGTGGCTGCCGGAGGGCGGCGCCGGTCGTCGACGCGCGTGGATGCCCGTCGACCGGTCAGGGCGGGAAATCCCGTCCCGTCCTGACCGTTGACGGAGTGTCATGCGCCGAACAAGCATGGCTTGCGTCCGCATCTGGGAGCGCTCCCACGGCCCGTGTGAGCCGCGCGAGCGTCCCCCGCACCTCCCGCACGAGGAGCCCAGACGTGAAACGACGCAGAACCGCCCTGCTCACCCTGACGGCCCTGCTCGGCGCCGTGCTCACCGCCCTGCCGGCCGCACCCGCCCTCGCCGACGAGGTCGAGCAGCTGAAGAACGGCACCTTCGACACCACCACCGAGCCCTGGTGGTCGTCCCCGAACGTCACCGCGGGACTCTCCGACGGGCAGCTCTGCGCCCAGGTCCCCGGCGGCACCGCCAACCGTTGGGACGCGTCCGTCGGCCAGAACGACCTCACCCTGGTCGCGGGGGAGTCCTACCGCTTCTCCTTCCGCGCGAACGGCACGCCCGAGGGGCATGTGGTGCGGGCGATCGTGGGACTGTCGGCGGCGCCCTACGACACCTGGTTCGAGGTGAGCCCGCAGCTCAGCGTCTCCGGTGACGTCTACTCGTACACGTTCACCGCGCCCGTCGACACCACCCAGGGGCAGGTCGCCTTCCAGGCGGGCGGCAGCGCCGACCCCTGGCGGCTCTGCGTGGACGACGTGTCGCTCCTCGGCGGTGTCCCGCCCGAGGTGTACGAGCCCGACACCGGGCCGCGGGTGCGGGTCAACCAGGTCGCCTACCTGCCCTCGGGGCCGAAGAACGCCACGCTCGTCACCGACGCCACCACCCGGGTGCCCTGGCGGCTGCGCGACGCCGCCGGAACCACGGTCGCGCACGGCTGGACCCGGCCGCGCGGCACCGACGTCTCCTCGGGCCAGAACGTCCACTCCATCGACTTCGGCGGCTACCGGGGGCGGGGCCAGGGCCTCACCCTGGTCGCCGACGGCGAGACCAGCCGCCCGTTCGACATCGGCGCCGCCGCCTACGAGCGTCTGCGCCTCGACTCCCTGAAGTACTACTACATGCAGCGCAGCGGCATCGCGATCCGCGACGACCTGCGCCCCGGCTACGGCCGCGCGGCGGGCCACCTCGACGCCGCGCCCAACAAGGGCGACAGCGACGTCCCCTGCCAACCCGGCGTCTGCAACTACACGTTGGACGTGACGGGCGGCTGGTACGACGCGGGCGACCACGGCAAGTACGTCGTCAACGGCGGCATCACCACCTGGGAGCTGCTCAGCACCTACGAGCGTTCGCTGCTGGCCCGCACCGGTCACCCCGGCCGGCTCGGCGACGGCACGCTCGACCTCCCGGAGAGCGGCAACAAGGTCCCCGACATCCTCGACGAGGCCCGCTGGGAACTGGAGTTCCTGCTGAAGATGCAGGTGCCCGACGGGCAGCCGCTCGCGGGGATGGCCCACCACAAGATCCACGACGAGCAGTGGACCGGCCTGCCCCTGCTGCCCGCCGACGACCCCCAACGGCGGGAGCTGCACCCGCCGTCCACCCAGGCCACCCTGAACCTCGCCGCGACCGCCGCCCAGGCGGCCCGCCTCTACCGCCCCTACGACAAGGCGTTCGCCGCCCGTGCGCTGACGGCCGCCCGCAAGGCGTGGACCGCGGCCCTCGCCCACCCGGAGCTGTACGCCTCCGAGAGCGACGGTGTCGGCGGCGGCACCTACGCCGACGGCGACGCCACCGACGAGTTCTACTGGGCGGCGGCGGAGCTGTATCTCACCACCGGGGAACGGCAGTTCGCCGACCACGTGCGCCACTCGCCGCTGCACACCGCCGACCTCTTCGGCGGCCTCGGCTTCGACTGGGGCCGCACCGCCACGGCAGGCCGCCTCGACCTCGCCACCGTGCCGAACGCGTTGCCGGGACGCGACGCCGTGCGCCGCTCCGTCGTCAAGGGCGCCGACCGCTACCTCGCCACCCTCGACGCCCAGCCGTACGGCATGCCGTACGCGCCGCCCGGCAACCTCTACGACTGGGGCTCCAACGCCCAGGTGCTCAACAACGCCGTCGTCCTCGCCACCGCCTACGACCTCACCGGCGCCGCCAAGTACCGTGACGGCGCGGTGCAGAGCATGGACTACCTGCTCGGCCGCAACGCCCTGAACATGTCCTATGTCACCGGCTACGGCGAGGCCGCCGCGCACAACCAGCACAGCCGCTGGTACGCCCACGAGCTGGACCCGAGCCTGCCCGCGCCGCCGCCGGGAACCGTGGCGGGCGGCCCGAACTCCGGTATCCAGGACCCCTACGCGCAGGCCAGACTCCAGGGCTGCGTGGGCCAGTTCTGCTACATCGACGACATCCAGTCCTGGGCGACCAACGAGACCGCGATCAACTGGAACGCGGCCCTGGCCCGGATGGCGTCCTTCGTGGCGGACCAGGGCTGACCGACCCCGCGCCCCGCCCTCCACCGGGCGGAACCGGCGCCCCGGAGCCTGGTCGTCGGCACCCCCGTACTCGGCGACCAGGTCTCCGGGCGTCCGCCGCGCGCGGTCCTCCGCGGTGGCGGGTCACCGTGGTGACTCCGCGAGGGCCGCGGAATGTGACGGTGACGGACCGAAATGTGACCTACGTCTCACTGGCCCCGGGGGGAGTCGGGTGCGGGGCGGTCCCGCTGAGGGCCGGTCAGCTCCCCGGCGGCCTCCCGCCCGGCCTCGGCGGTGCGGCGCAGGAAGTCCGCGAGCAGGGCGAGCTGGTCCTCGTCGTAGTCGGCGCAGATCCGCTCCACCGACGAGTTCATCCCGGCGAAGAGGGCGAGCAGTTCGGCGTTGCGGTCGCGCAGGGCGTGGATCAGGTACGCGCGCCGGTCGGCCGGGTCGCGCTCCCGGGAGATCCAGCCTGCGCGTTCGAGGCGGTCGAGGATCCCGGTGGTGGTGGCGGCGTGCAGTCCGGCGCGCTGGGCCAGGGCGGTCGGGGCCAGCGGGCCGTGGGCGTTGATCAGGTCGAGGCAGTCCAGGTCGATGTCCCTGAGCCCGAGCCGCGCGCCGACCCTCCGGTTGAGCAGCGTCAGTTCGGCGCTCAGCGCGCGCAGCCCCTGCCCCACCTCGACCGTGGCTCGGCGTCTGCGGCGAGCCACGGCCCCAGGTCCTTCGGAATCCATAATGTACGCCTCTCAAAGCAATGTGCTATGGTTCTCGTACATTATGGCATCCGAAGCACATGCCGGACGTGAGGGGCTGGATCATGTTCGTGGTGACCGGAGCGACCGGAACCGTGGGACGCGAAGTGGTGCGCCTGCTGCTCGGCGCCGGCCGGGAGGTGGCGGCGGTCACCCGCCGCCCCGACCCCGGCCTGCCGGACGGAGCACAAGTGATCACGGGGGACCCGTCCGACCCCGCCGGACTCGCCGCCTGGCCGGAGGGCGGCGAGGCGGTCCTGCTCAGCCCGCGCGCCGTCGGCGGCGCCACCGACCGGCTGCTGTCGCTCGCCGCTGACCGCGGCGCCCGGCGGGTGGTCGTCCTCTCCTCCGCGACCGTGTCGCACCCGGCGGGACACCGCCGGTTCGCCGACGCGTTCAAGTCCGTCGAGGACGCCGTGCGCCGCTCGGGACTGTCGTGGACCTTCCTGCGCTGCGCCGACTTCGCGGGCAACGCCCTGGCCTGGGCCCCGCAGATCCGGGCGACCGGCACGGTGCGCGGCGCGTACGGCGGTGCGGCCACCTCGCCGATCCACGAGCACGACATCGCGGACGCGGCGATCCTGGCCCTGCTCGATCCCCGGCACGCCGCGCACGCCCCTCTCCTCACCGGCCCGCACTCGCTCGACCAGCGCGACAAGGTCCGCCTCATCGGCGCCGCCACCGGCCGGAACCTGACCTTCCAGGAGACCGCCCCCGACCAGGTGCGCCGGGCCATGCTCGCCCAGGGCCTCCCCGAGGACGTCCCCGACCGCCTCCTCGGCTCGCTCGCCGACCACGCGCACACCCCGGGGCCGACCACCGACACCGTGGCACGCCTCCTGGGCCGCCCCGCGCGCACCTTCGCCACCTGGGCCACGGAGAACGCCGCCGCGTTCACGCCGGCGGCCCCCGCCTGAACCCGCCCGCGCCAGCCGGGCGCCCGCTCAGGACGCCGTACGCCGGCGCGGCCCGCGGAACGCCGGCCGCAGCCGCTTCGTCGCACCGACCGACACGAGGGAGAACACCGTGCGGGAGATCGAACTGTCCTCGGGAACCATCGCCTACCACGACCGCGGCACGGACGGCCCCACCACGGTGCTGCTGCACGGACTCCTGATGGACGCCTCGCTCTGGGACGCCGTCGGCGCCGACCTCGCCACCGACCACCGGTGCGTGGTGCCCACCCTGCCGCTCGGCGCGCACCGGCACGCGATGCGCCCCGACGCCGACCTGTCCCTGACCGCGGTGGCGCGACTCGTCGCCGAACTCCTCGACCGGCTCGACCTCCAGGACGTGACCCTCGTCGGCAGCGACACCGGCGGCGCCCTCGTCCAACTCCTCATGGCCGACGGCACGCCCCGCGTCGGGCGGGCCGTCCTGGTCTCCTGCGACGCCTTCGACAACGTGCCGCCCGGCCTCACCGGCAAGACCCTCGTCCTCGCCGGGAAGCTCACGCCCCGGCTGTTCGGCCTGTTCATGCGGCAGATGCGGGTACGCGCGCTGCGCCGGCTGCCGATCGCCTTCGGCCGGCTGACCCGGCGCGGCGACGCCGTCACCGCCGGCTGGATCGAGCCGGTCACGACCAGGACCGACATCTGCCGGGACACCGTCCGGGTGCTGCGCGCCGTCGCGGCCGACCGCGGTGTCCTGCTGGCCGCGGCCGAACGCCTGCCCCGCTTCACCCGCCCCGCCCTCGTCGTGTGGGCGAGCGAGGACCGCGTCATGCCCCCCGCCCACGGCCGGCGTCTCGCCGCCCTCCTTCCCAACGCGCGGCTGGCCGAGATCCCGGACAGCCACACCCTCGTCCCACTGGACCAGCCGACCCGACTCGCCCGGCTCATCAGGGAGTTCACGCACACCTCCAGCCGCCCCTAGCGGCACGAAGGGAACACGAAGTGCGCACAGCGAGCAGATACCTCCTGTCCCTGTTCCTCTGTCTCGGCCTGCTCCTCGGCGCCGGATCGGCGCGGGCCGACCAGCCCGACGCGCAGAACTGGCCGCGGCCCCGGTTCCTCACCTACAACGTCTGCGGCGGGGTCTGCGCCATCTACCAGGGCTCCCGGACGGCCTGGCGCGACACCATGATCCACGCGATGGACTCCTGGGACGCGGACCTCCTGATGCTCCAGGAGATGTGCTACGGCCAGTGGACCCTGCTGCGCGACACCCTGGCCGGCCGCACCTCGGGCGGCCCCGCCTACGACTCGGTGTGGGGCGCGGCGCTCCCCGAGAGCGCGGGCTGCGCCAAGTGGGGCGCCGACACCCGCTACGGCCTGGCCATCTTCAGCAAGGGCCCGGCGGGCACCATCGACCAGAGCTCCCGCGCCGTCACCTTCCTGACGCAGCCCTCCGGCGGCGAGCAGCGGATCCTGCTCTGCGCCAGGACCGGCGTACGGGGGCGGACCGTCCGTGCCTGCGACACCCACATCGACTACCGGGGCGCGAACCCCCAGGCCCAGGTCGCCCAGGTCGCCGCGGTCACCCGCGGGTACGCGCTCGAAGGACCGGTCGTGCTGGCGGGGGACTTCAACCTGTTCCCCAAGGACACCCGCCTCGACCCGCTCTACGACCACGGCGGCGGCACCGGAATCTTCCAGGAGGTCGACGAGAACGACAAGTCCCACTTCACGGGGGTCGACTGCCCGCAGTCGGGCGACCGCTGCCGCAGCGGCGAGGAGACCGCCGAACCGGTCTGCTCACCGCGCGCCGACGGCCGAGGCAAGATCGACTACATCTTCCTGAGCGCCTACTGGTTCACCACCGTGCGCGGCGACGCCGCCGCCTGCACACCGGGCATGTCCGACCACCATCTGCTGCGCGGCGCCGCCGCCTGGGAGCACTGAGACACCGGACCGCACCGCTCGCACCACCCGCCCGGTACCGTCGGGCAGGCGGTGTGAGCAGGCACTATTTACGAGTAAGTACCTCAGAGGTACCGTGAGTGCATGCCAGCTCTGAATGTGGAGTTCAGCGACCGCGAGCTAGAGGACCTCCGGCAGATCGCCAAGGAACGCGGTACGTCGATGAAGGCGCTCGTGCGGGAGGCGGCCGCCGCCGACATAGCCAGGCACCGCGCCCTCCAGGAGGGCGCCGAGGCCTTCCGCCGGTTCTTCGCCTCGCACGCCGACGAGTTCGCCGCCGCCTTCCCCGACGACGAACCCCACGGCGGGAACGAGGGGCGGGCCGCCTGACCGATGGCACCCCTACCGGTCATCCACATCGACGTCCCCTGGCTGTTGCAGCGCCACGAAGAGGTGCTGCCCGACCAGCCCACCATCAACGACTTCTCCGCGCTGGTCGCCGCCGTCGCCCGGCACCGGGTCGACCCGCCACGCCTCGGCGTGGACTCCGACCCGGCCTGGCGGGCCGCCGCGCTGCTGCACACCCTGGCGCTGCTCAAACCGCTGCCCGCCGCCAACGCCCGCTTCGCCTGCGCCACCGCGGTGGCCTACATGTTCGTCAGCGACGTCGGCATGGACCCGCCCTACGGCGCCCTCGTCGACCTCGTCCGCGACCTGATCTCCGGCAGGACCGACGTCTTCGGCGCGGCCGACCGACTGCGCTCCTGGCAGATCTGAACTCCCGCTCCGGAGAAGGGAGTCCGCGCCCGGGGCCGCCGGCCGAGGGCGGGGGGAGAGCACGGCCGGCGGCCCGGTGCGGCGCGGGAGAGCCGCGTCCCGCGCGGGCCCCCGAGGAAGGGCCGGCTCCCAGTGCACCATTTTGGCGCCCGGACCGGCAGCGTGCGCAACTCCCGTGCTTGGGCGCCGCGTTCACACGGGGTGCGGACGCCACCGAGGGCGCCCCAGGTCAGGCGGTCGCCGCCGGACCCGGCGCGCGCCGTCCGGTACGGAGGTGGTCCGAGTGCCTTGTTGGCCGGGAGCGTGCTGTGCGAGGCTGCCGTCCGTGTACCGCCGCTCGGAAGGTACGCACTCGCCCTCCCCGGCGGACCGAACCCTGTGGGTCCCCTGCGTCCGGGAAGGAATCCGCTCCGTGCCCACCCCCCGCCCCCCCTCGCCCTCCGTACCCGCCGGCCGGCGCCGCCCCGGGTGCCCGCGACGAGGACCTCGCCGCCCGGCTGCGCGGCCGCCCAGGCCCCGAAACGGCCCCCGCCATCGCACTCCTGACGGCACGTCACTGGCGACGCTGCCACCAGTACGCGACCCTCTGCCTCACCGCCCCGACCGGCACCGCGCCCCCGACCGGCACCGCGTCCCCGGCCGACACCGCCGCCCTGGTCACCTCGGCCGCCTTCCACCAGGTCCTCGACCGGCTGGCGCTGGGCGAACCCGCGACCGCGCTGCGCCCCCGGCTGCTGGTCGCCGTCCGGGACACCGTCCGGGTCTGGTCCGCCGCCGACGGGATCCGTGACGTCCTGCCCGGCCTGCGCGGCCCCCTCGACGGCGGCGGCACCCGCGCCCTGTCCTCCCCGACCGGCGAACACCGCAGACTCGCCGAACGCTCCTTCCAGGGGCTGCCCGGCGCCGCCCGCTGCCTGCTCTGGCACACCGAGGTCGAGGCCGATCCGGTCGACGTCCCCGCCGCCCTGCTCGGCATGGACACCGCGACCGCGACCGCCGCCCTCGACCAGGCGCGGGAGATGTTCCGCGAGGGGTGCCTGCGCGCCCACCGGGAACTCGCGCCGACCCAGGACTGCCGGTTCCACAACCGGCTCCTGGACATCCCGATCCGCCGGGGCGGCGCCCTGCTCCCCGATGTCCACCAGCACCTCGCGGGCTGCCGGCACTGCCGCTTCGCCGCCGAGCAACTCGCCCACTTCGAGGCCGGGTTGGGCGTGCTGCTGGCGGAGTCGGTGCTCGGCTGGGGCGCCCGCGGCTATCTGGAGTCCCGCCCGCCTCGCACCCCCGTGCCGCCCCCGGCCCTCCCCTTCGCCCGCCGCCCCTCCTCGCGGCACGCCGGGTCCAGGCGCCGGGTGCTGCCGCGCCTCGCGCCGCCGTCAGGCCCCCGTCGGCCGCGCGCGACCCGCGCTCCGCGCGCCCTGCTGGCCGGGGCGGGTCTCGTCTCGGCGGGGCTGGTGGTGACCCTGGTGGCCGCCGGGATGTGGTCGCACGACGGCGATGCCGACCCCGCCGCCTCCACCGGCACCGGCACGGCACCGGCCGGCGGCGCGCGCTCCGCGCCCGGCACCGCGCGCCTGCCCGCCACCCCCGACCGGTCGCGGCTGCGCAACGAGGCCGCCGGCCTCTGCCTCGACATCAAGGGCACCCCGGAGCGCGGCGCCGGCACCGGGCTCGCGCCCTGCTCCACCGCGCCCACCCAGCGGTGGACGTACGAGAACGACGGCCTGCTGCGCAGCGAGGCCGAGCCCGGCCTCTGCCTCGACGCGCATCTCGACGCCGGTGTCGTCGTGCTCGGCGGCTGTGCGGCGGCGAAGGACGCACGCGCCGACGACGTGCGCTACGACCTCACCGTGCGGGGCGAGTTGCTGCCCCGCTGGGACGAACGCCTCGCCCTCGCCCCGGTCACGGGGGACGCGGGCGCCGCCGTCGTCGTCACGGTCAGGGACGGCTCCGCCGCCCAGCGCTGGTCCGCCGTCCCGGCCGGGCGAGCGGACCCCGGCTCCCTCACGGTGACGGCGGAGCCGGGGTCCGGGGCGGGCGCCGACGTCGTCAGCCGACCAGGTCCCTCGGCTCGCCCCCGGTGAGGAACTCCGACACGTTCCGCACCGCCGCCAGCGCGATCCGCACCAGGGTCTCCCGGGTGACGCCCGCGGTGTGCGGGGTGAGGACCACGTTCGGCGCCTTCAGCAGCCGCAGCTGCGAGGTCGGCGGCTCGGGGTCGAAGACGTCGAGCCCTGCCCCGGCCAGCGCGCCCTGCTGCAACGCGTCCGCCAGGGCGTCCTGGTCGATCAGCGCGCCCCGGGCGGTGTTGACGACGAACGCGGTCGGTTTCAGCAGCCCGAGCCGCCGCGCGTCCAGCAGATGCCGGGTCTCGTCGGTCAGCGGAGTGTGCAGGGTGACGTAGTCGCTGACCCGCAGCAGTTCGTCGAGCGGGAGACGGCGGGCGCCGCCGAGGCGCTCCTCCGTCTCGGCGGGCACCCGGTGCCTGCCCGCGTACACGACCGTCATGTCGAAGGCGACGGCGCGGCGCGCGACCTGCTGCCCGATGTGGCCGAGTCCGACGATGCCGAGGGTCTTGCAGGACAGCTCGGTGAGCGAGCCCTGAAGGCGCGGCTGCGCCCAGTCCGCCTCGACGAGCGCGGTGTGGGCCGGGATCAGCCGCTTGGCCAGCGCCAGCATCAGCGCGAAGGTCTGCTCGGCCACGTTCTGCCCCTCGGCGCCGCTGGAGGCGATGGTGCACACCCGCACCCCGCGTTCCCGGGCCGCCGCCAGGTCGACGTAGTCGAAGCCGTGGCTCGCGCACTGCACCAGCTCCAGATCGACGGCGGCCGCGAGGTGACCGGCCGTCACCGGCGCCAGCGCGGTGACGAGGGCGTGCGCCGAGCGCAGCGCCGCCGGGTCCTCGTCCGCGCTCTCCACGACGGTGACCCGCGTCCCGGCGGGGAACAGCGCGGCGAGTCCCGCCCCGGCGGCCCGGCCGCCGATGTGCGGCGGGATGACGGCGAGGACGTTCCTCGGGGCGCTCACGCGGACTCCTCGATCAGATCGCCGGCGCCGACCGAGCCGGGAGCGGCGTGGCCGGACAGCGCGAGGGTGAGGTCGAACTCGGCGAGCAGACAGCGGATCACATGCTCGACGCCCGCCTGTCCGTCGAGGCCGAGGCCGTAGGCGTAGGGCCGGCCGAGGAGCACGGCGCGCGCGCCGAGCGCGAGCGCCTTGAACACGTCGTCGCCGGTGCGCACCCCGCTGTCGAACAGGACGGTCAGCCGGTCGCCGACCGCCTCCGCGACCCGGGGCAGCGCGTCGGCCGCCGCCACCGAACCGGCGATCTGGCGGCCACCGTGGTTGGAGACGACCACGCCGTCCATCCCGGCGTCGGCGGCGAGCCGGGCGTCGTCGGGGTGCAGGACGCCCTTGAGGACGATCGGGCCGCTCCAGTTCTCCCGCAGGAACGCCAGGTCGGGCCAGGTCTTCGCGGGGTCGGCGAACAGGTTCACGAAGTGCAGCACGGCCGCGTTCGGGTCCTCGTGCACCGGTCTGGCGAGGCCCGCCGTGAAGGCCGGGTCGGTGAAGTAGTTGGCGGTGCCCACGCCGTGCAGGAACGGCAGGTACGCCTGGTCGAGGTCGCGCGGGCGCCAGGCGAGCAGCGGCGTGTCCAGGGTGACGAACAGGGCGGTGAACCCGGCGGTCCGGGCCCGGCCGAGGAAGCTCCGGGTCACCTCGCGGTCCTTGGACCAGTACAGCTGGAACCAGCGTTCCGCGTCGCCCATGGCCCGCGCGACGTCCTCCATCGGGGTGCTGGACGCCGACGAGAGGACGAACGGCACGCCCTGCGCGGCGGCGGCCCGAGCGGCGGCGGGCTCCGCGTCCGGGTGCATGATCGACAGCACTCCGACGGGAGCCAGGGCCAGCGGGGCGGGCAGTTCACGGCCCAGCACCTCGACCGACAGATCGCGCTCATGGACGTCCCGCAGCATGCGCGGCACGATCCGACGGCGTTCGAGGGCGGCCCGGTTGGCCCGCGCGGTGCTGCCGTCGCCCGCGCTGCCCGCCACATAGCCGACCGGCCCCGGACCGAGCCGTCGCGCCGTCAGCTCCTCCAGGCGGGTCAGATCGGTGGGCAGTCTGGGGACGGCCCCCGTCATGCCGTTGAGGTAGATCTCGTACTGGAAGTCCGCCCAGTGCTGAGCCATGGTCAGGTCCGCCCCTCGTCGCTGAGAACGCGCTGCACGCCGACGATACGGGCGGGCGGGGGCGGCCCGGGACGGCGGGGAGAGCGGCACCCCCGCCGTCCCGGGCCGCTCAGGCGACCGGGGTGCCGGTGGCCGGGACGCCGGCTCCCGTGACCGGCGTGACCGGCGCGCGGGGGCCGTGCGGGCGGGGCCGTCCGGCCGCGGGGTGTGCGGCGCCGCGGACGTCCTCCTCGGGGGACCAGCCGACGGCAGGGCGCGCGCGAGCCCTCCGACCCGCCGACGTCTCCTCCATTTTCGGCCCCTGACCTGGAGGAATCGGCCACCGTAGGTCCGGACCGGCGCGCGCGGGAGGACACCGGCCGGAATGTTTCAAGACTATTAAACAAGCGCTCAGAACCGGCCAAACGGCCGTTCCGGATGATCCAGATCCGCTCAGTTCCTGGCTTCGGACGTTCGAATTCCGTGACTTCGCGCCACTGATTCAATACACAAGGTTACTGAAACGCGTGGGGTCGAGATGAGATTCCGCGCAGGACTCGGCAGACTCACGCTCGCTGGTCCGGCACCGACCGAGTCGGCTCCGGCACACCCTCGAAACTCAGCGGAAGGATGCACACGATGCGGAACACCGCGCGCTGGGCAGCGGCCCTCACCCTCACGGCCGCCTCTGTCCTCGGCCCCCTGGCCGGGGCCGCCCTCGCCACCCCGCTCCCCACGCCCGCCTCGCTCTACGCCCCCTCGGACCTGGTGATGACCCTCGGCCACGGCGAGAGCGCCGCTCTCGTCACCCCGCAGCGCGCCGTCACCCTGACCTGCGCCCCGACCGCGTCGGGCACCCACCCGTCGGCCGCCGAGGCATGCGCCGAACTGCGCGCGGCCGGCGGCGACCTCAACGCCCTGACGGCCAGGTCGGGCGCCCTGTGCACCAAGGCGTACGACCCGGTCGTCGTCACCGTCAACGGCGTCTGGCAGGGCAAGCGCGTCGCCTACGAGCGCACCTTCTCCAACGAGTGCATGAAGGGCTCGTACGGGCGCAGCCTCTTCGCCTTCTGAGACCGGGATCGCACGGCCCCCGCGCGCAACCGGAGTGGCCCGCAGCTGGGGAGTGCGCGCCCTGCGCGGGGCCCGGCGATCTCGCGCCGGGGTGGCGGGCGGTGTGGGGCCGCCCGCCACCCCTGGCATCACCCCCGCCGCTCCCCGGGAATCCCGGGGAGCGGCGGGAAGCGCCGCAGCAGCCCGGCGCCGACCAGCAGTCGGCGCACCCGCGGGGCGTCCGAGACCAGGCGCAGCCGCCCGCCGTGCTCCCTGGCCCGGGTCTCGGCCCGGCACAGGACCCGCAGGCACGAGCAGTCGAGGAACGCCACCTGCCGCAGGTCCACCAGGACGTCGGGGGCCGGTGCGCGGGTCGCGGCGGTGAGGTGCTCGGCGACCAGCTCCGCGGTCGCGAGATCGATCTCGCCGGTGACCTCGACGACGGTGAACGCGCCGACCGCCCGGGTGCGGGCGTGCGCGTTCGGCGCGGGTGGTACGGGTACCGGCTCGTCCTGATCAGGGGGCATGGCCGCTCCACCTCGGCAGGGGCGCATTTGATCCCGGTAGTTACCCCGTGCCGACGTCGGCCACCCCCGACGCGCCGCAGACAAGATCTGGTTCACTCAACCTGGTGAATTGCGCTGGGGCGGCTTGACTTTCCGAGCGGTTGCTTAAAGACGTCTCATCCGGTGCCCGCGGTGACCGGCAGGCCCTTGCCCACCGCCCTGCCCGGCTTCTTCCCGAGTTTCTCGACCGACCGACCGGCCTTCGCCCCGCTACCGCCGTCCCGCCCCGCGTCGGAGTCCCTCGCCGACCGCTTGCCCGGCTTCTTCTCCTGCCCGGTCGTCCTCGGTTCCGCGGTCCTGGGCGGCGGCACCGGCTCGCTGCGGGCGCAGATCTCGCCCCACCAGTCGGGTCCGTCCTCTATGTGCCGCAGCAGAATCCCCTCGCGGATCGCCCAGGGGCAGATCGTCACCGCCTTGAGGCCGGTCAGCTTCATCGCCGTGTGCGCGACGACCGCGCCGGCCAGGCTCTGCACGGAGCGCGGCGCGGAGATCCCGGGGAGCCCGGCCCGCTCGGCGGCGGGCAGTCCGGCCAGCCGTTCCATCCCGGCCCGCAGATCAGGGCGGCGCAGCTCACGCTCCACGAACGGACCGTGCCGTCCGGGCGGCGCCCCGCAGAGCCGGCCCAACTGCTGGAAGGTCCTCGACGTCGCCACCGCCGTCCGCGGTCCCTCCCAGCGGATCCGGGCCGCGGCGTCCCGCAACTGGTGGCGGACCCGGCGGCGCAGCTCCCGCACCACCTCGGGGCCCGGCGGGTCGTCGGTCGTGAAGAACTCCTCGGTCAGCCGGCCCGCGCCCAGCGGCAGCGAGGCCACGAAGTCCGGCAGCCTGCCCCGGCCGAAGGCGACTTCGAGTGAGCCGCCGCCGATGTCCAGCATCGCCAGCGGCCCGGACCGCCAGCCCATCCAGCGCCGGGCCGCGAGGAAGGTCAGCTCGGCCTCCACCTCGCCGGGCATCGTGCACAGGTCGACGCCCGCCCCGCGGCGGACGGCCTCGAGCACCTCCCGGCGGTTGGTCGCGCCGCGCACCACGGTGGTCGCGAAGGAGAGCGGATCGGTGGCGCCCCAGCGGGACGCGGTCCGTCTCGCCTCGGCCACCGCGGCCACGATCCGCTCGACGGCCGGTTCGTCGATGGCGCCGTCCGGGGTCAGGTGCTCCGAGAGCCGCAACGGCCACTTCGCCGTGTGCACCGGCAACGCCACCCCGCCCTGGGCGTCGGCCACCACCAGCCGCACCGTCTTCGAGCCCACATCCACCACACTGATACGCATGACGGGCTCGCTACCCCGTTCCACGCGCGTCGACTCCTCACCGTGTCCGAGTCGTGACCGTGAGAAGGGGCCACCGTCTCCCTGCGGACGGTGGCCCCTCGGCTCTGCGCGGCTCACATCGGAGTGATCACATGTGATCGGGTCGATCACATGTGGACGACGGGGGCGGCGCCCGCGTCCTGGCGCTGCACTCCGCGGCGGAACAACAGGAAGGCGATCACCGCGCCGGCCGCGAAGAGTCCGGCGGACCAGGCGAACGCGGTGGTGTAGCTCTCGATCGTGGCCTGCGCCTGGACCAGCTTGTTCCGCGGGTCCTTGCCCGCCAGGTAGCCGGTGGCGGCGCTGGCGGCGAGCGTGTTCAGCAGCGCCGTACCGATCGAACCGCCCACCTGCTGCATGGCGTTGACGGTGGCGGAGGCGACGCCCGCGTCCTCGGCGGCCACCCCGCCGGTCGCCAGCTGCATCGCCGGCGGCATGACCATGCCGAGACCGAGGCCGATCACGATCAGCTGCGGCAGCACCGCGCTCGCGTAGTGCGAGCCGACGTCGATCCCGGTCAGCCAGGTCATCCCGACCGCGGCGATCGCGAAGCCCAGCGGCACGATGGCCTTCGGGCCGATGCGCGGCACCAGGACCGTGGTGCCCACCTGCGCGGCCACCATCAGCGCCCCGACCATCGGAAGGAACGCCACACCGGTCTTGGTCGGGCTGAAACCGAGGTTGAGCTGAAGGTAGTAGGTCAGGAAGAGGAACACACCGAACATTCCCGAACCGGAGATCAGCACGGCCAGGAACGAGGCGGCCCGGTTGCGGTCCAGCAGGATGCGCAGCGGCAGCAGCGGGTGCGCGGCCCGGGTCTGCCACCAGCCGAAGGCCGCGAGCAGCAGCCCGCCGGCGATCAGGAAGCCCCAGGTCAGCGGCGAACCCCAGTCGTGGGTCTCGGCGTTGGAGAAGCCGTAGACCACACCGAAGAGACCGCCCGCGACGAGCACCGTGCCCGGCACGTCCAGCTTGGAGCTGCCCGCGTCACGGTGGTTGGACAGCAGCAGCCAGCCGCCCGCGAAGGCGACGATCGCGATGACGACGTTCACGTAGAGGGTCCAGCGCCAGTCGAGCGCGTCCGTGAGGATGCCGCCGAGCAGCAGGCCCACCGCGCCGCCCGCGCCGGCGATGGCGCCGTAGACGCTGAACGCCCTGGCCTTCTCCCGGGCGTCGGTGAAGGTGGTGTTGAGGATCGAGAGCGCGGCGGGCGCGAGCAGCGCGCCGAACACGCCCTGGAGGGCGCGGGCCGTGACGAGCATGCCGAAGCCGTTGGCCGCGCCGCCCAGCGCGGAGACGGCGGCGAAGCCGACGACGCCGACGAGGAAGGCGGTCTTGCGGCCGAAGAGGTCGGCTATCCGGCCGCCGAGCAGCAGCAGCGAGGCGAAGGCCAGCGCGTAGGCGGTGACGATCCACTGCCGGTTGCCGTCGGAGAAGCCGAGGTCGGCCTGGGCGGAGGGCAGGGCGATGTTCACGATGGTGGCGTCGAGGACGACCATCAGCTGCGCGACGGCGACGACCGCGAGGATCCACCACCGGTTGGTGGCCGGCGCGGCGGGTTCGGCCGCGGCCAGGTCGCCCGGCAGGGCGTCCTCGGCCAGGGACTTGTGGGGCATGGGGAACCGTCCAGGGAAAGTCGTTCGGACCTTGAGGCAAAGAATCCGTAAACGAAACCGTTTCGTACACATGGAGACTAGCCCACGAAGTAGCGAAACGGCAACGTTTCGCTAGTTCGTGGGTCACGGCCGGGAGTGGAAGGGGGGAGGGGGCGCCGGTCCGGCTGGCGGCGGACCGGTCCGTGCGGCCGGCCGCGAGGGGCCGCGCGGGCGGACCTTCCTGTGCGAACCGGCCGTCCTGGGCGACGACCACCGGCCGCGGACACGGCGTCCAGGAGATGCGGTCCCTCGTCCGCGCATCCGAACGACAGCCGTCGCGTCTCGACCGCCGGTCGGCGCCCCGATCCGGTGCGCGCGCTCGGCACCTCGGGCGTCGGCGAGGACCGGACGGCTGACCAGAGGCATGTCGACGAGGACCGGACGGCTGAGCAGAGGTATGCCGACGCCGGTGCGGCCGAGCGCGGGTACCGAGGCGCCGGCGGGTGCCGGCGGCGACGATCGGACCGCCGTCTGCGAAGTTGCCCGTCGCGTCGTGCGAACGGCTGTCCGTGATGTGCCTGTCGGGTCGTGCGAACGGCTGTCCGCGAAGAGCCCGTCGCGTCGCGCGGGCCGCCGTCCGTGAAGTGCCCGTCGCGTCCTGCGGCCGGGCAGGAGGCGCGCCCCGCACCTCGTGTCCGCGGTCGGCCCTGGTGGAGTCCGCGCCGGGCTCGGGCGCGGCGCGGCCCCGGTGAAACCGTCGTCGAACTCCTTCCTGAGGACCCAACGGCCGCCCCGGTGCGAGTCGTTGACGGACTCCGTGGAAGTCAGGACCGTCATGACGTCGTCGGGTGCGCGCTGTGCGGATTCGCTGAAGCCGCCGCTTCGCCGCGCGATCGGCGTGGAGCGTCGCCGCCCGGTGGCGGAGGGGAATGGGGGTCCCGGGGGCGCGGGGTGCCGTCGACCGTCCGGATCCGGACATCGGAAGCGCCCGCTCCGCTCGTTCCGACGCCCCGGCGGGCGCGCGGCGGCCTCCCGGGCCCCGACCGCCGGCAGGCGCCTCGCGCGCCGGTCGCGGGCGTCCGCGCCCGGCGCCCGCCCGGCACCCCCGGGAGCCGGTCCCACCAGGGTGTTCGCTGACGCGACGGCATCGCGTGCGGACGGCGCCCTGGCCGGGGGCCGGGGGAGGGGGCCGGCGAGGCGATCCGGTCGGCCACGGCGGTCGTCATCGCCATATGGGGGATTGCTCCCCTGGCCCGCCGCCCGGCTCCGGGGCGTGGCCGATTCGCCCGCGCCGTACGTGAGTTGGCGAACGCGATTGAACGCGCCGTGCGACCCGTGCGTACCAACAGCCATCCAGGCGCCCCGAACAGCTGTCGCACGACAGCACGGACTCCGGTCCCCCAGGAGGTCGAGAAGTTTGAGTCACAAGCGAATTCCGAAGCGCAAGGCCGCGATAGCGGCGGGCGGCGTCGTGGCGCTCGGCGCGGCCGCGATCCTGCTGCCGAACGCGAACGCGTCCCAGGACGGCGGTTCCCCCGGCGCGGCCGCCCCCAAGACCCTCAGGGCGACGGACGCCTCGGACCTCGCCTCGCAGCTCCCGGGCCTGCTCGGCGACACCTTCGCCGGTTCGTACTACGACTCCGGCGCCAAGCGACTGGTCGTCAACGTCGTGAACGGCGACGACAACGCGGTCGCGCGGGTCCAGAAGGCGGGCGCGAAGGTCCGCGAGGTCGCCAACAGCCTCGCCGCCCTGAAGACCGGCGCCCAGACCCTGAAGGCCGACGCCACCATCCCCGGCACCGCCTGGGCCGTCGACCCCAGGACCAACAAGATCATCGTCACCGCCGACAGCACGGTCACCGGCTCCGCCTGGAACAGGCTGGAGTCCACGGTCGAAGGACTCGGCACCGCCAAGGCGACCCTGAAGAAGTCCGCGGGCACCTTCAAGACCTTCGTGTCGGGCGGCGACGCCATCTTCTCCCAGACCGAGGCCGGCGGTGTCCGCTGCTCCCTCGGCTTCAATGTCACCGCGGGCGACGGCACCCCCGCCTTCCTGACCGCGGGCCACTGCGGGGTCGCCGCGGCCCAGTGGTCCGACTCCCAGACCGGCCAGCCCCTCGCCACCGTCGACCAGGCCACCTTCCCCGGCGCGGGCGACTTCTCCCTGGTGAAGTACGACGACGCCGCCACCGAGGCGCCCAGCGAGGTCAACGTCGGCAACGGCCAGACCGTCCAGATCACCCAGGCCGAGGAAGCCACGGTCGGCACCCAGGTCTTCCGGATGGGCAGCACGACCGGCCTGAACGACGGCACGGTCACCGGCCTCGACGCCACCGTCAACTTCCAGAGCGAGACCGACCCCTCGGGCGTCGACACCGTCACCGGGCTGATCCAGACCGACGTCTGCGCCGAACCCGGCGACAGCGGCGGCTCCCTGTTCACCCGGGAGGGCGGCGCGATCGGCCTGACCTCCGGCGGCAGCGGCGACTGCACCCAGGGCGGCGAGACCTTCTTCCAGCCGGTCACCACCGCCCTCGCGGCCACCGGCGCCACTCTCGGCGCGGGTGACCAGGCGGGCGGCGGCGCGGGCGACCAGGCGGGCGGCGCTGAGCAGGGCGGCGACGAGATCGGCGGCGACCCGGGCGCCGGAGCCGTCGACCCGTCGGCGTCGGCGGGCGACGACCAGAGCGGAGCCGGCATGGACGCGGGCGCCGACCCGGGCGCCGACCCGAGTGCCGACACCGGCACCGGAACCGGCCACCACTCCTCCTCGGGACGCCGCCACTAGGGCCTGTCGTCGGCACCCCAAGGCCCGCGGGACCCCTGACCGGTCCCGCGCCACATCCACCGACCGGCCTCCTGCGGTTCCCGGTCGGCGGTGGACGGTCCGGCCCTCCGGCGGGAGGGCCGGACCTCACCCACGGGACGACCCGACCGGTCGGTCGACTCCCCGCGCCCACAGGTCACTTGCCACGCTCCCGGCTCTCAGCCGGTCGCCCGCAGCAGCAACAGGGCCACGTCGTCGGCCCGTTGGCGGGCGGCGGCGCTGTGCCGCACCAGTTCGTCGGCCAGCCGCTCCAGCGGCAGATGGCCGATTTCCCCGAGCAGCGACCCGAGTTCGACGAGCGAGTCCTCGATGTCGCCCCCGGGCGACTCCACCAGGCCGTCGGTGTACAGGACCAGCACCGAGCCGGGCGCCAGCGCCACCTCCGTCGTCGGATACGTCGCCGACGCGTCGATGCCGAGCAGCGGACCACCGGCCAGGTCGAGCACCCGCACCGTGCCGTCCGGCCGTCGCAGCAGCGGCGGCGGATGCCCCGCCCGCGCCATCACGGCCCGCCCGCGCGCCGGATCCAGCCGAAGATAGAGACAGCTCGCGAACAGATCCGCCCCGAGGTCGATCAGCAGCCGGTTGGTGCTGCGCATCACCTCCTGCGGCGCCTGCCCCACCGTGGTGTAGGCCCGCACCCCGGTCCTGACCTGCCCCATCAGACCGGCCGCCGTCACGTTGTGGCCCTGCACGTCGCCGATCACCGCCGCCGCCAGTGGCCGCGCGGGCACCAGGTCGTAGAAGTCGCCGCCGATCTCCATGCCGTGTGTCGCCGGCAGATAGCGGGCCGCCGACTCCAGGCCGGGCAGCACGGCGAGGGTGCGGGGCAGCAGCGCCTCCTGGAGGCCGTGCGCGAGCTGGTTCTTGGCGTCGTACAGCAGCGCACGCTCCAGGGCCTGCGCGATCAGGCCGCCCAGACTGGTCAGCACGGCCCGTTCGTCGGGCGCGAAGACCCGCTCCTCGGAGTAGGCGATGACGCAGGTGCCGACCGGCCGCCCGGACGCGATCAGCGGCACGTACGCCCAGGCCGCGTAGCCGTCCGGGGTCTCGTGCCGGTCCGGGTACAGCCGCTCCAGGTGCCGAGTGGAGTCGAAGAAGGCCGGCACACCGCTGTTCAGGGCGTGGGTGCCCGGGGTCCGCTGGGTCAGCGGCAGCCCGTCGAACCGCTCCACGATGTGCGGGTCGCGGTAGCCCCGGTGCCCCAGCACGTGCAGCCGCCCGCCCTGCGAGCCGAGCAGCACCACCGCCTGCGCGCCGACGGCCGGAACCACCTCGTCCGCCACCAGCTGCACCACGTCCTGCACCCCGGCCGCCTCGGTCAGCGCACCGGTCAGACTGAGCACCTGCGAGATCCCCACCAGCCGGTTGGGGCCGGTGCCCGCGCGGGGCGTCTCACCGGCCGCCCCGGCCACCTCGCGGGCCCGGCTGACCCGGACGCTCAGACCGTCCCGGCTCGGGTAGAGCCGGAACGACAGCCAGTCGCGCGGCGGTCTCAGCGCCACGAACGAGGTGATGTGCTGGCTGATCAGCGCCGCACGGTAGCGGTCCTCGTACATCGGGTCGTTCAGCCACGGCACCGACATCCACGGCGGTGTGCCCAGCAGCTCGTCCACCGGCCTGCCGAGCAGGTCGACGGCCGCGTCGTTGGCGTAGCTGACCCGCCCGTGCAGATCGAGCGAGAGCAGCCCGTACGGCAGCCGCGCCACCATCCGCGCCGCCTCGACCGTGCCCAGGGTGCCCGCGACCGCCACCACGGGCGTCGCCAGCAGATCCGCCTCCCGCACCGACGGCAGGCTCTCCTCGGTGGCCCGCCGCAGCCGTACCGCGAGACGGTCGCAGGCCGACATCAGCCGCTGCCGCTCCGCCGCGGGCAGTTCGGCGGGGTGCGATCCCGGCCAGGTCACGAACACCGCGCCGTAGACCCGTTCCGCCGTCGCCACCGGCACCGCGGCCAGCGCGAACGGATACGGCAGCACCACCGCGATGCGCGGAAAGCGGCGGGCCATCTCCTCCTCGCCGCCGACCCACACGACCCGCCGCTCGCGCGCCGCCACGGCCACCGGCACCGGCGCGCTCAGCCCCACCCGTTCCCAGGGCGCGGCGAAGGCCCGGGGCAGACCGGCCATCACGGCCATCTCGAGAACCGGCTCGTCGGCGTTGAGCAGATAGACCGCGCCCGAGTGCGCGTGGACCTCCTCCAGCATCGAGGCCAGGGCCAGGGACAGCAATGGCCGACCCGTGGGGGGTCCGGTGGCCGTCGATGGGCGCCCGTCGGACACGCCCGACCACCTCCTCCTACGGCCGCGCGGTCTCTCCGTCGGGGTCAAGACTCTCCCGAGGCGGCGTCCGGCGCACGGCGAGCGGTCCGCCGACCCGCCGGAAGGGGCCTCCTTACCCGTGTGACGTGCCCCCATACCCCCGCAATCGATGCGCGCGGCGATGTACGGGCGCCCGGTATGCGCCCCCGCGCATCGGTATGGCCGATTCTTCGCGTCCAAGACGGGGCGAAGCGCCCAACAATGAGGCACGCGCTCAAAACCGGGAACCGGAGTGGGGCGAGTACGACGAACACAAAAGGACGGGGTGGCAGTGATCCGGGTTCTTCTGGTCCATGACGCGTGTCTGGTGAGATCGGTGCTGGCGGAATGGCTGCGCCGGGAGCCGGGGCTCGGCGTGTACGACACGCCGTGGCACCAGGCGACGGCCCGGATGCGGTCGGTCGTTCCCGACGTGTGCGCGGCCGACCTCGACGGGTCCGACGCGCAGGGCGTGCCGACCCTCGCCGAGCTGCGCAAGTCCGACCCGCGCAGACCGTCGCCGCAGCTCGTGGTGCTGGCCAGCGCGAACCGGCCCGGTCTGTTGAAGCGGGCGGCCGAGGCGGGTGCCCTCGGGTACGTCGACAAGGAGGGGGCACCCGAGCGATTAGTGCGCGCCATCCATGCGGTGGCCGAGGGGGAACGTTTCGTCGATGACTCGCTCGGGTTCGGCTTCCTCAAGGCCGCCCAGATACCCCTGACCCGCCGGGAGCTGACCGTGCTGGGTCTCGCGGCCGGCGGCGCCTCGATCGCGGAGATCGCGGGCAGCCTGCACCTCTCTCACGGGACGGTGCGCAACTACATGGCGGCCATCACCCGCAAGACGGGTGCCCGCAACCGGATCGACGCGATCCGCATATCCCAGGGGGAAGGCTGGCTGTGACCCCGTGCCGGGGGCCCGCACGAGGTCCCCGTCGGGCTCCGCGCCGACCCCCGCACCAGGTCCCCCACCGGGCCCAGGCCCAGGTTCAGGCCCTGACCGGGGCACAGGGCGGCGCGGCCGTCCGACGGAGGACGGACCCACGGCCGCTCCCTGTGCCACCGGCGCCACGGCCGCTACCGACGTTCCGCGGGGACGGTCCAGCCGCCGACCAGCTCCTGATACGGCTCCGAGCTCCGCAGCAGCTCCTCGTGCGTGCCGTACGCGGTCCGAGGCCCGTCCATCACCAGCACCCGGTCGGCGCGGCACGCCGAGCTGATCCGGTGGGCGACGACCACCAGCGTGCCGCCCGGCCGGGCGGCGAAGGCCCGTTCGGCGCGCGCCTCGGCCTCCGGATCGAGATGGCAGGTCGCCTCGTCGAGCAGGGCGAGCGGCGCGGGGGACAGGTAGGCGCGAGTCAGCGCGATGAGCTGGCGCTGACCCGCGGAGAGCGCGGCGGGATCGACCCGCGCGCGCGGTCCGCCGAGGTCGGCCAGCAGAGGACCGAGCCCGACCGTCTCGGCGGCGGCGCACAGCTCACGCTCGGGCACCGGGTCGGGCCGCAGCCGGCCGAGGTTCTCGGCGAGGGTGCCGGAGTGGACGTACGCCTCTTGCGGGATCAGCACCCGCAGCGCGGCGGCGTCCGCCCCGGGCACCGGGTGCCCGCAGACCCTGATCGCCCCCCGCCCAGGTCGCAGCAGCCCCGCGACCAGGGCGGTGAGCGTCGACTTCCCGATCCCGCTGGCCCCGACGACGACCAGATGACCGCCGTCGGGGACGGTGAGGTCGAGGCCGTCGAGGACGGGGGTGGAGGCGGGTCCGTAGGCGAAGGAGACATCGGAGAGGGAGAGGGCGGGCGGAGTCTTCCGGGGGGTGCGGGCCGCGGGGACGGGCGTCCGGGGGGCGGCGTCGACGTCGGCGTCGGCGTCGTGTCGGGACAGGGCTTCTGACGTGGCAGTGGTCGGGATCGAGGCCGGGGTCGGGGTCGCCGTCGGTTCGGTGTCCGCCGGGGTTCTGGCCCGGAGGCGGCGCAGGACCACCGTCAGGCGTGAGCCGCCCGCGCCCAGGCCGTGGATCAGGTTCTGGAGTGCGGGGAGCAGCGACTGCGTCACATAGGCGAGCGCTCCCACCAGGGCGCCTGGTGTCACGCCGCGGGCGAGCAGCCAGGGCGCCGCCACGAGCAGCAGCACCACCGGCAGCTGGCCGCCGACCGCCAGGGCCGCCGTCCTCGGCACGGTCCAGCGTGCCAGTGCCCTGGCAGCGGCCAGCTCCCCGTCCACCCGTGTCCCGAGGTCCCGGGCGGCCCGCTCCTCGGCGCCGGTCGCCGTGATGTCCCGCAGCCCCTGGCCGATAGCGCCCCACTCCCGCGCGAGCGCCTCGTCCGCGACGAGGAACGCCTCCTGGCGCCTGGCCAGCGGGCGCAGGGTCGCCGCGAACAGCGCCACCCCGGCCAGCAGCGGCGGCCCGACGACGAGCAGGAGCGGCGGCGCGAGGGAGAACAGGCCGACGAGGGCGCCGGCCGCCGTGAACACGAACGAGCGGGAGACCATCACCAGACCGGCCAGCGCGTCCCTGGCGATCTCCACCTGCTGGGTGAGCCCGGACACCGCGCTGTCGTCCGCCTCCCGTACTCCGCGCGCGACGACGGTCTCGACCAGCCGGTCCCGCACCGGTTCGACCAGATCGGCGACGGCCCGGTAGACCCGTCCGGTGCCGTACGCCCCCACCGCCACGCCGAGCCCGGCGGCGGCCAGCCAGAGCAGCCCGGTCCTGGCGTCCCCGGCGAGGAACCCGGCGTCCAGCGCCCGCGCCAGCCCGTACCCGAGCAGAAAGGTCTGCCCGGCCTCAAGGGCCGACCAGCAGCCCAGCCGCACCAGCACCCGCCACCGCGCCCGCAGGGACCGCGCATACCGAGAGAGCCGCAGCCGCCGTGACGGTGCGAAGCGCCGCGCGGAGCCGGAGGGTTCCGTGGGCCCGGCGGAGTCCGGGGGCCTCGTGGGTCCGGCGGAGTCCGGAGGCTTCGTGGGTCCGGCGGAGTCCGGGGGTTGTTCCGTGGAACCCGTCGCCCCCGTAGGACCCGCAGGACCCGTCGCCCCCGTACCCCGCCCCGATCGTCGTCCGTTCGCCCCTGTCCGTCCCGTGCTCACCGTCGCGTCGTCTCCTCTCCGAACACCGCCCGGTACTCGGGGTCCCGCCACAGCACCTCGTGCGGGCCGACCGCCCTGACCCGGCCTTCCTCCAGCCAGGCGACGGTGTCGGCGCGGGCCGCCGTGGTCGCGCGGTGGGCTATCAGCAGGCGGGTGCGGGCGGTGCCGGGGGCGAACAGAGCCTCGGTGACGTGGTGTTCGGTGACCGTGTCGAGGCTGGAGAGCGCGTCGTCGAGGATCAGCAGCCGGCCGCCGTGCGCGAATGCCCGTGCCAGGCCGAGGCGTTGGGACTCGCCGCCGGAGCGCGGCGCGTCGGCGCACGGGGTGGCCCAGCCGTGCGGGAGCCGCTCGACGAAGCTGTCGGCGCGGGCCTCGCGGGCGGCGGAGCGCACCCGGGCGGGCGAGGGGGCGGCGGCGCCGTAGGACAGCGCGTCCTCGATCGTCGTCCCGAGGAGCGCGGGGCGGGCGAAGGCGAACGCGACCGCGCGGCGCAGGTCGTCGTGGCGCACCTGGCCCAACGGGACGCCGTCCAGGAGGACTTCGCCCGCGTCGGGGTCGGTGAGGCGGCCCGCGATCCGGGCGAGGAGCGATTTTCCGGTGCCGGAGCGGCCGACGACCGCGAGGGCGGTGCCGCCGGGCACCACCAGGTCGAGGCCGTCGAGGACGGTCCGGCCGCCGCGCCGTACCGTCACCTTGCGCAGTTCGAGGCGGCCGGGGCCGGACGGCAGCCCGCGGGTGCCGGGCGCCGGCGCGGGTTCGGCGAGGACCTCGGCGAGCCTGCGGGCCGCCGCCCGCGCCCTGGCCAGCGCCGCGAGCCGGCCGACCAGCACGCCGACCCCCGTCGCGAGGACCGCGTAGCGCGACGCGGCGAGCAGGTCGCCCACCGACACCTCGCCCCGGGTGAGCAGGAACCCGGCGAGGGCCACCACGCCCAGTTGCAGCAGCGGCGCGACCGTGACCGCCTGGGCCGCGGCCCGGCCCTGCACGTGCCACATCCGGTGCCCCGCACGGGAGAGTTCGGGCAGCGGGCGCAGGATCCTGGCCGTCTCCCGGTCCTGGATGCCGGCCGCCGCGATGGTGCGGAAGCCGCCGACGGCCTCCGCCAGGTCGGCCGCCATCCTGCCCTGCACCCGCTGGTAGTCGGCGACGCAGGCGGTGGTGGAGCGGGCCAGGGTGCGCAGCAGCAGCGCGAGCGGCGGCGCCCCGGCCAGCAGGAGCACGGCGAGCCGCCAGTCGATGATCCCGAGCGCGACCACGCCGCCGACGGGTCCCGCGAGGGCGGCGAGCAGCGCGGCGACGGCGGCGGGGGAGGTCCCGGCCTGGGCGGCGTTGCCCACCAGCCGGGCGGCCAGGTCGCCGGCGCCGAACCGGTCGCCCGCGCGCGGACCGAGCGCCAGCACATGTCCGGTGACCCGGCGGCGCAGCCAGGCGGCGGCCCGCCCGTCAGCGGTTCCCGAGACGACGCCCGCGCACGCGTCGAGCACGCCGAGCAGCACCACCAGGGCGGTGGCCGCGCCGACCCAGCGGGTCGCGGGCTCACCGGCGAGCAGCAGATCGAGGGCGCGGCCGAGGACCGCGGGCAGCAGCAGTCCGGCCGCGGTGGCGGCCAGGCTCACCAGGCACAGGGCCGCGCAGTGGGCGCCGCCGTGCCGCAGCGCGGCCCGTTCGAGGGCGCGGGCGAGCGGGGCGACGGGGTCGCGGCCCTGCGGGGCGACCGGATCGGGAGCGGCGTCGGAGACGGTCGTCATCGGTGCGGGCCTCGCGTCGGATCGGGCGAAGGCCCCGAGCGGCCCCTCCCGAAGGAGGAGGCCACCCGGAGCCGGTCATCCGCGGTGCGGATCAGAGACAGAGCAGAACGCTCGCCGCCGAGACGCAGGAGAGCAGGCTCGCCGTGCTCGCGCCGCCGGTGTACTCGTCCGACTCCATCGTCTGCAGGTCGAGAAGGGCCATGAAGTGTCCTTTCCTGGAACCGCACCGTGGTGACGGTCCCTTGTCTTCGTGGGGACGGGGTGGTGTCACGACTCCGTCAGGTGACGGTGCCGCGTAGTGGGGCCGCCGGTGGCGGCGGGAGGAACGGCAGGTGGGCGCCGCTGTCGGGTTCGAGGACCGACGCGAGGGCGAGCAGGCAGCCGGCCGTTCCGGTGGCCAGGTCCATGGACAGACGCATCATCTGGTGGCCGGGGAAGGCCAGTTGGCCCTGGTAGTCCATCGCGAGCCAGCCGAGCCCCGCGATCTGGTCGGCGGTGCGCGCGGGGTCAGCGTCCGGGGCGGTGGTGCGGCCCAGGTGCAGGACCATGCCGGCGCGGCCCTGGAGCAGGCCGGGCTGCGCGTAGAAGCGGGAGGTGGACGCCGTGAGGATCGCCGAGCGGGCGGCCTCGAACCGGCCGGTGTCGTCGGGGCCGTGGGCGAGCCAGTCGTCGAGGACCAGGCCGATGCCGGCGCTGCCGTCGCCCAGGTAGGGCAGGGTGCGCCAGCCCTCGTCGACCTCGAGGCCGCCGTCCCGTTCCACGCAGCGGTCCAGGTCGCGGCGGAGCGCCTCGCGGGCGGCGGCCAGGAACCGCGCGTCGCCGGTCTCCTCGAACCACCGCACCAGGAACAGCGCGGGCCCGCTCCAGCCCCGCATCAGCCCGGCCCGCCGCTTGGCGGCGGTGTCGGGCACCGGTTCGGCGAGCCGCTGGACGAGGATCTCGGCCGCCTCGGCGGCCCGTTCGGACAGTTCGTGTTCGCCCGTGGTGTGCGCGAGGTGGCCGAGGACCAGGCCGAGTCCGGAGAGGCCGCCGTGCAGGTCGGAGGAGAGTTTGCGCCAGTTCTCCCGCAGGATGCCGGCGGTCAGGTCGAGGGCGCGCTGCCGGTGGCCGAGCCGGTCCAGGACATGGGCGACGCCCGCGAGACCGTCGTACAGACCGAGCGGGGTGCCGGGCGCGGGCGGCGCGGTGCGGTCCAGGAGCCAGCGTTCGCCCTCGTCGTAGCGGTCGGCGCCGCTCTCCGCCAGCGCGTACAGCACACCGGCAGCGCCGTGCGCGAGGCCGAGGCCGCCGCCGTCGGAGAACTGCGCGATGTCGCCGGGGAAGAGCCGGTCGTCGCGTCGCGGGGTCGCGGAGGCGAGGATCGCCTTGACCATCGAGTCGCGGCTGTGCGGCCAGTCGCCCGGCCTGACGGGTCCCGCGGGGCCGAGGGACGGGCGGGCGCCCCGGGTGATCTCGGTGACCGCCTCGTCGAGGAAGGACCGCGGCACGTCGGGGAACTGCTCGGCGATGACGTCCGCGAGGTGCGCCGCCTTGCCCCGGTCCACCACGAACAGCGTGGTGACGGGCAGGAACAGGGCGAGCCGCAGACAGGCGAGCGCGTACCGGTCGACGTCGACGCCGCGCCGGTCGGGCGGCGCGAAGAAGCCGGGGTGGGCGACCGTCTGACGGCCGTTCTCCTCGACCGGGGCCGCCGCCTCGAAGTCGATGAGCGAGACCGACTCGTCGTCGGGCGCGACCATGATGTTGAAGACGTGCAGGTCGTTGAAGACGATGCCGTGCGCGTGCACCTTCTCCACCGCTTCCTCGACCGCCCGGTGCACCCGCAGCGCCCACGCGGTGTACGCGGCCACCTCGGCGGGGTCGGGGTCGGGTCCGAGCAGCGGATGCCGGTGCGCGAAGAAGGAGTTGAGGGGCTTGCCCTCGACGAAGTCCATGACCAGGAACCGGTGCTCGCCCAGCGTGAACCAGTCCCGCACCTCGGGCACCACCCCGGTCCCGGCGACCCGCAGCAGCGCGTCCCGTTCCCGTTCCAGGCGGGCGACCGCGTCGGCGCCGTCGGAGGCGAGCCCGGCGTGCGGTCGCGCCTCCTTGAGGACGACCCGGCGGCCGTCGCGGGTGTCGGTGCCCGCGTACACGCCCCCGCCGTTGGAGAAGTGCAGGGCCTTCTCGATCCGGTAGGGCAGGTCCCCGACGGTGGTCGCGGCCCGCGCGGCGAGCTGCGGGCGCAGGAACTCGGGGAGTGTCACCCACTCGGGGACCTGGAACGAGGGCGCTCTGCGGTCGGGAACGAGCACACCCTCGCCGTTCTCGACCGCCGGCACCAGCGTGCCCCGCTCGTCGACGACGTACCGGCGGGCGAACGCGCCGTAGCGGACGTGGAGCGGGCCGTCCTCCCACCGCAGGTCGGTGAGGATGTAGGGGCCCTCGCAGCCCTTGAGCTGGTCGCCCAGTTCGCGCAGCACGGTCTGGAGCTGCTCCTCGTCGACCGGGTAGAGGGTGACGAACTTGCCGCTGGTGTCCCGGCCCGCGTACTTGGCGTTGCGCAGATGCAGCAGGTGCGGTCCCGGCACGAACTTGAACGGGATGCCGCGCGGTACGCAGTAGTCCCAGACAGCCGCCGCGATCCGGTCCGCGTTCTCCCGGGTCGCCGTCGAGTGGATCTTCCATCCCTGGGCGGGGGAGGGCACCGGGGTGCCGTCCTCGTCGACCGGGGTGAACGTCAGCCAGTCGCCGCCGCGGGCCGCGTGCCAGCCCTCGGGGACCGGCCGCCGGGCCGTCGCGAACAGGGGCGCGGCCTGCTGGGTGCCCTCCGCGGCGAGCCGGTCGGGCGTGTCGTAGAAGTGCCCGTCGGCGAGCGCGTACACCTCGTACCGCTTGTCCATCCGCCTCCCCCTCCGTGGCTCGCCCCGAACATTTCCAGGCGGCCGGTGGTCGCGGACAGTCACGCCTGTCACGACCTGGCCGTGCGGAACGCATGCGTCAAGTCATGTTCGATCCCGTTTCGAGCACCTTCGTCGTCCCGGCCCCCGTCGGACCGGCCCGGGAACCGGTGCGGGGGCCGCACGGGGTGTGACGGCGGACGGCCCGCCGAGGGCAAGGCGCCGGGCGGGGCGCGCCGGACGCACCCCGCCCCGCGCACCCGCGCGCCCCGTCTCCTCCCTCCGATCCACCCGCTTCACCCGAACGGCCGCACGACGCCCGTGAGGACGCGCCCGCTCGCGCGTCCCGCCGCCACCAGCGGGGGCGGGCTCCAGCCATCCACCACCCATTCGTTCCGAAAAGGTCCTTGACAATCGCCACCCGTCACACTCGATCAATCGCGGCTAGGGTGAAGCGATGAAGGCTCTCGTGCTCTCCGGCGGTGCGGGTACGCGGCTGAGGCCGATCACGCACACCTCGGCGAAACAACTCGTGCCGGTGGCCAACAAGGCCGTCCTCTTCTACGGCCTGGAATCCATCGCGGCGGCCGGCATCACCGAGGTCGGCGTCATCGTCGGGGACACCGCCGCCGAGATCGAGGAGTCCGTCGGCGACGGCTCCAAGTTCGGCCTCGACGTCACCTACATCCCCCAGGAGCGCCCGCTCGGCCTCGCCCACGCGGTGATCATCGCCCGCGAGTGGCTCGGCGACGACGACTTCGTGATGTACCTCGGCGACAACTTCATCGTCGGCGGCATCACCGCCCTCGTCGACGCGTTCAGGCGCGACCGCCCCGACGCGCAGATCCTCCTCACCCAGGTGGCCGACCCGCGCGCCTTCGGCGTCGCGGAACTCGACGCGTCAGGGCAGGTCGTGGGCCTGGAGGAGAAACCGGAGCGCCCCAAGAGCGACCTAGCGCTGGTCGGCGTCTACCTGTTCACCCCCGCCGTCCACGAGGCGGTGCGCGCCATCCGCCCCTCCTGGCGCGGCGAACTGGAGATCACCCACGCCCTCCAGCACCTGATCGACGCCGGCGCCGACGTGCGCTGCACGGTCATCGAGGGCTACTGGAAGGACACCGGGAACGTCGTCGACATGCTGGAGGTCAACCGCACCGTCCTGGAGACACTCGAACAGCGGATCGACGGCGAGGTGGACGACGCGTCCGAGACCGTCGGCCGGGTCGTCATCGAGGAAGGCGCCAGGATCGTCAACTCCCGCGTCGTCGGACCCGTCGTGATCGGCGCCGGGACCGTCGTCGAGGACTCCTACGTCGGCCCCTTCACCTCCGTCGCGGAGAACTGCCGGATCGTCGACAGCGAACTGGAGTTCTCCATCGTGCTGCGCGACTCCTCCATCCTCGGCGTCGGCCGGATCGAGAACTCCCTGATCGGCCGGCACGTGGAGGTCACCCCGGCGCCGAGCGTGCCCAGCGCCCACCGTCTCGTCCTCGGCGACCACAGCAAGGTGCAGATCCACACATGAACCTCCTCGTCACCGGCGCCGCCGGCTTCATCGGCTCCCAGTACGTGCGCGCCCTGCTCGCCGCCGGCGGGCCCGACGCGCCGCGGATCACCGTCCTCGACAAGCTCACCTACGCGGGCAACCTCGACAACCTCGACCTCGACGACCCCCGCATCGAGTTCGTGCAGGGCGACATCCGCGACGCCGAACTCGTCGACAGACTGATCGCCGACGCCGACGAGATCGTCCACTTCGCCGCCGAGTCGCACGTGGACCGCTCGATCACCGGCGCGGGCGACTTCGTCCTCACCAACGTCGTCGGCACCCAGACCCTCCTGGAGGCCGCCCTCCGGCACGGCGTCGGCCCCTTCGTGCACGTCTCCACCGACGAGGTGTACGGCTCCGTCGAGACCGGTTCGAGCACCGAACAGGCACCGCTGAGCCCCAACTCCCCCTACTCCGCGTCCAAGGCCGCCTCCGACCTGCTCGCCCTCGCCTACCACCGCACCCACGGCCTCGACGTCCGCGTCACCCGCTGCTCCAACAACTACGGCCCCTACCAGTACCCCGAGAAGGTCGTCCCGCTGTTCGTGACCAACCTCCTCGACGGCAGGACCGTCCCCCTCTACGGCGACGGCGCGAACATCCGCGACTGGCTGCACGTCGACGACCACTGCCACGGCGTCGACCTGGCGCGCACCCGGGGACGGGCGGGCGAGGTCTACAACCTCGGCGGCGGCACCGAACTCACCAACCGCGACCTCACCGGACTCCTCCTCGACGCGTGCGGCGCCGGCTGGGACCGGGTCGAACACGTCGCCGACCGCAAGGGCCACGACCTGCGCTACAGCGTCGACTGGACGAAGGCCCGCGACGAACTCGGCTACCGGCCCCGCCGCGACTTCACGACCGGCCTCGCCGACACCGTCGCCTGGTACCGCGACCACCGCGACTGGTGGCAGCCCCTGAAACGGCGGTCCGCATGAGGTGGCTGGTCACCGGGGCCGGGGGGATGCTCGGCCGGGACACGGTCGCCGAACTCGCCCGGCGCGGCGCGGACGTGACCGGCCTCGACCGCGCCGCCCTCGACCTCACCCGCCCCGACGCCGTCGAGCGGGCGGTGGCCGCGCACCGCCCCGACCTCGTCGTCAACTGCGCCGCCTACACCGCCGTCGACGCCGCCGAGACCGACGAGGAGACCGCCCTGCGCGTCAACGGCGAAGGCCCCCGCCACCTCGCCCGCGCCTGCGCCGCGACCGGCGCCCGCCTCGTGCACGTCTCCACCGACTACGTCTTCCCCGGCGACGCCCGCGCCCCCTACCCGGAGGACCACCCCACGGGACCGCGCACCGCCTACGGCCGCACCAAACGCGCGGGCGAGCGCGCGGTCCTGACGGAACTCCCCGGGGCGAGCGCGATCGTCCGCACCGCCTGGCTCTACGGCGTCCACGGCCACAGCTTCGTCCGCACCATGATCGGCCTGGAGGCCGACCGGGACACCGTCGACGTCGTCGACGACCAGTACGGCCAGCCCACCTGGAGCGCGGACGTCGCCGCCCGGATCGCCGACCTCGGACCGCTCGTCGGACCCCGCGCCCACGGTGTCTTCCACGCCACCGCCCACGGCGTGACCACCTGGTACGACCTGGCCCGCGCGGTCTTCACCGGCCTCGGCGCCGACCCCGACCGGGTGCGCCCCGCCTCCAGTGACGCGTTCCCGAGGCCCGCGCCGCGCCCCGCGTACAGCGCCCTCGCGCACGGCCGCTGGCGGGACGTCGGACTGCCACCGCCGCGCCCCTGGCGCACCGCCCTCGACGAAGCACTTCCCCTGATCCGCAAGGAGTCCCCTCGTGAAACGCCATGAGTTCCTGCGAGGACTGCACCGGGCGAGCGCCAACCGCACCTACCTGGAGATCGGGGTCAACGACGGCCGCAGCCTCACCCTGTCCCGGGTCCCGAGCATCGCCGTCGACCCCGCGTTCAAGGTGGTCGCGGAGGTGCGCTGCGACGTCCACCTGGTGAAGGCCACCAGCGACGACTTCTTCGCCCGCGCCGACCCGCTCGGCCATCTGCGCGGCGGCCGGCACCCGGTGCGCAACCTGCGCCGCGGCAGGCACCCGCTCGGCCACTGGCGGCGCCCGGTCCTCGACCTGGCGTTCATCGACGGCATGCACCTGTTCGAGTACGCGCTGCGGGACTTCATCAACATCGAGAAGTACACCGGGTGGGGCTCCGTCGTCGTCCTGGACGACATGCTGCCCAGGAGTGTCGACGAGGCGGCCCGCGACCGGCACACCACCGCCTGGACCGGCGACGTCTACAAACTCACCGAGATCCTCGCCCGCTACCGCCCCGACCTGGTGACCGTCCTCGTCGACACGCGGCCCACCGGCCAGCTCGTGGTGTTCGGCGCCGACCACCGCAGCACCGTCCTCACCGACCGGTACGACGAGATCATCGCCGAGTACCTGCTGCCCGACCCGCAGAAGGTGCCCGAGTCGGTCCTCGAACGGGTCTCGGCGGTGTCGCCCGAGACGCTGCTCTCGGCCGGGTTCTGGCGCCCGCTGGTCAAGGCCCGCAACCGCGGTCTGAGCCGGGCGCGCGGCTGGGAACCGCTGCGCTGCGCGCTCGCCGGGATCAGCTCAGGCCGCTGACGCCCCGGCGCGCAGCCGCCGGTAGTGCGCCGCGCACTCCGCGTACGACGGCAGCAGCCCGGACCGCTCGGCCTCGGCGAGTGTCGGCGCCCCGGCGTCCTTCTCCGACAGCAGCGGCGTGATCCCGGCCGGCCACGCGATGCCAAGGCCGGGGTCGAGCGGATGCACGCCGTGCTCGCGGCCCGGCGCGTAGCCGCTCGACGTCAGGTACACCACCGTCGCGTCGTCGGTGAGCGCGAGGAACGCGTGCCCGAGCCCCTCCGCGAGGAACAGCGCGCGCCGGTCGGTGTCGTCCAGGCGCACCGCGTCCCAGCGGCGGTAGGTGGGGGAGCCGACCCGCAGGTCGACCACCACGTCGAGGACCGCGCCGCGCATGCACGACACCCACTTGGCCTGGCCGGGCGGCAGGTCGGAGAAGTGCACCCCGCGCAGCGCGCCGCGCCGGGAGACCGAGCAGTTGGCCTGCGCGAGCGGCAGGTCGTACCCGGTCGCCTCGCGGAACTCGGTGCCCCGGTACCACTCGTGGAAGGTGCCCCGGGCGTCGGGGAACACCGTCGGCTCCAGGACCCAGGCGTCGGCCACGTCCAGTGCGCGCATACGGTCACTTCCCTCGTCCCGTGGCCTTCTCCGGCGTCCTGCCCAGGAGCGCGGCGAGCGTCCGGCGCAGCCGGCGCGCGGACCGCCGCAGCCCGCCGGGGCGCGGGCGGCGCACCACCTCGACGCCGTGCGCGCCGGCGCGCAGCCTGAGCGGCAGCGGCTGGAAGCGCGGCACCCCGGCGCCGGGGACCGGGCAGAGCGCGGTCCGCCAGGTGGCACCGGCGAGTCCGGCGGCGGGCAGCCCGGCATCGAGCAGCGCGCCGTCCGGGGCGGGGGCGAGCGTCGCGGCCACGGTGAGCTGGTCCGCGTCGTCCCGTGCGGCCCCGTCGTGCGGGGCGTCCCCGCCCCGGCCGTCCCGGGTGAGCCGCAGCAGGACGTCCGTGACGCCGGTGACGTGCAGCGGCAGCGGTGCGCGCAGCCTGCCGGCCGTGACCTCGGCGGCCTCGGGGGCGAGCGCGTCGAGCCCGAGCCGCTTGCCCGCCCGGTCGACGTCCAGGGCGAGATGCCCGTGCCGGTCCGTCCAGTAGGGCAGCACCACCCGGCCCGCCGTCACGGCGGCGCGGGTCGCGGCGCGGGCCTTGCGGGGGCCGGGTCCGATCGGGCACTCCTTGGTCCAGCCGCCCAGCCTGACCCGCGCGTACAGGTCCCACAGCCCGCCGCGCAGCGGACCGCCGCCCGCCGCCGTGGCGGGGTCGACGTTCGCGGTGGCCCGCAGCACCAGGCGGACCTGCCCGCTCTCCTCGACCGGCACGATCTCCCGGGTGACCTCGACCGGCTGGAAGTACTGGGCGCCGCTGGAGCGTTCGCGCAGCAGCAGGTCCGCGGTGGCGGTGGCGAACCGGGCGACGGCGTCGGCGCCGACCCGGGCGACCGCGGCGGGCACGTCCGCGGGCGGGCCGTCCGGCGGGGCGCCCGCGCCGGAGAGGACCAGGGGAGTGCCGGCCGCCGTGAACTCGGCCGTGAAGTCGACGCTCAGCAGCCCCTCGCGCCAGTCGAGCCGCCCCGGTGCCGCCGCGAGGCCGATCCCGGCCTCCCACTCGGCGAAGGCGACGGCGTCGTCGTAGCGGTCGGCGGCGGCGAACCCGGCCACCACCTGCTGGACGGCCGGGAGGCCCGCGGCCACGCCGGGCCCGAACCGTTCGACGACCACCGTGTGGATCTCCTCGAACAGCTTCCTGCGGTAGTCCTCGGGCAGTCCGAGGAACCGTCGGCCGCGCAGCCGTTCCACCATCTCCACGCGCAGCCAGCGCCGGAACAGGCCGTCGCGCAGCGGTCCTGGCTCGGTGTACCGCTCGACGACGTCGAGGGCCTCCCGCAGGTTCTTGAAGTAGCCGACCGGCTCGAAGCGCTGGATGCCGGCGTTCGCCGCGTCGGCCCGCCTGATGTGGTAGTAGCAGACGTAGTCGCCGATGACGGAGACGTTGGCCGCCCGCAGATACGCCTCGGTGACGAAGACGTGGTCCTCCAGCCTGCGCCGCCCCTCGGGGAACCGCAGCCCGATCTCGTCGAGGAAGGCCCGCCGGAACATCTTGTGCGGGGTGAGGCTGTCGATCAGAGGGGCGTCCGCGACGGAGGCGCGCGGCCGGTTGGCGCGGAACAGCTCCACCGGCACCGACCGGCCGCGGCCCGCCATCTTGCCGACGACGACATCGGCGCCGTTGGCCACGCCGTAGCCGTACATCCGCTCCAGGGCCTCGTCGCCGAGATGGTCGTCGTTGTCGACGAACATGACGTACTCGCCGCGGGCGGCGGCGATGCCGACGTTGCGCGGCTTGCCCGACCAGCCGGAGTTCTCCTGGTGGACGACCCGGATCCGGTCCTCCGCGGCGGCGAGCGCGTCGAGGAGGGCCGGGGTGTCGTCGGTCGAGCCGTCGTCGACGAAGATCACTTCGTAGGCGTCGGCCGGCAGGGACTGGTCGAGGAGGGAGGCGACGCACTCCTCGATGTAGATCCCCGGGTTGTAGACGGGGACGATGACACTGACTTTGACCGGCATCGGGCTCTGAGCCCCCTCGGGTCGTTCGCCGTGGTGGTCGGTGGCCAGATGCTATCCCGGGTGGGCGTTTCGCCCCACTCGTCCCGGATGGACGTCAGTTGTCCCCTGGGTGACTCAGCCGTGTGCCGTGGCGAGCAGGGCGAGGATCTCCTCGGTCGTGCCGGTCTCGCCCAGCCGGGGGAACAGCTGCTCGACGCTGGCCCGGTGCGCCTCCGCGCTGCGGTCGGCCATCGCGTCGGTGGCGAGGGTGACGTGGTAGCCGTGCTCGTAGGCGGCGCGGGCGGTCGACTCGACGCCGATGCTGGTGGCGATGCCCGTCAGCACGATCTGGGTGATCCCGCGGCGGCGCAGCTGGACGTCGAGGTCGGTGCCGTGGAAGGCGCCCCAGTTGTGCTTGGTGACGGTGATGTCCTCCGGGTGCCCGGACAGCTCGTCGACGATCACGTCCCAGCCCTCCGGGAGGGCGTGCCCCGACCCGGCGACCTCGGTACGGCCGGTGGGGGCGTCCGAGCCGTCGGCGGCGAAGGAGACCCTGACCAGCACCACGGGCAGGCCGCGGGCGCGGAAGGCGTCGGCGAGTTCGGCCGAACGGGCGATGACGTCGGCGGCGGGGTACGGCTGGACGGGCAGGCCGGCGATGCCCGCCTGGAGGTCGATCACGACGAGGGCGGTGCGCGGGTCGAGGGCGGTGACGGTCATGGTTCAGGCCTTTCCTGAGGGGTGAGGGTGCTCAGTGAGCGGTCGGGGAGGGTGATCGCCAGCAGCAGGGCCGAGCCGGCGAGCATGAACAGGGCCAGTTCGTGCAGGCCCGGGGTGTCGGCGCGGTGCGGGAAGAAGGCCGCGGTGGCGGCCGACGCGCCCAGCGCGCCGAGGTAGCTGAAGGTGCGCAGCAGTCCCGCGGCCGAGGCGATCCGCGCGGGCTCGGCCTGCCGGTACAGCGCGTTCTGGGTGGCCAGTCCGATCAGCCCCTGCGGCACGCCCATCACGGCGCTCGCGGCCGGCAGCACCCACAGGGGGGTGCCGGCCCCGGCCAGCAGCAGCCCCGCGCAGACCGCCACCTGGACGGCCGAGCCGACCAGCAGCTTGCCCCGGGGCGCCTCACGGCGGCCGGTGAGCGCCGAGACCGCGAGCGCCGACGCCGACAGCGGCAGCAGCACCAGGCCGGCCGTCCCGGGGGAGAGCCCGCGCCCCTGCTCCAGCCACTGGGTGAAGCCGTAGAGGAAGGCGTACGCGGTGGTGTAGGCGAGGAGTTGCCGCAGATAGGTGACCAGCAGCGGCACGTTGCCGCCGAGCACCCGCAGATCCACGAACGGCTCCCGCACCCGCAGCTCCCGCGCCGTGAACCCGGCCGCGGCCAGCGCGGCGAGCACCGGCAGGTACCAGCGGTCGTACCGGGGCGCCATCAGGAAGAGCATCAGCGCCACCAGCAGCGCCGTGAACAGCGCCATGCCGGGCAGGTCGACGCCGCGCGCCCGGTCCGCCGAGCCCGGCCGGGCGCGCGGCAGCCACAGGGCGCCGAGGACCAGGCAGGCGGCGGAGAGCGGCACGTTGACGGTGAACACGGCGCGCCAGCCGCCGACGCCGATCAGCAGCCCGCCGAGCGCGGGCCCGATCACGGCGACCGTCTGGTTGGCGACGGCGAGCGCCGTCAGCACCCCGGCGGGACTGTCCTCGCCGGTGCGCTCGTTCTCCCGCCTGATGAGCTGCATGGCCGCCGGGTAGGCGGCCGAGGTGCCGAACCCGAGCAGCACCCGGGCGCCGATCAGCGCGCCGAGGGAGGGCGCGAGGGCGCCGAGCAGTCCGGCGACCCCCACCAGGCCGGTGCCGATCAGGTACAGCGTCCTGGGCCCGAACATGTCGACGAGCCGTCCGACGACGGGCTGTCCCACGGCCGTCGCCAGATAGAGCGCCGAGACCAGCCAGGCCGTCTCGGCGGGCGGTGCGCCGAAGGCCACGCCGATCGGTACCAGGGCGACGGCGATCATCGACGAGTTGATCGGGTTGAGGACCGACCCGATGAGCATGGGGGCGATCAGCCTGCGGTCGAACTCGGTGGGGGAGGGCGCCGCCCGGGTGGTGCGGCGGCGTTCGGCGCGGCGACGTATCACGGGCGGGTGAGCCGTTCCAGCAGCGCGAGCCCGTCGATCACGGCGCGCCGCTCCTCCTCCGTGCAGCGGTCCTGGAAGGCGCGGGCCAGCCACTCCTCGCGGGCCTGCCGGTCGCCCTCGACGCGCTCGCGTCCGGCGTCGGTCAGGGTGACCAGGAGCCGGCGGCCGTCGTCGGGGTCGGGGCTGCGGCGGATCAGCCCGGCGCGGTCGAGGGCGGCGAGGGTGGTGGCCATCGACTGCGGGCGCACCCCCTCGGCGGTGGCCAGCGCGCTCGCCGTGGCTGCGCCGTGCTTGGCGACCAGGGTGAGGGCGGAGACCTGCGGCGGGCTGAGCACGTCGTCCCCCGCGACCTCCCGGATACGGCGGCGCAGCCTGCTGAAGACCACCCGCACGTCCCGGGCGGCGCGGGCGGCGGAGCCGGAGATGGCCTCGGCGTTTCCGGTGTCCTCGGTGTTCTCAGCGGTCCCGGCGCTCTCGGCGCTCCCGGCAGGATCGGTGGCGTTCGCGTCCATGCCGCTCACGGTAGATCCGACAGTCGAAACTGTCCAGTTGAAACTGAGCAGTTTTACCTGTAGATCACCAAGGAGCCCCGCCGGGCCCGGAGACCGGGGATCGGCAGGAGGTGCGCCAGGCCAGGGGACGGGGGCCGCCACGAGGTGCGCCCGGCCCCGAAAACCGGTGGCGTCCCGCGCGCCCGCCCGCGGCGAGGCGGAGTGGGAGAGCGCCTTCGACCACTACGCCCCGGTCGGCGACGGCGCGACCCCGTCGAGGCCGCGCACCGACCACAACCCCTTCAACCGGAAGGAGTATCTGCTGAGCGTGGTGCGCCGGGTCACCGGATGACACCAACCACCCTTCTGTGCAACGGACTTACCTGTGAGTCAGAAGTGTTGACGAGGTCGGGGAACGGCCGGACTGTAGTGGACATGCCGAAAATACGCGCACGACTGCTCGCCGTGCTTGTGGTCCTCTGCGGATCGCTGACGGTGGCGGGTTCCACCCCCGCCACCGCCGCGGTCCCCGGCTCCCTCCCCTTCGACGGCACGGCCCTCACCGTGTCGAACGGCCGCTTCGTCGACGCGGGCGGCCGTGAGGTCGTGCTGCGCGGCTACAACGTCTCCGGCGAGAGCAAACTCGCGGAGAACTCCGGCCTGCCGTTCGCCTCCGTCGCCGACGCCCGCACCTCCGCCGCCGCGCTGCGCGCCCTCGGCGGCGGCAACTCCGTCCGCTTCCTGCTCTCCTGGGCCTACTCCGAACCCGTCCGCGGCCAGGTCGACACCGGCTACCTGGCCGCCGCCACCGCCCAGATGGGGGCCTTCCTCGACGCCGGAATCCGCGTCTACCCCGACTTCCACCAGGACCTCTACTCCCGGTACCTGTTCAACACCGGCAGCTGGTACACCGGCGACGGCGCCCCCGCCTGGGCCGTCCAACTGGGCGGCTACGCCCAGGAGTCGTGCGGCATCTGCCTCTTCTGGGGCCAGAACATCACTCAGAACAGCGCGGTGACGGCCGCCCAACGCGACTTCTGGCACAACGCCTACGGACTCCAGGACGCCTTCCTGGCCACCGCCCAGCAGACCATGACGTACCTTCGGCAGAACCTCAGCGCCGAGCAGTTCGCCGGCGTCGTCGGCTTCGACCCGTACAACGAGCCCTACGCGGGCACCTACGACTCAGGGCAGACCTCCCGGACCTGGGAACGGGACCTGCTGTGGCCGTTCTACGTGAAGTTCCGCGCCCGGATGGACACCGCGGGCTGGCAGGACAAGCCCGCCCTCGTCGAACCCGGCCTGTTCTGGAACTCCAACATCTCCACCCAGAAGCAGGAGGGCGGCCTGCTGGACGCGGGCACCCTCGGCTCCCGGTACGTCCTCAACACCCACTTCTACGACCAGAAGGCCATCTCCGGAATCCTGATGTGGGGCAACGCCTCCGACGGGCAGTACGCGGGAGACTTCGCCGCCGTCCGCGACCGGGCGGCCGCCGCCGGCACCACCGCCGTCGTCAGCGAGTTCGGACACCCGCTGTCGGGCACCGTCGCGGGCAAGGCGCCGACCGTCCTCAAGGCGATGTACCAGGCGCTCGACTCCCGTGTGCCCGGAGCGAGTTGGTGGACCTCACCGAGCGGCTCCGGGCCGGTGCTCTCCGGTTCGCAGTGGCAGTGGGACCTCTACAACGGCCGCCACCACGAGCCGATGAACGGCAACACCGGCAAGGTCAAGACCTCGGGCGACGCCTGGAACGACGAGGACCTCTCCGCCGTGCGGCTCGACGACAACGGCACCGTGACACTCCGTCAGGACGCCCGGCTCCTCGACCGCGTGTACCCGAGCGCCACCGCGGGCACCGCCCTCGCCTTCACCTACGAGGACCGCTCCCGCGACGGCTCCACCACCCTGACCTGGAACCCGGTGCCAAGCACCCTGCCGAACGTCGCCCAACTGGTCGGTTCGGGCCAGTACGGGTTGCTGGTGTGGCGTTCCGGCAGCGGCTCCGCCCCGACCGAACTGCATCTGCCCGCCTCCTTCCCGACGGCCGCCACCACCGTCGTCTCCGACCTCGGCACGGTCTTCGGGCCGCCCGCCTACCCGGCCGGCGCACCGGTCGCCGCGGCCCTCGAACCCGGCGGCACGGGCAGCCGCCGGCTGCTGCTCACCGACTCCGACTCCGGTGTCACCCACTACGCGCTGGTCACCAACGGGGCCACCGCGCCGTCCGCGAGCCTGCTGTCGGCGGCCCGCTCCGAACTGAACTCCTGGCTGGCCGCGCGCTTCTGAGCCCCGCGGCACCCGGAGGGTCCCCGGCCGTCCGCCGTGGACCCTCCGCGCACCGGCCGCCGTCGACCCTTCTCCCCGGGACTGTCCGCAGGTCACAATGGGTGGATCGGAAGACCAGGGAGGCCATCAGTGGCGGGCAGGCTCAAGGCGCCGACCGGCCGGTACGGCGGCAAGTCCGCCGTCGAGCGCCAGGCCGAGCGGCGCAGACGCTTCCTGGCGGCGGCCCTCGACCTGTTCGGCGGCACCCCCGGCTTCCGCGGCACCACGGTCGCCGCCCTCAGCGAGACCGCGGGCCTCTCCACCCGCCAGTTCTACGAGGAGTTCCGCACCCTGGAGGACGTGCTCGCGGCCCTGCACCTCCAGGTCAACGACTGGGCGGAGCAAGCCGTCCTGAGCGCCTACGCCACCGTCGGACACCTGCCGCTCGACGAGCGGGTCACCGCCCTCTTCCGCGCCTACGCCGACTACGTCGGCGGCGATCCGCGCCGGATACGCATCACCTTCGTCGAGGTCATCGGCGTCAGCCCCGGCATCGAGGAGCAGCGGCTGACCCGCCGCTCCCGCTGGGTCGACCTGATCTGCGCGGAGGCCGACGTGTCCGCCGCGCGCGGCGAGGCGGCCCCGCGCGACTACCGGGTCGCCGTGACCGCCTTCATCGGCGGCGTCAACGGACTGCTGCACGACTGGAACGCGGGCTGGGTGAACGCGACGCTCGACGAGGTCGTCGACGAACTGGTCGCCCAACTCCTGGGAATCCTGCGCCCGCGCGGCTGGCAACCACCGGACGGCTGACCGGCCGCCCCGATGCCTCAGCCCGCGCGGGAGCCGGTGGACGGGCCGAGGCGCTCCACCGCGCCCAGCACCGGGGCCACCCCGTCCTCCGCCCTGATCCGCGCGCCCAACTCCCGGGCCCGGCGGGCGAAGGCGGGGTCGCGGGTGGCGCGGACCAGCGCCAGGCGCAGCGACTCCTCGGTCAGCCGGCCGAGCGGCAGCGCGCCCGGCGCCACGCCGAGCCCGACCAGGCGCGACGCCCAGAACCCCTCGTCGAACTGGATCGGCGCGGGCACCGCGGGAACCCCCGCCCGCAGACCCGCCGCGGTGGTGCCCGCGCCCGCGTGATGGACGACGGCCGCCATGCGCGGGAACAGCAGTGAGTGCGGGGCCTCGCCGATCGTCAGCATGTCGTCGCCGTCCGCCGAGAGACCGCTCCAGCCTCGCTGGAACACCCCGCGCAGCCCCGCCCGCCGCAGCGCCCGCACCACCGCAGCGCTCAGCAGGTCGGGCCGGGGCACGGTCGCGCTGCCCAGGCCGACGAAGACCGGCGGCGGCCCCGCGTCGAGGAACTCCTCCACCTCCGCCGGCAGGTGGCGCTCGCCGTCATAGGGCCACCAGTAGCCGGTGACCTCGAGCCCCGGGCGCCAGTCCCGGGGGCGGGGCACCACGAGGCGGCTGAATCCGTGCAGTACCGGCGGCGCCGACCGCTCCCGGGCCCGCCGGCCGGCGAGGGCGCCGCGCCGGGGCAGCCCCAACTCCCTCCGCAGCGAGGGCAGGACGCCGGCGAAGACCTGTTCCACGGCGAGGGACATCGCCTGCCCCGCGACCCGGTTGCCGACCGCGCCCCAGGACCCCGCGCTCAGCATCGGCGGCGCGAACTCCCGTGTCGCGCTGAGGGGTTGCAGCGGGACGTCGAGGCACGGCAGCCCGAAACCCTCGGCGAGGGTGTGGCCGAGCGGACCCAGCGGCGCGGACAGCAGCAGCAGATCGCTCGACCGGGCCGCGGCCACCAGGTCGCCGGTCATCCGGTCGATCAGCGACCGGGCCAGCGCGGCCAGCCGCACCAGCTTGCCCGCGCCGGTGGTGCTGCGGTGCAGTCCGCGTCCGCGCGACGACTCCAGCTCCGCGCGCGGGTCGACCGGCAGCGGATGGAAGCGCACCCCGGAACCCGACACCAGCGGCTCGAAGGGGGCGTGCGTGACCAGGGTGACCTGGTGTCCGGCGCGGGCCAGCCCGTGCCCGAGTCCGGTGTAGGGGGCCACATCGCCCCGGGAGCCCGCCGTCATGATCGCTACCCGCACGTCGGCCAGTATGCCGCCGGGACCCGGACGCGGGCGAGAACGACGCGTCCAGGGCGGCTGCTTCACGCCTGTCGCACCCGTCGCTCCCGCGGAGGGCCCGCCCGCCGGCCCCCTCACCAACGTGGGCGGCTCTGCCCCGACGTCCACGGCGACACCACCGCGGGCGGCGGTCCGCCGCTGCCGTGGACCCGCGACCGGCAGAGCGGCCGGCGCCGGCCGCTCAACCGGCCGCCACCAGCGACACCGCGGCCGTCAGCAGCGCGCAGCCCAGCAGGAACACGGCGAGCAGCCGGCCGCGCAGCACGCGGTACCGCTCCTCGTACTCCGCGCGCAGCTCACGGCCGCGGGCCTCGGTCCGCTGCCACGAGGAGCGGACCAGCGCCAGGTACTCCGTCTCGAACCGCGCCTCCAGGTCGGCGCGTTGCGTCTCGGTCGGCCAGCCGAGCGAGTCGGCGAAACGGGCCGCCGCCGCGTGGCCGTCCCGCCGGGTCGCGGCGAGCAGCAGGTGTCCCTCGATGTCGTTGAGGAACGCCCCCAGGTCCACGGGGTGTTCGTCCATCGCCGTCACCGTGCCGTCAACTCCCTGACCGGGGAGTCCGGTTCGGCGTGGTGCAGGTCGAACGCCGGGGATTCGCTGCGGATCCGCGGCAGGGTGAGGAAGTTGTGGCGCGGCGGCGGGCAGGACGTCGCCCACTCCAGGGAGCGGCCGTAGCCCCACGGGTCGTCGGTCTCGACCGGCTTGCCGTACTTGGCCGTCTTCCACACGTTGTAGAGGAACGGCAGGATCGACAGACCGAGCAGGAAGGAGCTGATCGTCGAGACCGTGTTGAGCGTGGTCAGGCCCTCCACCGCCAGGTAGTCCGGGATCCGGCGCTGCATACCGTTCACGCCGAGCCAGTGCTGGACCAGGAAGGTGCCGTGGAAGCCGATGAACAGCGTCCAGAAGGTGATCTTGCCGAGCCGCTCGTCGAGCATCTTGCCGGTGAACTTCGGCCACCAGAAGTGGAAGCCCGAGAACATCGCGAAGACGACCGTCCCGAACACCACGTAGTGGAAGTGCGCCACCACGAAGTAGGAGTCGGAGACGGCGAAGTCCAGCGGCGCGGACGCGAGGATCACCCCGGTGAGACCGCCGAACACGAACGTGATGAGGAAGCCGATGGCCCAGAGCATCGGCGTCTCGAAACTCAGCGAACCCTTCCAGAGCGTGCCGATCCAGTTGAAGAACTTCACCCCCGTGGGCACCGCGATGAGCAGGGTCATGAAGGAGAAGAACGGCAGGAGGACACCGCCGGTGACGTACATGTGGTGCGCCCACACCGTCACGGACAGGCCCGCGATGGCGATGGTCGCGGCGATCAGACCCATGTAGCCGAACATCGGTTTGCGGGAGAAGACCGGGATGACCTCACTGATGATGCCGAAGAACGGCAGGGCGATGATGTACACCTCTGGATGCCCGAAGAACCAGAACAGGTGCTGCCAGAGCAACGCCCCGCCGTTCGCGGCGTCGAAGACGTGCGCGCCGAACTTGCGGTCCGCCTCCAGCGCGAAGAGGGCGGCGGCGAGCACCGGGAAGGCGAGCAGGACCAGCACCGCGGTCAGCAGCACGTTCCACACGAAGATCGGCATCCGGAACATCGTCATGCCGGGCGCGCGCATGCAGATGATCGTGGTGATGAAGTTGACCGAGCCGAGGATCGTACCGAAGCCGGAGAAGGCCAGACCCATGATCCACATATCCGCCCCGACGCCCGGCGAGCGGACCGCGTCGGAGAGCGGGCTGTAGGCGAACCAGCCGAAGTCGGCCGCGCCCTGCGGGGTGAGGAAGCCGCCCACCGCGATCAGCGAGCCGAACAGGTAGAGCCAGTACGCCAGCATGTTCAGCCGCGGGAACGCCACATCGGGCGCGCCGATCTGGAGCGGCATGATCCAGTTCGCGAACCCCGCGAACAGCGGCGTCGCGAACATCAGCAGCATGATCGTGCCGTGCATCGTGAACGCCTGGTTGAACTGCTCGTTCGACACGATCTGCAGCCCTGGACGGGCCAGCTCGGCGCGCATGACCAGCGCCATCACCCCGCCGAGCAGGAAGAACGCGAACGACGTCGCCAGATACAGCGTGCCGATCGTCTTGTGGTCCGTGGTCGTCAGCCACTTGATGTTGCTCATGCCCCGCCTGTGTCCGGTCGCGGCCCGCAGGTCACACTCGAAGGACGCGACGAGCATCACGGAGGAGGGTGTGACGATCCGGCCGGTGCCGGACACAGACGGAACATGAGCAACGACGAGATCTTCGCCGCTGCCTATCGCGAGCACTACTGGGCGGTCAGCCGCTATGTCGCGCGGCGACTGGACGGGCGTACCAGCGAGGTGGAGGAAGTGGTGGCGGAGGTGTTCACGGTCGCCTGGCGGCGCCGCGGCGACCTGCCGGGGGCGCCGCTGCCCTGGCTGTACGGGGTGGCCCGCAACTGCCTCGCGAACGCGATACGCGGCCACGGACGCAGGCGCCGTCTGCTGGACCGGCTGGGCAACGACGAGGCGGCGCACGGCAGGCAGGTCGTCGAGAGCCCCGACACCGAACCGCCGGGCGCCTGGGTGCACGACGCGCTCGACCGCCTCTCCGAGGGCGACCGCGAGGTGCTGCGCCTCACGGCGTGGGAGCAACTGGACGTCGAGGAGGTCGCCGTCGCGCTCGGCTGCGGACAGCGGGCCGCCGCGATGCGGCTGCACCGCGCCCGCCGCCGCCTCAGAGCGGAGATCGACCGCGTCCACCCGCCCGCGGCGACCCTCACCAAGGAGCACGGCCATGGCTGACGAACTGGAGATCCTGCGCCGGGCCGACCCGGTACCGCCCGACGGCCCCCGCTACGCCGACGGCCCCCTCGACCCGCGCGCCGAACACCGGCTGCACCTGCTCCTGCGCGAACCCCCCGCCCGCCGCCTCCGCCTGCCCGCGAAGAGCGCCCGGCGGCCGTCGACCGCGGGCCGTCGCGGCCCCCGGCTGCTGTGGAGCGCCGTCGCCCTCACCGTCGTCGTCGCGACCGCGCTGGCCCTGCTCCTCGGCGGGCCGAGCGCCACCCCCGCCATCGCCGCGCCGCGCCCGCTGGTCGTCAGGACCGACACCACCCCGGTCGGCCTCGCCGTGCTCGCCGCCCGCGCCGAGAACGCCGCCGACGGCGGGCCCACCCTGCGCAAGGGCACCCACGTGCAGACCTGGAGCCTCGGCATGAGCGACGACAAGCCGCCCATCACGCTCCCGCTGGAACGGATCGTCCGCTGGAAGGCCGACGCGCGCCACACCGAACTGGTGGTCGCCACCGACCCGCGCCACGCCGGCCGCCCCGTCCTCACCGACGAGAACGGCTCGCCGCGGCTCGTCGACGACGGCGAGGTCCTGGTCCGCAGGACCTATCCGCCGAGCTGGAGCGACGCCCCGCCCGAGGCGCCCCCGCCGCACGACCGCGCCGGACTGCTCGCCTATCTCACCGAGGCCGCCCACGAGCAGGGACCGCTGGACACACCCCGGCTCCTCGACGCCGTGGGGCTCCTCCTCGACAACTGGACGCTCGGCGCCCGCGAGTCGGCCGCGGTCGCCGGCCTGCTCTCCGAGGCGCGCGGGCTGCGCCCGGTGGGCCGGGTCACCGACCGGCTCGGCCGCGCGGGGCAGGCCTACGTGTACGACGGCACCACCGGGGTGCGGCGGATGCTCATCATGTCGGCCGACGACGGCGCCGTCCTCGGCATGGAGACCACGTACACCGCGCCGCAGCCCGAGTACGGGGTGCGGACCGGCGACGTCATGGAGTACAGCGCCTGGATGCGCTGACCCGCGGAGCGGAGCGGGCTCACCGGCGCCACGGCCGGCGGGCCCGGCAGGGCGCCGGCGCCGCGCCCGGCCGGTGGGCGCGGGCCGCGCCGAGCGCCCTGCGCAGCAGCGCCGTCGACACCAGTCGGCCCGCGGCGGCGGCCAGGACCGGCCGCCGCCGCCGGCCGACACTCGTGCGCGCCGAGAACGACCAGGTCAGCCGGGTCGACACCTGGACGCGCCCGATCCTTCTCGTCAGCCGGCCCATGACACGGCCCGCCCGTTCACGGCGATGGTCATCCGGTCCGCCTCCTTCGACAGGCTCACCTCCGAGGCTCCTCCGGGCCGCCGCGACCGGCAAGTGCGGGCCCGGCGCTCCGCCTGACGAGTGAGCGGCGGCCGGTGGCCGTGACCGGCGGGCGCGGTACGCCGTTGCTGAAGACATGATCTCAACACGTCGTATCGTCGCCGCCGTTGGCCTCGCCGCCGGGCTCACCGCGCTCGCCGCTCCGCTCGCGAACGCCGCCGAGCCGGCCGCCCAGGACTCCGGCAAGATCAACCCGATCGCGATGCTTGACTCGCTGACCACCAGCGAGATCCCCGCCGAGCACCAGGCGCTGCTGCCCCGGCCCTCGGCCCAGCTCAAGCAGCTCAACGGGCTCAACGACCTGAGCCAGCTGCACCAGATCACCGACATGGCCGCGCCCGTCACCGGACTGGTCGGAGCCTTCGAGTAGCCACGGACCCGCACCACACCGAGGGCCGCCCCGCGCACCGCCGGGCGGCCCTCGGCATGACCCGGGCCTGCGCGCGGCGCGTTCCCGGAGAGCGCGCGTGAAGCGGATTTCACCGCACGAACGGGAGTGCGGGGGACCTCGGGAGGGCGGGGGACCTCGGGAGTGCGGGGACCTCGGGAGTGTGGCGGGATGCGCACCGCGCCCGTCCGGCGGTCAGCGCCTCCCCGGCACACCCACCACCCCTTCCGCCGAAGGGAGTTCAGCCCGCCGTCGCCAGGAACTGGGTGGCCGCCAGCTCCGCGTAGAGCGGGTCGGCGGCCACGAGTTCGTGGTGGGTGCCCACCGCGCGGACCCGGCCCGCGTCCATCACCACGATCCGGTCCGCCGCCGTCACCGTCGACAGCCGGTGCGCGACGACCAGCACCGTTGTCTCCCGCGCCACCTCCGCGACGGTGTCCCGCAGCGCCGCCTCGTTCACCGCGTCCAACTGCGAGGTCGCCTCGTCGAGCAGCAGCAGCCGGGGCCGGCGCAGCAGGGCCCGCGCGATCGCCACCCGCTGCCGCTCACCGCCCGACAGCTTGGTGCCCCGGTGCCCCACCAGGGTGTCGAGTCCCTGCGGAAGGCGGGCCACCACCCCGTCGAGCCTGGTCGTGCGCACCACCCGGTCCAGCGCCTCCCCGCCCGCCTCCGGGTGACCGAGCAGCAGGTTGTCCCGCAGCGACCCGGACAGCACGGGCGCGTCCTGCTCGACGTACCCGATCGCCGACCTCAGCCGGGTCAACTCCCACTCCCCGAGCGGCCGTCCGTCGAGCGTGACGGTCCCCGACTCGGGGTCGTAGAACCGCTCGATGAGCGAGAACACGGTGGTCTTGCCCGCGCCCGACGGGCCGACGAACGCCGTCATGCCCCGGGCGGGCACCGCGAACGTCACCCCGTGGTGGACGTACGGCAGGTCGTCGGCGTAGCGGAAGCGGACGTCGTCGAAGGCGACGGCGGCCGGTTCGGCACCCGCACCGGGCAACGGCGCGGGCGGGGACGGCGGTTCGGCGGGCAGGGCCAGCGCCTCCTGGATCCGGGCGAGCGCGGCGGAGCCCGTCTGGTACTGCGTGACCGCACCGACCACCTGCTGGATCGGCGCCATCAGATAGAACACGTACAGCAGGAACGCGACCAGCGTGCCGATGTCGATCGCCCCGGTCGCCACCCGCGCCCCGCCCACCGCGAGCACCGTGATGAACGCGACCTGCATCGCGAGCCCCGCCGTGTTGCCCGCGGCGGCGGCCCACTTGGCGGCGCGCACGCTCTGCCGCCAGGACTCCTCGGCGGCGGCGTGCAGGGTCCGCTCCTCGCGGTCCTCGGCGCCGGACGCCTTGACCGTGCGCAGCGCGCCCAGGACCCGTTCCAGCGAGGCGCCCATCACCCCCACCGCGTCCTGCGCCCGCCGGCTCGCCCGGTTGATGTGCGGCACGATCGCGCCCAGCACCACGCCCGCGCCCACCACCACGGCGAGCGTGACGCCCAGCAGCACCGGGTCGACGAACCCCATCATCACGACGGTCGCCAGCAGCGTCAGACCGCCGGTGCCGAAACCCACCAGCGAGTCGGTGGTGACCTCGCGCAGCAGGGTGGTGTCCGAGGTGATCCGCGCCATCAGGTCGCCGGGCTCGCTGCGGTCCACGGCGGTGATCCGCAGCCGCAGCAGATACGACGACAGGGTCCGCCGCGCGCCCAGCACCACCGACTCGGCGGTGCGCCGCAGCACGTACGAACCCAGGCCGCCGAGCACCGCGTTGGCGACCACGAGCGCCGACATCGCCAGCAGCGCGCCGGTGATGGCGCGGTCCCGCGACAGGTCGTCGATCAGCCCCTTCGCCACCAGCGGCAGCAGCAGCGCCGCGCCGCCGGTGAGCAGCGAGAGGAACCCGCCCGCGGCCAACGCCCAGCGGTGCGGGCGCACATGGCTCAGCAGGAGGCGCCAGGCGGGCGGTGCGGGCGTGACGTCTGCGGGGCTCACGGCGCTCCTCGGGGTCGGCGGAGCCCAAGGCTACGTCCGGCCCGCACGGCACCCGGCGCCAGGGCCGGGTGCCCGCGGACGGCGGACGGCGGACGGCGGACGGCGGACGAGGTCGGGGCGCGGGCGGCGGGCGAGGACGTGAGGCGGGCGAGGACGTGAGGCGGGCGAGGGCGAGGGCGGGCGGCGGGCGGGCTTCCTGCGTGATCGGCGCGCCCCGGAGGTCCCCGGTCGTCCGAGTGGCCCGGCCCCGGAGCCGGGGAATGGGGGCGCTCGACCGGATCGTGCCTGCTCCCGGCGTCGGCACAGCTCGGGTGACGTCCGTGACCGGCCCGTCTCGCGTAGGGTCGGGGGAGGAGCACCGGCCGAGGGAAAGGGTTCAACACGATGGCGCAGGAAGTACGCGGCGTGATCGCACCGGGCAAGGACGAGCCGGTGCGGGTGGAGACGATCGTCGTGCCCGATCCCGGGCCCGGCGAGGCGGTCGTCAAGATCCAGGCGTGCGGGGTCTGCCACACCGACCTGCACTACAAGCAGGGCGGCATCAACGACGAGTTCCCCTTCCTGCTCGGCCATGAGGCCGCCGGCGTCGTCGAGTCCGTCGGCGCGGGCGTCACCGACGTCGCGCCCGGCGACTTCGTGATCCTCAACTGGCGTGCCGTGTGCGGCAACTGCCGGGCCTGTCTGCGCGGCCGCCCCTGGTACTGCTTCAACACGCACAACGCCCAGCAGAAGATGACCCTCACCGACGGCACCGAACTCTCCCCGGCGCTCGGCATCGGCGCCTTCGCCGAGAAGACCCTGGTCGCCGCGGGACAGTGCACCAAGGTCGACCCGTCGGTCGCCCCGCAGGTCGCGGGACTCCTCGGCTGCGGTGTGATGGCCGGCATCGGCGCCGCCATCAACACCGGCAACGTCGGCCGCGGTGACACCGTCGCCGTCATCGGCTGCGGCGGCGTCGGCGACGCGGCCATCGCCGGCGCGAGCCTCGCGGGCGCCGCGAAGGTCATCGCCGTCGACATCGACGACCGCAAGCTGGAGACCGCCCGCTCCATGGGCGCCACCCACACCGTCAACTCCCGCTCCACCGACCCGGTCGACGCCATCAGGGAACTCACCGGCGGCTTCGGCGCCGACGTCGTCATCGAGGCCGTCGGCCGCCCGGAGACCTACCGGCAGGCCTTCTACGCCCGCGACCTCGCCGGGACCGTCGTCCTGGTCGGCGTGCCCACCCCGGAGATGAAGCTGGAACTGCCGCTCCTCGACGTCTTCGGCCGCGGCGGCTCCCTCAAGTCCTCCTGGTACGGCGACTGCCTGCCCTCCCGCGACTTCCCGATGCTGATCGACCTCCACCTCCAGGGCCGCCTCGACCTCGGCGCGTTCGTGACGGAGACCATCGAACTCACCGACGTCGAGAAGGCGTTCGAGCGGATGCACCACGGTGACGTGCTGCGCTCGGTGGTGGTCCTCTGATGGCCCCGCGCATCGAACGCCTCGTCACCTCAGGGCAGTTCAGCCTCGACGGCGGCACCTGGGACGTCGACAACAACGTCTGGATCGTCGGCGACGACCACGAGGCCGTCGTCATCGACGCCGCCCATGACGCCGACGCCATCGCCGCGGCCGTCGGCGACCGGCGCCTGGTCGCCATCGTGTGCACCCACGCCCACAACGACCACATCGACGCGGCGCCCGCCCTCGCCGACCGCACCGGCGCCACGATCTGGCTGCACCCCGACGACCTGCCGCTGTGGAAGCAGACCCACCCCGACCGCGACCCCGACGCCCACCTCGTCGACGGCCAGGTCATCGAGGTGGCGGGCGCCGACCTCCAGGTGCTGCACACCCCCGGGCACGCGCCCGGCGCGGTCTGCCTCCACGACCCCGGGCTCGGCGCCGTCTTCACCGGCGACACCCTCTTCCAGGGCGGCCCCGGCGCCACCGGCCGCTCCTACTCGGACTTCCCGACCATCATCGACTCGATCCGCGACCGGCTGCTCGGCCTGCCGCCCGGGACGAAGGTCCTCACCGGCCACGGCGACCCCACCACCATCGGCGCCGAGGCCCCGCACCTCCAGGAGTGGATCGCCCGCGGCCACTGACCCCACCGGGGCCGCCGGAAAACCCGGTGTCCCGCGCCCGGGACACCGCTACCCTCACCGATCATGACCACCGACACGCTCGTGACCCTCCATGACGTCCCCGCCCTGCGCTGCGCCCCCGAAGGACCGGCGCTCGACGGCGAACAGGCCGCCCTCGACCTGATCGGGGACGCCATGGGGCAGGGCGCGGAGCTGGTCGTGGTGCCCGCCGAGCGGGTCGCCGAGGCGTTCTTCCGGCTCAGGACGGGCGTCGCGGGCGCGGTCGTGCAGAAGTTCGTCACCTACCGGGTGCGCCTGGTGGTGCTCGGCGACCTCTCCCGCCACCTCGCCGACAGCTCCGCGCTGCGCGACTTCGTCCACGAGACCAACCAGGGCGACCGCATCTGGTTCCTCCCCGACGACGCCGCGCTGGCCGAGCGGCTCGCCGCGCGGCCGTGAAGGACCGCGCGTTCCCCGCCGTCCGCGCCCGCCCCCTGCCCCGCTGATCGTCGGCGCAGTAGGTTGCCGCCCATGACCGACACACAGCGCTTCGCGGGATACGGGGTTCTCGTCACCGGAGGGGCCCGCGGCATCGGGGCCGCGGTCGCCCGCAGGCTCGCGGGGGAGGGGGCCGGGGTGCTGCTGGCCGACGCCGACGGACCCGAGGCCGAGCGGACCGCGCGGCGACTGCGCGCCGAGGGCCTCACCGCCGGGGCGACGGCGTGCGACGTGGGGGACCGGGCGGCCGTCGAGGCGGCCGTCGCGCACGCCCTCGACACCTTCGGCCGCCTCGACGTCCTCGTCAACTGCGCCGCCCACTGCAGCCCCGACACCCCGCTGTTCGAGGACGAGCCGGACGACGCCTGGGACCTCGACCTCGACATCACCCTGACCGGCGCCTACCGCTGCTGCCGCGCCGCCCTCCCGCACCTGGCCGCCTCGGGACGCGGCGCCGTCGTCACCATCGGCTCCGTCAACGGCCTCCAGGACTTCGGCAACCACGCCTACAGCGCCGCCAAGGCCGGCCTCGGCTCCCTCACCCGCACCCTCGCGGGACACGCGGCGGCGCGCGGGGTCCGCGTCAACCTCGTCCTGCCCGGCACGGTCCGCACCTCCGCGTGGCAGGGACGCGAGGACCGGCTCGCCGCGGTCGAGGGCCTCTACCCGCTCGGCCGGATCGGCGAGCCCGAGGACATCGCCGCCGCCGTGGCGTTCCTCGCCTCCCGCGACGCCGCCTGGATCACCGGCACCTCCCTCACCGTCGACGGCGGCCTGACCGCCGTCAACACCGGCTTCCTGTCGGCGATCGAGCGGGCGGGCGGCTGACGGCGGCGGACCGGTCCCGTGCGACGCGGCCGGGTCAGCCGGCGGACGGCAGGTCGGGGAGGGCCGCGACCTTCTCGGCGTGGTCGGCCGCGAGGCGCACGAGAGCCTCGTACTCGGCCCGGGTGAGGGCGACATCGGACGTGTGGATCGCACCGTGGTACTGGCCGCTGGTCGCCCCGGCGGGAACCGGGGGGCCGGTGGCGGTGCACGCCAGATCGACCGAGCTGCCCGGTTTGACCAGTACGGCGCCCGAGCAGTTGCGGCCGACCTTCACCGTCTTCCCGTCCCGCTCGATCACCCACGCGTAGTTCACCTGGACGTCCTTGGACGCCTGCGGCGCGGCGGAGGAGCCGAGGTAGGTGACGGTCGTCCGGGAGCGGAAGGTGCAGGCTGTCGGAGCGCACTTCCCCTTGTAGTCGTGGAGGATCTGGGTGGTCACGTCGATCTGGTCGTTGACCGCGTCCCGCGTCATGGGCACCTTCGACCGGAAGTCGTCGGAGAACCGCTTGATCTCCTGCCGTGACATCGACGCGAGGTCGAGCACGGGCGAGCCGCCGGGAAAGGTGACCCGGTCGACGAACCTGGCGCCGCCCTTCAGCCGTTCGCCCAGGCAGACGGTCCAGCCGCCGGCATGGACCGGGGTGCAGGTGCGACCGCCCGCGGTGACGGGGTCAGCCGCGGTGATCTTCTTGTCCGGGACGTCCTCGAAGCGCAGCGTCTTCGCCAGCGCCGGGGGCGCCAGAGCGGTGGCGGGGTCCTCGCTGAAGAAGACGCCGGGTGCCACCAGGCGCGGGCCCTCCGCGAGCACCTCGGACTTCTCGCCCATGCCGAACGACCGCCACGCCGCGGCCTTTCCGCGCAGGAACGACTTGCCGTCGGCCGCCACGTAGTCGAGTGCGGGACCGTCCGGGCTCGCCAGGGTGCCGAGCGCGTCGCCGGGGTTGTCCACGACCAGGTCGAGGCGGGTGTCCGCCTGCCCCTTGACCCTCATGGCGCCCGTGTAGTGGAGCGCGGGCGCACCGCGGAGCAGGGCCGCCGAGCGGTCGAGTTCGTCCCGCAGGGACGATCCGGAGCCGTCCGTGTTCCCGCGGCCGGGTCCGAGGAGCCACACGGACACACCGGCGACGACGACGAGGACGAGGGCGAGCAGCGCGATGAGCGGGCCGCGCCGCCGTGCTTTCTTCGGCGGGACGGAGCCCGCGGTCTCCTCGGTCATGGCCCCTCACTTCGTCTTGTCGCCGCGCGGAGTGAGACAGGTGACGGGAATGATCACGGGATATGTGTACGACTCCGCGGCCACCACCTTGCCGTCGATGGTGATGCGGCACGTGGTGATGCCCTTGCCCTCGATGTCGGCCGCGTCGGGAATGGTGCCGGTCGCGCAGGAGTCACCCCCGGTCGCCCGTCCGATGCAGCCGGTTCCGTTGGCCGAGAGATGGATCCACGGGTCCTTGCCGTTCACGGTGAGCGTGACCTTCCACGGTGACGCCGCGGACAGGTCCCCCTTGCCCTTCTCGCCGATGGTGGTCATGCCCTTCGGTCCGGTGGCCGTACCGAAGTAGTTGATCGCTATCGGCCGGCCGTAGTCGGAGGTGGCCTCCAGGACGACGGTGTGGTGTTCGGTCGGCTTCTTGTCCCCGGTGCCGGCGCTCTTGTCGCCGCTCCCGCAGGATGTCAGCGCGAGCGTCCCGGCCAGCACGGCTGCGGTGACGGGTGCGGCGACTGTGCCTGATCGTCGCCAACTCCCCCGCGCGGTATGCACTTTGGCGTTCCCCATGCACCGAAGGTAGCGGGCATCTCTACCGGACTGCCATGTGCCTGCCATATCACTTCATGGTCGACCGCAGAATGTTCACGGGTCCTTTACGCGGGTTTCTGCCGGATCGCGCCCGTCTCGGCGAGCCAGTAGATCATCGCGTCCGTCGCGTCGACGGCGTTCTGCCGGGCGGTCGTCGCGGCCTCGGCGGTGCCGGCTCCCGGCCGCTTCGTCAGCTCACGGCAGGCCGCGGCGAACTCCCGCTGGCGGGTCAGCAGGTCCGACCACATCCGCTGACCCGTCGGCTCGGGCACCGTGAAGTACCCGCGGGCGCTCCTCGTCACCCGGTCGAGGGTGGCGCACCGGGTGCTCAACCTGCCCATGGCCGTGGCGAATCCGGCTTCGGAGGTGGAGTTCCCCACGGCCTTCGAGGCGGCGGTGTAGCCGCGCTGAGCCGACATGAACGCGTTGAGATGGTCGAGCCCCCCGACCGCCGCCCACGCCTGGCCCTCCAGCCGGACCAGCGCCGCCGAAGGGGCGGGAGTCGACTGGTCCAGCATCAGCTCCGGTGACCGGGACGGGCGGGCGGCCGAGCCGGACGCCTGGACGGCGAAGACCGTCGTGCCGATCCCGGCCGCCACGACCACGACGGCCGCCACCCGGACACCCCGTTCCCAGACTCGCCGACGCGACCGCCGGGGACGGACCCGCGCCGCGGACCGCCGCCGCCCCAGCACCCCGGCCCCGCCGCCCACGAAGGCGGCCGCCCCCGCCAGCAGCGTCCCCAGGCTCCCCGTGTACGCCAGCTCGATCCGCAGCAGCCGGCCCGCCGCCCACGGGTGCCAACCGCACCCGCCCGCCACCGTGTCGAGCGGTCCCAGACAGCCGTCCGCGGCCATCAGCAGCCAGTTGCCGCCCGCGCCCAGCAGCGCCGCGCACCCCGCCGCGACCAGCCCGGCCGGCAGCCGGCCGGTGTCCGTCACCGCGGCGACGACGGCGGCCGTCAGGGCCATCGCGCAGCAGATCACCAGCACAGGCCCCATCAGCTGCGTGAGCTGGAACGGGCCCGTCGTCCCCACGGCAGCCGGACCGGGTCGGTGCAGGCGGGACCGGGCCAGAGCGAGACCGGCCCAGCAGACGAGGCCACCGGCGAGACCGGCGGCGAGCAGCCGCCCCAGACCCGGGCGGTTCCCGGCGTCGCCGACCTGGACCGACGGCCCCGCCGTCTGCGACAGCGCTCCGGTCAGCCACTTCGGGGGGCCCGACGACGGACGGAGCGCCGGGGCGAGCAGCGCGAGCAGCGGCACCAGCCACAGCAGCACCCCGGCCCACCAGAAGCTCTCCACCGACGCGTCGGTGCCGGGAAGGACACCCACCACCGCGACGACCTCGAGCAGCGGGCCGATGTGCGCGGGCGGCAGCCCCGGCAGCCCGTACGAGCCGAGCAGCCCGGCCGTCGTGTACGGCCACCCGTCGGTGAGGACCTGGCCGTCGCCGTACCACCACCACAGGACGGAGGCGAGCGCGAGCGCGGGCGCCGCGAGGCCCAGCAGCATCGCGGGGCCCAGGGAGCGGCCGCGCCATGACCCCAGCCACCAGGCGGCGTTCTGCGCGGTCCACGCCATCACCAGGACCAGCGCCGCCACCAGGATCAGCAGCGCCTCGGGATGCGGCGGCAGCCAGTGGTTGTAGGCCGCTCCCGGACCCGCCAACTCGCCCACGACCAGCCCGGCGCCCAGCCACAGGCCGACGGGCGCACCGGACGGCACCGGCCGCCCGGTGAGGCGCGCGTACAGCACCGCGCGCCACAGCGCGACGCCCCCGACGCCCACGACGAGCCCCGCGACGAGCACCGCCCGCACCGGAACGGACGCGTCCGGCAGGCTCCCGAGGTGCCAGACGAGGACGTCGGCGGCGAGCCCGGTGAGGAACAGCGGCAGGCGCTCCAGCGCGAACAGCGCCCTCGGGTCGGTCAGCGACGCCCGGCGCAGCGCCCAGGACGGATGGCTGCGCCACAGCTCGGCGAACCCGGTGAGCGGGCGCGGCCCCGCCCAGGGGGGCTGCCGGGCGTACGCCTCCCACAGCTCCCGGCTCGCGCCCCAACGCACCGCCATGAGGTCGGCGTAGATCTCACGGTGGCGCAGGATGCCGGCGCGCGTGAGGTGGACCGCCAGCACGATGGCGCAGCCGAGGACCAGTTCGTGCGTGTTGAACGGCGCGAACTGCCCCCGCACGCCCGGGGTTCCGGCGACGAGGAGGATGTCCACGCCCACCGCGGCCCACGGGAGCAGGACGAGGACGAGGAACACCCGCCACAGCGCGACGGTCGCGTAGGTGACAGGGGTGTCCCCGGCCCGCAGGTGCGCGAGTTCGTGGAGCACCACGGCACGGAACTGCTCACGGTGCGTGTCGCAGGTCGCGACCAGACCGCCGTCGAGGCGGATCGTGGGACCGCGCCGCCGGCCGAACGCGATGGCGCTCACCGTCGGCGCCGCCGGGTCGACGACGAACCGGGGCGGCCGGGTGACTCCCGCGACGGTCACGAGGTCGTCGAGCAGGGGCCGCAGCCCGCCGTGCACGTCCATCGCGTCCAGGGGCGCGACCCTGGAGCGCCGCGTCCGCCAGACCGGCAGCAGCCAGTACACGGCGACGGCCACCGCGACGGCCCCCGCGCCCACCGCGAGCGACACCCCGTCGAAATCCTGCTGGTACCGAGCCGTGCACGCCTTGAACGCCGCCGCGTTCCTGGTGAACTGGACGTAGCTCGCGTTCAGCGGCCCGCCGGTGTCGATGCCCGCCGCCAGCCAGCACCCCGCCTCCTTGTCGGCGAGCTGGGGCGAGGCGAGCAGATGCCGGACGACCCGGGGCACCATGGTGGCGCCCGCGGCCGCCAGCAGCAGCAGGAGCAGGACGAACCGCAGGGTGGTACCGGCCGCGAGAACCCGCTCGTCGATCCCGGCGGGGGCGGGCCGCCGCTTCGCACCGGACACCGTGGCGGCGGGGGAGCGGGGCATCACGCGGGACCGGTGGTGGGGCCCGCCGGGGGTTCGGTGGAGTCGTCGGGACCGGCCGGGCCGCCGCGACCGCCGCTCTCCGGTCCCGCCAGCGCCAGCCTGGCCACCACCGCGTCGGCGACGGCCCGAGCGCGCTCCTCGTCCAGGTGCAGCTCCGCGGCCACCTCCAGCACCAACTGCCGCACCATGGCCAGCTGTTCACGGCTGAGCGGCGGAACCGTGACGGTCTCGGGCGGCCTGCGCGACAGTCTGCGCAGCGCGTTTCTCGCCCTGCCCGCGGCGCCGTCGAGCGCGGCACCCACGACCCGCTGCGCCGTCTGGTTCACCGCAAGCCAGACCACCGGCGTCACCAGCGCGGCGACCTCGCCCAGCCCGAACCCCAGGGGTTCGTGGCGCCGGCCGCGGCCACTGAGCCTTCGCACCACCGTCGCGTCGTCGAACCGGAGCAGGCCCGCCACCAACGGCTGTTCCTCCGGGGCCACTTCGGCGACCACGTCGCGCACCACATCACGGACGCGGTGCCCGCCCGCCCCCGGTACCGGACCGTCCGACCGAGCCGCCGCAGAACCCATGTCACCCCCGTGATCATGTCCGGTGCGCGAAGGCCGACCGGCGCACCGCCTCCCACCCTGGCCGAACCCTGCCCCGGCGGCAAGACCGTCCGCGGCCCGGGACGGCTGGATCGGTCCGCGTGGTCATGACCCCCACCGGGCACACGGTAATGTCACCATTTGGTCGCAGCGCGCCCCGGCCCACAACCGAACACGTCGTACACCGGTCCTGTGAGTGGGGCTCGCCGACCAGCGAGACCAGCGACCACGAAGCACCACTCCACGCGAAAGGCGGGACGGCATGGGGGACATACGCAGACGGGGAGCCGTCGTCCTGGGGCTCACCGCACTGGTGGCACCGATCGGCCTCGCGCTCGGCACCGCGCCGGCGCAGGCCGCGACCGGCTGCACCACCCAGGCGGGGCCCTACCAGAAGAAGGTCGAGAAGTTCCTCGGCCGCCCGGTCGACGGCAAGCAGTCGAGCACCGACTGCAAGGCCATCAGGGCCTTCCAGACCAAGCACGGCATCACCCCGAACCAGGGCTACGCGGGTCCGGTCACCTGGGGCGTGATGGATCTGATGACCAAGCAGAAGGCCGTGGGCAACACGCCCAACAAGGCCGGTACCTGCCCCGTCAACAAGGGCCGGATCGCCTGCGTGAACCTCACGCTCCAGCTCAGCTGGGTGCAGGACGGCAAGAAGCTCGTCTACGGTCCCGTCCCGGTCCGCACCGGCCGCGACGGCTACGAGACCCGCACCGGGCTGAAGAAGGTCTACTGGCGTGACATCGACCACGTCTCGTCCCTCTACGACGTGCCCATGCCCTACAGCCAGTTCTTCGACGGCGGCCAGGCCTTCCACTCGGTCGGCCTCAGCATGTGGAACCCGCCCGGCTCGCACGGCTGCGTCAACATGACGCCCACCGTCGCCAAGAAGTACTGGTCGCTGCTGAAGAACGGCGACGACGTCTTCGTCTACGGCCGCAAGCCGGGCACCTGATCCCACCGGGCGCCCGGCCCGCGGACGCCGTCACTCCCGCGGCGCGTCCCCGAAGTCCGGGATCGCGAGGCGGGCCCCGCCCTGCCGCGCCGACTCGTGCGCGACGATGCCCGGCAGGGTGTAGCGGGCCGCCACCCACGCGTTCACCGACGGCAGCGACCGGGTGTTCACGGCGGTCACGAAGTCGTCCACCAGGAAGTGGTGGCTGCCCTCGTGGCCGTTGTGCAGATGGTCGAACTCCCGGGGCAGCCTGGCCCGGTCGTGCACCGGCGCCGAGCCCGAGGTGAACGCGGCCCGCAACTCCGGCGCGATGTGCTGGAGCGACGGGTCGTCGGGGGACATCGTGGGCTTGGGTTCGAGGAGTTCACTGATGTCCTTCACCCCCTTCTTGTCCTGCCAGAGCGCGACCGTCGCCAACTGCTCCATGCTCGCCTCGGTGCCGAAGAAGCGGAAACGGGACTCCCGGATGTGTGACGGATAGCCCACCCGCCGGAACTCGTTGGTGCGGAACGACCCGCCGCCCGCCACCTCGAACAGCGCGGTCGCGTTGGAGACGTCGTTGTCGAACTGGCTGACCGAGCGGTCGAAGACGCCGTCGCCCCGCTCGTCCACCACGCCCAGCGCCGACACGCTCACCGCGTGCGTCTGCCAGGCGCCGAGCACCCCGCCCACCGCGTGCGTCGGGTACAGCAGCGGCGGATAGCTCGCGGTGGCCTTCCAGTTGTCGCCGCCGCTGTAGCGGTAGGCGTCGTAGAACCCGAGGTCCATGTCGTGGACGTAGTCGCCCTCGGCGTAGAAGATCCGGCCGAAGGCGCCTTCGGCGATCTGGTTGCGGGCGTGCACGGTCGCCGGGTTGTACTGGCTGGTCTCGCCCATCATGTAGGTCAGGCCGGTCACCTTGACCGCCTCGATGATGGCCGCGATCTCCTCGGTGGTGATCGCCATGGGGACCGCCGAGTACACGTGCTTGCCCGCGTCGAGGCCCTGGAGGACCAGCGGGCCGTGCGTCCAGCGCTGCGTGAAGATCGCGACCGCGTCGACGGCGGGCGACTCCAGCATCGCCTCGTAGGACGGGAAGGTGCCGGTGAGCCCTTCGTCGGCGACGAGCCGCTCGGCCCGCTCGGGCAGCAGGTCGGTGACATGAATGTCGGAGACGCCCGGATGGGCCAGGAACAGCTTGGCGAACTGGCCGGAGAACTGGCCGGCACCGACGATGCCGAGGGAGAACGTCATGGATGGCGTGCCCTTCAAGGGTCGAGTGGACGGTCGGATCACTGGTCGAGGATCCGGTTGATCTGGGTGTTGGTCGTGTCGAGGCCGGCCACGGAGCCGCCGCTGCCGTAGACGTCCTGCATGGCGGGGTGCATCAGCGCGTACACGTCGGCCGCGTACGCGGTGATCGGGAACGAGAAGGTCGCGGAGTGCGCGGTGTCGGTGAGCGGCTCGGTGAACGCCGACACGTCCACGCCCTTCGCGCGGTAGGCGTCGACGGCGGCGGCCGTGCCGTCGGGGGTGGCGGGGAAGACGACGCCGTGCGCGCCCACCGTCCGCTGGCAGTCGTCGGACGCGAGATAGCGCACCCACTTCAGCGCGCCCGCCTTGTGCGGGGCGTCGCGGGTGACGGAGTCGGCGAGGCCGTTCATCATGGTGGCCCGCTTGCCGGTCGGCCCGATCGGGGTGACGGCGGCGCCGGTGCCGACGCCCTTCAGGCCCGCGTACGTCGAGATCATCCAGGCGCCGTCGAAGGCGGTGGCCGCCTTCCCCGAGGCGACCTGCGCGTTGGCCGGGTTGGACTGGGAGTTGAAGGCGGAGAACGGCGGCATGTACCCCTTCTTCACCAGCCCGAAGTACCAGGTGAGCACGGACGCGAAGGTCGGGTCGTCGTAGTGGTAGGTGGTGCCCCAGCGCTTCTTGTCGGTGTAGGTCCAGCCCGCGGAGGCGGCGAAGTTGCTCCACTGGGTCTGGCCGTCGCCGTCCCCGCCGCCGTTGCTCGCCAGGCCGTAGACCGCGACGTGCTTCGGGTCGAAGCCCGGCTCGTCCCCGCGCCTGCCGTCGCGGTCCACGCTGAGGCGGGCGATGGCCTTCTCGAAGGTACCGCCGTCCTCGGGGTTCCAGGAGAGGGAGTTGAGCCGGCCGGCGTCGAGACCGGCGGACCTCGCCATCTTCTCGTTGTAGAACAGCGCGACGGTGTCCCAGTCCTTGGGGGCGCCGTAGCGGTGGCCGTCCTGGCCGACCCAGTTGTCGGCGAGGCCCGCCTGGTAGCGGGACGGGTCGATGCCGAGGCCGTCGAGCGGTTCGAGCACCTTCAGGTCGGCGAACTGGCCGAACTTCTGGATGTGGTCGGTGAACACGTCGGGCTGGGTGCCGGCGATGAAGCTCGCCGTCAGCTTCGTCCAGTAGTCGTCCCAGCCCATCTGGGTGATCCGCACCCGCAGACCCGGGTTCTCCTTCTGGAACCCCTTCGCGCACGCCTGGTAGGCGGGCAGCTGGTTGGCGTCCCACAGCCAGTACGACACCGTGTCCGACGACGGGACCGCCGCCCCGCCGGCGCAGCCGCTGACCAGGGCCAGGGCCAGCGCCCCGGACAGCGCCGCACTCCCGCGCAGCCGAATTCGCATGTCCGTCCCCTTACTTGATGCCGGTGAAGCCGATGGAGCCGACGACGCGGCGGGCGAAGAAGCCGAACAGCGCGAGCATCGGCAGGGCGGCGACGAGCGTGGCCGCCATCAGGCCCGACCAGTCGACGCCGGACTGCGGGGTCTGCGCCCGGAAGATCGCCAGGGCCACGGTCAGGACGCGTGAACTGTCGCTGTAGGACACCATCAGCGGCCAGAAGTAGTCGTTCCACGAGGTGATGTACGTCAGCACGGCCAGCGTCAGGACGGGCGTCGAGGCCATCGGCAGCAGCACCCGGAAGAAGATCCGCACCTTCCCCGCGCCGTCCAGCAGGGCCGCCTCCTCGACCTCGCCCGGCACGTTCAGGAAGAACTGGCGCAGGAAGAACACCGCGAACGGCGTCATGAACATCGTCGGCAGCGCGATCCCCAACAGCGATTCGATCAGGCCGAGTTGCTTGATCAGGACGAAGTTGGGCAGCAGCGTGAAGATCGCCGGGACCATCAGTCCCGCCAGGAACAGGCCGAACACGGTGTCCCTGCCGCGCCAGCGCAGCCGGGCGAAGGCGTAGGCGGCCATCGCGGAGAAGAAGATCTGGCAGCCGGTGATCAGCGTCGACACGACGACCGAGTTGAGCAGATAGCGCCAGAACCGCAGCCCGCCGCCCGAACCGCCCTGGGCGATCGCCTCCTCGGTGGACTGCAGGCCGAGCGCCCGCGCGAAGCCGCCGGTGGTCGCTTTGACCGGCAGCGGGTCGGCCGGGTCGACGGCCAGGGCCGCGTTGCCGGACAGGGCGGTGCGCAGGATCCAGTAGAAGGGCAGCAGGGTGACGAGCACGATCGCGCCCATCACCGCCCAGGCGGCGATGCGGCCAAGGGAGGGTCTGCGGGCGCGGCTCCCGGGGCGGGCCGGCGCCGTGGTCACGGCGGTGGGACCGGTCATGTCGCGGTTCTCCTTCCCCGTCAGCCGAGGTCGCTCCGGCCGGCCCGGGTGAGCCGGTACTGCAGGACGGTGATCGCGCTCAGCACCACGAGCAGGGCGACCGACATCGCCGACGCGTAGCCGAACTGGAAGCGGCCGAAGGCGGCGCCGTAGATGTAGTACTGGAGGACGTTGGTGGCGTTGCCCGGCCCGCCCGCGGTCGTCACGGCGACCGTGTCGAAGACCTGGAACGAGCCGATCACCGTCATGATCAGCACCACCGCGAGGACCGGCCGCAGCAGCGGCAGCGTGATCCGCCAGAACATCCGCCACTCGCCCGCGCCGTCCACCTTCGCCGCCTCGTACATCTCGTCGGGGATGGCCTGGAGCCCGGCGAACAGCAGCAGCGCCGTGTAGCCGACGTGCCGCCACACGTTGATCAGCGCGATCGTCGGGATGGCCCAGGTCTCGTCGGCGAGGAACGGGATGCGGTCGAAGCCGAGCCCCGCGACGATCTCGTTGCCGATGCCGAGCTGGGTGTCCAGGATCCACAGCCAGACGATGCCGGCCACCACGTTGGACATCAGGTAGGGGGTGAGCACGATCCCGCGCAGCAGCGCCGAGCCGGTCAGGCGTTGCAGCAGGACGGCGATGGCGAGCGCCGACACCGTCTGCACACCGATGTTGACGAGCACGTAGCCGACGGTGACCCGCAGCGCGTCCCAGAAGATGGGGTCGTGGACCATCCGTACGTAGTTGTCGAGGCCCACCCACTCGGCCGGGGTCAGCAGGTTGAACCGGGTGAAGCTCAGATACACGCCCCGCAGGGTCGGCCAGAGCAGGAAGACGACGAAGCCCAGCAGCGCCGGCGCGATGAAGACGGCGGCGAGCCGCCCGTCACCTCCGGGCGCCGGACGGCGCGTCGGAGGACTGCTGGAGGCCATGGTCATCGGGAGACTCCCTTGTCTGCGGCGGCTCGTCCTCGGCACTTACTTTTGAGGCGAAAGAATCCAGCCGTCAAGAGGTCGGTACGGATTGTTTCCCCCGGCCTCCGTCGTCAGTAGAGTGCAGCCATTGATTCCGTCCCGAAAGAAAACAGGAGGAGTCCGCCCGTCATGACCGCAGTCTCCGCCAGCTGGCTCCCGCTCAGCCCCGGTGAACGGGCCGTGGCGATCGAGGTGCTCATCGGCGGCCCGCTCTCCCGCACCGAGCTGGCCACCCGCCTCGGCCTCTCCGCAGGCAGCCTCACCCGGCTGACCAAGCCGCTCCTCGGATCGGGCCTGCTCGTCGAGGCGGACGCCCCCGCCGGGAGCCGTCAGGGCCGCCCCTCGCAGCCGCTGGACATCGTCGCCGAGTCCCGCTCGTTCCTCGGCTTCAAGATCACCGCCGACATGGTCTACGGCGTCGTCACCACCCTCAGAAGCGACATCGTCGACCGCCACGACCGCCCGCTCACCAGCCACGACCCCGCCGAGGCCGCCGACCTGGTCGCGGAGATGACCGCCGAACTGGCCCGCGCCCACCCGCGCGCGGCCGGTATCGGCATCGGGGTCGGCGGGCTGGTCAGGGACCGGGCGGTGGTGGGGGAGTCACCGTTCCTCGGCTGGCGCGACATCCCGTTCGCCGCGCTCGTCGAGGAGCGCACCGGGCTGCCCGTCGTCGTGGAGAACGACGTGGCCGCCCTGGTCGAGGCCGAGACCTGGTTCGGCGCCGGGCGGGGCCTGGAGCGGTTCGTGGTCCTCACCATCGGCGCGGGCATCGGCTACGGGCTGGTCCTGGGCGGCAGGCGGGTGCGCACCGGGCAGGAGGACCGCGGCTTCGGACGGCACTGGATCCTCGACCCCGCGGGACCGCTCACCCCGGACGGCGAGCGCGGCAGCGCCGTCGCCCTGCTGTCGATCCCCAGCATCCGCCGCCAGGTCATGGCCGCCACCGGCCGCGACCACGGCTACGAGGAGATCCTCGCGCTCGCCGACGCGGGCGACCCGATGGCCGCCCGGGTGATCGGGGAGGCGGCCCGCGGCCTCGGCATCCTGGTCGCCAGGATCGCCGACTTCGCGATGCCGCAGAAGATCCTGCTCGCGGGCGAGGGCGTCGGACTGATGGATGTGGCGGGGAACACGGTGCGCGACACCGTCACCGGACTGCGCCATCCCCTGGCCGAGCCGGTCGACCTGGAGACCAAGGTGTCCGATTTCCACGACTGGGCACGTGGGGCCGCGGTTCTGGCCATCCAGGTGCTGGTCCTGGGCGCCGCGGACGGCTGACGGACACCCCTCGCGGGTGAACTGGGCGATGGTTGACGAGAGATGACGTGATCAGTAACACGGTCCGATTTGTCGGCTTCACTCCCGATTACTCACAGCGCCTTCACGGCCGGGACCGTATGCTTCACACCATGTCCACCACTGTTGAGCCCGGCCCCGAGCGATCGGCGGACGAGGTCAACGAGGAGATCCGGGCCCTGTGGCGCCGGTCGGGCGGGACACTGAGTGTCGAGCAGCGCGAGGAGTACCAGCGGCTCGTCCTGGAGTGGGCCTCCGCGGTCCCGCAACCGGCGGAAGCGGCCTGACCCGCGCGTCCCACAGGGCCCCGAGCCTCGAAGACCTCCCGCCTCCACCAGGGCACCCGTCGACCGGGTGCCCTTTTTTCTTCCCCCTCCCGAGTGCCCCTTCCTCTTCCCCCTCGGGTGGCCGAGGCCACCGCCGTGACGGTGCTCACCCCCAGGTCGCCGAGTAGTGCCGCTGGTACGCCTTGCGGTCCTGCTCCGAGCGGAAGTACCGGGTCGCCACCAGCGCGATCAGACTCCCGCCGATCACCAGCAGCCCGGGGCCGACGTTCCTGGGGTCCGTGAGCCGGGCCAGCGGCGACGGACCGCCCGCCGCACCCGTCGAAGGCGCCGAGGAACCCGGCGAGGCCGCGCCGGAAGCGATCGCGCTGTGCGTGGCCGTGGCGGACGGCTCGGCCGAGGGCGCCGCGCTCTGCCCCGCCGCCCCCGCCGCCACGATCATCCGGACCTTCAGCGCCGCCATCGCCGCCGTCACCGGCTGGAAGAACGTCGTACCGCCGGCCGCGCAGTCGCCGCTGCCGCCCGAGGTCACGCCGAGCGCGACGCCCTCCGAGAACATCGGGCCGCCGCTGTCGCCCGGTTCGGCGCACACGTTCGTCTCGATCAGGCCGGTCACCGTGCCCTCCGGGTAGTTCACCGTGGCGTTGAGGCCGGTGACCTGGCCGTCGTGCAGCCCGCTGGTGCTGCCGCTGCGGAACACCCGCTGCCCCACCGTCGGATCGGCGACGCCGGTGATCCGCACGCCGTTGCCGCCGCCGATCGCCACCACCTCCGCGCCCGCGCCCGCCTTGCCGCTCGCGTACCGCACCAGGGAGAAGTCGCTGCCGGGGAAGTCCTGTTGGACCGTCGTGCCCAGTTGCTGGGTGCCCTGGCTGTTGGCGAACCAGACCGATCCCTTCGGGCCGCAGTGACCGGCGGTCAGGATGAAGTCGGCCTTCCCGTCGGTCACGTTGAACCCGGCCGAGCAGCGCCCGCCGGTCGACAGGATCGGCTGCGCCCCGTTGAGCCGGGTGGTGAACGTGCCGCCCGCGCGCTCCGCCCGGACGAAACCGCCGAGGCCCTCCGCGACCCGCGTCATCCGCGACCAGTCCGCCGCCGAGACCGTGCTGTCGCCGCGCACCACCACCCGGTTGGCGCGGTAGTCCATCACCCAGGCGGTGCCGGGCACCCGGGGCGCCGCGCGCAGCGCCTTCGCGGCCTGCTCGAACTCGTTCATGCTGTGCGACACCACCTTGGCCACCGCCCCGGCCCGCCGCACCTCGGCCGCCGCCCGCTCGTCGGTCACCGCGACCACCGGACGCCCCTCGCTATCCACCCAGTTGCCGGCCGTGCGGGAGGCGCCGAGGGTGGCGACCAGCGCGCCGCCCGGGTCGGCGGCCGACGCGCCGAACGGGACGGCGGAGGTGCGCGCGGGCTCGCTCGCCATGGCCGCCTGCGTCACCATCGCCCCTCCGAGGAGAAGTCCGCCGACCGCCGCCCATCGCGTCGCCCGCCGGACCATCCGTCGTCGTGCGTGCCTCATGCCTGGCTCCCGAACCCCGACCACACGGCGTCAACACCGCCGGGTCCTCCGGTCGTTGAGGACCCTCCCTCCATACGCGCCCGGCCGACGGAGCGTTCAGCGCGCGCGGGATCCCCTCAGCCCTTGCGGCCCACCCCGCCGTACATCGCCACCTCGCGCGGCTCCTCGCCCCCGGTGCGCTCGGCCCGCCACCGCGAGCACGTCACCACCCCTGGCTCCAGCACGTCGAGGCCGTCGAAGAACCGCGCCACGCCCTCCGGGGTGCGCTGGGTCAGCTCCGGTGTCCCGCGCTCGTTCCAGAACCGCACCGCCTCGTCCACCTCCGGCAGCCGCGGCGAGGTGATGGTGTGCGACAGCACCAGATGGCTGCCCGCCGGGAGCGCGTCCATCAGCTTCCCGACGGCGCCGTACGCCTCCTCGTCCTCGTGGACGAACATGACCACCCCGAGCAGCAGCAGCGCCACAGGACGGCTGAAGTCCAGTGTGGCGGCGGCCCGTTCGAGGATGGCGTCGGTGTTGCGCAGGTCCTCGTCGAGATGGTCGGTGCGGCCGGGCGGCGCGCTCGTCAGCAGGGCGCGGGCGTGCGCCAGGACCAGCGGGTCGTTGTCCACGTAGACGACCCGGGCGTCCGGGGCGTGCCGCTGGGCGACCTCGTGGGTGTTGTCGGCCGTCGGCAGCCCGGTGCCGATGTCGAGGAACTGCCGTATCCCCGCCTCGGCGGCCAGATGGCGCACCGCGCGGCCCAGGAACAGCCGGTCGGCGCGGGCGTACTCGCCTATCTCCGGGTGGAGTTCACGGATGCGGTCGCCCGCCACCCGGTCCACCTCGTAGTAGTCCCCGCCGCCGAGCCAGTAGTTCCAGATGCGGGCCGCGTGCGGACGCAGGGTGTCGATGCGCTTGCGCAGCAGGGCGGCGGGATCGTCGATGGCCGCCGGGTTCTCCGTCACGGTGGTGCTCCTGCGGTGCCTCGGGTGGGGGGTGCGAATTGAGTCAACCGGCAATCTAGACGGCCGAATTGACATCTGCCGAGAGGGTTGCGCACTCTTCTCGTCCCTCGGACGCGACCGGTCCGCGACGGCCGTGTCGGCGCGCTGCGGTCCGAGCGCCGCGCGGATGCCTAGACTCCCCGTCATGGACGACACGAGACTCGAACGCCTGGCCGCAGGGAAGTACCTGCTCGTCACCACCTACCGGAAGAACGGCACCGCGGTCCCGACCCCGGTGTGGGTGGTGCGCGACGAGGACGCGCTCGGGGTGTGGACGGTCGCCGACTCCTGGAAGGTGAAGCGCATCAGGGCACGCCCCGACGTCCTCGTCGGCCCCTGTGACGTGCGCGGCAACCCGACCGGCGAGCAGGTTCCCGGCACCGCCGAGATCACCGACGACGCGACGGCCGGCCGCTACCGCGCGCTGATCGCCCGCAAGTACGGCGTCCTCGGCCGGCTCACCCTGCTGGGCAGCCGGCTGCGCCGGGGCCAGGCGGGGACCGTCGGCATCCGCGTCACCCTCGGCGCCCCCGCCTGACGCGGCGCGCGGCCCTCCGGTACGGAGAGCCGCGCGGTCTGTCGCCAGGTCACTCGGAGTCGAGCACCGTCCCCGTCACCTCGGGGCCGCCCTCCAGCGGCTCGCCGTACTCGTCGGCGAGCCGCAGCCGCACCTGCTCCGGGCCCTCCTTCACCTGGTCCTTCACGGTGGGGACGGTCAGCACCGTGCTGAGCCCCCCGGCGGGCACGTCCACCCACGGGGTCAGGTACTCCACCGTCGACAGCGCGCGTTCCGGGTCGGGCTCCGCACCGGAGTTGAGGGAGAGCCACTCCGCGGTGACGTCCTTCGTGGACAGCTCGGTCCCGTCGGTGACCGGCACCACCCGGAACACCGAACCCAGGTCCACGGCCGCCGCCTCCGACAGGGACACCTTCCACTTCAGCGGCTGCCCCTCGGTCACCCGGTCCGCGAGCGGCGTCACCGTCACCTCGGGCCTCGGATCGTCGTCCAGGACGGTGACCCCGCCCCGGTGCGCGCCCACGACGGCGCCCCGCACGGCCTTCACGACCACGTCGTTGCGGCTGCCGTAGGAGTAGCGCGTGTCACCCTTCACCGTCACCGGCAGGTCGATGTCCTGGGCGCCGGGACGCACCGTCACCAGCCGCTGGGTGGCGGCGCCGGTCGTCGGGTCGATGACGTACATCCGCACCTGTCCGCTGCCGTGCCCCGACACCCGCACCGGGACCCGGTAGGTCCTGACGCCCGAGTCGCCCTCCTGGACGGTCAGCCGGCCGAGGTCGACGCGGGTGAGTGACGCCTCCCGCACCGCCGGGGTGCCGGGACGCCAGCCCCACGCGTCCATCAGCCAGGCCCTGCCCTTCGTCGAGCGGGGCGTCAGGTCGAGGGCGGCGAGGTGCTTGAGGTCGAGCCCGGCCCTGGTCGCCGCGGAGAGCGGCACCCGCACCTCGCGCGCCCAGTAGGACGCGGTGCGTTCGGTGCCCGGCAGCCCGTCGACGGTGGTCCGGCCGAGCACGGCGCGCTTGCCGCGGCTGTCGGTGACGGCCACGTCGAAGCGGGTGCCGGTCGAACCGGGCGGCACGATCACCCGCAGCGTCAGGGCCTCGGCGCCGTCGAGCCGTACCGGCGCGGCGGGCCGTACGCGCGCGGGTGAGCCGGGCGCCGACCACTTCAGCGCGACCGCGCCGCGGCCGGTCTCGCTCGGGATCTCCCAGGACGCGAAGTGCGGCGAGCCGCCCTCGGTCGAGGAGCCGAGGCAGGCCTTGCGGTCGTCCGGGTCGACGGCGGAGCACAGCCGGGCGTCGGTCACCGTGACCTTGCCGTCGGGGCTGTCGGGCAGGAAGCCGCCGCCGCGCCGGGCACCGACCGCGTGGGTGAGGACCCGCGCCGGGTCGGCCGAGGGCGCCCGCTTGCCCGAGCCGTCGAGCAGCGGCCTGACCCGGTCGTCACCGGCGACGAAGAGACGCGCGGCGGCGGCGATGTAGGTGCTGCCCGCCCGGTGCTGCTGGTCGGCCGTGAGCCGGGTCGCGGTGCCGGGCGAGCACACCGCGTCCTTCTGCTCGGGGTCCTCGTAGAAGTCGTCCTCGGCCGGCGCCTCGGCCGTGCCCGGGGTCCACTCCGAGTTGAAGAAGTTGTGGTCGGCGCCCACCATGTACACCGCGCTGTGCAGGGCGGTGCCGTTGCTCACCCCGCGGGTGCCGTCGACGTAGACCTGGCCCTGGAGGTCGGACACGTCACCGTCGCACCCAGGCAGGATCGTCGCCGACGGGACGTCGGGGACCGGGTTCTGGCCGAAGATCGTGGGGCCGATCAGGACGGTGCCGCGGATGTGCCAGCGGACCGCGCCGCGGTAGCCGTCGTCGGCCGCGGCCGTCGGGTACAGGCTGTCCGTCGCGGCCCGGTTGACGCCCTCGCCACCGCGCGAGTGGCCGACGAGCAGCACCCGGCCGAGATCAGCCTTCGGAGCCTTCCGCACCACCTCGGGGGCCGACGCGGGGTGCGCCGACCACCCCGCCCACCGGGCCAGATGGTGCCTGACGAGCGCGGAGCGGGCCAGCGCGCCGCCGTCATCGGCCTGCCAGTCCTGGCCGTTGACACCGTTGGCCGAGATCGACACCGTCACATAGCCCTGCGAGGCCAGCAGGCGCTGGTCGCTCAGGTAACCCCGGTAGCTCGGGACCGGCTTGGTGCCCGGCTTGCAGGGCCAGTCGCCCGACACCTCGTCGCCCGCGTAGCAGGTGACATGCCTGCCGTGCAGGAACAGTGCCAGCGGACGCTTGCCGGGGGCGCCCTTCGGCGCGACCACCACCGCCCGCATCTCGACGGGCTCGGCGAACCCGGGCAGCCGCACCGGGTTCAGCCGGTACTCGCCGGTGCCCGTGCGGTACGTCCCTGGCTTGCCCGGGTCGACGGAGTTCGCCGGGAGCCGCGCCGGAGGCACGGCGGCAGCGGCGCCTGCCGTGCCGGTGTCCGAGGCATGGGCGCGGCCCGCAGCGTCCAACACCCGTCCCCCGGAACGGACCTGAAGGTCCGTCAACACCCCTGCCCGCTGTTGCCGCTTGAGGTCGAGACCGAAGGTCCGGCCGTCCCTGCCCGGCTCCGGAGTGCCGATCAGCCGGTCACCGGCGTAGAAGTCGACCCGCGCGTCCCCCATCGGCACCGGCGCGGTCGACCGCCAGACCAGCCGGCGGCCGGCGCCCTCCCCGGTCACCTTCCACCCCGGGGGCAGCCCGCTGTCGGTGGCCGCCCTCACCGGGCCGGCCCCGGGCGGCCCCGCCGCCTGGGCCACCCCGGGCACTCCTCCCGCCATGGCGAGGACCGCGGTCGCGGTCACCCATATTCGCCGGGCACGAATCAACGTCGTCCTCCTCGGACTCGGTGCTCAGGCACCCCACCCTGCACAGGGGCCACTCGCGCCACGGAGGACGGTCCGCAGGCCCTGTGGGTTGCCTGTGCGCCGCGAATCGGCCAGGACGACGCCGTGATCGGGCCGCCCGCGGGCTCCCGAAGGCCCCGACCACCGCGGGGAAGGGCACCCCGACGACGCCAACTCCCCTACGTGCGGCGGTCGTCGGCACCGGCCACCGCGCCCGGCTGTTCACCCGCGGCCTCGCCGCCAGACCGGGCCACCGGGTCGTCGCGCTCTGCGACCCGAACCCGACCCGGATGGCCTTCCACAACCGGCTGCTGACCGAGGCGGGCGAACCCGCCGCCACCACCTGGTCACCCGAGCGCCGGCTGGAGTCGGAGGTCGAGGAGAACCGTTGGCGGCCACCCGCCCCCGACGCCGTCCCGGGCGACACCCGGCTCACGCTGCGCCCCCTGTGGCGGCCCCCGGTCGACGTCCCCCTCGACCTCGCCCGCGAGGCGCACGGCGCGGGTGACCCGCGGCTGCTCGACGCGCTGTTCGGCACGGTCGAAGGCCGGCCCGTCGAAGGGCGACCGCCCACGGCGAGCGCCCGCGACGGCGCCCTCGCGCTGGGCGTGGGGCTCGCCGCCAACCACTGTTTCGAGACCGGACGGCCGGTCAGGGTGCGGGAGTTGGTGCCCGGCGCGTGGGAGCGGTGGGACCGGGGACCGTCAGGTCCAGGCCCTGAACGGCTCGTCGACCAACTGGAACACCGGCTCGCCGCGGACCGCGTCCTTCGTCGACGACAACCGGACCCGGCCGCCGTCGTGGATGCCGATCAGCGGGCCCATGACCCGGCCCCTGACGACGAAACCCTCGGCCATCTCGACCAGGGAGACGTTGCGCGCGGCGGGGGAGTTGCGGTGCACGACCGTGGAGTGCCGGATCGTGCCCGTGCCCTCGCTGCGCTCGGTGCGCAGGTCACTGCCCTGGCAGACCGGGCAGAGCAGCCGCTGGTACATGGCGGTGCCGCACCAGGTGCAGCGCTGGAAGAGGAGGGGGTCGTGACCGTCCGCCGCCCGGGGGTCGAGCGTCCCCGCCGCGGAGCCGCCTGCCGGTCGGGCCACGCTTCCTGAAAGGTGGTACACGCTGCTCAACTCCCTGCGCTCGGCCGGAATCCCGCGTGCCGGGACGACCGCGCACGCGCGTGCGCGGCCCTTCGCGCGGCCCCGCACGGCGTCAGCGTATGGCACTGAGTGTCACTCGTAAAGACACTCCGTTCCCTGAAATCACCAGGTTCCGGCGGCCCCCGGATCGCCGCCGAGCGCCGACTCGACCTGCTGGACCACCCGCCACAGCGGCGCCCCGCGCCGGGCGACGACCACCACGACGTCCTGCCCGCCCTCCGCCGAGGCGATGGCGGGCGCGACCGGTGAGGTGATCGGGGTCGGCGGCGCGGGAGACGCGGGCGGCTCGTGCGGTGCGGGAGGGGAGCCGAAGGCGGTCTGGACGTGCCGCAGCGCGTGGTCCACCGTCGCGTTCGCGTCCCCCTCGCCGTCCGAACGCAGCCAGCCGCGCAGCGCGTTGTTGTGCGCCGCGACCACCGCCGCCGCGATCACGTCGGCCCGCAGCGTGCCGTCGGGGCCGTCCGCGAACCGGGTGCGCAGATACCCGGCGAGGGCGCGCTCATAGCGCCACACCACCGCCAACTCGTAGGCGCGCAGCCCCGGCACCTTCTTGGTGAGGTGGTAGCGCTGCACGGAGAAGGCCGGGTTCTCGGCGTACATCCGCAGCACCGTGCGGGCCGCGTCGCACACCCGGCGCACCGGGTCGGCGTCCCGCGCGCCGGCGTCGAGGAAGGCGGTCATCTCGGCCAGGCACCGCTCGTGGTCGGGGAAGACCACGCCCTCCTTGGCGGGGAAGTAGCGGAAGAACGACCGCCGTCCGACGCCCGCGAGCGCCACGATGTCGTCGATCGTGGTCTGCTCGTAGCCGCGCTCCAGGAACAGCCGGAAGGCCGCCGCGACCAGCGCGTCCCGCATGGGGGGCTTCTCGACCGTCACGTCACCGGAGCTCATGGTGGGGAACGTAGCACCGGCGTCGGGATCATGGCACTCAGTGCAGCGGGGGGAGGGAACTGAGTGCAGGGGAGGGGAGCAGAGAAGAGGGGAGGGGTCTCCCTGCGCGGCTCGCTGGGATCGAGTGCGGAGCCGGTCCGGGACCGAGCGCGCCGCCCGGCTGGGGTCGGCCGGGATCGTGCGGGGTCGGACTGGGGCGCATGCCTGGCAGCACGGGGCTCGGTTGCCTGGCCGCACGGGGATCGGATGCCCGGCTGCACGGGGCTCGGATGCCTGGCCGCGCGGGGCTCGGATGACTGGCTGCGCCGACCCGAGTGCGGAACTGGTCCGGAACCGAGCAGGGAGCCGGTCCCGCCCCGGGCGCGGGAAGCTCCCGGCCGGGGCCCCGAAACGTCGTCCCCCATCGGAGAAGTAACCTTTCCGCACTCGTCGTCCCAGCTCAGCGTCTGGAGCCCGCCGCATGGCCGCCGCTCGTCCCCGTCTCCTCTATGTCACCGACCTGGCGTACCCGGCGCGCGGGCGCCGCTACGGCGACGAGGACGTGTTCCTCACCTCCCGGCTCCGCGAGGAAGCCGACCTGGCGCTCTGTCACCCGCGCGACGCCGCCGCGCTGCTGGACGCCTTCGACGCCGTCGTCGTCCGCAACAGCGGTCCGGTCCTCGCCCACCAGGAGGCGTACGAGGCGTTCCGGGACCGTGCCGTCCGGCACGGCACGCCCGTCTACAACCCGCTGCACGGGCGCGCGGACATGGCGGGCAAGCAGTATCTGCTTGACCTCTTCGCCGAGGGCCACCCCGTCATCCCCACCGTCGACAGCGCGGCCGACCTGCACCTGCTGCCGGAGGCGGACGCCTACGTCGTCAAGCCGAAGCTGGGCGCCGACTCGCTCGGCCTGGCGATCGTCCCGGCCGACCGGCTGCCCGACCTGGCCGACGGCCGCACGCTGGTGCAGCCGCGCATCGACTTCGCCCACGAGATCTCCTTCTACTACGTCGACCACGACTTCCAGTACGCCCTGTACGCGCCCGACCCGGAGCGGCGCTGGGAGCTGACGCCCTATCAGCCGACCGTCTCCGAGCTGGAGTTCGCGCAGGGGTTCATCGACTGGAACACCCTCGACCACGGCATCCAGCGGGTCGACGCCTGCCGTGCCCCCGACGGCGGGCTCCTCCTCGTCGAGTTGGAGGACCTGAACCCCTATCTCTCCCTCGACGCCCTGGACGAGCCGGTGCGGGACGCGTTCGTCGACGCCCTGAAGCGCTCCCTGCGCCACTTCCTCGCCACGACCGGCTGACCGGTGCCGTCGCCCCACCCCCGAGGCGACGCCCTGACACGCCGAACGCCGACCGCTGAACTTGGCGGCCGGTCGCCGCGTATCTCTCCTCGGGGCCTGCGGAGCCCCGCCGCGGGACGGAAGGGGAGTGCTGTGTCCACATCGCCCGGGTCCGGATCGCCGGACGACCGGCCGCCGTTGGAGCCCGTCCGGGTCATGCGGCTGCGGCGCACCGACGCCCTGGCCGAGCTGATCAGGGAGATGCAGGACGGCCGCGACTTCGAGTCCGTGACGCTGCCCGGCGCCCCGGCGGGCGCGGCGGCCGAGGACGACACCGAGGAACTCCCGCAGGTCCCCGGCGCGGGGCGGCGCGCCCGTTCCGGCGGCACGGAACGGGTCGGTGAGGCGTGGCCCGTCTCCGGCGGGCGCGCCGACGCCGGGCCGGGCACCGACCGGCTGGTCACCGACCGCCGGTCCGGTCAGCGGCCGTCCCGTCAGCGGCCGTCCGGTGAGCGGTGGTCCGGGGCGCGGCCGGGGCTCGGGCGGGGCCAGCGGCGGGCCGCGGCGGTGATCGCCGTCGGCGCGGCGGCCGTCATCGGGTTCGGGTGCGCGCTGCTGCTGCCCGGCCGCACCGACGCGGCGACGGCGCCGTCGCCCGGAACGTCGGCCGGCGCGGAGCCCACCCCCGTGGCCACCCCCACCGGCTCCTCGCCGGTCGACCCGGACGGCGCCGGCACGCTGCGCGAGGGCGACAGCGGTCCCGAGGTGACCGACCTCCAGCGTCGGCTGCTGAGGATTCCGAACGTCTACGAGAACGGCTCGACCGCCGGCACCTATGACGCGACGCTCACCGAGGCGGTGGCCCGTTTCCAGCTCTGGTACGGCGTGCGCGGCGACGAGAACGGCGTCTACGGCGACGACACCCGGCACTCCCTGGAGTCCCGCACTCCGTAGGGGCCGGGTCAGCGCCCGTTGTCGACCAGGGCCCCGGTGACGGCGCGGACGCTGCGCGCGATGTGCTGGAGCTGGAGCACCTCCGCCGCGTACAGCTTGATGGTGTGCTCGATGACCGACTCGGGAAGGCCCAGCGCGGGGAGGTCGGCGCGGGCGGTCTGCAAGGCGGTGCGGGCGACCCGGATCTCGTGCTGGACCTGGATCTGCGCGTGCCGGGCGAGCAGCACGGGGTGGCGGATGAGGGCCGGGTAACTGGCGTAGCGGGCCGGCACGAGTTCGCGCAGCCACTTGGCCGCCGAGCGCTCCCAGTCGTAGGAGCCGGGCGTCTTGACCTGGCACGGCCAGTCCGGGCTGATGCGCGTCGTCGTCAGTTGCATGATCATCGCTTCCGGGGGTGCGGCGTCGTGTGGGGTGGTCCGACGGGGGCGGGCGGCCCCGGCCCAGGGGATGGCCGGGGCCGCCGAGGGCGCTCGCCGAGGCGAGGCCCGACCGGAGACCTCCGGGTGCCGACGCGGGTAGGAGACGGCGGCCGGGGGTGTCCGTGCAGGGGCCCGGAGACAGGGCGGACGACGATGCCGGCGCTGCGGGGACGGTGCGGGCGCATGGGCGGATCGTCGGCTTTCTGCGGGCGGGCGCGGCGGCGTTGGGGATGGGGGTGCAGGATCACGTCCCGGAGCCGGCCGGTGCGAGATCCGTGAGCAGTATTTATATATGCCGATCGCTTTGCAAGGCGTATGAAAACATTCATACGTGCTTTGTTGGGATTGATCCGCCTTTGGCGTCCCAGGTGGGGGAGATCCACCGGGCCACCGGGTTCCACGGGTTCCGCCGGGCCACCGGGTTCCGCCGGGCCACCGGGCCACCGGGCTCTACGGGGTCTAAGGGTTCCGCCGTCCGGCCCGCGACCCGCCGCGTGATCCGCCGCGCGATCCGAACGCCAGACCTAGTCGCGCAGGAAGAACTGATGCTGGTCGGAGACCTGTTCGTACTCCTCCAAGCGGGCCTGCGTCCGCTCCGGGTCGGCGTCCGTCATCGCCTGGAGCAGCGCGGCGGCCATCACACCGGGCGCCGCGTAGGAGTCGAAGACCAGCCGGGAGCCGGTGCCCGAGGTGAAGGTGACATCGGCCTCGTCCGCCACGGGGCCGAGCGCGAGATCGGTGACGAGCGCCACCCGCAGCCCGGCGCTGCGCGCGACCCGCACGGCGGTGAGGGTCTCCTGCGCGTGCCGGGGCATCGAGAACGCCAGCAGCCAGGTCCCGCCCGCCTCCCGCGACTGGAGCAGCGCGTCGTAGGCGACGCTGCCGCTGCGCGTCACCAGCCGTACATCGGGGTGGATACGGCGTGCGGCGTACGCGAAGTACTCGGCGAGGGACGCCGAGATGCGCAGCCCGAGGACGGTCAGCGGGGTCGACGCGGACAGCTCGCGCCCCACCGCGATGAGCCGGTCCGGGTCGGCGAAGTCGCGCCGCAGGTTCTCCAGGTTCTCGATCTCCGCGTCCACGGCCGCCTGGAGTTCGTTGCCGCCGCTCTCCTCCGCGCCAGGACCGCCGGCCAGCGCGCCCAGCGCGATCGCCTGGAGCCGCTCACGCAACGCGGGGTAGCCGCTGAACCCGACCGCGCCCGCGAAACGCGTCACCGACGGCTGGCTGACCCCGACCCGTTCGGCGAGATCGGTGATCGACAGGAACGCGGCCTCGGTGAGGTGCTCGATCAGGTACTGGGCGATGCGCCGCTGCCCGGGGGACAGCTGCGGCCGGTCGAAAAGGGCCCTGAGCCGTGAGGTCGGGGACGGCTCGGCCTCCGGCGCGGTCTTGCCCGACGTGATCGCGTACGCCTGCGCCCGAGCCTGTTGCTGCGATGACACCGGTGCGCTTTCTTTGTCTCCCACAGTGCCTCAACATAGCTCACACACCGTGCCCGACAGGGTGGCTCCCGGACCTTCCGCCGGCCGCCAGGACCCCTCTCACCTGCGGTAGACGGTGATCGAGTGGCCGACGTCGTCGACCGGCCTGCTGCTGTCGAGCAGCTCCGCGAGGCGCCCGCGCGCCTTCGCCGCGGCCGAGTCCGACACCACCAGGAGACCCCGCACCTCGCGCGCCGGGACCGTGCGCGGATCGGCGGCGTCGATGCCGTAGTACGACGGGACCCCGCTGCCCTTGTAGACCAGCCAGACCCGCTCGCCCGGGTACCGCTCGCGCAGCCGGTCGGCGAGCCGGCCCAGGTCCTGCCCCCAGTCCACGTTGGAGTCGTGCAGCCGCAGCCGGGTCTCGGCGGGGCCGCCGAACGCCTCGTTGGAGTACGGCAGGTAGTAGGGGTACGTCCGCGCCGAACTCACCGCCGTGCACAGCACCAGCGCCCCGGCTGCCACCGCCGCCCACCGCGCCCGCACCACGCGCACAGAGCCCGCCGCGACGGCCAGGAACATCGGCACGAACAGCGCGTACCGGGTCCCGAAGTCCCGCGCCCCCTGCATCGCCGCCACCAGCAGCACGGCGGCGGGCACCAGCACATAGGGCGCGGCCGGCCGCAGCCGTCCGGACCGCAGCAGCACGACGGCCCCCGCCGCCCACAGCGCCAGCATGCCGAGCGGCGTCTTCACCAGCAGCGCGGCCGGCAGGTAGTACCAGAGCGACCCCGTGTACAGCCGTCCGAACAGGAACCCCTGCCACGGATGGTTCTCCAGCCCGAACTGCACCCGCATGCCGTCCCGGTACGCCTCGGGGAACGGCATCAGACCGACCAGCACCCCCTTCAGACCGCGCACGGCGGGCACCTGTCCGTCGGGCGACCACCGCAGCAGGGGGTCGACCGCCAGATACGACAGCCAGACGACGGCGACGGCGGCCACCGCCACGACGGCCGCGCCCCGCGCCGCCCGCCACAGCGCGGCCCGCCGACCGTGCGAGCCTGCGCGCCACACCGACCACCCGGCCAGCGCGAGGACCACGGGGAACGCGGGAAGCACGCTCATCTTGGTGGCCATGGCCGCCCCGAACGCGGCCCCCGCGAGCGGCAGCCACAGCCGGGGCCGCCGGTGCCGAGCCCGCCACAGCAGCCACACCGACGTCAGCGTGAAGCCGGCCGCGGGGACGTCGAGCGTGGCCAGCGAGCCGTGCGCGATCAGGTCGGGGGAGAAGGCGTAGAGGGCGAGCGCCACCGCGCCCGCCCAGCCGCCCGCGACCTCCCGGGCGAACGCGAACACCGCGAGGCCGAACAGCAGGGTCAGCGCGATCACCGGGAGCCTGGCCCAGAGCATCAGCCGCCAGGGGTCGTTGCCCGACGCGTACAGCAGACGCCGTCCGAACGCGCCCTGGTCGCCCTGGAACGACGTGTCGACCCGCGGATCGGCCACCGCGACCCCGGCCGCGATCACCAGCTTGCCCAGCGGCGGGTGCTCGGGGTTGCGGCGCAGCCGGTGTTCGCGCAGGTAGTCGGCGGCCGTGCCGACGTACACGGGCTCGTCGATGGTGGGCGTCTGCGCCCTCGCCGTCGTCACCATCGCCACCGCCATCTGCGCGAGCAGCGCGGCCACCAGGAGCGGCAGCAGCAGCCGGCGCGGGGAGCGGCGCGGTCGCGGGGCGGGCGGGTGGTCCTCGTCGTCGCGGGTCCCGGTGCCGGTGTCCAGGACCGCTCGCTGTTCGTGCGCCATCATCCGCCCCGCGGTGCCGCCTGCCGCGGGGCGGCGGGAGCGATCCTGACCCTGTGCATGGGGTCACTGTCGCACCGGCTCCCGCCGCCTGGGGCGCTACCGCCTCACGAGTCGTACCGACAGACCGTCCGCCGTGTAGACGGGTACGGCCCGCAGCCGGTCGGAGTTCACCTCGATCCGCGCGAACCGGCCGCGCAGCGCGGGCGCGGACAGCACCCGCACCACCGTGCCGGGCGCGGGCGGCCGGTCGCCGTCGAGCCGCAGCGCCAGGACGGCGTCGGCGCCGAGCACCACCCGCCGGGTCACCTCGACGGCCGGCCCGCGGCCCGCCCCCGCCGTCGTCACGTCGAGGGTGGCCGACTCCTGCGCGTACACACCCCGCACCCGCACCGGCCCGACGGTCCTCAACACGCCGCCCGCCACCAGGACATCGCCGTCGCCGAGAGCGTGCGCGCCGTCCGCGACGAGGGTCCCGGCCCGTACGGTGGTGGCGCCGGTGTACGTGTTGCGGCCGCTCAGCGTCAGCGTGCCGGTGCCCCGCTTGGTGAGACCGCCGGGGCCGTCGATGTCGTTGCGCCAGACGTCGGCCGCGCCGAAGCCACCGGCGGCTGCGTCCAGGGCGACCGTCACGTCGGACGCGAAGGAGCCGTAGCCGTCCGCCGCCGTGAACAGGTCGAGCCTGCCCCACTCCTCGAAGCCGTCCAGGAGGAGGTATCCGGAGGGCAGCGCCGTGGAGCGCAGCACCTCGCGGCGCTGGGCCGCGCTCAGGTACGGCTGCCTGGTCTCCAGGAGCACCTCGGCGCCCTTCGGCACGGTCAGCGGCCTGGCGCGGCCTTGCCGGGTCTGTACGTACGTCAGCCGGGGCCGGTTCGCGCGGGCGTTGGCCGCGCGGTCGGCGTACCGGTCGGTGCCGGGGCCCGCCGAGTGGGCGTAGGCGTCGAGGGTGTCGGCGGTGGCCCTGGTGTGCTCCTCGAAAAAGGCGAGCGCCTGGGCGCGGGCGGCGGACTTGAGCGCGGCGTTGGCCGGGTCGGCGAGGGCGGCGGCGGCCAGCGCGGTGGCCATGATCCGGCCGCTCACCACGTCGAGGGCGGAGTGCATGCCCGCCACGATCCGGGTGTGGCTCAGCTCAAGGGCGCGCGTCACCAGCTCCTGGAAGCGCTCGGGCACCGCGTACGCGTAGGCGAGCGCCGCCAGATGGAAGGCGTTGGTGTGCCCGCTGGGGAAACCGCCGTCGTCGGCGGGCGAGGTGCCGCGCTGGCGCAGCAACTGGGGCGCGACGACGACCTTCGAGGCGTAGACGGGGTAGCCGAGCGGGTCCGTCCGCCCGGTGTCGACGACCCGGCTGTTCTCGTCGAGCCGCCATGGCCGCGGGTACTGGAACGCGTACTTGGCGGGGTTGCCCGAGGCGTACGGGCCGCGCACGGTGTCGACCAGTTCGGCGACCTTGCCGAGCGCCGAGTCGTGCGCGCCCGCGCCGAGCGCGGAGCCGGCGGGCGCGCCGGCGGGCACCGCGTCGCTGACGGTGGTCGCGGGTGTCCCCTCCGGCGCCTCGGTGATCGACGTGACGGCCAGCGAACCGGCCTTGTAGAGGGCGGCCAGCGGGCCGAGCCCGGCGATCATCGCGTAGCTCTGGTGCTGGCGGTCGTAGACGAACGACTCCTTCGCCTGCGCCGGGGTGCGGGAGGTCGTGACCCGCACCGAGTAGCGCACGTTGGCCCGCAGCAGCTCGCGGTCGCGCGCGGTGCCCGTGTTCCACTCCGCGCCCGTCTTCCACGCCTCGGCCATCCCGCCGAGGACGCGGACGACCGCGTTGGTCTCGGGCGTGAGGTTGGTGAGGACGTTGCTGCGGTAGTCGTCGACGAAGGCCGCGGGCACCGGACGGGCGGCGGCCTGGGCGCCGGTGGCGGCTGGCCAGGTCACGAGGGCGGGCGCGGCCAGCACCCCGGCCGACGCGCCGAGGGAGGTGGTGAGGAACCCCCGCCGGCCGACACCGGGGCGAGCGGCCGGCGCGGCGGAACGGGACCGAGCGGATGACGACATGCGAAAACCTCTCGTGGATACGGCGCCCGGCGACGGACGACCGGGCGAGGACGCCTGAGCGAGACAGGCGGCGGTGCGTGACACGAACGGGTGACGGCACCCGATGGCACGGGGGAGTCGAGGCGGGTGCGGCTGGTGGTGCGGGAGCGGGGGCGGGGGTGACCGGTGGTGCGGGAGTGATGGTGGGTGCGGCCGGTGATGCGGGAGCGGGAGGGGCGGTGTGACCCGTGGTGCGGGAGTGGGGGACCCGTGGCGCCCGGAGCAGCCCGAGCCGCAGCCCACGCCCGAGCCCGAGCCCGAGCCGGAGCCCGCGCCACCTGACCCGCCCAGGACCGGAGCCGGCCCCGCCCGAACAGGACCTGACCACGCCACGGAGGTGTCCTGTGGTGTCCCGCGGGTCCCGCTGGTCCCGTGGCGTACCGCGCGGTCCCGTGGCGCCCCGCGACGGCCGACGCGGATCTACCCCCGGGCTCCGACCCGCCCGCGCGGCCCCGGCGGCCCCGGCGGGCGGGACAGGCCGGGCGGACGAACCCGGCCCGATCCGTTCACAGGATCGAGCGGGCCAGCGCCAGCGCGCCCTCGACCGGTGGCACCCGCAGGGGCCGCGTCCGGGCCGAAGGCACCGACCGGGCCAGGGCGTCGGTGAACGCCGTGTACAGCGGCGGCTGCGCGAGCACGGTGCTGCCCGCCACCACCACGTCGTCCACCACGACCCCGCGCGCGGCGAGCCGTTCGACCAGCGCGGCCAGCGCGCGGCCCGCGTCGGCGATGACGGTCCTGGCGAGGAGGGAGCCGGCCTCGGCGGCGGCGAACACCATCGGGGCGTGCCGTCCCCAGGCGGCGGAGACGTCCTCCGCGCTCTCGAGGGCGTCACCGAGCGCCGGAACCTCGGCGACCGAGAACGCCTCGACGAGACGGCGGGCGAGCGCGTCGGGGGCCTCGCCGCGGTCGTGGGCGGCCCACACCGCCCGCGCGGCCTCCCGGACCAGACCGGCCGCGCCGCCCTCGTCGCCGAGCACCGCGCCCCAGCCGCCGACCTGGACCCGGCCGCCGTCGGGCAGCAGGCCCACGGCGACCGAACCGGTGCCCGCCACCAGGCCGACACCCCGGTCGAGACCGGCCGCGGGGACGAGGAGTTCGGCGTCGCCCACGACCAGCGTGGGCACGTCGAGGCGCCGTCGCAGGGCGGTGCGGATTTCTTCGCACTGGCGCGGGGTCTCGCAGGCGTGACCGCCGACGGCCAGCGCGGCCGGGCGGACGCCCGCGGGCAGCGCCTCGGCGACCAGACCCGCGAGCCAGTCGGCTGCGGCCACCGGATCGTGCGGCCGCCAGCCCGCGCTCGGGCGGACCAGGTCGGCGACGGCGGCGTCCGCCGTCCCCGCGCGCAGGTGTGTCTTGGTGCCGCCCACGTCGATCCCGACCACGAGCGGACGCCCGGGTGAAGTGTCCTGCACGGATCCTCTTTCGTCGTCGCGCACAGCTGCGAACGGTGGCGAACCGTGCCTGGCGGAACGGGAGTCGGGGAAGTAGGGAAGCCCCGGGACGGGCCTCGTGCGGACCACGGCTGACGCGTACCGTGGAGTTCGTTAGGAAGTTAACTAACGAAGTACAGTGCGTCAAGAGTCGTCGCACACCTGCCCACCGGAACGACCTTCCGGGCCGCCCTGACGGGCGTCCGCGACGCGAGGGCATCCCGTCGCCGCGTCCCGCGACCACCAGGGAACGCGGCCCCTGACCCATGGGGGAACTGTGGAACACGTCGTGGCGGAGGCCCCCCGCCTCACCGAGAGCGCCAGCGCGGTCTTCGCCGTACTGGCCGCGGCGGGCAGCGCGACCCGGCCGAGGCTCGCGAGCCTCGCGGGCCTGTCCAAGCCGACCGTGTCGTCCGCGGTCGCCGAACTGGAGGGCGCCGGGCTCGCCGCCTGTTCAGGCACCGCGTCCAGCGGCACCGGACGCTCCGCCGCCGTCTACGCGCTCGGCCCGGCCGCGGGCGCCGTCCTCGCCGTCGATCTCGGCCCGCACCGCACCCTGGTGCGCGGCTGCGCCCTGGACGGCACCCTCCTCGCCGACGTCACCGGCACCCGCGACCTGGCCGCCGACGCCGTCCGGGAGGCCCTCGCCGCGCTGCCACCCGGCACCCCGCTGCGCAGCATCGTGGTGGCCGTCGGCGACGTCACCGCCCCCGACCTGGCCGGTACCGGCATGCGCCCGGCGACCGCGAAGGGCGGACCCGTCTTCGACGCGGTGTCCGTCGTGCTGCCGCCCGGCGTCCCCGTGCACCTGGAGAACAACGTCAACTGCGCGGCCCTCGCCGAACTCCACGAGGGCGCCGCCCAGGGCAGGCGCAGCTTCGGCTATCTGCGCATCGGCGTCGGCATCGGTCTCGGCATCGTCATCGACGGCCGGGTGCTGCGCGGCGCGAACGGCGCAGCGGGCGAGCTGGCCAGACTGCCCTACCCGTGGGACGAGGGCCGCAGACCCCGCCAGGAGGCGCTGGAGGAGTACGTCGGCGCGCACTCCCTGCTGCGCCGCGCCCGGCAGGCGTGGCCGCAGAGCGACGGCCCGCGGCCGGGCAGCGTGGAGCGCCTCTTCGCGCTGGCCGCCGAGGGCAGGCGGGCGGCCCGCGCGGCCGTCGAGGGGCACGCCGCCGACGTCGGCCGGCTGGCCGCGGCCGTCACCGCCGTACTGGACCCGGGGCTGCTGGTGCTGGGCGGCAGCACCGGCGCCGACCCGCAGCTGCTGCCCGGGGTGCGGGCCGAGCTGGACCGGCTGAGCTGGCCCACCGAGGTGGTCAGCAGCCAGGTCGGGGACAGCGGCACGGTGGTCGGCGCGGCCAGGCTCGCCGTGGCCAGGGGAGTCCAAAACGTGACCGAAGGCGCGCAGGCGAAGGATTGACGCCCTCGGACTCGGTCTGCCAATGTCCGGACAAGCGCTTTCTAAGTCGGCCGGGACGCCGACTCGGAGTGAGCGTCCCGCCGGTACGCGACAGCCGTACGGCGACCCCGCGAGGGCGTGCTCGCGAGGCAGCGGCCGACGAAGGCCGGGGACCCCACCCGACAGGGCGACACGGTCCGGGCGAGGCCGTTCCCCCGGAGAGCCACATCGAGCAGACCGCACCCGAGCCGCATTCCGACCGGCCGGGACCCGTCACGCACATTCAGGGAGGACCCGGTGGGTCACCACATCTCGCGCAGAACCCTCTTCCGCACCGCGAGCGGTCTCGCCGTCGCCGGCGCGCTCGGCAGCGCGCTCACGGCCTGCGGCGGAGGCACCGGCGCCGGCTCCACCAACGACAAGCTCACGATGACCTGGTGGGGCAGCGACGAACGGCACGCCGCCTACAAGAAGGTGCTCGCCGCCTTCCAGAAGAAGAACTCCTCGATCGAGATCGAGGAGCGCTACTCCGGATACGACGGCTACTTCGACAAGTTCAACACCAACGTCGCCGGCGGCAGCGCCCCCGACCTGCTCCAGATGGACACCGCGCTGGTCGCCCAGTACGCCCGCAAGGGCGTCCTCGCGCCGCTCGACTCCTACGTCGGCAAGAGCCTCGACCTCACCGGGTTCTCCAAGACGCTGCTGGCCGCCGGCACCGTCGACGGCAAGCTGTACGGCGTCCCGTCCGGCATCGGCGTCAACCAGCTCACCATCAACCGCAGCGGCCTGGAGAAGCTCGGGGTGGCGTACCCCGACCCCGAGTGGACCTGGGCCGACCTGAAGAAGGTGTCCGTCGAGATCCACAAGAAGAGCGGCGGGAAGCTCTACGGCACCGACGACGTCGGCGGCGGCACCCTCCAGGCCTTCGAGATCTTCGCCAGGGAGAAGGGCCAGCAACTCTTCAGCACCGACGGCAAGAAGCTCGGCTTCACCTCGGACACCCTCCAGGAGTGGTGGGAGTACTGGGCCGACATGCGCAAGGCGGGCGCCTGCCCGCCGCCGGCCATCACCTCCGCCGCGCACAACGACCTCACCAAGAACGCGATCGTCATCGGCAAGGCCCTGTTCACCTTCGACACCGGCGTCTACGGCGCCGGCGGCTCGATCACCGACGCCACCCTCGACTTCCTGCCCACCCCGCGGGGCGACTGGTCGGGCGCCCGCGAGGGCAACTACGTCAACGGCGGCGTCCTGCTCAGCGCCACCAAGGCGAGCAAGCGCGTCGCCGACTCGGTGAAGATCGTCTCCTTCCTCGCCCAGGACCCGACGGCGATCAAGGACATGCAGCTGCTGCGCGGCATCCCGCCGACGGAGAAGGCCCGCGACCTCATCAAGGCCGGTCTGAACGACACCGACAAGCGCAACCTGGCGATGGCCGACTACATCTCCAACCGCGTCGCCAAGGCCACCGACGTGCTGGAGGCGCCGCAGCCGCCGCCGCAGGGCGCCGACCAGATCTGGGACCTGCTGTTCCAGTCCAACCTGTCGATCGCCTTCGGCAAGACGACGGTCAAGTCGCAGCTCGGAAAGTTCTTCGACCAGGCTGCGGGCATCCTGAGCGCCTAGCCGGCGCCGCACCACCGAACCACCGGGAGAGGGCCAGGGAGATGAGTATGACCACCGCGCAGACCGACGAGGTCGTGAAGGAGCCGCCGGCCGCGGCGACCCCGTCCGACGAGCGGGAACGCGAACGCATGCGGCGCCGGCTCGCCAGAAAGCGAGGTGGCGGCTGGTGGCCGTACGTCTTCCTGGCCCCCTGGTTCGTCGGCCTGTTCGGGCTCACGATCTATCCGATGCTCGACTCGCTGTACCTGTCGTTCACCAAGTTCGACCTGCTGACCTCCCCTGAGTGGATCGGCGGCGACAACTACGACCGGATGTTCACCGACGACCCCGTCTTCTGGGACTCGGTGCACGCCACCCTGCTGTACGTCGTCGTCTCCGTCCCGCTGAAGCTCGCCCTCGCGCTCGGCGTGGCGATCCTGCTCAACCGGCCGCTGCGGGGCATCGGCCTGTACCGGGCCGCCTTCTACCTGCCGTCCCTGCTCGGCGGCGCGGTCGCCGTCGCCATCGTGTGGCGCCAGGTCTTCGGCGGCGACGGACTCTTCAACGACGTCCTCGGCTGGTTCGGCATCACCGGCCAGGACTGGATATCGAGCCCCGACACCGCCCTCTACACCCTGGTCCTGCTGGCCGTCTGGCAGTTCGGCACCCCGATGGTCATCTTCCTCGCCGGACTCAAGCAACTGCCCAAGGACGTCTACGAGGCGGCGGCCATCGACGGGGCGAGCCCCGTCACCCGCTTCTTCAAGATCACCCTGCCGCTGCTCACCCCGATCGTCTTCTTCAACGTCGTCCTCCAGATCATCGACGCCTTCAAGACGTTCACCCCCGCCTTCGTCGTCAGCAACGGCACCGGCGGACCGCTCAACTCGACGATGCTGTACTCCCTCTACCTGTACAAGAAGGGCTTCACCGACCTTCAGATGGGGTACGCCTCCGCGCTGGCCTGGGTCCTCTTCCTGGTCATCGCCGGCTTCACGGCGGTCAACTTCGTCGCCAGCCGCTACTGGGTCCACTACGACGACTGACCGAACGACCGCCGAAACGCCCGAGCGTCTGTGAGGAGTTGGACACCCCATGTCCGCCACCACCCCGAACGCGTCGCCGCTGACCAAGCTGCGCGCGCTGACCGGACCCCGCCGCATCCTGATCCACACGCTGCTCATCGGCGTCGCGATCGTCATGCTCTACCCGCTGCTGTGGATGCTCAGCAGCTCCCTCAAGCCCGACACCGAGATCTTCACCCACCCCGGGCTGATCCCCAACGCCCTCAACCCCGCCAACTACTCCGAGGGCTGGAGCGGTTCGGGCAACTCCTTCTCCCTCTACATCACCAACTCGCTGATCGTGTCGATCGGCGCGGTCGTCGGCAACGTCATCTCCTGCTCGCTCGCCGCCTACGCCTTCGCCCGCTTCGAGTTCCGCGGCAAGAAGATCTGGTTCGGCGTCATGCTCGGCACCCTGATGCTGCCCATGCAGGCCACCCTGATCCCGCAGTACACGATCTTCTACAACCTGACGTGGATCAACACGTTCATGCCGCTGATCGTGCCCAAGTTCCTCGCCACGGACGCCTTCTTCATCTTCCTGATGGTCCAGTTCATCCGCTCCATCCCGCGCGAACTCGACCAGGCGGCCATGATGGACGGCGCCAACCCCCTGCAGATCTACTGGAAGATCATCCTGCCGCTGATGCGTCCGGCCCTGATCACCACCACCATCTTCACCTTCATCTGGACCTACGACGACTTCCTGAGCCAGCTCGTCTACCTCCAGCAGAACGCCCGCTTCACCGTGCCCCTCGGCCTGACCCTGTTCCTCGACAAGACCAGCGGCTCCTCCTACGGCGCGATGTTCGCCATGTCGACCCTCGCGCTGCTGCCCACCCTCATCTGCTTCCTCATCTTCCAGAAGCGCCTGGTCGAAGGACTCGCCACCTCCGGAATGAAGGGCTGAGCACCCGTGTACCTCCCGCACCAGCGCGGCCCGTTGCACGACCTCCCCGACACCCCCGAGGCGTACGACGCCGTCCTCGCCGACGTCACCGAACAGGCCCTGGCCAGGATCACCCCGGCCGGCAGCCTCGAACACCCCGACGCCCTCGACGACGTCGGCGACACCTCCCTCGGCGTCACCTCGCTGCTCGCCCTCGCCTGGCAGCGCTCCGCCGACCCCCGGCTGCCCGACGCGGTCCGCCGCAGCCTCGCCTTCCACCTGCGCGAGCGGGTCTACCGGGACGACAACCCCGGCTACCCGAACCTGCGGGTCCGCGACTCGGGCGCCCCGTACGCCCGCTACGTGCCGGCGGCGGGCGAACACCCCATCGGCGACTGGCCGTCCACCGTGTGGGCCCTGCTCCAGCTCGTCAACCTCCTGGACACCGCCGAAGGGCTCGTCGACGACGAACAGCGCGCCGAACTCGTCGCGTTGGGCCGCGGCTACTGGAACTGGCTCACCGAGACGACCTTCTTCAACCCGCAGGAGGCGGGCAACCAGGCCATCGGCTGCGTGGTCGGCGGCCTCATGCTGGCCGGCCATCTCCCGCCCGCCGAGGGCGAGTCGGTGCGCACCCGCGCCATGGACCTCTACACCCGGAAGATCCGCGCCCACCGGATCGGCGACCGGGGCGCCCTGCTGCCGCCCGAGCACGGCGGCGCCTACGACAACAACTACGGCCCGATCTCCCTCTCCTTCCTCGCCCAGGCCCACCGGGTCAGCGGCGCCGACGTCTTCGCGGAGGACGGCGACGCCCTCGCCCGCTACCTCGACGCCCGCCTCACCGTCGGCGGCTTCGACAACGGCGGCCCCCGCTACAGCGAGCAGCACTCCGGCTTCGAATCGGTCCTGGGCCTGCGCTACTTCGGCGCCCGCGTCGGCGCCGACCTCGGCCGCTACCGGGGCGACACCCGCTGGGGCCGGCACGCCGTCAAACCGGACGGCGGGGTCGACGGCCACTTCGCCTGGATGCTCGTCTGGCAGATCCAGGACCCCACCCGCTGGCACCGCACCCCGGCCACCGCGCCCACCCGCCACCAACTGCGGTCCGGCACGGTCTCGGTGGCCTTCGACGACCGGATGACCCCGGCCCTCGTCGAGGCGGCGGGCACCTACTACCTGCCCGCCGCGACCAACCGCCAGCACGGCTTCGGACCCGTCCTCGACGGCTTCCTCCTCAGCCGCCCGATGGGCGAGGTCAGGGTCCGCGACCTGCGCGCCGACGGCCTCACCGGCAAACTGGTCACCAAGCCTGTCGTCGGTCGCGACCAGGTGCTGCGCCACGTACGGTCGTTGTACGTCACCGACGGCACCCTGCTGTGGACGACGGTCGCCGTGCAGCGGCTGCCGGGCTCCCCGTACCTGCTGGCCGGGATGGCCTACGCGGCCGACGACGGTGACCGGGTCCGCCGGGTCGCCGAGGGCGCCGTCGCCGCCGCGGGCGCGCTGCGCGTGACCCACCCGGGCACCGAGGGCGCCGACCACTTCGACGCCCGCGGCGAACAGACCCAGGAACAGGCCGCGTTCGCGCTCGCCGCCGACCCGCGCGGCTACGGCAACCCGGACGAGGGCTGGCGCCACCTGGTCTCCTCGACGGCCATCGAGGCCGAGCCCGTCCCCGGCGGCCCCGACGACCTGCACGTGTTCGCGGTCCGCTACGGATCGGCCGACCCGCTGACGGTCGCCGTCACCTCGGACGCCGACGGGATCACCGTCCGCACCGACGCCTTCACCGCCGTCATCGGACCGGTGGCGGGCGACGACCGCGGGGAGCCCGAACTGACCCTGCGCCGCTGAGCGGCAGGACCGCTCAGGGCCCGGAGACCACCAGGTCGGCCTGGTGCCTGGTGGCAGCCACCAGGTCGGCGTTGCGCTGGTCGGTGCCGAGCGCCCAGGCGAGCGCCGCCCAGTGGTCCTTGCCGAACTCCTCGTGCCTGGCCACCAGACGGCGGATCCGCTCCGGCTCGTCGAGGGCGCAGAACCACACCTCGTCGAGCTGGTCGCGGACGCGCCGCCAGCCGCCCGTGTCCAGCAGCAGGTAGTTCCCCTCCGTGACGATCAGCCGGGCGCTCGGGGGCACCGGCACCGCGCCCGCGAGCGGCTGTTCGAGCACCCGCTCGAAGCCGGGCGCGTACACGATCCCGTCATCGGCATCGCTGTCGGTGCCGTCGCCCGCCGGTTCCTCCCGCAGCCTGCGCAGCAGTGCCGCGTACCCCGCCGCGTCGAACGTGTCGGGTGCGCCCTTGCGGTCCCGGCGGCCCAGCCGGTCGAGCTCGACGTCGGCCAGATGGAAACCGTCCATCGGCACCCACGCCACCCACGGCTCCCGGTCCGCGTTCAGCTCCCGCACCAGCCGCTCGGCGAGCGTCGACTTGCCCGCGCCGGGGCTGCCGGTGATCCCCAGGACGGCACGCGGTCCGTCCGGGCGGGTGAGCGAGCGGGCGCGGACGAGGAGTTCGGCGAAAGTCGGCGGCACCCGGCAGAGTCTGCCAGCCCTCACCCGTTCGGCCGCCCCCACCAGAACCCTATGTCCCGTATCGGGGTAGTTTGTGTCTGACTTTATCCAGGTTCTTACGGCGAGTTCCGCAACGAATTCCCGGATTCCCCCCTTTACCTCTACGGGCGGTCAGGGGGTGAGGGACGGATGATGACCGACAGCGCAGACGTCAGGCTCGCCGCGGTGCGGCGCTCCGCACCCGACGCCGGAGCCGGCCAGGCCGGCCACGGACGCGGCGATCTCCTCCTCGCCACCGTGGCCGCACTCTTCACCCTCGCCCAACTCCTGCTGGTACGGCCCGGCATGGGGCTCGGCTGGGACGAGACCGTGTACGTCAGCCAGGTCGGCGACCACGCGCCGGCCGCGTTCTTCAGCGCGCCACGGGCCCGGGGCATCTCCCTGCTGGTCGCGCCGGTCGCCTCCTGGTCCTCGTCCACCGCCCTGCTCAGGATCTATCTCGCGGTCCTCTCGGGGCTGGCCCTCTACCTCTCCCTGCGCACCTGGCGCTCCCTCTTCCCGAAGCGGGTCGTCGCGCTCGGCGGCGCCCTCTTCGCCACCCTGTGGGTCACCCTCTTCTACGCCCCGCAGGCCATGCCGAACTACTGGGTCGCCGTCGGCGCCCTCGCCGCCGTCGCCTGCTTCCTGCGGGCCCGCGCCGACCGCGCCGACCGGAGGGCGCTGTGGGGACTGGCCGCCGGCGTCTCCCTGATGGCCTGGATGCGCCCCACCGACGCCGTCTGGACGGTCCTGCCGCTGATCGGCGCCGCCCTCCTGCGGCGCTGGTGGCGCCCGCTCGCCGCGCTCGCCGTCGGCCTGGTGAGCGGGTCGGCCGAGTGGATCGTCGAGGCGTACGTCCGCTACGGCGGCCTCGTCCGCCGCCTCGCCGACGGCTCCAGCATCCAGGGCGGCCTCGGCTGGCACACCGCCGTCGTCGACCAGCTCCGCAGCCTCGGCGGCCGGGCCCTGTGCCGCCCCTGCACCGGCAGCCTGCCCGCCGTGGCCGTCACCCTCTGGTGGTACGCCCTGCCGCTGCTCGCCGCCCTCGCTCTCGCCGCCGCCGTCCGGGCCCGCCGCACCGTCCCCACCCTCACCCCGCTCGCCTGCGCGGCCACCGCCGCCTTCCCCTACCTCTTCCTCATCGGCTACGCCGCCCCCCGCTTCCTGCTGCCCGCCTACGCGCTGCTGGCCGTCCCGATCGCCGACCTGCTCCTGACCGCGGTGGGCCGGGCCACCGGAGGGTGGCGGCCGCTCGCGGCGACGCTCGTCGCCCTCGCGCTGGCCGGACACCTCGCCGTCCAGTACGAGGTGCTGCGGCACACCGTCCGGCGCACCACCGCCGCCCACCGCGACTGGTCCGCCGTCGCCGCCGAACTGCACCGGCTCGGGGTGCGCCCGCCCTGCCTGCTCGCCGGACCCGAGGCCATCCCCATCGCCTACTACGCCCGCTGCTCGTCGGCGGCGACCCGGGGCCACAACGCCAACATCACCCGCGCCGCCATCGAGGACGCCGTCCACCGGGTGCCCGTCGCCGCCCTCACCGCGCCGGACGCACCCCGCCCCGACTACGCCCGCGGCTGGAGCGCCCACCGCGTCGCCGGCGTACGCCTGTACGTCGCTCCGTCCCCGGGCCGGGGCGGGACGGGGTGAGCGCCCCGCAGACCGCCGCCGCCCCGGCCGCCGGCCGCCGACGCGTCTACTGGCAGACCGGGCTCGCCGTCACGCTGCTGGTGGGCGCCGTCTGCCTGGCCCGCAGGCACTGGCCCGCCGTCGCGGACGGCGCGAGCCGGCTCGCGGGCGCCGACCACGGCTGGCTGCTGGTCGCCGCCGTCGCCGCGCTCGGCACCTGGGCCGCGGCGGCGCTCGCCCAACAGGGCGCGGTGCCCGAGCCCCTGCCGGTACGCCGGCTGCTCGCCGCCCAGTTCGCCGCGTCGAGCGCCAACCACCTGCTGCCGGTCGGACTCGGCGCCGGCGCGGTGAACCTCCGCTTCCTGATGCGCTGCGGACTGACCACCGGCCGCTCCGCGACCGCGCTCGCCGTCAAGACGACCGCGAGCGCGGTGGTGCGCTGCGCCCTGATCGCCGTCCTCGCCCTGGCCCGCCCCGGCGTCCTGCGGATGCCGCACGTGCCCGGCGCCGTCCTCGCCGCGCTGCTCGGCTGCGCCGCGCTGCTCGCCGTCGTGCCGCGCACCCGGCTGTGGCCCCGCTGCCTGCGCGCCCTGACGGCGGTGTCGGCCGACGTCAGGGCCGTGCACGCGCGTCCGCGCCGGGCGACCGCGCTGTGGGGCGGCTCGCTCGCCTTCGTGCTGCTGCACTCCCTGGTGCTGATCTGTGTGACCCAGGCGGTGGAGCTGCCGCTCGGCCCGGTGCGGGTGACGCTGCTGTACCTCGCCGCGAGCAGCGCCGCCGCGCTGCTGCCCACGCCGGGCGGCTTCGGCTCGCTGGACGCCGCGCTCGCCTTCGCCCTCACCCTCGGCGGCGCGTCGGCGGCGGGCGCGGCCTCCGTGGTTCTGGGGTACCGGCTGCTGACGGTGTGGCTTCCGTTGCTGCCGGGCCTGGCGGTGCTGGGGGTGTTGGTGCGGCGCCGGGCGCTGTAGTCGGGACGGCGCCGCGCGTGGCGGTGGCGGTGGCGGTGGCGGGGGAGCGGTCCGGCGCGTGCGGGGTCCTACGTGTGACGGGTCCTGCGATGACGGGTCCTGCGTGTGACGGGTCCTGCGTGTGACGGGTTCGGCGCGTGACTTTCCCTGCCCATGGGAGAGGGCTGCCGTTTCCATGGGGAAGGTCTGCCGTCCCCTTTACTGCACATCATGTGCAGGTGCGGGAGGATGGCATCAGGTCGCCGACGGCCGCCGCCCCACCCGCACCACCACCGAAGGAACCGCCTCCCCATGACGGCCGCCCCTGACCCCGCTCCTTCCCTCCCCGGCCGGGCCGAGCCGGAGCGCTCGGTCTGGCGTCGCGTCCGGCGCTCCATGACGCGGCAGGAGTGGGTCAGGGTCGGCGGGATGGCCGCCTTCGTCATCGCCCTGCACGTCATCGGCTGGTTCACGCTCGTCGCGATCGTCGCGCCGCACCACTACAGCATCGGCGAGAAGTCCTTCGGCATCGGCATCGGGGTCACCGCCTACACGCTGGGCATGCGGCACGCCTTCGACGCCGACCACATCGCCGCGATCGACAACACCACCCGCAAGCTGATGGGGGAGGGGCAGCGCCCGCTCTCCGTCGGGTTCTGGTTCTCGCTCGGGCACTCCAGCATCGTCTTCGGCCTCGCGCTGCTGCTCTCCCTCGGCGTGCGCACCCTCGCGGGACCCGTCCGCGACGACGGCTCCGCGCTCCACGACGTCACCGGGCTGATCGGCACCACGGTCTCCGGCACCTTCCTCTACGTGATCGCCGGCATCAACCTCGTCATCCTGGCCGGGATCTGGAAGGTCTTCCGCCGGATGCGCTCGGGCCACTTCGACGAGGCGGCCCTGGAGGAGCAGCTCGACAACCGCGGCCTGATGAACCGCATCCTGGGCCGCTTCATGAAGTCGATCACCAAGTCGTGGCAGATGTACCCGCTCGGCCTGCTGTTCGGCCTCGGCTTCGACACCGCCACCGAGATCGCGCTGCTGGTGCTGGCGGGGTCCGGGGCCGCTTCCGGGCTGCCCTGGTACGCGATCCTGTGCCTGCCCGTCCTGTTCGCCGCCGGCATGTCCCTGCTGGACACCATCGACGGCTCGTTCATGAACTTCGCCTACGGCTGGGCGTTCTCCAAACCGGTCCGCAAGGTCTACTACAACCTCACCATCACGGGCCTGTCCGTCGCCGTCGCGCTGATCATCGGCACGGTCGAACTCCTCGGCCTGCTCGTCGACCGGCTCGACCTGCACGGCCCGTTCTGGGACTGGATCGGCGGCCTCGACCTCAACATCGTCGGCTTCGTCATCGTCGGCCTGTTCTTCGCCACCTGGGTGATCGCCCTGCTGGTCTGGAAGTTCGGCAGGATCGAGGAGAAGTGGTCCGCGGGCCTCGCCGGGCCCGCGAACCACTCCGCAGAGCAGAACGCCTGACCGGCTCAGTCGCCGATGTGGGCGATCTGCCGGAGCTTGTTGGTGGCGTCCAGGGCGGCGATCTTGTAAGACTCCGCGAGCGTCGGGTAGTTGAAGACGGCGTCCACCAGATAGTCGACGGTGCCGCCGCAGCCCATCACGGACTGGCCGATGTGGATCAGCTCGGTGGCGCCGGTGCCGAAGCAGTGCACCCCGAGCAGGGTGCGGTCCTCCGGGGACACCAGCAGCTTCAGCATGCCGTGCGAGTCACCGATGATCTGGCCCCTCGCCAGTTCCCGGTAGCGGGAGATGCCCACCTCGAACGGCACGCTGTCCTCGGTGAGTTGGTCCTCCGTCCGGCCGACGAAGCTGATCTCCGGGATCGTGTAGATGCCGATGGGCTGGAGGTGGCTCATCTCGCCCACCGGCTCCCCGCAGGCGTGGTAGGCCGCCGCCCGGCCCTGTTCCATCGACGTCGCGGCCAACGCCGGGAAACCGATCACGTCGCCCACCGCGTAGATGTGCTCCACCTCGGTCCTGTACCGGTCGTCGACCTTGATCCGGCCGCGCGCGTCGGCCGACAACCCGGCCTTCCCCAGGTCGAGTTCATCGGTCATACCCTGCCGGCCCGCCGAGTACATCACGGCGTCCGCCGGTATCTTCTTGCCGCTCTCCAGCACCGTGAGGGTGCCGCGCGGATGCCGCTCGACAGCGGCCACCGTCTCACCGAACCGGAACGTCACGGCGAGGTCCCGCAGGTGGTACTTGAGCGACTCGATGACCTCGACGTCACACATGTCGAGCATCCCGGCCCGCTTCTCGACGACCGTCACCTTGCTGCCGAGCGCCGCGAACATCGAGGCGTACTCCATGCCGATCACACCCGCGCCCACGATCACCATGGAGCGCGGGACGCGTTCGACGGAGAGGACGTTGTCGGAGTCCATGACGGTGCGCCCGTCGAACGCGACGCTGTCCGGGCGGGCCGGCCGGGTGCCGGTGGCGATGACGATGTTCTCGGCGCTCAACAGCCGTTCGTCACCGCCCGCTTCCTGGAGCGCCACGGTGTGCGGATCGACGAAACGGCCGGTCCCGGCGTACAGGGCCACCCGGTTGCGGGAGAGCTGACTGCGGATCACGTCGACCTCGCGGCTGACGACGTGCTGGGTCCTGGCGGTGAGATCCGCGACGGTGATGTCCTCCTTCAGCCGGTAGCTCTGCCCGTACAGATCACGCTGGGTGAGCCCGGTGAGGTAGAGCACCGCCTCGCGGAGGGTCTTGGAGGGGATGGTGCCGGTATGGATGGAGACGCCGCCGACCATGTCGGGACGGTCGACGACGGCGACCCGGCGGCCGAGTTTCGCCGCGGCGATGGCGGCCTTCTGGCCACCCGGTCCGGATCCGATGACGAGCATGTCGAAGTCGTAGTCAGCCACCTTCAGGAGTCTGTCAGGAGTGACGGGATGACCGCCACCAGCTTGCCGCCCAACTCCGGGATGGCATCGGTGAACAGACTGTCGGCACCCTTGGCGATGCAGGAGACGCCGGTCAACTCGCCGGCGTAGGGCGCGGGCCTTTTGCTCAGGGCTTCGCGGACCAGCGCGACGTGGCGTCGGCCAGGTTCAGGTGTCCGGTCGCGGCGATGGTGGAGCGATCCCCCTTCCTGGTCAGGCGGTAGAGCAGATCGCGTAGGCGACGACGCGGCCGGAGTGGAATTTGGCGCCCCAGCGTTGTCCGTCGCTGGTGGGGGTGTTGGCCTCGACCATGTCGTAAGCGGTGCCGCCGTTGGCGAAGGCTCCGTTGCCCTGGTAGCCGCCGCCGATGACCTTGCTGCCGGAGGGGCACTTGGCGACCGCTTCCCCGCCCGGCGCGGAGGTGGCGCTCTTCACCACCATGATGGGAGCTCCGGGCTTGCAGATCGCGTAGGCGACGACGCGGCCGGAGTGGAATTTGGCGCCCCAGCGTTGTCCGTCGCTGGTGGGGGTGTTGGCCTCGACCATGTCGTAGACGGTGCCGCCGTTGGCGAAGGCTCCGTTGCCCTGGTAGCCGCCGCCGATGACCTTGCTGCCGGAGGGGCACTTGGCGACCGCTTCCCCGCCCGGCGCGGAGATGGCGCTCTTCACCACCGTGATGTCCGGGGCAGCGGCGTGCACAGTGGCGGCGCTCGCCGCCACTCCGCCCAGCACGAGGCCGGCAGCCGTCCAGATGAGCCGGTTCTTCGTGTTCATGGGTACCTCTCGTTCAACGCTGGCGCCAAGATCGGCAATTACCGATTAATTACACCAGGTCATCAAGCGATCACATAGAGTGTTCGAAGAGAGCGGGTCAGCGTCGGCTGTCCCAGATCGACGGACTGCGCGTGGTCGAGGTCAGCGCGACAAGGGGAACGCCGCCCGCTCGACAAGGCCGAGACTGGCCGTGCCGTCCACCTGGAGAAACGGTTTCGCCGGCGGATCGTTCGATCATTCGCTCGCCAAGGGCGACTCCGTGCTGCGCGGCACCGAGAGTTTCCAGGCTTGATTCGGTGAGGTGGGGCACGGCCCCAGCACCGTCGGCGCCATGCCTCGGCACCACGACGGGCACGACCGGGTTGTGTTCTCCCCCGACGGCAGTACGGGGCTTTCCGGCACGGCTGGACGGACCTGTCCGGTGTGCTCCCGGCGGCGGTGCCGCTGTTCTCGACGGACATGTCCGGCTACGCGGCGGCGATTCTCGGCACCAGCCAGTCCGGCCGGTACGAGATCGGAGGCTTCAGCGACGTGCCCTTCACCGTGATCGATCTGCTGTCGTGAAGCCGTGGCGCCGGAGGGCCAGGGGGGGGCGGAACGGATCACCTCTGGTGTGGAGTAGCGCTTTTCTTCCCCCGTAGGCTCCGCAGCGTGATGGAGACCGTTGTGTTCGACGTCGGCGAGACCCTCACCCGTGACGACCGGTACTGGGCATTCTGGGCTGACTGGCTCGACATCCCCCGTCACACGTTGTCCGCGCTCGTCGGTGCCGTCGTGGCTCAGGGGATGGACAACTCAGAGGCGCTGCGGCTCATCCGCCCTGGCATCGACATCGCTGCCGAGTACCGGGCACGGGCCGCTGCCGGGTACGGCGAGTTCCTCGACGAGACCGACCTGTACGACGACGTGCGCCAGGCGCTCGGCGAGCTACGGGGCATGGGGTGCGCGTCGTGGTGGCCGGTAACCAGACCGCGCGGGCGGGGCAGCTCCTCCGGGCCCTGGAGATCCCGGCTGACCTGATCGTCACCTCGGAGGAGTGGGGCGCCGCGAAGCCGCAGGCGGCGTTCTTCGAACGGGTGCTGGACGTGGCCGAGGCACCGGCCGACCGGACCCTGTACGTGGGGGACCACCCTGCGAACGACGTCGTACCGGCCAAGCGCGCGGGATTGAAGGCGGCCCACCTGCGACGCGGTCCGTGGGGTTACCTCTGGGCAACCGATCCCGAGGTTGCCGCTGTGGCCGACTGGCACGTCGACAGCCTGTTGGAGATCTTGGACATCGTGGCACGGTGACGTCACCGGAACGGGCCCACCGAAGCGGCGGGGCTGGCTACGGTGCGCGTGCCGGTGGGGCACGGCCCCAGCACCGTCGGCGCCATGCCTCGGCACTACGACGGGCACGACCGGGCCGTGATCTCCCACGACGGCAGTACGGGGCTTTCCGGCACGGCTGGACGGACCTGTCTGGTGCGCTCCCGGTGGCGGTGCCGCTGTTCTCGGCGGACATGTCCGGCTACGCGGCGGCGATTCTCGGCACCAGCCAGTCCGGCCGGTACGAGATCGGAGGGTTCAGCGACGCGGCCTTCACCATGATCGATCTGCTGTCCCGCGGTCATGACGCAGGCTGGCCCTGGGAGCAGTCCGGACACTGAACGATAGGGCTCCACTGCCCAGAGGGGGGAGCCCTATCGATCTGGTGCAGGGGGCAGTGATCAGCCCCTCGCCGCGCCTTCGGGCCATACCACGTCGATCGGCATCCCCGCCGCGCGCGCCTCGACGAGGGTGTCCGCTGTGCCGCCCCCCTTGCCCGTCGGGGGTTCGCCGTTCCAGACAGCGACCAGCCGATCGGCGCGGTCAAGGAGCATGCGGTTCGCGTCCTCGTAGGCGGCGCGGCTGGCCGACTCGTGTTCCAGGACGACGACGTCGGTCGCGAGCGACGTGAGGCGGTCGAAGGTAGCTGCGTGGTCGGGCCGCACCTTGTTTTCCCGGTAGTCGCGTGACGGGATGACGGCCACCAGACTGCCGCCCAACTCCAGGACGACATCGGCGAATAGGCTGTCGGAGCCCTTGGCGATGCACGAGAGGCCGGTCAAGTTGCCGGTGTAGGGCGCGAGCGTCTCACGCAGTGCTTCGCGAACCAGCGGCACGCTGTCGCTGGTCAGATCCATGTGTCCGGTCACGGCGATGATGGTCACGTTGCTCCTCAGCTCGACAACAGCTCGCGGATCATAGACCGCGCCTCGGCTACAGCCTGCGATGCCTGTCGTCCTACCGTGTACGGGTACAGCACGCCGAGCTGGGTGCGGACGCGGCTGGACTGCGTCCGGGCAGCGGCTTCGCACGCACCGCGGGTGTGCGTGACGGCGCCCGTGATGTCACCCATGAGGAAGTGGCACTCAGCGAGGCCGATCATGTCGAGGGCATGGCTACGGAACGCCGCCGGGCCACGCTTCGCAAGTGCTTCGTGGATGGAGTTCGCTGCGTTCTCGGCGTGGATCTCGGGGTTCCTCCGGGCCATGTCGAGCATGCGGCCACCAGTGACGCCGGCGAGTTCAGCCTCGTCGAAGTATGCGATCCAATAGTGCTCTTGGTTTTCGTCGGAGGTCGCTTCGGCGAGAGCTTCTGTCGCCTCGTCAGTGGCCCGGCGGAAGGCCGCAGTGCGATCCATCGCCGCGTACGCCCAAGCCTCGCGGGTGTTGAGCATCGCACGTACTCGGGGGCCGGCGGCTCGGCGGGCACCCTTCTGGGCGAGATGGACGAGTTCGAGAGCGTCCCGTGGGCGGTCCTGGTATAGCATCTGGCGCGCCATTCCTGCGAGCACGTTGGCCCCGAAGGCCGGATCGCTTCCCGCGTGCGCCGCGCGCAATGCCAGACGGTAGTAGTTCTGCGCCTGCTTCTGCATGCCCGAGTCCCAGGCCATGGTGGCGGCGGTGCCGCCGAGATGAGCCATGACGCGGAACAGGCCGCGCTCGATGGGCGGTGCCTGGTGCTCGTCGAGGTGGCTCGCCACCTCGTTGAGTTGACCGAGTACAGCCTTGCGGCGCAGGCCGCCACCTAACTTGTGGTCCCAGGCGCGGAACGCCTGGGCGGTTGCTTCCAGTTCACCGAGTTCCGCGCGCCCGATGCGGCCACGGCTGGGTGTTCCCCTATCAGGGAGGGCCGGCTGAAGCCAGCCCTCCACAGAGTCGAGGAGTGCGGCTCCGGTGAGAGCGGCGCCTGTGAGGGCGCGCGCTGCCGCTCGTCGATCAAGCACGAGGTCGCTCCTGGTCAGGTCTGCGGCCAGGTCTACGGTCGCAGCCGGTTGCCATGAAGCGTCGTCCGATGGCTGCGGGGCCGTGGGTGCTGGCGAGTCGAGGCGGTCGGCCTGCCTCTCCCACGGTCGGTCAGCCAGGCCAAGTAGGCGGCCGGGGATGCGCAGGCCGTCGGAGATGCGGCGCACGACATCGAAGCTGGTGACCTGGTGCCGTCCGCTGATGATCGTGGAGACCTTGCCCGGGGTGAGGTGGCAGGCCGACGCGATGCGGTTCTGCGACAGCCCACCCCACTTTTTGAAGAGGATGAACGCCGCCGCGAAGTCGTGTTCTTCCAAGGCTCGGCGGACATCTTCTCGGCCCAGAACCTCGGGGGTGAGCAGGCCAGGGGTTGAGGTTTCCATGGGGCCAACTTCCCAGGGTGATCGTACGCACGACGGGACACCGCGCCGACTCCTCAACGAGTGTATTACCGCCTCGGTAACACCCGGCGGTTATCCCGAAATTGCGCCGATCAGGAGAGTCTCGACGTAACAGCCCACAGACCCCGGCGGCCGCGGGAACGGCCCCGGGGCGGTGGCCAACGCTCACACCCGTGAGGGAGCGTCGACATGACCAACGGTACAGCTCGGGCACCGGGTTACCGAGGAGAGGACCCGGCCGCCGAGGAGTATGAGCCGAAGATCGGCGAGACCGTGATGGACACCAGCACGCAGAGGATCGGCAAGGTGATGGGCGCTGTCGGCCCGTACGTGCAGCTCCGGCCGGTCGAGGGCGGTAGGGAGTGGGACGCCGACCCGACGAAGGTGCGCCCGGTGCCGGTCGGGGATGCCCTCAGCGCGGCGGTCGCCACCGCCAACGCCCGCTCGACGGGAATGCTCTAGTGCTGGGCACGGCGGACCTGGAGGAGGAGGCCGCGGTACTGGTGGTGCTGGGCGTCTGGCTGCGGTCGCTGCGGCACGCCGGGCGGCTGCGGCTGACGGACGTGGCGCGGCCCGGCGTCTCGGCGCCGACGCTGCACCGCTGGGAGACGGGGCGGGCCGCTGATCCGTCCCTCGTGCGTGAGCTGCTCGCCTCGTACGGGGTGGCCGACGAGGAGATCGAGTGGATGATCTCGCAGCTCCCCCCGCGTGACCCGGGGAGCAGGGAGCGGGCCGCGCGCAGGTCGTACCAGATGTTCTGCGACTGGGGCGGGAAGCTCGCGCGCGCTCGCTACGAGGCGGTGAACAGGGCCGCGTCGGAAGTAATCGAGTTCGGGTCGGTGCTGCTTCCCGCGAGTATCCGCACGCCGGGGTACGACGCCGTCGTGGCGGGTCCGGGCGTTTGCCGGGAGAGCGGGCCCATGACCGGGTTCCCGGGGCAGCGGCGCGTCGTCCTGGTGGACGAGGCCGTGCTGTACCGGCCGGTGGCCGCCGATCACTCCGTCCTGTACCGCCAGCTCTCGCACCTCCTCGCTCTCCTCGACCGCGAGCACCCGCACCCCGACGTACGCGGCGGATTACGGGTGCGGGTGGTACCCATGGACGCGGCGCCGCGTCCGTTCCAGGACGTGGGGCCGCTCGTCCGGATGACGCTCCTGGGGAGGGAGCTGCTGTGCCGACCGGGACAGGCGCCGTCCTACCTGGTGGGTGAAGCACTGGAGGCGGAGCACGCGGAGTCCCTCAAGGGAGCCGCGCGCAGCCTCGGCCGTCAGGCCAGCCAAGCTGCTGTCGCCCGCGCGAAGGCGCATCTACTGTCCGTCCATGGCGGGCTCCCCGCCTCTGCGGGAGAGGCGGCGGGGGGTGCGCCGCGATGATCGTGGCCGGCCTGCTGCTGACGGCGGCCGGGGAGGTGGACTCCCAGGTCGCGCGGCTGCTGATCTACGAGGTGCCTCCGTCTCAGGTCCTGACCCGGCTCCAGAACCACGGTCAGGCGTGCGTCTGGTGCGGAGAGCGAGGGCGTCTGGAGCCGCTCGGCGGCACGCTGAGCTGGGAGCCGGCCGGGTGCTCGCGATGCGGGCCGCTGCGGCTCCGGTATGTGCGCGCCTACCTCATGTGGGCGCGGCACGCCGTGCAGTGCACGGCATGCGCGGGCGCGCACTGCACGGCCGGTGAGCCCTTCGCGTTCCGGCACCGGGTGGCGTACGAGGGCACGGGCAGGCGGCGGCCCGTCATCTGCGCGTGCGGCTGCGCGGTCGGCCTGGAGTCGCCCCTGCTGCGGCCCTGCACCGCGGGCATCGTCACTCTGCGCTACTCCTACACCGGCGCCTGCCGCGCGCCCGAGAGGGGGCGGGCGTGATCTGCGATCACTGCGACCAGCCGATCCTGCCGGAGGAGGGCACCACCACCATCCCGGTGGACTCGCTCAGCGCGGCTGTCCCTGACGTCGTGGTCCACACGTACCCGTGCGTGCGGACGACGCCGACTCCCCTCTACCGCTGAGCAGAACCGGCAACCCCCATGAACTCCCGCAGCCCCGTGGAACGGAAGCCACGAGGCGCGGGTGACCAGTCCTGTCGGTTCTCCGGAAGAGACCGACGGGACCGGGTTCCTTCCCGGCACCGCCAGGAAGGGCAACGAGGAACAATGAACAACAAGGAGCAGAAATGGACCTGTTGATGAACGCCGGCGGAGGCGACGGCGGCGAGGGCGACGGTCTGCCGGGCGAGCCCTGGCCCGGTCCGGAGGAGCCCCCGTCCCCCGACGGTGGCCCCCGGTACGCCGGCTGATGCGGCGCCACGGCATGACGGAGGAACGGTCCGTTCTGGGCCGCTCGCTCCTGGAGAGCGAGGCCCTGACGGGGGAGTGGCGGGACGCCTTCGAGGCGGTACCGCGGGCCGCGTTCCTGCCGGATGTCGTCTGGGCTTTCGACATGGACACGGGTGCGGCCGTCGAGGTCGACCGGCGCACGGATCCCACGACCTGGCAGCGGTACGTCGATCAGGACGTGCCGATCGTCACCCAGTGGGACGACGGGGCCGGTGAGAACCCGGGAGGTGAGGCGACCTCGTCGGCGTCGATGCCGTCGGTGGTCTTCCGGATGCTGGCCGACCTCGACGCGCACCCCGGCGACCGGGTCCTGGAGATCGGCACGGGGACCGGGTGGAACGCGGGCCTCATGACCCACCGGCTGGGGCACCGCGCGGTGACCAGCATCGAGGTCGACAGCGAGGTGGCCACCGCCGCCCGCGGTCGCCTCGGCGCGCAGGGCCTGCTCGGGACCGTCCTCACCCGGGACGGCGCGCTCGGTGATCCGGAGGGGACGCCGTACACGCGCCTCATCTCCACGGCCGGCCTGCGCCGGGTTCCGCCGGTGTGGCTTGGGCAGGTGAGTCCGGGCGGGCTGATCGTGGCGCCGTGGGGCACTCACTACAGCAACGGTGACGCCGTGGTCCGCCTGCGCGTGGCCGGCGACAGGGCGTCCGCCTCCGGGCACTTCACCCGGCCCGTGGAGTTCATGAAACTGCGCGCCCAGCGGCGGCACTTCGACGGACACAAGGCGTACCTGCCCGACGGCCTCGGCGGTGCCGACCGGTCCACGACGGAGGTGACCGAGAACGGGTTGCTCGGCGAGGGCCGGTACGACGTACGGACGTTCGCGATCGGGCTCCGCGTCCCCGACTGCTACCAGGTGCCGGCCGCCGCGCGGGACGGGCACCGGCCGGTCTGGTTCTACGGTCTCGACGACCGTTCATGGGCGTGCGTGATGTTCCACGAGGGGCGCAAGGCGGACGTGTGGCAGTCCGGCCCCCGGCGCCTGTGGGACGAGGTCGCGAGCGCACTGCACTGGTGGCAGGAGAAGGGCGAACCGGGGTACGAGCGGTTCGGCCTGACGGTCACCGGCGACGGCGAGCACCGTGCCTGGCTGGACAGCCCCGAGGACGCCTGGCCCGTGTAGCCTCCCGAACGGCCCCGCCCGTCCGCCCACCCCCGTGGCGGACGGGCGGGGCTCTCCGCCAGGTGGCTCCAGGCGCCCACCGCTCCCGCACAGACCATGGCGGTCATCCTCCGGGGAGGACGTCGCCGATCGCGTCGCGGATCGCGGTCCTCACGACGTGCACCGGTTCGGCCGGCCGCGCGGGCAGCGGGATCGCCCCCGGTTCCCCGCCCCCACACACCGTTGAGCAACGGAGCGTGACCGATCAGCCCGGCGTCAGGTTGAGTACGTATGAACCTCATCCGCAAGCCGCGCTTCGCTGCCGCGGCCGCTCTCCTGGTGACCGCACTCGCCGTCCCCGGAGCCTCGTCCGCCGTCGCGGGAACCCCCGCCGCTCCCGCCACCCCCGCCCACGTTGCCGTCGTGCCGGCCGCCGACGTCATCGACCCGCCCCTGCCCGTCGAGATGTTCCCCGGGCAGGTGAAGGAGGCTTGCGGGATCTGGAAGGAACTCGACTGGCCGCAGGCCAACCGGCCCACCGACTATCCCGTGGTGAACACGCGACTCGTGATCCGGGGCAGCAACGTCTACGGAAACCGTTCAGGGGATCTGCCCTCGGACGGCACGTACCGCGAGTACGACGTCAACCCCCGTACCCCCGGCGCCCATCGCGACGCGGAACGCCTCGTCCGCGACCCCCACACCCACACCGTCTGGTACACCGGCGACCACTACAACAACTTCCAGGAGATCGCCTCCGGTTGCTCCTGACCTGACCCTCTGACACCACGGACCGGTCCCGGCCCCGGGAGATCAGGCACATCCCCGGGCCGGCTGTCCCGGGGCCTGACCAGTGCGCGGTCGTCACCCAACCCCGTGTCGGGATCTGAGGACGGCCCACTACATCCCGCCGCCGCGCTCCACGAGCGGACCTCGTCAGCCGTCCGTCGAGGCCGGAGGCGGCGGCGGTTGCGCCCTGAGGTGGTGGGTGAGGCGGGCGCCGAGGTCGGGGGTGAGGGGGCCCGTGTGGTCGAAGCCGAGCTGTGCGGCCAGGTCGGGGGTGTGGAGGCGGGCGGCGACGTCGAGGAGGCGCGCGTAGGCGTCCACGCAACCGCGGGTGCGGTTCCTGGCCGCCGTCGCCAGGACCAGGGCCACCGGGGCGGCCGGCCACCACCAGCCCGCGAGCGGCACGTAGAGCACCGCCCAGCCGGCCAGGGTCGTGGCGCGGGTCAGTGCCGCTCGGGACTCGGTGACCCGGGCGGCCAGGGCGTCGGGGAGGACGGGTTCCAGGTAGGGCCACAGGACGGCGAGGTCAAGACGGTGGTCACGGTCGAGGCGCAGGGCGACGGCCTGGACGCGGTCCCCGCTCCAGGTCGGGCGCTCGGGCCGTTCCAGGGCGATGCGCGTGCGCCTCGCGAGAGCCGCCCGCCCCACCGCCGGGTCGGGTCGCTCGGCGGGGTCGGGCGCGCGGCTGAGCCGCTGCTGCTCGTGGTGGAGCCTGTGGGCGTCGTCCCAGCGGCGCTGCTTGCGCCGCACCCACCGGTCGGCCGGCACGGACAGCCCGAGCGGCCAGGTCCGCCAGCCGACCGCCAGGACCAGGCGTTCGATCAGCGCGCCCGCCGCCTCGGCGACCAGCCCGGCCGCGGCCGAGGCGATCAGGATCGCGCCCACCAGGACGATCTGCCCACCGAGTTGCGTGACGGCCGGCTGCCCGGCGACGGCCGTCACCTCCCGGATCAGCCTCGCCGCGTCCAGGGCGTGCCGCTGGCCCAGGGTGTGCGCGGCGGCGGCGACGGCCAGGTAGAGCACCCCGGGCAGCACCAGCACGGAGAGCCACCGGTCGGCGAGCTTCCTGCCCAACTCGCCCCAGAGGCCGCCCACCTCAGACCAGCCGTTCCCGGACGAGTTCCCGTCGGCTGATCGAGCAGACCGGCCGGGCGACCGCCACCTCGCTGCCGGGCCGGCCCGTGCACCGGCGCAGCGGACACCGGAAGACGATCTCCAGCGGTTCCAGACCGCTCAGGTCTCCGCCACGGCCCTGACCGGCGCCGTGGATGCTCGCGAAGTCGTCGGTCGCGGCCCTGAGCGCCGCGTCGATCTCACCCAACAGCCCTGCGGTCGACGCCGCTTCGGCGCCTCGGGCCGCGCGCAGCCGCTCCAACGGCGTCGACGGATCGAGGCCGTCGTCGCCGAGCAGCTCCCGCAACTCCTCGAAATGGGCGCACACATACGCCAGTCCCGCCGCGTCCCTGCCGGACAATCCGGCCGTCTCGTCGCCCACGTGAGCATGCTCCCACCGAACTGGCCACCGGACGCCATCAATTGACAATGCGCGCCCTCGCCCCGCAGCCGTCTGGCTAGCCTGATACGCACCGCGCGGGCGCGCGGGACGGGGGAGGGAACGGTGGAGAGCGAACAGGGCATCACCGAGGGATTATCGAACGACGACTCCGCGGCGTCCGTCGGACTGCTGCATCACTGCGTACAGGCGTGCCTCGGCACCGGAGACCCCGAAATCGCGCTCGCCGCAGCGCCGTTGTGCGCCGCGGGCTCGCTGATCCGCCAGATCGGTGAGCGGCTGTACGGGGATTCCGTGACCGAGGACGACGTGTCGATCCTCCGCCTGGTCGGTCTCCTCCTCGACATCCGGCTCCAGGCGCTCGGCGAGGAGCAGCAGACCCCCTTCGACCACCACGCGTGGCTGTCCGTGTTCGGCCTCCTGCACGCGGTCGCGCCGACGGCCGTTCCCGAGGCTCTCGCCGACGCGTTCGCCGACGCGCCACCCCCGGTGCCGCAGCCGCACACGCTGCTGAGCGCGCTCGGCACGCTGCTGCTGCGCGAGAGCGGACGGACCGACGACCCGGAGGTCTCCGGCACCGCCATCGCCTTGTTCGATGCCGCGTCGCGGACCGCGCCCGCAGGGGAGCGGCCTGCGATCCGGTTCAACCTGGGCAGCTCCTGGAAGCAACTGGCCGAGGCCGTCGAGCTGCCCGACGGCCTCAAGATCGCCGCCCACCACATGGACGAGGCGGCGAGCGCGGCCGAAGACGGTCCGGACAGGCGGCGGATGTGGGACAGCCTCGCGGACGTCCGGGACGCGCTGTTCGACCACCACCACGACATCGCCGACCTCGACCGCGCGATCACCGCCCGTCGCGCCATGGTCAACGACGAGCGTGTCGAAGCCGGTTGGTGGTTCCAGCTCGGGGTCCTGCTGTGGAAGCGGTACCAGTACACCCGCGTCGGCAGGTATCTGGACGAGGCCGTCGACGCGGTCCGCCACGAGACCGGCGTCATGCCCGAGTCGCACCCGAGCCTGCCCGGAGTCCTCGGCAGCCTCGGGAACATGCTGCTCGCGCGCTACGTCACCACCGCCGACCTCGGTGATCTGGAGGCCGCTCTGGTCGCCACGGCCGAGGGCGAGAGCCTGGTGCCGCCGGGTGATCCGCGACGCGCGGCGCTGCACCAGAACACCCATGCCCTGCGGGAGCGGTACACGCTGGCCCTGACCGGCCAACCGCCTTCCCCGGCCGCCGGGTTGGACATCGAGCCGCCGGAACCGGACGTCCTCGTCGCCCTCGCCACGAGTCTGCTCGGCCAGTTCGTCCGGCTCGGCGACCCGCAGGACGCGGAGGCCGCGCTGAGGCTGTCCCGGCAGGCGCTCGCCGCGCTGCCCGGACACGCCCCCGCCCTGTCCGCGCAGTCCGCCGCGCTGTTCCACCGCTTCCTTCGCGGGGCCGAACCCGCCGATCTGGCCGAGGCGTTCGACTCCGCGTCCGCCGCGCTCGCGGCCACCCCCGACGACGACCCCGCCCGCGTCGACCGTTTGGTCGCCCTCGCGTCCGTCCTGCGCGTCCGGTTCGAGACCGTGGGCGACCTGGAGGACCTCACCGCCGCGATCGACGCCGCCGAGACCGCCGTCGGCCTGGCCGAACGCCGGGGTGCCACCGAGCACACCGCGCCGGCCGTCCTCAGCGGCCTCCTGCTGGCCCGGTTCGTCACGCTGCGCCGGCGCGGGGACATCGACCGTGCCGTCGCCGTCGCCCGCACGGCGGTGGACGCCGCGCCGCCCGGCGCGGAGACCGGCCGCGCGCTGACCCACCTGGCCGCCGCCCTGAACGCCCGCTACGACGTCCTCGGCACGGGCGAGGACCTGGACGGCGCGATCGACGCTCTCCGGACGGCGACCGGCGCCACCCCGGCCACGCACGTCGACCACCCGGTCATGCGGCTCAAACTCGCCGTCGCCCTGCGCGACCGCGGCGACCCGGAGGACCTGGACGCCTCTCTCACCATCCTCCGCCGCACGGCCCGGGAGGTCGCCGCCCGCGCTCCCGGCGACCTCCACCTCGGCCATCTGTGGTCGGAACTCGGACTGACCCTGCTGAGGCGGCCGTCCGAGGACGGCGAACCCGCCGACACCCTGGGCGAGGCGTTGGCGGCCTTCCGCGCCTCCACCGCGAGCGTGACCGCCTCGACCCGGACCCGGCTGTTCTCGGCCTTCTCCTCGGGCAGGCTGGGCCTGCTGACCGGCGACGCCGCCGGTGCGCTCGCCGACTACCGCACAGCGGTCGAACAGCTGCTGCCCCGGCTGGCGGACCGCGGTATCCCCCGGGCGTCCCGGCTCGCGCAGATCGCCCAACTGCCCCTGCTGGCGGGCGATGCCGCGGCGGCCGCGATCACGATGGGCGAACTGCGTTCCGCCGTACGGCTGTTGGAGCAGGGGCGATCCGTCATCTGGTCCCAGCTCATGCAGACCCGCACCGACCGGAGCAGGCTGCGTGCCGAACATCCCGCGCCGGCAGCGGAGTTCGACGCGATCTGCGCCGACCTGGAGGGCGGCGGACTCGGTCCGGGCGGCGAACGCGCCGAGGGGTCGGGGGACCGGTCGCGGCGCTGGGGGCTCAGCGAGCGGTTCGACGACATCCTGGCCAGGATCCGCGGTCTCGACGACTTCACCGACTTCCTCCGGCCGCCGTCCTTCCAGTACCTGCGCGGCGCGGCCGACGGCGGACCGGTCGCGATCGTCAACATCAGCGGCCACCGCTGCGACGCCCTCCTGCTCACCCCCACCCCGGGCGAGGAGCCGGTCGTCCTGGTCGAGCTGCCCACCGTCACCGCCGAGGACGTCGAGCGGCACGCCGCGGACTTCCTCGACGCCGTCGGCCGATTGAACGACCCCGCACTCGCCGTCGGCCCCCTCGAAGCCCGCGCGCTGGGGCGACGGATCACCGACACGCTGCACTGGCTCGGGGAGAACATCACCGGGCCCGTCCTCACCGCGCTCGGCCTCGACCAGCCGGGTGAGGCCCTGCCCCGCCTGTGGTGGTGCCCCACAGGACCGCTGGCCCTGCTTCCCCTGCACGCCGCCGGGCCGAGGAACGGCGCGCGGGTCATCGACCGGGTGATCTCCTCCTACACCCCCACCCTCGGCTCACTCATCAGGGCCAGAACGCCCCGCACCCCCCGACGGCCGCGCCTGCTCGCCGTGGGGGTCGCCGACGCACGGGAGAACGGCACGGGCACCGCGCCCCCGGCCGGCCTGCCCGGCGTCCGGAGCGAACTGTCCACGCTGGCCGGGATCTTCGGCGACGAGCACACCGTCAAGGCCGGGGCAGAGGCCGTCGTGCCCGCCGTGCTGTCCGCTCTGCCCTCGCACCCCTGGGTCCACTTCGCCTGCCACGGCACGCACGACCCGGACGACCCCGCCCACAGCCACCTGGTCCTGCACGACGGGCCCCTCACCGTGTCGCGCGTCGCCGACCAGGACCTCTCCGGCGCGGAACTCGCCTTCCTCTCCGCCTGCCACACCGCCCGCGGCACCGGCGCCCTCGCCGACGAGGCGGTCCATCTCGCCGCCGCCTTCCAGCTCGCCGGCTTCCAGCACGTCGTCGGCACCCTCTGGAGGCTCGCCGACGGTCCCGCGCCCGACCTCACACGCGCCTTCTACCGAACCCTGCGAGCCTCGGACGACGGCACGGGCGGCAGCGCCCGCGCCCTCCACGATGCCGTCCAGCACCTCCGCCACGACCCCGCGCACGCCGGACGCCTGAACTGGGCCTGCTACGTCCACGTGGGCCCGTAGCGCGGGCGCGCGCCGGAGCCCGTCGTCACGGCAGGAGCTTGTCCAGGGCCGCCGGGCCCTCCTCGGCCAGTTTGCGGCGGGCCCACTCCAGGTTCTCCGGGGTGACGTCGCGGCCCGCCGCCAGGACCAGGTCCTCGGGGGACACCTCGGCGCCGGGGCGGGTGTGCAGCTGGTCGTCCGGGGTGACGCCGTCCTCGGACGAACCGGACGCGTCGGGCTGTGACATCGGCATGATCTGTGCTCCTCGGCTCCGGATCGCTGGCGTGGGCCCGAAGGCCCGTTAACACCATTCATCGCGGACGCCCGCCGTGCATCCGGAAGGACCGCCGGCGCCCGGTCCGAGATGCCCGGCGGCCGGGCCCGACGTCTAATGGGTCCTCCAGCGGATCGGCCGCACGGAGGACCAGGTCCATGGCATCCACAGACACCGGTCCCGCGGGCGACCGGGCACCCTCCCGAGGGCTGCTGCGGCGGCTCGGCGAAGGGTGCGCCCGGCACTACGCCGTCGTCATCGTCGGCTGGCTGATCGCCCTGGTGGTGCTCCAGTTCCTCAACCGCTCCCTCGGCGGCACCTACTCCGACGACTTCGCGCTGCCCGGCGCGCAGTCGCAGCAGGGCCTGGCCGTACTGAAGGAGCACGATCCGGCGGCCGGCGGCTACGGCAGCCAGATCGTCCTGCACGACACGGACCAGCCGCTCGCCGCCCTCGCCACCCAGATGTCGAGCACCGTCGCCGACCTGGCGAAACTCCCGCACGTGCAGTCCGTGCAGAACCCGCTCACCGAGCCCGCCTCCCCGGTCGGACCGCTCTCCACCGACGGCCGCACGGCCTACATCGCGGTCCGGTTCGACGTCCAGCCCGCCACCCTCGGCGCCGGCTACCTCACGGGCGTCGACCAGGCCGTGCGGCCCCTGCGCTCGGCCGGCGCCCAGGTCGAGTACGGCGGACCGCTCGGCGAACTGGCCCGACCCGCCACGAACGACCGGCTGAGCGAGCTGATCGGGTTCGCCGTCGCGATCGTCGTCCTGCTGATCGGCTTCGGCAGCGTCATCGCCGCCGGCATCCCCCTGCTGACCGCCCTGATCGGCGTGTTCGGCGGCCTCGCCTGCCTCGGGCTGCTCGCCACCGCGTTCACCTTCGCGACCGTCTCACCCACCCTCGCCACGATGATCGGCCTCGGCGTCGGCATCGACTACGCCCTCTTCCTCCTCACCCGGCACCGGCAGAGCCTCATGGACGGCGTCCACCCGGTGCGCGCCGCCGGGCACGCCAACGCCACCAGCGGACGCGCCGTCCTGGTCTCCGGCTGCACGGTGATCATCGCCCTGGCCGGCCTGTACGCGTCCGGCGTGAGCTTCATCGGCAAGCTCGGCCTCGCCGCCGCCGTCACCGTCGTCTCGGCCGTCGTCGGCGCCCTCACCCTGGTCCCCGCGCTCCTCGGACTCCTCGGCACCCGCGTCGACCGCTACCGGGTCCGCCGCCTTGTCGCCGAGACCGACGCCGCCCCGGGCGCCGTCCCGCACGGCACCTGGCACCGGTACGCGCAGCGCGTCGAGCACCGGCCCTGGCGGTTCCTCGCGGCGGGCGTCGCGATCGTCGTCGTCCTCGCGATCCCGGTGTTCTCGATCCAGCTCGGACACATCGGCGACGGCGCCGACCCCATCTCCTTCACCGACCGGCGGGCCTACGACCTGATGACCGACGCCTTCGGGCCAGGCTCCAACGGCCCCCTCACCGTCGTCGTCGACCAGAGCCACGTACCGGCCGACCAGCGCGCCGCGCTCTCCGCGCAGGCCCAGAAGACCCTGGACGGGGTGCCGGGCGCCGCCACCGTCACCCCGCTGACGCCCACCGCGGACGGCGACGTCCTCACCGGCACCGTCTACCCCCAGCAGTCACCGCAGGCCGCCGCCACCACCGCCCTCGCCAACCGGCTGGTCCACGACACCCTGCCCGCCGCCGTCGCGGGCACCGGCGCCCAGGGGTACGTCACCGGCACCACCGCCGCCCAGGTCGACTTCCGCGACCTCGTGGCCGGCCGGCTGCCCCTGATCATCGGGGTCGTCGTCGCGCTGGCCTTCCTGATCATCCTCGCCGTCTTCCGCGGCCTCCTCGTCGCCGTCAAGGCCGCCGTCCTCAACGTGCTGTCGATCGCCGCCTCCTACGGCGTCGTCGTCGCCGTCTTCCAGTGGGGCTGGGGCGGGCCCGCGCTCGGCGTGTCAGGGCGGGTGCCCATCGAGAGCTACGTCCCGATGATGATGTTCGCCATCATCTTCGGACTCAGCATGGACTACGAGATCTTCCTGCTCTCCCGGGTCCACGAGGCCTGGCTGCGCACCGGCGACGCCAGGGCCTCCGTCGCCCACGCGCTGGAGATCACCGCCCGGGTCATCACCTGCGCGGCCCTGATCATGGTGAGCGTCTTCGCGGCGTTCGTCCTGAGCGACAACATCGTCGTCAAGATGCTCGGCCTCGGGCTCGCCGTCAGCGTCCTCATCGACGCCACGGTGGTGAGGCTGCTCATGGTGCCCGCCGTGATGACCCTGCTGGGCCGCCGCGCCTGGTGGACCCCGGCGGTTCTCGACAGGCTGCTGCCGCACATCGACACCGAGGGCGACCGCGGACCGGCCGCGGGCGTCAGCGGCCGTCAGGCACCACCGGGGTGAGCACCAGCATCGTCACGTCGTCGAGGATCTCCCGGCAGTACCGGAACAGGTCCGTCCACACCTGGTCCGCCAGCTTCCCCGGATCACCGCCCGCCCCCGCCGCGAGCCCCGTCAGCCGCTCCACCAGCGGATAGAAGACCCCCGCGTCGTCGCGGCCCTCGGAGACCCCGTCCGACGCAAGGAACAGCGTGTCGCCCGGATCGAGCCGCACGCTCACCCCCGTCGGCGAGAGTCCGTCCGACAGCCCGAGACCGAGCGGCGTCCCCGCGGGCAGCCCCAGCTCCACCGCACGGCCGCCCTGCACGAGCACCGGCGCCGGATGCCCGCACGACAGCACCCGCACCGTCCGCCCGTCCGGCGCGAACTCCAGCAGCACCGCCGTCGCGAACAGCTCGGGGAACCGGGCCGACGCCGAGTCCACCACCAGCCGCCGGTCGAGACGCGCCGCCACCGACTCCAGGTCGGGCAGATCGAGCACCGCCTCCCGGAACGCGCCCAGCAGCGAAGCGACCGTCGCGACCGCCGAGAGCCCGTGCCCCTGCACGTCCCCCATCACCGCCCGCACCCCGAACGGCCCCTCCCGCACGTCGAAGAAGTCGCCGCCGACCAGGGTGCCGCGCTCCGCCGCCCGGTACAGACCCGCGCACCGCACCTGCCCCACCCGGTCGGGCACCGGCGGCACCAGCGCCCGCTGCGCCGCCTCCGCGACCGTCCGCTCCAGGTCGAGCTGCGCGTCACGGCGGCGGCTGACGTAGGAGACGAAGACGCTCAGCAGCGCGACGAAGCAGATGGTCAGGACGTCCGTGTTGCCTGGTTCGTTCAGCCGGAACGCCGGGGCCTGGAGGATGGCGATCACGGCGGCCCCCAGCGCGGCCGTCGCCAGCGGCCCGTACGACAGGACCGCGAGCGGCGGGATCGCCCCCAGCAGGAAGCCGATGTCGAGGGGGGAGGGGCTCACCAGGGTCGCGACGCACACCCCGACGGCCAGGAGCACCGGCAGCACCCGCACCCAGCGCGGCGGCGGGGCGCCGTGCAGCCAGCTCCGCCGGTCGTGCGCCCTTCGGGAGAACGCGAGACGCGTCCGACGCACCTGATTCACACCACCACGCTCCTCCACCCCACGCCCGCCCGCACGCCGGGAGCCGGGCGGAGCCGGGTCAAGCCGGGCGGGGCCGGTTGTCAGTGCCGGGTGGCAGGCTGACCTTGGCGTGATCGACCACGGGACGGCGGAGGCGGGATGGGATTCCAGGGCGAGGTCTGGACGGTGCGGGGCGTGGCCGACGGGACGGCGCATTCAGCAGGAGGGGCGGGGAGAGGGGCGGATGCGGGGGAGGTGATCGGGGAGATCCTGATCGACGACGCCGACTTCCCCTGGCTGTCCGGCACCTTCACGCCAGGCCCCGGCTTCGACGCCGTCCGCGACCTCTTCGCCCGTGAACTCGCCCTGGCGCAGAGCGCGGAGGAGCGCTGGGAGGAGTGGGAGAAGGTCTACGCCGAGATCGAACGCCAGGTCTCCCTCTCCTCCCCGGACGGCCCGGTCCCCGAGTTCCTGCTGCACATCGACGGGGGCAAGGCATGGTTCCGGTGGAGCGACGAACCGTTCGGCGACGACGAGGAGGAGTGACGGCCGAGGAGCCGTGACAGGAAGCGGAGGCGCGCACCGGCGCCGGCACCGCTGTTCGCCGGAACCGGCCCCGGCGCGTGACGGCACCGGCCCCGGCGCGCGCCGGAACCGGCCCCGGTGCCCGCAGGCTCGGCGGTCGGCGAGTCGGCGGCCCGGCTCCGCTCAGCCGGTGTTCTTGTCCAGCAGCAGTTCCGCCTCCGCCAGGATCTCCGTCACCCGCAGGCCGAACGCCGCGTCGCACGGGTGCGGGGTGCCGGTGCGGGCGGCGCCGAGCAGGGCGTCGGCCGCCCGCACCAAGGACGGGACCGCGCCCTCCGTGCTCTCCGGCAGGTCCGCCACGCCCGACGCGCCGCGCAGCTGCACCTCGGCGCCCGACGCGGCCGGCGGCGCCGTGAGGCTCAGCGTCAGGGTGCTGGACGCGCCGCCCTCGTGGTCCAGGACCAGCTGCGCGGTGTCCCCCGGTCCAGGCACCGCCGCCGCGACCCGCCGTACGTCGCCCAGCACCGGCAGCAGCACCGACAGGGCGTGCGGGCCGACGTCCCACAGGGCGCCCTTCTCCTTGCGCCACGGGGTCGCGAACGGGTGGCCCGCGTCGGAGAAGACCGCGCCGAGCCACTGCGCCCGCGCCGTGAACCAGCCGCCGGTCGCCGCCTGTTCGGTGATCCAGGCCGCGCTGCCCGGCACGAACCGGGTGGTGAAGAAGACCACCGAGGCGACCTCGGCCGCCCGCACCGCCGCCACCACCTCCCGCGCCTGCTCGGCGGTGGTCGCGACCGGTTTGTCCAGCAGCAGATGGCAGCCGGCGGACGCGGCCCGCACCGCGAGGCCGGCCTGCACGGACGGCGGCAGCGCGACGGCGACCGCGTCCACGTCGGCCAGCAGGGCGTCCACGTCCTGGTAGGCGCGGGTGCCGTGGCGGCCGGCGAGTTCCTCGGCGGCCTCGGGGCGCCGCCCCCACACACCGACGAAGTCCAGGTCGGGGTGGTCCTGGAGGGCGGGGGCGTGCGCCGCCGTCGCCCAGGGGCCGGTACCGAGCAGTCCGATGCGCATCCGCGCCGCCTCTCCACGCTGTCGTCCCAGGTGACGGCCGCCGCTCGGGCCGCCGTCCGGGACCGAGCCTCGCACAGGTGCCCGACCGGCGGGCACACCCGGTCGCCGAAAAGATCGGGCACTCCCGGCCGCCGAAAAGATCGGGCACTCCCGGTCGCCGAAAAGATCCGGACAGAACCGGGGCCTGACCGCGAGACCGGTGACTTCGCCGGTGCGCAGAGCCCCCGCGCCGCCCGACAGTGGGCCCGTCGAACGCACCGCCCCCGCCCCCACCGAGAGGACGACTCGGCATGCAGCACCACACCCTCACCCCGCACGGCACCGCCTCCCCACGGCCCTCGCGCCGTCGCGCCTCCCGCTTCACCGGTGCCGCGGCGGCCGTCGCCGCGGTCGTCGCGCTCACCACCCTGACCGGACCCGGCGCGCATGCGGCCGACAACCCCTACGAGCGGGGACCCGCCCCCACCACCGCGAGCATCGAGGCCGCCAGGGGCTCCTACGCCGTCTCCCAGACGACGGTCTCCTCGCTCCTGGTCAGCGACTTCGGCGGCGGCACGATCTACTACCCCACCAGCACCAGTGACGGCACCTTCGGCGCCGTCGCCGTCTCGCCCGGCTACACCGGGACCCAGTCGTCCATCTCCTGGCTCGGGCCCCGGCTCGCCTCGCAGGGCTTCGTCGTCTTCACCATCGACACCCTCACCACCCTCGACCAGCCCGACTCCCGGGGCCGCCAACTCCTCGCGGCCCTCGACTACCTGACCCAGCGCAGCAGCGTCCGCACCCGCGTCGACAGCGACCGGCTCGGGGTGATCGGGCACTCGATGGGCGGCGGCGGCACGCTGGAGGCCGCCAAGACCCGGCCCTCGCTGCGGGCGGCGATCCCGCTGACGCCCTGGAACCTCGACAAGACCTGGCCCGAGGTCCGCACACCCACCCTCGTCGTGGGGGCCGACGGCGACACCATCGCGCCCGTCGCCACCCACGCCGAGCCGTTCTACACCAGCCTGCCGTCCTCGCTCGACCGGGCCTATCTGGAGCTGAACGGAGCCACCCACTTCACGCCCAACTCGTCGAACACGACGATCGCGAAGTACAGCGTCTCCTGGCTCAAGCGGTTCATCGACAAGGACACCCGCTACGAGCAGTTCCTGTGCCCGCTGCCCCAGCCGAGCCTGACCATCGAGGAGTACCGGGGCAACTGCCCCCACACCTCCTGACGTCCGCACACTGTGCCGGTGCACCGGCCCCGCGCCACGGGGTTGGGCACCGGCACACGCCGTCCGCGCCACCGGAAGCCGAAACGCGCAGATGGCGGCCCCGAAGGACGCTCCCCGCCGGGCGGACGACGGGCTTCCGCCTCGCGTTACGCGTAAGTAACGTCCAGGGAATGAGCGGACGCGGAACGCGGGGAACGGCCATGGCGGGAGCGGAGCCGAGCGGGTCACCGCGCGGCCGCACCGCACTCGCCCGAGCGGTGCGGGAGGCACGGGACGGACCCGTGGGCGACGCCTGCGCGTCCTTCCTGCTCGCCGCCTCACTCCTGGCCCCCGAGGACCCGCACGCCGCGCGGGCCGCCGTCCTCGCCGCCGCCGACGCGGCCTGGACGGCGGGCGACGCGGCCACCTGCCTGACCCTGCTGCGCGACCACCCACCCCGCTCCGGTCGGGGCACGGCCGCACCCGACCCGGTCGACGGTCGGGGCACGGCCGCACCCGACCCGGTCGACGGTCGGGGCACGGCCGCACCCGACCCGGTCGACGACTACCGCCTCGGTATACGGGCCGTCCTCGAGGCCCGCTTCGACCGGGCCGCCGCACCCCTGCGCCGCGTCGCGCACGCCACCGGAGGCGACGACACCCCCGAACCGCTGCTGCGCTCGGCCGCCGCCGGCCTGCTCCTCGGGGACCTCGCCGCCGCCCGGCAGGCCGGGGCGCGGGCCCTGGCCGCCGCCCGCAACCGCGGCGCCTTCGCCCTCGAACCCCGCGCCCTCGAGTACCTCGCCTACGCCGAACTGCGGGCGGGCCGGCACGCGCAGGCCAGGAGCCACGCCGAGGACGGCCTCCGCGCCGCCCGCGCGACGGGCCAGCGCAACTACGCCGCCCAGCACCACGCCGTCCTCGCGCTGGCCGCCTCCATCGAGGGCGAACCCCAGCTCGTCGACGCCCATGTCAGCGCCGCGCTGACGACCGCGCGCAGGCACGGACTCGCCCAGACCGCGACCCTCGCCCACTGGGCGGCGGCCCGCGCCGCCCTCGGGCGCGGACTGCCCGAGGACGCCGCCGACCGGCTCGCACCCCTGATCCGGCCGGGCCCGGGGCGCGGACACTTCGCGGTGTGGATGCTCGCCGTCCCGTGCTTCGTGGAGGCCGCCGTCCTGGCCGGCAGGCCCGCCGATGCGCGTCCGGCCGTCGCCGAGTTCGCCCGCTGGGAGGCCTGCGGCGCCGACCCGCACGCCTCCGCCCAACTCGCCCGCTGCCAAGCCCTGTTGGCGCCCTCCGAACAGGCCCACGCTCTCTACGTCCGGGCACTGGCCCGGCACGACGAGACCGGCGGCGACTTCGAACGGGCCCGCACCGCACTCCTCTTCGGGCGCTGGCTGCGCCGCAGACGCCGGCTGCGCGAGGCCCGCGACCGGCTGAGCGCCGCCCTCGTCGGCTTCGACCACTGCGGCGCCCGGGTCTGGGCCGAGCAGACCCGCGCCGAGCTGCGCGCCCACGGCGCCGTCTCCCGCGCCGCGGCACCGGCCGCGCTGACCCGGCTCACCCCGCAGCAACTGCGCATCGCCCACCGGGTCGCCGACGGCGCCACCAACCGGGAGATCGCCCAGAGCCTCGCCGTCAGCACCCGGACCGTCGACTACCACCTCCGCAACGTCTACTCCGTTCTCGGCGTGCGCTCCCGCGTCGAGCTGGCGCGTCTGGTCGAGCAGGGCGAAAAGACCGCTGCACACCCCTAGGGACCGACCGGACGGTATGTCATCCTCGGTCCACGGACGAGTCAGGTGGCGGCAGCCGCCGCACGGGCGACACGGCCGGCCGGACACCGTGGGACGCCCGCCGCGGACAGGTGCCGCCGGCGGGCCGAGGTTGGGGGAGTACCGCGATGCATCCTGCCGCACGGCCGCGCTCGGTGGTCCGACCCGGCCCGGTGCCGCTGCCACGGCCGCGCGCCCGGCGCGGGCGCTCCCTCATCGACGCCGACGCGCTGCGGGTCCTGCACCGCGCGGCCCGGGTCCTCCTCGACGACCTGCCCGATCTCACCGACCGGCTCACCGCCGTCCTCGAGGAACAGGAACCCGCCTACCGGGCCGCCCTGTTGACCGACCCGGACGGCATCTGGCAGGAGGCGCACCGCTCGCTGCGGCACAGCGTGACCTCGCTGCTCGACCCGGGCCCGGCCCGGGACGCCGCCCGCCGCTGCTCCTGGAAGATCGGCGCGACTCGCGCCGAACAGGGCCTGCCCCTCGACGCGTTGCTGCACGCCTTCAGGCTCGGCGGCTCCCTGGTGTGGCAGGGGCTCGTCGAGGAGACGTCCCGCAGCGCGCCCGAGGACGTCCGGCTGCTCGTCCATGTCGCCGCCGACGTCTGGAACTTCGTCGACGAGCACTGTGCGCTGGTCGCCGACGCCTACCGGCAGGTGGAACGGCAGCTGACCTGGCGCCGCGAGAACCGGGTCAGGGTACTGGCCGGCGCCCTGCTCGACGGCGCCAGCCGGATCGCCGACCTGCCCGAGACGGCGGCGGCGCTCGGCATGCCGGTCGACGGCCGCTATGTCGTGGTCGCCGTCGCGGGCGGCCGTCCGGCGGGCTGCGCGGCCGCCCGCGAGGCCCTCGTACCGCCCGGCGCCCGCGCCCACTGGCACACCGGCGTGGACGTCGACCACGGCATCGTGCTCATCGAGGACGACGCCATCGGCACCGCCATCGGCACAGCGGAGGCGGCGACGGTCGGCACGGGCACCGGCGACGGCACCGGGGGAGCCGGTGGCGCGAGCCGCGCCGGAAGTGCCCCCGCGGTCCGGGGCGTTCGAGGTGTCCGGGACGCAGGGCCGGTCGCACGCGGCAGTGCCGGGCGCCCGGGACCGCGGGAGCGGACCCCGGGGCCCGCCGGGGCCGCAGGGGTGCGGATCGGGGTCGGCAGCGCCGTCAACGGGCTCGCCGCCGTCGGGGACGCGCGGCGGTTCGCCGACCTCGCGCTCAGCGTCTGCCCCGCCGCGGGCGGCACCGTCCGCCTGGAGGACGAGGTGCCCGCCGCCCTCGTGGTCTCCAGCCCCGACCTCGGCAGGACCCTCGCCGCCCGCGTCCTCGGCCCGCTGCTGCGCCTCGACCCCGCCGACCGTGACGTCCTGCTCGACACCCTCGCCACCTGGCTCGACTGCGACGGCTCCGCCCAGCGCGCGGGCGAACGGCTCTACTGCCACCGCAACACCGTCCTGAACCGGCTGCGCCGCTGCGAACAGCTCACAGGACGCACCCTCACCCGGCCCGGCGACCTCGTCGAGATCAGCCTCGCCCTCACCGCGAGGCGCCTCCTCCCGGCCTGACCGGCCGCCCGCCCTGGGCGGCCGCACAACCACCGCCGCCCGGCGCTGGGACCGTGCAGCGACCCGGCGTCCACGCCTGTACCGGCCCCGCGCCCCCGTGCTGTCGTGAGCTCCCCTTCCCCAGACCCGTGCCGCACGGCCACGGACCCGAGGAGCCGCGATGCCCGCACCACCCCAGGACCAGGAACCCGCCCTGCGCGTCACCGACGTCGACGTGCTGTACGGGAGCGCGGTGTCCGCGCTGCGCGCCGTCTCGCTCACCGTCCCGCCCGGCGGGGTCGTGGCCCTGCTCGGCGCGAACGGCGCCGGGAAGTCCACGCTCCTGCGGGCCGTCTCGGGCACCCTGCGGCTGCACAGGGGCGCCGTCACCGCGGGCCTGGTCCGCTACGGCGACACCGTCCTCGACGGCCGCGACCCGGTCGCCGCCGTGCGCGCCGGGGTGGTCCAAGTACCCGAGGGCAGAAGGGTGTTCGCCGGGCTCACGGTCGACGAGAACCTGCGCACCGGCGGCCTCGGCCTCGGCCGCCGCGCCCCCGCCCAGGTGGCACAGGCCAGGGAACGGGTCCTCACCCTCTTCCCGAGGCTCGCCGAACGCACCCGGCAGGCCGCCGGACTGCTCTCCGGCGGGGAGCAGCAGATGCTCGCCATCGGCCGCGCCCTGATGGCGTCCCCGCGGCTGCTCCTCCTGGACGAACCGTCCCTCGGTCTCGCCCCGCGCATGGTGGACCGCATCGCCGAGGTGATCCGCGAGATCAACGCCCAGGGGACGGCCGTCCTGCTGGTCGAGCAGAACGCCGGCATGGCGCTCTCGCTCGCCGACCACGCCTACGTCCTCGACGTGGGGGAGATCCGACTCTCGGGCCCGGCCGGCGAACTCGCCCGCACGGACGCCGTACGCCGTCTCTACCTGGGCGAACAGCCCGCCGCCGACGATCTGGGCGCCGCGTGAGCGCCCGGACGGCGCGCCCCGGGCGGCGCGCCCGCCCGCCAGGCGCGCGGGCCGCCGTCCCGCCGGTGCTCGCCGTGCGGGACGTCACCGTCCGCTTCGCCGGGCTCACCGCGCTCGACGCCGTCTCCTTCACCGTGGCGCCCGGCTCGGTGCACGCCCTCATCGGGCCGAACGGCGCGGGCAAGTCGACCTGCTTCAACGTCCTCTCGGGCCTGTGCCGGCCGGACGCGGGGACGGTACGGCTCGGGGACGCCGACCTCACCCGGATCGCCCCGCACCACATCGCCCGGCTCGGCGTGGCCCGCACCTTCCAGAACATCGTCACCACCGAGGGCAGCGTCGCCGACAACCTGATGCTCGGCCGGCACGCCCTGACCCGCGCCGGGTTCGCGGCCAGCGCGCTGCGACTGCCCGGCGCGGTGCGCGAACAGCGCGTCCACCGCGACCGGGTCCGGGAGATCGCCGAACTCGTCGGCCTCGAAGCCCACTTCGACACCCCGGTGACGGAACTCTCCTACGGCGACCGCAAACGCGTCGAGTTCGCCCGCGCCCTCTGCCTCGAACCCGACGTACTGCTCCTCGACGAACCCGTCGCGGGCATGAACGCGGCCGAACGCGCCCGCACCGCACGGGTGATCGGGGAGGTACGGGCCCGCCTGGGCCTCTCCGTCGTCCTGGTGGAGCACGACATGGGCCTCGTCATGCGGCTCGCCGACGAGGTGACCGTCCTCGACTTCGGCCGCCCCCTCACCCACGGCACCCCCGACGAGGTCCGCCGCCACCCCGAGGTGCTGCGCGCCTACCTCGGCGCCCCGACCGCCCCCGAGGAGACCCCGTGACGACCACCCGCCCCGAGGAGACGTCATGACCGTCCTCCTCTCCACCGTCCTCGACGGCCTCGCCCTCGGCGCCGTCTACGCCCTCGTCGCCCTCGGCTTCGTGATCGTCTTCAAGGCGTCGGGCGTCCTCGACTTCGCGCACGGATCGCTGCTGCTCCTCGGCGGCTACCTCGTCGCCGTCCTGCACGCCTCGCTCGGCTTCGCCGCCGCCCTCGCCGTCGCCGTGCTCGCCACGGCCGCCGTCGCCGGGGCCGTCGACCGGCTGCTGCTGCGGCGCGTCGCCCGCGACCCGCACGCCGCGACCGTGCAGACCATCGTGACCATCGGCGTCGACATCGTGCTGCTGACCGACCTGTCCCGGCGCATCGGCGGCGATCTGCTGAGCCTCGGCGACCCCTGGCGGGACTCGGTGAGCCGGATCGGCCCGGTGCCGGTCGCCGACAGCAGGCTGGCCGCCGTCGCGGTGTCGGCCGCCGTCATCGGCGCCGTCTTCGCCCTGTTCCGGTTCACCGCCTGGGGGCTGTCCCTGCGGGCCGCCGCCGAGGACCCGGAGGCGGCCGCCCTCCAGGGCATCAGGACGGCGCGGGTGCGCACCCTCGCCTGGTGCCTCGCCGGCGCGCTCGCCGCCGTCGCCGCCGTCTTCCTCGCCGCGTTCCCCGCCCCTGGACTGGACAGCGGCACGGGGCAGATCGCCCTGAAGGCGTTCCCGGCCGCGATCCTCGGCGGCCTGACCTCCCCGCCAGGCGCCCTCGCGGGCAGCCTGCTGATCGGCCTGACCGAGGCGCTCGCGGCCGGCTACCAGTCCGAACTCCACGTCCTGGGCGACGGGTTCGCGGACGTGGCGCCCTACGCCGTGATGGTGCTCGTCCTGCTGATCAGGCCGGCCGGACTCTTCGCCGCGAAGGGAGCGGCCCGTGTCTGACCCCCGGACCGGGACCAGGGCGCGGGCGCTCCTCGCGACCGTCGTGCTCTGCGCGCTCCCCTTCTACCTGGACGCCTTCTGGCTGCGCGTTGGCCTGTTCGCCATGGCCGCCGCGGTCGGCGCCGTCGGCCTCGGCCTGCTCACCGGCTCGGCGGGTCAACTCTCCCTCGGCCACGCCTTCTTCCTCGCGGTGGGCGCCTACGGCTACGTCTGGCTCGCCGGTGAACCCGGTCCAGGGCTGCCGCCCGCCCTCGCGCTCGTCCTCGCGGTCCTGCTGGCAGGCGCGGCGGGCGGCCTCTTCAGCCCGGTCGCGGGCCGGGTGCGCGGCATCTACCTCGGGGTGGCCACCCTCGCCCTGGTCTTCCTCGGCCACCACGTCCTGCTCACCGCGGACTCCGTCACCGGCGGCTTCAACGGCCGCTCCGTGCCCCCGCTCACCCTCGGCGGCTTCGGCTTCACCGCGGACGACCCCGAACTCGCCGTCCTGGGCGTGCCGTTCGGCGCCGAGGAACGCCTCTGGTACCTCGGCCTCGCGCTGCTCGCCGTCACCTGCTGGACCGCCCGCGGCATCCTGCGCGGCCGTCCCGGGCGCGCCCTGCTGGCCCTGCGCGACAGCGAGACCGCCGCCGCCGTGATGGGCGTGCACCTCGCCGGGTACCGGTCCGCCGCGTTCGTCGTCTCCTCCATGTACGCGGGGCTCGCCGGGGTCCTGCTCGCGCTGGCCTTCCGCCGGGTCGTGCCGGACTACTTCGCGCTCGCCCTCTCCGTCGACTACCTCGCCATGATCGTCATCGGCGGCCTCGGCTCGGTCGCGGGAGCGGTGGCGGGCGCGGTCTTCGTCACCGCGCTGCCGCTGCTGATGACCCGCTACGCCGACCACCTCCCGCTCGTCGCCGCGCCCGGCACCGCCGGAGGACCGGTCGGCCCGACCGAGGCCGCCCGCTACCTCTACGGCGCGGCCATCGTGCTGATCCTGCTGTTCGCGCCCGACGGACTGCGCGGCCTGGCCCGCCGCGCCCGCGCCCGCCCGCGCCGCCGCCCGGCCACCACCCCGCCCGCGGACCCCGCACCCGACCAGGCCGCACGAGTCAAGGAGCACACCCCGTGAACCTCACGCCCCCCAGGCCCCGCACCACCGCGCTCGCCCTCGCCGCGGCCCTGCTGCTCGCGGCCACCGGATGCAGCTCCAAGGCCGACGCCGGCGGCCCCGACAGCAAGGGCGGCGACGGCGTCAGAACCGGGCCGGGCGTCACCGCGACGACCGTCAGGCTCGGCGCCCTCACCGACCTGACCGGCCCGTACGCCACCCTCGGCAAGAGCATCGTGCAGGCCCAGAAGATGTGGGCCGACCGGCTCAACGCGGACGGCGGTGTCTGCGGCCGGCGCGTCGAGATCGTCGTCAAGGACCACGGCTACGACGTCCAGCGGGCGGTCACCGCCTACGCCGACCTCGCACCCGACGTCCTCGCGCTGCCGCAGGTGATCGGCTCGCCCGTGGTCGCCGCGCTGCTCGACGACATCCAGCGCGACCACCTGCTGACCTTCCCGCAGGCGTGGGCCGCCGACCTGCTCGGCAAGGAGTCCGTGCAGGTCCTCGGCACCACCTACGACATCGACATGATCGCCGCCGTCGACCACCTGGTGCGCACCGCGGGACTGCGCGCGGGCGACACCGTGGGACACGTCTACTTCGAGGGCGACTACGGGGCCAACGCGCTGGCGGGTTCCCGGTGGGCGGCCGGACGGGCCGGGCTCAAGGTGGCGGGACAGAAGATCAAGGCCACCGACACCGACCTGTCCGCGCAGGTGTCGGCGCTGCGGAAGGCGGGCGTGAAGGCGATCCTGGTCAGCGCCGGACCCGCGCAGACCGCGTCGCTTGTCGGGGTCGCCGCCTCCAGGGGACTGCGGGTGCCCGTGGTCAGCAGCGCCCCCGGCTTCGCGCCGCAGCTGATGAAGACGCCCGCCGCCCCGGCGCTCGCCGCGATGCTGAAGGTGGTGAGCGCCGCGCCCGCCGTCAGCTCCGACCTGCCGGGGGTGCGGAAGATGGTCGCCGACTACCGGAAGAAGTACCCCGGTTCCCCGGTCGACTCGGGCGTCCTCTCCGGCTACAACGCGGCCGAACTCCTGGGCGCCGACCTGAAGAAGGCGTGCGCGGCCGGCGGCCTCACCCGCCAGGACCTGGTGAAGGCGCACCGCTCCCGCAGCGACGCCGACACCGGACTCGGCACCCCGCAGGACTTCTCCGACGTCTCGCGCCCCGCGAGCCTTTCCACCTACGTCCTGCGCCCCGACGCCTCGGCGGTCGGCGGTCTGGTCGGCGTCGAGGACGCGCACCGCGCGCCCGGCGTCGAGGAGTACCTCAAGTCCCGCACCCACTAGCCCGGTTGAGGACCGGACGGATTCAGCGGCCGGGCTGCTGAATCCGTTCGGTTTCCTCTATTGGACTCCGGCCGTGACCGGCCGCACGCTGGACGCCGGTTCGCAGCGCCCCCAGCCGGAAGAGGTCGAGGACCCATGCACACCCGCCGTATCGGTGACACCGACGTCCGCGCGATCGGCCTGGGCGGTATGCCCATGTCGATCGAGGGACGGCCCGACGAGGCCCGCTCCCTGGCCACCCTGCACGCCGCCCTCGACGCCGGCGTGACCCTGATCGACACCGCGGACGCCTACCACCGGGACGCCGACGAGGTCGGCCACAACGAGACCCTGATCGCCAAGGCCCTGGCCGGCCACGACCGCGGCGGCGACGTCCTGGTCGCCACCAAGGGCGGCCATCTGCGCCCCGGCGACGGCAGTTGGACCCTCGACGGCAGCCCCCGCCACCTCAGGGAGGCCTGCGAGGCGTCCCTGCGCAGGCTCGGCGTCGAGGCCATCGGGCTCTACCAGTTCCACCGCCCCGACCCCAAGGTGCCCTACGCCGAGTCCGTCGGCGCGCTGCGCGACCTGCTCGACGAGGGCAAGATCCGGCTGGCCGGCGTCTCCAACGCGGACCCCGCCCAGATCCGCGAGGCGAACGACATCCTCGGCGGCCGGCTCGTCTCCGTGCAGAACCAGTTCTCCCCCGCCTTCCGCTCCAGCGAGCCCGAACTGCGGCTCTGCGACGAGCTGGGCATCGCCTTCCTGCCCTGGAGCCCGCTCGGCGGCATCTCCCGCGCCGGTGAACTGGGCTCCCGCTTCGCGCCGTTCGCGCGGATCGCCGAACGGCACGGGGTGAGCCCGCAGCGGGTCTGCCTCGCCTGGATGCTCGCGAAGTCACCCGTCGTCGTCCCGATCCCCGGCGCCAGCCGCCCCGAGACCATCCGCGACTCCGTCGCCGCGGCCGAACTCGCCCTGACCGCCGAGGAGATCGCGGACCTGGACGCCGTCTGAGCAGTTCCCGGCCCCGGCGGCGTGCAGACGCCGTCCTGGCCGGGCAGTAATCGCCTGCCGCACGCCGGGGGTCGCGCGGCGACGCCCCGCGCCGCCGCCGCGGGGCCGACCGTCCGGTCACTGGGGAGGGACACCGACGATGGCATCGTCCACGGAGAGACCGCTCGACCACCGCTACCGGGACGAACACCCGGTCCGCACACTCACCTACCTGTTCCGCGCCGACCGCCGCCGACTGGCCGCGGCCGCCGCCGTGTTCACCGTCAAGCACAGCCCCGTCTGGCTGCTGCCGCTGATCACCGCGTCCATCATCGACACCGTCGTCCAGCACCGCGACATCGGCCGGCTCTGGCTCAGCACCGGTGTCATCATGTTCATCCTGGTGGTCAACTTCCCGCTCCACCTGCTCTACGTACGGCTCCTGTACGGCAGCATCCGCCGCATGGGCACCAGCCTGCGCTCCGCGCTCTGCACCCGGATGCAGCAGCTCTCCATCGGCTACCACTCACGGGTCAGCGCGGGCGTCCTGCAGGCCAAGGTGGTCCGGGACGTCGAGACGGTCGAGCAGATGGTCCAGCAGACCGCCGAGACCGGCCTCGGCGCCATCACCGTGCTCATCGGCGGCCTCGTCATCATCGCCGTCCGCACACCGGAGTTCGTGCCCGTCTTCCTCGTCGTGGTGCCCGCCGCCGCGCTCGTCGTCGCCCGGCTGCGGGCCCGACTGCGCACCCACAACGAGCACTTCAGGCACGAGGTCGAGACCCTCTCCTCCCGGGTCACCGAGATGACCCGGCTGATACCGGTCACCCGCGCCCACGGCCTCGAGGGCAAGGCCCTGCACCGCATGGACGGCACCCTGAGCCGGCTGCTCACCTCGGGCAACCGCCTCGACCTCGTCAACGGCCGCTTCGGATCGCTCTCCTGGGTGGTCCTCAACGTGGTCGGCGTCCTCGTCCTCGCGGGCGCCGCCCTGGTCTCCTACTACGGCGTGTGGGGCGTCACCCCCGGCGACGTCGTCATGCTGAGCGCCTTTTTGACCACGCTCACCGGCTCCGTCACCACCCTCGCGGGACTCGCCCCGGTCATCACCAAGGGCCTGGAGTCGGTCCGTTCGGTCGGCGAGGTGCTCCAGGCGCCCGAACTGGAGGACAACGAGGGCAAGAAGGAGCTGACCGCGCTGCGCGGCGCCGTCGCCTTCGAGAACGTCGGCCTCGCCTACGAGGACGCCGAGCGGCCCGCCGTACGGGACTTCACCCTCTCCGTCGCACCCGGCGAGACCATCGCCCTGGTCGGCGCGTCCGGCGCGGGCAAGTCGACCGTCCTCAACCTCGTCATCGGCTTCATCCGGCCCACCTCGGGCCGGCTGCTGCTCGACGGCACCGACATGAACACCCTCGACCTGCGCACCTACCGGCGGTTCCTCTCGGTGGTGCCGCAGGAGTCGATCCTCTTCGACGGCACCGTCCGGGAGAACGTCGTCTACGGCATGGACGACGCCGACGAGGAGACGGTGCGCGCGGCGCTGCGGGACGCCAACGCGCTGGAGTTCGTCGACCGGCTCCCGCAGGGACTCGACACCCTGGTGGGGGAGCGCGGCGCCCGGCTCTCCGGCGGCCAGCGCCAGCGCCTCGCCATCGCCCGCGCCCTGATCCGCGACCCCAAGGTGCTCGTCCTCGACGAGGCGACCTCGGCGCTCGACACCCGCTCCGAGGCCCTCGTCCAGGAGGCGCTGGCCCGGCTGCTGCGCGGCAGGACCACCTTCGTCGTCGCCCACCGGCTCTCCACCGTGCGCGGCGCCGACCGGATCGTCGTGATGGGCGAGGGCGGCATCCTGGAGGTCGGCCGCCACGAGGAACTGCTCGGCGCGGGCGGCGCCTACAGCGCCCTGCACAGCGGGCAGGCCGTCGCCTCCTGACCGCCCGCACGCCCCGCGCGCGGCGGCGCCACCGGTCAGGCGGCGCTGCTGCGCGGCACCCGGTGCGGACACGCCGCGTCGTGGTCGGTGCCCAGGCTGGTCCACCAGCGCTCGCAGCAGGCGGCTTCGAGCGACGCCCGCACGATGTCCTCGGCGGCCCGGAATACCCGCCGGTCACTGAGGGCGGCGGCCCGCAACAGGTCCTCGATCACCGTCTCGCGCACCACGGCGATGACCGGGACGACGCTGGCGGCCGTGAACAGGAAGCCGGCCCACAGCGGGCCGTGGCGGAACTCCTGGACCGCCGTCAGGGCGAGTCCGGCGGCGGTGGCGAGATGGAGGGCGCAGAGGAGACGTCCGGTACGGTTCATGTGTGGTCACCGTTCGTGCTGGGATCGTTGCTCTGTGTTCAACGTCTCGCGGCGCGCGGGGAATCGGGTCGAGGGCTGTTTTGCGTCACATGTGGTCTCTGGCGCGGAAGAGGTGGTTGATCCGGCTGGTTCGGGGAACACGAGGCGGAAACCGAGAGAGGGGCGCTTTTCGTGCTGGTTCAGGACCCGAAGGCCGTCAGAACACTGCTCACCAGGTACGCGACGCTGCGGATCGCGCAGGCGCGGCGGGAGTCACCCGGTGCGACCCGGGAGCTGGCGGAGGTGGGTCAGGCGCTGTGCGCGCTGACCGGAGCCACGACCGTCGAGGACGCGGTCGCCGCGGCCGACGCGCTGCTCGACGCGGCCACCGCGCCGAGCGGGGACGACGAGGGGCTGCCGCTCGCGGTCTGAGGGGCGCCCGCGGCGCCCTCGCCCGACCTGCCGCGGAACGCCGCCCGGTACGCCCGCGGGCTGGTGCCCACCACCTGGCGGAACCGCTCACGGAACGCGGTCGGCGAGCCGAACCCGGCCTGCCGCGCGACGCGTTCGACCGGCTGGTCGCCGCTCTCCAGCAGATACTGCGCCCGGCGCACCCGGGCCGCCAGCAGCCACCGCAGGGGCGTGGTCCCCGTCTGCTCGCGGAACCGCCGGCTGAAGGTGCGCTCGCTCATGCCCGCGCGGGCCGCGAGGGCGCCCAGGGTGATCTCGTCGGCGAGATGGTCGCCGATCCACTCGAGCACCGGTTCGAGGGCGGAGCCGCGCGGCACCGGCGGACGGTCGTGCACGATGAACTGCGCCTGCCCGCCCTCCCGTTCGAGGGGGACGACGGCCCGACGCGCCGAGTCGGCCGCGACCGCCGAGCCGTGGTCGCGCCGCACCAGGTGCAGGCACATGTCGAGTGAGGCCGCCGCCCCCGCCGAGGTGAGGATCTGCCCGTTGTCGACGTACAGGACGTCGGGCCGCACGTCGATCTCCGGGTAAAGGCGGGCCAGTTCGGCGGCGGCCGCCCAGTGCGTGGTCGCGGGCAGCCCCGCCAGCAGCCCCGCCGCGGCCAGGACGAAGGCCCCGGAGCAGACCGAGGCGATCCTGGTCCCGGCGGCGGCCGCCGCGCGCAGGGCGTCCAGCGCGGCGGGCGAGATCGGTCCTGTCGCCGGATTGCAGCCGGGCACGATGACCGTATCGGCGGTGCGCAGCGCGTCGAGGCCCCGGTCCACCCGCAGGACCACTCCGTCGCCCCGCACCTCGGGCGTCTCGGCGCACACCCGTACCCGGTAGGGGCGGCGGCCGTCGGGCAGCCGCACCCAGTCGAAGACCTGGAGGGGCGCCGCCAGATCGAACGGCACCACGTCGTCGAGCGCGAGGATCTCCACAGCGTGCATGAACGCCACGATAGGCGGATTCCCGCCGCCGCCGTGACCTGGGCTCGAGCGGAGAAGCCCAGCCGGGAGGGGTTGGCGGGAATCCGTTGATGACTGTCGTTCCGGCCTCTGGGGAGAGGGCCCGCGACTCCGTAGCGTGAGCCGGGTACGGCCCCACGCACCCCGGAAGGCGTCCGATGACCCACGTCCTGCTGATCCTGCACGTCCTCGCGGCCATCCTGGCCATAGGACCTGTCACGGTCGCCGCGAGCATGTTCCCGCCGGCCGCGCGCCGCGCCCTGAGCGGACCTGACGGGGTGGGGACGGTACGGCTGCTGCACCGCGTCTGCCGCGTCTACTCCGGGATGGGCGTCGCGGTACCGGTCCTCGGCATCGCCACCGCCGCGGCGATGGGGGTCCTCGGCAGCGGCTGGCTCATCGCCTCCCTCGTCCTGACCGCCGTCGCGGCGGGAGTGCTGATCGCCTTCGTCCTGCCCCGCCAGGACGAACTGCTCGAACAGGTCGGTTCGGGCCGGGCCGTGGAGCGCGCGCACACCGTCCAACTGGCCATGACCACGGGCGTCTTCAACCTGCTGTGGGCCACCGTCACGGTCCTGATGATCGTCCGTCCCGGCTCGACGACCGGCGTCTGACCAGCCGGGAGGTGTCGTCCACGGCACACCGCCGACCGTCAAGCGCTCCGGGGTGATTCACACCCCGGTGTGCCCGTACGCATACACTCGGCAGCCGTGCCCGCGCGCGTGGGCCAGACAGGAAAGGCGTGTTGACGGGTGTTCCAGGATTCCCCCATCTACGACCGACTCGTCGCCGAGCGCGGCGACATCCCCGCTCAGACACGCAGGGAGGCCGAGCGCGTGAGCCGGGAACTGGAGTACGTCATGCGACCGTTCCAGTCCTCCCTGGGACACGCGCCCGGCGCCGAACGCCCCGCCCAGCAGGGCGCCGGCTGGCAGCGCTCGGCCCTGCTGCCCGGCTCGCTGCCGCACTGACCCTCCCTCAGCACACCGTCCGGTCCGAGTCGTCGAGCCGCGTGCGCGGTTCGGGCCCCGGGCGCGCCAGCCACTCGGCGATGGTCCTGGCGATGGGCTGGCCCGTCTCCACCTCGACGAACCCGAACTGGCCCGACTGGTTGCATTCGAGGAACCACCAGGTGCCGTCCGCGTCCTCCGCGAAGTCGAAAGCGCCGTACGCCAGTTCGGCCTCCCGCAGATACCCGTGCACCCCGCTCGCCACCCGCGGCGGCACCGCCACGGCGCACCACGGCACCTCCGAGGACGCGAACCGCACGTCCACCTCGTCCGGGTCCGCGTCCCGCGCGGTGGCCTTGCGGGCGGCGAGCAACTCCCCGCCCACCGCGGTCAGTCGGATGTCGGCCCGCTTGGCGACCCGGCGTTGCAGCAGCGTCGGCCCGAACGCCACCGCGGAGAAGTCGGCGTCGGGCGCGACCCTGCTGGTCGGCACCGCACGCGGCGGATCCTGCGGGTGCGCCCCGGAGACCGGCTTGACGACCAGGTCCGGATAGCGCTCCGCGAACTCCCGCGCGGCCTGCGGGAACGTCGTGATCAGCGTGGCGGGCACGGGCAGCCCGCAGCGCTGGGCCAGCCGCAGCTGCCAGGGCTTGTGGCGGGCCCTGCGGGCCGCCTCGGGGTGGTTCATCCAGCGGGCGTCGGTGCCCCGCAGCATGCCGTACAGGGCCTGCGAGGCCTCCTCGGTGAGCCAGGCCGAGGGCACGGCCGCGCGGGCGGCGGGCGAGCCGGGCCTGCGGACCCAGACGGACCGCAGACCCGAGAGGCTCACCAGCCGCCCGGCGGACTGGAGATGGCCGCGGAACCGGCCGTGCACGTACTCACCGGAGAGCGCCACGCCCCCGGTCAGATCGGCCGGATCGAGGCGGACCACGGGGACCCCCGAGGCGTTGAGGTGCACGACCACCATGTCGGCCGTCACATCCTCTTCAGAGGTCAGGATCAGCACGGTCATCGTCTGCGGTTCCGCGTTCAGTCGTCGAAGTGTGTCTTGGAGCCCGCGGTGGACGTCGTCGTCCCCACCTCCCTCAGCAGGGCGAGGTCCCGTGCGGCGACCCGGCCGTCGAAGAGAACGTTCAACTGCAGCCCGGTGTCGTAGACATACGGCACGGTGGTCTCCAACTCCACCGCCGGACGTGCGTAGTTGAGCGCGAACGGTTGCATCGAATCTCCCCTGTCGGTGCTGCGCCGATCGAGCGGTCCCGCACTGCGGCCCCGCCCCATCCGCCGACTGCCTTGCCCTATCAGTCACTTATACGAATCGAACGGGTGAATGGTTTCCTTACTCTCCGTAGTCACGGGGAGGATTCATGACCATTCGCCTGTCGGGAGTGGAGCGCAGGGTGCGCAGCGCCAGGAGCAGGACGCCGATGTCGTCCAGGTACACGGGGTCCGGCACCAGGTCGGTCGGCAGAACGAAATAGAGCACCGCACCCCAGAAAACCCAACGTGGGCCGGTGGGGAGCCCCGCGCGGCGCAGCTCCTTGCGCGTCCGCACCAGACGCACCATCAGCACCACCGCCACCGCGAGAACGAGTGCGGCGAGGACCCCGGCGACCACCGCCGCCATTGTGATCGGTTTCACGTTTCCTCCCATGCCGTCGGCCGCCGCACCACGACCCGTCTTCCCGGTTTCCCGCAATCCGCGTTCCTACGTCCGACCACCCGTCAGCGTGAGGTACCTCTCACACCGCTGGGTCACCCGAGTGGCAGTGGGCTCGGGCGGAGCTTAGAAATGGTCAACGAAACCCCGCGTGGCGCGTGTCGGGGGACGCGGGCCCGCAGACCTCTCCTATGGAGCCGAGCATGAGCTTCCGCTCGTCAGCACCCGATCCGAACGATGCCCCCATAACCACCCAGGACGCCGACCCGATCACCGCCGTCGTCCATGCTGCTGTGGCTGACCGTCCACTGGAGGAGGTCGCCCATCTCATCACCCTGTTGGAGCAGTCCCCGCAGTACGCGCAGGCGACCGTCGACGCCCTGCGCGCCATCGGCACCAGCCGTTCCGTCGAGGACGTCACCCGTCTGGTGGCGCTGCTGACCCGGCCGCCGCGCGACCCCGACAGCGCGGACGAGGCCATCAGGGCCGCGGCCGAGTTCCGCCCGGTGGAGGAGGTGACCCGGCTGATGTCACTGCTGAGCCGGACACCGCTGGAACCGCACGCGGGACGGGAGGCGGCCCGGGTCGCCGCCACCGCACGTCCGGTCGAGGACCTCGTGGAACTGATCGGCCGGATGAGCATCGAGCGCGACGCCCCGCTCCCGCCCGAGGCGCCGCAGGACCCGGAGGCGCCGGCCGCGCAGCAGGTCGGCGCGGCGGAGGCGGCGCCGCCGGCGGCCGCCGCGCCCCCGGCCGCACCACCCCCGCCCGCCGCGCAGCCGTTCGCCCCGCAGCCGGTCGGCGCCCAGCCGTTCGGCGAGCAGCCGTTCGACGCGGAACCGGGCGACGTCGAGTCCGTGCCCCCGCTCGAAGTGATCGAGGGCCGCACGCCCCGACGGCTGCCCCGCTCCGCCGACCGCCCACCGGCCCGGCGCCAACTGGCCTGGCCGAGCCTGGCCGCGGCGGGCGTGCTGCTGCTCTGCGCGCTGCTCTGGTTCCCGCCGCACGGGGACGGCGTCCCGATGCGGGCCTACGGCTTCGCGCTGGGCGTCTTCGTGCTCTGCGCGCTGCTGTCGGTGGCGCTCACCGTGCGGCCGGCGCTGCCGGTCCTCGCGGGCGCGGTGGTGGTGCCGGCGCTGCTGGCCGCGGCCCAGGTCTTCGAGGGCCGCTTCCACTCGGCGCAGCTCTCCCAGGGGCTGTCCCTCGCGCTGGCGCCGAGCTGGGTCGCCGGTCTCGCCGCCGTCTTCGCGTCGCTGACGGCACTGGTCGCCCTGCTGGTGCGGCTGACCTGGCAGCCGCCGGTCCTGGAGACGGCCCCGCCCCGGCAGTTGGCCGGGGCCGGCTCCGCCGAGGACTGACGGCTCAGTCGCCGTCCCGGTCGGGACGGCCCGAGGGATCCTCGCCCCCGCTTCCGCGGTCCGCCGCGGGCGCGGGGCGCTGGCCCTTGCCCGCGTCCTTGAACCAGCCCAGCCTGCGCGTCAGTTGCCGCAACGGCGTCGCGGCCGTCGCGTCGGCGGACGGCGCCCTCGGGGCGGGCTCGCCGCCCGTCTCGCGGTACACCGCGAGCGCCTCGTGCGCCCGCTCGGCGGCCTCCCGGTACAGGTCCCGGGACTGCGTCATGGCGTCCAACGCCTCGGCGTACATGGCGACCAGCGCCCGCTGGCGGACCAACTCCTCTTCGAGGGTGGTCAGATGCCAGTCGTCGCGCAGCGCGGTGAGCGTCAGGCCCGCGCCCTCGGGGAGCGGCTTGGTGATGAGGCCCGCGTACCGGGTCACCGCGGCGACCAGGTCCTCGGGCCGCGAGCCGTCGAGGAAGACGGTGCGCACGGCCAGGTCCTGCGCCTCCTCCCGCGACACGTCCACCGGCAGGACGACGGCCCCGCCCCGCGGGATCTCCACACCGAAGTCGCGCAGCGCGAAGTTCACCACCCGCAACTGGTCGGGCGCGGCGCGGTGCTCCACCACCCGGTGCCTGAGCCCTGGCGGCAGATGCCGGTGCAGCGGGAGCTGCCCCTGCCCGTCCGGAGTCATCGCCTCGTGGACGACGATCCCGATGGTCCAGCCGCCCCGCACCGAGCTCCGCAGCAGGGTGCGGATGTCCTTGTCCTCCTCGGGCAGCCGGTGGGCCGTGCGCAGCCGCAACCCGGTGACCTGCTCGTGGTCCCACGCCTCCGCGGGGTCGTCCGGCCAGAACATCGTCGCCGGTGAGGGCCACTCCTGGTCCCAGGCGCGTTCGGCCTCGGCCGCCAGCACCCAGTCCCTGCCGTCCGCGCCGTCCCTGGCCAGGGAGAGCCTGGCGCGCACGATCACGCCGTCCGCGACCTGCCAGCGGGCCTCGAAGACGTACTCCGAGATCGTGGCGGCCTCGGGCGGCTCCATGTGGTCGTCGATGACCCCGTCGTGCTTGTGCCGTTCCAGGGTCCGCCGGACGACGGCGGCCGGGTCGGGGCCGACGTACCGGCCGCGGGACAGCCACAGGGTCGGCGGGTGGGTGGGGCGGGCGCTGGTCGAGGTGGCCATGGGTCCTTGCCGGGGCGGGGACGGGTGCGTCCCCCAGTATGGTCACCGCGGGCCACGGGCGGACCCCGGGGGTGTGCGCGCACAGCGAACACCTGGGACGTCCGCCCCGCGCACGGGGGTGCGCGCCGCGTCCCTGGGCCGCCGTGCCGCCCCGCGCGTGCGGCCGTCGCACCGGACGGGACGGGGGACGCCGGCTCTCCGCGCCGGTGCGGGTCTCGTCACCGTTGCGTACACATACCCGCAGGGTCACCCCCGGGTGCGCCGGGTTGCCACGCCACCGGGCCGCGGTCGGACGCCGGTACCCGCGCCGAGGACGGCGAAGGGCCCGGGATCGCTCTCCCGGGCCCTGTGCCGTACTCGGCCGCTCGGCCGGTGGGCCGCTCGTGCTCACTGCCCGGCAGGAGTCACCGGCCGGGCGTTCGTCCGTGCCGGACGGTCAGGCGCCGCTCTCGCGGAGCATGTCCTCGCGCTCGACCAGCTTGACCCGCTCGCGGCCCTGGGGTTCGCCGAGCGCCTTCTCCGCCGCGTCGAGCCGGTACCAGCCGTCCCACGTGGTGTAGCGGACGCCGCGCTCGCCGAGGAACGCGTCGACGGCCTCGGGCGCGGGCGCCGTCGGCTCCTGGAGCCGGCCGGCCGCGAAGTCCTCGAGGAGGTTGGACACCGTCTCGTTGGCGTCGCCCTTGGTGTGGCCGATCAGGCCCACGGGGCCGCGCCGGATCCAGCCGGTGACGTACGTCGAACTGAGGTGGCCGCCGGTCTCCTGGAGAACCCGGCCGCCCTCGTCGGGGACGGTGCCGGAGTCGAGGTCCCAGGGCAGCTTCGGGAGCTTGTCGGAGAGGTAGCCGACCGCCCGGTACACCGCGGTGACGTCCCACTCCTTGAACGCGCCGGTGCCCTTGACGTTGCCGGTGCCGTCGAGCGCGGTGCGCTCGGTGCGCAGGCCGACGACCTTGCCGTCCTCGCCGAGGATCTCGGTGGGCGACTCGAAGAAGTGCAGGAACAGCTTGTGCGGGCGCTCGCCGACGTCGCGGATCGCCCAGTTCTCCAGGGTCTTGGCGACCATGTCGGCCTGCTTGTTGCCGCGCCTGGTCTCGATCGAGCCCGCGTCGTAGTCGATGTCCTCGGGGTCGACGATGACCTCGATGGTGGGGGAGTGGTCGAGCTCCCGCAGTTCGAGCGGGGAGAACTTCGCCTGCGCGGGGCCGCGCCGTCCGAAGACGTGCACCTCCAGCGCCTTGTTGGCCTTGAGGCCCTCGTGGACGTTGGGCGGGATCTCCGTCGGCAGCAGCTCCTCGGCGGTCTTGGCGAGGATGCGCGCCACGTCGAGCGCCACGTTGCCGACACCGAGGACGGCGACCTTCTCGGCCTCCAGCGGCCAGGTGCGCGGCACGTCCGGGTGGCCGTCGTACCAGGAGACGAAGTCGGCGGCGCCGTACGAGCCGTCGAGTTCGATGCCCGGGATCGACAGCTCGCGGTCGGCCGTCGCGCCGGTGGAGAAGATCACCGCGTCGTAGAACGCGCGCAGGTCGTCCAGGCTGATGTCGGTGGGGTAGTCGACGTTGCCGAACAGGCGGATCTGCGGCTTGTCGAGCACCTGGTGGAGGGCGGTGATGATGCCCTTGATGCGGGGGTGGTCGGGGGCGACGCCGTAGCGGATCAGGCCGAACGGGGCCGGCATGCGCTCGAAGATGTCGATGGACACACCGGGCTCGGTGGCCACGTCGGACTTGAGCAACGCGTCGGCGGCGTAGATCCCGGCGGGGCCGGCTCCGACGATGGCTACCCGCAGGGGGCGGGGCATGATCAGGTTCCCTTCGAGCGGCGACAGATCGACTCGACGGAAGCCTAAGCTAAGGCAAGCCTTACCGGTACACCGGTCCGGTCTATGGGCTCATAACCCGACTTTATGAGCGGGGACCGCCGGTGAAGAGGGTACAGCAACGGGCCGCGGCACCCCGCCGAGAGCGGTGCCGCGGCCCGTTTCCGGTCAGCCGATGTGGAAGCCGTCTCCGTACACCGCCCAGTCGAGAGGCGTGTTCAGGCACAGGTTCCCGTTCCGCAGGAACACCCGCTGGGCGGTGTCCACCCGGCTGGTGTCGCTGTGCGCCTCCTCCTGCCGCATCGCCCAGACCCGGGCGTCCAGGAACGCGTTCAGCCAGGTCACCTCCGAGCCGCCCTGGGCCGGCGGCTTCGCGGACCGCAGGGCCCGCGCCCGGATGTTGTGGAAGCCGGTCGCGTCGCCGCCGTCGCCGTGCATGACGATGGCGTCGTAGTACGCGAACTGGCCCAGCGTCCCGACCTGGTCCGCCTTGCCCTGCTGGACGGCCGGCGTGAAGTACACCCGGTCCCGCTCGTCGTTCTGCGCCTGCTGGAAGGCGGGGTCCTGGGCCGCCGTGCGCCAGTCGCGCGGGAAGTTCGGGTCGAGCCCCGTGTGCGCGTCGGTGCCGTTGACCCGGCGCAGCGCCGGGAGGTACTTCGCCAGCACGTTGCCGGGCTTGCGGTCGGCGTAGAGCTGGACCAGATCGAGCATGTCGCCGGTGCCCGAGCAGAAGCCGATGATGCCGGCCGTGTAGCCGCGGCCGTCGCCGATGTCCTCGATGTAGCGGTACTGCGCCTTCCAGTCGAGCGAGGAGTTCTCCGCGCTCGACACCAGCTTCATGGCGATCTCCTTCTTCGCCGGGTCGTCGAGGGGGATGCAGGCCGCCGCCGTCGCCGCGTCCGCGGCGGAGGGCCGCAGCAGCGGAACGGCGGCCAGGGTGGCGCCGCCGACCAGGGCGAGCAGGGTGCGGCGGGACGGGGCGAGGGCCCGGACGGGCTCGGGCACGCCGTCGGACGGATTCGTCACGGGGGCTCCAAGGGAGTGGGGGGTGGGTACTTGGCCGTGCGTGACACTGATAGGAAGGTTTCCTATCAGATGCTGTTCGCGCCGCACACCCGCCGCGAGAAAAGTTCGTAGGGACCTACGAAGGGGACCGGCGAAAGGGGCCTGCGGAGGGACCTACGAGGGGGCCTGCGGAGGGACCTACGAGGGGGCCTACGGCGGGACCTAGGGAGGAGGGCCTATGAAGGGGGTGCCGGGCGGCGGGGGCGTGGGGAGGTGATGGGGGGCGCGCGGACCGACGGAGGGAAGCGGGGGCGCGGAGTCGGGCGTGAGCGGTTGTATGCCCCGCCGGTCTGCGCGCCTCCAGTACGCCCCACTCCCCGGGTGAACCGTCGTGCGCCCCGGCGGTCAGGGCAGTTGCTGCTCCGCCCAGATGACCTTGCCGTCCGGTGTGTACCGGGTGCCCCAGCGTTCGGCCAGCTGTGAGACCAGGAAGAGGCCGCGGCCGCCCTCGTCCGTCATCGCCGCGTACCGCAGATGCGGCGAGGTGCTGCTGCCGTCGTACACCTCGCAGATCAGCGTGCGGTCGAACAGCATCCGCACCCCGATCGGCTCCGCGCCGTAGCGGATGGCGTTGGTGACCAGTTCGCTGAGGATCAGCTCCGTGGTGAACGCCAGCTCGTCCAGGCCCCATTCGGAGAGCCGGCGGGCGACGGAGGCGCGGACCTCGCCGACGGACGCCGGGTCGGACGGCACCTCCCACTGCGCCACCCGGTCGGCGGCGAGCGCCCGGGTGCGGGCGACGATCAGCGCGACGTCGTCGGTCTGCCTGGCCGGAACGCGCGCGTCGAGCACCGCCCGGCAGGTGTCCTCGGGCGACTGCCCGGCCCGTTCGAGCGACCCGCGCAGCAGGTCGAGACCCTCGTCGATGTCCCGCTCGCGGTCCTCGACGAGCCCGTCCGTGTACAGCACCAGGCGGCTGCCCTCGGGCAGTTCGAGCTCGGCCGTCTCGAACGGCAGCCCGCCGAGGCCGAGCGGCGGACCGGCCGGCACCTCGGGGAAGTCGACGGTGCCGTCGGGCCGCACCACGGCGGGCGGCGGATGCCCGGCCCGCGCGATGACGCACCGCCGGGACACCGGGTCGTAGACCGCGTAGACGCAGGTCGCGCCGGTGACCGGCGCGGTGCCGTCCTCCGTCTCCTCGTCCTGGTCGATCCGGCTGACCAACTCGTCGAGCAGCGCGAGGAGTTCCTCGGGCGGCAGATCGAGCGCGGTGAAGTTGTGCACCGCCGTGCGCAGCCGCCCCATGGTGGCCGCCGCGTGCAGCCCGTGCCCGACGACGTCCCCGACCACCAGTGCCACCCGGGCACCGGACAGCGGCAGCACGTCGAACCAATCGCCGCCCACCCCGGCCTGTGCGGGCAGATAGCGGTAGGCGATCTCCAGCGCCGACTGCTCGGGCAGCCGCCGCGGCAGCAGACTGCGCTGGAGCGTGACGGCCATGCTGTGCTCGCGGGTGTACCTGCGGGCGTTGTCGATGGAGACCGCGGCCCGCGCCACCAGCTCCTCGGCGAGGGCCAGTTCGTCGTCGTCGAAGGGGCCGGGCCGCTCGGAGCGCCAGAAGCTGACCACGCCGAGCACCAGCGACCCGGTGCGCAGCGGCACCGTGATCAGCGAGTGGATGCCGTACTCCACCACCTGGGCGCTGCGTTCGAGGTCCTGCTCCTTCCAGCCGGGCGCGGACGGCAGTTCGGCTTCGAGCACGGCCTTGCCGGTGCGCAGACTGCGGGCCTGCGGCGCCGACTCGACGTACATGATCTGCTGGGTCACCGGGTACAGCGGCGCGTCCCCGCGGACGCCGCTGACCGCGACCCGGCGCAGCGGTGTCACCGCCTCGGGGGTGCCGCCCGCGAGCACCGAGTCGAAGAGGTCGACGGTGGCGAAGTCGGCGAACCTGGGCACCGCCAGGTCCGTCAACTCCTGCGCGGTGCGCGTCACATCGAGACTGGTGCCGATGCCGACCCCGGCGTCGTACAGCATGTCGAGGCGCTCGCGGGCCGCCTCGGCCCGGCCGGACAGCGCGCGCAGCTCCGTCGAGTCGCGGACCGTGGCGACGGTACCCGGCGGGCCGCCCCTGACGTTCGTGGAACGCTGATTGACCGCGAGGAGACGGTCCTTGACCCGGTGCACCTCGTCGGTCGCGTCCCGCCCGGACGCCAACAGGTCGGCGGTGTCGGGGGCGAGACCCAGATCGCGCGCGTGCCGGCCCTCCGCGTCCTGCGGCAGGTCGAGCAGCCGCTGCGCCTCGTCGTTGGCGAGCAGCAGGGTGCCCTCGCCGCTGACGATGATCACGCCCTCCCGGACGGCGTGCAGCACCGCGTCGTGGTGTTCGTACATCCGCGTCATCTCGTGCGGTCCGAGGCCGTGGGTCTGGCGCAGCAGCCGTCGGCTGACCAGCGCGGTGCCCGCGGTGGCGAGGGCCAGCGCGGCGGCCGCGGCCAGCAGGACGAGCGGGAGCTGGCGGTCGGCGGCGCCGCCCACGTTGTCGGTGGTGATGCCGGCCGACACCAGGCCGACGACCTTGCCGCCCGGCGCCTCGACCGGGACGACCGCCTGGACGAGCCGCCCGATGGTGCCGTCGACGTCCTCGGTGGAGGCGTGTCCCGCCAGCGCGGGCGCGATGTCCCCGACGAACTTCTTGCCGATACGGTCCCGTTCGGGGTGGGTGTAGCGGATGCCGTCGGTGTTCATGACGACGATGAAGTCCACGCCGGTCGCCTTGCGGGCGGCCTCGGCGCGGGGCTGGAGGACCGCCGTCGGGTCGGGGGCGCGCAGCGCGTCGAGGGTGCCGGGGGCGTTGGCGAAGGACTCGGCGACGGCCAGTGAGCGGTTGCGGGACTCGTCGGTGCTGTCGTGGCGGACCTGGAGCACCAGTGCGACGACCGCGGCGACCACCAGCAGCAGCACGATGAAGACCTGGAGCAGGAAGACCTGTCCGGCGAGGCTCCCCGCGCTCAGTGAGGAGCGCAGCGAGGCGGCACGTTTCCGCAGCGTCCTGACGGGCCGTGCGGCGTTCTGGAGGCGGCCGGGCGCGCCGTCCTGGGGACGCTCGCGCCGGTCGCTTTCGGCAGGCGCGCTCCCCGGCGCACGCCGGGGGCGTGCGTCCTTGGCGGGTGGTGTCGCCCGACCCGTGGAGCGACCCGGAAGTCGGACCATGTGCCCATGTCTACACTGCCGGGGCCCACGAGGCGAGAGCCATCACGGAGAGTGAGGGCGCGGGGCCGCTCGGAAGCGCGGGAGATCGAGCCCCTCGCCCACCCGGGAGGCGAGCAGCAGCGCGATGTCGTCCGGGCGGTCGGTGGTGTGACGGGCCGTCGCCGTGAGCCGGTCGGCGAGCGCGGGAAGCGAGGGCCGCTCGCTCGCCACGGCCGCCTCCGCGAGGGCCGCCCGCAGCCACTCGACGCCGACGTCGATGTCCACGCCCGGCCGCTCCACCAGGCCGTCGGTGTACAGGGCCAGCACCGCACCGGCGTCGAGACGCAGCTCGGTGACCGGGTACCGGGCCCGCGGATCGACCCCGAGCACCACCCCGCCGGGCAGGTCGAGGACCTCGGTGCGCCCGTCGGGGCGGCGCAGCAGCGGCGGCAGATGTCCTGCCCGCGCGGCGCGCACGGCGCCCGAGACCGGGTCGAGGCGCAGACAGCAGCAGCTCGCGAAGAGGCCGGGGTCGAGGTCGATCAGCAGATGGTTGGTGCCGCTGAGCACCTCGTCGGGCGGCCGGTCGCCAAGCGCGAACGCCCTTACCGCGGTCCGGAGTTGGCCCATGGTGGCGGCTGCCTGCACCCCGTGCCCCTGGACGTCCCCGATGACCAGCGCGAGGCCGTCGCCCGACTCGACGACGTCGTACCAGTCGCCGCCCACCTCCATGCCCTGGGTGCCCGGCAGATACCGTCCGGTGGTCTCGACCCGGGGGTGCGAGGAGAGCCGCCGGGGCAGCAGCGCCTGTTGCAGGCCGCGGGCGAGCGCGGCCTCGCTCTCGTAGCGCTGAGCCTTCTCCAGGGCGTGCGCGATCAGTCCCGCGAGCGCCGTGAGCGCCGCGCGCTCCTGGGAGCTGAAGCGCCGGGGCAGGTCGAAGCCCAGGATGCAGGAGCCGACCGGGCGCCCGGAGGCGATCAGCGGCAGGAAGGCGCGTGAACCCCGGGTCGCGTCCAGCGCGATGCCCGGATAGGCGGCCGTCAGCCGCTCCATCGAGTCGAAGAACAGCGGACGCCCGGACGTCAGGGTGTGCACGCCCGGCAGCTCCGCGTCGAGGCCCACCCCCTCGAACGGATCGAGGAACCCGGCGGGGAAGCCGTTCTCCCAGGCCAGGTAGAGGCGCCGGTCCTGGAGCAGGTAGATCGCCAGCCGGCGGCCGCCGAACGCGGGCAGCAGCTCCCGCATGACCACCGCCGACACCTGCCGCGCGGTCACCGCCTCGGAGAGCGCGATGGCCAGCGCGATCGGCCGGTACAGCGGCGCCACCGACGGCGCGTCGGGGACGTCGGCGCCCTCCTCGTCGGGCTCGGGCGCGGGCTCGGGCACCCGGTGCGCGGGCCGGAACGTGCAGGTCAGCGTGGACGGGCCGGGATGGATCGCCACGTCGAGCCAGGTCCCGTCCGCCCCGGAGCCGTCGAGTGCGCTCGCGTGCGCGCCGGGTTCGCCCGGCAGTCCCGCGTGGAAGCGGATCGGGCCGGGGGAGAGCAGCGCGGCCCGCAGGTGGTCCTCGCCGACCGGCCCGCCCAGCCAGGGCACCGCCTCCCACAGCGGACGCCCCAGCAGCTCGGCCGGCGCGCGGCGCAGCAGCTGTCCGGCGCGCGGGTTGGCGTACCTGACCAGGCCGAGCCGGTCCAGGCACAGGACACCCTCGGGCAGCAGATCGGCCGCCGCGTCCGCCGCCGCGCCGGTACCCGGCTCCACGACCAGCCCATGGACCCGACGGGGCTCGGGGGACGGCCCGCCCGCGCCGTCGTTCCACAGTTCGAGGAGCCGCAGCGTGCCGTCACCGGAGCGCGCGTAGAGCGGCAGGGGCGGCGGCCGGCCCGCCGCCGTCTCGCGCAGGGCGGCCAGCGTGCGGGGCGCGTCACCCGGCGTGACGGCGTCCGCGAGCGCCGCCGACGAGCCGCTGATCCGGCCGGCCGGGGCGCCCAGGAGCGCGGGCAGCCCGGCGTCGGCGGTCACGGTGTCCCCCACCGGGTCCCAGGTGAACCCGCCGGCCCGCCCCTGCGCCCGGCGCGCGACCGGCGGCGGCACGCACACCGGCTCGTCGTCCCAGGTGACGACGGCCGCACCGGCGTCCCCTGCTGCGGCTTCACCGGCGGCCTCACTGGCGTCACCTGCTGCGGCTTCACCGGCGGCCTCACCGGTGTCACCTGCCGCGTCCCCGCCGGCGGCCCCCGGGGCGGCGAGCCGCAGCAGCCGGGCGCCGAGCCGTCCGGCGATGTCCGCCACCCGCTCGCGCTCCGCGAGCACCGCGGTGGCGTCGGCGGCGGACGGGCGCAGCACGGTCAGCACGCCGAACGTCGTCGTACCGCCCACCACCGGCACGTACAGCGACCCGAACGGGAACGGCAGCCCGGCCGCGAACTGCGGGTAGCGGCGCATCGCCTCGGTGGCGTTCGCGAGCACCACCTCGGCGCCGAGACGGTAGGCGTCGGCCACTGGGAAAGGCCGGTCCACGTGCAGCCGCCACCAGGGCTTGAACAGCGGCCCAGGCAGCCCGGCGAGCACCGCGAGCCGCAGCAGCCCGGCCGCGCCCGACCGCAGATAGACGCCGCCGACCTGCCCGCCCGACACGCGGACCGCCTCCGTCGACGCGTCGATCAGCAGCGCGGTCAGCCGGGCCGGCGGCCGGCCCGCGCCCGGAGCGCTCCCCGTCATCGGCTCACCTCGTCCGTGCCCGCCGAGTGGGTGACACAGCAAGAATGCGCCATCCGGGTGCTGTGTCGCACCTGGGGACGGACCCAGCGCGGAGCTGCGACGACGGCTCCCGGGCCGCGATCCGGCGCGGTCCGGCGCGGGCGCGGGGGCGTGGATGCCGGACCGGGCGCCGGTCCATGTACTGACCAACCGTTTCCCAACCTGCGGCAACGGGCCGGCAACGCCCCGCTGACGTCGGTCATGGCTTGGCCAACCGCATTCCGCACGTTGGCCACAAGTTCACCGTCAAAACCTGACGCCGCGCGTTGAACCCGGCGGAGAGTTCTCGGCGGCCCGCTCCGCACCGCGGGCCGGCGTACTCCGCAGGGCTCATCACGCTCAAGAAGGGGCAATCATGGCCGAGCTGACACGCCGTAGACTTCTGGGTTCCGCCGCGAGCACGCTGAGCGGGGCCGCGGCGCTCTCCCTCCTGCCGCCGAGTGTCCAGAAGGCGGTCGCCGCCGGACCACCCGCACGCGGCTCGCTGCGCGACATCGAACACGTCGTCATGCTGATGCAGGAGAACCGGTCCTTCGACCACTACTTCGGCACGCTGAAGGGGGTCCGCGGCTTCGCCGACCCGCGCGCGCTCACCCTCGACGACGGGCGGTCCGTCTTCTACCAGCCCGACACCGTCAACCCGAAGGGCTATCTGCTGCCCTTCCACCTCGACACCCGCACCACCAGCGCCCAGGCCATCCCCTCCACCAGTCACGCCTGGTCGGTGCAGCACGAGGCATGGAACGGCGGCAAGATGGACCGGTGGCTGCCGGCCCACCGCAAGGCCGACGGCGTCAACGGCCCCTATGTGATGGGGTATTACACCCGCGAGGACATCCCGTTCCAGTTCGCGCTCGCCGAGACCTTCACCGTCTGCGACCACTACCACTGCTCGGTCCTCGGACCGACCTGGCCCAACCGCCTGATGTGGATGACCGGCACGATCGACCCCGGCGGCACCGAGGGCGGCCCGATCATCAGCAACGTCGCGCCGACGCCGTACCGTTGGACGACGTACGCCGAGCGGCTCCAGGAGGCCAAGGTCAGCTGGAAGGTGTACCAGCAGACCGACGACTACGGCTGCAACCTGCTGGAGCAGTTCGCCGCCTTCAAGAACGCGCAGCCGGGCTCCGAGCTGTACGAGCGGGGCGTGCGCGCCCAGCCCGAGGGCACCTTCGAGGACGACGCCCGCAACGACCGGCTGCCGGCGGTGTCCTGGATCATGCCGACCAGCTACCAGTCGGAGCACCCCGACTACCTCCCGGCCGCGGGCGCCGACTTCGTCGCGTCGAAGATCGAGGCCATCGCGTCCAACCCGAAGGTGTGGCGCAAGACGGCGTTCATCCTCAACTACGACGAGAACGACGGCCTGTTCGACCACGTACCCCCGCCGACCGCGCCCGCGGGCACCGCCGACGAGTACATCCAGGGACTGCCCATCGGCGGCGGCTTCCGAGTGCCCGCGATCATCATCTCGCCCTGGACCGTGGGCGGTTGGGTCGCCACGGAGAGCTTCGACCACACCTCGGCGCTCCAGTTCCTCGAGCGGTTCACCGGAGTCGCCGAGCCCAACATCAGCCGCTGGCGCCGCGACACGTTCGGCGACCTCACCAGCGCCTTCCGCTTCGAGTCGACCCGCCCGACCGCGCCCGCACTCCCCGACGACACGGCGGAGCAGCTCGAGAAGGCCAAGGAGGAGGTGGCCACCCTGCCGAAACCGACGCTCCCCGGCGCCGACCAGCACTTCCCGACCCAGGAGCGGGGCCGCCGCCCGCACGTGTGAGGTGCCGGGTCCGGGAACCCCGCCCAGGCGTTCCCGGACCTTCCCGCGGTCTCAGACTCAGACCCAGGTGTCGAGCCACATCCGGGCCCGCCACTCCACGGTCGGAATCGTGGTACCGGTGTAGAGCGGGAAGAAGTACACGAAGTTCCAGGCCACTAGGAGCACCAGCAGCCCCACCCCCACCACGCCCAGATCCCGCCGCCGCCCGCTTGACTCCGCCCGGCCGAGCAGAGCGCCCGCCATCATCGCCACGGCCAGACACAGGTACGGCACGAACACGACCGCGTAGAAGCTGAAGACCGTCCGGTCCTGGTAGAGGAACCACGGCAGACAGCCCGCCGCCACCGCGCACAGCACCGCGCCCGCCCGCCAGTCGCGGCGCAGCGCCCACCGGAAGAGGAGATACCCGAGCGCCGCGCACGCCGCCCACCAGAGCACCGGCGTGCCCAGCGCCAGGATCTCCCGCGAACAGCCGCCCGCCGCCCGGCAGCCCTCCTGCCCCGCCGGGGACGACTCGTAGAAGAACGACACCGGACGCCCCTGCACCAGCCAGCTCCACGGGTTGGACTGGTAGCGGTGCGGGGTGTGCAGACCGACGTTGAACTCGTAGACCGCGTACTGGTAGTGCCACAGCGACCGCAGCGGCGCCGGAATCCACGACCAGGCGCCGCCCCGGCCGTCCGCCCAGTGCCGGTAGTACCCCTGGCCGGACGCGAACCAGCCGCTCCAGGTCAGCAGATACGTCAGCGCGGCGACCGGCACGAGCGACAGCACCGACCACCCCGCGTCCTTGCGCAGCGCCGTCCGGTACGGCCGGCGGGCACCGGCGACACGCCGTGAGCCGACGTCCCACAGCAGGGCCAGGACGGTGAACAGGGCGAGGAAGTACAGGCCGTTCCACTTGCTCGCCGCCGCCAGCCCCAGCAGCACCCCCGCGGCCGGCCGCCACGGACGCACCCCGGTCCCGGCCCGCTCCGCCGCCCGCGCGTCGGGGCCCGCCCGTCCGTCCGCGCCCACCGGCAGCGCGGCGGCCAGCCGGGCGCGCGCCCGGTCCCGGTCGACCAGCAGACAGCCGAACGCGGCCAGCGTGAAGAACATGACGACCAGGTCGAGCAGCGCGGTACGGCTCATCACGAAGTGCAGCCCGTCCAGCGCCATCAGCGTCCCCGCCAGACAGCCGAGGAACGTCGAACGCAGCAGCCGCCGCCCGATCCGGCACAGCATCAGCACCGACACCGTGCCGAGCAGCGCCGTCATGAACCGCCAGCCGAACGGGTCGAACCCGAACAGCCCCTCGCCGAGCGCGATCACCCACTTGCCCATCGGCGGATGCGCCACGAAGCTGCCCGCGTCGGAGAGCGGGATCACCTGCGGGTGCGCCAGGATCTCCGGGTCGGCGACCTTGCGGTCGGTCCAACTGCCCTCGTAGCCGAGCCTGAGCATCGACCAGGCGTCCTTGGCGTAGTACGTCTCGTCGAAGACCACGGCCCGCGGTGAGCCGAGCCGCCAGAACCGCACCGCACCCGCCAGCAGCGCGACGAGGAGCGGACCCGCCCAGCCGGTCGCCCGCGCGAGCCGCCCGGCCTCCCGGGGCGCGACACCGAGCGCCGCCCAGAGCCGGGTGCCGGGCTCGGGGAACGGCGGGACCAGCAGATCCCGGGTGTCGGCGCGGGGGAGCGGGGTGTGCCCGAACCGGCGCAGCCGCCGCGCCCAGGTGCCCGACTCACCGCTCGGGGCGCCCTGTTCGGCTGTTCGGTCCTGGGCCCGGGTGTCACTGGTCACCGGGTCATCGTAGGGAGGCCGTGCGCGCGGACCGCGGGGCGGTCCGCCGGCCGGGCGTCAGGCGGCGCGCAGGGTGCGCTTCGCCAGATCGAACGCCGGGGTCATGGCCGTGAACTCGGCCTCGTCCAGGCCGCCGAGGTGCAGCACGACCGGTCCGCGCGCGGTGCTGACGGCCAGGGCGCGTTCCGGCTTCGTCTCCTCCAGCAGCTCGCTGGTGTACCGGTACTCCACCTCCACACCGGTCAGCGGGCCCGAAGTGAAGGCGCGGTAGCGGGCGTTGCTGGTGTTCTCCTGCGCGGCGACGAACGCCTTGAGGACGGTCCGGGGGTCGTCGTCGCCGGGTTCGCCGGTCCACACGCGCAGGAAGCCGAGGTGGCCGGCCGGTTTGGCGTCCACCTCGCAGGCGGCGCCGACCGGACCCTGCCGCAGGATCGCGTCGAGGAGTTCGGGGTCGACGGCGTCCCCGGTGCCGCCGGTTGCGTCCGCGCCGCCCGCCTTCTCCCCGGCGCCGACGGGCTCCGCCGTCCAGCGCTCCGCGAGCGCGAAGGTCACCGGCAGTTCGCAGGCGGACCCAGGGCCGCCGATCGTCGCATCCCGAGCGACGGCGTCCCGGCCCGAGCCGGAGGCATCGGAGGCATCTGAGGAAGGAGCGGCATCAGAGGAAGGGGAGGAAGCGGCAACCGACGCCTTCGCCCCGGCGGGCTCTTCGGTCGCCTGCGCGCACCCGCTCAACAGCGCTGCCAGCAAGGCCACTTGAAGCATCCCGCGCAGGCCGCCCGCGTCCCGTCTCTCCCGTGGTCCGCCCGTCGTCCTCCGCATGACGTCCCCCATGTCTTCCCCCACGATGTCCCTCCCGGCGTCCGGCCGATCCCCGGCCGATCGCGTCGCCGGTGTCCTGCCGATCCTCGGCCCACCCCGGGCGATCTTCTCCGGGACGGCCGGGACACAGTAACCGAGTTCGGCCGCCGCGCCCTCGGAGAGCAACGCGGCCCGGCCGAGGGCCTGTTCCTTCGGAGCCACTGCGGCCCGGCTGAGGGCCTGTTCCGTCGGAGCGCACCGCGGCCCGGCCGAGGTCCTGTTCCTTCGGAGCGCACCGCGGCGACCACCGCCCCGGGTGCTGAACCGATCGAGGCGTCGAACATTGGCTGAGAGAATCCGATGAATTTCCGATGAGCCTGAACACGCGTGCGCCGCCGTCCGTATGAGACCGGGGGATTTCCATGCCCATCAGTCCACGAGGCGCAGGAGAACATCCGTGGGACGCACAACGCGCAGACGCCCGACAGGCGCACGCCGCGCGAGCTTCGCAGCAGTCGCGCTGATGCTGGGAGGAGGAGGCCTGGTCGCCGCCAACGTCTACGCGTCGGCGACCGAAGGCGGAAGCGGCGCGCAGACCACGCGCACGGAGAGCGCCGGCGGCGCCACCACGGTGGACTGCCCCGACGTCGGCGCGGAGTTGACCGACGTGCCGGAGCCGGCCCGTGCCCGCGTCGACCAGGAACTGGCCGCCATGGACGCGCAGATCGCCGAGACCTACCAGCGGATGCGCGGCGACGGCTCCGACGACGTGATGGCCGCGCTGAAGCAGAAGCGGTCCGAGTCGCTCGGGCGGATCGGCGACGCGATCGAGGAGGCGGGGGAGCGCCCGGAGGGCCTCGACGACCTCGCCGGCTGCTCCTGGAGCCGCCCCGAGGAGCAGCAGCCCGGTGACCAGGGCCAGGACCAAGGCCAGGGGCAGGGGCAGGGCGGCGACCAGGGCCAGGAGCCTGCCGGTGAGCAGCCCGGCGGCCAGGGCGGCAACGGGCCGGTCGCCGCCGACTACGCCGACATCAACTCCGTCCAGCCCAACGCGCCCGCCCCCGACCTGAGTTCGTTCCGCTCCAAGGGCACCTTCACCACGAGCTGCGGTGTGAACGAGAACGGGCTGTTCAACTCGGACAACGTGATCGTCGCCCCCGGCGTCTCCAACGGCGCCCACCACTTCCACGACTACGTCGGCAACCAGTCCAACACCGCCTTCGCGAGCGACGACGACCTGTCGGGCGCCGACACCAGCTGTGTCGACAAGGGGGACAAGTCGTCCTACTTCTGGCCCGTGCTGCGGTTGCAGAACGGCACCCAGGAGCGCGACGCGGGAGCGCCGGGCGGCGGCACCGAGGGCAACGCGGGTGAGATCGTCACCGCCAAGCAGGCCACGATGACGTTCATCGGCAACCCGCGCAGCGAGGTCAAGGCCATTCCGCGGCTGATGCGGATCATCACCGGTGACGCCAAGGCGTTCGTCAACGGTCCGGGCAACGCCAACGCGTCCTGGAGCTGCACCGGGTTCGAGGACCGGCAGCTCAAGGACAAGTACCCGCTCTGCCCGCAGGGCAGCGACGTGGTCCGCACCTTCCGCTTCCAGAGCTGCTGGGACGGCCGCAACACCGACAGCGCCAACCACCGCACCCATGTGGCGTTCGCGGACGCGGCGGGCAACTGCCCGAACGACTTCGTCGCCATCCCGCAGTTGGTGCAGCGGATCGTCTACGACGTGGACGCCCCGAGCCTCGCCGACGGCGGCCGCACCACCCCGCTGTTCGCGGTCGACTCGTTCCCCGAGCAGCTGCACAAGCCGGTCACCGACCACGGCGACTTCATCAACGTCTTCGACGAGAAGCTGATGGACGAGGTCGTCAGCTGCGTCAACGACGGCAAGCAGTGCGGCGCGGGCACCGGTGGCGGCAACGGCGGTGGCGGCGACAACGGTGGCAACGGCGGCGGCGCGGGCGAGGAGCCCTCGGAGCAGCCCACCCAGCAGCCGTCGGAGCAGCCCACCCAGCAGCCTGCCGAGACCCCCGGCAACGGTGGCAACGGCGGCAACGGCGGCAAGGGTGACAACGGCGGGAAGGGTGACGGCGGCGGCAAGGGCGACGGCGGTGGCGCTCAGCAGACCGCCGCGCCCACGGCCTCCGCTCCCGCCGGCGACCGGGCCGACGACGAGCCGGCCGGTGACACCCCCGCCCAGGCGAACCCCAGTGAGCCCAAGGTGCTCGCCTCGGCCTCGGCCGAGCCCTCCGAGGCAGCCGGCGCGGCGGACGCCTCCGGCGGCTCGGGCGGCGACCAGTCCCCGCGGCAGCCGCAGGGCGAGCCGACGGGCGAGGGCGTCCCGATCGCCGGCGGCCAGAGCGAGCCGCAGGCGGTGCAGGGCGACCTCGCCGAGACGGGCACCACGCTGTGGCCCGCCGCGGCCGGCACCGTGCTGCTGATCGGCGGTCTCGTCCTGTTGACCCGCACCAGGCGCCAGTACGCGCGCTGACACGGCGGGCCAGGATCAGCGAGGGGCGTCCGCACCGGTTCTCCGGTGCGGACGCCCCTCGCGCGTGCCGGGGCCACCCCGCCGTACGGCCCGGTGGCGTGTCCCCGGCCACCCTGCCGCACGGCCCGGTCGGGGCCCGGGAGACCATGGGGGCGACGAGCCCCGGCCGGTCCGCGTGACGGCCCTGCCCGAAGGAGCACGATGAACCCCGCAACCACGGCTCCGGTCGCGGTCCGCGCGCCGCTGCTTGAGGACTTCTCCCTGGAGATGACGGCCAAGGACGGGCCCCGCCTCGAAGAGGCCCGCGCCCTCGTCCCCGCGGGCACCCGCGTCAACGTGACCTTCCTCGGCAACGAGGACCTGGAGCTCCGCCTCGCCGCCGCCCGCACCGTCAAGCGGCTCGGGTTCGTGCCCGTGCCGCACGTCTCCGCACGGCGCCTGGAGTCGAGGGAGGAGCTGGAGAAGCTCCTCGCCGGACTCCGCGCCGACGGCACGGGCGACCACCTGCTCGTCGTCGGCGGCGACCCCGCCACCCCGCACGGCCCGTACGAGGACGCCCTCGCGGTCCTGCGCACAGGGCTGCTCGCCGAGTACGGCGTACGGCACGTCGAGGTCGCCGGCTACCCGGAGGGGCACCCGGCGATCGAGGAGCGGACGCTCTGGTCGGCGCTGGCCGACAAGCGCGCGGCGCTGACCGGGCAGGGTCTGACGACCGGCGTGATCACCCAGTTCGGGTTCGACGTCGACCCCGTCCTCGCCTGGATCGAGCGGATCAGGGAGCAGGGCGTCCTGATACCGGTCAGGGTCGGCGTCCCCGGTCCCGCCGGAGCCCGTCGGCTGGTGGCGTACGCGGCCCGGTTCGGCGTCGGCACCAGCGCCTCCATCGCCCGCAAGTACGGCTTCTCGCTGACCAACCTGATGGGCATGGCGGGCCCCGACCGCTTCCTGCACGCCCTCGCCGAGCGCTACGACGCCGGCCGGCACGGCGACGTGAAGGTGCACTTCTACACGTTCGGCGGGCTCAGGGCGACGTCGGAGTGGATCGCCGCGTTCCGGCCCTGACCGCGCGGGCCCGGCGCGGCCCACCGACGTACGGCCGAAGCCGCGGGTGGCGGCCTGCCGCTACCGGCCGGCGTCGACGGGGGCCGAGGCGAGCGCGGGCGTGTCGCGGACGCCGAGACGCAGGTGCTCCACGTGGTAGAGGGCCTGGTCGAGGAGTTCGGCGACGTGGTTGTCGTACAGGGCGTAGACGATCGAGCGTCCGTGGCGCTCGCCGGTGACCAGGCCGAGGTTGCGCAGCAGCCGCAGTTGATGCGAGCAGGCGGATGCCTCCATGCCGACCGCCTCGGCGAGATCGCCCACCGCGCACGGGCCTTCCTGGAGCCGGGCCAGGATGTGCAGCCGGGACGGGGTGGCGAGGGCCTGGAGCGTCGCGGCGACATCGGCGGTGCCCACGGCGTCGAGGCGCTCGCGGGTGGTGGCGTTGCTGCTGGCGGTGCCGCTTCCGTGACCCATGGCCCCATCATACGGATGACATCTGAAGAACTGTTCAGGTATTCCTGTATGGTGGTGGCGTCACCCCGGTTCGCCCGCGAAGGGTTGCTTTGTCATGTCTTCTGTCCTGGAACAGCGGTCCGCTCCGCCCGCCGCCACGCGGCCGACGGCGCCACCGCGCAGGACGCGGCTTCTCGCGCTGCCCGAGGCCCGGTGGGCGCTCGCCGCGCTCGCCCTGTTCCTCCTCGCCCTGCCCGTCCACCTGCTCGGCGGCCCGGCGTGGCTGTGGGGGACGCTGTTCGCCGCCACCTACGCCACCGGCGGCTGGGAGCCCGGGTGGGAGGGCCTGAAAGCCCTGAAGGACAGGACCCTTGACGTCGACCTGCTGATGGTGGTGGCCGCGCTCGGCGCCGCCGCGATCGGACAGCTCCTCGACGGCGCGCTGCTCATCGTCATCTTCGCCACCTCCGGCGCCCTGGAGGCCGTCGCCACCGCCAGGACCGCCGACTCCGTGCGCGGCCTGCTCGACCTCGCGCCCACCACCGCAACCCGGCTGCTGCCCGACGGCGCCGAGGAGAGCGTCGCCACCGCGTCCCTCGCCGTCGGCGACACCGTCCTGGTCCGCCCGGGTGAGCGGGTCGGCGCCGACGGCCGGGTGGTCGACGGCGCGAGCGACGTCGACCAGGCCACCATCACCGGCGAGCCCCTGCCCGTCGCCAAGCGGCCAGGGGACGAGGTGTTCGCCGGCACCGTCAACGGCACCGGCGCCCTGCGGGTGCGCGTCGAGCGCGATCCGACGGACTCGGTGATCGCCCGGATCGTGAAGATGGTCGAGGAGGCATCCTCGACCAAGGCCCCCACCCAGCTGTTCATCGAGAAGGTCGAGCAGCGGTACTCGATCGGCATGGTCCTGGCGACCCTCGCCGTCTTCGCCGTCCCGCTGGCCCTCGGCGGCGACCTGCGGCCCGCGCTGCTGCGCGCCATGACGTTCATGATCGTCGCCTCGCCGTGCGCGGTCGTGCTCTCCACCATGCCGCCGCTGCTGTCCGCGATCGCCAACGCCGGACGGCACGGCGTGCTGGCCAAGTCGGCCGTCGTCATGGAACGCCTCGGCCGGATCGACACCGTCGCCCTCGACAAGACCGGCACCCTCACCGAAGGCACCCCGCGGGTCACCGACGTCCGCCCGCTGCCCGGCACGGACCTCGACGAGGACGCCCTGCTCGCGCTGGCCGCGGCGGCCGAGCGCCCCAGCGAACACCCCCTTGCGCGGGCCGTCGTGGACGCCGCCCGCGAGCGCGGCCTGCCCCTGCCCGACGCCGTCGGCTTCTCCTCCGTCCCCGGCGCGGGCGTCACCGCCACGGTGCGGGGCCGCACCGTCCAGGTCGGCTCTCCCGCACGGCTGTCGACGACCTCGGCCGAGGAGCCGCACCACGGGCCGGTGGCCGATCTCGAGAGCGCGGGACGCACCGCCGTGACGGTGCTGAGGGACGGCGCGGTCGTGGGCGTGCTCGGGATCGCCGACCGGCCGCGCCCCGACGCGCGGGCGACCGTCGCCGCGCTCACCCGGCTGACCGGCCGCGCCCCCGTCCTGCTCACCGGCGACAACGAACGCGCCGCCCGCCACCTGGCCGCCGAGGTCGGCATCACCGACGTCCGCGCGGGACTGCTGCCCGAGGACAAGGTCGCGGCGGTGCGGGGATGGGAGGCCGAGGGGCTCAAGGTGCTGGTGGTCGGCGACGGCGTCAACGACGCGCCCGCGCTGGCCGCCGCCCACTGCGGGATCGCGATGGGCCGGGCCGGCTCCGACCTCGCCCTGGAGACCGCGGACGCCGTCGTCGTCCGCGACGAACTCGCCACCGTCCCCGCGGTCGTCAGGCTCTCCCGCACCGCGCGCCGCCTGGTGGTCCAGAACCTCGTCGTCGCCGGGGTGTTCGTCACCGTCCTGGTCGCCTGGGACCTGATCGGCACCCTTCCGCTGCCGCTCGGCGTCGCCGGCCACGAGGGCTCCACCGTCATCGTCGGCCTCAACGGCCTGCGCCTGCTGCGCGAGGCCGCCTGGCCCCGGGCCGTTCCGCCGACTCCCCGAACGGCCGTATCCGACCCACTGTGACCTGGGACTTCGCCCCGAAGGTCGGCGGACTGGTGGATTTACTAGGACGTCCAACTATATAGTCGGGGAAAGGTCCGCGGTGCAGGGAAGCCGGTGTGAGTCCGGCACGGTCCCGCCACTGTGACCGGGGAGCACGCCGTCGAGCGACACGCCACTGACGAGCACGAGGTCGGGAAGGCGGGCGGCGCGCGCAGATCCGGGAGTCAGGATACCGGCCGCGGAACGTTCCGTGTTGTCCACGAGGATGGAGCTGACACGCATGGCACCGGTACGCATCCACGCCTTCGGCGGGACCGCCCGACGGCACCGCCCGCACGGCGGATCAGCCCGCACCTGACGTCGTCACGTCGCACGCGCCCACGCCACCCGCGTCTCGCGCGCCCCCACGCACGCACCGGCACCCCCTCGCGCCCGCGTGCCGGGACCGCGCGCCATCCCCGGATCACCTGACGAGAGCAGGCACCGATGATCCGTAGCAACGACCCGCGTCCGGTACGCGAGTTGACCCACTTCGTCGCAGGCCGGCACACCCCGGGCACCTCGGGATCCTTCGGCGACGTCCACGACCCCAACACCGGCGAGGTCCAGGCGCGGGTCCCGCTGGCGGACCGCGCCGAGACCGAGGCCGCGATCACCGACGCCGCCCGAGCCCAGCGCGAGTGGGGCGAGTGGAACCCGCAGCGCCGCGCCCGCGTCCTGCTGCGCTTCCTCCAACTGGTGGAGAAGGAGAAGGACTCACTCGCCCGGCTGCTCTCCAGCGAGCACGGCAAGACCGTCGCGGACGCCCACGGCGACCTCCAACGCGGCCTCGACGTCGTGGAGTTCGCGGCCGGCATCCCGCACCTGCTCAAGGGCGAGTTCACCGACAACGCGGGCACCGGCATCGACGTCCACTCGCTGCGCTCGCCGCTCGGCGTCGTCGCCGGCATCACCCCGTTCAACTTCCCCGCGATGATCCCCCTCTGGAAGGCCGCCCCCGCCCTGGCCTGCGGCAACGCCTTCCTCCTCAAGCCCTCCGAACGCGACCCCTCGGTGCCGCTGCGGCTCGCCGAACTCTTCCTCGACGCGGGCCTGCCACCGGGCGTCCTCAACGTCGTCAACGGCGGCAAGGAGGCCGTCGACACCCTGCTGGAGGACCCGCGCGTCGCCGCCCTCGGCTTCGTCGGCTCCACGCCCGTCGCCGCGCACGTCTACGCCACCGCCGCCGCCCACGGCAAACGCGCCCAGTGCTTCGGCGGCGCCAAGAACCACCTGATCGTCATGCCCGACGCCGACCTCGACCAGGCCGTCGACGCGCTGATCGGCGCGGGGTACGGCTCCGCGGGCGAGCGCTGCATGGCCATCTCCGTCGCCGTCCCCGTCGGCGAGGCCACCGCCGACGCCCTCGTCGCCCGTCTGCGCGACCGCATCGCCGCCCTGCGCATCGGCCGCAGCGACGACCCCGAGGCCGACTTCGGCCCGCTGGTCGGCCGGGACGCCGTCGACCGGGTCCGCTCCTACGTAGACCTCGGCGTCGAGGAGGGCGCCGAACTCGTCGTCGACGGAAGGGACTTCACCCTCCCAGGGCACGAGAACGGGTTCTTCGCCGGAGCCTCGCTCTTCGACCGGGTCACCCCGGCCATGCGCATCCACCAGGAGGAGATCTTCGGCCCCGTCCTCTGCGTCGTCCGCGCCGCCGACTACGAGGAGGCCCTGCGGCTGCCCAGCGAACACGTCTACGGCAACGGCGTCGCCCTCTTCACCCGGGACGGCGACACCGCCCGCGACTTCACCCGCCGCGTCGACACCGGCATGGTCGGCGTCAACGTGCCCATCCCGGTACCGGTCGCCTACCACACCTTCGGCGGCTGGAAGCGCTCCGGCTTCGGCGACCTCAACCAGCACGGCCCCGACGCCGTCCGCTTCTACACCCGCACCAAGACCGTCACCTCCCGCTGGCCCGCCGCCGGAGTGCGCGAGGGCGCCGGCTTCACCCTCCCCACGATGGGCTGACGACCATGACCGGCACCCTCCTCACCGAGGACCAGCAGGCTCTCGTCGAGACCACCCTCGACTTCACCCACGACCACATCACCCCGCACGCCCTCGCCTGGGACCGCGACAGCCACTTCCCCGTCGACGTCCTGCGCAAGGCCGCGGGGCTCGGACTCGGCGGCGTCCACGTCCGCGAGGAGTCCGGCGGTTCCGGCCTCAGCCGCGCCGACGGCGTCCTCGTCTACGAGACCCTCGCCTCCGGCTGCCCCTGCCTCGCCGCCTACCTCTCCATCCACAACATGGTCGCCTGGATGGTCGACCACTACGGCGACCCGGCCCAGCGCGCGCACCTGCTGCCCCGCCTGTGCGCCATGGACGACCTCGCCAGCTACTGCCTCACCGAACCCGGCGCGGGCTCCGACGCCGCCGCCCTGACCACCCGCGCCGTCCGCGACGGCGACCACTGGACCCTCACCGGCACCAAGCAGTTCATCTCCGGCGCGGGCGCCGCCCAGCTCTACCTCGTCATGGCCCGCACCGGCGGTGCGGGACCCGAGGGCATCTCCGCGTTCCTCGTCGACAAGGACGACCCCGGCGTCTCCTTCGGCCCCGACGAACGCAAGATGGGCTGGCACGCCCAGCCCACCCGGCAGGTCGTCCTGGACGGCGTCCGGGTGCCCGCCGACCGGCTCCTCGGCCGCGAGGGCCAGGGCTTCGGGATCGCGATGAACGGCCTCAACGGCGGCCGCCTCGGCATCGCCGCCTGCTCGCTCGGCGGCGCCCGCAGCGCCCTCGACCGCAGCCTCACCCACCTCGCCGACCGGCAGGCGTTCGGCACCCGCCTCCTCGACGCGCAGGCCCTGCGCTTCCGCCTCGCCGACATGGCCACCGAACTCGCCGCCGCCCGCGCCCTCGTCCAGCAGGCCGCCCAGGCCCTCGACCGGCACGACCCGCAGGCACCGTACCTGTGCGCGATGGCGAAGCGGTTCGCCACCGACACCGGATACTCGGTCGCGGACCGCGCCCTCCAATTGCACGGCGGGTACGGGTACCTCAGCGAGTACGGCATCGAGAAGATCGTCCGTGACCTGCGTGTCCACCAGATCCTGGAAGGAACCAACGAGATCATGCGCGTCATCGTGGCCCGCGGCCTGACGGAGGCGTTCGGATGACCGACGCCGAGAAGACCGAGCGATCCGTCCTGGTGAGCGTCACCGGCCGGGCCGGCCGGCTCACCCTCAACCGGCCCCGGGCCCTCAACGCCCTCGACCACACCATGGTCCGCCGCGTCGACGACGCCCTGGCGGCCTGGGAACACGACCCGTCCGTGCGGACGATCGTCCTCACCGGAGCTGGCGAACGCGGCCTGTGCGCCGGCGGCGACATCCGCGCCGTGCACGACGACGCCCGCGACGGCGACGGCACCGCGTCGGCCGCCTTCTGGTGCGACGAGTACCACCTCAACGCCCGCATCGCCCGCTACCCCAAGCCCTACGTGGCCGTCATGGACGGCATCGTCATGGGCGGCGGCGTCGGCGTCTCCGCGCACGGCGGGGTCAGGATCGTCACCGAACGCTCCCGGATCGCCATGCCGGAGACCGGCATCGGCTTCGTCCCCGACGTCGGCGGCACCTACCTCCTCTCCCGTGCCCCCGGCGAACTCGGCACCCATCTCGCCCTGACCGGCGCCCACTTCGGGGCGGGCGACGCCGTACTCTGCGGACTCGCCGACCACTTCGTGCCGTCCGCCGCGCTCGACATCCTCCTCGACGACCTCGCCGCCCTGCCCGTCGACGAAGCCCTCGCCCGGCACGTGCGGCCGCTGCCCGAGGGCGAGTTGGCCGCGAGGCGGGAGTGGATCGACGCCTGCTACCGGGCCGACACGGTCGAGGAGATCGTCCGACGGCTCCTCGCGCACGGCGATCCCGCGGCCAAGGAAACCGCCGAGACCCTGCTCTCCAAGTCGCCGACCGCCCTCAAGGTCACCCTGGCCGCGATGCGCCGCGCCCGCCGGCTCGCCACCCTCGAAGAGGTCCTGGAGCAGGAGTACCGCGTCTCCTGCCACGCCCTCACCGCGCCCGACCTCGTCGAGGGCGTCCGCGCCCAGATCATCGACAAGGACCGCGACCCGCACTGGTCCCCGGCCCGCCTCGACGATGTCCACGACGCCGACGTGGCCCGCTTCTTCGCCCCGCTCGGCACCCGCGAACTGGGCCTCGCCCGGCCAGGACCGGCCCCGGAGGAGACCCGGTGAACCGCACCGTCGCGTTCATCGGACTCGGGCACATGGGCGCCCCGATGGCCGCCAACCTCGTGCGGGCCGGCCACCGGGTGGTCGGCCACGACCTGGTGCCGGCCGCCCTGGAGAGCGCCGTCGCGGCCGGCGTGCTCCCCGCCCCCTCGGCGGCCGAGGCCGTCACCGGGGCCGACCTCGTGCTGAGCATGCTCCCGGCGGGACGGCACGTCCTCGGCCTCTACGACGAGATCCTCCCCGCCGCCCGCCCCGGCACCCTCTTCGTCGACTGCTCCACCATCGACGTCGCCGACGCCCGCACCGCCCACGGACGCGCCACCGCCGCCGGCATGCGGAGCCTGGACGCGCCCGTCTCCGGCGGGGTCGTCGGCGCCGAGGCCGGCACGCTCACCTTCATGGCGGGCGGGGGAGAGGCCGAGTTCGCCGAGGCGCTGCCGCTGCTCGACGCGATGGGCGGGAAGGCCGTCCACTGCGGGGACGCCGGCGCCGGACAGGTCGCGAAGATCTGCAACAACATGATCCTCGGCGTCTCCATGATCGCCGTCAGCGAGGCCTTCGTCCTCGCCGAGAGCCTCGGCCTCTCCCACCAGGCCCTCTACGACGTCGCCTCCACCGCCTCCGGACAGTGCTGGGCGCTCAGCGTCAACTGCCCGGTGCCGGGCCCGGTTCCGGCCAGCCCCGCCAACCGCGACTACCGCCCGGGATTCGCCGCCTCCCTCATGGCGAAGGATCTGGGGCTCGCCGCCAACGCCCTGCGCGCGGGCGGCATCCACGCCGAACTCGGCCTGCGGGCAGCGGAGTTGTACGAGCGGTACGCCGAACGCGCGGGCTCCGCGGAGGACTTCTCCGGCATCGTGCGCACCATCAGGGAACGGAGCACGGAACGCCCATGACCACGAAGCCCGACGACATCGATTCGCAGGGAACGGACGCCAACGGCACGGACGCCAACGGCACGGACGCCCAGGGCGCGGACGCCCACGGCACGAAGTCCGGTGGCGCGCTCTCCGACGACGCCTATGAGACCGTCGTCGTCGAGCGCAGGGGTCGCACCGCCCTGCTCACCCTCAACCGGCCCGCCGCGCTCAACGCACTCAACCTCCAGGTCATGAACGAGGTGGTGGCCGCCACCGAGGCGCTCGACCGGGACCCGGAGTGCGGGTGCATCGTCATCACCGGCTCGCCGAAGGCGTTCGCGGCCGGCGCCGACATCAAGGAGATGCGGCCGCAGGGGTACCTCGACATGTACCTCGCCGACTGGTTCGCCGCCTGGGACCGGCTCGGACAGCTCCGCACCCCGACCGTCGCCGCCGTCTCCGGGTACGCGCTCGGCGGCGGCTGCGAACTCGCCATGCTCTGCGACATCCTGCTCGCCGCCGACACCGCCGTCTTCGGCCAGCCCGAGATCAGGCTCGGCGTGATCCCCGGCATCGGCGGCTCCCAGCGGCTGACCCGGGCCGTCGGCAAGGCCAAGGCCATGGAACTCGTCCTGACCGGCCGCACCATGGACGCCACCGAGGCCGAACGCGCCGGACTCGTCTCCCGGGTGGTGCCGGCCGACGACCTCGTCCCCGAGGCGCTCGCCGTCGCCGAGACCGTCGCCGGCATGTCGCTGCCCGTCGCGATGATGGCGAAGGAGGCGGTCGCCCGCGCCTTCGAGACGACCCTCGCCGAAGGCGTCCGCTTCGAACGGCGCCTGTTCCACGCGGTGTTCGCCACCGCCGACCAGAAGGAGGGCATGAGCGCCTTCACCGAGAAGCGCCCCGCCGCGTTCCGCCACCGCTGACCCGACCCGCGCGCGAGAGGGCCCGGGGAACCCGCCGGGCCCTCTCGCGTCCGCTGCCCTCCACCGGCCGACGCGGCACCACGGACCCCGCCCACCGGCCCCGCCCACCGGCCTCGCCCTCCCGGAGCCCGTGTCCGTGCCCGTGCCCTCAGCGGGGCCCCCGCTCCGCCCGGCTCTCCACCGGATACGGGACGTACGACCGGCGGTCCGGGTCGATCGCCAGGCGTCCGCCCGCCGGGGGCCTGGCCCGCTGGGCGCAGTCACGGCGTTCGCAGATCCGGCAGCCGAGGCCGATCGGCGTCGCCGCGCGGGGATCGTCGAGGGCGACGCCCTGCGCGTACACCAGCCGTGGCGCGTGCCGCAGTTGGCAGCCCAGCGCGACGGCGAACTCGGCGCGCGGCGCGTGATGGCCGAAGCCGCCCCGGGTGACCGTGCGCGCGATCCAGAAGTACCGCTTCCCGTCCGGCATCTCGGCGACCTGCGTCAGTATCCGGCCCGGCGCCGAGAACGCCTCGTACACCGTCCACAGCGGGCAGGTGCCGCCCAGCCGGGAGAAGTGGAAGTCGGTCGCGGACTGCCGCTTGGAGATGTTGCCCGCGCGGTCGACCCGCAGGAAGGAGAACGGCACGCCCCGGCGGCCGGTGCGCTGGAGGGTGCTCAGCCGGTGGCAGACGGTCTCGAAGCCGACGCCGAACCGCGCCGACAGCAACTCGATGTCGTAGCCCACCTCCTCGGCGGCCGAGTGGAACGCCGTGTACGGCATCAGGAGGGCGCCCGCGAAGTAGTTCGCCAGGCCGATCCGGGCCAGCGCCGCCGACTCCTCCGTCGTCAACTCCGTCGCCGTGGCGGCGAGTTCGTCGAGGAGCGGGCCGTGCTCCAGCAGGGCGAGCTGGGTGGCGAGCTGGAAGGCGCGCTGGCCGTCGCTGAGCCACGACGACAGGAAGAGCAGTCCGGCCACCGGGTCGAAGCGGCGGGCGTCGGACGCGCGGCCCGGCACCACCCGCACACCGTGCCGCTCGGCGAGCCGCGCCGCCAGCGGGTCGGCGAAGCGGCCCGGCCGCGGCCGGATCGCCTCCGCCAGCCGCTCCGCCTCGGTGTCCAGCGGCTCGAAGTGGTTGTGGTGGGCGTAGAAGAAGTCCCGCACCTCGTCGTGCGGTTCACCCGCGGGCAGCAGGGCGTCCCCGGCGCCGGGGGAGCCGAGCGCGGCGGCCTGCTCGGCGGTGTCGCGGTAGCGGCGGTGCAGGGCGACCAGCGCGCGGGCCACCTCCGGATGGTCCCGTGCGGCCTCGGCGATGTCCTCGGCCGCGGGCGGCGCCACCCCGCACGCCTCGTCGGCGAGGGCTGCCCGAAGGTCCGCCGCCAGCCGGTCGCCCTCGGCCTCGGAGAAGAACTCCGCGTCGACGCCGAAGACCTCCGCGATCCGCAGCAGTACCGGCGCCGTCAGTGGGCGCTGGCCCTTCTCCAACTGGTTCGCGTAGCTGGTGGAGATGGCGAGGGCGCGGGCCAGCTCGACCTGGTTCATCCCGTGCTCGCGGCGCAGCCGGCGCAGCTTGGCGGGAGCGTAGACCTTGCGGTCGGCAGGACGTGGGGCCATCGCGCGCCTCCTCGCGGGGCCGCCGGGCGACGGTGCCGCGGCGGCTGACGTTGCGAACCTAGCATTCGCAGAATCCGCATCTTCCGCAGATCCACAGCCGGTCGCTGTACGGAATCCGCAGGCGGGACGGGTGGCAGTGGGCCGGGACAGGGGGCAGGCTCGACCACCAGGGGACGCGGCGCCCGCCCGCACGGAGATCCACAGCGCGGACGGGCACGGCGGCTCCGCGAGCCGAAGTCCGCCGCCCCGCCTCCCCCCGGGGGGTGTCTGTCCCTTCCCGTCTGCCGCACGACGCCACGTACGCACTCCCGCCGCACCGACCCCGGACCGTCCCGCACGAGGGCCAGGGGAGGGCACGCCGAGAGCACGCGCCTGACGTCGCGCGGGCGCCCTGCGGCGACGACGGGAAAGGGTCGGACACCCGCCGGCCCAGTTCCCGCCCAGCGAGGAGTCCCGTGATCGAGCACCACGTCCGCGTCCACCCCAGCGCCGACCACCTCCCGCGCGAGGACCAGCTCGCCTGGAAGCTCGCGTCCGTGGCCACCGCCACCGAGGAACTGGACGCCGACAGCGCCACCATGGCCGTCAACCGGGTCATCGACAACGCGTCGGTCGCCGTCGCCTCGCTGCTGCGCCGCCCGGTCGCGGTGGCCCGCGCCCAGGCCACCGCGCACCGCGCGAGCACCCCGGGCGCCGCCGTCTTCGGCACCCGCGCCCGGGTCTCCCCGGAGTGGGCCGCGTGGGCGAACGGCACCGCCGTCAGGGAACTCGACTTCCACGACACCTACCTCGCCGCCGACTACTCCCACCCGGGCGACTCCATCCCGCCGCTCCTCGCGGTCGCCCAGCACACCGGCCGCACCGGCGCCGACCTGCTGCGCGCCACCGTCGCCGCGTACGAGATCCACGTCGCCCTGGTGAAGGCGATCTGCCTGCACGAACACCGCGTCGACCATGTCGCGCACCTCAGCGCGGCCACCGCCTGCGGCCTCGGCGCGCTGCTGCGGCTGCCGACCGAGACGGTGTTCCAGGCGGTGCAGCAGGCCGTGCACACCACGACCGCCACCCGGCAGTCCCGCAAGGGCGAGATCTCCAGCTGGAAGGCGTTCGCGCCGGCCTTCGCGGGCAAGGCCGCCATCGAGGCCGTCGACCGGGCGATGCGCGGCGAGACCTCGCCCTCGCCGATCTACGAGGGCGAGGACGGGTTCCTGGCCTGGATGCTGGACGGCCCGAGGTCCGACTACACCGTCCTGCTCCCGGAACCCGGCGAGCCCCGCCGGGCGATCCTCGACACCTACACCAAGGAGCACTCCGCCGAGTACCAGGCGCAGGCCGTCATCGACCTGGCGCGGCGGCTGCGGGAGAAGACCGGACCGCTCGACCGGGTGCGCTCGGTCGTGCTGCACACCAGCCACCACACCCACCACGTCATCGGCTCGGGCGCGAACGACCCGCAGAAGTACGACCCGGCGGCCAGCCGCGAGACCCTCGACCACTCGGTGCCGTACATCCTCGCCGTCGCCCTGGAGGACGGCACCTGGCACCACGAGCGGTCCTACGCGCCCGAGCGGGCCCGCCGCCCGCGGACCGTGGCGCTGTGGCGCAGGATCTCGACCGTCGAGGACCCGGAGTGGACCCGCCGCTACCACGACCCCGACCCGGACCGCCGCGCCTTCGGCGGCCGGGCCGTCGTCACCCTGGACGACGGCTCGGTCGTCGAGGACGAACTCGCCGTCGCCGACGCCCACCCGGCCGGCGCCCGCCCCTTCGACCGGCCCGCCTACGCGGGCAAGTTCCGCACCCTGACCGAGGGCATCGTCACCGCGGCCGACCAGGACCGGTTCCTCGCCGTCGCCGAGCACCTCTCCGACCTGCCTGCGGGCGGCCTCGACGGACTCTTCCCGGTTGTGGACACCGACGCCGTCGCCGCGTACGACGCCCGGCTCCCGAAGGGCCTGTTCTGATGCCGCAGCACACCCGCACCACGCCCGCCGAGCGCCGCCGCGCCTTCCGCGAACAGCTCGCCTCCGGACGGCTGTTGAGGATGCCGGGCGCCATCAACCCGCTCACGGCACGGCTGATCCAGGACACCGGGTTCGACGCCGTCTACCTCTCCGGAGCGGTCCTCGCCGCCGACCTCGGGCTCCCCGACATCGGCCTCACCACCTCCACCGAGATCGCCGCCCGCGCCCAGCAGACGACCCGGGTGACCGACCTGCCCGTCCTCGTCGACGCGGACACCGGGTTCGGCGAGCCCATGAACGCGGCCCGAACCGTCCAACTCCTGGAGGACGCGGGGGTGGCGGGACTGCACCTGGAGGACCAGGTCAACCCCAAGCGCTGCGGCCACCTCGACGGCAAGACGGTCACCGCGCGCGAGGAGATGGTCCGCCGGATCAGGGCAGCGGTCGACGCCCGCCGCGACCCGGACCTCCTCCTGATGGCCCGCACCGACGCCCGCTCGATCGAGGGCCTCGACGCGGCGATCGACCGGGCGAAGGCGTACGTCGACGCGGGCGCCGACGCGATCTTCCCCGAGGCGCTCGCCGGCGCCGCCGAGTACGAGGCGTTCCGCGAAGCCGTCGACGTACCGCTGCTCGCCAACATGACGGAGTTCGGCAAGTCCCCGCTGCTGGACGCCCGGACGCTGGAGAGCCTCGGCTACAACATCGCGCTCTACCCGGTCACGCTGCTGCGGATCGCCATGGGCGCCGTCGAGGACGGCCTGCGCACCCTCGCCGCCGAGGGCACCCAGGAGTCCCTGCTGCCCCGCATGCAGACCCGCTCCCGCCTGTACGAACTCCTCGGCTACCAGGAGTACACGGCCTTCGACTCGGCCGTCTTCGACTTCACCCTTCCGCCCGGCACCTGACGCACCGGAGGCACCGATGTCCACCACCGCACCCGCGATCCACCGGGGTCTGGCCGGTGTCGTCGTCGACACCACCGAGATCTCCACGGTCGTCCAGGACACCAACTCCCTGACCTACCGCGGCTATCCGGTCCAGGAACTGGCCGCGCGACGCTCCTTCGAGGAAGTCTCCTACCTGCTCTGGAACGGCGAACTCCCCGACGCGGCACAGCTCGCCGACTTCCAGGCCCGCGAGCGCGCGCTGCGCCCCCTGGACCGCACCACCACCGAACTGCTCGCCCGGCTGCCCGAGACCTGCCACCCGATGGACGTGCTGCGCACCGCCGTCAGCTTCTTCGGCGCGCAGGACGTCACCGAGGACGACGGCAGCCCGGCCGCGCACCGAGCCAAGTCCCTGAACCTGCTGGCGAAGCTGCCGACGGTGGTCGCCGCCGACCAGCGCCGCCGCCGCGGACTCGCCCCGATCCCGCCGGACCCCGGCCTCTCCTACGCGGAGAACTTCTTCCACATGTGCTTCGGCGCGGTGCCCGACCAGGACGTGGTGCGCTGCTTCGAGATCTCCCTGGTCCTGTACGCCGAACACAGCTTCAACGCCTCGACGTTCACCGCGCGGGTGGTCACCTCCACCCTCTCCGACCTGTACAGCGCGGTCACCGCGGCGATCGGCGCCCTCAAGGGCCCGCTGCACGGCGGCGCCAACGAGGCGGTGATGCGCATGCTGGAGGAGATCGGCGACCCGCGGACGGTGGAACCCTGGCTTGACGAGGCCCTGGCGTCACGCCGCACGGTCATGGGTTTCGGCCACCGCGTCTACAAGCACGGCGACTCCCGGGTCCCGATCATGCAGGAGGCGCTCGACCGGCTGGTGTCCCGCGCGGCGGACCCGGAGACGACCCGCCTGGCCACCCTGCACGCGGCCCTGCGCCACGCGATGCTCACCCGCAGGTCCCTCCACCCCAACCTGGACTACCCGGCGGGCCTCGCCTACCACCTGATGGGCTTCGACACCCCGGCCTTCACCCCGATCTTCGTGATGAGCCGCATCACGGGCTGGACGGCCCACATCACGGAACAACTGACCCACAACGCCCTGATCAGACCGCTGGCCTCGTACGACGGGCGGGGGGAGCGGGCGGTGCCGGTGGGGAGGTGAACTGCCCTGACAGGAAGCGGCGTTGCCCTGGTAGGCGCCGGGGATCCGCCAGCGGTGCGCCCTGATCGAACGGTTCGTCGCCGAGCGACGCGTCCCCGGAACGGGTCGGTCCGGCCATCGCAGTCCCACCCCTCAACTCGGTGTGATTCCCGCGCGGTTGAACTCGACCCGAGTCACTGACGATCATCGCAAAGTGACGAAAGTGCTTCCAGGATGTTCCGGGTCGGCATACCCTGCGTGAATTACCGCACGTCGGACCGCAGCGGTTTGACGTGCGGCGGAGGTGTCATGGGTGGGGACCCGTATGTATCAGCAACGGTTGACGAACCAGGGGGACCGGACGCGGCATCGCCGCTCCGGGGCGGGGCGGGGGTGCCTGATCCGTACGGTGACCAGGTTCTGCTGACCTCTGCCATGACGAAAGGTCATGACGCCGTGCCCGTCGAGGCACGGGAGCGGGTGCGGCGCTATCTCGAAGCCGTTGTCGAGGCTCGGTCGGCGCCCGTGCATACGACGGTCGCCTTCAACGCCCTGTACTTCGGGTACGACCTTGGTGGCGACGGCTACGGCGCGAGCCCGCTCTGCCTCGACGACTTTCCCGTGATCACCTTCGGAGAGTGCGCGCCGGTGCTCCCGGTCGGGGCGATGGTCTGTGTCGCCACGGGATCGGAACCGCTGTACGCCGAGATCGTCTATCGGGAGGGCGCCCACCCGGAGGCGGCCGCTGAGGGCGGCGTCGAGGTACCGGCCTGGGTGTCGGGGGCGCCCGCGGGCGCCGAGGGGCCGGGGCGGCCGGGCGACGGCACCGCACCGTGGCGAAGGGAACTCCTGGTCCCGGATCTCCACGCCTTCGGCCCGGCCCTGAGCCTCTCATCGGCCCAGCTGCACCGGCTGCGCACGCGCCGGCGCTGGCTCAACGAGGACGGGCATGTCGTCGTCGATGTCCGCTATCCGTCCCCGGAGGCGGCTCGACGCGACGACCTGACGGCCTACGCGGACCACCTTCTGACGACGGCACGGCAGCAGCTGCTCAGCCCGTTCGTTCCCGTGTCTCTCGCCGCGCTGGTGGGCAGCACGCACGACGAGGACCTGCGGACCGGGCTGCTCGGTCTCCTCGACACGGTGCGAGGAGTGCTCAACTCCAGCGCGTCCCTGCGTACATGGGGTGACTACGCGATGACCCGGACCTCGCTCGCGGAGTGCTGGCGGGACACCGGGCCGCTGGGAGGCGACGACCTCACCTCGCTTGCCTCGGCGGTCGAACGCGTGGCCATACCGCCGAAACGGCGCCACGGTCTCACCAAGCCGGTCACCGTCTACACGGCCGTCGGACCGCGGCTTCGAGGGTTCCCGGGAGCGACACAGCTGCTCAGGGGAGTCGCGTACGCGGCGGCGGTGTGCCGGGCGAACCTGGCGCTCGCCGACGTCGTCCAAGGGGAGAGCGACCAGGGCCTGTTCGAGAACGGCTCGCGGGTCACGCTCGATGACGCCTTCGAGAGCGGTGGGGTGTGGCGGTCCCACCATCCCGGTGCCGCGGAACCACCCGGAGACCCCCTGGCCGCGGCGGGACGCGGCTGGACGTCCACGCTCCCCGCGCCGTCGGAGCCGGAGCCCGAACCGGAAACAGATCGGGACCCGGTCGATCAGCCACTGGCCGACGACGCCTCGCTCGGCACGGGCGATCTCCTGCGGAGCGACGAGCGGGAGATCGTCTGGCGGGCCCCCCTTCGGCTCGCTCACCTCATCGACGGCTGGTTCCCCCTGCACCCGTACGTCGTCGAGGAACTCCGCGGGTCTCACGGGGCATGGCCCGTGCTTCAGCTCGAACTCGACCACCGTGGCACGGAGTTGAAGGAGAGCGAAGCCGTCCAGAAGGCGACCGTCGAACTCGGCGACGAAACGGGCCGGTTGACCGGAATCGACTGGCCCGGTGACTTCTTCCCCGGCCTGGTGCTTGAGCTGCGCAGGCACTACGGCAGCCCGATGATCCGCCTTGCCACCGTACGCCTCCAGGAACCGGTGCGGGTCGGCGACCGCGAGACCGGGCACTGCTACGACCCGCGGGTGCTCATCAGGGAGGACACTCCGGGAAGCGACCGCCATGGCGACACCGCCGTAGGGCTCGGCCCCCGGGAACTGGTCGTGCGCACCGTGCGCCGTTGCGGCCTGCTCACCCTCGACGGCCACGCCCTGCTGGACCGTGCGGCCCTGCCGAGCGCGGCCTACGGGTTCCAGCCGACCCGCGCACAGACCGCCGCCCTGGAATCCGCCGTCGAGGAACTCCTCACGGAGAGGTTCCTCGCATCGGCCCTCGGCAGCCGGGACGCCTGGGGGCAGCCGCATTTCCCGCCGTGCGAAGGGCAGCCGACCATTCCCCTCGTCGGCTACTGCCCCACGCACCCGCGCGTGATACGTCCCTGGGGCGGCGCCGAACCGGCGGATGACGTGCTGCGGGACGTCCAGTTCGTCCCCGGACATCTGCGCCGTCTGCGCCCCGGCTGCTCGCCCAGCGACATGCAGCGCGTGGCCTTTCGCGAGCACTGCCGAAGGCTCGGCAAGGCGGACGGCTGGGAGCTTCCCCACGGATACACGTTCGTCACCGAGCACACGCGCGGCCACTGAGCCGCCGCGACCTTCCGCACGGCCCCGATCCGGGCCGTTGCTCTGTCTCCTTCCCAGCATCCACCGAAACGGAGTACGCGTACATGCAGGACCGCTACCACGTCGTCGCGGGCAACAGGTCGAGCACCTCGCCCCAGGGCCTCACGGACCTGGCCGACGCGCTCAACGCCTTGGACCACCCGGCCGTCGCCGCCCTGAACGACCTCACGGTCGACATGGTGGAGCTCGCCTTCAACTCCCTGCGGCCGAAGGACCGACAAGCGCTGCTCGGCAATCTGGGCATCCGTATCGCGGCACCTCGCCGGGTGAGCAGCGCTCTGTGCCAGGACGTACTCGCCAGGCTTCGACGTGAGGCGCGGCAGCACACCTGCACATGCGGGATCAAAGGGCTCACCGTCACCGTGAAGAACCAGGTGGGGGGCCTGGTCTTCGGAGCGGGCGCCGAGCCGGTTCCCGACCCCGTCACCAGGTGGGGTACGACGCTCGTCCGGGCCGCGGTGTTCGCGTGGTGCAACGCGTCCGTCGCCGACGCCCACGTTCTCGCCTGGGCCGCGGACCAAGACTGGTTCACCATGTCGGCGGACCGCGAGCAGAGCGGGCAGCTCGCCGCCGTCGGCGCCGCGGCGCGGTCGGTCGTGGAGGCGAACCCGGACTTCGTCCTCGGAGCCCCCGAAGGCGACGAGCCGCCGCTCACCAGCGACACAGAGCCGGTGAGCGCTGGTGCCGTCGACCGGCCGGGCACGGACACCGCCGACCCCGTGAGTGCGGTACCCGCCCCAGGCACCTCGGACGCGGGTACCACGACGTCCGCCCGCGACCGGCCCGACGAGGGGACGGACCCGGAGGCGGCCGGCCGGCAACTGGAGTCGGCCGTGGCCCAAGCACGGCGGTCGTTGGAGAAGGTGACCGGTGCCGTCACGGACGGCCGTCCTCCCTCGGACGAGGACCTGGCTCCGCTGACCGCCCTCGGTGCTGTCTTCGACCGTGTCGACGCGGTGCTCCGCGACGCGGGGATCGAGGGTGTGCCGCGTCGCCTCGACGAGGTGACGCGCGCCGTACGCGCGCACCGTGCGGAGCAGGAGCGTGACCTCCAGGCACGTGAGCCGCTGCGCGAACTGCTGGGTGTCTCCTCCCGTCCGGGAAGCTCCGCCCCGGCCGCCTCGGCCGCGGAGGCCGTGCGGGAGGTGGCCCGCAATCTGCTGAACACACCGGTGTGGGAGCAGTCGCAGCAGGAGGAGAGCGTCGCTCTGGCCGCACTGGCCCGGCTCATCAGGCTGGGGCGGCACCCGGATGCGGCGGCGGAGATCCTGGCGCTGCAGGGCCAGGTCGTTCCGGTGCTGCCCGGGTGCACCATGGCGGTGTTCACGGCCCACGAGCTGACGTTGCCTCAGCCGGAGGTCCCCGACGGCGGGCCGGCCGGGGCTGGGACGGACATCGGCACCGAGCGCGACGCCGAGAGGCCCTTGCCGAGCGAGGCCGAACAACCGGCCGAAGAGATGGAGGAGATCGCCTACCTCTCCGCAGGGAAGGCCGTGCCTCACCAGGACCGCGAACAGGAAGCCGCCGAGCCCGCCGGCACGGCGGCCCCTGAGCCGGTCCTCGTCACGGAGGAACGGGCCGTGCCCGCTGCCGACAGCGCCCCGGCATCCCGCCCGGTCCCGGACGGGTCCGTCCCCGCGCCGGCCGAGCCGCCGATCCGTCCCAGGAAGGACGCCCCCACCCGGGAAGAGGCACCCTCCGAAAACGACGGCACCGACGAGCCGGAGGCCGTGCGTGCCCTGGCGCAGCTGATCGCGGCTCGACGCTTCGGGCTCGCTCACCATCTGGCGAGGGCCGCCGGTCACCCCGAGCCGCAGGTGGCGGCGCTCCGTCTCGCGGGTGCCGCCGAGCTGCTCACCACCGGTGACAGCCAGAGCGCCCGACTGACAGCGGACCTGCTCCGGGAGTACGGCGGTTACGCGGGCCAGGACACCGAGGGCAGTGAACTCCTCATGCTGCCCGCCCTGCTGCGTACCGCACTGATCACCGGCGATCACTCCGCCGGCGCTCAGCTCAAGGCGCTGGTGCCCCGGCTCCCGGACCGGCTGGGGGAGGCGGCGACCGCCGTCGCCGACCGTGCCCTCAGCGGTGCCCTGATGATGGCGTCGCCCCTGGTCGCCGACGCGTCCGAGAGCGAGCTGCGGCTGCGCGAGTTGCGCGATCAGAGCCGTGCCCTGCTCGCGCCGCAGAGGCTGCGGTTCGCGCGGGCCACGGAGATCGCCAAGCGCTGGCGGGACCCTGCGGACGGGATGCTCGGATCGCTGCTCATGCCCGTCGTCGGCGACCAGCGCAACGCGCTGCGGCAGGTGCGTGAGCAGGCCGAACGGCTCTCCAAGCTGACGGAGATCAACACCGAGATCGACCGGATGGACCGTAAGCACCGCTCGTCCAGCGGCAAGCCGCTGCAAGGCTCCGGACGGCGGGACCTGGTGCATCTCGTGGAGCGAGCCGTCGACCTCGTCAAGGAGTGGTGCCTGACGGTCGACAGAATTCCCCGCACGGACCGCTCCGACGGCAATCGCGCGGCCAAGGAGATCTCCTCCCTGCGCCAGTCCCTGCTGGACGGCAGGGAGGCGGCGCTCGGTGATCTGGAGCAGCTGGCCCGCCGCTCGGACGCCTTCTCCGCCGCGGCGGCCTGGGCGGCGCACGCCTCGATGGAGGACCTGTTCGCTCTGCTGGCAGGTGACACCGTGACCTCACGCTCCGGCGGCCAGGTCGACCCGGAACGGGTACTGAACGCGGAACTCCTGAAGGTGTGCGACACCCTCGACGAGCGGCCGTCGCTCGAGGCGCTTCTCACCGCGGTCGACCGTAGCTGGCAGGACGCCTTCGACGAACGGCTCTCCCGCGACGCCTTCACCTCGGCCCGTACCATCGTCGAGCTGGCCGGGTGGGGGCTGCTCCCCGCCGCTCGGACCGGAGGGTTCGAACCGCCCACGGACACCCGGATCGACGACCACGAGGCCGTCCGGCGCGCACAGCTGCGCGGCACACACGGCGAACTCCTCGCCGAGCTGCACCGCGCGCAGGCGGACGGCGCCGTGACCGAGGACCAGGATCTGGGCCTTCAGGAGCTGCTGGCCGACGCCCACGACCGCCTCGAAAGCCCCGACCTGCACGACCTGCTGGACGTGCGTCGGGCGCTCGACACGGTACGACGTGACCTGCCCGCCTTCCGACGCCAGGCGGCCGACCGCATCCGCGCCCGGCTCGACGCCCTGGAACCCGGCTCGGACGAACGAGCCCAGGTCCTGCGGCGCCTGGAGACGAACGACCTCGCCACCGCGGCCGACCTCGTCTATTTCCTGGAGATCGGTGAGCCCGTCCCGGAGATCGAGGGAGGCGAGTCCCACCTGCCGGACTTCTTCCCCGCGGTGCCCGACGGCCTGCCCGGAGGCATCGACCGCGCCCTCGTCGACCTGGTCAGGTCCGGGGGCAAGCATCCGACGCTCCCCGTCCTCGAGTACGGAGCCCTGTCCACCGACGAGGCGGCGCTCGCGGCCGACGCCCTCGAGGAGTGGCGCGCCCTGGGCGCCGCCGAGCGCAAGGACCGACTCCAGGTCGCTCCGACCCGCCAGGTGCCACCGCTCCTCAAGCTCCTCGGCTATGACGCGAAGAGCGCCAGGGCACTCGACGACCGGTCCCAGCACCGTCGTGAGTACCGTCTCTTCGAGGCAACCGGAGTGGAGATCAACGGCAGGGCGAAGGCGCCCGCGTTCGGTTCGGAGATCCGGGAGCAGGGCGGCAACCTGCGGGTCATGATGGTCTGGGGCAGACCCCCGGCCAAGGTCGTCATGAGCTGGGCGGAGCGCGACACCAGCGACGCGAGTCTCCTCGTCGTCTACTTCGGCACGCTGAGCCGTGAGGCCCGCGTCGAACTCGCCGTCGGTTCGGGCCGGTTGCAGCCGCTGCTGGTCGTGGACGACGCGGCCCTCGCCTATCTCGCCGCCCGCGGCAACCGCCAGGTCAGCACCGCCACGCAGACACTGCTGCCCTTCTCGGGCGTCAACCCGTACATCAGAGAGAAGCGCGGCCGGATCGGCGGTGAGATGTTCTACGGGCGTGACGCCGAACGCAAGAGCATCCTCGACCCGCGCGGCACCCAGGTCATCTACGGTGGCCGGGGACTCGGCAAGTCGGCGCTGCTCGCCGACGCGGGGGAGCGGTTCACGGAGCAACGCCCCGGCTATCACCAGGCGGTGTACGTCAACCTCGACCAGGAGAACATCGGCAAGGGCAGCTCGTTCGGGCCGGAGGCGCTGTGGAGCGTCCTGGAGCGGGAGCTGACCGAGGCGCACGTACTCGACGACCGGCAGCAGCCGCGCAGGAAACGGCTGGAGATCTCCGAGCGGGTCCGCACCGGCATCCGGACCTGGCTGGACGGCGACTCGCGCCGCCGTCTGCTGATCCTGCTCGACGAGTGCGACCAGTTCTTCGAGGCGGACGCCCCCCGCTTCGACCAGACCAAGAAGCTCAAGGGCCTCGGATCCGACACCAAGGACCGCGCCAAGGTCGTCTTCGCCGGACTGCACTCCGTGCAGCGCTTCTCCAAGCTCGCGAGCAACGGGCCGTTCGGTCACCTGGCACAGACCCCGAAGGTGATCGGCCCGCTGGCTCCGCAGTCCGCGGCCGAGCTGCTGGTCGAGCCCATGCGGGCGCTCGGCTTCGAGTTCAAGGACCTGGATCTCGTCAACCGCGTGCTCGGCTACTGCTCCTACCAGCCCTTCCTGCTCCAGATGTTCGGGCACCGCTTGGTCGAGCTGATGCACCGCAAGCGGGCCCGGCGCGGAGCGGAGGGACCCAGCTACGAGGTGGAGGTGACCGACATCGAGGTCGTGGAGTCGGACGCTGCCCTGAGAGCCGGCATCTCGGCGGCCTTCAAGGACACGCTGAGCCTCGACCACCGCTACGACGTGATCGCCAACGTGCTGGCGTACCACGCCCGCCACCACGGCCTCGAGGTGCGGCTGAGCGACACCGAGCTGCGCGAGGAGTGCGAGACGTACTGGCGCGAGGGGTTCGAGCAGCTCGACACCGAGGGCTTCCGCGCCTACCTCTCCGAGATGGTCGGTCTCGGTATCCTCGCGCCCAACCACGACGGACTGGGCTGGCATCTGCGCGGCCCGAACGCCCTGCGCATGATCGGTACCTCCCACGAGGTGGAGGCTCGCCTGCTCAGGGCCGAACAGGACTGCAGACTCCAGGAGAGCATCGTGCAGGAGGGCCGCCCCGAGCTGCCCGACGGACAGCCGGCTCCGCTGACCAACACACAGCTCGACGACCTGCTCGGGGAGCGGTCCAGCCGGACCAGGGTCGTCCTCGGCACGTCCGCCACCGGAGTCACCGACGTCGCCAGGACCTTGCGTACGATCGCCGGGCAGATCGACGGCTGGACGCTGCCGCCTGTCGGCAAGCCCAGTGTCTACAAGCAGGAGCTCACCGGCGGACGTCCTCGTGAACGGCGCGTCGTCATCAGTGACTTCGCCAACTACCGCGATCCGGTGCGGCCCGAGACCTGCCGAGAGGCCGTCGACCTGGCGGAGACGCTGCTCCCCGCCACCCCTGGGGTCACTCGCGCCGTCGTCCTCATCACCGACACCACCCAACTGGAGCTGTGGCACAGCCTGCTGACGGGGACCGAGCCCACCTCGGCCGCTCCGGTCGTGCTGCGCCGTCACGACCGCCGCAGCCTGCGCGGCTGGGCTCAGCGGGTCGACATGTTTCCCACGGAGGGCCGTCTCGACCGCCTCCACGAGTTGACCGGGGGCTGGCCGCTCCTGGTGAGCCGGGCGCATGGCCTGCACACCGAACTGGGAGACCCCGATGAGGTGTTGCGCCGACTCGCGGGCCTCCGGGTGAACCGCTCGGAGGCCGGTGCGTTCGCTGAGGCGACCGGTGTGTACGCGAACCCCCAGCTTGCCGCCGGGTACCGGGCCCTCGACGACGAGTTCAAGGACGCCGCGTTCGATGTGGAGGGCGCGGTGACCGCGGTGGCGCTGAAGATCGAGGACGAGGACGAGGCACGGTGGGTCGTCAACTGCCTCGACGCCCTCCAGGTCTTCGATCGCGAGGGCGTCCACCTGCGCCTCGAACCGCTGTTGCGCGAGTGCGTGACACCCCGTAGGTGACGGAGCGTCAGCCGTGACTCCGGCCGCCCGTATCGCTCGGGCGGCCGGAGCGGAGGGCCGGGAACGGGGCGTCACCGCCCCGCCCCCGCCCCCACCCCTACGCCAGCAGTTCCGCCCGTACCCTCCGCGCCGCCGTGACCAGGTTCTCCAGGGACGACCTCGTCTCCGGCCAGCCGCGGGTCTTCAGGCCGCAGTCCGGGTTGACCCAGAGGCGTTTGGCGGGGATCGCCGCGAGGCCCGTGCGCAGGAGTTGGGCGGCTTCCTCCGTGCTCGGGACCCGGGGCGAGTGGATGTCGTACACGCCGGGTCCCGCCTCGCGCGGGTAGCCGTGGGCGGCCAGTTCGCGGGCCACCTGCATGTGGGAGCGGGCCGCCTCCAGGCTGATGACGTCCGCGTCGAGGTCGTCGATGGCCTGGACGATGTCGCCGAACTCCGCGTAGCACATGTGGGTGTGGATCTGGGTGTCCGGGCGGACCCCGGCCGTGGTGAGGCGGAACGCCTCCGTCGCCCAGGCCAGGTACCCCGGGCGGTCGGCGGCGCGCAGCGGCAGCGTCTCGCGCAGGGCGGGCTCGTCGACCTGGATGACCGAAGTCCCGGCCGCCTCCAGGTCGTTCACCTCGTCGCGCAGGGCGAGGGCGACCTGGCGGGCCGTCTCGCCGAGCGGCTGGTCGTCGCGGACGAAGGACCAGGCGAGCATGGTGACGGGCCCGGTCAGCATGCCCTTGACCGGGCGGTCGGTGAGCGACTGCGCGTACGTCGTCCAGCGCACCGTCATCGGCTCGGGCCGTGAGATGTCGCCGGCCAGCACCGGCGGGCGGACGTAACGGGTGCCGTACGACTGCACCCAGCCGTGCCGGGTGGCGAGGTAGCCGGTCAGCTGTTCGGCGAAGTACTGCACCATGTCGTTGCGTTCGGGCTCGCCGTGCACGAGGACGTCGATGCCGGTCTTCTCCTGGAAGGAGACGACCTCCTGGATCTCCGCCTTGACGCGCTCCTCGTAACCCGCCGTGTCGATCCGCCCGGCCCGCAACGCGGCGCGCGCGGTGCGCAGTTCGCCGGTCTGCGGGAACGATCCGATGGTCGTCGTCGGCAGCAGCGGCAGTCCGAGGTGGGCGCGCTGGGCGGCGGTCCGCTCGGGGTAGGTCTGCGAGCGGCGCGCGTCGGCGTCGGTGACGGCCGCGGCCCGTGCCCGCACCGCCGGATCGCGGGTGATCGGGGACGTCGCGCGGGACGCCAGGTCGGCGCGGTTCGCGGCGAGTTCGGCGGAGACGGCGTCGGTGCCGTGCCTGAGCCCCCTGGCGAGGGTGACGACCTCGGCGGTCTTCTGCCGGGCGAACGCCAGCCAGCGCAGGATCTGCGGCTCGATGTCCCGCTCGACCGACGCGTCCAGCGGCACGTGCAGCAGCGAGCAGGACGCCGCGACGTCGACCCGGTCGGCCAGGCCCAGCAGGGTGCCGAGCGTGGCCAGGGAGGCGCCGAGGTCGTTGACCCAGATGTTGCGGCCGCTCACGACACCGGCGACCAGCCGCTTGCCGGGCAGTCCGCCGACGGCGGCGAGCGCGTCGAGGTTGCCGGCGGCGGCATCCGTGAAGTCCAGCGCGAGGCCCTCGACGCGCGCTTTGGCGAGGACGGGCAGGGCGTCGCCGAGCCGGTCGAAGTAGGACGCCACCAGCAGCTTCGGCCGGTCGGTGAGGCAACCGAGGTCGCGGTAGGCGCGGCCGGCGGCGTTCAGCTCGGCCGGGGTGCGGTCCTGGACCAGGGCGGGCTCGTCGACCTGCACCCACTCGGCGCCGGCCGCGCGCAGGTCGGCGAGGACCTGCGCGTACACCGGCAGCAGCCGGTCGAGCAGGGTGAGCGGCTCGAAGTCGGCGGCCACCCCGGGCGCCGGCTTGGCCAGCAGCAGATAGGTGACCGGGCCGACCAGCACCGGACGGGCCGTCAGGCCCAGCGCGAGCGCCTCCCGCAACTCCGCCACCTGCTTGGCCGAGTCGGCGACGAACTCGGTCTCCGGGCCCAACTCGGGCACCAGGTAGTGGTAGTTGGTGTCGAACCACTTCGTCATCTCCAGCGGCGCGACCTCCTGGGTGCCGCGCGCCATCGCGAAGTAGCCGGCCAGCGGATCTGCGGCGACGGCCTCCCGGTGCCGTTCGGGGATCGCGCCGACCATGACGGTGGTGTCCAGGACGTGGTCGTAGTACGAGAAGTCACCCGTGGGGACCTCGTCGATGCCCGCCTCGGCGAGCTGGTGCCAGTTGGTACGGCGCAGATCGGCGGCGGTGGCCCGGAGGGCGTCGGCGTCGACGCGGCCCTTCCAGTAGCCCTCGATCGCCTTCTTGAGTTCCCGGTCCTGTCCCTGGCGGGGGTAGCCGTACACGGTGGCCCGTGCTGCCGCGGCTGCGGGCTTGGTGGTCACGGAGATCTCCTTCGCGAGATGAATCCCTGAGATCCCGGCGACGGGACGCGGACGCGAAGGGTGGCTCACCGGACGGCTCCGACCTCGCGCGGCACAGCGCTGTCGTCCGTTCGGTATGCGCGCCGACCCGCCCACGAGGTCACCGGAATGTCCGCGCGCGAGTCGTCACGCACGGGCAGTGGCAGGTCTTCGGACTCACGGGCACGCCCTCTCGAAGGAGGACACCTACTGGCCGTCGCTTCCCAGACCCGGGCGGGCCCAGTGCGTATGACGGCGGTCGTTCCCGCTCACCGCTGCGGGGCAGTCCCGGATTCCCACCGGGTTCCCTCTTGCGACGCATCCCGCCTGGCGGACGGGGCGAACCAGCTGCGTGGACCAGCCTAGACGCCCGGTCCCCGGCGCGGTGCGCGCCGTCCACGATACGGATGGTGAGGTGACCCACGCGGCCCGGGGGAGTGAAGGGCGACGGGAGCGGGAAGCACCGTGCGCGCGTCCCGTGCCCGCGTGCACGCCGGTGTCCGGGCACGCCGGTTTCCGGGCCCGCCGTCCCGCCTCGACGCCCGGCACCCGCGTCGACCGACTCAAGCGCGACGGCGTCGGAGCCGGCGCCCGATCCGCAAGGCGGCCACGGCCCTCACGGCCGACGCGTCGCCCGTACGGCCGGTGTCCCCGCCCTCACGGCAGTGGTCTGGCACCTCACGCCGCCCCACCCTCACGGCAGTGGTCCCGCGCCTCACGCCGCGCCACCCTCACCGAGAACGCTCCGACGCTCCGACGCCGTGACGATCCCGTACGTGACCAGCCCGTACAGCAGATGCGGTACGACGTCCGACGTCCAGTCCTTCGCCGACCAGGTCCTCGGGTCGCTCACCCCGAGGCGTGCCATCGGCAGGTCGGTGGCGGCCATGGCCAGCACGCCGGTCGCCAGACCGCCAAGCCACCACGGCATCCGCGCGCCCGCCCGGCGCAGCACGGAGACGGCCATCCCCGTGCCGCAGCCGACGGCGATGCCAGAGAGGGCGCCGAGACCGGAGAGCCGGTTGTCGAGGTTGCCCTCCGGGTCCGGCACGGGGTATCCGATGTCCCTGGCGATCTGCTCCACGACCTGCGCCGGCGCGTCGCTGGAGGGTCTTCCCCGCCAGGCCATGTCGGCGTAGGTCACCGCGTTCAGTACGGTCGTGCCGGCCGCGCCGGCCATGCCACCACGCACGATGCTCTGGATCATGCCGGGCCGAGTGCCCATCCGGCCGGTTCCGAATCAGCGGGGCCAAGACCGCCGTCGCCTACCGCATGGCCACCAGCACGACGCTGCTGAGCACGCTGGTGATCACGAAGTACGGGGCGTTGAGGACGCCGTAGTAGAGCGGGCGCGGGAAGTTCGGGTTGATGGCGATCTGGAAGGTCATCGCGCCGAGGTAGCCGACCCCGACGACCAGCCCGAAGACGACGGCGTCGCCGATGCCGGTGATGTCCAGCGCCTCGACGAGAACGGCGCTGGTCAGCACGGTGGCGAGGGTGCACAGCAGCGGGCCGAGCACGGTGACAGGCGTCGATGCCGGAGCCGGCGCGCCCGCCCGCCCGAGGGCGACGGCGTACGGCTTGGCGATCACGACGGCGAACCAGACACCGGCGATCAGGAACGACGCGACCACCGCGATCGCGAGGGCGGCCCAGTTGATGTCGGCGAGGACGGAGAACACGCGAAGACCCCTTACAGGTGAGCGGCCCGTGCGGCCGCTGACAGCAGGAGTCTTCGCCAGGTACAGGACAGGTTGGGTCCTGTACCTGGCGCCTCACCGCGGCGGCCTGCCTTCGGCACGACCACCGCTCCCGGCACGACCACTCGTCCCGGCGCGACCCGCCCGTCCCTCCACCACGACCCCCGGGACGCTCCCGCGCTCACCCAGAGGCGACCGGCACGCTGACCAGGTGGCGGGTATAGGCGTCCGGTGTGAAGCAGAGGGGCGACTCGGACGTCAGCGCCGTGCGTTCCAGCAGGGCCCGTGCCTCGGTGACCGGTGCCGTCGGGGAGTCGGCGGCGAGCGCGGCGGCCTCCTCGTCGACGAGGGCGAGGACCGTCTCCCGGTCGAGCACCCGGTGCCGCAGCCACTGCCTGATCCGGGTGCGGGCCAGTTCGGCGGTCGCCGCGTCCGCCGTCCGGCCGGCCATTGTCACCGTGCCGTGGCCCGCCTGCCAGGCCGCGAAGTACCGCAGTGCGACGGCGACTTCGGCGCGCACACCCTGCGGGGTGGGCGGTCCGGCGATCCTGCGCACCGACAGCAGATGGGCGGCGGTGACCTCGATGTCGTCCCGGCTCCGGTCGAGTTGGTGCGGGCGGGCGCCGAGCACCTCGTCGAAGGCGGCCCGGCAGACCGGCACCAGGGCCGGGTGGGTGACCCGGGAGCCGTCGAAGCCGTTCTCGGCCTCCCGTTCCTTCTCCAGCCGGACGGCGGCCACCGTCGCCGCGCGGGCGGCCCGGTCCGCTTCCGGCACCCGAGCGGAGACGGCGCCGACGGCGTGCGCGCCGCGCCGGTGGCAGACGCGCACCACGAGTTCGGCGCGGGCGTGCAGGAAGGAGGCGGTGGCTGGGATTCTCGCGCGGTCGGGCAGCAGGAAGTCGCTGCGGTGGCCGAACGTCCTGATCAGGGAGGTCAGATACTCCTCGTGGCCGATACCGAGTCCGGAGCTGTGGGTACGCAGTTCGTGGAGGATCTCCTCCATCTCGAAGGCGGCCGTGACCGTCTCGATGGGCACGCACGCCCTGACCGTGCCCCGCGGGATGCCCAGCAGGCCCTGCGCGGTGTCGAAGACGTCGTTCCAGAGCCGGGCCTCGTACCGGTTCTCCAGCTTCGGGAGGGAGAAGTAAGGACCGTACCCGGCGTCGATCAGCGGCTGGGCGCAGTGGAAGAAGTACAGCCCGAAGTCGACGAGCGCGGCGGGCACCGGGCGGTCCTCGTACGCCAGGTGTTCCTCGTCGAGGTGCCAGCCGCGCGGCCGGACGACGACGGTGGCGGGCCGTCCGCCCCCGGCGGGCGCGGCGTCGACGCGCCCCTCGACGACATCGCGCAGCGTCAGCTGGCCGCCGATGACGTTCTCCCAGGTGGGCGAGGTCGCGTCGGAGAAGTCCGCGATCCACACCTGGGCGCCGGAGCGCAACGCCTCGACGGCCTCCGGGCGCCGGGGTGGCGCGGTGATCTCCACCCGGCGGTCGACGAGCCCCGGCGCGGGCGGTGCGACCCGCCAGCGGGGGTCGGCGCGGACGGCGGAGGTGACCATCGGGAAGTCCAGCGGGGAGCCGCCGGCCAGCCGCATGGCCTGCCGGCGCCGCTCCTTCAGCAGATCCCGCCGGCGTTCGCCGAACTCGGCGGCCAGCCGTCCGACGAAGTCGAGGGCGGCGGGCGTGACGATCTCGTCGTGCCGCTCGCCCGGGGACGCCAGGACCGCGACACGGCTGTCCGGCGCGGTGTCGTGGACGGGGTGGGGCAGTGCGGTGAGGGACATCGGTTTCTCCTGCGCGGAAGACGGGCGGGCGGGTAAGGACCTCCGGGACGCGCCCGCCCGCAGGACCGGGACACGCCACCTGCCGACCGTGCCCGCCGCTCGCACGACGGGCCGGACCTCTCCTGGTGGAACCGCTCGGCCTCGGCGGAACCGGGGACGGACCGGACCCTCTCCTGGTGGGACTTCTCGGCGGGGCCGGGCCGGACCTCTCCTAGTGGAACTGCTCGGCCTCGGTGGAACCGGCCAGGGCCGTGGTCGACGACGCGGGGTTGACGGCGGTGGAGACCAGGTCGAAGTAGCCGGTCCCGACCTCCCGTTGGTGGCGGACGGCGGTGAAGCCGTGCTCCTGCGCGGCGAACTCCCGCTCCTGGAGGTCGACATACGCGGTCATGCCGTGCTCGGCGTAGCCGCGCGCCAGGTCGAACATGCCGTGGTTGAGGGAGTGGAAGCCGGCCAGCGTGATGAACTGGAAGCGGTAGCCCATCGCGCCCAACTCCCGCTGGAACTTGGCGATCTGGTCGTCGTCCAGCGCGGCCTTCCAGTTGAACGAGGGTGAGCAGTTGTAGGCGAGCATCTGGTCCGGGTGGCGCGCGTGCACCGCCTCGGCGAACTCCCGGGCCTGCGCCAGGTCGGGCGTGCCGGTCTCCATCCACAGCAGGTCGGCGTAGGGCGCGTAGGCGAGGCCGCGGGCGATGACCGGCGCCATGCCGTTACGCACCCGGTAGAAGCCCTCGGCGGTCCGCTCCCCGGTCACGAACTCGGCGTCCCGCTCGTCGACGTCGCTGGTCAGCAGGGTGGCCGCGAGGGCGTCGGTGCGGGCGACGATCAGCGTCGGGACATCCGCGATGTCGGCCGCGAGGCGGGCCGCGTTGAGGGTGCGGATGTGCTGCGAGGTCGGGACCAGGACCTTGCCGCCGAGGTGGCCGCACTTCTTCTCGGAGGCGAGCTGGTCCTCGTAGTGGATGCCGGCCGCGCCCGCCTCGATCATCGCCTTGGTCAGTTCGAACGCGTTGAGCGGGCCGCCGAACCCGGCCTCCGCGTCGGCCACGATCGGCGCCAGCCAGTCGACGGTGTCGCCCGCGTCCTCGGCGGTGGCGATCTGGTCGGCGCGCAGCAGCGCGTTGTTGATCCGACGGACCACCTGGGGAACGGAGTTGACCGGGTAGAGGCTCTGGTCGGGGTAGGTGTGCCCGGCCTGATTGGCGTCGGCGGCGACCTGCCAGCCGGAGAGGTAGATGGCCTGGAGCCCGGCCCGCACCTGCTGCACGGCCTGGCCGCCGGTGAGCGCGCCGAGGGCGTGCACGTAGTCCCCCTCGCGCAGTTGGCGCCAGAGGCGCTCGGCGCCGCGCCTGGCCAGGGTGTGCTCCTCGCGGACGCTGCCGGCCAGCCGGACCACGTCCGCCGCGCCGTAGGTGCGCTCCACGCCCCGCCACCTGGGGTCGGTGGCCCAGCGTCGCGTCAGCTCGTCGGCCGCCTGAGTCCTCGCTTCTGCCATGACTGTCACCGTCTCCTCGTTCCGTGCCGGATGCCGGTCCCGCCGGCCTCGCGGCCATCGGGTGGCACTGTGTGTCGCGTTGCGGGGACGCGGCCCGCCGTTCCGCCTCGGTGCGGAGGTGAGCAACGCTGCCGGTACCTGACCTGGCCGGTGCCGGGGTCTCTGGCGTCAGGGCGGGGATCGAGCCCCGGCACCGGGTGCTGGTCGCCGGGGTCCGGCGGGCCGCACTAGAACGATGGCACTGGCACTGAGTGCCATCAAGCGGGTACGGTTGCCAAGTTCTGCGTATCTTCGCCCGGCGTTCTGCCAACTCTGCCAAGGGCGAGGGTCGTTGGGGGACGCGTACTGTGGCGCACAGCGGACAGCGCACGGCACTCAGCGGACATCGCGCAGCACGCAGCGGACCGGACATCGCACAGCACGCGGGGACAGGTGGCGACGGGCGGCCGACCGTTCACAAATGGTCTGCCACGGCGGGGAGTTCACCAAGGACGGGCGTGGGCGGAGAGATCAGGGCGGACAGGCGGCGCACCGGGGGAGCGGCCGCCCAGGGCCACGGAGGGCCACGGAGTGACCAAGACCTACGCGGGCGCGCGGCTGCGGCGGCTGCGCGAGGAACGCGGCATCAGCCAGGCCGAGTTGGCCCGGGTGCTGGCCATCTCGCCCAGCTATCTCAACCAGATGGAGCACGACTCCCGTCCGCTGACCGTGCCGGTCCTGCTGCGGCTGACCGAGGCGTTCGGTGTCGACCCCGGCTTCTTCTCCGAGCGCGACACCAGCCGTCTGGTGGCTGACCTGCGCGAGGCGCTCGCCGGTGAGCCGGCCGCCTCCCGGCTCTCCGCCGCCGACCTCGGTGAACTGGCAGGGAAGATGCCCGAGGTGGCCCGGGTGCTGCTGGACCTCGGGCGGCGCAACGCCCGGCTCGTCGAACGCCTCACCGCCGCCACCGACGGCCGGGGGACCGACCCCGACACCGAGGAGCCCCGCTCGCCGCACGAGGAGATCCGGGACTTCTTCTACCGGAGGCAGAACTACCTGCACGACACCGACGTCGCGGCGGAGGCTCTGGCGGCGGCGGTCGGCATCCGCCCCGGCGAGGTCGTCCCCGCGCTCGCCGCCCGGCTGGCCGACCGGCACGGGGTCCGGGTGCGCGTCGGCGGCGACGACCGCCTCCACCACTACGACGAGCCCACCCGCACCCTGCATGTCTCGGCCAGGCTGCGCCCGGGGCAGCGGGCGTTCCGGATGGCCACCCAGCTCGTGCTGCTGGAGTTCGGCGACGAACTCGACCGCAGGGCCGCCGAGGACTTCGCGCCGGGCTCGCCCGCCCACGCGCTGGCCCGGATCGGCGTCGCGCACTACTTCGCGGCGGCCCTGATCCTGCCGTACCGGGCCTTCCACGAGGCGGCCGAGACGGTGCGCTACGACATCGAGCGGCTCACCGACCGCTTCGGCCTCGGCCACGAGACCGTCTGCCACCGGCTGAGCACCCTCCAGCGCCCCCGGCTGCGCGGGGTGCCGTTCTCCTTCGTGCGCGTCGACCGGGCCGGGAACCTGTCGAAACGGCAGTCGGCGACCGGTTTCCACTTCTCCCGGGCGGGCGGCACCTGCCCGCTGTGGAACGTGTACGAGGCGTTCGCCGCGCCGGGCCGCATCCATGTGCAGATCGCCGAGATGCCGGACGGCGCCCGGTACCTGTGGACGGCGCGGGCGATCACCCGGCACCGCGGCGGCTGGGGCGAGCCGGGCAAGACGTTCGCCATCGGCCTCGGCTGCGAACTGCGCCACGCGCACCGGGTCGTCTACTCCGACGGACTCGACCTCACCAGCGGCTCGGCGGCCACCCCGATCGGGATGGGCTGCCGGGTCTGCGAGCGCCGCGACTGCCCGCAGCGGGCCGCCCCCGCGCTGGGGCACCCGCTGCGGATCGACCAGAACACCAGTACGTTCGTGCCGTTCCCGGTGGCGGACACCACCGGCTGACGGGACGGCTCACACCTCGGGCCGCGAGTGTCTGACGGCCTGCCTGACCTCGGACTCGACGGTGTCGCGCGGCCTGCCCTCGTCCTTCGCGTACTCGGCCACCGTGGACTGGACCTCACGGGCCAGATCGCGCCACGCCCGCCACGCGGTCTCGTAGGTGTCGGACTGCTGTCCGCTCCAGCCGCCCTGGTGCGTCGGCGGCCCGTAGGAGGCGCGCAGCTCCTCGACCCGGGTGTGGGCCTGGTCGGCCGCGCGCTGCTTCTCCACCAGTTCGTCGAAAGTGTGTGTCATATGTAATGACCATAAGGATGGTTTCGCCGTCCCGCGCGTCGAGCGGACCACTTTCGCCAGGCGCCCCGGCAGGCATGCCCCGGGCGCCTCAGCAGGCACGGCAGGCCCGCCCCGGCCGCCCCGCTCACCCTCCAAAGGCCGCCGCGCCGGCCAGCAGCGCGTCGACGGCGTCCAGCGCGGCGGCCCGGTCGGCGGGGACCAGGCCGATCCGGGTGCGCCGGTCGAGGAGGTCGCAGGCGTCGAGGGCGCCCTCGTGGCGCACCGCCCAGACGAGTTCGGCGGCCGTGACCGTGGCGCCGGGATGCACCGGCTCGGCGAGCCGGGGGTCGCCGTCGGCGAGCGCCAGCACGGCCGGTGCCTCGGTGCCGTACCGCTGGACCAGCCGCCGGGGTGCCCTGACCGCGGCGAGGACGGCCTGCGGGGCGGCGCCGACCAGCGGCAGCGCGGCGGTGCGGCAGCGGCCCGCGGCCAGGCCGTGGACGCGGACGGCGGTGTCGACGGCGTCCTGCGCCATCCGCCGGTAGGTGGTGAGCTTGCCGCCGACGACGGTGATCACGCCGTCGGGCGAGGTCAGCACGGCGTGCCTGCGGGAGATGTCGGAGGTCCTGGCCCGGCCGCCCGACGGGCTGTCGGGCGCGGTGTCGAGCAGGGGGCGCAGTCCGGCGAAGGCGCCCACCACGTCCGTGCGGTGGACCGGGACGTCGAGGACGGAGCCGAGGACGTCGAGCAGGAAGCCGATGTCCGTCTCCGGCACCTCGGGCACGTCCGGGATCGCGCCGGTCACGGGTTCGTCGGTGAGGCCGACGTAGACCCGGCCGTCGTCCTGCGGCAGCACCAGGACGAACCGGTTGCTCTCCCCGGGCACCGGGATGTGCAGACCGGCGGGGAGCGGGCCGAGCGGTGCGGCCCGCAGCACCAGATGGGTGCCGCGCGAGGGCCGGACCTGGATGCCGTCGACCAGGCCGCCCGCCCACACGCCGGTCGCGTTGACGACCGTGCGGGCGCGTATCTCGCCCTCCTCGCCGGTGAGTTCGTCGCGGACGCGGGCGCCGGTCGCCGTCAGTCCCAGGGCCCTGACCCTGGTCAGGACGCGGGCGCCGTGCGCGGCGGCGGTGCGGGCGAGGGCGGTCACCAGCCGGGCGTCGTCGGTGAGCCGGCCGTCCCAGGACAGCAGGCCGCCGCGCAGTCCCGCCGGGCGCAGGGCCGGGGCGAGGTGCCGGGTCTCCACCGGGGAGAGGCGGCGCGGCGGGGGCAGGGCGGCGCGCGCGGTGCGGGCCGCGAGCCGCAGTCCGTCACCGGCCCGGAAGCCGGCCGACGCCAGTGCCGCCTGGCCCCGGGAGACCAGCGGCGTCAGGGGCAGCACGAACGGCTGGGCGCGGACCAGGTGCGGTGCGGTCCGCTGCATCAGCACACCCCGCTCGACGGCGCTCTCGTGCGCCACGTCCAACTGGCCGGAGGCGAGGTAGCGCAGCCCGCCGTGGATCAGCTTGCTGCTCCAGCGCGAGGTGCCGAAGGCCAGGTCGTGGGCGTCGATCGCGGCGACGCTCAGACCCCGGGCGGCGGCGTCGAGGGCGGCCCCGGCGCCGGTCGCGCCGAGACCGACGACCAGGACGTCCACGGCGGGTCCGCCGACGGTGGCCGCCAGTTCACGGGAGCGCCGGGCGGCGGAGAGCGAGGAGTCGGGGTGGCTCATGGGGCGAGGGTCCTCTCCAGGATGCCGCGCAGCTCGGCGAGGAAGGCGGGGGAGGACAGCTCGGGGTCCGCCTCGTCGGTCATGGTGCGCAGCGACAGGGTGAACGACTGCACGGTCAACAGCAGGGCGCGGGCCTGCCGTTCGGCATGTCCGGCGCGCACCGAGCCGTCCGCGTGACCGTCCTTCAGGCCCCCGACGAGCAGCCCGAGCAGGGCTTCCTGGCTGGCGCCGCGCCGGTCGAGCACATAGGGGAGCAGCAGTTCGGGATCGACGTCGACGATCTTGCGGAACAGCGGGTGGGCGCGGAACGACTCCACGCCGGCCACCAGCCCTTCCACCAGCACGGTGCGCGCGGCGGTGCCGGGGGCGGGCTCGGGCAGGGCGCCGGTGGCGACGGCGATCCACTCGCGGGTCATCAGGTCGCCGACCAGGGAACGGACGTCGGGCCACCGCCGGTAGAGCGTCATCCGGGAGACGCCCGCGCGCCGGGCCACGTCGGTGAGCGTGGTGCGGCGCACCCCGACGGCGAGGACGCAGTCGCGGACCGCGTCGAGGATCGGGTCGCTGTCGGAGCCGCCGCCCGGGGGGTTCTCGGGGCCGTCCGGATGGTTGTGACGAATAGGCGTCATGTGTCACAGTGTAACGCCCGTGAGGCCGTCGCCGGACGGAATCGCTCGACACGACCGATGAGGACGACCCAGATGGACATGCTGTGGAGCGGCTGGGGCGACCCGGCCGAGGCGGCACCGCTCCCGGAGACGGTGACCGGACTCCTGCGCGACCTGCTCGGCGTCACCCCCCGCGCCACCGGACCCGTCGACCTCGCCGACCTCGACGTCCCCGAACCCGGCCTCCCGCCTGCCGTCCTCGACGACCTGGCCGGCGCGGTCGGCGGCGCCGCGCACCTGCGCACCGACGCCGAGACCCGCGTCCGGCACACCCGCGGCAAGTCCACCCCCGACCTGCTGCGCATCCGCGACGGCGACCTCGACGACGTCCCCGCCGCCGTCCTGCTGCCCGCCGGGCACGACGACGTCCTCGCCGTCCTGCGGGCCTGCGCCCGGCACGGTCTGCCGCTCGTGCCGTTCGGCGGCGGCACCTCCGTCGTCGGCGGCCTCGCCCCCGCCCGCCGCGGCCCCTTCGTCGCCCTCGACCTGCGCCGGATGGACCGCCTCCTCGCCGTCGACCCCCTCTCCCGCACCGCCACCCTCCACCCCGGCCTGCGCGCCCCGCACGCCGAAGCGCTGCTCGCCGCCCAGGGGTTCACCCTCGGCCACTTCCCGCAGTCCTACGAATGGGCCACCATCGGCGGCTTCGCCGCCACCCGCTCCAGCGGCCAGGCATCGGCCGGCTACGGACGCTTCGACGAGATGGTCCTCGGCCTCACCCTCGCCACCCCCGAGGGCACCCTCGACACCGGCCGCGCCCCGCGCTCGGCCGCGGGACCCGACCTGCGCCAACTCCTCCTCGGCTCCGAGGGCGCGTTCGGCGTGATCACCTCGGTGACCGTCCGGATCCGCCCGGTCCCCGCCGTCCGCCGCTACGAGGGGTGGCGCTTCGCCTCCTTCGAGGACGGCGCCACCGCCCTGCGCCATCTCGCCCAGGACGGCCCCCGCCCCACCGTGCTGCGCCTCTCCGACGAGACCGAGACCCTCGTCGGCCTCGCCCAGCCCGACGCCATCGGCGCCGCGGCACCGCCGCAGGCCGCCGGCTGCACCGCCGTCGCCGGGTACGAGGGCACCGCCGAGGAGGCCGCGTACCGGCAGGAGCGGGCCGCCGCCGTGCTGCGCGCCTGCGGCGGCACACCCCTGGGCGCGGAACCGGGGGAGCGCTGGGCCCACGGCCGCTACGCGGCCCCCTACCTGCGCGACGCGCTCCTCGACGCGGGCGCCTTCGCCGAGACCCTGGAGACGGCCGCCTTCTGGTCCCGCGTCCCCGAGCTGTACGCGTCCGTGCGCGCCGCGCTCACCGCCACGCTCACCGAGGCGGGCACCCCGCCCCTGGTCATGTGCCACATCTCGCACGTCTACGAGAACGGCGCCTCCCTCTACTTCACCGTCGTCAGCGCCCAGGGCGAGACCCCCCTCACCCACTGGGCGCGGGCCAAGCGGGCCGCGAACGAGGCGATCCTCGCCGCGGGCGGCACCATCAGCCACCACCACGGCGTCGGCACCGACCACCGGGACGCCTACCTCGAAGAGGCGGGCCCCCTCGGGATCGCCGCGCTGCGCGCCGTGAAACGGTGCCTCGACCCGGCGGGAGTCCTCAACCCGGGTGTCCTGCTGCCCCTCGACTGACGGCGCGAGCCGCCGCCCGCCCGCAAGCCACCGCCCGCCTTGGAGGCGCCCCGATGCGACAGTTCACCGCCGTCGTCAACCCCACCGCGGGCCGAGCCGCGGGCGCCGCCGCGCTGCTCGCCGTGGCCCGGCTGCTCCGGGAGGCGGGCGCCGAACTGGAGACCGCGTACAGCCGCAGCCTCCCCCACGCCCAGGAACTCGCCCGCGCCGCGGGGGACCGGGGCCGGGTGGTGCTCGCCGTCGGCGGCGACGGCATGGCGGGCTCCATCGGCGGCGCTCTCAGCGGCACCGGCACCGTCCTCGGCCTGGTCCCCGCCGGACGCGGCAACGACTTCGCGCGCGCTCTGCGACTGCCCACCGCGCCAAGGGAGTTGGCCGACCTGCTGCTGCACGGCACCCCGCGCCCCGTCGACACCGTCGAGGTCAGCTCCGCCGTCCACGACAGGACCGTCGTCCTCGGCAGCGTCTACGCCGGGGTCGACGCGCTCGCCAACCTGTACGCCAACCGGGCCGGACTGCTGCGCGGCGCCGCCTCCTACTACGCCGGCGGCCTGCGCGCGGTCACCACCTGGCGGGCCGCCCACTACCGGGTCACCGTCGACGGCACCGAGCACCGGCACACCGGCTACACCGTGGTCGCCGCCAACTCCGGCTACTACGGTTCGGGTCGGGCCATCGCGCCCGACGCCCGCGTCGACGACGGACTCCTCGACATCGTGCTGATCCGCGACGCGCCCCGCCGCCTCTTCTTCACCCTGATGAACGAACTGACCACAGGCGCCCACGTGCACAGGCCCGAGGTGCGGATCCTGCGCGGCCGGGAGATCCACATAGCCGCCGACCGGGAGATCCCCTACGGCGCCGACGGCGAGGTGGACGCCGCCCTGCCGGTGACGGCCAGGATCCTGCCGGGAGCGCTGCGCGTCCTGTACGCCGACCCGCACGCCGAGCTCCCGGGACAGCGCCCGGCCCCCGACCCGCGCTGAACTAGGGTGCACCGCGTGCCCACCCTGCTGATCGTCCATCACACCCCGTCCCCGAACTGCCAGTCGCTGCTGGAGGCCGTCGTCTCCGGGGCCACCGCGCCCGAGATCGAGGGCGTGGACGTCGTCCGCCGCCCCGCCCTGGCCGCCACCGCCTCCGACGTGCTGGCCGCCGACGCCTGCCTGCTGGGCACCCCGGCCAACATCGGCTACATGTCCGGCGCCCTCAAGCACTTCTTCGACCAGGTCTACTACCCCTGCCTCGACGCCACGCGCGGCCGGCCCTTCGGCTACTGGGTGCACGGCGGCAGCGACGTCACCGGCGCGGTACGGGCCATCGAGTCGATCACCAAGGGCCTCGGCTGGCGCGCGGCGGCCCAGCCGGTCACCGTCACCGGGACACCCTCCCCGCAGGACCTGGAAGCCTGCTGGGAACTGGGCGCCGCCCTCGCCGCGGGCCTGACGGACTGACCGGCCGACGGCCGCAGGCCACCGCCACCGCCCGCGCGGGCCGGGGCCCCGCCCCCGATGTCCGAGCGAGGCCCTAAGCTCCTCGCCATGAACGAGGGGGACACCGGCAGACGCGTGGTCGACGAGCGCTTCGCCCTGGAGGCGAGGCTCGGCGGCGGAGGCATGGGCACCGTGTGGCGCGCCCGCGACCTGCTGCTGCACCGCAGCGTCGCCGTCAAGGAGGTCAGGCCCGCCGACCCGGGCCTCGCCGAGTACGACCCGGCGTCCGCGCGGGCGTTGCGCGAACGCGTGCTGCGCGAGGCCCGCGCGCTCGCCCGGGTCCAGCACCCGAACGTCGTGACGATCCACCACATCGTCGACGGCGGTGAGGGCACCTACCCGTGGATCGTCATGGAACTGGTCGAGGGCGGCTCCCTCGCCGACCGGCTGGCCCGCGGACCCATGGCACCCGCCGAAGCAGCCCTGGTCGGCCGAGGCGTCCTCGACGCGCTGCGCGCCGCCCACGCCACCGGCGTCCAGCACCGCGACGTCAAACCGGCCAACGTCCTGCTGCGCCCCGACGGACGGCCCGTCCTCACCGACTTCGGCATCGCCGCGATCCGCGAGGCCACCGCGCTCACCGCCACCGGCTCCATCATCGGCACCCCCGACTACATGGCCCCCGAGCGGGTGACCGGTGAAGCCGGGGGACCGGCCGCCGACCTCTGGTCGCTGGCGATGATGCTGTACGAGGCCGTCGAGGGCCGGCACCCGCTGCGCCGCGCGACCACCCTGGCCACGCTCGCCGCCGTCATCCGCGAGGAGGTCCCGCCGCCCGCACGGGCGGGAGCCCTGGCGCCGGTCCTGCGGAGCCTGCTGGTGCGCGACCCGGCCGTCAGGCCGGACGCCGCGACCGTCGACCGGATGCTCGCCGAGGTCACCGACCCGGCGGCCGCACCCCCGCCACCCGCGAGCGGCCCGCAGTCGCCGGCCCCCGCGGACGCGATCCCCGCCACGGACCCCCACCAGCCGCAGACCTCCTACCCCCTCGCGCCCCCGGCGCAGCCGCCGGGCCCCGGCCCGGTACCGCTGGTCACCGTCGTCCCGCCGACCGGCGCCGGGCGGCCGGGGCGGGTGCGGCGCGCGCTGATCGCCACCGGGGCCGTCGGCGTCGTCGCGATCGGCGGGATCGTCTGGCAGGCACTGCCGGGCGACGACGGCAAGGACGCCTCCGCCTCCACCGGCACGGACGGCAGGACCTCGCAGCCGCGGCCCTCCACGAGCGCGACCCCGTCGGCCGGCTCGGACAAGGGCGGCGCGTCCGCGAGCCCGCGCGCGACGGCGTCACCCGCCGCGGGCAAGGGCAGGACCTACGGACTGCTCGGCCCCGACGGCATCAGGACCGCGCTCGACGCGGTCCGCGAGGAGACCGGCAGGACCCGGTTCACCGACCTCACCGTCTACCCCGAGTTCGTCTCCGTGCAGGCGATGGTCCCCGGCAGCAAGAACCGCTACGACACCTACACCTACCGCCCCGGGAGCGGCGTCACGAAGGGCATCATCAGCGGCAGCCTCTCCAGCGGCAAGAAGCCGAGCAGCCTTGAGGAGTACGACTGGGACGCGGTGCCCGCGCTGCTCGCCAAGGCCGAGAAGGACCTCAAGGTCAGCAAGCCGACCACCCGCTATCTGGTGCTCCGCGAGGCAGGCAACGTCTTCGGCACCCCCGCCGGGATGATGATCTACCTCACCAACGAGTACCAGGAGGTCGGCTACCTCTTCGCCGACACCAAGGGCAAGATCATCGACGAGCGGCCGTTCCAGGACTGACCCGCGGGCGACCGCCGTCGGGCCGGACACGGCAGCGGAACGGGCCGTCGCGGCGGCCCCGGGCGGCACCGCCGGGTACGGGGGGCCACTCGCGGCCGTCCGGGGTGACGGGAGAGGATGGAGCGGCAACCGATGTGATCGACCGACGTGGAGGAGCGGGCAGATGCAGCACGAGCGAGCGGGCGGTCCGGCGGGGCCCGAGGACCTCGTCGACGTGGCCCGGCTGGTCACCGCGTACTACGCACTGCGCCCCGACCCCGCCGACCCGGGCCAGCGCGTCGCGTTCGGCACCTCGGGACACCGCGGTTCGTCCCTGGCGACGGCGTTCAACGACGACCACATCGCCGCCACCAGCCAGGCCATCTGCGAGTACCGCGCCCGCCAGGGCACCGACGGGCCGCTCTTCCTCGGCGCCGACAGCCACGCCCTGTCCGAGCCCGCGCGGGTCACCGCCCTCGAGGTGTTCGCCGCCAACGGCGTCACCGTCCTCATCGACAGCGCGGACGGCTACACGCCCACCCCGGCGGTCTCGCACGCCATCCTCACCCACAACAGGGGCCGCACCTCGGGACGCGCGGACGGCGTCGTCGTCACCCCCTCGCACAACCCGCCGGGCGACGGCGGCTTCAAGTACAACCCGCCGAACGGCGGCCCGGCCGGGTCGGACGCCACCTCATGGATCCAGGACCGGGCCAACGACCTGATCGCCGCAGGGCTGAAGGACGTCCGCCGCATCCCGTACACCCGGGCCCTCGCCGCCCCCACCACGGGCCGCCACGACTTCCTCGGCGGCTACGTCGCCGACCTCCCGAACGTCCTCGACCTCGACGCGATCCGCGCCGCCGGGGTGCGCATCGGCGCCGACCCGCTCGGCGGCGCGTCCGTCGCCTACTGGGGCCGGATCGCCGAGGAGCACCGCCTCGACCTGACGGTGGTCAACCCGCTCACCGACCCGACCTGGCGGTTCATGACGCTCGACTGGGACGGCAAGATCCGCATGGACTGCTCGTCGCCGTACGCCATGGCCTCCCTCATCGAACAGCGCGACCGGTTCCAGATCGCCACCGGCAACGACGCCGACGCCGACCGGCACGGCATCGTCACCCCGGACGCCGGACTGATGAACCCCAACCACTACCTCGCCACCGCCATCGCCTACCTCTACCGCCACCGCGAGGAGTGGCCGGCCGGGACCGGCATCGGCAAGACCCTGGTGTCCTCCTCGATGATCGACCGCGTCGCGGCCGACCTGGGCCGCCCGCTCGTCGAGGTGCCCGTCGGCTTCAAGTGGTTCGTGGACGGACTGGTCGACGGCTCCCTCGGGTTCGGCGGCGAGGAGTCGGCCGGCGCGTCCTTCCTGCGCGGGGACGGCTCGGTGTGGACCACCGACAAGGACGGCATCATCCTCGCGCTGCTCGCCTCCGAGATCCTCGCGGTCACCGGGAAGACCCCGTCCGAGCAGTACACGACGCTCACCGCCCGCTTCGGCGACCCCGCCTACGCGCGCATCGACGCCCCCGCGACCCGCGAGGAGAAGGCGCTGCTCGGCACCTTGTCGCCCGCCCAGGTCGACGCCGGCACCCTCGCGGGGGAGGCCGTCACCGGAGTGCTCACCGAGGCGCCGGGCAACGGCGCCCCGATCGGCGGAATCAAGGTGACGACGGAGAACGCCTGGTTCGCGGCCCGGCCCTCGGGCACCGAGGACGTCTACAAGATCTACGCCGAGTCCTTCCACGGCCCCGACCACCTGCGCCAGGTCCAGGACGAGGCCAAAGAGGTGGTGCGGGCCGCGCTGGGCGGCTGACCGGGCGGCCGGGGCGGGTAAACGCGAGATTCATCTCCCTATGTCCCGCTTTTGTAGTAAATCGGATGATCTAACCTGAGAGGGCAACCGTCCCCGCCGGAGTGATCAATGTCCCGCAAGGGTCCAACGGACGACGGCGACGAGCTGCTGGCCAGACTCGGATCGCTGACCGCCCAGGCACGCGAACTCGCCGAGCTGCAACGCTCCCGGGTCGAGCTGGCCGTCGCCCTCCAGCGCGGCATGCTCCCCCGGGACCTGCCCGGCGTCCCCGGCGTGCGCCTGGCCGTCCGCTACGCCCCCGCCAACCACGGCCTCAACGTCGGCGGGGACTGGTACGACGCCTTCACCATGCCCGACGGACGGATCGGCCTCTCCATCGGCGACGTCCAGGGCCACAACATCGAGGCCGCCGCCTTCATGGGCCAGGTCAGGGTCGGCCTGCGCGCCCTGGCCTCGGTCACCAGCGAACCCGGCGAACTCCTCGCCCGCACCAACGACCTGCTGCTCTCCCTGGGCACCGACCTCTTCGCGACCTGCACCTTCATCCGGCTCGACCCGGCCACCGGCATCCTGGAGAGCGCCCGCGCCGGCCACATACCGCACATCTGGGCCACCGCCGACGGCCAGTCCGGCGTCGACGACGGCGAGGGCGGCCCGCCCCTCGGGGTCGGCCGGGGCATGGAGTACCCCGTCACCCGGCACCGCCTCACCACCGGCGGCGTCTTCGTGCTGCTCACCGACGGCGTGGTGGAGGGCCCCTCGCTCAGCCTCGACGAGGGCCTCGGCCAGGTGGTGCGGCTCGCCGGCATCGCCGCCGTCGCGGGCCTGGAGGCGGGCGCGCTCGCCTCCAGCGTGATCAAGATGGCCGAGACGGTGGGCCACGAGGACGACGCGGCTGTCCTGGTCGTCCGCCACGACGGCCCCACCACGGAACACCGCGTCTGACGGGCCCACCGCAAAGGCGCCGCGTCCGACCGGGTCCGGTACGGAACACGGCGCCCGACGGGCCCATCACCGGGCCGTACGTCCGGGGCGTCCCCCGGGTGGCCCAGCCCGCGCCGCTCGCGTGGCCGACCGGGCGCCGCCGGTGTCTGATGGCTGCTGTGGTGGGTACCCAGCAACTGCGGCGTCCGGTCGTGTTCGCCGTCCAGACGCTGACCGTCGCCGCCTGCTACTTCGCGGCCGGACGGCTCGGACTGCTGCGCCAGCTCGTCGTCGAGGGCGCCGTCGTCACCCCCCTCTACCCGCCCACCGGCGTCGCCGTCGCCTGCCTCCTCCTGTACGGGCTGCGCTGCTGGCTCGGCATCGCCATCGGCGCCCTGCTGGTCGTCTGGTCGATCACCACCCCCGGGCTCTCCGTGATCGGCACCGTGCTCGGCAACACCGTCGCGCCCGTCTGCGCCTGCCTGATGCTGCGCAGGGTCGGATTCCGGATCAGCCTCGCCCGGCTGCGCGACGGACTCGCCCTGGTCTTCCTCGGCGCGCTGGGCGCCATGCTGATCAGCTCCACGAGCGGCGCCGTGCTGCTCGTGGCCACCGGAAAGCTGGAAGTGAGCGCCTTCTGGCCGGTCTGGCTCGCCTGGTGGGTGGGCGACGCGATGGGCGTCCTGATCGTCACGCCGGTGCTGCTGCTGGCCCTCGGGGTCCGCCCCCGCCCGAACCTCGGCCGCTGGCGGGAGGCGCTCGGCCTCACCCTCATCGTCGTCGTCCTGGTCCCGGTGGCCACCCGGTCGACGTTGAGCGTGCTGTTCCTCATCTATCCGCTGCTGATCTGGGCGGCGCTGCGCTTCCAGCTCGTCGGCAGCATGCTCTGCGCCCTCTTCGCGTCCGTGATGACGACGATCGCGGCGACCGACGGGACAGGTCCGTTCGTGCACCTGTCCGACGTCGAGGTGATGATCAAACTCCAGGCGTTCAACGGTTCCATGGCCCTGACCGCGCTGCTGCTCTCCGCGCTCATCACCGAGCAGCGCAACACCCGCCGCTCGGTGGAGCTGGCCTGCGACGAGCTGATCGAGGTCCTCGACCATCTGACGGCGGGGGAGACACCGCAGGGACGGCCGCCACCGGCGCGCCGTCCCCTTGAGTGATCGTCCCGCTGTCGGCCGCCGGGCGGCGGCGTCGGGTCAGCCGCCGAGCGGCAGCGTCACCGACTGCTGGTAGATCGTGGGCCGCTCGCCCGGGTAGGTCAGGGTCAGTTGGGTGAAGCTCTGCACCTGCGGGTGCCTCTTCCACGGCTCGGTGTTCGCGAGGCTCACCACCACCGGGTACGAGTGGAAGGTGCCGGCCGCGCAGTAGGGCTTGCAGTCGTTGACCACGTTCACGCCCTCGCCGCTCGCTCCGTTCGGGCCCCACCGCGTCCAGTGCACCGACTCCAGGCGGCTGTTGCCGTCACCGCAGGCGATGATCAAGGCGGAGGGGCGGACGGTGGGATGCCTGAAGCAGTCCACGAGTACCGGGCCCCGGGACCGCTGCTGAGTGACCTGGACGGTGGACGGCGTCGCCGATGTGGCGGCGAAGGCCGGTGCCGCCGCGGCGGCGAGCGACGCGCCGCAGCAGAGGGCGACCGCCGTGGTGAGTGTGCGCATGACCATATCCGCTCCCGGCCCGTGCCTCGCGGCACCGGCGGTAGTCCGATCGTGGTTCCGACGCTAAGGCCGGGCGCGGTCGCGCACCACTCGGACGGAGCAGCCCGGACGGACGGCGGCGACGGCCGGCGCCCGTCCGCGCCCCGCCGGGAAAGGGAACCGGGCCGCCGGGGTGTCCTGAAGAAGTCTTCACACCGCGGACAACCGACCGACGACCGGGCCACGGGTCGACCGAACCACGGGTCGACCGCACCACGGGCCGACCGCACCACCGGGCGGCCGGACCACCGACCGATCGACCGGCCGCCGACTGGCCCCCCACCGACCGATCGGCCTACCCACCGAGCAACCGGTCACCGGCCGTGGCGCGGAAGGCGCCCGGTTCCCGCACCGCGACAGCCGTTCGGGTCTAGATCTCCAGTTCGGTCTCGACCCGGCGGAGCTGGTGGCGGGCCATCGCCAGGTTCGAGCGCGCCTTGTCCACCACCAGGTACAGGAACAGCCCGTTGCCGTCGCGTCCGGTCACCAGCCTGATCAGGTGGTACTGGGAGTCGAGGGTGATCACGATGTCCTCGATGCCGCTCGTGAGGCCGAGGTGCTGCATCGTGCGCACCTTGGCGCGGATCACGTCGGTGTTCCCGGCGGCGGCCATGGTCAGGTCCAGCTCCTTGCCGCCGCCCATGGTGCCCAGGGCCATCCCGCTGGTGTAGTCGACGACGGCCACCCCCAACGCCCCCTCGACGGCGGTCATCAGCTCCTTCATCGACACGTCCACGTTCGCCATGGAACCTCCCCTTGGTCGTCGAGCGCGGCGGCCCCGCGGTCACCGGGTCGCCTCCTGTCCGGACGGTAGGCATGCCGACCGGGCATATGCCGAACGTCTCCGGGACTGACGGAGGTTGGTCGGAACGCGGCGTCCTGTGACCGTTAAGAAGTCGTGAACTGACCTCATGGGAGCGGAAGTTGACGCCTGGTGGCCCTCGGCGTCCGAACCGCCGGTTCCGGTCACCGGAACGTCGAACGCGCAGCGCGGAAGCGCCAATTCCAGCCGTTATCTTGTCGCCTCCATGACAAGCCTGTGGGCGGGATGTCAGTCTTCTGTCCGCGAGTTCACCTCGCATACACAACCCCCACATCTCGCGCACCCCTCACACCCCCCACTTCCTCCCGTCCCCCACCTCCTTTTCGCTCGCGGCCGGCCGGCCACGTCCTCCTGACGTGCGCCCGTGCCGCGTGCCGCACCCGCGTGCCGTCGGACGGCCACCCCCGGCCGACCGCTCTCTACGGCCTCCACCCGAGGCCGATCGCACCGAAGGAGAACGCCTTGTCGCGGCAACACCGTTCCTCGCACCGCTCCAGATACGCGCTGACCCTCGCCCTCACGGCCGTCGGCACCCTGCTCGCCACCGGTGTCCAGACCGGCACCGCGGGCGCGGCCCCCGCCGCCCGCGACACGATCCACGCCACCCCCAGGGCGGGCGCGGCCCCGGCCGGACTCACCCCCGCCCGGCGCGCGGCCCTCCTGAAGGGCGCCACCGCCAAGGCCGCAGCCACCGCCGCCGGCCTCGGTCTCGGCGCCAAGGAGAAGCTGGTCGTCAAGGACGTCGCCCAGGACGCCGACGGCACCACCCACACCCGCTACGAGCGGACCTACGCCGGACTCCCGGTCCTCGGCGGCGACCTCGTCGTGCACGCCAAGGACGGCCGGATCACCACCTCCGAGGCCACCGACGCCACGGTCACCGTGCCGACCCTCACCCCGAAGGTCACCTCCGCCACCGCCCGCGGCAAGGCGCTCGCCGCCGCGAAGAAGGCCGACGCCAAGGGTGCCGCGATCGACACCGCGCCCCGCCTGGTGGTCTGGGCGGGCGACGCCGACCGGCCCACCCTCGCCTGGGAGTCCGTGGTCGGCGGCCTCCAGCACGACGACACCCCGAGCGAGCTGCACGTCGTCACCGACGCGGCCACCGGCAAGGAGCTGTTCCGCTTCGAGGGCGTCCAGACCGGCACCGGCACCGGACAGTTCAGCGGCACGGTCCCGCTGAGCACCACGCTCTCCGGCTCCACGTACCAACTGGTCGACGGCGACCGCGCCGGGCACCGGACGTACGACCTCAACCAGGGCACCTCGGGCACTGGCACCCTCTTCACCGATGACAACGATGTCTGGGGTGACGGCACCCAGAGCAACCGGCAGACCGCCGGGGTGGACGTCGCCTTCGGCGCCGCCGCCACCTGGGACTACTACAAGGACGTCTTCGGCCGCAACGGCATACGCAACGACGGCGTCGCCGCGTACAGCCGGGCCCACTACGGCAACAACTACGTCAACGCCTTCTGGTCCGACTCCTGCTTCTGCATGACCTACGGCGACGGCTCGGGCAACACCCACCCGCTGACCGCCCTGGACGTCGCCGCGCACGAGATGAGCCACGGCGTCACCAGCGCGACCGCGGGTCTCACCTACTCCGGCGAGTCCGGCGGCCTGAACGAGGCGACCTCGGACATCTTCGCCGCCGCTGTGGAGTTCCACGCCGACCTGCCCGCCGACGTCCCCGACTACTTCGTCGGCGAGAAGATCAATATCAATGGCAACGGCACCCCGCTGCGCTACATGGACAAGCCGTCGCGGGACGGCACCTCCCGCGACTCCTGGGACTCCTCGCTCGGCGGCATCGACGTGCACTACTCGTCCGGTCCCGCCAACCACTTCTTCTACCTCCTCTCGGAGGGCAGCGGCGCCAAGACCGTCAACGGGGTCGCGTACGACAGCCCGACCTCCGACGGCCTCCCGGTCACCGGCATCGGCATCGAGAACGCCCAGCAGATCTGGTACCGGGCGCTCACCACGTACATGACGTCGTCCACCAACTACGCGGGCGCCCGCACCGCCACCCTCCAGGCCGCGGCCGACCTGTTCGGCGCCTACACCCCGACCTACCTCGCGGTCTCCGACGCGTGGGCGGCGATCAACGTCGGCCAGCGGATCGCGCCCGGCGTCAACATCGCCGCGACGGCGAACCAGACGAGCGGTGTCGGTGACGCCGTCTCCCTCCAGGTCGAGGCCTACACCACCAACACCGGCTCCGCGCTGACCTATTCGGCCACCGGGCTGCCGGACGGGCTGACGATCGACGCGAGCGGTCTGATCACCGGCACCCCGACCACGGCCGCCACCAGCACCGTCGCGGTGACGGTCGCCGACGCCACCGGATCCACCGCGACCCGCACCTTCACCTGGCGGGTGGCCCACCTCTACGCCAACAGCACCCGGATCGACATCCCCGACGCGGGAGCGGCCGTGGAGTCCCCGGTCACCGTCTCCGGCAGGACCGGCAACGCCTCGGCGACCACCGAGGTCTACGTCAAGATCGTGCACACCTACCGGGGCGACCTGACCGTCGACCTGGTCGGTCCGAACGGCACGGTCTACTCCCTGCTCAACCGCAGCGGCGGCTCGGCCGACAACGTCGACCAGACCTTCACGGTCGACGCCTCCGCCCAGCCGGTCGAGGGCACCTGGAAGCTGCGGGTCCAGGACCGGGCGTCGATCGACGTCGGCTACCTGGAGAAGTGGTACCTGGCTCCCTGACCTGACCTGACCTGACCTGACCTGACCTGAACCGGGATCGGGTGATCCCGGTCCCGGTCCGTGGCCCGGCCCGCCTCGCGCGCGCCGGGCCACGGCCGTGTCACCGCGGGCCGGTCAGGGTGAACGTGGTGAGGACGGCCGCGTGGTCCGACGGCCAGTCGTTGCCGGCGACGTCGGGCCAGGCGCGCGGCACGCCGGTGACGACCGTGCGGGAGTCGGCCACGTCGAGGCCGGGCCCGCCGTACAGCACGTAGTCGATGCGGTCCTGCGGCTCGGGGCGGGACGGGTCGTCCTCGTGCACCGGGTGGAGGGGCGACCAGGTGGCGCCGGGGGAGCGGACCGGGTCGGGGTGCGCCCGCCGGTAGGAGTCGCGCAGGCCCGCCTCCTCGGCGGCCAGGGTCACCGGCCAGGGGACGTCAGGACGGTCCAGGTGCGAGGGGCAGTTGAAGTCCCCGGTCAGCACCACCGGCACGCCGGGCCGCCCCGACGCGGCGATCCGCCCGAGCGTCTCCCGCATCTGCCCGAGCCGCACCTCCTCGTGGGCGACCAGGTCGGCCGCCGGGAGCCCGTCGAGGTCCGCCTCGTAGGGGCCGTACGGCGCGCAGTGCAGATGCGCCGTCCAGACGTCGACCTCGTGGCTCCCCACCGCGATCCGCACCCCGGCGGCCCCGTAGAAGCCGACGTCGGGGTCGCCGAGCCGGGCGGTGATCGGGTGGCGGCTGAGGACGCCGAGGTTCTCGCCCGCCTGGTGGTGGTGCCAGCCCAGCGCGTCGGCGAGTTCCGCGGTGGCGGTGTGCGCCGTCTCCTGGAGTCCGACGACATCGGCTCCGGTGTCCAGGACGACCTTGAGCTGCTTGGCCCGGTGGTCGTCGACCGGCGCGCCGCCGAGCCAGAGGTTCCAGCTCAGCACCCGCAGCCGGGGCCCGACCAGAGCGCGCAGCCGGTCCGGGGTGACCTCTTCGAGGCTGGCGACGACGGTGCGGCCGGGCGCCGCGTCGATGGGCGCGAGGGACGGCACCGCGACGACGGCGCACCCGGCGGCCTCCGCCGAGGAGACCCCGGTGGCGGTGTCCTCGACGGCGACGCAGCGGGCCGGGTCGACACCGAGCGCGGCGCAGGCGGCCAGATAGGGGTCGGGGTCGGGCTTGGTGCGCGGGGTGTCGTCCGCGGTGACCGACACCCGGAACCGGTCGGCGCCGAGCGCCGCGAGGACGGTGTCGGCGACCGACCGGGGCGACGCGGTGACCAGGGCGGTCGGCACGTCGTCGCGGGCGAGGGCGTCGAGGAGTTCGAGGGCTCCCGGGCGCGGGACGACCCCGGTGCGCACCCGGTCGGTGAACTCGTCGTGCAGCCGCTCGCCGAGTCGGCCGGAGGGGGTCGCGGTGGTCCGCGCCAGCCAGTCCGCGGTGTGCTCGACGGGACGGCCGAGGACCTCCGGCTGGTCGGCCTCGGTCAGCGGTCTGCCGAGGCCGGTGGCGACGCACTGCACCGCCTCCCACCACAGCCGCTCGGTGTCGACGAGCGTGCCGTCCATGTCGAACAGGACGGCCTGGAGCGGGAATCGGGTCACGGTGTCAACTCTCGGGTGGTGGGGGGAAGGGTTCTGCGGGGGAGTGCCGGGGCGCCGTTCAGCCGACGCGTTCCGCGACCAGGACCGGCCGGTCGGGCAGCGAGACCCGGACGGCGGTCCCGGCGGACAGCGCGGCGGCCTCGTGGGTGGGCAGGTCGGCCTTGACCTCGGTGCCGTCGTCGAGCCGCACGGTGACCCGGGTGGCCGCGCCGAGGAACGCGGTGGCGACGACCCGCGCGCCCGCGTCGACCTCCGGTGTCAGCAGGACCGCCTCGGGGCGGACCAGGACGTCGACCTCGGAGGCGGCGGGCGGGGTGCCGTCGACGGGCAGCCGTCCGCCGAGCACCTCCACGGCGCCGCCGGACAGCCGGGCGGGCACCCGGCTCATGGTGCCGACGAACTCGGCGACGAAGGCGGTCGCCGGCCGGCCGTACAACTCGGCGGGTTCCGCGCACTGTTCGAGGCGTCCTTCGCGCATCACCGCGACCCGGTCGGCGACCGAGAGCGCCTCCTCCTGATCGTGCGTCACGAAGAGCGTGGTGATGCCGAGTTCCCGCTGGAGGCGGCGGATCTCCTCGCGCAGGGTGAGCCGCACCTTGGCGTCGAGGGCGGAGAGCGGCTCGTCGAGCAGCAGCACCCGGGGGCGCAGCGCGAGGGCGCGGGCCAGGGCGATGCGCTGCTGCTGGCCGCCGGAGAGCTGGTGCGGGAACCGGGCGCCCTTGTCGGCGAGCCCGACCAGATCAAGCAACTCGGCTGCCCTGCGCCGCCGTTCGGCCGGGCCCACCTTGCGCATCCGCAGCCCGAAGGCCACGTTGTCGACGGCGCTGAGGTGCGGGAAGAGGCTGTAGGACTGGAAGACCATGCCGGCGTCCCGGCGGTGCGCGGGGACCCGGGTGACGTCCGCGCCGTCCACCAGCACCTCACCGGCGTCGGGATGTTCGAAGCCGGCCAGCATGCGCAGCGCGGTGGTCTTGCCGCAGCCCGACGGGCCGAGCAGGGCGAGGAACTCGCCGGGGCGGACTGTCAGGTCCAGGCCGTCGAGGGCGACGGTCGGCCCGAACTCCCGGCGCAGTCCACGGAATTCGACCGTGGCGGCCTGCTCGGTCCTGACGTCTTCGAGTGCGGTGGCGGTCATCGGTCATCATCCCCGGGAGGCGGTCTTGGTACGTCCGCCGAATCCGGCGAGCGTGAGGAGCAGGGCCCAGGTGACGAGGAGGCTGAGCACGGAGACGGCGACGGACAGCTGGGCCTGCGAGCCGCCGATGCTGTAGATCCACACCGCGAACGGCGTGAATCCGAGGAGCTGGGCCACGGTGAACTCGCCGAGGACCAGCGCCAGGGTGAGGAACGACGCGTTCAGCAGCGCCCCGCGCAGATTGGGCAGCACCGCCCGCAGCAGCGCCTGCGGCCAGGCGGCACCGCAGCTGCGGGCGGCCTCGGCGAGGGTGCGCACGTCGATCGCGCGCAGCCCCGCGTCCAGCGCCCGGTACACGAACGGCAGCGCCATCACCACGTAGGCGAGGACGAGCACGAACGGGAAGTCGGGGTTCTGGACGGCCACGAACGTCTGGAACAGCGGGGTGCGGGAGAGGTGTTCGGGCCCCCACTTGAGGACCGTGGAGATCCCGGCGACGAACGCGATGGGCGGCACCACCAGCGGCAGCGAGCACACCACCTCGACGACCGGGCGCAGCCGGGGCGCCCCCAGCCGCAGCGCCACCACGGCCGGCACCATGAGCAGCAGCACCACGGCGATGGTCGCGAGCGCCAGTTCGAGGGAGAGCAGCAGACTGCTGGTGAACCCCTCGGTGGAGACGATGCGCCGGTAGGCGTCGAAGGTGACGCCCCGGCCGGGCACGTCCACCGTGAAGACCACCGAGGCGGCCAGCGGGACGAGGAAGTACAGGGCGGCGAGCCCGAGGACGGGCCACCGCCAGGTGTTCACGCGTCGAGCCATCGGGCGCTCCGTCGTTGCAGGGGCAGGTACACGGCCATGACGGCTCCGGCGACCAGGACCATGTCCAGGCTCAGCGCGAGCGCCACGTTCTCCTGCCCGACCAGGACGTTGCCTGAGATGGCGTCGGCGATCTGGAGGGTCACCAGCGGCACCGAACTGCCCACCATGGCCGCGGCGGTGGCGTACGCGGCGAACGCGCTGCCGAACAGCAGGACCAGGCCGCCGAGCAGGGACGGCGCGAGGACCGGCAGGGCCACGTGCCGCCAGTACTGGACGCCCGTCGCGCCGTTGTTGCGCGCGGCCTCCCGCCACTGGGTGCGCAGTCCTTCGAGGGCGGGTGTGATGGTGAGGACCATCAGCGGGATCAGGAAGTACAGATAGACGAGGACCAGACCCCCGAAGCTGTAGAGGTTCCAGCCCTTCTCGCCCAGGCCCAGACGGCGGGTGAGCACACCGGCGTTGCCGAGGGTGGCGACGAAGGCGAAGGCCAGCGGGACCCCGCCGAAGTTGGCGAGCACCCCGGACGCCGTCAGCACCGCCTCGCGCAGCGCGCGCGAGCGCGAGGAGACGACGGCCTGTGCGAGCGGCAGCCCCAGCAGGGCGCCCAGGAAGGCGCAGACCGCGGAGAGCTTGACGCTGCCCGCGAGCGCCGTCAGATAGGCGCCGTCGAGCGAGGCCGTCATGTTGGCGGTGCTGTACGAAGTGGCGCCGGTGGCCTGGTCCTTGACCGTGAAGGCGCCGTTCAGCATGGCGAGCGCGGGCACCCCGAACGCGACGGCGATGAAGGCGAGCAGCGGCACGACGGCCAGCCAGCCGGGGGCGCGGCGCCGCCGCTTCGGGGAAGCGGCGGACACCACGTCGGCCCGCGCGAGCGTGCCCGTCATCCGGAGACGGCCTTCGCCCAGCCCTGCGCGAGGACCTCCTTGGCCCTGCTCTGCTGGGCCTCGGTCGGGAAGGCCGGGGCGCCGGTCACCTGCGGGAGCTTGGCGGCGGCCGTCTTGTCGAGGGTGCCGGCCTTCTCCATGGCGGGCATCAGCGCCGGGCGCGCGTAGCCCGCGAGCCACAGGTTCTGGCCCTCGGCGCTGTACAGGTACTCCTGCCACAGCCGCGCGGCGGCGGGGTGCGGGGCGTCCTTGTTGACGGCCTGCGAGTAGTACTGGGAGAACTGGCCGTCGGTGGGGACCGCGACCTTCCAGTCCACGCCCTTGGACGTGAACTCGTCGGCGTACCCGGCGTTCAGGTAGTCCCAGTCGATGCTGATCGGCGTCTCGCCCTTCTCGACGGTCGCCGGGGTGGACTCGACGGGCGTGTAGTTGCCGTTCTTCTTCAGCTTGGCGAAGAAGTCGAGGCCGGGCTGGATGTCGTCGAAGGAGCCGCCGTTCGCGAGGGCCGCCGCGTAGACCCCGCCGAACGCCGAACCCGACTTGGTGGGGTTGCCGTTGAGGGCGACCTGCCTCTTGTACTCGGGCTTGAGCAGATCGGCGAACGTCGTCGGGCAGTTCTTCACGCGCTCGGCGTCGCAGCCGATGGAGACATAGCCGCCGTAGTCGTTGTACCAGCGGGCCTTCGCGTCCTTCTGGGAGGCCGGGATGTCGTCGTACCCGGCCACCTGGTAGGGCGCGAGCAGGCCCTGCTGGGCGGCGCTGAGCGCGAAGGAGCTGCCGAGGTCGAGGACGTCGGGCGCGCGGTCCTGGCCCTTGCGGGAGGTGACCGCGTTGATCTCGTCCTGGCTCGAACCGTCGGGGTTCTCGACCTCGATCTTGATGCCGTACTTCTTCTGGAAACCGTCGATCAGGGCGCCGTAGTTGGCCCAGTCGCGGGGCAGCGCGATGGCGTGCAGGGTGCCTTCCTTCTTGGCCGCCTTCACCAGGGCGTCCATGCCCCCGAAGTCGGCCGCGGAGGTGGCGGTCGCGGCGCTCTTGCCGTCGGTGGTGGCCGACGCGTTGTCGGGGGCGGCGCCGCAGGCGCTCAGGGCGAGCGCGGCGACGACGGCGAGGGAACCGGTCAGGACGGCGGTTCTCGGCTGGAACACGGTGACTCCAGAAAAAGGGGCGCGGGAACGCGGGAACGGCGGAAACTCAGGACAGGCGGAGAACTTGTCTGAACAAGTTGGCCTCAGTAAGTCCGGCTGTGGTGTCCTGTCCGTAAACACTGGTGAAACCCTGGTCCCCGGTTGCCTGCACATTCGCGGGCGAACCCGGCCGCGCCACGGCGCCGCCCGCCGTCGTTTACCCTGATCACGCTGTGCACAGCGGTAGACCCGGAGGGGGAACGGTGGCGACGCGACACGAGGAGATCGCCGACGAACTGCGGCGGGCGATCGACCGCGAGCAGTACACGGTCGGCAGCAGACTGCCCGCCGAGACGGACCTGGCCGCCCGGTACGCCGTCTCGCGCGGCACGATCCGCCAGGCGGTCGCCGCGCTGACCGCCGAGGGCCTGATCGGCTCCCGGCAGGGCGCCCGCCGGGTGGTGCTCGCCAGCCGCCGCAGCCAGAGCTTCGCCGAACTGCGCAGTTTCGCCCAGTGGGCGGCGGCGATGGGGCGCGAGGCGACCGGCCGGGTCGCCGCCCAGGAGTACCGGCCGGCCACGGCACAGGACGCGGCCCGCCTCCAACTCACCGAAGGCACCAGGGTGCTGCACGTCCTGCGGGTGCGCGGCCTGGACGGCGAACCGGTGCTCCTCGAACGCACCGTGTACGCCGACTGGATAGCGCCGGCCGTCGAGGGCATCGACCCGGACGCCCCCTCCGTCACCCAACTCCTCTTCGACACCACGGGACTTGTCTTCGCCTACGGCGAGCACGTCATCGACGCCGTCGCCGCGGGCGCCCGGGACGCCGAACTCCTCGACGTCCGCCGCAGCAGCCCGCTGCTGCGCGTCCGCCGGGTCACCACGACCCGCGAGGGGCGCCCGGTGGAGTGGTCGGACGACCGCTACCGCTCGGACGCCGTCAGCTTCAGCGTGCACAACTCCACGGCCAGCAACGCCCTCGCCCGCAAGACGGCCGAGTGAGACGCGGGGCGCGTGCGGTACGGTCCGGGGATGGAACGGATCTTGGTGGTGGGCAGCACGGGAGCGGGCAAGTCCACGCTGGCCCGCGCGCTGGGCCGCCGTCTCGACGTGCCGTACCACGAGATGGACGCCCTGTACTTTGCCGGGCCCGACTGGGCGGTCAACGAACGGCTCGCCGAGGACGTCGGCGAGATCGCCGCGCGACCCCGGTGGATCATCGACTCGCTCGGCTACCCGGACGTCCGCGACCTGCTCTGGGACCGCGCGGACACGGTGGTCTGGCTGGACTACGGGCGACACGTGATCATGCCCCGGGTGCTGCGGCGCTCGCTGCGGCGCACGGTCACCCGCGAGTCCCTCTTCGGCGGCAACCGCGAGCGGTGGCGCGACTGGCTCACCCGGGACCACCCCGCCTGGTGGGCCTGGTCCCGGTACCCGGTGCGGCGCCGCGAGATCGGGGAGCGGGTCGACGATCCCCGGTTCGCGCCGCTCACCGTGCACCGCCTTCGCACCCCCCGAACCACCGCCGCCTGGCTCGCGGGGCTGCCGTCCGGCGGCTGACCGCACGGCGCGGCGCGGCGCGGCCGGCACCCGACGGGGCCGGCCGCACCACCGCCCGCTCGGGCGCTACTTCGGCAGACCGGCCGGGTCCGTGGCCCACCCGGTGTTCGGCTGCTCGGCCAGACCGTAGGAGAGGGTGCCGCCCTTCAGGGTCAGCCCCGCGCCCACCCAGGAACGCCCGTGCGCCCGGCCGTCGAGACGGACGGAGCCGACGTACGCGTGGGTGGCGTCGGCCGCGGGCGCCTCGATCCGGATGTCACCGCGGCCCGACCGGTCGAGGACCGCCTTCGTGAACACCGGTGCCCCCAGCAGCAGATCGGCGCTGCCCGGCGCCTTCGGGTAGAGCCCGAGGCACGCGAACACGTACCAGGCCGACATCGTCCCGAGGTCGTCGTTGCCCGGCAGCCCCGAAGGCCCAATCCCGTAAACGGTGTCCACGATCTGACGGACCGTCGCCTGCGTCTGCCACGGCCTGCCCAGCGCGTTGTACAGCCAAGGGGCGTGGATACCCGGCTCGTTGGTCGGGTCGTAGCGCAGGGCGTCGCCGCCGCGCACCGACCAGGAGCCGTCCGCCTTGTGGAAGAAGCCGTCGAGGCGTGTCGCCGCCGTCGCACGGCCGCCCATCGCCTCGGCCAGCCCCGCCACGTCCTGCGGCACCATCCAGGTGTAGGTGGCGCTGGAGCCCTGCGCGAACCCGACGTCCGTGCTCGGCGAGAACGGCGTCACCCACGAGCCGTCGAGCCGACGGGCCTGCGCGTAGCCGCCGTCCGCGGTCGCCGCCGGGTTGAACACGTTCCGCCACCAGGTCCCCCGGTCCGCGAAGACCTCCGCCTCCTCGTCCCGGCCCAGCAGCCGCGCCCACTGGCCGAGCGCGGCGTCGGCCACCGCGTCCTCCAGCGTCTCGGCGGCGCCGCCCCAGCAGTGGCACACGTCCTGCGCCGCGTAGTGAGACGCCAAGTACTGCGCAAGGTTCGGGCGTTGGCCCACGCACTGGCCGGGGCAGCCCGCGTCCGACAGACCGTCGGGGTGCGGTTCGGTGGCCTGCCTGACCAGCGAGTCGAAGGCGCCCTCGTAGTCGAAGTTCCGCACGCCCATCGCGTAGAAGGTGGCGAGCGTCGCCGCCGTCGGGTCGCCGGTCATCACATGGGTGGCGCCGCTGACATGCACCCAGCGGTCCCAGACCCCGCCGTTCTGCCGGGCGAAGTTGTACAGCGACTGGGCGAAGTCCCCCGCCACCCGCGGCTTCAGGAGCGCGAGCAGCTGGATGTGCGCCCGGTACTGGTCCCAGCCGGAGAAGTTGCTGTACTGCCCGGCCTGGCCGCGCCCCACCCGGTGCACGGCCTGGTCCATGCCCCAGTAGCGGCCGTCCGTGTCACTGATCAGGTTCGGCTGCTGGAAGGAGTGGTACAGCGCCGTGTAGAAGGCCGTCCGGCGGTCTCCGGTGCCGCCCGCGACCCGCACCGACCGCAACTCCCTGTCCCACGCCCGGGATCCGGCCGCGGCCACCTGGCCGACGCTCGCCTTCCCGGGGATCTCCTCGCGCAGGTTCGTCTCGGCACCCGCGAGGCTCACGTAGGAGATGCCGATCCGCATCCGGACATCGTTGTCAGCGCTGGTGTCGAAGCCGACCCAGCCACCGGAACCACGCCCCGCGCGGTCGGCGCCCGTCGCGTAGCCCTCACCGCCCGACGCGGTGGTCGCGCCCGGCGCGAGCGTGCCGTCCCTCCAGGTGCCCGTGGTCGCGAACGCCCGGTCGAAGGAAGCGCTGAAGTACAGCTTGTAGTAACTCTTGCGGTTGTTGACGCCGCCGTTCGCGCGCCGCCCGCAGAACGCGCCGGTCAGCACCCAGCCGGTCACCTTGCGGTGCGCGGCGTCGATGTCGATGTGCGCGTCCTCGCTGCCGTTGAGGGAGTTGGAGACCCGGAACAGCAGATTCGCGGGCCGGTCGGCCGGGAACGTGAAGTCGGCGACACCCGCCCGCGCGCTCACCGCGAGGTCGGCACCGGCACCCGAGGCGAGGGCGACGGTGTACCTGCCGGGAACCGCCTTCTCGTCGGCGTGCGAGAAGTTCGACGCGTACACCGCGTCCCTGGTGTCCGCGGACGGCGACGACGTGACGTCACCGACGAACGGCATGATCGGCACGTCCCCCGCGGCCCCCGGGTTGCAGCCCGCGCCGTTGACATGGGTCAGGCTCAGGCCGCGCATCCGGGTGGCGCCGTACTCGTAGCCGTTGGCCGCGCCCGTGCTGGTCTGGTCGCCGGTCGTACTGGTGGGCGACCAGGCCATCATGCCGAACGGCAGCGTCGCCCCGGGGAAGGTGTTGCCGCCGTTCGACGAACCGATCAGCGGGTCCACGTACGACGTCGGCTCCGCCACCTCCCGGGGCGCGGCCTGCGCCGGGGCGGTGGAGCCGGTCGCGAGCGCTGTGGTCAGCAGGGCCGTCGCGACGACGGTGGTGGTGAGGCGTCTGGTGAAGTGCCCAGGCGTCCTGGGTCTGTTGAGGCGCATACGCCGGAAGGGTAGGAGCCGGGCGCCTGTGGGGGGAGAGGCTTCCTGGTCGTTTCGATGAAGGCGCGGTGAAGAACCGGCGTCACGGTCCCGGTACGCCGGCTTCGTCGCCCAGCCGGTGCAACGGCGTGCCACCGGCCCAACGCGCCAGCCGGGCACCGTCGATGAGGTGCACGTGACCCTGTCGGGCCGCCCAGCGCACGTCCCGCTCCGCGAACGTCCCCCGGTGCACGACCAGTCGCAGATCGGGCACGACCGGCCCGTGCCCCCGCGCACGGCGCCGCCAGGCGGGCTCCTCGTCCGGCAGCGGCTCGGCCACCGGCCGGAACGCCACCACCAGCAGCCGCCCCTGGGCGTCGCGCGCCGCGAGCCTGGGCCGGTCCTGCTCGGGCAGCGGCAGCACCCGCCACCCGTCCCTGCGCAGCATCCGCGCCACCGCGAGCACCAGCCCCGGCACGTCCAACTCCGCCAGTTCGTCCCGGGTGTAGAGACCGCGGCGCCGACGGGCCAGCGGCCTGCGCAGCAGACGTGCCGCCACCGCCCCGGTCACGAGCGCGGCGAGGACCGCGGCGGGTACGGCGGGCCCGTAGACACGGAACGCCAGCGCGAGCCCCACCACCCCCGCCGACCCGAGGAGCACCAGCAGGACGAGCGCGAACAGCACCTCGCGCAGCCTCGGCCCGTAACGCCCCCGCGCCCGCAGCTCCGACACGGCCTGGCGGCGCAGGACGCGCCGCGACCGCTCACCCGCCTCCGCCACCAGGGTCAGCTCCCCCCACCCCGCGAACCGGTCCGTGAGGGAGATGCGTACCCGCCAACCACCATGATCGCGCCACCAGTTGGGTACCGGCCACCGATGTGGCCGAGGGGCGGCAGGCCCGCGCGGCGGCTGAGGAGCCGGGGGCGCGCGGGACGTCAGGGGCTCGACGCCGCGCTCGGACCCACGCCCGAGTGGTGCACGATCGTCCCGCCGAGCGTGCCCCGGAACTCCTCGAGTGCCTTCGGCTGCGCGCTGACCACCCACCGGCTGCCCACCAGATAGGTGCCCTGGTACATGCTGATGGTGTCCAGCCAGGTCTCCTTGAACCGCTCCTCGGGGAACGTCGTGATCAGGTAGTCGCCGTCCCCGGTGTGGCAGACCCCCTCCCGCAACTCGGCGGCCTCCGTACGGATCTTCACCTCGCAGCCGGTGAGGCCGGCGATGACCTCCACCTTCGCGGGCGCCACCACCTGCGCCTCCAGCGCGGAGACCACGGGCGCCGCCGTCGCCGACTGCCGCCCCTTGCCCGCTGGTTCACTCCCACCGCCGTCGCAGCCCGCCGTCAGCGGCAGGACCACGAGCCCACCGGCGAACACCACGGAGCGGGCCAGCCGGGAGAGGGCGGGGGTGGGGCGGGAGACGGTCGGCTTGGGGAGGGAGGTGGCGTGGCTCGGGCGGGAGTCTGTCGGGGTGGGGTGAGGGGCGGATGTGGTGGGGCCGGGGGTGCGGGGGGTGACGTTGGGGAGGTGCGGGGTGGGGGTGTGCGGGGTGGGGGCGGGGGTGTCGGTGGTGAGGCGGAGGAGGTGCGGGGTGCGGCCGGGCGTGTCGGTGGTGAGGCGGAGGAGGTGCGGGGTGCGGCCGGGCGTGTCGGTGGTGAGGCGGAGGAGGTGCGGGGTGCGGCCGGGCGTGTCGGTGGTGAGGCGGAGGAGGTGCGGGGTGGGGCCGGGCGTGAGTGGGGTGATGTCGAGGAGGTGCGGGGCGAGGCGGGCCCGGGACGGGGTACGGCCGTTCGGTGACCGCGTCGGCTGCTGAAGCACGTAGCTGCTCCGAATTCGGGATCCAGGCGAACCTGCCCGCGCGCGACGGACAGGGGTACACCGACAGATACGGGCGGCACGGGACGGCTGTTCAGCGCCGTTTCGGAGCGCCCGGTGCCAAATCGGGCCGCTGAGGGCCGAATCGGACTGCTCCGCTCCGCCCCTCTGGCGCGGCAGGCGGTGGGAAAACCCGTGGACCGGTGCCGCGCCAGCCGTTACGATCACCGCGATGACGAACAACTCCCCAGGCAGATTGGGGGACCCGTCCGCGCAAGGTGAGTGCTGATGCGCTCCCGCGTCGCGAACGGCGACCTTCCCACGCCTCTCCCGCCCGTTCCAGTTCCGTCCTTCTGGCCGCGCGTGCGCCACTACGCCGTGCCGCCCGCCATGATCGAGACCGCGACCGCCCGCCGCCATGCCGGGGACTGGGCCGGCGCGTGTGCAGCCGCCGGTGTCGACGTCGACTTCACCCTGCGTGCCGTCGCCCGCCGCCACGGCACCGACCTGGCCGCCCGACTCCGCGCGGACCTCCGCCACTTGGCGCCTGACCTGCTGCGCTGGCACCTGCCGAGAATCGCCCCCGACGGACTGCTGCGCCCCGGCCTGACCGTCGCCCTGGCCCGCTACGACCTGCCGGGACGTGACCGGGCCGACGCGCCGCACCTGGTGGCGCGCACCCCGCCCGCCTGGGCGGACGCCGGACAGCGGATCGGCCTCGCCCTGTGGGACGGCTCCCGCGACGATCCGCTCACCCGGTGCCACCCGCACCCGCACCCGAGCCGCCGGTTCCGCCTCGACCTGCACCGCCACCTCTGGGACGCACGCCGGACCGACGAGCTACGGAGCAGGTCAGGCGCGGACGGCTTGGCGGGCGAGGCGCGTCCGCAGGGCGTTGCCGCCGCCCGGTCCGAGTGGACGACGGGTGCGCTCCCTTCCTCGCTCCCTTCCTGGGCCGATCCGCGGCTCCTGGACCGGATACCCCACGGCCGTCGGTGCGCCGTCGAGCGGTGGGCCGAGGAGGCGGCCGTCCTGCTCGACGCGGACCGACCCGGCACCACAACCGTCGCCGTCCGGGTCGGGGAACGGCGCCGACTCGCCCTGCACCTGAAGGGGGACGCCGGTCCCGTTCTCCGCCAGGCCCTGCCCGGCGAGGAGTTGCCCCTCCTGCCGGACGCGGCGACGTGGGAACCGCCCGACCTGGAACTGCTCCGGACCGGGACGCTCACACCCGAACAGCTCCACCCCCTGGTCGCGTCCGCCCTGGCGCCTGGCCGGACCCCGGGCACCGGCCCGAGCGGACCACTGCCCGCCGGGCAGCCACGCCACGTGGAGTGCAGGGGAGCCCGGCACCGCATCGGCCTGGTCGACGGCGTGCTGTCCCCCTTGGACCACGACCCCGCCGAAATCCGGCGGGAGGAACTCCTCGTCGCGCTCACCGGAACACCGCTGCCCTGTCTGCGCGCCATCGACGAGGCACACCGGCACCCCGAGTGGCTGACCGGCGTCCGCGAACGCCTGGACCACGGCGATCTCGCCGGCGCCCTGACCGTCGTCGAGGGTCTGCTCGGCCCCGACGCGGTCCTGCGCGACGGCGCCCTGCGCGACGAGTTGGAGACGGCGGCCCAACGCCGCATCTCCTACGGCCTGTTCAGGGCGGGACTGCCCGACGCGCCCTCCGCCCACCCGGACGGGCGTCGCGCCCGAGCGCGCCGGGGGCCTCGCCCCGGTCCCGCCTTCGGAACGAAGTCCCGAACCTGACACAGCGGTTGTCGACCGCCGCATCCCACTTCCTCTGTTCCGTCCACTGGCGTTCCGTCCTTCACATCACCAGGTGATCACTCATGCCCTCTGCCGTCCTGCCCGCCTCTGACGTCCCCCAACTCGACACCGCAGCAGACCTGTTGACCCTCCTGCGGGACACCACCACCGAGCCGCGCCCCGACAGCCAGCTGGAGGCCCTCGCTCTCGCCGTCGCCGCCGACCTGCCCGTCCTGCTGTGGGGCGAGCCGGGAATCGGCAAGACCGCCGCGCTGACCCAGCTGGCCGCTGAACTGGAGCTGCCGCTCACCACGGTCATCGCCAGCGTCCACGAGCCCTCCGACTTCGCCGGGCTGCCCGTGGTCGGCGACGACCCCGCCGAACAGGGCGTCCCGATGGCCCCGCCGGACTGGGCGGTGCGGCTCGTGCGGGCCGGCCGCGGACTGCTGTTCCTGGACGAGCTGTCCACCGCCCCGCCCGCCGTGCAGGCCGCTCTGCTGCGCCTCGTGCTGGAACGGAGGGTCGGCGCGCTGCGGCTGCCGCCTGGCATCCGGATCGTGGCCGCCGCCAACCCGCGCTCATCCGCCGCCGACGGCTGGGAGTTGAGCCCGCCGCTCGCCAACCGCTTCGTCCACCTCAAGTGGACCCACGACCACGAGGTCGTCGTCCGGGGCCTCGGCGGGACCTGGCCCCGCGCCACCCTGCCCCGACTCGACCCCCAACGGCTCGGCGACGCCGTGGACTTCGCCCGCCTGGCCGTGTGCGCGCTGCTCGCCGCCCGGCCCACCCTCGTCCACCGGCTGCCCGCCGACGAGACCCGGCGCGGCGGTGCCTGGCCCTCACCGCGCAGTTGGGACATGACCCTCACCTTGATCGCCTTCGCGACCGCGGCAAGCTCCTCACGCGACGTCCTCTCCCTTCTGGTCCGCGGCACCGTCGGGGACGGCCCAGGGCTCGAACTCCTCGCGAGCCTCGACCGGTTGGACCTGCCTGACCCCGAGGACGTGCTCGCCGACCCGGCCGGCGCCGAGCTGCCCGACCGCGGCGATCTGCGGCAGGCGGTCCTCGACGGCGTCGTCGCCGCCGTCCGCGAACGTCCGGACAGGGCCCGCTGGGACGCCGCGTGGACGCTCCTGGTGCGCGCGGCCGAGACCGGCCCGCGCGACCTGGTGGTCGTCCCGGCGACCACACTCGCCGCGCTGCGCCGCGAGGAGTGGGACGTCCCCGCGTCGATCGAACGCCTCGCGGGCGTGGTGTCCCTGTCGGCCCAAGCCGACCGGGTCGCGGACCGCACGGCGGCCCGCACGGCCGCGAGGACGGGCCGGTGAAGGGGGTGAGGGAGTTGGGGTCTGGTGATGACCCCTGCGGTGTGGGGGAGTTGGGGTCGGGTGGTGGCCGGAACGGCGTGAGGGAAGGGGAGCCGGGTGGTGGTCCGAACAGCGTGTCGGAGTTGGGGGCTCGCGGTGGCCCGAACGGTGTGAGGGAGGGGGAGCCGGGCGGTGGTCCGAACGGAGTTTCGGAGATGGGGCCTGGCGGTGGCCCGAACGGTGTGAGGGAGGGGGAGCCGGGCGGTGGCCCGTACGGCGCGGCGGCCGTGCTGGATCTCGACAAGCTCCTCGCCGCCCGGCTGTATGCCGCCCGGGTACGGCCCTACCTCGCGACCGCGCTGTTCGCGCTGCGTGTCGTCCCGTCGCGCCAGGTGCCGACCATGGGCGTCGACCGGCACTGGCGGTGCTACGTGTCACCCGCGTTCGTGGACCGCACCCCCGTTGAGGATCTGGCCGGCGTCTGGGTCCATGAGGTGTCCCACCTGCTGCGCGACCACCACGGCCGCAGCGACAGGTACGCCCGGCTGCACGGCCTGACCGGGCCCGCCGAACGGCTCCGCATGAACATCGCCGCCGACTGCGAGATCAACGACGACGTCTACGGCGACGGCCTCGTCACCCCGGAGGGAGCGGTGACACCGACGACTCTCGCCCTGCGGCCCGGTGAACTCATGGAGGACTATCTGCGCCAGTTCACGCTGGGCGCGCGGAGCCAGGACCTGGCCTGGCTCGACTGCGGCAGCGGCGCCGACGGACTCGACCGGGAGTGGGACCTCGGGGCCGACGGCGCCCGCGGGCTCAGCGAGCAGGAGCGGGACGCCGTCCGCTTCCGGGTCGCCCAGGGCATCAAGGGGAGGCCGGGAAGCGCGTCGCGGGGCTGGCGGCGGTGGGCCGAGGACGCGTTCCATCCGCCGCAGCGCTGGCGGGAGTTGCTCGGCGCGGCGATCAGGTCGGCCGTGTCGGGTCCTGGCGCGGGCGACGACTACACGTACGGCAGACCCGCCCGGCGCTCGGCCGGCCTGCCCGGCGTGGTCCTGCCGAGCCTGCGCCGCAGACCGCCCCGGGTGGCCGTCGTCATCGACACCTCGGGTTCGGTCAGCGACGCCGAACTGGGCAGCGCGCTGCTGGAGATCACCGCGATCGCCAAGGCGGTCGGCGGCCGCCGCGACCTGGTCACGGTCGTGCCGTGCGACGCGGCGGTCCGGGTCGTGCACGCGCTGTGCCGGGCGGAGGGCGTCGCGCTGCTCGGAGGCGGCGGTACGGACCTGCGCGCGGGGTTCGCCAAGGCGCTGCGCCTCAGGCCGCGGCCCGACGCCGTCGTCGTCCTGACCGACGGCCAGACCGCCTGGCCCGCGACCCGGCCGCCGTGCCGGACGGTGATCGGCCTCTTCCCGCGCCCGTCGGTGGGCCGGGCGTGGCACGAGCACGACCCCGACTACGTGCCGGACCGGCCACCGGACTGGGCGCGGCTCGTCGAGATCGGCCCGGACCAGGGCCGTTGAGGCCGGCGCTCACCGCAGGGAGCGTTCCAACGCCGCGCGGTGGTCGAGGACCCACTGACAGGCCGCCCTGACGTTTCTCACCGCTGCGGTGCCGCGGAGCCGGACCATGGCGGGGTCGCCGGCCTCGGCCTGGGCCTCGATGCCCGTCGGCACCGGTCCTGCCACCACAGCACCGTGGACACGAGGCTCTGCCGGTCGGCCAGCGCGTAGCTGTCCGCGACCAGCCTCATGCGGCGGGCCGCCTCCTCGACGTCGGTGATCGAAGGGCCCAGGCCGAGGTACTGCCAGCAGACGTGAGTGACGTCGTGGATCCGCGCGCCAGGCGCCGCGAGGTCCCAGTCGATGAACGCCACCGGGCGAAGCGCGCCGCCACGCGGCCGGTAGACGGTGTTCCTGGGCGACAAGTCGTTGTGGCACACGACCTGTTGATCTCCGGCCAGCGGGGTACCGGCCGTCGCACCCGCCCCTGAAGCGTCCCTTCGCGAGATCGCCGCTCACCGGCCGAGCGGATACCCGGATCCGGTGCCGACGCTCAGCCGCCGCGAAGCCCCCACGCGTCGAGACCGCCGTAGACCTGAGCCTCAAGGCACTGCGGGGCGTCAAGGCCCACGGCCTCGCCTCGGTACAGGGCGACGAGCGAGTCCTCGCCTCGCCACCAGGTGTCGGTCAGACCCCGTACTTCGGGTACCGGCTCGTAGCCGTCCAGGTCCACTGACTCGACGGCCCTGCCTCTGATCCTCGTGACGGTCCTGGCCCAGCGCCCGGCATGCGCGGCGAGCGCCAGGGACTCCACCCATCCGTCGATGCACTCGTGCAGGGGCGTCCAACGGTGGGCGTCGATCCCGAACGCCCCGTCGGGACCGATCAGCCCGCCGCCGGGCCATTGCCCTTGCCGCAGCTCACCTCGTCCGCCCCCTCACACGATCCCGCCGTTCGCCCGCAGCACCTGTCCGTTCACCCACCGTCCGTCCGGGCCCGCCAGGAAGGCCACGACGCTCGCGATGTCCCGCGGTGTGCCCAGGCGTTCCAGCGGGGGCTGGGCCGCCAGGCGGGCGACGGTCTCCTCGTCCTTGCCGTCGAGGAAGAGGTCGGTGGCGGTGGGGCCGGGGGCGACCGCGTTCACCGTCACGTCCCGGCCGCGCAGTTCCCGGGCGAGGATCAGGGTCAGCGCCTCGACCGCGCCCTTGCTGGCCGCGTAGGCGCCGTAGCCGGGGAAGGCCAGGCCGAGAATCGACGTCGAGAAGTTGACGATCGTGCCGCCGGGGCGCAGCCTGCGGGCGGCCTGCTGGTCGACGACGAACGTGCCGCGGATGTTGGTGCGGTACACCGCGTCGAGGTCGGCGAGGTCCAGGTCGACCACGGGGGACAGGGGCATCCGGCCGGCCGCGTGCACGACCACGTCGATCCCGCCGTACGTGGTCTCCGCGAGGTCGAAGAGGGCAGCGACCTCCGTCTCGTCGGCGACGTCCGCGCGGGCCGGGAACACCGTGCCGCCCGCTTCCTCGATGGTCCGTACGGCGTCCTGGGCCGCCTTCTCGTTGCCCGCGTAGCCGACGACGACCGCGAGTCCGTCCGCCGCGAGCCGCTGGGCGACCTCGCGTCCGATGCCGCGCGAGCCGCCGGTGACGATCGCGACCCGTCGGTCCGTCCTGGGGTGAGAGGTCATGACGGGGCCCTTCCTCTTGTTAGCGCTGCTACGGATTACCTGTATCGACGATAACACGGAATCGTAGCGATCGTAACGCCCATCTCGTATCAACGCTACGAATGGCGTACCGTGGTGCCATGGACGCGAGGGAGAAGATCCTGGACGCGGCGACCACCCTGCTGGCCGGCGCACCGGTCGCCGACGTCTCCACCCGTGCGGTGTGCGAGGCGGCCGGGGTGGGGGCGCCGATGCTCTACCGGCTGTTCGGCGACAAGGCGGGGCTGCTCGCGGCCGTCGTCGACCGGGGTTTCGAGGAGTACCTGAACTCCAAGAGGCAGGCGCGGCCCAGTGCCGACCCGGTCGCCGATCTCAGAGCCGGGTGGGACAACCACCTGCGGTTCGCGCTGGAGCACCCCCATCACTACCGGCTGATGTACTCGCCGGAGCTGACCGTGCCGCCCGCCGCCGTCGAGGAGGCGCACGCCCTGCTCGGCGCGATCCTGGAGCGCTGCGCGGTGGCGGGCCGGCTCACCGTGCCGCCCGCCCTCGCCACGCAGATGATCATGTCCGCCAATGTGGGCGCGGCCCTGTCGATACTGACCCGTCCCGAGCAGTACCCGGACCCCGCGTTCTCCGAGCGGCTGCGGGACGCCGTCCTCGACGCGGTCACCTGCCCGGCCGATCCCGGCAAGGTGCCCGGGGCCGAGCCGGATCACGCCGTCCCGGTCGCAGCCGCCACCCTGGCCGCCCGGCTGCGCGCCGAGCGCACCCCGGTCTTCACCACGGCCGAGTCGGCCCTCCTCGAACAGTGGCTCGACAAGCTGGGAAAGAGCGGAAGGAGCGCGGGAGGGGGAGGGGGAGAGGGAGAGACAGAGAGGGCGCGGGTAGTGGATGAGACCTGACCTTCAGTAACCCTGAGGAGGAGTCCGCGCCGGCCTGTACTGGTAGATGATGACGATGAGTTGCGGCTCGGGCGCCCCCTCGCCCCCGCGGCCCCTCGCCTCCGCGCCCCCGCGGCCCCTCGGCGACGATCTGGACGTCGAGCCCGCCGGGCGCGAACGCCGCCGTCAGTTCGGAGTGAGCGTGGCTGAGGCCGCCGTCCGTGCGGACGGCGGCCCCGGAACCTCAGCTCACCGAGAGCGTCTCAGTCCTCAGCTCACCGAAGACGTCTCCGTCGGCGCGGGGGAGACCGCGACCGGGGCCGCGGGGCGTCGGCGCGGGATGAACGACGCGACCACGAAGGCCAGCAGCGCGGCGCCCGCGCCGATCGACATGACGACCTTGAAGCCGTTCTCCGACGGCAGGGCGTAGCCACCGAGGCTGATCGTCATCTGCGACAGGATCACTCCGGCGATCGCGCTCGCGACCGACGTACCGATCGACCGCATCAGCGTGTTGAGGCTGTTGGCCGCTGCCGTCTCCGACGGGTCGACGGCGCCCATGATCAGGGCCGGCATCGCGCCGTACGTGAAGCCGATGCCGGCGCCGATCACACAGGACACCAGCACCAGGTGCCAGACCTCGGACATCAGCACGATGTTCAGGGCGTACCCGGAGGCCACGATCAGGGCGCCGATCATCAGCGTCACCTTCGGGCCCTTCGCCTTGGAGACGGCGGCCGACACCGGCGCGAACACCATCATCACGAGCCCGGAGGGCGCCATCACCAGACCGGCCGTCAGCAGCGACTTGCCCAGGCCGAAGCCGGTCTGGACGGGCAGCTGGAGCAGCTGCGGCAGCACCAGGGACATCGCGAACATCGAGAAGCCGATCGCGATCGAGGCGAGGTTGGTCACCAGCACCTGACGGCGGGCCGTGGTGCGCAGGTCGACCAAGGGCTCCGAGGTGCGCAGCTCGAAGAAGCCCCACGCCACCAGCACCAGCACGGCCACGGCGAACAGGCCGAGCGTCGTGGAGCTGGTCCAGCCCCAGTCGGCGCCCTTGGAGATCGCCAGCAGCAGCGAGATCAGGCCGGTCGCCATACCGATGCCGCCGACCAGGTCGAAGCGGCCGCCGGTGCGCACCGCGGACTCCGGCACGAACACCGCGACCAGCGCCAGGGCCACCACGCCGAGGCCGGCCGACGCCCAGAACAGGACGTGCCAGTCGAAGTGGTCGGCTATCAGGGCCGCCGTGGGCAGACCCAGCGCGCCGCCGACGCCCAGCGAGGCGCTCATCAGCGCGGTCGACCCGGCGAGCCGCTCCGCGGGCAGCTCGTCGCGCATGATGCTGATGCCCAGCGGCACGACCGCCGCCGCGAGGCCCTGCACCGCACGCCCGACGATCATCGGCACCAGGGTGTCGCTGAGCGCGCAGATCACCGACCCCGAGATCAGCAGCACCACGCTCACCAGCAGCATCCGCCGCTTGCCGAACATGTCCCCGAGCCTGCCCACCACCGGCGTGGCCACCGCGGCGGCCAGCAGCGTCGCGGTGACGGCCCAGGCGGTGTCGGAGGCCGGGGCGTCCAGCAGCTTCGGCAGCTGCGGCACGATCGGGATGACCAGGGTCTGCATCAGCGAGACGACGATCCCGGCGAAGGCCAGCACCGCCACCACGGCGCCCGGCCGCGGTACGGCCGGGCCGCCCGCGCCGGCGGGTCTGGGGAGAACGTCGGACATGTGGGTGCCTCCGAGCGAGGAAGGGGAGAGAAAGCAGGAAACGCGGTCGAAAATAAGTCAATCGCTTGACTTACTGTAACGGCGGCGGGGGGCGGCTTCGCACCGTGCCGGGTTCCACGGCGAGGCCTTCGCTGCCCGCCCCGCCGTGGCCGCCCGCGCCGCCGTGGCTGCCCGCCCCGTCGTGGCTGCCTGCCCCGCCCCACGCCGCCCGCGCCGCCCCACCCCGCTCCCCACGTGCGGTTGCGTAGGCTTTCCGTGGTGATCCCCGTCGCGTCGGCGGCGGAGTCCGCGACGATCCCAGGGACTGGTCGTCGCGGGGGCGCGGCAAGTCCCGGTGCGACGGTGAGCATGGCGGGCAGAACGGCACGGGCGGGACAGGTCGGCACGACCAGAGAGCTGATCCTGACGACGGCCGAACGGCTGTTCGCCGAGCGTGGTGTGAACGCGGTCTCCAACCGCCAGATCAGCGAGGCCGCCGGCCAGGGCAACAACACGGCCGTCGGCTACCACTTCGGCACCAAGGCCGACCTGGTCCGCGCCATCGTGCGCAGCCACTCGCAGCGCATCGAGGAGATCCGGGTCAGGCTGCTCGCCGGGATCGGCGACTCCACCGACCTGCGGGACTGGATCGACTGCCTGGTGCGGCCGATGCCCGAGCATCTCGCCGACCTGGGCGGCCCCACCTGGTACGCGCGGTTCTGCGCGCAGCTGATGACCGACCCGGCCCTGCACGACATCCTGGTGGAGGAGTCCCTCGCCTCCCCGTCGCTGCGCGCGATCATCGAGGGGCTGAACCGGTGTCTGACCGGGCTGCCGCCCGAAGTCCGGGCCGAGCGCGGTGAGATGGCCCGCCATCTCATCGTCACCATGCCCGCCGAGCGGGAGCGCGCCCTCGCCGAGGGCCGGCCCACGCCCCGCGCCGACTGGCACAGCGCCGGCAGCGGTCTCGCCGACGCGCTGATCGGCGTCTGGCTGGCCCCGATCACACCGATCACCCCAACCACACCGACCGCGCCGACCACACCAACTACACCGACCGCGCCGGACGTCCCCAGCACGCCGAGCGGCTGATCGGCTGACCGAGACGGACGCCCCGACCCGCGGGCGTCGCGCCCGCCGTACCCGCCGTACCCGCCGTACCCGTCGCGCCCGCCGTACCCGGCAGGCTCGCCGCGTCCGCCTAGGGTGGCCGCTCCGGGGCGCGCTGCCTCCGTGCGGTACCGCCGCATCGCGCTCGACGCCCTTCCCTCACTCTGGGATGTTCACTCAGGATCCGCTCCGGCGATCAGGAAACCGCTCCCGCACCGAGGAAACCGGTCGGGCACCCAGGCAGCCGTTCGGGTTGCTTGCTTCAGGCAAGCATAGATAGATTACTTGAGTCAAGCAATGGATGCGATGCGATGCGACGCGATCGATTCGCTCCGCTCGCGTGGAACGGAAGGGTGCGCCCCATGGAACCCTCGTCCTCGACCGGTCCCGCCGGTGGGTCCGTCGCCGAGCGGCCGACGCTCGCGCGCGGAGCCGGCCAGCAGGTCCTGATCGTTGCGGGAGAGCCGGAACTCGCCGAACTGCTCTCCACCACCCTGGAGTTGGCCGGATACCGGATCAGCCTGGCCGGCACCGGCGTCGAGGCGCTGGCCCGCGCCGCCGCGCACCGCTTCGACCTCGTCGTCATGGACTCCGCGCTGCCCGACATGGAGGGGCTCGGCCGCGGCCGCCCGCCGGCCGGCCTGCACCGGCCGCCGACCCTGCTGCTCGCCGACTGCGACTCCCTGGAGCGGCTCCAGCCCGTCCTCGGCCCCGGGCGACGGGACTATGTGACGAAGCCGTTCCGGGTCGCCGAGGTGCTCGCCCGGATGCAGGGGCTGCTGCGCGCCGCCCACCAGGGCCCGCGCGGCGACGGCTCGCCCGCCTACGGCGATCTGGCCCTGGACGACTCCCGCTGCCAGGCGCGGCGCGGCGACCGCGTCCTCGACCTCACCCCCGCCGAGTACCGGTTACTGCGCTATCTGCTGGTCAACGCGCACCGGGTGCTCTCCAAGGAGCAGATCGGCCGGTACGTCTGGGGCGACTTCCGCGGCGACAACGCGATCGAACAGCTCCTCTCCCGGCTGCGCCGCAAGGTGGACCGCGTCGAGCCCGCCCTGATCCACACCCGCCGCGGGTTCGGCTACTGGCTGGGAGAGGTCGGCCGGGAGGGGTGACCCACGCATGTGTAAACGGTCGGTGAGCGAGGGGGAGTGGCCCGGTCGCCTGGAGGGCGGCGGTGCGGCGAGCACGGGGAGCTCGGGGGCCGCCTCGGTGAGGTCGACGTCGACATGGCCGATTCTCGCGGGTGTTGGCCTGTCGCGCGCCCGGCGGCGGAGGATCGGCGGACCCTCAACTCCCGTTGTGATCCAGGTCACGTCAGCTGACTGTCAGGGAACTGACCGGAACGCGTCAGCCCCCTCTGTTCGCATGTGCTCATCGATGCCTCGCCCCCACCGCGACCGAGGAGAATCATGGCCGACACCCGCACCGGCAGCGCGCCGGTCCCGCACTTCCCGATGGCCCGCGCCGCGGGCTGTCCGTTCGACCCGCCACCGCGGCTCACGGCCCAGCAGGACGAGGGCCGCTTCGTCCGGGTCGAGCTGTGGGACGGCAGCAGGCCCTGGCTGATCACCCGGTACGCCGACCAGCGTGCCCTGCTGCTCGACCCCCGGGTCAGCGCCGACATCGGCACCCCCGGCTACCCGCTCCAGGCACCGGTCAGCGGCAGGAGCAACATCAGCTTCATCCTCATGGACGACCCGGAGCACGCCCAGCTGCGCCGCATGGTCACGGCGCCGTTCGCGGTCAAACGGGTCGAGGAGCTGCGGCCCGTCGTGCAGGGGATCGTGGACGACCTGATCGACGACATGCTGGCCCGCTCGGGCCCCGTCGACCTGGTCGAGGCGTTCGCGCTGCCGATGCCCTCCCTGGTCATCTGCCGGCTGCTCGGCGTGCCCTACGCCGACCACGACTTCTTCCAGGAGAACAGCAAGGTCCTCATCAAGCGGGACGCGCCCGTCGAGGACCGGACGGCCGCCCACGGCAGGCTGCTCGCCTACCTCGACGACCTGGTGGCCGAGAAGACCGAGAAGCCGGGGGACGACCTGCTCTCCGGTCTGGTCGGGCGGATCGGTGCGGGCGAACTGACCCGCGGGGACGCCGCCGAGATGGGCGTCCTGCTGCTCCTCGCGGGCCATGAGACCACCGCCAACATGATCGCCCTCGGCACCCTCGCGCTCCTCGAACACCCCGACCAGCTGGCCCGGTTGAGGGAGACGGACGACCCCGGACTGATCGCCTCCGCCGTGGAGGAACTGCTGCGCTACCTCAGCATCGTGCACGGCGGCCGGCGCCGGGCGGCGCTGGAGGACATCGAGATCGACGGCCATCTGATCAGGGCGGGCGAGGGCGTGATCATGCCCAACGACATCGCCAACCGCGACCCCGAGGCGTTCCCCGACCCCGACCGCCTCGACGTCACCCGCGACGCCCGCCGCCACGTCGCCTTCGGGTTCGGCGTGCACCAGTGCCTGGGCCAGCCGCTGGCCCGGATGGAGCTCCAGGTCGTCTACGGCACCCTCTACCGCCGCATCCCCACGCTGCGCCTGGCGGCGAACGCCCTGGAGCTTCCGTTCAAGCACGACGGCTCGGTCTACGGTGTCTACGAACTGCCCGTCACCTGGTGAACCCGGCTCCCACGGACCGCTGTACCCCCACGAACCGTACGACCCCCCACGGAAGTTGAGCGAGGAACCCGAGATGCGTGTAGAACTCGACGAACCGAAATGTGTCGCCTCCGGGCAGTGCGTGATGGTCGCCCCCGAGGTGTTCGACCAGCGGGACGAGGACGGCATCGCCTTCGTCCTGGACGAGCGGCCCCCGGCGGAGTCGGCCGACGGCGTGCACGAGGCCGTGGCGATCTGCCCCGCCGCCGCGATCCGCGTGGTGGAGCAGTGAGGCGGGTCGTCGTCGTCGGCGCCTCGGCCGCCGGCCTCGCCGCCGCCGAGACGCTGCGCCGCGGAGGCTTCGACGGCACCCTCACCCTCGTCGGCGACGAACCGCGGGCCCCCTACGACCGCCCGCCGCTGTCCAAGCAACTCCTCGCGGCGGAATGGGAGTCGGACCGGCTGACCCTGCGCGACCCCGCCGACCTGGCCGCCCTCGGCCTCGAACAGCGGCTCGGGGTCGCCGCCACCGGACTCCGACTGGCCGACAAGGTCGTCGAGTTGGCCGACGGCGCCGAACTCCCCTACGACGGGCTGATCGTGGCGACCGGCGTGCGGGCCCGCAGGCTGCCGGGCGAGGGCGCGCACGTGCTGCGGACCCTCGACGACGCGCTGGCGCTGCGGGAGCGGCTGGTGCCCGGGGTGCGGCTGGTGATCGTCGGCGCCGGGTTCCTCGGCGCCGAGGCCGCCGCCGTCGCCTGGCGGCTCGGCGCCCGGGTCACGCTGCTCGAACCGGCGCCCGTCCCGCTGGCGCACGCCGTCGGCACCGAGGTCGGCGCCGTCCTCACCCGGGCCCATCTGGACCGGGGCGTCGACCTGCGGTGCGGTGTCTCCGTCACCGAGGTGACCGAGGACGGCGTACGGCTGGCCGACGGCGAGGTGATCGACGCCGACGAGGTGCTGGTCGCCGTCGGCTCGGTCCCCAACACCGAGTGGCTCGAAGGCAGCGGCCTGACCCTCGGCGACGGCGTGGTCTGCGACGAGTACTGCGGGGCCGCCGAGGACGTCTACGCGGCCGGTGACGTGGCGCGCTGGTACAACCCGCTGTTCCGCACCTCGATGCGGATCGAGCACCGCACCAACGCGGCCGAACAGGGCATGGCCGCCGCCCGCAACCTGCTCGACCCGCAGGCCCGCAAGCCGTTCGCGCCGGTGCCGTACTTCTGGTCCGACCAGTACGACATGAAGGTGCAGGCGTACGGCTACCTGCGCGGCCACGACGAGGTCGCCGTCGTGGAGGGCGACCTGTCCGAACGCCGGTTCGTGGCCGCGTACCGCACCGGCGACCGGATGACCGGCGCGCTCGCGGTCGGCATGCCGCCCAAGGCGATCAGGACCTGGCGCCAGGCCATCGCGACGGGCACGTCCTGGACCGAGGCGCTCGGCACCGAGCCCGCGCCGACCGGGAGCTGACCGGCGCCCGCGGGAGGGCGACGGCGGCGCTGGGCCGGCGCGGAACCGCGCGCCGGCCCACCGCCACCGTGGTCGCGACCCCGTCCGCGCCCGGAGCGGCCCGTCCCCCCGCGGACCGGCAAGCGTTCCGTCCGCGCCCGGAGCGGGGAGCGGACCGTCCGCCCGGAGCGGGGGCGGACCGTCCGCGCGGACCGGGGAGCGAGCCGTCCGCGCGCGGAGCGGAAGGCGGCGGTCCGCCGTGCCCGGACCGAGGAGCGTTCCGTCCGCGGTACCCGGGCGGAACGGGCGCCGCATATTACTTGAGTTACGCAACGATATGGTAAAGTGGAACCCATGGCCCCACCACCGCTCCCCGAACTCCCCGCCGAGCCGTCCGCCGAGGTCGGCGAGATCGAGCGCGCGCTCTCCCGCGTCACCTACCTCAGCACCCGCGCCCGCCAGCACGAACGGCTCATGACGCTGGCCGGCGTGCCCCTCGACCGCGCCGCCGTCGCCCTGCTGCGCCAGGTCGCCGACTCCGAACCGCTGCGCCCCGGCGAGCTGGCCAACCGGCTCGGCGTGGAGGCGTCCCACGTCACCCGCACCGTCCAGCAGCTCCAGAAGTCCGGGTACGTCACCCGCGTCCCCGACCCCGACGACCGCCGCGCCCAGCGCATCCAGCTCACCGACACCGGACGCGAGGCCATCGCGCGGGTCCGTGACGCGGGCGCCCGCGGCATGCAGGTCGCCCTGGCCGACTGGGAGCCCGAGGAACTGCGCCGGCTCGCCACCCTCTTCCACCGCATGGTCGACGACTTCCTCGCCCACTCCGTCGACGACGAACCGGACGAGCCGCCCGCCCCCGCGGGCACCGCCGGGACTCCCGCCCGCAACGCCTCTACCCTCGGGTAACATCGCGCGGCAGGACGTCGGAGGAGGAACTGTGGCACGGTCCGAACGCTCGCCCCTGCTGCTCGCCGGCCTGCTGGCCGCCGCGGGCGTCGCCCACTTCACTCGGCCCGGCACGTTCGACGAGATCGTCCCCGCGTCGCTGCCCGGCCGGGCCAGGACCTGGACGTACGCCAGCGGAGCCGTCGAACTCGCGCTCGCCGCGGGCGTCGCCCTGCCCCGCACCCGCAGGACGGCGGCGCTCGCCACGGCCGCCTTCTTCGTCGGGGTGTTCCCCGCCAACGTCAAGATGGCGGTGGACTGGCGCGACCGGCCGGCCCCGCAGAGAACCGCGGCGATCGGACGGCTGCCGCTGCAGCTCCCGCTCGTCCTGTGGGCGCGCAACGTCGCCCGGAACGGAGAACGACAGCCATGACAGGACGCGTCGACGTCGGCGACATCATCGAGGACTTCACACTGCCGGACGAGACCGGCACCCCGCGCAGCCTGACCGAACTCCTCACCGAGGGCCCGGTCGTGCTGTTCTTCTACCCCGCCGCCCTCACCTCCGGCTGCACCGCGGAGGCCTGCCACTTCCGCGACCTGGCGGCCGAGTTCGCCGCCGTCGGCGCCCGCCCGGTGGGCATCAGCGGCGACACCGTCGACAAGCAGCAGGAGTTCGCCGGTACCCACACGCTCGGCATGCCGCTGCTCTCCGACCCCGACGGCACGGTCCGCGAGCGGTTCGGCGTCAAGCGCGGGTTCTCCCTGGCGCCCACCAAACGGGTCACCTTCGTCATCGGCACCGACCGCACCGTCCTGGAGGTCGTCCGCAGCGAACTGCGCATGAACTCCCACGCGGACCGGGCTCTCGCCGCGCTGCGCGCGCACGCCGGATGACGCGCGCCGGGACGGAGGGCCCCGGCGGCCCTCCGTCTCGGTTGTAGCGGTGCCCGCCGGCAACCATGCTGAAGGGCATGGAGCACGCGTCCGCCGCCGCGGCGATCGTCGACACCCAGGGCACCGTCACCGGGTGGAGCGAGGGTGCCCGGCAGCTGACCGGACGCCTCGCCGCCGAGGCCGTCGGCCGCCCGGCCCTCGACCTGCTCGCCGTACCCCCGCCGCCGGACGCCCTGGCCACGCTGGCCGGCACTGTCGTGCTGCGCCACCGCGACGGCTCCCCGGTGGCGATCCCCGTGCGGGCCTGCCCCCTCCTCGACGCCGACGGCGGCCTCACCGGCTACGCGGTCACCGCCGACACCACCGCGGGACCCGAACCGACCGTCGCGGGACGGGCCTTCCAGCAGTCCTCCATGTCGTTCTCCGTCTTCGACACCCACCAGCGCTACCTCCGCCTCAACACCGTCGCCTGCCAGGTGATGGGCGTGCCCGAGGAGGCCCTGCTGGGGCGGCACTTCGCCGAGACCGTCGAGGAGGCCGCACCCAGCCAGGGCTTCCTCGACCATCTGCGGCAGGTCACCGAGACCGGTCTGCCGGTGCGCTACGAGAGCTTCGCCGACGAACCCTCGGGCAACCGCGAACACGCCTGGAACATCGAGATGTGGCCGGTGCGCGACACCGCGGGCGAGCTGACCGGCGTCGCGCTCGCCGCCTTCGACTCCAGCGAGCAGTACCGGGCCAGGGAACGCCTCGCCGTCCTCAACGAGGCGGCCACCTCCATCGGCACCACCCTCGACGTCGTGCGCACCGCCGAGGAGTTCATCGACTTGCTGGTGCCCCGGTTCGCCGACTTCGCCAGCGTCGACCTCTTCGAATGGGTCCTCGGCGCCGAGGAACCCCCCGACGCCGCGCCCCACGAGATCACCCTGCGCCGGGTCGCCCACGGCTCCGCCACCGACGGCATCCCGGAGGCGGCCGTGCCGCTCGGCGCGACCGACGTCCACCCGGCGTACTCCCCGCCCGCCCAGGCGCTGCGGCAGGGCCGGGCGGTGGTCAGCCAGGCCGGCGACCCCGACTTCGCGCGCTGGGTCGAGGAACGCAACGCGCGCGGCCCCGAGGGCAGTGGCCACCGCGCCGGCGTCCACTCGGTCATCGCCGTGCCGCTGCGGGCGCGCGGCACCACCCTGGGCGTCGCCGTCGGCGTACGGATCGCCCAGCGGGACGACTACGCGGGCGACGACGCCGTCCTCGCCGAGGAGGTCGCCAGCCGGGCCGCCGTCTGCATCGACAACGCCCGCCGCTTCGCCCGCGAACGCTCCACCGCGCTGGCGATCCAGCACAGCCTGCTGCCCACGGGCCTCACCGGGCAGTCCGCCGTCGACGTCGCCCACCGCTATCTGCCGTCGGGCTCGCTCGCCGGGATCGGCGGCGACTGGTTCGACGTGATCCCGCTCTCCGGCAGCCGGGTCGCCCTGGTCGTCGGCGACGTCGTCGGCCACGGCATCACCTCATCGGCCACCATGGGCCGGCTCTGCACGGCCGTGCGCACCCTGGCCGACGTGGACCTGCCCCCGGACGAACTCCTCACCCACCTGGACGACCTGGTCGCCCACCTCGCCTCGGGCGAGAGCGCCGAGGACGTCGCCGAACTCGGCGCCACCTGCCTCTACGCCGTCTACGACCCGGTCTCCCGCCGCCTCACCCTCGCCTCGGCCGGCCACCCCGCGCCCGTCGTCGTCCGCCCCGACGGCACCGTGCAGATCGTGCCCGTCACGGCGGGGCCGCCGCTCGGCGTCGGCGGACTGCCCTTCGAGGCGGTCGAGTTGGAGCTGCCCGAGGGCTCCGTCGTCGCCCTCTACACGGACGGTCTGATCGAGGGCCGGGACCGCGACGTCGACGACACCACCGGCGCCCTGTGCCGCGCCCTCGCCACCCCCGCCGACAGCCTCGAGGACCTCTGCGACACCGTCCTCAAGGCCGTCCTGCCAGAGGAACCGGGCGACGACGTGGCCCTGTTGGCGGCCCGCACCCGGGCGCTCGGCGCCGACCGGATCGCCACCTGGGACATCGCGCCCGACCCCGCCCAGGTGGCCACGGTCCGGCAGTCCGTCGGCGAGCAACTCACCCGCTGGGGACTGGAGGAGACCGCCTTCGTCACCGAACTCGTCGTCAGCGAACTGGTCACCAACGCGATCCGCTACGGGGCCCCGCCCGTCCAGCTGCGGCTGATCCGCGACCGCACCCTCATCTGCGAGGTCTCCGACGGCAGTTCGACCTCCCCGCACCTGCGCCGCGCCCACGCCTTCGACGAGGGCGGCCGCGGACTGCTCCTGGTGGCCCAGCTCACCCAGCGCTGGGGCAGCAGGCAGACCGGCAGCGGCAAGACCATCTGGTGCGAGCAGCCGCTGCCCGACTGACCCTCGTCCAGGGCCCGTTCAGAACTCCTCGTGCGTCGCCGGGTCGCCGCCCAGCCGGCGCCGCGGCCGGTCGGCCACGGCCCGCAGCTGGGCCGGGGTCAGGTCGAAGCCGAACAGATCGAGATTGGCGCGCAGCCGCGCCGGGTCCGACGACTTCGGGATCGGCACCGCGCCCAGCTCCACGTGCCAGCGCAGCAGCACCTGAGCGGGCGTCACCCCGATCTCCTCGGCGACCGCGACGACCGCCGGATCGGTCAGCAGGCCCGAGCCCCGGCCCAGCGGGCTCCAACTCTCGGTCACGACGCCCTTCGTGGAGTGGAAGGACCGCAACTCCTCCTGCGGCAGCATCGGATGCAGCTCGATCTGGTTCACCGCGGGCAGCACACCCGTCTCCTTCTCCAGCCGCTCCAGGTGCTCCACGGTGAAGTTGGAGACGCCGATCGACCGCACCAGACCGTCGTCCCGCAGCCGGATCATGGCCCGCCACGCGTCCACGTACCGGTCGACGCGGGGGAGCGGCCAGTGGATCAGGTAGAGGTCCACGTAGTCCAGGCCGAGCCGCCGTCGCGACGCCTCGAAGGAGGCGAGGGCCTCCTCGTAGCCGTGGTCGCGGCCGGGCAGCTTGGTGGTCACCACCAGCTCCTCGCGGGCCAGCCCGGAGCGCTCGATGCCGCGTCCGACGCCGGACTCGTTGCGGTAGTTGGCGGCCGTGTCGACGAGTCGGTAGCCCGCGTCCAGGGCGTCCGCCACGGCGCGTTCCGCCTCGGCGTCGTCCATCGGCCAGGTGCCGAGGCCGACCGAGGGGATCGTGGTGCCGTCGTTGAGCTGGTGCGCAGGGATGTTGATCACGCTGGGGCCTTTCCCTCGACTCTGCACCGACGATGCTGACACGATCGCGGAGGATCCGGGAAGCCTGACACCCAGGTGACCGAAGGACGACCGACGGAGCGGGTATGACGACGGAGCGGGACGCGGCGGCCGGCGCGACGGGGATCGAGGTGCGGCCGGTCGCCGGACACATCGGGGCCGAGATCACCGGCGTCGACCTGGCCGGGGATCTCGACGCCCCGGTGGTCGAGGAGATCAGGGCGGCGCTGCGGCGCTGGAAGGTGCTCTTCTTCCGCGGCCAGCGCCTCGACCACGCCGGACATGTCGCCTTCGCCCGCCGGTTCGGCGAGCCGGTGGTGCTCGGCCGCCGCGGCGGCGCCTCACCGGCCGGCTTCCCCGAGGTGGAGACCACCGCCGACCGCCTGGAGCTGGGCGGCCGGTTCGGCATGGAGCACGACGAGTGGCTGGCCCGCCGCCGGCACACCCTGCTGCGCGGCTGGCACTGCGACCACGGCGCCCGCGTCGACCCGCCCGCGGCGACGATCCTGCGCGCCGAGACCGTACCCCCCTACGGCGGCGACACGACCTGGTCCAACCTGGCCGCCGCCTACGCCGGACTCTCCGCACCGGTACGGGAGTTCGTCGACGGACTGCGGGCCGAGCACCGGCTCGGCGTGGGGTACCAGCCGAGGCCGGGCGACGACGCCTATCTGCGCCATCTCCTCGACCACCAGGTGGCCTCCGTGCACCCGTTGGTGCGGGTGCACCCCGAGACCGGCGAGCGGATCCTCTCCGTGAACGGCTACTACCTGGAGCACATCCGGGACGTCTCACGCCCGGAGAGCGCCGCCCTCCTCGACCTGCTCCTGGAGCAGGCGACCCGCCCCGAGTACACGGTGCGCTTCCGCTGGGAGCCGGGCAGCGTCGCGTTCTGGGACAACCGGGCCACCATCCACCTCGCCCCCTCCGACAACGCCCACCTCGGCTTCCCCCGCACCATGCACCGGGTGATGCTCACCGGCGAGATCCCGGTCGGCGTCGACGGCAGGCCGTCCGAGCCGGTCACCGGCACCGCGCCGGGCCGCTGGTGACGCCTCAGCCCGCCGGGCTCCAGCCGAGCGCGGGTCCGAGCCGTCCGGCGATGTCGGTGAGGATCTGCACGTAGTCCTCGTGGCCGAAGGTGAACGGCAGCGCGAACGCCACCTCGTCCACCTCGCGGAACCCGGCGTGCGCGCGCAGCCGTTCGGCGATCTCCTCCGAGGTGCCCACCAGGTCCGGCGCGAACAGCAGCCGGGCCGGGCCCTGCGGGGTGGCGGTGCGCGGCAGCCGCTCGGCCGCGTACGCCTCGTACCGCGCGCGCTGCTCGGGCGTGGCGGAGTCGGTCGGGATGACGACCAGGCCCTGGGAGACCCGGGCGGCGTCGCCGTCGGGGTGCCGCTCGCGGAAGGCGCGGATCTGGGACGCCTGGATCGCGGCGAAGTCGTGCCCGCCCTCCTCCTCGCCCGCCGCCTTGACGACGCTGCTGGTCAGGAAGTTCATGCCGTGCTCGCCCGCCCAGCGGGCCGAACCGAGGCTGGCGCCGCCGTACCACAGGCGCCGGCCGAGACCGGGGGAGTGCGGCTGGACCCGGTGGGAGAACACCTCGAAGCCCTCGGTGCCGTCGAAGTCGCTGGCGCGCCCGCCCCGCACCAGGTCGAGCAGCCGCCGCACCCGCTCGTAGCTGAAGTCCTCGACGTCGGCGGTGTCCGGGTAGAGGGCCTCCTTGACGCGGTCGTAGTGCATCGGCGGGCCGACCGAGACGCCCGGGTTGATCCGCCCGCCGGACAGCACGTCGACCGTCGCCAGGTCCTCGGCGAGGCGCAGCGGGTTCTCCCAGCCGAGCGGGATGACGGCGGTGCCCAGCTCGATGCGGCGGGTGCGCTGCGAGGCCGCCGCCATCACGGCGACCGGCGAGGAGATGCCGTACTGGAGGTGGCGGTGGCGCAGCCAGGCGCTGTCGAAGCCGAGCCGCTCGCCCAGCTCGATGATCTCCAGAGTGGATTCGTGGCCCCGGCCGGGATCGTGCTCGTCGAACAGCCCGATGGTCAGGAATCCCAGCTTGCGCAGCGGTCGTGAGGTGAGCGGCACGGCGTCTCCATCGTCCACGGCCCCGCGGGGCCGTACACCAGTTCCCTCTCGATTGTCGCAGGTGGTGCCGGTCAGGGGGCGGGCGGCAGCGGAATGATGATCTCGTCCTCGACCGGCGGGCGCACCTCCTGGGCCCGGTTGCCGGTGGCCGCGTGGCAGCGCAGCGTGACCGCCTCCGGGGTGACGTCCAGGCGCAGGAAGGACTTGAAGAACGGCGGACGGTAGGTCACCGAGCCGGGCGAGAACAGCTGCGTGTAGATCTTGCGCACCGGGAGCCGGAAGCGGGCGGCGCGGTCCCGGCGTCCGCCGGCCCCCAGCAGGCTCGCCACCAGCCGCATCCGGCGCGTCACCCGTACCGGGCCGCCCGGGGCGCGGGTGGGCGTGATGCCGAGGCGTTCGGCGACGACGGCGGTGGCCTCGGCCTCGGTGAGCGCGAAGAAGCGGGGCATCCGCAGCCGGTGGCCGTAGAGCCGGGCGTAGAAGGCGAGGGAGTCGCCGCGCAGCGGGTAGCAGCGGAACTCCCGCTCGGTGACCGCCGCGACGTCCACGTGCGGGATGGTGTGGGTGGCGTGCATGAACGCGCCGCCGCCTCCGGAGACCACGTACTGGACGGTGCGTCCGTCCATGTCGACCGGGTAGCGCTGGTAGTTGTGGATGTCGCCGCCGATGGCCGCGACGTAGTGGTGGTCGGCGTCGCGGACGATGTCGTCGACGGTGCCGCCGCCGTCGATCGGGCACGGGTGGTGCTCGCCGTCGACGTACAGCGGTGAGCCGGTGATCAGGATCTTCGGGCGGGGTCCCTTGGACACCTCGCGCAGCCAGGCGCCCTGTTCGGCGTCGAGGGTGCCGAGGAGTCCGGTGTCGATGCCGACGAGGCGGACGGGGCCTGCGTCGATGGCCCAGTAGGGGCCGGGCTGGACGGTGCGCTGCGCGTCGTCGGAGCGCAACTTCCGTGCCGCGTCGAGGCGTTGGCCGTCGTCCTGGCGGGGCCTGTGCCACAGCAGGGAGCGCAGCCAGGCGCGGGTCGGCGGGCGCGGGGCGGGTTCGGGGCCGAGCGGTGGGGCGTCGTCGCAGAAGACGCGCATGAAGGCGCCGAGGTCCTCGTACCAGTCGTGGTTGCCGGGTATCGCGTACAGCGGCGCCGGGTAGTCCTGGTAGGGCCGGAAGAATTTGGTGTCGTAGTCGTCCGCGCTGCCGACCGGGTAGATGACGTCGCTGGCGATGACGGCGAACTCGGTGCCCCGGGAGACGTCGAGGAAGCCGGGCACCACCGCGTACTGGGAGTCGCCGCCCTCGCCGGTGTCGCCGATGACCATGAACGAGAAGCGGTCGGGGACCTCGTGTCTGATCACCTTGTCCGCGGGCGCCCCCGCGGCCTCCCGCTGCGCCACCCAGCGGGCCCTGGTGCGGCCGGTGGGGTCGCCGAACAGGGAGGCGAGGACGCCGTTGCGGGCGGCCCACAGGGTGCGGGGGGCGAACCAGGAGATCTTCTCGACCCGGGGAGGCAACAGCCGCTGGTAGTCGCCCGGTTCGGCGGTGCCCCAGCCGGCGCCCTCGGCGGTATCGCGTGAGGAGTCAGACACCGGTTCACCGTAACAACGGTCAACTCCCCTGCGGACAGCGGGGATCGGTGGTGACCGGGGGTGGGCGGCGGGTACAGAGGGATAACCCTCGATTCCCCGAACCGCAGTGACATGCCACGGTCAACTCTGTCATTCTCCCAACCACCGCCCCACCCCCCACGCTCACGGCACAGTTCCACGGCCCCCGCACAGCTCGGCTCGTCCCGGTCAGTACACCCGGCTGCCCGGTCTGTCACCGGCCGCCCCACGCGGTCGTCGCAGGAGGAGAACGAGTGAGACGCAACCCCCGCAAGCGGACCGCGGCCGGAGCCCTGCTCTCCGCCGCGGCCCTCCTCGCCGTAGGCGTCCAGGCGGCCCCGGCCCAGGCCGCGCCCGCCGCCCCCCACCCCAGCCCGCTGCGCACCGGGGGCCTGGAGGCGAAGCTCACCCCGGCGCAGCGCGCCACGCTGCTCAGCGGCGCGACGGACGGCACGGCCGCGACGGCCCGCGCCATCGGCCTCGGCAGCCAGGAGAAGCTGGTCGTCAAGGACGTCGTCAAGGACAACGACGGTACCCTGCACACCCGTTACGAGCGGACCTACGCCGGGCTGCCCGTCCTCGGCGGCGACCTCATCGTGCACACCCCGCCCGCCGCCGAGGCGACCGGCACGGTCGGCGCCACCTTCAACGGCAGGCGGACCGTCAAGGTCGCGTCCACCACGGCGACCTACACCAAGGCGTCCGCGGAGACCAAGGCGCTCAAGGCCGCCGCCTCGCTCGACGCCGACCGGGCCACCGCCGACAGCGCCCGCAAGGTCGTCTGGGCCGGCAGCGGCACCCCGAAGCTCGCCTGGGAGACCGTGGTCGGCGGCTTCCAGGACGACGGCACCCCCAGTCAGCTGCACGTCGTCACGGACGCCACCAGCGGCGCGGAGCTGTACCGCTACCAGGCCGTCAAGTCGGGCACGGGCAACACCCAGTACAGCGGGACGGTCACCCTCAACACCACGCTCTCGGGCTCGACCTACCAGCTGTACGACACCACGCGCGGCGGCCACAAGACGTACAGCCTCAACAACGGCACCTCGGGCACCGGCACCCTGATGACGGACGCCGACGACGTCTGGGGCACCGGAGCGGGCTCCAACACCCAGACCGCGGGCGCGGACGCGGCCTACGGCGCCCAGACGACCTGGGACTTCTACAAGAACACCTTCGGGCGCAACGGCATCAAGAACAACGGTGTCGCCGCCTACTCCCGGGTCCATTACAGCAGCAGCTACGTCAACGCCTTCTGGGACGACTCCTGCTTCTGCATGACCTACGGCGACGGCTCGGGCGGCACCCACGCGCTGACCTCGCTCGACGTGGCAGGCCACGAGATGAGCCACGGCGTCACCTCCAACACCGCCGGGCTCAACTACACAGGTGAGTCGGGCGGGTTGAACGAGGCGACCTCCGACATCTTCGGCACCGGCGTCGAGTTCTACGCCAACAACTCCTCCGACGTCGGCGACTACCTCATCGGCGAGAAGATCAACATCAACGGCGACGGCACGCCGCTGCGTTACATGGACAAGCCGAGCAAGGACGGCGCCTCGGCGGACAGTTGGTACTCGGGCGTCGGCAACCTCGACGTGCACTACTCATCGGGCCCGGCCAACCACATGTTCTATCTGCTCTCCGAGGGCAGCGGCACCAAGACCATCAACGGCGTCACCTACACCAGCAGCACCTCCGACGGTGTCGCGGTCGCCGGGATCGGCCGGGACGCGGCCCTGCAGATCTGGTACAAGGCGCTGACGTCGTACATGACGTCCAGCACCACCTACGCCGGGGCCCGCACCGCCGCCCTGAACGCCGCCGCCGCGCTGTACGGCACCGGCTCCACGCAGTACGCGGGGGTCGGCAACGCGTTCGCCGGCATCAACGTCGGCAGCCACATCACCGTGCCGACCACCGGCGTCACGGTCACCAACCCGGGCAGCCAGTCCTCCACCGTCGGCACCGCGGTGAGCCTCCAGATCACGGCGAGCAGCAGCAACAGCGGTTCCCTGACCTACGCGGCGAGCGGCCTGCCGACCGGTCTGTCGATCAGCTCCGCCACCGGCGCGATCTCCGGCACCCCGACCACCGCGGGCACCTACAGCAGCACCGTCACGGTGACCGACAGCACCGGCGCCACCGGCACCGCGTCCTTCACCTGGACGGTCTCGTCGAGCGGCGGCGGAGGCACCTGCACCTCGACGCAGCTCCTCGGCAACCAGGGCTTCGAGTCGGGCAACACCACCTGGACCGCCTCCAGCGGGGTCGTCACCAACTCCACCGGGCAGAGCGCGCACGGCGGTTCGTACTACGCCTGGCTCGACGGGTACGGCTCGACGCACACCGACACGCTCTCCCAGTCGGTGACCGTCCCGAGCGGCTGCAAGGCCACCTTCACCTTCTACCTGCACATCGACACCTCGGAGACCACCACGAGCACCGCGTACGACAAGCTGACGGTCACCGCCGGTTCGACCACCCTGGCGACGTACTCGAACCTCAACGCCGCCTCCGGGTACACCCAGAAGTCCTTCGACCTGTCGTCCTTCGCGGGCTCGACCGTCGCCCTCAAGTTCTCGGGCGTCGAGGACTCCTCCCTCCAGACCAGCTTCGTCGTGGACGACACCGCCGTGACGACCAGCTGACCCACCGCATGACGAAGGGCCGCACCCCGTGTCGGACGGGGTGCGGCCCTGCCGCCGTGCCGGGCCCGTCAGTTGAACGGGTCGAGGGTGAGCGTCGCGGACTGCGGGTTGCCGTCGTTCACCAGCGACTCGTGGTTGCCGACGTCGTCGAAGGCGAAGGCGTACGCCTTGCCGTCCGCCATCCGGGCGTGGATGGCGCGGGCGTACTGGTTGGTCACGCCGTCCTGGTAGAAACCGGTCGCCGAGGAGTCCGGCTGGCTCGCGTTGGTGAGCAGCGTGGTGCGGTTGTACCCGGCGCACAGGGTCCGTGAGATCGGGCCGCGCACCTGGTCGTTGGGGGCGTCGAGCAGCTTGTGGCAGCCGAAGACGCTGTCCGCGTCGGGCTTCTGGAAACTGGTGACGACCGCGCCCGAACTGTTGGTGAAGTTCATGGTGTTGCCCGACACCTTGCCGAAGTACTTGGTGTTGGGCTGGTCGCCGAAGGGCGTGACGGTCAGCGTCGACGACGCGTACTTCTGCCAGACCCGGTTGATGTAGTCGTCCATCACGGAGGCGGGCAGCGCGCCCGACTCCAGGCCGTGGCCCGGCGCCAGCGCCCGCAGCACCGTGCCGTCGGACCGCGTCTGCACCAGTTGCGCCCAGCCGCCCGAGCGGCCGCGCAGGTCGCTCAGCACCCCGTTGTAGCCGCCCGACTTGAGGTGGCCGGTGGTGACCGTGGAGCCGTCGGCCCGCTGCACGCCGACCGCGTAGGGCGCCGAGAACATGTCGACCTGCGTGCTGTTGAGCCAGATGCCGGCGTCGTTGAGCGTGTACTCGGACCAGTTGAAGAGGATGTCGTGGTTGGGGTCGGTCGGGTTCTGCACGGCGGGCTGGACCAGTCCGCCGGTCGTCAGCTTGAACACCAGCTTCTGGCCGTAGGAGAAGTAGACCCGGCCGGAGAACTTCGGGAGCCTGACGGTCTTGGACTGGCCGCTCGCCGGACCGGCGATGGACGCGTCCGGCGCGGGGGTCGGCGGGTTGCCGCCGGCCGGCCAGGCGTGGAAGGTGCCGTTCGCGTCCGCCCAGCCCTGCTGCCCGGTGGAGAGCTGGGTGCCGATGATGTAGACGTAGACCGCGTCGCCGCGACCGGAGTTGTTGACGAGCTTGAGCGGAATGGTCGCGGGCACCGCGGCGTCCGCGGACGACGGTGCCTGCACCGAGAGAACCGCGGTGAGCAGCGCCGCCGCCGCGGCCGGTGCCAGCAGACGGCGCGTGAGCTTTCGTCGCACGCTCCACCTCCGTGTGTGTGGGGGGATCACCCGAGGGGATTGGTCCGTACCTCGCTCTGAGAGCGCTCTCAAAGTCGCACCGGAGTTGCGTGCATGTCAATAAGCGGAACGTGCGCGCACCGGAGGAAGCCCACGGGAGATCACCCGTGGGCGCCCTCGGCGGAAGATCAGAAGGTGCGGGCCAGCAGGTCCAGCAGCGCGGCCCAGTGCCGCTCCGTGGCCTTCTCGTCGTAGGCGTCCGTGTCCGCCTGGGTGTAGCCGTGGTGGGCTCCCGGATACACCTCGCACCGGTGCCGCACACCGGCCGCGGTGAGCGTCTCCTCCAGCAGCCGCTGCTGCTCGGGCGGCATCGAGGAGTCCTCGTCGGCGTGGCCGAAGTACAGCTCGGCCGTGATGTTCCCGGCCACCAGATGCGGGCTGTCCGGCTGGTCCGTCGCCAGCCTGCCGCCGTGGAAACCGGCGGCGGCCGCGACCCGGGCCGGGTAGGTGCCCGCGGTCAGCAGCGCCAGCCTGGCCCCCATGCAGTAACCGGTCAGCGCGACCGGACCGTCCGCCACCAGCGGCGACTCGGCCAGCCACTGGAGGTAGGAGCCCGCGTCCCGCACGGACATCTCGGCGGTCAGCGCCCCCATCACCGGGCCGATCTGCCCGAAGATCTCCGGCCGGGCCGACAGATCGATGAACTCCGGCAGATCGAACAGCGGGGTGCGCCCGCTGCGGTAGAAGACGTTCGGCACCAGGACCGTGTACCCGGCCGCGGCGAGCCGGTCGGCCATCGACCTCAGCTGCGGGCGCAGACCGAAGGCGTCCTGGTAGAGCAGCACACCGGGGTGCGGGAGCCCGTCGTCGGGATGCGCCAGATACGCGTCGGCGACGCCGTCCTCGGTCGTGATGTCAACGGCGGTTCCCTGTACGGAGGTCATGGCGAAAGGTGCCTCTCAGCGCGGTCGGCGGCGAGCGGGTCGCCGGCCCGTGGGGGGTCGGGCCGCGCACATCGTTGCACGGACCACCCACCGGGCCGGGACCACCCCCGCCGCCACCCGGCGAGCCTCACTCGAACCGCGTCGGGTCCCCCGCGCCGACCCGCACGATCTCCGCCTCGCCGCTGGAGAAGTCGATGACCGTGGTCGGCTCCGTGCCGCACTCCCCGCTGTCGACGACCGCGTCGAGGACATGGTCGAGCCGGTCCTTGATCTCCCAGCCCTGGGTCAGCGGCTCCTCCTCGTCGGGCAGCAGCAGCGTGCTGGACAGCAGCGGCTCACCCAGCTCCGTCAGGAGCGCCTGGGTGACGACATGGTCCGGGATGCGCACCCCCACCGTCTTCTTCTTCGGGTGCTGGAGCATCCGCGGCACCTCACGGGTCGCCGGCAGGATGAACGTGTAGCTGCCCGGCGTGGACGCCTTGATCGCCCGGAACACGTCGTTGTCGATCCGCACGAACTGGCCCAGCTGGGCGAAGTCCTGGCACACCAGCGTGAAGTGGTGCCGGTCGTCGAGCCGCCGGATCGCGCGGATCCGGTCGATGCCGTCCCGGCTGCCGAGACGGCAGCCCAGCGCGTAGCAGGAGTCCGTCGGGTACGCGACGAGCGCGTCCGCGCGGATGAGGTCCGCGACCTGGTTGATGGTGCGCGCCTGGGGGTTGTCCGGGTGCACGTCGAAGTACTTGGCCATCCACCGAGCCTATTGCGTCGGCCGGACACCGCCACGCGGGAGACTCCCCGCCCCCCGGCGCCCCGGTCACGGCGCGGGCCCGGTGGGGTAACGTCCCCGAGCGCACGCCGCGCCCGATCCGACCCACGGGAGGAAGCCGACATGGCCGGCCGACAGGACGGGGGCCGGCGGGCGCCGGGCCCTGAAGCCGACCCCTGGGCCAGGGAACTCCTCGACCAGCTGCGGCCCGGCGGCCGGGACCCGCGCAAGGTCGTCGCCTGGCTGGCCGACGCGGTCACCGGCACGGCCGGCCTGCTGGACGGCTCAGGCGCGCTCCTCGCCGGCTCACCCGCCCCCGTGGACCGCGCCCTCCTCGCCGACCTCGCCTCCGGCCGGATCGCGTCCGCCTCCTGCCAGGAGGCCGGCCGCCACCAGCGTCTGGTCCGCGTCGCCCACCCCGACCACCCCGCCGTCGCCGTCCTCGCCGTCGACCGCGCCGACCCCTTCGACCGGCGCGGCGCCGACATCGTCAGCCGCACCGCGCAGGTCCTCGAACTGCTGCTCGCCGCACGGGGGACCGCCACCGCCGGACGGCGGCTGCGCCGCGCCACCGCCGACCTGCGGCTCGCCATCCTGCAACTGCTGATGGTCGAGGACACCGTCTCCGCCCGCCGGGTCGCCGCCGGATTCTGGCCAGGACTCCTCGACACCGACACCGCGCGCGTCTACGTCCTGGAGGCGTACGCGCGGGAACGCGACCGGATCGCCGAGGAGTGCCTCGACGCCACCCGCGAACGCGCCCTCGTCGTGCGCTGCCCGGCCGTCGACCGGCACGTCATCGTCCTCACCCCGCACGACACCGCGGCCGACCAACTGCGCTCCGTGGCCGGACGACGGCCGGGCACCTTCCTCGGCGGCAGCACCCCGCAGCGCCTCGCCCGCACCGCCACCGCCTACGGCCAGGCCGTCAGCGCCCTCGCCGTCGCCCGGTTCAGCCCCGACCACCAAGCCGTCTACGCCGAACGCACCCACCCCGAACGCCTCATGGACCCGGCCGCCCTGCACCACTGGGCCACCCGCCTGCTGCGCCCCCTCGACCGCCTCGCCCACCACACCCGCGCCGAACTCCTCGCCACCACCCGGCTCGGCCTGGAGTTCACCGCCGTCAGCGCCGCCAAGATCATGGGCGTCAGCCGCAACACCGTGCGCGCCCGCATGGAACGCCTGGAGACGCTCCTCGACGCGGACCTCTCCGACCTCACCGTCCGCGCCGTCGTCCACCTGGCCCTCAACGCGGAGGCCGGCGGGGACGACCGGGACCGGGCCGACGAGAGGCCCGACGTCGCCGGTCTCGCCGACCTGCTCGGCGGCGGCGCCCTGCGGGGCTGGGCGAGCGGACTGCTCGGCAGGCTCGACCCGGACGCCCGCGACCTGCGGCGCACCCTGCGCGCCTGGATCGCGGAGGGCGGCAACGCCGAACGGGCCGCGCAGCGCCTCGGGTTCCACCCGCAGACCGTCCGTGAGCACGTCCGGGCCGCCGAACCCGTCCTGGAACGCCAGCTCCTGGCCGGCGGCAGCGACCTGTACGAGGCCGTCCTCGCCCATCTCGCCCTCGGCACCCTCGACGCGCCCGCGCTGCCCAGGACAGACCCGGGCCCACCGGACGCACCTGTGCACGGGTGAGCCCTCCAGGCCCTCCGGCGGGCACCGGTGCGCTACCCGCGCCGCGGCCCTGGACGTAAGTTCGACGAACGCGGGGGAACGACCGGAACGGGGGGCCGGTCGACCCCCGCGCTCAGCCCTCGAGCAGCACCGGTATCTCCTGCCAGCCGTACGCGATGAACGACGGCGTCTGCCGCAGCTCCCCGGCGCCGACCGCCAGCCGCATCCCCGGGAAGCGCTCGAACAGCGCGGGCAGCGCCGTCAGCGCCTCCAGCCGGGCGAGCGGGGCACCCACGCACCGGTGCACCCCGATCCCGAACGACAGATGGTCGTCCGCACCGCGCGCCGCGTCGAAGACGCCCGCGCCCTGCCCGTAGCGCGCCGGGTCGAGCCCCGCCGCCGCGTACGTGGTGATGATGGCGTCGCCCGCCGGGACCGTCACCCCCGCGACCTCGATGTCCCGCACCGCGAACCGCAGCGGCAGCGCCGCGATCGACGGATGCACCCGCAGCGTCTCCTCCACCACGGCGTCCCAACCGGTCCTCCCCGCCCGGACGGCGGCCGACTGGTCCGGGTCGCGCAGCAGCGCCGCGACCGCGTTGCCGATCAGGTTCACGGTCGTCTCGAACCCGGCGCCGATCACCAGCAGCAGCGTGTACAGGAGTTCGTCGTCGCTGAGCCGGTCGCCGTCCTCGTCCCGCACCCGGATCAGCTCGGTCGTCAGATCGTCCCCGGGGTGCGCGACCCGGTACGCGATCAGCGCGGGCAGCACCGTGGCGATCTGCCGCTGCACGGACGCCCCGTGCTCGGGACTGGGATCGGAGGTGTCCATGATGTCCGCGATCAGCCGCCCGGTGTCCGCCGCCAACGCGTCCGGCACACCGAACAGTTCGCAGATGATCCGCATCGGCAGCGGGTGCGCGAACCCCGCCCTGACGTCCACCACCGCGCCGTCCGCGCCGGCCGCCGCGAGACCGTCGAGCAGCTCCGCGGTGATCGCCTCCACCCGGGCCCGCATCGCCTCGGTGCGCCGGAGCGTGAAACTCGGCGCCACCAGCTTGCGCAGCCTGGCGTGGTCGGGCCCGTACGTGGAGAGCATGTTGACGACCCCGACCCAGCCGAGGATCCAGGCCCACGAGGGATGGTCGCCGACCTCGGGCCACAGCCGCCAGTGCAGCCGCGGGTCCCTGCTGACCCGCGGGTCCAGGAGCAGCTCCTTGAGCGTGTCGTACCCGGTCGGCGCCCACGCCGGTATGCCGCCGGGCAGCTCCACCGGGACGATCGGCCCCAGGGCGCGCAGCCGGGCGCACTCGGCGGCGATGTCGGCGCCGAACGGGTCGAGGGCGATGCGGTCGGTGACGGTCACGACGGGTCTCCGGGCTGGTCGGGGGAGCGGGGGGTGAACCGGACGGGCAGGGCGGTGAGCGACCGGTGGAAGGGGCCCGGCCGCCAGCCCAGGCGCTCACGGGGCAGGACGGGGTCGAGATCGGGCAGCCACTGGGTGAGCCGCTCGATCGCCTCCGTCGCGATGAGCAGCGTGTGCTGCCGCACCGGGCACGCGTGCGGGCCCGCCGACCAGGACAGATGCGAGGCGTCCTTGGGATGCCTGCCGGAGGTGACCTCGCGTTCGGCGAAGTGCGCCATCGCCCCGTAGGAGACCACCACCGGGACCGCCGCCCTGATCCACGCCCCGTGGAACGTCACCGGGCGGCGCGCGTAGTGGATGCCGTAGTTGGCGAGCGGCGTCTCGTGGTGCAGCACCTCGACGACGGCGTCCATCACCGGGCGGGCGCCCGAGGTGAGCGTCGAGTAGTACAGCGCGTTGCCGAGGATCCTGGACAGCGCGTTCGACACCAGGTTCGCGGTCGGCTCGTGCCCCGCGCCGAGCGTGAGGAACACCTGCCAGGTGACCTCCTCCGGGGTCAGCGCGGCCGGATGGTCGAGCAGCCAGCTCGGCAGGTCGTCGCCGCGCGACTGCGACTTGGCCGCGATCAGCTCCAGCACATATCCGCCGAACTCCGCCTCGCCCGCGGCGGCCTGGGCACCGCCCTCCATCATTTTGCCGAGCGCCGCGTCGAGCCGGCCGCTGTGGCTGTCCGGCAGCCCGAAGAGGCTGTTGAAGACCAGGGCCATCAGCGGCCTGGCGAAGTCGGCCACCAGATCGGCCTCGCCGCGCGGCCCGAACCGGCCCACCAGGACCCGCACCGCCCGGTGCACCCTGGCCCGCAGGTCGTGCGGCTCGATCCGGGCGAAGGTGTCGATCAGGGAGTTGCGGTAGCGGAGGTGGTCGACCCCGTCCGAGAACAGCGAGTTGGGCCGCCAGCGCATCATCCCGAGCACCGGCGAGTCGTCGGGGACCGTCGACTCCCAGGGCCGCGGATCGTGCGAGAACGCCTCGTCGTCGCCGAGCAGATCGAGGGCGGCCCGCCGGTCCGTGACCACATAGGCGGGCACACCGGGCGCCAACTCCGCCCACCCGACCGGGCCTTGCGAGCGCAGCGCGGTGTAGTAGCGGGACGGGTCGCGGGCGAAGCCGTCCTCCCACAGCCGTACGGGCACCGAACGGGAGAAGTCCTGCCGGGCGGCGGGATAGGTGGTCACCTGGGCTCCGAGGGGTGGCGGTCGACGAGGCGCTGCACCAGGGCGAGCAGCGCGTCGAGCGAGGATCCGGCGTCACGCGCGTCACAGGTGACCATCGGCGTCGCCGGTTCCAGGTCGAGGGCGGCGCGCAGCTGTTCGGGGGTGTGGTGGCGGGGCGCGTCCGGGAAGGCGTTGAAGGCGACCGCGTACGGCAGACCCGTCTCCTCCACCAGCCCGAGCACGTCGAAGGAGGCGTCGATCCTGCGGCTGTCCACCAGGACGAGCGCCCCCAGCGCCCCGTACGCGATGTCGTCCCACAACTGCCGGAACCGCTGCTGCCCGGGGGTGCCGAACAGGTACAGCACGACGCCGTCCGGCAGGCTGATCCGGCCGAAGTCGACGGCGACGGTCGTGGTGGTCTTCTCCCGCACCCCGTCCAGGTCGTCGATGCCCGCCGACGCCTCGGTGAGCCGCTCCTCGGTGTGCAGCGGCCTGATCTCCGACACCGAGTCGATCAGGGTCGTCTTGCCCACCCCGAACGGGCCCGCGACCAGGATCTTCACCAGGTCGGCCGCGGTGTCGGGGAGGTGGATGCCGCTAGTGCTTGAGGGAGCGGAGGCCATCGGCGACTCTCTTCAGCAGGTCGGGGTCGAACCGTTCGGCGGGCGGCACCGGAGGGCGGGCCAGCAGCAGTTCGCGGTCGAGGAGCGCGGCGGCGAGCACCTGGAGCGCCGACACCGGCAGCCGCAGCAGCGCCGCCGCCTCCACCACCGTCAGCGATCCGCCGTCCAGGACGTCCAGGAGGGCGAGTTGGGCCGCGGGCAGACCGGCCCCCGACGGTGGTGCGCCGACGGCGGTGAGGACCGACAGGCGGTCGAGGCGGGCCCGGCCGGAACCGGCCAGACCGCCGGTCGACAGATACGCGGGGACCAGGGGACGGCCGCCACGGCGGCCGGTCATGCCGACGCGCCGCCGTCGCCGCCCCGGGGCGCCGCGCTCATCGCCTTCTCGCCCAGCCGCGCCACCTGGGAGTGCACCCGGTGCGCCAGCAGATCGAGCCGGACCTCGTTCGAGCCGTAGGCCGCCACACAGGTGCCGTGGTCGGTCGGCACGATCAGCACATAGCCGTGGTCCGACTCGATCACCACCTGACGGACCTCGGCGTCGTCGCGGTCGGCGAACGCCGCCGCCGCGGTGCGGGCCGCGCCCTGCACGGTGCTGGTGATCGCGGCGACCCGTTCCGCGGTCGGCCGCGACAGCGCGTCCGTGTACCCGGTGACGAGGCCGTCCCTGGTCAGCAGGGCGGCGGCCACCACGTGCGGTACCTGGAGTATCGGATCGAGCACCCATGCCGTGTCGCCCGTCTGGCGGCTGGTCATCGAGCCGCTCCCCCCTCGAAGTCGCTCTGGTCATCGTTCGGTTCGGTGGATTCCTGGCGGGCCGCCGCGGTGCCGGACTGCAACGCGCCGAGCGCGAGAGCGGCGTCCTCGGGCCGCCGCACGGCCCGCTTCGCGACCGACGGAGCCTCGCCGGCCGCGCCGCGTGCGCGGCGCCGCCGCTGCGGCAACGCCTCGTTCTCCAGCGGGCGTTGCCGCTCCACCGGGTCGGCGGCGGGACGGGCGTCGGAGGTGTCGGACTCCGCGCCGTAGCCGTGCGCGGCGGCGAACGGGTCCTGGGCGCCGGGGAAGGACTCCGGTGGCGTGGCGAACGGCCCGTGCGCCGTGGGGGAGGAGTCCTGTGCCGCGGGGAAGGGGTCCTGGGCGGCGGCGAACGGCTGCCGGGGCGCGGCGAATCCGTTCGGCTCGGCGGAGGGCGTCTCCCGTTCGGCGCGGGGGATGTCCGGCGTCGCGGAGGACGCCCCGTGCCGGGTGCGCGGCTCGTCCCGCCCGGCGTGGAACGGCTCGCGGCCCGCGGAGGGTCCGTCGGGGCCCGCGTCGTGCGGCGGCTCTCGCCGGGCGGCGGTCGGCGGCCGTCCCGCGGCGCCCCGGGTCGAGCGCGCGGCGCCGGCCGCGGGCGGGTGCTCCACCGGGTCGATCGCGCTGAGCAGATGGCTGTCGATGCGCAGCACCGCCCGCACGCCACCGTAGGGCGACGGCGAGGAGACGTCGACGCCGAGGTCGAACTGCCGGGTCAGCTGCCCGATCGCGGCGAGCCCCATCCGCGGCGGATCGCCCAGCTCGGTCAGCAGGATCGGCTCCGAGCCCGCCACCAGCCGCTGCGCGCGGGCCCGTTCGTCGCGGGTCATGCCGAGACCCGCGTCGTCGACGGTCACGCACACCCCGTGGTGCACCTGCTCCAGGTCGACCACCACATCGGTGTCGGGCGCCGAGTGCCGCAGCGCGTTGTCCAGCAGCTCGGCGACGATGATGGCGACCGGCTCGACGGCGTGCGACACCAGGCCGGTGCCGGGCTCCAGATGGTTGTTCACCCGCACCCGGTGGTACCCGGCGAGCCGGGCCTGCCCGCCGGTCACCGCGTCCACCAGATGCGACTCCTCACGGGCCAGGCCCACCCAGGCCCCGCACACCACGGCCGCGACCTGCGCGCGCCGCAGCGACTGCTCGTTCTCGTGGTCGAGCCGGAACAGGATCTGCGCCAACTCGGGATCGTCGTAGTCCTGTTGGAGTCCGCGCAGGGCGTCCTGGAGGCGGTAGAGGGCGGCCTGGATCTCCCGGGTGGCGCCGCGCATCCCGGCCTGGGCCGCCGCGTCGATCCGGGTGCGCTGCGCGGCCAGCTCGGTGCGCAGCTCCTGGAGCACGTGCTCCAGCGCGACACCGAGCGGGGAGGTGCCGATGAGCGGCTGGGTGGGTCCGGGCACCACGACGTGAGGATGCGTCAACTGCCGTGCGGCGGCGGGCACCCGCTCGGTGGCGAGGTGCTCGACCTCGGCGGTGAATCCCTCGATGGCGCCTTCGAGCCTGCCGCGCAGGGCGGCCGTCTCGGCGCGCTGCCGGGCGAGCTGGCGTCTGGACCGCACCAGGCCGCCGCCCAGGACGAGCGCCGACAGCGTTCCCACGGCGAGACCGCCGGCGGCCAGCTCCGGTAGTTCGATCATCGAATCGGTTCCAAGCGGGTCGCGGGCGAAAGGAGGCACGGCGCAGACACCGGCCGGGAGTCGCTCCGCGTCCCCCGGGCGCCGCTCGCAGCACAGTACACACCGTCATCGTTCGATTTCGCACGGTCGGGAAAGACCGGTTCGGAAATCTGACCGAGGACCGTTCGGTTCTTCCTCAACTGTCGGAAATGCCGTACGGGCAGGGCGAGTTGGGATCGCCCTGCCCGTACGGCAGATCTGTGGAAGAGAAGCGGGGGCCGCCCGGGGACGGCTCAGCCGTTCGGGAGGATGACCGCCCTGCCGTTGATCTTCCCGTCGTGCAGCCGCTCGTAGGCGAGCGGAGCGTCGTCGAGCGAGTAGGTCTCGGTGTGCACGGAGACGGCACCGGAGCGGGCCAGTGCCAGCACCTCGTCCAGCTCGCCGCGGCTGCCCCAGTACGGGGCCGACACCGACACCTCGAAGGCCAGGTGACCGAAGCCGACCGGCAGGGTGCCGCCGCCGATGCCGACGATCGTGACATCGCCCTCGACGGCCGCCATCGCGCCCGCCGAGGCGACGGTGGGCGCGGCCCCGACGAAGTCGAAGACGGCCTCGGCGCCCACGCCGCCGGTCAGTTCGCGCACCGCGGCGGACGCCCGCGCGTCGGACAGCACCACCTCGTGCGCGCCGACCTTCTTCGCGAGCTCCAGCTTCTCCGCGCTCACGTCGAGGGCGACCACCCGGGCGGGCGAGAGGGCGCGCAGCAGCTGGATCGCGACGTGCCCGAGGCCGCCGGTGCCGATGACGACCGCCGTCGAGCCGGGCACCAGCTTGGGCAGCGACCGCTTGATCGCGTGGTACGGGGTGAGCCCGGCGTCGGTCAGCGGCACCGCGGCGACCGGGTCGAGGCCGCCCAGCGGAACCAGGTGCCTGGCGTCGTCGACGAGCAGGTACTCGGCCATCGAGCCCGGCGCGCCGAGCCCCGGCGGGTTGATGCCCAACTCACCCGCGCGCAGGCAGTAGTTCTCCTTGCCCTGCGCGCACTTGGCGCAACTGCCGCAGCCCCAGGGCCCGTAGACGGCGACCGCGTCGCCCTCGCGCACCCCGGTGACACCGGCGCCGAGCGCGGCGACCGTGCCGACCCCCTCGTGGCCGAGGGTCAGCGGCAGCGGGTAGGGGAAGCCCTCGGCGGGCCAGCTCATCACGGCGATGTCGGAGTGGCAGACACCGGCGGCGGTGACCTTCAACAGGACCTGTCCCGGCCCGGGTTCGGGGTCGGGGACGGTCACCACCTCGGGTGCCGCTCCGATCTCGCGGTACTGCAGTGCCTTCATGGCGGGACTCCTCTCCCTGCGGCTCAGACGGCGGTGTAGGCGCCGTCGACGAGGTGGTAGCTGCCCGCCACGAACGAGGCGCGGTCCGACAGCAGGAAGGCGATCAGCTCGGCGACCTCCTCGGGGGTGCCGAGCCGGCCGGCCGGGTGCAGGCCCACCAGACCGTCGTAGGCGGCCTGGTCCATCGTGCGCAGCAGGGGCGTCTCGATGAAGCCGGGGCCGACGGCGTTGATCCGGATGCCCTCGGCGGCGTACTCGGCGGCGGCGGACTTGGTCAGGCCGACCACGCCGTGCTTGGCGGCCACGTAGGCGGGGGAGCCCGCGAAGGCGACCGTGCCGAGGATGGAGGCCACGTTGACGATGGCGCCGCCCTTGCCCGACGCCTGGATCGCCGGGATCTCGTGGCGCAGGGAGTAGAAGACGCCGTCGAGGTTGGTGCGCACGACCCGGTCGTAGGCGTCGATGTCGTACGCGCCGGTGGGCGCGCTGGGGCCGCCGATGCCCGCGTTGTTGACGGCCAGGTCGAGACCGCCGAAGGTGTCGACGGCGAAGGCGACGGCGGCGGCCACGGACGCCGGAACGGTCACGTCCAGCTCGACGGCGGCGGCCTTGATGCCCTCGGCCCTGAGGCCGGCGGCGGCCTGCTCGGCGCCCTCGGCGTTGTGGTCCGCGATGACGACGGCGGCCCCGCCCGCGCCGAGGCGGCGGGCGGTGGCGAGCCCGATGCCGGAGGCGGAGCCGGTGACCAGCGCGGTCCTGCCGGCGAACTCGGTGGCGTAGTCGGGGGTGTGCGGGGTGGTGCTCATGGTGCCTTCACTCTTCGGTAGTGCCATCGGTGACCGCGGCCGCGGCCTCCGAGATCAGGGCGTCGTAGGCCCGCTCCACCAGGGCGGCGAGGTCTGCGGCTCCCGAGTCGTGGTCCGATCCGGCGCGCGCCCAGGCGCGCAGCGCGGCGGTGAGGACGCCGGCGGCGGCGTCGACCACGACGGCCGGGCGCAGGTCCCGGACGTCGTCGGTGCCGAGCCGGTCGGCGATGATGCGGATCGACTCCTCCTGGGCGTCGACCCGGATGCGTTCGTACGCGGCGAACAGCGCGGGCTCGCCGTCCACCACCGCCAGCAGCCTGCGCATCCTGGGCCTGACGTGCCAGGCCGGGTTCTCCCGGTCGGCCAGCCAGCCGCGCACGGCCCGCCGGTAGGCGAGGAGCGGGGGTTCGGCGGCGGGCCGCGCGCGCAGCAGGGCGTTGATGCGGTCGCCGTCGCCGCGGACGAAGTCGAGGGCCGCGTCCTCCTTGCCGGTGAAGTACCGGCTGAAGGTGCGGCGGGTGACGTCGGCGTGCTCCGCGATCGCCTCGACGGTGGTGGCGGCCAGGCCGCGGTCGAGGATCAGGCCGACGGCGGCGGCGGCCATCGCGTCGCGCGTCTGCCGCGCCTTGCGGGCCCGCCGGTCCTCCGTCGTGCTGTTCGGCTCCGTTGCCTTCATGCCCCTGAGCGTACTCCTCGATGTCCCCTCGGGACATCTTGCCCGATGGGACATCTGTCCCACCGGGACAACACGCATGATCCGTGTGTCCTGACAACGGAATCCTTCGTCGAGCCTTGAGGTCATCGCGGTATCCGTCGTAGCCTCCTGCTGTTCGAACGGCCCCAGACGCAGAGGTGACCATGGACCGCGCCCGCCTTCAGGATCTACTCGACCGCGAAACCGCGGAGGCCGCACGTCGGGGACCCCGCTCCCGCGGCGCCTACGGACGGGCCGAGCACCTCTTCGGCCGGGTGCCGATGACCTGGATGAACAAGACCGCAGGCCCCTTCCCGCGCTACCTGGCGACGGCCCGCGGCGCCCGGGTCACCGACATCGACGGGCAGGAGTACATCGACTTCTGCCTCGGCGACACCGGCGCGATGGCGGGACACTCGCCCGCGCCGGTGGCCGAGGCCGTCCAGCGCCGCTTCACCGACCTCGGCGGCGCCACCGCGATGCTCCCCACCGAGGACGCGGAATGGGTCGGCGCCGAGCTGACCCGCCGCTTCGGACTCGCCCGCTGGAGCTTCTCGCTGACCGCCACCGACGCCAACCGCTGGGCCATCAGGCTCGCCCGCGCCGTCACCGGCCGCCCCAAGATCCTGGTCAACAGCTACAGCTACCACGGCAGCGTCGACGAGTCCCTCATCGTCGTCGGCGAGGACGGCGCGGGAGCGCCCCGCCCCGGCAACGTCGGCGCCCCCTGCGACGTCACCCTCACCAGCCGGGTCGCCGAGTTCAACGACCTGGCGCAGCTGGAGCGGGCCCTCGCCCACGGCGACGTCGCCGCCGTCCTGATGGAACCCGCGCTCACCAACATCGGCATCGTGCTGCCCGAGCCCGGCTATCTGGCCGGCGTGCGCGAACTGACGCGCGCCCACGGCACGTTGCTCATCAACGACGAGACCCACACCTTCTCTGCGGGACCCGGCGGCTGCACCGCGGCCTGGGGCCTGGAACCCGATCTGCTCACCATCGGCAAGGCCATCGGCGGCGGCGTCCCGGCCGGCGCCTACGGGCTCAGCGCCGACCTCGCCGACCGGCTGCTGGGCCGCGCCGACCTCGACCTGGTCGACATGGGAGGCGTCGGCGGCACCCTGGCGGGCAACGCGCTCTCGGTCGCCGCCACCCGCGCCACCCTCGAACACGTCCTGACCGACGCGGCGTTCGCCCGGATGACGGCCCTCTCCGAGCGGTTCGCGGCCGGCGTCCGCGCGGGCATCGAGGCGCACGCCCTGCCCTGGTCGGTCAGCCTGCTCGGGGCCCGCAGCGAGTACCGCTTCGCCGACCCGGCGCCCCGCACCGGCACCGCGTCGGCGGCGGCCGCCGACCCCGCCCTCGAGGACTACCTGCACCTCTACCTGGCCAACCGGGGCATCCTCCTCACCCCGTTCCACAACATGGCCCTGATGTGCCCGGACACCACCGCGCGCGACGTCGACACGCACACCGAGGTGTTCGCCGCGGCCCTGACCGAACTCACCGCCTGAGCAGCGCCGATAGGCTCACCGCAGCCGAACCGAGAGGGAGGAAGCCGACCGTGGACGAGATCGACCGGGCCATCCTGCGCGAGCTGCAGAGCGACGGCCGCATCGCCTACGCCGACCTCGGACCCAGGGTCGGCCTGTCCGCGTCCGCCGCCCGGCAGCGGCTGCAACGCCTGCTGGACTCCAAGGCCGTCCAGGTCGTCGGCGTCACCGACCCGATGGCCATGGGCGGCCAGGCCATGGCCCTGCTCGGCATCACCGTCGACGGCGACCCGCGCGCCGTCGCCGACGAACTTGCCGCCCGCGCCGAGGTCGTCTACGCGGTCCTCACCTCGGGCGGCTTCGACCTGTTCGCCGAGGTCGTCACACCGGGCCCGCGCGAACTGCTCGACTTCGTCAACGACGTCGTCCGCCCGGTCGAGGGCGTCAGCGGCGTCCAGTCGTTCCCGTACTTCGGCATCCACACCCACCGGTTCCTGTGGGACGTCGGCTGAGCGAAGCGCACGGGGCGAACCCGGTCCGATGCCGATATGGGTGACGCAACGGATGGTGACCGGTACACCCGATCGACGAGGGTGGGAGAAGGCTGAGGCTGCCTGCCGATGAGGGCGCCGCGGTGCGGTCGTCGACGACCGGCCGACGGTGATTTCGGAGATCCGGCAGCCCGCCGCGCGACCGGCGCTGACCATGCGTCCGGCCACGAGTACGACGACTCCCAGGGAAGGGGACTCCTCATCCACCCCCGTCAGTTGAAGCCATCCAGCCCCCGCGACCGCGCGAAGGCGGTGACCCGTGGGACACGCTGACACCCTCCTCGCCATGGGCGGCGCCTTCCTGGCCGCCGCGCTCCTCGCGCGTCTGGGCGGCAGGATCGGACTTCCGACGATTCCGCTGTTCATGCTCGCCGGGATCCTGCTGGGCCCGCACACCCCGGGCCTGGTCCTGGTCGAGGACGCGCACGACTTCGAGATGCTCTCCGCGCTCGGCCTGGTGCTGCTCCTGTTCTACCTGGGCCTCGAGTTCCACCTCGACGACCTCAAGAGCGGAGGACGGCGGCTGCTGGCCGCCGGGGGCGTCTATCTGCTCCTGAACGTGGGCGCCGGCCTCGGATTCGGCTTCGCCCTCGGCTGGGGCACCCGGGAGGCGCTGGTCCTCGCCGGTGTCCTCGGCATCTCCTCGTCGGCGATCGTCACCAAGATCCTCATCGATCTGGGCCGCCTCGGCCGCCCCGAGACCCGGCTGATCCTCGGCGTCATCGTCGTCGAGGACATCTTCCTCGCCCTCTACCTCGCCGCGCTCCAGCCGGTCATCAGCGGCGCCGAGGGCGTCACCGAGACGGTCCTGCAGAGCGCGAAGGCGTTCGGCTTCCTGCTGGTGCTCGCCGCCGCCGCCCGCTACGGCACCCGCCTGGTCGGCCGGCTGATCGCCACCCGCGACAACGAACTCCTCGTGATCAGCTTCCTCGGCGCCGCCGTGCTGGTCGCCGGGGTCTCCGAGGTGCTCGGGGTCGCCGACGCCATCGGCGCGTTCATGGTCGGCCTGATCCTCGCCGGGACGCCGTCGGCGCCCCGCATACGCGAACTGGTCCACCCGCTGCGGGACGCCTTCGCCGCCATCTTCTTCTTCGCCTTCGGACTGGCCATCGACCCGGGCGACTTCGCGTCCGTGGCCGTCCCGGTCGCCGCGGCGGCCGGCCTGACCCTGGTGATGAACATCCTCGCCGGACTGCTCGTCGCCCGCCTCTACCGCTACGGCCCCGACATCGCCGCCGAGATCGCCACCACCCTCGTCGCGCGCGGCGAGTTCGCGCTGATCCTGGCCGCCATGGCGGCGAGCGCCGGACTCGATCCCAGGCTCGCCCCGTTCATCGCCGGCTACGTGCTCGTCCTCGCGGTCCTCGGACCCATCCTCGCGGGCCGCGCCGATCTCTTCGCCCGGCTGCTCAAGACCGTCCTGCGCACCCCGGCCGCGCCCGCCGCCACCGGCGGCCCGCGGCCCGACACCGTCCCCGAACCCGCCCTCGCGGGCGAGTCGGAACGCTGACGCACCGTCAACTCATATCGCCCCGGGCCGGATTCGGCCCGGGGCGAGGCGCGTTCAGGGCTCGATCAGCCCCACCCGCACCGCGTACCGGGTGAGTTCCAGACGGTCCTTCAACCCCAGCTTCTGCAGCAGGTTGGCGCGGTGCCGCTCCACCGTGCGGTGGCTGATGACGAGCAACTCGGCGATCTGAACCGACGAATGGCCCTCCGCGACCAGCTTGAGGATCTCCTCCTCCCGGTCGGTGATGGTCCGGGCGGCGAGCGAGTCCCCGCCCCTGACCCGGCTCAGATAGTCCCGGATCAGCGCGTCCACCGCCCCCGGGTACAGGAACGGCTCACCGCGCAGGGTGGCCCGGCAGGCCGCGATCAGATCACGGTCCGCGACCGACTTCAGCACGTACCCGGCCGCGCCCGCCGCCAGCGCCTGGAAGAAGAACTGGTCGTTGTCGTACATCGTCAGCATCAGGATCGGCAGGTCAGGGCGGGTGCGGGACAGCTCGCGCGCGGCCTGGAGCCCGGTCAGCCGCGGCATCGCGATGTCGAGGATCGCCAGATCGGGCCGGTGCGCGTGCGCCTGGGCGACGGCATCGGCGCCGTCGTCGGCCTCGGCGACCACGGTCAGGTCGGGCTCGGTGTCGAGGATCAGCCGGACACCCCGTCTGACCAGGGCGTGGTCATCGGCGAGCAGGATGCGGGCGGGGGCCGGTTCGTGCATGGTCACGGCTCCGGTCGGGGGTCGGTACGGGAACGGTCAGACGTACTTCGGTGCCGCCGCGCGGTCCTGGACCAAGCACCAGGTCGGCGCCGACGAACAGGGCCCGCTCGCGCATCCCGCGCAGACCGGCGCCCTCGACGGCGTCGCCCAGCCCGACGCCGTCGTCGCACAGCCGCAGCCGCACGCCCTCCGGCGAGCGGGCGAGGGTCAGTTCGGCCTCCCGCGCGCGGGCGTGCCGTGCCGTGTTGGTGAGCCCCTCCTGCGCGACCCGGTACAGGACCAGCTCCGACTCCTGGTCGAGCGGCGGGAGTCCGCCCTCCAGGTGGAGCCTGACCGTGCAGGCGGAGCTGCTGAAGTCGGCGGCCAGCTCCTTGAGGGCGCTCGTCAGGCCGAGTTCCTCCAGGACACCAGGGCGCAGCCTGCGGGCGATGCGCCGGATCTCGTCGAGCCCGGAACGGGTGGTCTCCTGCACCTGCCGCAACTGCGCGCCCAGTTCGGGCGGCGCCTGGTCGGCGGTCCGCTTCAGCTCCAGCAGCACGGCGGTGAGGGTCTGGCCCACCTCGTCGTGCAACTCCTGCGCGATGCGCTGGCGTTCGGCCTCCTGCGCGGAGAGCGCGCGGGCACTGCTGGTGGCCCGCTCGTCCTCCAGCCGGTCGAGCATGGTGTGGTAGGCCGCGATCAGCTCCGCGACCTCGCCGTGCCCGGCCACCGCGGGCCGCCGGCCAGGACGCAGCAGGTCGATGGTGTTCATCGCCCGGGACAGCCGTTGCAGCGGCGCCAGGCCCACCCGCACCAGCAGCGCGTTCGCCACCAGCATCGCCGCGAGCCCGACGCTGAGGACCGCGGCCTCCGTGAGCAGCACCGGCGTCGAGACGGTGACCGGTCCGAGGAGCAGACCGGTGGCCACGATCAGGACGACGGCGTTCAGCAGGAAGATCCGCCAGAACAGGGGCACCGCGCTCCGCCTTCCGGGTTCGATTCACGGCATCCGCGGCGTGACGGGATGCCGACCTTGCCCCCAGCGTGCGGGCCGGGCACGATGGCGGCCATCCGTGACGTCCCTCATCTTCGAGGATGGGGGTCGACCACCCCGGCTGTTGAGCGGTGGACCCGATGGTCGCGGGGTGCCGAGGCGGGAGAGACTCCGAGCACCGCCCGCCCTGGAGAGGAGCAGCCGTGCCCCGCTACGACGCAGGAAGCCTGGCCGATCTCGAAGCCCGACTGGAACGCGACGATCCACGCTTCGCCCGCTCCCTCGCCACCGGACGCCCCATCCGGCCGCGCGAGTACCGGCGGGCGGGCACCTGGGCCGCGCTCGCCGTCAGCACCGTCGTCCTGCTGGTCGGGGTCGTGGTCGCGCACGGCCTGCTCATCGCGGCCGGCCTGGTCTTCATGGGGGTCGCCGCCCAGCTCCTCGACCCGACCCGTTCGAGGACCGGCCGCTGAGGGACCAGTACGCGGCTGCCGGCCGTCTTGACCCGTCCCGTAGGCTGGTCGCCCCGCTCGACCGTTTCTTCAGAGCGCTGTCACGGGGATCGGTGGCCAGGACAAGGAGGACCGGCCGGCATGATCGAGCGAATGACGTTGCGCGTGGCGGCCAGACCGGTGCCGCAGCCGGTCGCCGCGCCCCTGGTGTGGTTCGGGGCGTTCGGCGGTGCCGCGCTCCTGGTGGCCCTCCTCAACTCCACCGCGGGGCCCGGCCGTCCGCTGCTCGTCCTGGTGGCGCTGTCGGTGTTCGCGATCGTGCTCGGGCTCTGCGCGAGCTTCGCCGCGGCGCCGGGCACCGCCGTCCTGTGCTGGCTGTTCCTGAACGGCTTCGGGATACCGCCCGCGGGCACCCTCACCTGGGTCGCCCAGCGCGACGCCCGCTGGATAGCGTGCCTGCTCGGCGCGACCCTCGTCGGCACCCTGGTGGCCCGCGTGGTCAACGCCCGCGCCGCCTACCGCCACCTCACCCCGGCGGTCTTCACCGAGCCGCCGGAGACGGAGTCACCGCCTCCGGCGCGTTAGCGTCGACGCGTCAGCAGGCCAGGGTTCCCCTGCGCAGCGCGTGCGAGCCGGTGTTGCCGTCGTCGGACCAGTAGACCGGCTTGACGCCGCCGGCGCACTCACCCGCACCGGCCACCGCGAACCCCTCGTTGTTGAGATCGGGCATGCCACCGGGACGGTTGTACACGGCCGCGGTGGCGAAGGCGCCGTCCTGGCCGACCCGCATCGTGCGGTGCTGCCCGCCGCAGGTGTCGTCGCACACCACCCACAATCGCGCCGCCTGCGGCTCCCACTGGAGCTCCATCACGCCGGCCATGCCGCTGCCGAAGGACGCGACGCGGGTGAACGCGCCGGAATCGGCGAGGACATAGCCGTGGATCAGGCCGGTGCCCTCGACGCCGACGAAGAACACCCCGCCGGAGTGCGCCGGATAGCGGCCCGGGTCGTACGCGGCGCCCGTCGAGGCGTCCTTGAACCCGGCGCCGGTCAGGGTGGCGTCCGGTACCCAGGTGACGGCTTCGAGACCGAGGTTGGAGCCCACCGACGGCAGGTCGGGGGTGAGGTTCCACTCCTTGGCCGCGGTCAGCGTGGAGCCGGTGCCGCCGACGTCGTAGCGGAGCACGGAGAGCCTGCTGGTGCCGGACGCGTCGGCGTTCCGCTCGCTCGACACGAAGACCCCGGCCGAGGAGCCGGCGCCGGTGACGGTCACGCCCTCGCTGTCGGGGGCGCCCGACCCGCTCGGGAAGCGCAGCTTGCGGCCCGTGCCCCAGCCGCCCGCGCTGTCCGGCTTCCAGCCGCCCCCGCCGTCGGAGACCAGCCGCCACAGCGTGCCGTTGTTCTGCGCGGCCCACATCACGGCGCCCTCCTGGTAGAGGCCGCTGAGGTCCGAGCCGAAGACCCCGGAGGCGTCCGCGGTCGTCACCGCACTCCCGCCGGGCCAGGCCGCGGGGGTGCTTCCGCCGCCCGTGCCGCAGGAGTTGGCGGCGCCGAGGGTGAGCGCGGGGGCCTGGGTGAAGGCGCCGGTGCCGTCGGGGCAGCGGGACCACGACGGGTCGGAGTGCTTGTCCCAGCCGAAGCTGTCGACCAGCGTGCTGCCGTCGGCGAGGTACAGGCGTGCCTGGTCGGAGGAGCCGAGCCCGAACGCGGCGCGCACGTCGAAGGCGACGAACCCGCCGGCCGCGAGCGTCGTCCCGGCCGCGATCCGGTACTGGTTGCTCTTGTTGTCGTCCTTGAGGATCCAGCCGGAGAGATCGACGCTCGCCGCGCCCTTGTTGTACAGCTCTATCGAGTCGTCGACGTCTCCCGTCGTCACCACCTCGTTGATCCGGATGTCGTCGGCCGCGGCGGCTCGGGCGGGCGTGGGAGCCACCGCGGTCGCGCCGAGGGCCAGCGCCGTCGCGGCGACGGTGAGGAGGCTGAGCCGCAGACGCGGGGCGCCGGGCCGGCGGGGAGCGCGTGATCGGGTCACGGATTCCGTCCAGGGGTAGTTCTGACAGGCCGCCAGGACCCTCCCTGCCCAGGCCGAACGGCCGTACTCCCCAAAATGAGTTCGGGATGAACGGCACGAGAAGCGGCCGGGCGCCGGGGAGCCGCCCCGGTCTACCCGGCGGGCGGGTCGGGCGTCTCCTCCAGGGCCGCGAGACGGGCCGTGACGTCGTCGGTGAACCGGCCGAGCAGCCGGCCGAGGTCGGCGCGGTCCCGCTCCGACCAGTGGCCGATGGCGTCCGTGAACCAGCCGATCAGGGCGCTCGCGTATCGGTTCACGGCCGCGGCGCCCTCGGCGGTGGGCTCGATCAGGCTGGCCCGCCGGTCGTGCGGATCGGCCACCCGGCGCACCAGGCCGCGCCGCTCGAGGGCCTGCACCTGACGGGTGACGTGCGGGCCGACGACCTGCATCCGGTCGGCGATCTCTCCGACCCGCAGCGCCCGGTCGGCCGTGTGCAGCGTCATGAGCACGCCCGTCGCGGGCCGGTCGAGGGCGAGCCCGGCGGCCTCGGCCGCGCGCTCCGGGAGCCGCCCCCGGGTGACGGCGTTGCTCAGCTGCGCCAGCCGGGGGAGGACGGCGAGGGCGGTGGAGTCGGACGGGTCGGATGCGGATGCGGCCGGGTCGGCAGGGGCCGGCGCGGCGGGGTCGGGCGTGGCGGGGTCGGGCGCGGCCGGGGACGTAGGACTCATCGCGTCTCCACTTGCATACCTAAGTTAGGTATCTATATTGTCGAGGGTGTCATCGCGCCACCGGGCAGTGGCGCTTTCGGTCGAATTGCTTGACTAAGGTACGCATCTTTGGTGCGGACCGCCGGAAGGACCTCCATGAACCACTCCGCACACCGCACCGTCCTCATCTCGGGCGCGAGCATCGCGGGACCCGCCCTCGCCTACTGGCTCGACCGCTACGGCTTCGAGGTCACCGTCGTCGAGAAGGCGTCCGCCGTCAGGGGCGGCGGGTACGCCGTCGACATCCGGGGCACGGCCCGCGAAGCCGTCCGCCTGATGGGACTGCTCCCGCCCCTGCGCGCGGCGCACGTCGACACCGAGCGGCTCACCTTCGTGGACGCCGGCGGCGAGGTCATCGGCGTGGTCCGCCCCGAGGACATCACCGGCGGCGAGGAGGGCCAGGACCTGGAGGTGCGGCGCGGCGACCTCGCCGACGCCCTCTACGGCGCCGTCCGCGACCGCGTCGAGTTCCTCTTCGACGACTCCATCGCCACCCTGCGCGACACGGGCGACCGCGTCGACGTCACCTTCGAGGGCGGCGCCCGCCGCTCCTTCGACCTGGTCATCGGCGCCGACGGACTGCACTCGCACACCCGCGGCCTGGTCCTCGGCCCCGAGGACCCCTTCCACCGCTACCTCGGGTACACCTTCGCCGGCTTCACCCTCCCCAACGACCTCGGCCTCGCCCACGAAGGCGTCGCCTGGAACACCCCGGGCCGGGCCGCCATCCTCTACGCCCACGAGCCCGCCGAGCGGATGCACGGATTCCTCACCTTCGCCCGCGAGACCCCGCCCCTCGACGCCTTCCGCGACCCCGACGCGCAGCGCGACCTGGTCGCGGCCACCTTCCCCGAGCGCACCTGGCTGATCCCGCGCATGGTGGACGCCCTGCGCGCCGCCGACGACCTCTTCTTCGACGTCGTCAGCCAGATACACCTGCCCACCTGGTCGCACGGCCGGGTCGCGCTGGCGGGCGACGCCGCGCACGCCACCTCGTTCCTGTCGGGACAGGGTTCCAGCGTCTCCCTCGTCGGCGCCTACGTACTGGCGGGCGAACTGGCCACGCACGCCGGCCACACCGAGGCGTTCGCCGCCTACGAGCGGATCATGCGGCCCTTCGCCGAGCGCAACCAGGCCCTCGCGGGACCCGGCGGCACCTTCGTCACCCCGCGCACCCAGGAGATGCTCGACGCCCGCAACCGGGCGCTGCGCGAGGGGGTGCGCGGCGACGGACTGCCGGGCGACGAGCAGCACGCCGCCCACCGGGCCCTGCGGCTGCCCGACTACCGGCACGCCGAGTGAGCCCCGGCCGCCCGGTCAGCGGTGCTTGACGCCCGACTGCGCCAGGGCGGCGAGCTTCGGCCCGGAGACCGGCGCGTCGCCGAGCGCCTCGTCGACGGCGGCCAGCACGTCGTCCGTCAGCTCGACCCCGGAGGCGGCCGCGTTGGCGTGCACCTGCTCAGGGCGGGAGGCGCCGGTGATCGCGGACGCCACCTCACCCCGGCGCAGCACCCAGGCCAGCGCCAGGGTGGCCATGCTCAGCCCGGCCCCCTCGGCGATCGGCACCAGCCGCTGGACCGCCTCCAGAGCGGCGTCGTAGTAGACGATCTCGCGGGCGACGCCCATCGACTCGCTGGCGAACCTGCTGCCCTCGGGGACCGGCTCGCCCGGCCGGTACTTGCCGGTCAGCACGCCCTGCGCCAGCGGCGACCAGACGACCTGCGAGATGCCGTTGTCCGCGCAGAGGCCGAAGACCTCCGCCTCGGGCGCCTGCCACAGCATGGAGTACTGCGGCTGCGAGGAGACGAACAGCTCGGGCCCGGCGAAGTCGATCGCCGCCCTGATCTGCTCGGGCGTCCACTCGCTGAAGCCCAGATAACGCGCCTTGCCCTGCTCCACGACCTTCTGCAACGCCTCGACGGTGTCCTCGATCGGCACCTCGGGATCGAACCGGTGCGCCTGGTAGAGGTCGACATGGTCGGTCCGCAGGCGGGTCAGGGACGCGTCGATCTGCCGGGCGATCTGCGCGGGTGCCAGACCCCGGTCGGCGGGATCGTCGGACATCTGGCCCCAGACCTTGGTGGCCAGCACGTAGGAGTCGCGCGGGTGGGCGGAGAGGATCTCGCCCCAGGCGGACTCGGCGGCGCCCCGGCCGTAGACGTTGGCGGTGTCGAAGAAGGTGATCCCGGCGTCGAAGGCGGCCTCCGTGCACGCGCGGGTGCGGTCGGCCTCGATGCCGCCCGAGTAGGTCAGCCACGATCCGAGCGAGATCTCCGAGACCTCCAGGTCCGAGCTGCCGAGCTTGCGGTACCGCATGGATGCTCCTGTCGTCGGGGGACACCTGGGCTGTCTGGTCCCTCGGGAATTCTCGCCGTCGGCGGCGCGGTCTGCCAGAGATCGGCGGGCCGGGCGGGCGCGGTGCGGGCGGTCCGGCCTGATCCCGGCGGCCGCGACGGCGGCCCTGGCGCGGGCGGCTCGCCACTCGGCCGCCGCCGCACCGGGGACTGTCGAAAATCCTGTGATCATCGGGTCCCGATGTCGGATATCCGCGCTCCGGCGCCGGTGGCTGGATCTGAGCGGGTGCGCGACGGAAGGTGTGGGGCGTCGGCGGGCCCCGAGGCCCGCCGACATCCATGTCGCAAGGGAGAGTTTCCGTGAATGCCACGACCACGCCGGACACGCCACAGGAACGGCGGGCCGCCACCCTCGTCATGGCGTGTGTCGGCGTCTTCGTCGCCTACCTGCCGGTGACCACCGTCTCGGTGAGCCTGCCGGCCATCCAGCGCGCCCTGAACGCGTCGACCTCCCAACTGTCCTGGGTCTCCGACGCGTTCGTCCTGCCCATGGCCGCCCTCATCCTCACCGCGGGCGTCTTCGGCGAGGCGCACGGCCGCAAGAAGGTCTACCAGGCGGGCCTCGCCCTCAGCGGCCTCGGCGCCCTGGTCGCGCTCTGCGCGCCCACCGTCCAGGTGCTCTGGATCGGGCAGGCCCTGGCGGGCCTCGGCTCGGCCGCGCTGCTGCCCACCACCCTCGCCCTGATCAGCCACGCCGTGCCCGACCCCCGCGAGCGCGGCAAGTTCATCGGCCTCTGGGCCACCGCGCTCAGCGCGGCCCTGGCGCTCGGCCCCGTCCTCGCCGGCCTGGTCCTCGAACACGCCGCCTGGCGCTGGATCTACCTGTACGTGGTGCCCGCGTCCCTGCTCGCGATGGCGTTCGCCGCGAAGCTCCTGACCGACTCGCGGGCCCCCGGCGCCCGGCGCCTCGACTGGCCGGGCCAGATCACCGCCGCGCTGACGATCACCGCACTCGTCTACGGCATCATCGAGGGCGGCGCCGGGTCCTTCACCGACGCCAAGGTCCTGGTGGCGCTCTGCGTCGCCGCGGTCAGCGCCGTCGGATTCGTCCTGGCGGAGCTGCGCTCCACCGACCCGATGCTGGACCTGACGCTGTTCCGCAGCCCGGCCTTCACCGCGACCACCCTGATCGCCATGATCAGCTTCCTGGGTCTGATCGGCTTCTTCTTCACGCTCAGCCTCTACTTCGGACTCGTCCAGCGGCTCTCCACCCTGGACGCGGCCTGGCGGCTGCTGATCGTGACGGCGGTGCCGCTGCTGCTCGGCGCCCCCGTCGGCCGGCTCGTCCACCGGGTCTCGCCGCGCCTGCTCATCCCGGGCGGCCTGCTCGTCACCACCGCGGCCCTGCTCACCCTCACCGGCATCGACGCCGACACCTCGTTCGCGTCGCTGTCCTGGCGGCTCGCGCTGCTCGGCCTCGGCATGGCCTTCGTCATCACCCCCATGACCGCCACCGCCGTCAGCGCGGTGCCCTTCCGGCAGGCGGGCATGGCCGCCGCGGGCAACAACGCCTTCCGGCAGGTCGGCGGAGCGCTCGGACCCGCGGTGCTCGGCGCGCTGCTCTCCACCGAGGCGGTCGGCGCCCTGCCGGGCCACCTCACCGACGCGGGCCTCGGCGCCCAGGCGGTCGGCCAGGTCACCGCGGTCGCGGAGAGCGGCGGGATCGGCGCGGTGGGCGCGGTGGACCTCGGCGCGGACACCCCTCGGATGCTGGCCGCCCTCTCCGAGTCCTTCCTCGACGGCCTCCAGCTCTGCCTGCTGGTCGCCGCCGCCCTCACCCTGCTCGCCGCGGTGGTCGGCGCGGCCCTGCTGCGCGGCCCGAGCGCCCCGCCCCGCACCACGGCGGGCGGCCCTGGGCAGGCCCGCCCGAGCGAGGCCGAGGCGACCGCGCCCGCGCGGGTCTGACCCGCGGCCGGATCGCGGGTGTGCCACGGTGGGAGTCCCCGCCGTGGCACACCCGCGACGGCGCGACCCCCACTCCGCCGAACGGAGCGGCCCCCGGCATGACGGCACCACCCCCGCCCCTTGACACCCTGGACCTGGCGCTGATCCAGGCGCTCCAGTTCGACGGCCGCGCCCCCTTCAGCCGGATCGGCGCGGTCCTCGGCGTCTCCGACCAGACGGTCGCCCGGCGCTACCGGCGGCTGCGCTCCACCGCGGGGCTGCGGGTCGTCGGCGCGATCGACGAGAGCAGGCTCGGGCTCACCACCTGGATCCTGCGCCTCGGCTGCACCCCCGACGCGGCCGAGCAGCTCGCCGCCGCACTGGCCAGGCGCCCCGACACCGCCTACATCGACCTCGTCGCGGGCGGCACCGAGGTCATGTGCGCGATGCGCCCGCGCAGCCGACGCGACCGCGACGAACTCCTCCTCGGCAAGCTCAGGCGGACGCCCCGCGTCGTCTCCGTCGCCGCCCACTGCCTGCTGCACCTCTTCTACGGCGGCGCGCTCGCCAGGCTCGACAAGATCCACGCCCTGACGGCGGAGCAGCAGGCGGCGCTGCGCCCGGCACCGGTCGAGGCCGGCTCACGGCCCGTCACCCTCGACCCGGACGACGAGGCGCTCATGGCACTGCTGCGCCGCGACGGACGGACCCCGCTCGGTGAACTCCGGCTCGCCACCGGGCAGTCGGAGTCCGCGGTCAGGCGCCGCCTGGAGCGGCTGCGCTCCTCGGGCGTCCTCTACTTCGAGGCGCAGCACGATCACGCCTCCCTCGGCCAGGGCATCGGCGCCATGCTCTGGCTGACCGTCGCGCCGTCCGCGCTCGCCGACGTCGGTGAGGCGCTCGCCTCCCACTGGGAGGTGCGGTTCGCCGCCGCCACCACGGGCCCGGCCAACCTCGTCGCCTCCGTCGGATGCGCCGACACCGGCGCGTTCTACCGGTACCTGAGCCAAACGGTCGGCGCGCTGCCCGGGGTCAGGACCGTCGAGACGGCCCTGACCCTGCGGACGGTCAAGCAGCTCACGTACGAACCGGCGCGCTGACCGGCCCGCAGCGGGCCCGGGTTCAGCAGCGGGCCCCGGTTCAGGAGGCGACGTCCTTGTCCAGGTGACGGCGCAGCTCCGTCACCGTCGCCGGGATCTCACGGCGGAACGCGGCCTGGTCGAGCCCGTCGTCCGCGACGACGGCCAGCAGCGCGCGGTTGCCGACGGCCGTCACGATCACGTGCCCGGTGCTGCACTGCGCGCTGATCTCGCGGAGCGTGCCGGTGGACCCCTGGTCGGCGAGCCGGTTGCCGAGCGAGAGGGTGGCGGCGGCCACGGCCGCCATGGACTCCGCGTGCGTCTTGCTGACGTCACTGGTGACGACCAGGCCGTCCGAGGTGGCCAGGACGCTTTCGTTGACACCCATCACCTTGTCCCGCAGAGAGACGAGGAGGTCGTTCACAGGGTCGCTCATGGCGTCCTCTTTCATGTCGAGCGCGTGCGTGAGGGAGTGGGACGGGGTGCGGTCGCGGCATCCCGGGACGCGGCACCGCCGCGCGGGTGTGACCTGGCTAATCGGCGTGCCGGCATCCGTGCGCCACGACATCGTGATGAGGGCGGCGCGCTGGACATGTCAGGGTGCCCCGGTCGCGGGAGGGGCCGGCGCCGGCGTCGGGGCGTTGCGGCCGGGGAGTCTGCGGGGCAGTGGCACCGCGGCGGGCGGCGCGGGCACCGGGGCCGACGGCGTACGGGTCGCCGTGCTCGGCCGCTGGGGTGTGAGGGGCGCCGTCGGCTGCACCAGCCCGAGCGCGAGCAGCCTGCGCAGGTCGAGCATGACGGCGAAGAGACCGCGCCCGAGGGCGAAGGCGATGTCCCTCGGGGTCCTGCGGCCGTCCGTGTTGGCCAGCACGTCCTGGTGCCGGGCGGGCAACGCGCCGACGGCTCCCGGCAGTTGGGCGGGGGCCGCCAACTGCATGCGGGTGCGGGCGAATTCGGCGACCGAGCCGGGCCCGCCCGCCAGCAGTCCGGTGCGCCGGGAGATCTCCGTGACGAGCCGCTCGGGGGTGATGCCCGCGTTGCGGTACAGCACCGGGACGGGCTCGGTGACCTCCCAGCCCTCGGGACGGCTGAGGGAGAGCGCGAACGCGGCATCGAACAGCGCGCTCAGGCTGATGATCTCCAACTCGCCCGCGCCGACCAGCTCCTGGGCGACCAGTTCCTCGGCGAGACGGCCGTGGGTGGTGTCCGCGGCGCAGACCGCCGACCAGGCTTCCTCGGTGATCCGCCCCGACCTCAGCAGCAGGCTCTCGACGTTCGGGGCGGCGGGTGTCTCCATCGCCACCACGAGGCCGTCGCGGAGGTGGAGGGTGCCGCCGGGGGAGCCGGTCAGCCGGACGGTGCGGGACTGCTTGCGGGACCGCAGATCCGCGAGCAGCGCGGGGATGTTGCGGGAGCCGGCGGCCGGCTCGGTGGTGTCGTCGATCATCGCAGCAGGTCGTCCGCGTGCTGTGCCAGGTCGCGCAGCGCCCAGGTGATGTTGGTCCGGTCCCGGTCGACGGTCGCGCACAGCAGCAGCGGGTCACCGGTCCGCTCCACCTGGAGCGTCACCAGGTGCCGGGTGGCGGTCGTCACGATCACGCTCTCCAAGTCGCCCTCGGCGCCGGCCTGATGGAGCCGGGTGCGGGCGATGTCGGCTATGTCACAGGCGTCCTGGCTGCCGCTGACGTCGCCGAGTTCTCCGTAGGAGAGGCCGGTCACCGCGTCCAGGAGCGCGGCTCCGCCGATGCCCTGTGTTTTCAGGGTGTCCCCGAGTGCGACATCGAGCGATGACAACACTTCCCCCTTAGGTCGCTCCGTCTGCACAGTACTTTATTTGCCAACTATTGCAACACTGGCCAAAGATGGCATTGTCTGAACGCGCGCGGTACATAAAGAGACCGTTCTTGCGCCACGACTGCTCGTCTTGAGGGTCGTCAAGGAATCGAGGGCACCACCGTGAACATTGAGACCACGCTCAAGGAAGCCATGGCCATCGAAGGGGCCGTCGGCGTGGCCCTGGTCGACTACGAGAGCGGCATGTCACTGGGCACGCTCGGCGGCGGCCCGCACCTCGACCTGGAGGTCGCGGCGGCCGGCAACACCGAGGTCCTGCGCGCCAAGCAGCGCACCCTGAAGTCCATCGAGATGGACGACCAGATCGAGGACATCCTCATCACCCTCGGCCAGCAGTACCACCTGATCCGGCCACTGGTGAGCACGCGGGGCTCCCTCTTCCTCTACCTGGCGCTCGACCGCTCCCGCAGCAACCTCGCCCTCGCCCGCCACAGCCTCAAGCGCCTCGAAGCCGGCCTGGAGGTCTGACCGCGAGCCCCCGGAGCGCGGCGCCACCGACCTCCCGGCCGGTCCGCGCCGACCGGTCCTGAATTCGCCGCACGGCCCTGGCCCGGGTGCTCCGCCCGCCGGTATACAAAGCCAGTCGAACCGGCAGCCGCGCACCCGGGAGGTCCTCCATGAACCGAGCCCCGCACCCGACCCCGTCGGCGCCAGGCCCGCGCCGCGCCAGAACCGCCGCCGCGGCGGCCGCGGGCTGCGCCCTCGTCATGGGGCTCGCCGCCCCGGCCGCGGCGCACGGCCACGGCGCCACCCACCACGACCGCACCACCCGGTACGTGGCCCTCGGCGACTCCTACACCTCAGGACCGTTGATACCGCGCCAGGTCGACGCCGCCTGCGCCCGCTCCGACCGCAACTACCCCTCACTGGTGACGGCGGCCGGCCGCGCGGCCACGCTCGACGACGTCAGCTGCTCCGGCGCCACCACCGCCGAGATGTGGAAGGCCCAGGGCACCAACGGGCCCCAACTGGACGCCCTGAACCGGGACACCGACCTCGTCACCCTCCAGATCGGCGGCAACGACATCGGGTTCGGGTCCATCATCGGGACCTGCGCCCGGCTCGGCGCCACGGACCTGGCGGGCGACCCCTGCCGGCGGTACTACACCTCCGGTGGCGTCGACCGGCTGGCGCTGACCGTCCTGCGGACGGCGCCGAGGATCGCCCGGGTGCTGAAGGACGTCCGCGCGCGGGCACCGCACGCCCGGGTCCTGGTCGTCGGCTACCCCGACCTGCTGCCCGACGACGGCAGCGGTTGCCATCCGACGGTGCCGTTCGCCGCCAAGGACTTCCCGTACCTGCGGGACACCGAGAAGCGGCTCAACCTGATGCTGCGGCTGGTGGCCGCGCTGCACCACGCCGACTACGTCGACACCTACGGCCCGACGGTCGGCCGCGACATGTGCAAGGCGCCCGCCGACCGCTGGATCGAGCCCCTCCAGCCCACCTCACCGGCCGCGCCCGCCCACCCCAACGCCCTGGGCGAGCAGGCCATGGCGCGCGCGGTGCTCGCCCGGCTCGACCGGGGACACCGGCGCTGACCCGCGCTCACGCTCGATCGGCGGACATGCCTGAGCGGACGTCAATTCTATGTACTTGAAGAGGATTTGACGTTCGCGATGATTAACCGCCGTTGCCAAGAGGAAGGTTCACGGGGCCACCGGCGTGTGATCGTCCCGGGCCCGCCCGGAAAGACCGCACGTCACGCCCGTTCCGAACAGGAGGTGCAGTGATGAAGCTTCTCTTCGCCATGCGCAACAAGGTCGCCGCCCGCAAGAGCCTGAAGGCGAGCGCCTGGTACATCTGGTACTGACCTGCACCAGCCACCGATCCCGCTCCGGCCGCTGCCGGGCGGGTCGTCGGCACCGTCGTCCCGTGCGGCCACCCGCACGGGACGACGCTGTCCCGCGCGCACCGCGGGGACGCCCGGCACCGGCGACCCCACCCACCGCTCCGGAGGGCCGATGTCCCCGCTGTCCCCGTCGTCCGCCGCCTCGGCCCACCGCACCACCGTGTTCGCACCGCGGCTCGCCGCCCTGCTCCGCGACCACCTCGGCGAGGACGTGTTCCGGCTCGAACCCGACACCGTGGGCGTCGCCGGCCCCGAGGTCGCCGACCGGATCCTCGCGGCCCGCCGGGCCACCGAGACCGAGCGGCCCACCTTCAAGCCCCTGCAAGGACGCTCCATCTCCCGTACCGAGGCGTCCGCCGTCACCCGCACCATCGGCACCGACGTCCGGGACGCGCTGGCCGGCCCGCTGCCCGAGAACGTCGACCTCTCCGGAGCCTGGCCGCTGACCGGACACCTCTTCCTGCGGGACCTGATCCTCGGCCGGGACCCCGCGCGGCTGCGGATGCTGATGAGCAGGACCCTCGAACTGACCCCCAAACTCACCTGGTCGGTGATCGCCGTCGGCGCGGCCCTGCCCGGCTGGCCCCGGCCGGGGGACCACCTCACCAGCCTCGGCGACCGGGCCGCCCGCGCGGTCGGCTACCAGGACCGCCGCTACGCGATGGGCGTCTACCGCAGGGCCGCGGCCCCGGTCTGCTTCACCGTCTCCACGCTGGTCTCCAACGCCCTCTGGCTCGGCGCACCCTTCGCCGACGACATGCCGAACCGGCACATCATCCACGAGTCCCTGCGCCTGCTGCCGCCCTCCTGGAACATCCTGCGCAACGCGTCACCTGAGTACGGCGCCATCGACGACCGGATCGGCGAGGGCGACGACGTCCTGGTGCTGCCGCTGCTCTCGCACCGCGACCCGGCGCTGTGGGAGGACCCCGACAGCTTCCGGCCCGAGCGGTGGGAGCACCTCGACCCCGACCGCACCCCCGGCTACCTGCCCTTCGGCCACTCCTCGGAACGCTGCTGGGGACGGCACATGGTGATGCCGCTCGCCGAACTCCTGCTGGACCTCGTCCGCGAGGCGGGCCTTGCGGTGGACCGGGACCAGAGCGTCGGGAAGGTGCCGCTCCTCGGGCTGCTCGGCGTGGAGGAAGTCCGCCTGCGCAAGGGAAATTGACGGCCTGTCAGCTCACTGGGGCGGTGGCGTTCCCTGGTCCGTCGGCCGGGCGCGCATCCACTCCCGGGTCCCGAACGACGCGCACGCCCGTGACGCCACCCGCGCCGACCGGCGCAGCGCCGCCGCGAACCCCGCCGTCGTCAACCCGCCCTGGAGCGCCAGGTGATGGGCGAGGGCTCCGTGCAGCACGTCCCCCGCGCCCAGAGTGTCCACGACCCGCACCGGGGGCACCTCCACCGCGCCGTCACCGTCGGGGCCCGCCCACAGCAGGGGCCGGCCGCCCCGGCTGACCGCCGCGAAGCCCACCCCGCGCTCCCGCAGGAACCGCAGGGTGTCGGCCGGGGTGCGGGTGCCGGGCGGCCGGAAGTCGGCCGAGCAGACCGCGACATCGACGAACGGCAGCAGCTCCTCACTGCCGTCCTTCCAACTGCCCCCGTCCAGCAGGGTCGTTCGGCCCGCGGCCCGGCCCGCGCGGGCGGCGGCGACGGCCAGCTCCCGGTGGTGGCCGTCGAGTTCGACGAGGTCGCAGGCCGCCACCGACCGGTCGAGGTCCGCGGGCGGTGCGAGCCGGTGGGCGCCCGCGTTGGTGGAGGCGACGGCTCTCTCTCCGGTGGCCTGTGTCACCAGGATCGACGACACGGCGGGCGGGCCGGCCGCGTCGGGGGCGAGGTCGGTGACGGTCACGCCGAGCCGGGTCAGGTCCGCGGCGGCAGCGACACCCAGCGGATGCGCGCCGATCGCGGTCAGCAAGGTCGCCGCGCCGCCGAGATGCGCGAAGACCGCGGCAGCGCCCGCGGCCGGACCGCCCGCGGCGACGGTCTGGTCGAGCGCCGTCAGCTTCTCGTCGGAGCCCGGCACCCGCTCCACCAGATGGACCACGTCAAGGGTGCACAGCCCGACGAACAGACCGCGCGGGCGCCGGGTCCTTTCGGTCACCACGTCACCGACCACCTTCCCGAGCCTCGGGGCGTCGTCGGAAGTACACCAGAAGAAGCCGCCCGCCGCCCGGGAGCGGGCTCAGCCCGACCGGTCGTCGTAGCTCTTCCTGCTCGTCTCGATCTCCCCGATGTGCTCGGTGGCCCAGTCGGCGAGCGCGAGCGCGGGCGGGATCAGGCTCCTGCCGTTCGCGGTCAGCTCGTACTCGACCCGGGGCGGCACCTGCGCGTACACGGTCCGTGAGACCAGGCCGTCGCGCTCCAGATGGCGGAGGTTCAGCGTCAGCATCCGCTGCGAGATCCCCGGGATCATCCGCTGCAGGTCGGTGAAGCGCAGCCGACCCTCGTCGAGGGTGGCCACGATCAGCAGCGTCCACTTGTCGCCGATCCGGTCCATCACGGACCGGAGCGTGCGCCCGCCGTCGCCCCGGATCGCGCAGGTGTGGCGGTACTTCGGCATGGCGTCCCCCTGTTCGTCACGCACACGCGTGTGCCTTTTGTGAGCCTCTCGCCCGTCACTCATCATGAGGCAACTCACATCGGGTAACCGTCGACTTGGGGTCACTGTGCACATCGCCTACTGGATCGTCGCCGCGCTGCTCGCGGTCTTCTACGTCTACGGGGGAGGGAAGAAGCTCCTCCAGAGCCAGGAGGAGCTGCGGCCCATGATGGGCTGGGTCGACCAGGTGCCCATGCCCGCCGTCCGGGCCATCGGAGCGCTCGAGGTGCTCGGCGCCGCCGGGCTCGTACTGCCTCCGCTCACGGGCATCGCCGTCGGCTGCGCGGTGGCCGCCGCCGTCGGCCTGGCGCTGATCCAGGTCGGGGGCATCGTCGTGCACGTCTCGCGCGGCGAGAGCAAGGTCATAGCCCTGAACATCGCCCTGCTGGTGGCCGCGGGCGCCGCAGCCTGGCTGGCGACCGACTGGCTCTGACCGTCCGGCCCAGCGACCGCCGGCGCGCGGATCGAGGCCCCGGCGCTGGGCACGGTGTCCCTCCCGGGCTGTCCGGCCGAACTCCCGTCCCTGGTAAGGGAGATCGGCGACGGCGGTCTCGTCGTCGCCGTGCGCGAGGCGCCGCTCGCCGACGCGGAGAGCGCCTGGACGGCCCCCGAGGAGCCCGGAGTCCGCACCGTCCTCGTCCCGTGACCCCCTCCAGCCCCTCCCGCACCACGCGGACTTGGCCGAAAATAGACGCCCAGGGGCCGGACCTGACGGGATCGGACCCCGGTTCGGCACCGGCCGACCCCGCAGGGTGCTGGTGACTTGGCACCAGATGTCCGAGGAACCCGACCAGCCTCAACTACCACACCTGTTCGCCACGATGGCCGTTTCTCGACGAAGTGAACTCTTGTGAGCGCTGGGGCCCTTGTTGGGGTACTCAAGGTCGACACCATGACTAGCATGAGCGGCGTGCTTGATCCGGAACAGTCACGGCCCTGGCGGGCCGTTCTCCGGATCGTCGGCGACCTCACAGCCGCCCACCCCACTCCTGCTCACACGGACCGAGGGACCGCGGAATGCCAGTGCCTGCTCGCCCCCGCCAGCGCCGATCCGCGAAAGGGGCGCGTTCCTCGCCCGTGCTGTCCCCCGTCTTCACGGCTCTCCTCCTCGTGACGGCCGCCGCCGGCGCCGCCACCACCGTCGTCGCACCCGACAACGCCCGGACCTGGGTGCTCGGCACCGCCGTCGCCGCCTGGTGCTGCGTCGCCGTCGCCGTGGCCGTCGCCTCCAGCCAGCTCCGCAGGGCCCGCCGTGACGCGGCGGCCCGCGGCGGCGAACTGGAGATGACCAAGAACAACTGGATGCAGCAGAGCGCCGAGGCGTCCCAGCTGGTCAGCGTCACCCTGCCGGAGATCGCCAAGCGCGTGAAGAACGGCGCGAGCGCCGCCGAGGCACTGCCCGGCGTCCCCGCCCCCTCCGACCCGCACCAGCGACAGATGCTGCACCTCTTCGCCGCCGAACTCGCGGAATCGGTTCGGCGCCGTGACGACGCGCAGGCCGAACTGCGCGCCCTCCGCGGCGAACTGGCCCGCGGCACCGAGGAGATGGAGCGCCTCACCAAGGAGATCCTGCCCAGCGCCGTGGCCATGCTGCGCGAAGGCAGCTCGGCCAACACCGTGCTCGCCAGGTTCGACTGGCCGCAGAGCACCCTGCTGCGCGACTCCTCGGAGACGTTCGTCCGCGAACTCGCCTACAGCGAACGCCGGTCCGCCGCCGCCCAGGCCGCCTCGGCGAAGGCGCTCAGCCGGGTCCAGGCCAAGACCGTCAGCATGCTCGCCGACCTGCGCGACATGCAGGACCGGCACGGCGGCGAGGTCTTCGGCGACCTGCTCCGCCTCGACCACAGCACCTCCCAGCTCGGCCTGATGACCGACCGCCTCGCCCTGCTCATGGGCGGCCGCTCCAGCAGGGTCTGGAACAAGCCGATCGTCGTGGAGAGCATCCTGCGCGGCGCCGTCGGCCGGATCGCGGCCTACCGCCGGGTGCGGCTGCACTCGTCGAGCAAGGCGGCCATCGCCGGCTTCGCGGCCGAGGGCGTCATGCACCTCCTCGCCGAACTCATGGACAACGCCGCCAACTTCTCGCCGCCCATCGACGAGGTGCACGTCTACGTCGAGGAACGCAGCGCCGGCCTCGTCGTCACCATCGAGGACAGCGGCCTGAAGATGGCCGCGGCCGCCATGCGACGGGCCGAGGAGTCCGTCTCGGGACAGGTCGTCGACCTCGCCTCCCTCCAGGGCACCCGGCTCGGCCTCGGCGTCGTCGGACGGCTCGCCGTCAAGTACGGCATCAGCGTCAACTACCGGCCCTCCTCACGCGGCGGCACCGGCGTCGTCGTCCTCCTCCCGCCCCAGCTGGTCGCCCAGCAGCGGGACGCGGTCACCCACCACGAGCAGCGCCCCCGGCACGCCGCGCCGTCGGCGCCCGCCGCCCCGGCCGCTCCCGCCCCCCGCGCCGTCGAGGACTCACTGCCGATGCGCCACCAGCAGGACGCCCTGCCCGAGGAACCCGCCCGCCGCGCCGACATCCCGCGCACCCGCGGCGCCGAGGCCACCCCCGGCGGACTGCCCGTGCGCGCCCCCGGACGCACCATGGCCGAAGCGGACCGCGACCGCCAGCGGTCCGCCCCCGAGCCGCCCGCCACCGCGCACGGCGAACCCGGCCCGGCCCGGGACGCGGGCACCCGCTTCGGTGCCTTCCACCGAGGCCGCCAGCAGGGCGCCGGCGGCACCGCACGCCCCGGCGGCGACGACACCGCGCTCCCCGGCGACGACGGGCACGAGGCCGTGGCCGACGACTAGCTTGCCGGGCCCCGCGCACCGCCCCGGGCCCCGCACCCACCATTCCCGCAGATCGCCGTACTTCGCTTGATTGGAGGAACGGGCCGGGTGACCCTCGACCGGTCAGCGCCCGCCCCACCCACCATGGAGACCACTGACAACAGCCTCACCTGGCTCCTCAAGAACCTCTTGGAGCGCACGCCTGGCACCCGCCATGCGGTCGTTCTGTCGCGGGACGGCCTCAAACTGTGCTGGACGGAGCACCTGACGCTCGATCAGGCCGACCAGCTCGCGGCCATCTGCTCCGGCATCCAGGCCCTCGCCCAGGGCGCCTCCGTGGAGTTCGGCGACGGCTCGGGCGGCGTCCGGCACTCCATGACGGAGTTCCACGGCGGCCTGCTGTTCATCGTGGAGGCCGGTGAGGGCGCGCACCTCGCGGTCGTCGCCCAGGAGAGCGCCGACCCGGGCGTCGTCGGCCACCAGATGACCGAGCTGGTCGAACAGATCGGCGACCATCTCCGTGCCGAACCGCGCACGCCGGCCGTCCGGGGTGCCGCCAGGTGACCAACAAACCCGTGGACGTCGGTGACCCGGACCGCCTGTACACGGTCACGGGCGGACGCAGCGAGGCCGACGACACGTTCGACCTGGTGACCCTCATCGTCAGCGAGTGCGAGCCGACGGCCGGGATGCAGTCCGAGCACGTGCGGATCCTCGAACTGTGCCGTCACCCGACGGCACTCGTCGAGGTGTCCGCCGAGCTGAAGATGCCGATCACCGTCGTCCGCATCCTCCTCGGCGACCTCCACGACATGGGCCGGATCAGCGCCCGCCACCCCCGTGCGGCCGCGTCCCTCGCGTCCCTCCCCGAAACCGCCCTGCTCCAGGAGGTGCTCCATGGGCTCCGCAACCTCTGAGCTGCCCTCCCAGCGCACGCCGCTGGCCGACGACGCCGAGACCGGACTGAAGATCGTCGTCGTGGGCGGGTTCGGCGTCGGCAAGACCACCCTGGTCCGCTCGGTGAGCGAGATCAGACCGCTCAACACCGAAGAGGTGATGACCCAGGCGGGCCAGGGCGTCGACGAGACGGTCGGCGTGGAGCGCAAGACCACCACGACCGTCGCCTTCGACTTCGGCCGCATCAGCCTCAACCAGCGCATGGTGCTCTACCTGTTCGGCGCCCCCGGCCAGGAGCGCTTCTGGTTCCTCTGGGACCGCCTCTTCTCCGGCACGCTCGGCGCCGTCGTCCTCGTCGACACCCGGCGCATGCAGGACTCCTGGTACGCGATAGACCGGCTCGAACACCACAAGACCCCGTTCGTGGTGGCCGTCAACCGCTTCGACGAGGACGAGAGCCGGTTCTCGCTCCAGGAGATCCGCCAGGCCCTCGCCCTGGGCGACCACGTGCCGATGGTCGACTGCGACGCACGCGTACGGGCCTCGGGCAAAGAGGTCCTCATCACTCTGGTGGACCACCTCTACGCAATGGCACTGTCCCAGGAGACGACACCGTGAGCGACACACCCGGCTCCCCGACCGCGACCACGCCGCCACCCGGCTGCCCGGCCCACGCCGACGCCGTGCACATGGGCGGCCTGGAGTACCAGCAGACGCCGTCGCAGATGTACCGCACCATGCGCCGCGAGCACGGCGCGGTCGCCCCGGTGCTGCTCGACGGCGGGGTACCGGCCTGGCTGGTCCTCGGATACCCCGAGGTGTCCTACGTGACCAGCCACGACGAGCTGTTCGCGCGGGACTCCCGGCGCTGGAACCAGTGGCCGAACATCCCGCCGGACTGGCCGCTGATGCCGTACGTCGGCTACCAGCCGTCCGTGCTGTTCGCCGAGCGCGAGGAGCACCAGCGGCGGGCCGGTGTCATCACCCAGGCCCTCGAGGGCGTCGACCAGTTCGAGCTGGCCCGCGAGTGCCAGCTGATCGCCGAGCGGCTGATCAGCGCGTTCTCCGGCAGCGGCCAGGCCGAGCTGATGAGCATGTACGCGCACGCCCTGCCGGCCCGCGGGGTGCTGTGGATGTGCGGCATGCCGCCCGGCACCGTCGACACCGAACAGCTCGTCGACGACCTGCGGATCTCCCTCGACGCCTCCGAGGGCGACGACCCGGTGGCCGCCTACGGCCGGGTCGGCGAGCGGATCATGCGGCTGGTGCGGGAGAAGCGGGAACGCCCGGGACCCGACGTCACCTCCCGGATGATCCAGGACCCCGCCGGGCTCACCGACGAGGAGATCGTGCAGGACCTGATCTCCGTCATCGCCGCGGCCCAGCAGCCCACCGCCAACTGGATCTGCAACACCCTGCGGCTGCTGCTCACCGACGAACGGTTCGCGGTCAACGTGTCGGGCGGCCGGGTCAGCGTCGGCGACGCGCTCAACGAGGTGCTCTGGCTCGACACCCCGACCCAGAACTTCATCGGGCGGTGGGCCGTGCGCGACATCCAGCTCGGCGGGCGCCTGATCCGCGAGGGCGACTGCCTCGTCCTCGGCCTCGCGGCGGCCAACACCGACCCGCAGATCTGGCCCGAGTCCCATGTCGGCGCCGAGAACTCCGCGCACCTCTCCTTCAGCAACGGCGAACACCGCTGCCCCTACCCGGCACCGCTCCTCGCGGACGTCATGGCGCGCACGGCGGTGGAGACGCTCCTCGAGCACCTGCCCGACATAGTGCTGGGTGTCAAGCCCGCCGAGCTGACCTGGCGGCCGTCCATCTGGATGCGCGGACTGACCGCGCTCCCCGTGCGGTTCACGCCCTCCGCGCGCTGATGGCCCACCCCTCCGCGTACCCGGTCGGCCGGGTACGCGGAGGAGACAGATCGACGACCGGGCCGGCCGCGCCGATGGGGCGGATCAGGCCGACGTCGGCGTGAAGCGCACCGGGAGCGCCTGCGGGCCGCGCGTGAACACGCCCAGCTCGACCGGGTCGAAGCCGTCCGCGAGCCGCAGATCCGGCATCGCGTCGAGCAGCTGGTTGACCCCGATCTCCACCTCCGCCTTGGCGAGCAGCGCGCCGACACAGAAGTGCCGGCCGAGCGCGAACGCCAGATGGTCGGCCGCCGCCGAGAACGCCGACGTCGTGGTCAGGTCGTCACGGAAGATGTCGAAGCTGTCCGGCTCCCGGTAACGGCTCCCGTCCCGGTTCGCCGAGCCGATCAGGCAGGTCACGGTGGCGCCCGCGGGTATGGTGCCTCCGCTGACCTCGACGTCCGTGGCCGTCTGCCGCATGATCATGTGCACCGGCGGGGTGTACCGCAGGGTCTCCGCGAACGCCGCGGGGATGAGGCTCCGGTCCGCCTGGACGGCCGCCAACTGGTCCGGGTGGAGCAGCAGGTTGGCGATGATGCTGGCGATCGCCTTGTCGGTCGTCTCACCGCCCGCGGCGAGCAGCAGGCTGCAGAACGCCTTGATGTCCTCGTCGCTCATCCGGACACCGTCGACCTCGGCGGCGCAGAGCGTGGAGAGCAGGTCGTCGCCCAGGTTGTCGCGCCGGTTCCTGATGATCGGGATCATGTACTCGGCGAACTCGATCCGGGTGCGCTCGCCCGCCGCCGTGACCTCCGCGTCCCCGGACAGGTTGCCGAGGAACGCGATGACGGCCGTGTACCAGCCGTGGAACCGGGCGTGATCGGCCTTGTCGAGTCCGAGCATGTCCGCGATCACGTTGACCGGGAATCTGGTCGCGTAGTCGCTCACGATGTCGGCCGAGCCCGACTGCCGGAAGCTGTCGATGAGTTCGCGTGAGTTGCGCTCGATGACCGGCAGGAACTTCTCCTGGAGGTCGCTGCCCCGGAAGGCGGGGGCCACGAGCGCCCGCCGCACCGCGTGCTCGCGTCCGCTCATCTGGAGGATCGTCTTGCCGTGGACCGGCTCGATCTGCCAGTTGTAGTTGTCGGTCGTGAACTCCGACTTCTTGTCCTTGAAGACCCGCTCGACGTCCTCGTAGCGGGAGATGATCCAGCTCTGGGTGGGCTCGTGCCAGATCAGGGGTTCTTTCTCCCGCATGACCGCGTAGGCGGGGTAGGGGTTCTCGGCGAACTCCGACGAGAGGATGTCGGGCACCTGCTGTGCAGTGGACACGGAACTCCTCGAGATAGACAAGTGGCCTTCGACGAGTAGGTTATTGATCTTGCGGTGGCTCAAACAGCTCAGTCCTGGCCGAAGTTGAGCACTTCTCAACCTTGCGGTACGAGGGCCCCGTCCGTACACCCGTGGTGTCTGTTCTGTTGCGGAAGCTGCGGGTCTTCAACGGTTCCTGGGGAAACCGGAATTGCGGATGTGTCGTGGGGGTTTCCCGGCAACGGCGAACAGACGTGCGGGCTGTGCTTTCCTGACGACGTCGGTTGTGCCGTCGCCTGGTCACCAGGCCGCACACTCCTGCCCGAAAGGCCACCCCCACGTGAACTCCCGCACCACCCGTAGAACCAGCACGCCCCGTATCGCCGTCGCGCTGACCGCGTCCACGTCGGCCTTCCTGCTCACGGCCTGCGGAGCGCTCGACTCGGTCGCGGGGAGCGACACCGCGGCGACCCCGGAGAAGACGAACGACATCACCCTCGGGCTGCTGCTGCCCGACCGGGACACGGCGCGCTTCGAGAAGTTCGACCACCCGCTGATCGAGAAGCACGTCGCCTCCCTGACCGAGGGGAAGGGCAAGGTCGTCTACGCCAACGCCGGTGCGAGCGCGGCCAAGCAGAGCGAGCAGATGGAGAAGATGATCGCCGACGAGGCGGACGTCATCCTCGTCGACGCGGTCGACGCGAAGGCGATCGCGCCGGCCGTCCGGAAGGCCAAGGACGCGGGCATCCCCGTCATCGCCTACGACCGGCTCGCCGAAGGGCCCATCTCCGGGTACGTGTCGCACGACAACGAACTGGTCGGCGAGGTGCAGGGCCGCGCCCTCGTGGACGCCCTCGGCGCCTCCGCCGAGTCCAGCAAGGTCGTGATGCTCAACGGCTCACCCGCGGACCCCAACACCGCGCGGTTCAAGGCGGGAGCGCTCGGCGAGCTGACCCACCGGGTCGACATCGCCAAGGCGTACGACACCAAGGAGTGGCTGCCCCAGGTCGCCGAGGCCAACATGAAGAAGGCCATCGCGGCCCTCGGCGCCGACCGGATCGACGCCGTCTACGCCGCCAACGACGGCATGGCGGGCGCCGCGATCGCAGCGCTGAAGGGCGCGGGCGTCAAGAAGCTGCCGCCGGTGACCGGGCAGGACGCAGATCTGCCGGCCGTCCAGCGGATCGTGGCCGGCGAGCAGTACATGACCGTATACAAGCCGTTCCTCCAAGAGGCGACCGACGCCGCCGAGTTGGCCGTCGCCAAGGTGCGCGGCAGCGAGCTGCGGTTCGACGCGCTCGCCCAGGACTCCGTGGACAGCCCCACCGACAAGGACATCCCGGCGAGGCTGGTGCCCGTGGTCGCGCTCACCAAGGACAACATCAAGGAGACGGTCGTCCAGGACGGTGTCTACACCGTCCGGGAGATCTGCACCGCCGCCTACGCGGACGACTGCGCGACAATCGGCTTGAATTAGCCGGTCCCGAGGGGTGGCGCCGGGCGGCGACCTGTGATGGGCCCGGTCGGCGCGTCCGGAGCCGACCCGTGCCGGACCCGGTCGCCGCCTCCGCGCGGCCGCCGCCCTCCGCCGCTCAGGAGCGGACGCGGGCCACTCCGGCGTAGATGCCGCTGGGCTCGGGGGCCGCTCCGGTGGCCTCGGCGTCCCACTCGGTCGCCGTCACCAGACCGGGCGCGACGAGGTCGAGGCCGTCGAAGAAGCGGTTCACCTCGGGCCGGGTACGGAAACCGAGGGTGATGCCGCCGCGCGCGTACTCGGCGGTGACCTGCTCGGCGAGTTCCGGGAACAGGTCGGACGCGGCGTGCGACATCACCAGGTAGCTGCCCGCGGGCAGGGTGGCGACCAGGTCGCGGACGATGCCGTGGGCGTCCTGCTCGTCCGGGATGAAGTGGATCAGCGCGATCAGGGACAGCGCGATCGGCCGGTCGAAGTCCAGTATGTGCCGGGCGTGTTCGACGATCCGCAGCGGCTGCCTGACGTCCGCCTCGATGTAGTCCGTGACGCCCTCGGTGCCGCTGACGAGCAGCGCCTCCGCGTGCCGCAGGACGATCGGGTCGTTGTCCGCGTACACGACCTTCGCCGTCGGCACGATCTTCTGCACGACCTGGTGGAGGTTGGGTTCGGTGGGGATGCCGGTGCCGATGTCCAGGAACTGGTCGACGCCCCGCGCGGCGAGCCAGGCCGCGGCCCGGTGCATGAACTGGCGGTTCTGCCGCGCCGCGTCCCTCGCCTCGGGCGGCAGCTTCTCGGCGACGGCCTCGTCGATCGGGTAGTTGTCCTTGCCGCCGAGCAGCCAGTCGTAGACCCGTGCGGGGTGGGCCTTGCTGGTGTCGATCGCCGGGGGCGACTGCGGGTCCGTCGTCATCTCATCAACTCCATCGCACCGTCGACCTCGGGGCGGGCCGGGGCGCCGGTCATCCTACGCCTGAGCTGCCACGGGAGCTTCGGCGGTGGGGAGTTGAGCGCCGCCGGGGGATGGGCCCCGAGCGGCCACGACCGCCGTCGGCCACGACCGCCGCCGGGCGCGGTCGGCGCGGTGCGTCGTGGCGCGCGTGCGGGGTGCGCGTGCGGGGGTGCGGCTCCGACGCCGTTCACCCGGTCCCGGCGGCGAGGCTGTCGGTGAACAGGCCCAGCAGGCGTCCGGCGCGTTCGCCCGAGTCGTCGGGCCCGGTGGTGCCGAGCAGGGCGCAGATCGCGACGGTCACGTCCATGGCGTCGAGGCCGTCCCGCATGCCGCGGTCCGCCACGCCGTCGGCGAGATACCCGGCGACCACCTCGGTGACCCCGTCGGCGGCGGGGGAGGCGAACGGGGTCGCGGACCGGCCGGCCGCGCGCAGGGTGTCCATCATGCCGCGGGTGGCGAGCGTGAACGCGGCGAACTCCGTGATCCAGGCCCGGAGCGACGCGTGCGCGCTCCGGCCCCGGGTGCGTTCGCGCACCCGCGCGGTGACCTCGTCGAGCTTGCTCCGGTGGACGGCGAGCGCCAACTCGTCCCGGGACGGGAAGTGCCGGTAGAGCGTGGCGACGCCGACCCCGGCCGAGCGGGCGACCTGGTTCATGGAGACGGTCTCGCCCGCGGCGTCGGCCCGCGCGAACGCCTCCCGGGCCGCGGCCACGATCACCTCGCGATTGCGTCTGCGGTCGGCTCGCCCGAGAACATCGCCCTCGACGATCCGGGCCACCACGTGGTGCTCGCCTGCCGGAACCCGGCACGGGGCGAGGCCGCGGCCGAGGCGCTGCGGACGGAGACGGGCAATCCGCACATCACCGCCATGGAACTCGACCTGGCCTCGCTGGACTCGGTCCGCGCGTTCTGCGACACCTTCGCGCGGGTGGGCCTGCCGCCGCTGTACGGCGTGGTCTGCAACGCCGGCGTCAGCGCGGGCGGAATGCCCGGCGGGCCGCCCTTCTTCCCCGTGAGGGTGGCCCACAGCGACGCGAGGGCGCTCGCCACCGGCCCGGGACCGGGAATGCGGGCCCACTGCATGTCGAAACTGTGCAACCTCTACTGCGCGTACGAGATGGCCGAGCTGCTGGCCGACCGGCCCGTCACCGTCAACGCCTTCAACCCCGGCGCCATGTCCGACACCGGCTTCGCCGCACCCGCTGGGAACGCCCTCGTGCGCGGCGCGACGAGGGTCCTCGGCGCGGTCATGGGCAGGCTGATCGGGAAACAGGGCACCGCCACGGCGTCCGGCGCCGCCCTCGCGAGACTCGTCACCGATCCCGCCCTGGCCACCACGACCGGCACCTACATCGACCAAGAAGCGCCGGCGTCGTCGTCACCGCTCTCCCACGACCGCGCCAACGCGCGGGAGCTCTGGCGGGCCAGCATGGCCATGACCAACCTGAGCGAGTCCGACACCGCCCTCCACCGACCGGGTGGGACGGCTACCGACTGAACGGTCTTCCGCGCGACGGCCAGGAGCGCGGGGACCGGGTGACGTGGTGGCCGGGAGTTGCCGTCGTCGGAGCGGGGTCGGCGGCCCCGGTGGGCCCGCGGGCGACCGCCGCGGGCCCACCGGGTGGGTTCTCAGCTGACGCCGGGGCCTCGCCCGCACCCCTGCCGCGCCCCGAACCGACCCGGCGTTGTCGGTCAGGCCACGGCGCAGGCGGTGACGGCGGCCTGGGCGGCGGTGGCGGCCGTGGTGGTGGCGGCGGCACTGGCGTCGGCGGAGGTGACCGCCGCCGCGGCGGCCGCGGTGGCGGTCGCGGCGGCTTCACCGAGGGCCGTGGCGGGCTGTCCCGCGGCGATGGCGGCGGCGACGGCCTTGGCCGCCGCGGCGGAGGTCGCGGCGTCGCTCTTGGCCACGTCGGCGGCGGCTGCCGCGTTGGCCACCGCGGTGGCGGCAGCGGTGGTGGACGCCGCGCAGGTGACCGGATCGGCGGCGGCCCGGTGCGCGGTGGAGGCGGTGCGGGCGCCGGAGTCGGCGGACGCCACGCAGGTGCCGGTGAGGACCAAGGCGCCGGTACCGAGGAGGACGACGGCGGTGCGGTGAAGCTTCATGGAGAACCCCTGTCGGGTGGGACGGCGGAGCCGGCGGACCTCGGGCGTCCATGCCCTGGGCCCGCCGCATCGCTCATGAGTGGGGAGCCGGAGGTGGCCCCACGACCACCGGAACACCGGACGCCTCCCGCGGCGCCCCGGCATCCGGCCCAACTGCCGGGCCAGGTGGCGGACGACCGCATCCCCCGGCGTGCGCTCGAACGCCTGCTCGATGCTGCTGGGGAGCTATCGCCTCGCTCCGTCCGACCGCGCCACGCAAGGACCACCGCATCCCTCTTACGGGTTCGACGGGCCTCGGCGGGCTCTACTCCAAGCGGTCCAGGCGATCCGCCCGAGTCCGGGGGCCGTCACCTGTGTCAGCTGTCCGCCGGCCGCAGCCGCTCCCGCCGGGACACCCGGGCGGCGTCACGTCACGCGGCGTGCGAACTGCGCCGGGTCGCGTGGTACCGCTTCTTGAAGGCGCGGACGAAGTGGCTGCTGTCGGTGAAGGCGGGTTCGCGGTCGTCGAAAGAGGCGAGGACCAGCCCCTTGGCCCGTGCGAGCAGCGCGTCGCGGGACGAGTGCGCCCCCGCCGGGCCGAGGTCGCCCATGGTCCGCCGCACCATGCTGGTGTGGGCCAGGAGGATCCGCGCCGCGGACGAGGCGGACCGGCCGGTCCGCGGATTCCCGGCGACCAGGTGAACCCCACGGTCTCCACCCGTCAAGCAGAGGAGTCCCCGATGATCCCCGACGACGATCCGTCCCGCTCGCTGACCGTGGAGATGTCGTCGCGGGCAAGGACGCGCCGCCGTCGCGGCTGCCGGGGAGCGAGTCGGCCGAACGCCGTGGCCGGGCAGCCGAGTTGGCCCCGACCTACCGACGCCGGTTCCTCCGACCCGCAGGCACCGCAACCCCGGTACCGGTCCGCCGGGGGCGAATCCCCCCTGAACGCGCACCGGTCACCGGGGACGGTCGGGCTAGCTGATCCGCTTGCCGACGGCCGCGTGGTCGGGGAACAGGGTGCTCCGCGAACCGTTCCACGAGATGGTGAGGGTCCACGAGGTCCCGCTGGGGCTGATCGCCGGGGTGGTGGTGGACGGCGCGAGGGCGCCCGAAGGGCGGCTGAAGTTGCCGAAGGTGATGCCGCCGTCGGAGGACTGGCTCGTCCAGACGTTGCCGTCGGTCCCGATGCAGGCGAGGAGCACGCGCTGCTGATCGGCGAAGCCCGGCTGGCCCGGTGTGGCCACGGTGGTCTGGTTGCCGAGGCGCGCCGCCGCCACCCCGCTGTCGCAGACGGCCGTCTCGCTGATCCGCCGCACGCTCGCGGGCGCACCGTCCGAGTACTCCGTCACCTCCCAGATGTGGCCGTCGGTGCCGACGTAGAAGTCGGAGATCATGGTGCGGCCGTAGCCGGTGTTGTAGACGACCAGGGAGCTGTCCCCCTCGATGTCCGCGTTGTCGCTCGAGAGCCTCGCGTACTCCGACACCCGCCACCCCGAGGAGCTCTGCGACAGGACGCCGTCGAAGGAGTACAGGCCGGTGTAGCTGACGAACCGGCCGTCGTTCGGGACGTCGATGTGCAGCACGTTCGGCGTGATCAGGACGGCCAGCGGGCTGCCGATGGCGCGGGCGCCGGAACCGATGCGGGTCCACGGGGCCCAGAAGTTGGCCGGTCCGTTGGTCGCCCTGCTGTACCAGATCTCCCCGTCGAGCCCTCTGAGCAGGGCCATCACCTGACCGGGCGGGAACTCGACGATCCGCGGCGGCGACACGGTCCTGGCGGAGTTGTCACCGCCGAGCGGATGCCAACTCCCGTTGTTGTAACGGAACCAGACGTTGTTGTCGGTGCCCCGGGCGACCTCGTAGGTCGCGCCGCCGACCGTCACGGAGTAGACGCCGGACAGCACTCGTGCGCCGTTGCCGACGTCCGCCCACGACGTCTCGGCGGCCTGGGCGGGGGCTGAGACGCCGATCAGCAGGACGAGGCTGCTGACCAGGGCGGCCACCGCCGCGGGCCATCTGCGGATGTTCGGTCTGGTAGTGGATCTCACCACAGTCCCTTTCTGTGCTCTCGCGAGTCGGGTACCGCCTGAGCGGTCCCCTGGGGGTTCGTTCCGCAAGGCTAGGGACGCGACGGTGACCCCAACGGACCGACAGCGCACGGCTGTTGGTCCCACAGCGCACGGAAGGGGAAGCGGGGCGCCGGCCGGCGCGCCACTCCGTGGGCAGCGCCGGGGCGACGGTCCGGGGAGCGGGCGTGGCATGAGACGCGCGTCACATCCGGGGCTGTCACACACGGCGGCCCTGTCCGGTCTGAGCTGGAGAACCTCATCGAACCGGCACGCCAACGGGAGAACCGACATGGACGCTCGTCTCAACCTCTTCGACAACCAGATCGCGATGAAGGCCGGGAAGCACCTCGCGGGGGCCGACCGGGCCCTCGCGGGCGCGGCGCTGCCGGCCGCGACCCAGGAACTGGTGAAGATCCGCGCCAGCCAGATCAACGGCTGCGGCTTCTGCACCGACATGCATGTCAAGGAGGCCCTCCACGCCGGCGAGGGCGACCAGCGGCTGCATCTCGTCGCCACCTGGCGCGAGGCCACCGTCTTCACCGAGGCGGAGCGGGCCGCGCTGGAGCTAGCCGAGCAGGGCACCCGGATCGCCGACGCGGCGGGCGGTGTCCCGGACGACGTGTGGGACAACGCCGCCCGGCACTTCGACGAGGACCAGCTCGCGGCCCTCGTCGTCCTCATCGCGCTGATCAACGCCTTCAACCGGTTGAACGTCATCGTGCGCCAGCCGGCCGGCTCCTACCAGGTGGGCCAGCACCTCTGAGCCGGTCGACCCGGCACGACGCACCGGGCCCGGCCGCGCGGACCCACCCGAACGGGGTCCGCGCGGCCGGGCTGCGTGCCGTCAACGCGTGCCGTCAGCGCGTGCCGTCAGCGCGTGGCGCGCACCGCGTCGAGGACCAGGGCCGCGACCTCGGCGGGCCGCGACACGGCCACCGCGTGCGAGGCGCCCTCGACCTCCACGGTCGTCGCACCCGCGCGCCGCGCGCCGAACCGCTCCACCTCGGGGTTGACGGCACGGTCGGCGCCCGCCACCAGCGCCCACGACGGCCTGGTCCGCCAGGCGGCCGCGGCGGCGGTCTCGGTGAAGGCCGACGCGGCCAGCGGACGCTGCGTCGCCGCCAGCACCCTCGTGACGTCCGCGGGGACGTCCGCCGCGAACACCGAAGGGAAGGCGTCCACCGCGACGCTGACCTCGACCGCGGTGCCGCCCTCAGGCAGCGGGTACGCCCACTGGACGAGACTCGCGCCGAGCGGCGACTCGGGGAACCGCCCCTGGAGTTCGCCGACGCTCTCGCCCTCCGCCAGGACGTAGGCGGCGACGTAGACGAGGCCGACGACGTTCTCGGCGGCACCGGCCACCGTGATCACCGCGCCCCCGTAGGAGTGGCCGACGAGCACCACGGGGCCGTCGATCTGCTCGGCGACGGACGCCACATAGGCGGCGTCGCAGGCGAGCCCGCGCAGCGGGTTGGGCGGCGCGACGACGGGCACACCGCGGCCCTGCAACTCGGCGACGACACCGGACCAGGAGGCCGCGTCGGTGAACGCGCCGTGCACGAGGACGACCGTCGGGGTGACAGGGGACGTGGACATGGCGGGAACTCCCCGGGTCAGGCCGTGCCGAGGGCGTCGCGCAGCACGGTGACGGCCTGGGTGATCGCGGCCTGCGCGGCGTGGGTCCCGCGCAGCGCGTTGAGCATCACGAAGTCGTGGATGACGCCCTGGTAGCGGACGGCGGTGACGGCGACGCCCGCGGCGCGGAGCTTGGCCGCGTACGCCTCGCCCTCGTCGCGCAGCACGTCGGCCTCGCCCGTGATGACCAGGGCGGGCGGCAGGCCGGTGAGCTGCTCGGTGGTGGCGCGCAGCGGGGACGCGGTGATCAGGGCGCGCTCGCCCTCGTCGGTCGTGTACTGGTCCCAGAACCACTGCATGCCGTCGCGGCGCAGGAAGTAGCCCTCGGCGAACTGCTCGTAGGACGCGGTGTCGAAGCGCGCGTCGGTGACCGGGTAGAACAGCACCTGCTGGACCAGCGGCACATCGCCGCGCTCCTTGGCCATCAGGGTGAGGGCGGCGCTCATGTTGCCGCCGACGGAGTCCCCGGCGACGGCGAGGCGCCCGGCGTCCAGGCCCTTCGAGGCGCCCTCGGTGACGATCCAGCGGGCCACCGCGTAGTTCTGCTCGATGGCGACCGGGTAGCGGGCCTCGGGGGAGAGGTCGTACTCGGGGAAGACGACGGCGGCCCGCGCGCCGGTGGCGAGTTCGCGGACGAGACGGTCGTGGGTGTGGGCGTTGCCGAAGACCCAGCCGGCGCCGTGGATGTAGAGGATGACGGGCAGGGTGCCGGTGGCGCCCGCGGGCTTGACCACGCGGGCACGGACCTGGCCGGTGGGTCCGCCCTCGACGGTGATCCACTCCTCGTCGACGTCGGGCGCGGCGATGTCGCCCGACTGGACCTCGTCGACAGCCTTGCGGCCCTCGGCCGGGGCGAGGTCGAAGAGGTAGGGCGGGTTCGCGGTCGCCTCGACGAAGGCCTGGGCGGCGGGTTCGAGGACCGGCTTGACCGGTGTGGCGTCGTGCACGGGGTTCTCCTGGGTGGGGTGTGTGGGGTGTTGGCAGTGGCATCGAGCGGCGGGTGCGGGTGCGGGTGCGGGTGCGGGTGTGGATGCGGCGTCCGGCGCCTCCCGGCTCGGCCACGTCGAACGCTAGGTCCGTTCCTGGCCCCTTCTCGTCCCGCAGCGCACCGGTGTGCGACCGAGAGCGCACGGACCTGGTCGGAGACCGCTCCCTACCTGCCAGTAGGGTGAAGGGGCCGTACCGCCGGAGAGGACAGAGAACCGTGGGCCAGTCACCCCCGCGCCCCTTCGGCCCGCTGCTGCGGGCCCACCGGCACACCGCGGGACTCACGCTCGACGAACTCGCCGCCGCCTCCAAGGTCACCGCCCGCGCCATCGGCGACATGGAACGCGGCCACAGCCGCGGCCCGCAGTCCCGCACCGTCCAGGCCCTCGCCGACGCGCTCGGCCTGGCCCGCGCCGACACCGACGCGCTCCTCACCGCCGCCCGCGCGGGCCGCCGCCGTCACACCGCGCCCCCCGGACTGTGCGAACTCCCGTCTGGCACACCGGACTTCGCGGGCCGCGCGGAGGAGCTGCGCAGGCTGGGCGAGGAGAGCGCGGGAGCGGACGGCGGGTCCGTCGTGATCGTCCACGGCGCCCCCGGGCTCGGCAAGACGGCGCTCGTCGCGCAGGCGGCCAGGGAGAGGTCCGTCCGGCACGCGGGCGGCTGCCTCTTCGTCGACCTGCGCGGTCTGGACGCCCAGCCCCTCACCCCCTACGACGCGCAGGCCCGGCTCCTCAGAGCCCTGGGCGTCGCCGACGGCGACCTGCCGACCGGCGCCGACGACCGCGCGGCGCTCTACCTGCGCACCATCAGGGACGCCGATGTGCTGCTGGTGCTCGACAACGCGGCCGGGGAGTCCCAGGTGCTCCCGCTGCTGCCCGGACCAGGCGCCGGCCCCGCCTGGGTGACCAGCCGCCGCGCCCTGACCGGCCTCCCGGACGCCCACAGGATCGCCCTCACCCCGCTCCCGGAGAGCGCCGCGACCAGTCTCCTGGCCGCGATCACCGCCCGCCGGACGGCTGCGGTGAACGCCGGGGCCGGGACCCACTCGACGGACCCCGCGGCCCGGCAGGAGCGCGACGCCCTCACCCGGATCGCGGAGTTGTGCGGTGGCCTGCCCCTGGCGTTGCGCATCGCGGGGAACCGCCTTGTCACCCGGCCGGGCTGGACCGCGTCCGCGCTCGCCGACCGGCTCGCCGCCGAGGACCACCGGCTGACCGGGCTCACCGCGGGCGACCTCGCCGTACGGTCCGCCTTCACCCTCTCCTACGAGCAACTCACCGACCCCGCACGGGCCTTGTTCCGCCGGCTCGCCCTGGTGACAGGACCCGACTTCGCGCCCGTCCTCGGCGCCGTACTGACCGGCTCGCCGCTCGAGCGCGTCGAGGACCTCACCGACGAACTCGTCGAACTCGGCCTGCTCGGCCAGGACTCGGCGGGCCGCGCCTCCTTCCACGACCTGATCCGCCTCTACGCGCGCCACCGGCTGGACGCCGAGGAGTCACCCGAGGCCCGGCAGGCGGCCGGTACCGCGCTGCGCACCTGGCTGCTGCGGACCGCGCGCGCTGCCGGCAGCCGCTTCGAACCGGGTGAGGCCCCGGCCGCCGACCCGGCTCCGCCGGCCGACGTCGGCGACCAGCAGACGGCCCAGCAGTGGCTGCGCACCGAGCACGCGCACTGGCTGACCGCGCTGCGCGAGGCCGCCGCCGCCGGGGACCACGCCACCGTGGTGGACGTCGCCGAGTCGATGCACTGGTTCTCCGACCGGTGGCCGTTCTGGGGCCACTGGCACGAGGTGTTCGCGCTCTCCCGGGACGCGGCCCACGCGCTCGGCGACCTCACGGCGGAGGCGACGCAGGCCAACTACCTCTCCTGGGCCTACTTCCACTGCCGCCACGACCCGGACACGGGCTCCCGGCTCGCCCTGGAGGCCGCCGAACTGGCCCGGCGCGCGGGCGACACCGTGCAGGAGGCGTGGGCGTACACCTACGCGGCCCACACCGCCGTCACCCGCGAACTGTTCGAACCGGCGGTGACGTACGCCCGCAGGGCGGAGGCCCTGTTCGCGGCGGCGGGCAACCGCGAGGGACACCCCACGGCCCTCGTGGTGCTGGCCAGGAGCCTGCGCTCGATCGGCCGGTTCGAGGACGCCGTCGACACCCTGGACCGGCTCCTCGCGCTGCTCGCCGACCCGGCCACCGCGCCCGCCGAGCACATCGCCGACTACTCGACGATGAACGCGCTGTGCGGCAAGGCGCGGGCGCTGATCGGGCTCGGCCGCTGGGCGGACGCCCGGCTGGCGGCGCAGCGCGCGCTGGAGGTGGACGTCCGCGTCGACGTGCCGGTACTGCGCGGGCAGGCGCTGCTGTGCGCGGCGCGGGCGCTGGCGGGACTGGGGGAGCGGGCGTCCGCGCTCACCACCGCGCACGAGGCGCTCGCCGCCGCCCAGCTCTCGGGCGACGCGACCCAGCGGGAGGAGGCCGAGGAACTCATCACGCTCTGGACGACAGCCTGACCGTGGGCCGTGGGCCGTGGGCCGTGGGCCGTGAGCCGTGAGCCGTCAGCCGTCATGCGTTGTGCGTCGTGTGCCGTGTGCCGTGCGTCAGGCTGCCATCCGTGAGTCGACGGCCCCCGCCGACGGCCACCGCAGAGGCTCACCGTCGTCACCTGGGACCCCCGTGGTCCCCGGCCCCGCACGCCTCAGCCGCCTTGCTCGCGCCCCGAGTTGAGCAGCCACCTGCTGAGCCGGTCCCCGACGGCCCGTGTCTCCTCCGGGCTCTCCTCCTCGCGCAGTCGGCGCGCGGCGAACAGCCGGATCAGGTCGTGGAAGGCGGCCCGGTCGCCCTCCACCGGTACGAGCAGGCCGAGTTCGACGAGGTCGTCGAGGAACTGGTCGGCGAGATGGGCCGGGAAGCCGGTGAGGACGGCCGCGAGATCCCCGCCGAAGTCCGTTCCCGGCACCAGCGCGAGCCGCCGGAACAGCAGCCGCTGCTCCCGGTTGAGCTGCGCGTGCGACAGCGCGAACGCCGACTCGATGTGCAGGTCACCGACGGCGAGCCCGTCGAGCCGCCGCTCCTGCGCGGCCAGCCGGTCGGCGAGGTCGCGCGCGGTCCACCCGGGGCGGCTGAGCAGCCGGGTCCCGGCGATCCGCAGCGCGAGCGGCAGACGACCGCAGTGCCCGGCGATCTCGGCGAGGGCGCCCGCGTCGGCGGCCGTCGTCCTGGCGCCGAGGAGCGAGCCCAGCATGGCGGTGGCCGCGCCGGCGGGCAGCGGCCCGAGCGGCAGCCGGCGGGCGTGTTCGAGGCCGGTCAGCGCCCGGCGCGCGGTGACCCAGACGGCGCCCAGGCCCGCCACCGGCAGGAGTGGTCTGACCTGCGCCTCACGCGCCGCGTTGTCGAGGACCACCAGCGCCCGCCGGTCCCGCAGGAGCGCCCGGTGCAGGGCCGCCCGCTCCTCGGTGTCGGCGGGGATGTCCCGGCCGCGCACGCCCAGCGCCTTGAGCAGTCTGAGCAGCGCCTCGCCGGCCGGCAGCGGCTCGGCGTCAAGACCCCGCAGATCGAGGAAGAAGCAGCCGTCGCGGTAGCGGTCCGCGGCCTGCCGGGCGGCGTGCACGGCGAGCGCGCTCTTGCCGGTGCCGGGCGCCCCCGACACCACGGTCAGCGGTGTGTCCTGCCCGCCCTGGAGCAGCCACGCGGTCTCGGGGTCACGCCCGGTGAAGTCCGGGACGTCAGGCGGCAGCGGGCACCATCCGGCGGCGGGTTCCTCGGGGCGGCGGCGACCGGCGCGGGCCGCCTCCGTGAACGCGGCCCGGTCGGTGGCCTCCAGCCGCAGGGCGCCGGCCAGGGCGGTCACGGTGCGGGCCTGCGGGCTGCGGCTGCGACCGCGCTCCATGTCGCCGATGGCACGGACGCTGACGCCCGCCCGCTCGGCGAGTTCCTCCAGGGTCAGCCCCGCCGACCGCCGGTGCAGCCGCAGCAGCGGCCCGAAGCCGGACTCTTCCGGTGTCACGCGTGAGCAGCTCGTTTCCGTGATCGTCGACGGGGTCGTCCCGTCGTTCGATCTTATGCAGAACGCCGCCAGGCTCACGCGGAACGCCGTCAGGCTCATGCCCAACGCCGTCGGGCGGCGGGCCGCGCGGACGGCCCGGTGGGCGGACGGCCCGGTGCGGGGGCGGCCCAGGGTGGGGGCGGCCCAGTGTGGAGGGCGGCGGATCCAGGACGGGCGGCGCAGCCCACTTCTTCCTGCGGTTCTTCCTGGAGCGGTCCGGCCGTGCGCCCTTGAATGGAGAAGTCCCCCCCCCGCACGGACCCACTCCCACTCCCACCACCGCTCCCACCCCAGCCTCCACCTCTCCGCAGCCATCACTCCACGAAGGGAGAAGACCGGTGCCCGTCGTCCGCTCCACCGCCGCCCTGGTCCCCGCCGAGCGGCACGCCTACTGGCACGACGTGGTGTCGAACACCTTCATCCCGCTCGACGTCGCCCTGCACGAGCGTGAACCGGCCGAGGGCGTGATCGCGAGCCGTCGTGTCGGCTTCCTCCAGATCGCCGAGGTCGGCGCGGGGCCCCAGACCGTGACGCGGCGCCGTCGGGACATCGCGCGGGACGGCGAGGAATGGCTGACGCTCACCGTCCAGCAGCGCGGCAGGGCGCTGTTGGAGCAGGACGGCAGGAACGTCGTCGTCGGGCCGGGGGAGTTCGCCCTCTCCGATTCGGGGCGGGTCTTCCGGAAGGTGCTGCCGGAGGACTTCTCCTTCCTGGCGTTCCATCTGCCGCGCGCCCGACTGCCCCTTCCCGAGCGGGAGTTACGGGAACTCGTGGCCACCGTCTTCCCCGCGGAGCACGGCGTCGCCGCCCTCGTCTTCGGCTATCTCACCCGACTGGCTCGGCAGGCCGACGAGTTGGACGACGACACCGCCAGGCCGCTCGCCGACGTCGCCGTGGATCTGCTCGCCGTCCTCGCCCGTGAGCACGCCGGTCGGTCGGGTTGCGAGGCGCCCGAGTCGCCGCACGCGGTGCTCGCGCTCGCGCAGGAATACATCCTCGGCCATCTGCACGATCCCCGGCTGTCGCCGGAGAGCATCGCCGCGGCGCAGCGCGTCTCGGTGCGCTATCTGCACAAGGTCTTCGAGCGCGAGGGGACGACCGTCGGCCGCTGGATCCTGCGGCAACGGCTGGAGCGCTGCCGCCGGGACCTCACGCGGGAGCCCGCCGTCCGGACCGTCGCCGCGGTCGCCAGGCGCTGGGGGTTCGTCAGCCCCAGCCACTTCAGCCGGGCCTTCCGCACGGCCTACGGCATGGCGCCCCGCGAGTGGCGCGCGACCCGCGCGGACGCCTGACCCCGCGAGGCCCCGGCAACGCGGCGGACACCTGCGCCCTGCGGGGCACACCGTCCCACGAGCCGACGGCCCTCGTCTCTCAAGCGCCCCGCGCCCCTGCGCGCCCGCGCCCCCACCGCCCGCCGTCTCCGGACCGCCCCGCGCCCCCGCCGACCGCCGACCACCGTCTCCGGATCGCCCCGCGCCCCCGCGCCCCCCACCGCCCACCGTCTCAGCCGCGCAGCCGCAGCGTGTCCCGGCCCGCGTACCGCGCCTGGCTTCCCAACTCCTCCTCGATGCGCACCAGTTGGTTGTACTTGGCGGTGCGGTCGGCGCGGGAGAGGGAGCCGGTCTTGATCTGGCCGCATCCGGTGGCGACCGCCAGGTCGGCGATCGTGGTGTCCTCGGTCTCGCCCGAGCGGTGCGACATGACGACGGTGTAGCCGGCCCGGTGCGCGGTGGCGACGGTCGCCAACGTCTCGGTGAGCGTGCCGATCTGATTGACCTTCACCAGGATCGCGTTGGCGATGCCGTCGCTGATGCCGGCGCGCAGCAGGGACTCGTTGGTGCAGAACACGTCGTCGCCGGTGAGCTGGCAGCGGTCGCCGAGCCGGGCGGTCAGGTCCCGCCAGCCCTCGTGGTCGTCCTCGGCCATCGGGTCCTCGACCGAGGCGACCGGGTAGCGCTCCACCAACTCGGCCAGGAAGTCGGCGTGTTCGGCGGGGGAGCGGCGGACGCCCTCGCCGGTGTAGTGGTAGGCGCCGTCCCGGAAGAACTCCGAGGACGCCGGGTCCATGACGATCGTGATGTCGGTGCCCGCCTTGTAGCCGCTCCGCTCGACGGCGCCCACCACAAACTCCAGGGCCTCGTCGGCGGTGCGCAGGTCGGGGGCGAAGCCGCCCTCGTCACCGACGTTCACGCTGTGCCCGGCGGCCAGCAGGGTGCCGCGCAGGGTGTGGAAGACCTCCGAGCCCATCCGGACGGCCTCGGCGAAAGTGGCCGCGCCGACCGGGGCGATCATGAACTCCTGGAAGTCGAGCGGATTGTCGGCGTGCGCACCGCCGTTGACGATGTTCATCATCGGCACCGGGAGCAGCCGTGCGTCCACTCCGCCGATGTAGCGGTACAGCGGCAGCCGGTGGGAGGCCGCGGCGGCCTTGGCGGTGGCCAGGGAGACGCCGAGGAGCGCGTTCGCGCCCAGGCGTGCCTTGTCGGGGGTGCCGTCGAGGTCGATCAGGGCCGCGTCGACGCTCGCCTGGTCGTCGGCTGACAGTCCGACCACGGTGTCGCAGATCGCGTCGTTGACCGCGTCGACGGCCCGCCGCACCCCCTTGCCGTGGAAGCGGGCCGGGTCGCCGTCGCGGAGTTCGACGGCCTCCCGGGCGCCGGTCGAGGCACCGGACGGGACGGCCGCCCGGCCGAGCGATCCGTCCGAGAGTTCGACGTCGACCTCGACCGTGGGGTTTCCCCTGCTGTCGATGATCTCGCGTCCGATGACCCTGCTGATGACGACAGGCACGCTGCGACTCCTCGGGTGCGGGGCGTCGGTCCGGTGGGACGGCGCCCTCATGTTCCGCTGGGATACAAAGTGAGTCCCGAAAGGGAACCCTGGTGGGTCCCGAAAAGGAACCTACTATGGGCGCATGAAGATGCACAACGCCGACGAGACCTGCGGGATCGCCCAGGCCGCGATGGTCCTCGGAGACTGGTGGAACGTGCTCGTGCTGCGCGAAGTCGCCCGCGGACACGTACGGTTCGACGCCCTCGCCGCCGAGATCGGCCTCTCCCGCAAGGTCCTCAGCGAACGGCTCGGACGGCTGGTCGCCCACGGGGTGCTCAGCCGGAGCCTGTACCAACGCAGGCCGGTGCGCTACGAGTACCTCTTCACCGACGCGGGGCGCGCGCTGCTCCCGCTGCTGGCCGCGATGCAGGACTGGGGCGACCGCTGGGTGCTCGGCGACGGCGCCCCCACCGCGTCGGCCGCGGCCGAAGGCGCCCCGCACGCGCGCGTCCACGCCCTGACCGGCACCCGGGTGCCCGAAGGGCTCGCCCTGCCCGGCGGCCCCGACGGCGAGCCGCTGCCCGTCGTCGCGCCGGACGCCGCGGCCACCGTCCTGTTCACCTTCCCGGGACCCGGCGCCGCCCGCGACGAGCCCGTGCCGGGAGCGGCCGGCTGCACACGGGAGAACCGCCTCTTCGCCGACGCCTGGCCCGAAGCCCGCCGCAAGGGCCTCGACATACGCGGGGTCAGTACCCAGCTTCCGCACCAGCAGCAGGAGTTCGCCCGCACCGAGGAACTGCCGCACCCGCTGCTCTCCGACGCGGGGCACACCCTCACCACCGCGCTGCGGCTGCCCACCTTCCGCAGCGCGGGACGGCTGCGCCTCACCCGGCTGATCCTGGTCGTCGACGCCGCACGGACCGTCCGGCACGTCCTGTTCCCGGGCGACGACATCGCGGGCGCGGTGGCCACGAGCCTGCGCCTGGCCGAGGCGTGCGCGCGCCCGGTGTGAACCGGCGGGCGCCGCCGAGGAGGCGAATCGGCCCCCGCCTGCCGGCGGAGCGCGAAAGACTGTCCCCCGTGTCGAGTCATCTACCGCCCGTTCCCCCGGGGTTCGTCGGACGCCTGGACGAGCTGCGCGACCTCGCCGCCGCCCTGCGCGCGCACCGGCTGGTCACCCTGACCGGTGCCGGAGGCGTCGGCAAGAGCCGCCTCGCCCTGCACGCGGCCGAGGAGACGGTCCGCTCCAGTCACCGCGCCGCCGCCTGGGCCGACCTGTGGCAACTGCGGGACGACCGGCTCCTGGTGGCCACCGTCGCCGACGCCCTCGGCTTCGCCGACCACACCCCCGCGCTGCCCCTCGACGCGCTCGCCGAGTGGCTCGCGGCCGCCGACGACGACCTGCTGCTCGTCCTCGACTCCTGCGAACACGTGTCGGCCGCCTGCGCCGCCCTCGTCGCCCGCCTGCTGCCCGCCTGCCCCCGGCTCACCGTCCTGGCGACCGGCAGACAGCCCCTCGGCCTGCCGGACGAACGGCGGTTCGTGGTGGAACCGCTGCCCGTCGACACCGACGCGCCCGCCCTCCTCGGCCGGCTCGCCGACGACGCGGGCCGGCCCCTCACCGGCACCGCCGACGCCGTCGTCGCCGCCCGCTTGTGCGCCCGCCTCCAGGGCATCCCGCTCGCCCTCGAACTCGCCGCGGGACAACTCGCCGACCGGGACGTCCAGGACGTCGACCGCCAACTCGCCCTGCTGCTCGACCTCTCCGCCACCGGGCACCGCACGGGACCGCCCCGCCACCGGGCCCTGCGCACCACCATCGGCTGGAGCCACGAACTGTGCGCACCCGCCGAACGCCTGCTGTGGGCCCGCCTTTCGGTGTTCCGCGGCCCCATGGACACCGAGGCCGCCGTCGCGGTCTGCGCCGGCGGGCCGCTCGCCCCCGCCGACGTCGAACAGGCGCTGGCCGGCCTCGTCCGCGCCTCCGTGATCAGCCTCGACGGCGACCGCTACCGGATGCTGGACACCGTCCGCGAGTACGGCCTGACGTGGCTCGACGCCCTGGGGGAGACCACCCGGGTCGCCGACCGGCACGCCCGCCACCACGCGCGTGCGGTGCGCCGCGCCGACCGGGCCTGGTACGGCGCCGACCAGATCCGCTGGTACCGGTGGATCGCCGCAGCCCACGCCGACCTGTGCGCCGCGCTCGACCACCTCCTCCTCACCCGCCCCGACGAAGCCGTCGGCATGGCGGGACACCTCGGCTTCTTCTGGAGCTGCTGCGGACACCTCCCCGAAGCCGCCCGCTACCTCGACGAGGCCCTCGCCCTCGGCACCGGCCCAGGCCCCGCCCGGGGCAGGGCGCTGTGGGCGCTCGGCGTCGTGCGAGTGCTGCGCGGCGAGTACGAGACCGGCCGCGAACTGGCCCAGGCCGCCCGCGCGCAGGCCGAGAGCGCCGGGGACACCGACGCCGTCCTCAGAGCGGCCTATCTGCTGGCCCTGACCCATCTGCTCGGCGGACGCCCGCTGGCCGCCGAGTACGTCGTCGACTCCGCGCTCGCCCAGACCGAAGGGCCCGCCACCGGCGGCGCCGGCCGGGTGCTGTGCCGGCTCGCCCGGGTCTTCGCCCTCACCGCCAGAGGACTCCTCGACCAGGCCGGGGAGAGCGCCGCGGAGCTGCGCCGCGACTCCCTCGCCCGCGACGAGTGGTGGACCCGCTCCTACGCCGACTACCAACTCGCCCTGATCGCCCTGAACGAGGACCGCGCCGCCACCGCCACCGCCCACGCCCTGTCCATGCTGGAGGGCAAGCTGCTCATCGGCGACCACTTCGGGCTCGCCCTCGGCCTCGACGTCCTCGCCTCCGCGCTCGCCGCCCAGGGCTCGGGCGAACGCGCGGTCGCCGCCCACACCGCCGCCGAACGGTACTGGAGCGCCGTCGGCCACCCCCAGCGCGGCACCCCCGAACTGGCCCCGCTGCGGGTCCGCTACGAGGAGACGGCGCGCTCCCTGCTCGGCGACGACGGCTACGACCAGGCCGCCGCCCGCGCCATGCTGCGCGCGGCCGGCTCGATCACCAGGGAGCTGCTGGGCCGCACCCCGCCGGGCGGCTGAGGCCCGGGGCCGCGCGGAGCGCGCGACGAGTCGAGCTTGGTGCCAGATCGGCCGTATGGGAGCGCGAGGAGCGGGCATCCGGTGTGCACAGTGCGACGGAGACACCGTCGACCGAAAGGACCCACCACCATGCTGGCGATCATCTCCGCGGTTCTGTTCTTCATCTCCTTCCTGATCAACGCGGCGGACATCTCCACCAACGACGCCCTCTCCTCGACCAATGTGATGCTGCTCGGCCTCACCGTGCTGGCCCTGCATCTGGCGGGCGTCGGAGCCGGCTGGTCCGCGCGGGGTCGCAGAAGGTGACCCGCGGCCACCGTCCCGCACACGCCGGGACGGTGGCCGGCTCACGGCTCCCGGGGCCGGTCCTCCCGCACCCGCCGGGCGACGTCACGGAGTTTGACGTTGTGGTGCTGGGAGATGCTGCGCAGCACGTTGAACGCGTCGTCCTCGCTCATCCGGTGGCGCTCCATGAGGATGCCGATGGCCTCCCCGATGGCGTGCCTGGTCTCCATCGCGTGCTCGAGCTGGTCGATGGTGCGGGCGCTGGAGAGCGCCACGGCGGCGTGCGACGCCAGGAGCCAGCCCGCCGTCTCGAACTCGTGGGTGAAGGCGCCGGGGTGTTCGCTGTACAGGTTCAGCGCCCCGAAGTCCTCCCGGTCCGTGTACAGCAGCACCCCGGTCATGCTGCCGATGCCGAGGCCGTGCGCCGCCCGCGCGAACCGCGGCCAGTCCGTCCGGGGCGCGCTCATGTCCTCGATCCGGTAGGCGCGTTCGTCCGCCCGGCCGCGCGCCAGATCGAAACAGGGCCCCTCGCCCAGCTCGCCCTGGAGCCGGTCGCTCTCGCGCACCACGTCCCCGTGCGCGGCCAGCGTCACGGCACGGCCCCCGCGCACCGCGAGGATGCCCGCCGCGTCACAGCCCCGCACCAGATCCACCGCGGCCACCGCGATCGCGTCCAGGGTGTCCTGCACCGACTCCTTGGCCAGCAGCTCCCGGGCCAGCTCCGCCATCCGCTCGGCGAACTCGCGCCAGTCCATCCGTCTCCCCTGTCTGGTACGTCCTGGTCTGTCAGGTCTTGTCGGCCCGTTGTCCGGTGGCGGGCGACCGTCCACCGCATTCAACACGGTGAAGAGGGATGAGAGCGCGAACCCTGGGTACCCGCCACCTCGACCGGCCGACCGGCCGGGTGAAGGGCCAGGGGAGGACGCGGAATGACGGCGACGAAGACGGGGACCGGTGTACGGCAGATCGAGGAGATCGCCAACCCCTCCCAGATCGCTCCGAAGGACGCGCGCGAGCTGACCCGCCACTTCCTCGGGCGGCTCGCGCACCTGGAGGAGGGCACCCCCGACCACCAGTACGCGCGCAACACCCTGATCGAGATGAACATCTCACTGGTGCGCTACGCGGCCTCCCGGTTCCGCAGCCGCGGCCCGGAGGAGATGGAGGACATCGTCCAGGTCGGCGTCATCGGCCTGATCAAGGCGATCGACCGCTTCGAGGTCTCGCGCGAGGTGGAGTTCACCTCCTTCTCCATCCCCTACATCGTGGGCGAGATCAAGCGCTTCTTCCGCGACACCTCCTGGGCCGTGCACGTGCCGCGCCGCCTCCAGGAGGCCCGCGTCCAGCTGGCCCGCGCCACCGAGGAGCTGAGCACCCGCCTCGGCCGCACCCCCACGGTCGCCGAACTCTCCCAGCTGATGAGCCTGACCGAGAACGAGGTCGTCGAGGCCCGCCTCGCCTCCAACGGCTACAACTCCTCCTCCCTCGACGCCGCGATCTCCGCGGGCGACGAGGGCGAGAGCGTGCTCGCCGACTTCATCGGCTGCGAGGACGGGGCCCTCGAACTGGTCGAGGACTTCCACGCGCTGGCCCCCCTGCTCGCCGAACTGGACGAGCGCGAGCGCCTGATCATCCACCTGCGCTTCGTCGAGGAGCGCACCCAGGCCGAGATAGGGGAGCGGCTCGGCGTCTCCCAGATGCACGTCTCGCGGCTGCTGAGCCGTCTGCTGGCCCGGCTGCGCGAGGGCCTGCTCACCACCGGCTGATCCCGGGCCCGCCGCACGGCGGGCCCGATCCCTTCCCCCTGGCCCCCGCGGTGTGGTCGGGGTCCGGGCCGCTGCTGTAGATTGCGGCGGCCCGGACCCGTCCTCACGACGGAGGCGTGCGGTACCGGGCCGAGCGCGCGAGTATGCTCACCACAGTTGTCGAACGACAACTGATCACGAGGTGGGTGCGCAGGTGGGGAAGGCGGAACAATGGTGACGTCGCAGCCGAGGGCTGCCGATTCGACCTCACCCGCGCACGGCTACCCGGGCGAGGTGTGGCACTGGCGCGAACCGTCCGTCCTGCTCGTCGAGGACGACCCGGGCGACGCCCTCCTGGTGGAGGAACTGGTCGCCGACAGCACTCTCAAGATGCGGCTGCGCTGGGTGCGCTCCATGGCCGACGCCCGCGCCGTCCTCGCCCAGGAGACCCCCGACTGCGTCCTGCTCGACCTGCACCTGCCCGACGCCCAGGGCCTCGAGGCCGTCTCCCAGATCCAGCTCCACGCCGACCAGGTCGCCGTCGTCGTCCTCACCGGCCTCGCCGAGGAGGAGACCGGCCTCTCCGCCGTCGCGGCCGGCGCCCAGGACTACCTCGTCAAGGGCCGCGTCGCACCCGACCTCTTCGGCCGGGCCGTGCGCTACGCGATCCAGCGCAAGCAGGCCGAACAGGCCGCCGTCGCCCTCCAGGCCAGCCAGATGCACGCCCAGGAGAACGCCCGCCTGGAACGCGGACTGCTGCCCAGGCCGCTGCTGCGCGGCGACGCCACGGACGCCGACATCGACATAGTCACCCGCTACCGGCCCGGACGCTCCCAGGCCCTCCTCGGCGGCGACTTCTACGACATCGTGCAGAGCACCGAGGGCACCGTCGCCGCGCTGATCGGAGACGTCTCGGGACACGGCCCCGACGAGGCCGCCCTCGGCGTCGCCCTGCGCATCGCCTGGCGCACCCTCGTGCTCAGCGGCGTACCCGCGGACGAACAGGTGGCACGCCTGGAGGAGATACTCGTCGCCGAACGCGCCCGCACCGAGGTCTTCGCCACCCTCACCAGCCTCACCTTCACCCCCACCCAGCGCCGGGTGCGCATCACCCGCGCCGGACACCCGGGGATGCTGCTGCGCACCCCGGACCGCCGGGTGCGCTGGGTCGAGGTGCCCGCGGGCCCCGCGCTCGGCGTCGTCCCCGGTCTGGCCAGCTGGCCGATCGAGGAGTTCGACATGCCGGTCGGCGCGGGCATGGTGCTGTTCACCGACGGGCTCTTCGAGGGGTACGTCGGCCGGGGCCGCGAGCGCCTCGGTGAGGAGGGCCTGCTGCGGCTCGCCGAGGAGATGCCCGAACTGGCCCCCGAGAACTTCGTCGACCGACTGATCGAACGCGCGGAGCACCTGGCCGAGAGCCAGGGCGGCCTGGACGACGATGTGGCCGTACTCCACCTGAGCTGGAACTGACGATGTCGGAGGACGACGTGACCACCGCTGGAACCGGCCCGCCCGCCAAGGGCCACCGGCTGACCGTGCAGGGCTGGTTCTACCTGGCCGTGTCCCTCATGATGCTGCTGGTGATCGGCGGCAGCGTGATCGGCGCCAACCTCCTCGCGCAGACCGCCGAGGCCACCGACCGGCTCACCTCCCGGGTGCTGCCGGCCCGCACCGAGGCGGCCCGCCTCCAGGCGAGCCTGGTCAACCAGGAGACCGGGGTGCGCGGCTACGCGATAGCCGCCGACCGGCAGTTCCTCACCCCCTACACCGAGGGCCTGAAGGACGAGCAGCGCGCCGCCGACCGGCTGCGCGACCTCATCGGCGACCAGCCCAGGCTGCTGGCCGACCTGGAGGCCGTCGAGAAGCAGGCCGCCGAGTGGCGCCGCACCTTCGCCGAACCGCTGGTCGCCGGGGTCACCGTCGGAGATCCGCAGCGCATCGACAAGGCGACCGCCGAGCGCAGCAGGGAGGCCTTCGACGGACTGCGCACCCGCTGGGCCACCCAGAACACCGACCTGGCCCGCGCCGTCCACGAGGGCAAGCAGCGCGTCGAGCACGAGCGGGCCGTGCGCACCTACATCCTGGGCGCGCTGGTCGTGACGTTCCTGCTGACCGCGCTGGTGCTGACCGTGCTGATCCGGGTGCTGGTGGCCCGCCCGCTCGACGCCCTGCGGGACTCCTCGAGGAAGGTCGCGGGCGGTGACTTCGGACACGTCATCACCGTCACGGGCCCCAGGGACCTGACCGCGGTCGCCCAGGACGTCGAGTACATGCGCCAGCAGATCGTCGCGGAGCTGGAGGCGTCCCGCGCCCAGCAGGAGGTCCTCCTCAAGCAGGCCGCCGACCTCGACGCCCAGGCGGTCGAACTGCGCAGGTCAAACGCCGAGCTTGAGCAGTTCGCGTACGTCGCCTCGCACGACCTCCAGGAGCCGCTGCGCAAGGTCGCCTCGTTCTGCCAGCTCCTGGAGAAACGGTACGGCGAGAAGCTGGACGACCGCGGCCGCCAGTACATCGACTTCGCCGTTGACGGCGCCAAACGCATGCAGGTGCTCATCAACGACCTGCTCACCTTCTCCCGGGTCGGCCGGGTCAACGACGCCCGGATGCCCGTCGAACTCGACCAGGCCCTCGACCGGGCGCTCGCCAACGTGGAGACGGCGATCGCCGAGACCGGCGCCGTCGTCGAACGCCCGGAGAAGCTGCCGCAGGTCGTCGGCGACCCCATGCTGCTGGCCATGCTCTGGCAGAACCTCGTCGGCAACGCCGTCAAGTTCCGCCATCCCGACCGCACCCCGCACGTCCGCGTCACCTGCGAGGAGGACCCCGAGCACCCCGGCGAGTGGCTGTTCGGCGTCACGGACAACGGCATCGGCATCCCCGCCGAGTTCACCGAGAAGGTCTTCGTGATCTTCCAGCGGCTGCACAGCAGGGACAGCTACGGCGGCACCGGCATCGGGCTCGCCCTCTGCAAGAAGATCGTCGAGAACCACGGCGGCCGGATCTGGGTCGACCAGGCACCCGAGGAGGGCACCCGGCTGCGCCTCACGCTGCCGGTCGCCCCCGAGGCCCCAGAGGCGCCGGAGGCCCCCGAGGCGCCCGAGGCCGCCGCGCACGACACCGAGCTTTCCGAGGAAGAGGCACTGACATGACCGTTCCCGCCGCCACCCCCATCGACGTCCTGCTCGTCGAGGACGACCCGGGCGACGAGCTGATGACGCGCGAGGCGTTCGAGGACAACAAGATCGGCAACACGCTGCACGTGGTGCGCGACGGCGAGGAGGCCCTCGACTTCCTCTACCGCCGCGGCGCGCACCCCGGCGCCCCGCGCCCCGATCTGATCCTGCTCGACCTGAACCTGCCCAAGTACGACGGCCGCCAGGTGCTGGAGCAGATCAAGTCCGACCCCGACCTCGCCCACATCCCCGTCGTGGTGCTCACCACCTCCGCCGCGGAGGAGGACATCCTGCGCAGCTACAAGCTCCACGCCAACGCGTACGTCACCAAGCCGGTCGACCTCGACCAGTTCATCGCGGCGGTCCGCCAGATCGACGACTTCTTCGTCCAGGTGGTCCGGCTGCCCCGTCCGCACCGCTGATTCGGTCTCCGCGCACCCAATCCGCACCCAATCCGGTCACGGGCGGCATGGGACGGCACAAGCGGGTAGAAGTCTGTGCGTGACCGCGGTGAAGGCGAGACGTATGGACGCGAAGTGTCCGGACCACAACGGGAGTGCCCCGGGCTCCGAGCAGACGTATATACAGGCGATGGCGGCTTTCGAGGGCGACGGCGGCTGCATAGCCGAGGCGCGCCGCACGGCGACCGCGTTCCTGGGCAGGGCCCGCTCGGGACACGGGGTGCCGGTGTCGGTGCGGGCGGTGGACGTGACGCAGCTGGTGGTGAGCGAGCTGGTCACCAACGCCCGCAAGTACGCGCCGGGCCCGGTGCTGATGGACCTGCGGATCGTCGGCGACACCCTGGAGATCGCGATCTGGGACTCGGGCCCGCACCTGCCCGTCGTGCACAGCGCCGACCCGGAACGCCTCGGCCGCCACGGTCTGGAGATCGTGACGGCCCTCGTGGAGTCCTACCGGGTGTCGACGGAGCCGGTCGGCAAGCGCGTCACCGTCCGCATCCCCCTGCGGGACGCGCACTGAACGATCGCCGCCGCGCCCCGCGCCCACCCCGGCGGGCCGACCGGCAACCGGCCCCTCGCCGCGCCCCGGTCAGCCGGCCGCCGCCGCGTCCCGCGACCGCAGTTCGGGCAGGACCGTCTCACCGAACAGCAGCAGATCCCGGTCGTACTCCGGGAAGATCAGCATGAGCCCGTCCAGGTCGGCCTCGCGCACGATGTACTCGATGTGGTCGGTGATCGTCCGCGCGGACCCGGCCACGTACGGCGTCTGGAACGCGGCCTCCCCGTCCGCGCCCTCGGCCCACGCGCGGGCCTGCTCCGCCGGGATGCCCCAGGTGGACCGCATCAGCGCGAGCGCCTCCCGGTCAAGGCCCGCACCCCACGCCCGCACCTTCGCCTCGGCCAGCTCGTCCGTCTCGTCCTGGACGACGGTGAGCATCGAGTACGTCCGGCAGACCCGCCCGGCCGCCCGTGCCCGCCGGTGCACGTCAGCCGACAGCTCCCGCATCTCGTCGAGGCTGTCGGCGGCCAGGAACGCGCCGTCCGCGTACCGCGCCTGGAAGCGCCTGGCGTCCTCGGAGCGGCCCGCGTTGATGAGCGTCGGACGGACGGCGGGACGCGGCCGTGACGCGCAGTCCACGAGGTCGAAGTACGGGGTGCGCAGGGTGACGGAGTCCTCGGTCCACAGCCGGGTGACCGCCTCCGTCCACAGCTCCGTCATCCGGTAGCGGTCCGCGTGGCAGAGGTCCGGGTCCCACTCCCCGAACTGCTCGAACTCGCCCGCGTAGGAGCCGTTGACGATGTTCAGGCCGGCCCGGCCGCCTGAGATGTCCTGGAGGGTGGCGACCATCTTCGCGGCGACGGCCGGGTTGTGGACGTTGGCATGCAGCGTCGCCCAGATCCTGACCCGGCTGGTCGCCTCGGCCAGCGCCGCCATCATCGTCATCGACTCCAGCGAGCGGCCCCAGTGGTCGGTGCTGCCGCCGAAGCCGCGCCACTTCGCCATCGACATGACGAAGTCGAGGCCGACGCGCTCCGCGTGCACGGCGGCCCGCCGGTTCCAGGCGTACGTCGCCTCGGGGTGCGGCGCCGTACTCGACAGCATCCAGCCGCCGTTGCCGATGGGGAGGAAGATTCCGTACTCTTTCGCGGTCATGCGGCGGGCCTTTCGGTGAGGGGGCGCGAGACGGCGGGCGGCTCGGTGCTCCGCGCGGCAGTCGATCAGAGGCCGAAGGGCGCCGGGTAGCTGACCGTCCCGCCGGGCAGCGGCCGGCCGGCGTCGAGACCGAGGACCATCAGCGCCTCGTCCGGCACGTCGAAAGCGACCCCGATGCCGTGCCCGGAGGCGCGGGTGAACCCGAACCGCGGGTAGTAGGCGGGGTGTCCGAGCACGACGACGGCATGCTCGCCGAGGCCGGCCGCGGCCCGCAGCGCGGCGCGGATCGCGGCGGACCCGGCGCCGGTGCGCTGCCGCTCGGGCAGCACCGCGCACGGCGCCAGACAGAGGGCCGGGGCCGCACCGATGCGGCAGCGGGTCAGCAGCGCGTGTCCCGCCGGGCGCCCCGACCCGTCCACGGAGAGGACGGAGAGCCCTTCGATCCAGGCGTCGGGGTCGGCCCGCAGGGCGTCGACGAGGTCGGCCTCGGCGGGCGTCGGGAACGCGGCGAGGACGATTCCACGGACGGCGGCGCGGTCGCCGCCGCTCTCGGCACGGGTGCTCCAGGTACGGGACATGATGGAACGGCACTGTACCGACGCCGTCCGGGCGGCGGGACAGCGCGTCGGCGGGCCCGTCGGATCCCGGGGCGGGCACGGCCGCGCGCCCCCGCGCGGCCGTGCCGGACCGTCACCCCCGGGCGGCCAGCGCCCGCACCGCCCGCACCAGTTCGGCGTTGTCCCGGGCCGTGGTGCCGTCCGGGAGGTCGACGCCGTCCTCGAAGCCGATCCTGGTCTGATGGCCGTCGGCCAGCGCGGCCCGCAGCACCGGCCAGGTGGTGGCACCCTCACCGTGGTACAGCAGCGGCGCGGTGACCCCGGCGGCCCGGATCAGCGCGGCCATCTCCCGGGCGTGCGCCACAGCCGTCTCCGGGTCCTCGTCCATCGGCTCGATGAGGACGCGCACATTGTCCGCGAGCGTCGGCGAGGCCAGCAGGGCGGGGACGTCGTCGACGCTCCACACCGCGCTCTCCAGCGTCATGCCGCGGGCGACGACCAGCGACGCGGTCTCCGCCGCGCCCTCCTCGCAGAAGGCGACCGACGCGAAGTCCGGCAGCACCTCCCACGCCTTGACCAGGTCGTAGCGTTCCTCGGGGCCCGAGCAGGTCCACAGACCCGTGGTCGTCCCGACGATCGCGCCCGGCGCCGTCGACCGCACCGCGCGCAGCACCTCGGCCAGCGCGTCGGGCGCGATGGTCTGCCCGCCGTCGGGGGTACGGACATGGAGGTGGACGACGTCGGCGCCGGCGGCGACGACGGCCGCGGTGTCGGTGGCGAGCTGCGCCGGGGTCACCGGGACCGCGGGGTGTTCGGCGCGGGTCCGGCCGCCGTTGATGGCTGCCTTGAGCAACATGGGTGTTTCCTTGCGGGTTTCGGTGCGCGGGGCCCCAGGGCCTGTCGGACAGGCCCTGGCGGGCCCGGGTTCACGCGCTGGTGGGGGAGGGGGTGCGGAGTCCCGCGACGGTGCGCGAGGCGCCGGTGAGCGTGCCCAGGGGATGGCCCCGGTGCAGCTCGGCGAGGAGGTCGGGCTCCTCGGCGTCGTCGGCCAGCGCCTCGTCGACGACCGCGGCCAACCGCGCGGCAGGGGCGATGAGCAGGCCGTTCTCGTCGCCGAGCACGAGGTCGCCGGCCCGTACCGGGACGCCCCCGCAGACGACGGGCGCGTTGAGGGAGCCGTCGGCGATGCCGTGCAGCTTGGTGGTGAGCAGCGAGGTGCCGTACGCGTACACCGGCAGTCCGACGTCCCGCAGGGCGCCGATGTCGGTGCAGACGCCGTCGACGATCGCGCCGGCCGCGCCCCGGGAGGCGAGGGCGTGCACGACGACCTCGCCGAGCGGCGCGTGCCTGCGGTCGCCGCCGCAGTCGACGACCACCACGTCACCGGGGCCGACGAGTCCGGCCAGATGGTGCAGGAGCGTCGAGTCGGTCGGGGTGATGCGGACGGTGACGGCCCGGCCGACCAGCTTTCCGCCGCCGGCCTGGCGGCGCAGCGCCGGGTCGCAGAACCCCTCCTCCAGGTGGTGGCCCAGGGTGGGGAAGTCCACGCGGCCGAGCCGCTCGGCCAACTCCTCGTCGAGGGGCGGCACTTCGGTCAGGTCATGGATGTTCAGCGGCATGGAGGTCACCTCGGCCCGATGATGATGCGGCGGTTGCGGAGCACGGGAAGGATGGTGCGGGCGCGGTCGATGCGCTGCTTGTCCGCCTCGACGACGAGCAGCGACCGCTCCTCCTCGCCGAGCGCCGCCCGCACCACGCCCAGCGGGTCGACGGCCATGCTCATCCCGATGCAGTCGGGTGTGGTCAGCGACGACGCCACCACCCAGCAGGTGTTCTCGATCGCCCGGGTGCGCAGCAGCGTCGTCCAGTGGTCCTCCTTGAGCGGGCCGCGCACCCAGGCCGCCGACACCGACAGCAGGTCGGCGCCCATCTCGACGAGGGTCCTGGTGAACTCGGGGAAGCGCAGGTCGTAGCAGTTGACCAGGCCGACGTTGAACTCGCCGATCCGTACCACCACCGGGCCCTCGTCACCGCGCTGCACCTCGCTCGACTCGCGGTAGTCGAAGGCGTCGTAGAGGTGCATCTTGCGGTAGCGGCCGAGGAGTTCGCCGTCGGCGGAGACGGCCGCGATGGTGTTGTAGGGCAGCGAGTCGCCGCTCGGCTCGTAGCCGCCGGCGATGACGGCGACGCCGTGCGCGACGGCGAGCCTGGACAACTCGGTGAGGAATCCGGGCCAGTTGGCCTCGGCGGTGGCGTGCAGGGGCTTCCCGGCCGCCTCGGCCGGGATCATCGCCTCCTCGGGGAAGACGACGAGTTCGGCGCCCGCGGCCGCCGCCTCGGCGGTCATGGACGCGATGACCGCGAGGTTGGCGCCGATGTCGGCGGTGGGGGCGTACTGGGCAGCGGCGACCTTCACGGCCGTATCTCCTTGCTGGGGTTGTTCGGTGCGGGATGCGGGTGCCCGGCGGGCGTCGGGGCGGACGCCCGCCGGTGGTGCGGGGCGCTCACTCGGCGAGCACCCGGGAGGTCTCCGGGCGCCAGTGGGCCCAGGCCGGGCCGCCCGCGGTGAGACCCGCAGTGTCGGCGGAGGACGTCTCGGCGACGAAGGTGGTGCCGTCGCCGAGGGCGAGGTGGTGCCGGACGGCGCTGCCGAGGTACACGGACTGCTGGAGGGTGCCGCGCAGGGCCGCGTGCCCGGCGGGCACCAGGTCCTCCCGGCCGCAGACGCCGACGTTCTCGGGGCGCACCGCGAGATGGGCCGCGCCGACGATCTCGCTCCGCGGGACCGGCAGCGCCCCCAGTCCCGCGACGGCGACGACCCGGCCGTCCGACGTCCCGGTGAGGAAGTTGGAGGTGCCGATGAAGGACGCGACGAACCGGCTGGCGGGCCGCTCGTAGACGCCCTCGGGGGTGTCGATCTGCACGACCCGGCCGCCGTTCATGACGGCGATCCGGTCGGACATGGTCAGCGCTTCCTCCTGGTCGTGGGTGACCGTCACGAACGTCACCCCGACCTCGCGCTGGATCTTCTTCAGCTCCAGCTGCATCTCGGCGCGCAGCTTCTTGTCCAGGGCACCCAGCGGCTCGTCGAGCAGCAGCAGCGAGGGCCGGGCGATCAGCGCGCGGGCGATGGCCACCCGCTGCCGCTGGCCGCCGGAGAGCTGGGCGACGGACCGGTCGCCGAAGTCGTCGAGCCTGACCAGGGCCAGCGCCTCGCGCACCGCGTCCCTGATCTCCGAGCGGGGCCGCAGCTTGCGGACCTTCAGCTCGAAGGCGACGTTGTCGGCGACGCTCAGGTGCGGGAAGAGGGCGTAGCTCTGGAAGAGCATGTTCAGGTCCCGCTTGTGGGCCGGGACCCCGGTGGCCCGGACCCCGCTCAGCTCGACCGTGCCCTCGGACGGCTCCTCGAAGCCGGTGATCATCCGCATCAGGGTGGTCTTGCCGCAGCCCGACGGGCCGAGGATCGAGAAGAACTCGTTCTGCCGGATGTCGAGGGTGACGTCACGCACCGCGTACTGGCCGCCGAAGACCTTGCCGACACCGGAGAGACGGACGGCCGGAGCCGTGGGATCGGTGCTCATCTCAAGACGCCTTCACCTTGGTCCAGCCCTGCTGGAAGTACTGCATCGCGGTGCCCGGGTCGAGCAGGAAGTCGGCCTTGGCGATGGCCGAGTCCGGCGCGTAGATCGCGGGGTTGTCCAGCGCGGCCTTGTCCTTGATGTGCTCGCGGGCCGCCTGGTTGGCGCTGGCGGACGAGCCGTCGTCGGTGGCCTGCGCGGCGACCTCGGGACGGAGCAGGTAGTTGATGAACGCGTACGCCGACGTCACGTTCTTGGCGCCCTTGGGGACGGCGAGGCCGTCGGTCCAGATGGAGCCGCCCTCGGACGGGATGACGTAGTGGACGTTCTTGTTGGACTGCACGACCTTCGCCATCGCCGTGCCGCTCCACGCCTCGGCCGCGCACGCCTGCCCGCTGGACAGCAGCTGCGGGTAGTTCGTGGAGTTGTAGCCGGCCAGGATCTTCTTCTGCTCCTCCAGGGCCGCGGTCGCCTCGGCGATCTCGCCCTTGTCCGTGCTGGTGGCGCGGTGCCCGGTGACCTGGAGGCCCGCGATGTAGGCGGCCAGCATGTTGTCGAGCATGTACAGCTTGCCCTTGTGCGCGCTGTCGAACAGGGTCTTCCAGCTCGTCGCCGACTTGATGCAGGTGTCGTTGTAGGCGAACCCGGTGGTGCCCCAGATCCACGGCACGCTGTACTTGTTGCCCTTGTCGTACGACGGGTCGCGGAATTTCGCCGCCAGGTTGTCCAGGCCCTCGATCTTCGCGTGGTCGAGCGGCTGGATGAGCTGCTGCCCGATCAGCTGCTGCACGGTGTACTGGCTGGGCTCGACCAGGTCGTAGCCGGACGCGCCGGTGCTGAGCTTGGCCGTCATGGTCTCGTTGCTGTCGAACGTGTCGACCGTGACCTTGATGCCGGTCTCCTTCTCGAACCCCTTGATCACCGTGTCCGGGATCTCGCCGGCCCAGGCGTAGACGTGCAGGTTCTTGCCGCCGCCCGAGGAGGTGGCCGCGGTGGTGGATCCTGAGCCGCCGCAGGCGGTGGCGAGCAGTGCGGTCACGGTCAGGACCGAGGTGGCCAGAAGCGTTCTCGAAACGGTGGTACGGGACATGGCGAGGCCTTTCAGGGACGTACCGGGGAGTGCGGAACGGGCGGGGAAGGCGGGTGGGTCAGTCGGTGCCGTCACCGATCAGGACGCGGCGCATCTGCCGCAGCCCCGCGCCCAGGATGATCACGAAGGTGAACAGCACGAGCAGCGTGCCCAGGGCGTTGATCTCGGGCGTCAGCCCGGTCTTGAGGAGCGAGTACACCCGCAGCGGCAGCGTGGTGGTGCCCACGCCGCTGGTGAAGGTGGACATCACGATGTTGCCGAAGGAGATCGTGAAGCAGAGCAGCCAGGAGGCGAGCAGCGCCTGCTTCAGCAGCGGCACGGTCACCAGACGGAACCGCTGCCAGGCCCCGCAGCCCAGGTCGGCGGCGGCCTCGTCGAGCGCGGGGTCGAGCGCCCGGTGCGCGCCCAGCACGATCAGCGCCGCGTACGGCAGCGTCACGACCAGGTGGCCGAGGACCAGCGTGGTCAGGCCGAGGCTCGCCTTCAGGGTGCCGAACACCGACAGCAGCGCCACACCGAGCACGATCTCGGGGATCACCAGCGGCAGGAACAGGCTGCCGGAGAACACGGCCCGGCCGCGCGGACCGAGCCGGCCCATGCCCATCGCGGCGAAGAGTCCGCCCGCGGTGGCCAGCGTCGCCGAGATCAGGCCGACCTCGGCGCTCACCCGCAGCGCGGCCAGCAGATCGGTGTCCTGGGCGAGCACCCCGTACCAGCGGGTGCTGAACCCCGCCCACTTGTAGGTGACGTCGGAGTCGTTGAACGACAGCACCACCACGACCACGATCGGCACGTAGAGGAAGACGATCACACCCCGGGCGAGCCACGCGGTGACGGTGTCGGGCAGCCGCCCGGGAAGCCGGGTACGTCCCCTCATGACGTCCTCCTCCTCAGCCGGCCGGCCGCGGTGCCGAGCACCGCCACCGACGCGATCATCAGCACCAGCAGGACGACGGAGGCCGCCGCGCCCATCGGCTGGTTGCGGAACTCGGTGTAGAGCGTGACGATCAGGTTCCCGACCAGCTGGTTCTTGCCGCCGCCGAGCAGCACCGGGATCACGAACACACCGAGGGTGGGGATGAAGGTCAGCAGCGCGGCGGCCAGCAGCCCCGGCCGCACCAGCGGCAGCAGCACCCGGGTGTGCACCCGCCACCAGCCGCAGCCGAGGTCACGGGCCGCCTCACCGAGGGAGGGGTCCACCCCGCGCAGCGTCGCGTAGATCGGGAAGATCGCCGTCGGCAGGAACGCGTAGACCAGGCCCACGAAGGAGGCGCCCTGGCTGGGGATCCACTGCGCGGGGCCGTGGGTGACGCCCAGCGCGTCGGTGAGGCCGTTGACCGGGCCGCCGGGGCTGAGCAGGTTGATCCAGGCGAAGGTGCGCACCAGGAAGTCCGTCCAGAACGGCACGATGATCAGGAGCAGCAGCAGCCCCTGACGCCGCGGCGGCCGGCCCGCGAGCCAGTACGAGACGACGTACCCGAGCAGCAGGCAGACGGCGGTGTTCAGGGCCGCCATGCCCAGGCTGTAGCCGAACACCTTCAGATACACCGGGTCGAACAGCTCGGTGTAGTTGGCGAGGGTGAAGCCGCCCTTGATGCCGCCGTAGGCGTCCGGCAGCGCGAAGCTGTTGCGCACCACCAGGACCAGCGGCACCAGCACCAGCGCCAGGACGGTGAGTCCCGCGGGGGCCAGCAGGGCGAAGGTGACCGCGCGGTGCCGTGCCCGGCCGGCGCGCGGCGCGGGCGGCCCGGAGACGGGTGCCGGCGGCGCCGCGGTGACGGTCACCGCTGCCTACGGTCGGCGGACGATGGTGCTGCCTGCATGTGCGGGGCCTTTCTCGGGATCGTTCGCGCACGTCCGGATGATCGTCCGGTCGCGCCGTGGCCCTTAGCTTCCGCCCGGGTCCGACCCTCTGAACAGAGCCGTCGAAATCGAATCCAGTGGAAACGCGGACCGAATTCCACGCATCTCGCAACGGCCGTGTCATGGCGTGGGGTGAAGATGGTGGGGAGAACAGAGGGAGGTGCCGGTGTGATCGACGACCTGGACCGGCAGATCATCGACCAGCTGCGGGTGGACGGACGGAAGTCCTTCGGCGAGATCGGCCGCTCCATCGGCCTCTCGGAGGCATCCGTGCGCGCCCGCTTCCAGCGGCTCAAGCGGCGGGGCGCGATCCAGGTGGTCGGGATGACCGACGCCGTGCGGCTCGGCGAGATGGAGGTGCACCTCGCCGTGCGCGTCCACCACATCCCGGTGGCGCTCGTCGCCCGGGAGCTGTCGCGGATGCCGGAGATCCGGTACGTGGCGTCCTGCGTCGGCCCCTACGACCTGATCCTGGACGTCCGCTGCCGTGACCTCGGACACCTGTCCGAGCTGCTCACCGAGCGCGTCCGCCGGGTCAACGGCGTCGCGCACGCCGAGGCGCTCACCGTCCTCGACGTCGTCAAGGACAGCTATCTGTGGGCGGGGTTCCGGGAGGTGCCTGCCGACCCCGGCCGGCGCATCCTGCCCCAGTAGCCGGTGGCGGGCGGCCGGTGGTCAGCGGTCGGTGACGGCCTGCCCGACCGCGCTGTCGAGGCCGTCCCACGAGTAGTCCTTGAACAGTTCGAGCAGCAGCAGCACCTGCACCCGCGAGACGCCCGGCAGCATCCGGATCTCGTCGAGCAGCTGCACGAGCTGCGGCTGGTCCCGGCAGGTGCCCTCCAGGAAGATGTCCTGGCCGCCGGCGCAGAGCGCCACATGGTTGATCATCGGCATGTCCGCGAGGCTCTTGGCGACCGCGCGCGGGGTGAGGTCCCGCACCCGGATCATCAGCCGCACCGACTGGTGGCCCAGGGTCAGCGGATTGCACAGGGCGACGATCCGCAGCGCGCCGCTCTCCTGCAGCCGCGCCACCCGCTGCCGCACGGTCGCCTCCGACACCGCCAGCTCACGGGCGAGCGTGGTGTACGGGGTGCGCCCGTCCCGGGTGAGGGACTGCATGATGCCGCGGTCCAGATCGTCGATCACCGGCCACCTCCCTCGGTGCCGACCGTACGTGACCTGGGCACACCGGCACAATCCCGGACGGTGTGCTCAGGTGCGCGGGAATCTGCGGACGCTCAGCACGGCGACGTCGTCGTGCCGGCCCTCCCGCCCGGCGAACGCGCGGGCGTCGTCGTACAGGGCGCTCGGCAGCTCGGTGGGGGAGAGGCCGAGGTGCTTGGCCACCCGCTCCTCGACCGGGTAGAACGTGCCGTCGACGCCGCGGGTCTCGGTCAGGCCGTCGGTGGACAGCAGCAGCGTCGCCCCCTCGGGGAAGGCGAACCAGCCGACGGTGACCGGCTCGGCGGAGAGTTCGGCCAGGCCCAGCGGGACGCCCGAGTCGAGTTCCGGCGTGCTGACGACGCCGCCGTCCAGCAGCAGGGGCGGCACATGCCCGCAGTTGACGGCCTGCGCCTCGGCGCCCCGGTCGACCCCGATCACCAGCGCGGTCACGAACCGCTCGTCGTCACCGGTGTGTTCGGCGTACGAGTTGTGCCGGACGACGGCCGCGTCCAGCGCGTCGGCCAGCGCGGTGAGGGTCGGCTCCCGGTGCGCCGCCTCGCGGAACGCGCCGATCACCGCGAACGCGGCGCCGACGGCGGCGAGCCCCTTGCCCTGCACGTCCCCGATGAGGATGCGGGTGCCCCAGGGCGAGGCGACCACGTCGTAGATGTCACCGCCGACCAGACGGTCCTCCTGGAGGGGTTCGTAGACGCCGTTGACCAGCACGTCGTCGGTGACCATCGGCAGCGGGTGGAGGATGTGGCGCTGCATGGCGGCGGCGGTGGAGCGCAGCCGCACCATCTCGTGCTCCCGTCTGATCCGGCGCCCGCAGCCGTAGACGGAGGTCGCGCCGAGGGCGAGCGTCAGCAGCACCAGCAGCAGCCGGTCGAGCCAGTGCGCCCGGTCGCCCGCGGCCCGCGCCAGCACGGTCGCGGTGACCACGAGGGTGGTCCACCCGGCGACGAACGTGGTCTGCCGGACCGTGCAGAGCGCGGACGCCGCACCCGGCAGGAACACCAGCAGCCCCAGCAGCCACACCTCCGACCCCGACAGCACGCCCAGCACCTCGACCGAGAGCGTCACCGCGACCACGGCCGCCACCAGCTCGCCGTTGCCCGGCGGATCGATGGCCTCGAAGACGGTGTCGGGGGTCGGCGGGAGACGACGGGGCATGGTCACTCCTGGGCAGGTGATGATCTCCTCGTACGGTATGCGGACCGACTTCCCGCTCAAAAGAACCGCACCGCTCACCCCCGTGCCCAGTACGGGGATGAGCGGTGCGCGTCGGTCGGAGGGGTCAGGACTCGCGGACGGTGATCGCCGACGCCGGGCAGATCGCGGCCGCTTCCCGGACGGCCGGCTGCCGCCCGGCGGCGGGCTCCGCGTCGAGCAGGACGACGACGCCGTCCTCGTCGCGCTGGTCGAAGACCTCGGGCGCCGCCAGCACGCAGCTTCCGGCGCCGCAGCACTTGTCCTCGTCCACGGTCACCTTCACGGTCGCCTCCCGCCGGCGGGCGCGCCGCGGCGCGCGGATCGGGTCACCATCGCACCGGCACCTCCCGCAGCCCGCCCACGGCGAGCCCCGCCAGCGGCTTCAACTCCGTGACCGGCACGGCCAGTTCGAGGCTCGGCAGGGTGCGCAGCAGCACCTCAAGGACGACCTGGAGCTCGGTGCGGGCCAGCGCCTGGCCGAGGCAGGAGTGGGGTCCCGCGCCGAAGGTGAGGTGCGGGTTGGGGCTGCGGCCGAGGTCCAGCTCATCGGCGTCGGCGAAGGCCCGTTCGTCGCGGTTGGCGGCGGAGAGGCCGCAGAAGACGGTGGTGCCGGTCGGCACCACCGTGCCGTCGATCTCGAAGTCCTCGGTGAGGAAGCGCCGGACGCCGAAGCCGCCCAGGTTGGCGTCGGCGCGCAGCACCTCGTCGACGGCGGTGCGCACCAGCGACGGATCGGCCACCAGGCGCTCCCAGCGGCTGCGGTCCGCGAGCAGCATGGCGATCATCTTGCCGATCATGTTCGCCGTCGTCTCGTGCCCGGCGACCAGCAGCGAGATGCCGGTGTCGCGCAGCTCCGGGTCGGTCAGCCCCTCGCCCTCCGCGCGGCTCTCCTCGATCAGGGTGCTGATCAGGTCCTCGCCCGGCGCGGCCCGCTTCGCGGCGATCAGCTCGGTCATGTAGGCGGCGAACTCGGCCTCCGCCGCCTCCGTCTCCTTGCGGGTGTAGCGGTCGATGTTGAGGAACGCGTCGGACCAGTAGGAGAAGCGGTCGCGGTCCTCGACGGGGGCGCCGAGCAACTGGCAGATCACCGAGACCGGGAGCGGGAACCCGAGCGCCGCCTTGAGATCGGCGGGCGCGCCCCCTGCCACCATGGCCTCGATCAGCGTCTCGGCGGTCCTGGTCATGCCGGGACGCAGGGCCGTCATCCGTTTCGCGGTGAAGTACCGGCCCACGTGCCGCCGCCACCGCTGGTGCTCGGCGCCCTTGAAGGCGATGGAGAGCGCGGTGTCGTTGCGGGTCGCCACCCCGCCGCCGTCCTCGGGGGCGACGCGGGCGCTGTCGTCACCGGGCAGCGGGCGGGAGAAGCGGGTGTCGGACAGGAGCGCTTTGACGTGGTCGTAGCGGGTCAGGAGGGCGCCGGTGTCACCGCTCGGCAGCTCGATGGTGGCCACCGGGCACCGGGCGCGCAGCCGCTCCCATTCGGCGGGCGGCTCCAACGGGCTCTCGGTGGGCAGCGGCAGACGGACGACTGGGTCGTTCTGGCTCATCTGGCCTCTCCGTGCGTGGGGGACCTGACCGTCATTTAAATCAACGGGTTTATTCAACGTAGGCTCCGGCACGGACGGCGGCAAGGGGGCGCGGGCGGGTGTGGCCTGATGTGATCGACGGCGGGCGTGATCGCCGGCCGGCAGCGCCCTGCCCCGTGATCCGGCCACCGATACGTCGTACCGTACGATGACCCGCATGCCTCGACGCTCCGCATCGCTCGACCGCGCCACCCCGGACCGCATCGCCGAGGCCGCCCTGCTCCTGGTCGACGAGGGCGGACCCGAGGCGCTGACCTTCCGCGCCCTGGCCGCCCGCCTGGAGATCTCCCTCGCCTCCCTCCAGCGCCGCTGCACCGACCTCGCCGGACTGCTCGACCTGTGCACCGACCATCTGGCCGCCCGGCTGCCCGACGTGCCACCCGGCACCGACTGGGCCACCGCGACCGAGACCCGGTTCACCGCCCTGTACCGGCTGCTGACCGCCCACCCCGGCCTGCTCGCCCTGCGCGGCACCCGCCCCTGGCTCGGCCCGCACCTCCTCGCCCGCCTGGCCGAACCCCAGATCGCCGCCAACCTCGCCGCCGGCCTGGAACCCGAGCGGGCCGTCACCGCCTACCGGCGGATGTACCTGCTCACCCTGGGCAGCGCCGGCTTCGTCGACCACCGCGACCCCCGCGCCACCCGGGCCGCCACCCGCGCCGCGCTCGCCGCCCTCGACCCCGCCGACTTCCCCGCCCTGACCGGCCATCAGCACGCGATCGTGGCCGCGATGACCGACCACGACGTCTACCACGGCGCCCTGCGCCAGCTCATCGACGCGGCGGATCCGGCCGCGCCCACCGCCACCCCGAGGAACCCGGCCCATGACTGACACCCGCCCCCTGCCCCGCGTCTTCAGCAGCGACAACACCGCGGGCACCTCACCCGAGATAGCCGACGCGGTCGCCCGCGCCGTCACCGGACCCGCCCTGCCCTACGGCGCCGACGCCGTCACCGGGCGCGTCCGCGACCGGCTCCGCGAGATCTTCGAGACCGACGTCGACGTCCTGATCGTCTCCACCGGCACCGCCGCCAACGTCCTCAGCCTGGCGGCCCTCACCCCGCCCTGGGGCAGCGTCCTGTGCCACCGTGACAGCCACATCAACAACGACGAGTGCGGGGCGCCCGAGTTCTACACCGCGGGCGCCAAACTGGTCCCGCTCGACGGCAGGGACGCGAAGATCGACCCGGATCTGCTGCGCACCGCCGTCCGCCACAAGACCGGTGACGTGCACAGCGTCGAACCGTCCGTGGTCAGCGTCACCCAGGCGACCGAGACCGGCGCCGTCCTCACCCCCGACGAACTCGGCACCCTCGCCACCATCACCCGCGACGCCGGGCTGCGCCTGCACATGGACGGCGCCCGGTTCGCCGGAGCCGTCGCCGCCCTCGGCCGCACCCCCGCCGACCTCACCTGGCGGGCCGGCGTCGACCTGCTGTCCTTCGGCGCCACCAAGAACGGCACGATGACCGCCGACGCGATCGTCGTCTTCGACCGCGCCCTCACCCCCGAACTCTCCTTCCGCGCCAAGCGCGCGGGCCAGATCGCCGCCAAGAACCGCTTCCACGCGGCCCAGTTGGACGCCTACCTCACCGACGGACTCTGGCTGCGCAACGCCGCCCACGCCAACTCCATGGCCGCCAGGCTCCGGCACGGCCTGAACGCGGTCCCCGGCGTCGAACCGCTCGGCACGACCGACGCCAACATCCTCTTCTGCCGGCTGCCGCAGCCGGTGATCGAGAAGCTCCTCGCGGACGGCTTCGTCTTCTACCACGACCGCTGGGAGCCGGGCGTCGTCCGCCTCGTCACCTCGTTCGCGACGACCGAGGACGACGTCGACGACCTGCTGCGGGCCGTCGGCGACGCGACGGCGACCGGAAGCCGTTGACCCCGGGAGGCGGAAGGCGGGAGGCGGGCGCGGCGGAAGGTGGGCGGCGGGAGGCGGGAAGGCGGAAGGAGGGAGGCGCAAGGCGAAGGCGGACGGCGGACGGCGCCAGGCCCGGCCCTCGGCGGAATCCGCGGGCCCGCCGCGGTCGCGGCGATCATGCCGGGCGGCGAGTGCGTAGGCTTCCGTCGTCCGCTCTCGCCGACCCGGCCGAGAACTCGCGGCGGCCTGGGGGACGGGCCGCCCCGAGCTGAGACGACCTGTCCCGAGGCGGTGGTCGTGATGCCCCAGAGATCCAGACGGGACGAGCAGGTCAGCGCGACGCGCGAGGCGCTCCTCGACGCGGCCGAGCGCCTGTTCGCCGAGCACGGCGTGCACGCCGTCGCCAACCGCCAGATCAGCCTCGCCGCGGGTCAGGGCAACAACGCGGCGGTCAGCTACCACTTCGGCACCAAGACCGACCTGGTGCGCGCCGTGGCCCGCAGACACGCCGAACGCATAGAGGTCGGCAGACAGCGCATGATGGCGCAGGTCGGCGACTCCGCCGACCTGCGCGACTGGCTGGCCTGCGCGGTACGGCCGGTCACCGAGCACCTGGAGCACCTCGGCACCCCCAGCTGGTACGCCCGCTTCATGGCCCAGGTCATGTCCGACCCGGCGCTGCGCGCCGACATGAACGAGGCCTTCATGGACGCGTCCCCCTCGATGCGGCTGCTCCAGGAGAACCTCAACCGCTGCCTGCCCGACCTGCCGGCCGGTGTGCACGCCGAGCGCGGCGCGATGACCCGTCACCTCATCACCCAGATGACCGCCGAACGCGAACGCTCCCTCGCCGACAACACCCCGACCTCGCGCGCGAGTTGGCGCGAGACGGCGGACGGTCTGATCGACGTGATCGTCGCCCTGTGGCAGGCTCCGGTCACCCCGGGGCGCTGAACACTCGCCTGTGCGGCGGTCGTTCAGTGCCGGGTGAACTGGACCCCGGTCGGCTGCACGGTGTCGGGGCGTACCGCGATCCCGTCCAGCGTGAGCCGCTCGCCGTAGATGTCGGTGACCCGGATCGAGCCGCCGCAGCCGCCGCCGTCCTCCGCGAGGAAGTAGTTGTAGTCGGCGCGCGGCAGCGCCCGCCACCCGCCACCGGTCCGCACCTCCAGGCGGGCCAGGGGATTGCGGTGGCCGATCAGCTGGATGCCGCACCACCACCGCGTCGACCCGGTCTTGTAGCGCACCGAGACAGTGCCGGTGTCGCTCGGGCTCACCAGCGTCCAGGAGATCGGCACCCGGCCCGCCGACGGCGCGGCCAGCCGGGCGAACGCCTCCGCGCTCAGGTCGATCTGGCCGGGCGCGCAGTCGCCGGGACACTCGTTGGTGATCCGTACGGTGACGGAGCCGCCGCCCGCGTCGACGCGCACGAACGCGCCACAGGCGCGGGCGGATTCGTAGTCGGCGGAGTTCATCGCGCCGGTCAGCACATCGCCGCCCGGGTCGTACATGCAGGCGCCGCCGCCGTCGGCGTCGTAGAAGGTGGCGACGCCCCGGTAGGTCACCCCCGGCTTGATCCGCCCGGCCAGGGGCGCGCTCGCGGTCACCGCACGGGTGCTGCGCTCCGCGGGCCGGGTGGCCGAGACCGTCGGGGACGGGGCGTGCACCGACGCTCCGGGGCTCTCGGCGGCCGTCGGCGACGCGGACGGCGAGCCCGGCGTGCTCCCGGTCGGGGAGGCGCCGCTCGCTCGGGCGCCGGCCACGGACCCGGCGTCACGGCTGCCCGGGTCGAAGCCGTCACCCTGGAGCAGGACGATCACCAGGGAGACGACGACGAGCGCCGACGCCGCCGACAGGAACAGCCAACGCCTGGGCAACCGACCCGACCTCCTCGGTGCCGCCGCGCGCGGACGCGGGCGACGGAAGGTGCGATCGTGCCAGAGACAAGTACGGCCGTTCAAGGCGGAGTTCGGCCGCCGAGCATCCCGCTCGGTGCGGCGCTGGTGGTGCGCCGTCAGGAGACGGTGGCGGCCGGTGGTGTCCAACGCCGGTTGCGCGGCGGGGCGGTGGAGACACCGTAGTCGTCCTTGAGGTGCTCGGGGATGGCGTAGTGCATCACCCGGCCCCGGGTCAGCGACGACAGTTCGAGGACGGTCGTGAGGTGACCGAGCCGGTCGAGGGCCCAGGCGCCGAGCGGCGAGCGGTCCTCGATCGTCTCCAGGACGCCCAGCAGCCGGGGCGCGGCCTTGACGAGGGTGTCCCACGAGGTGCGCGGCACCTGGAGCCAGTCGGCGCAGAGGTCACCGATCAGATAGCGGATGAGGGCGGCGACGACCGGATCGAGGAGCGTGCCCGGCACCACCTCCTCGTACAGGTCGATGAGTTGGCGGGTCAGCAGGGCGCCCTCGGGCGACGGGCCCATGTGCCGGGTCATGTAGAGGTCCAGGAAGTGTCGGGCCTCGTCGAGGGACGTCGGGACGGCGTCCTGGTCGACGCCGAGCATGGCGCCGACCACCCGCCAGGCGTACAGATACGCGTCGGCGCCCTCCGTGGACATGTGGATGCCGAGCCGGTGCAGACTGTCGAGGACCAGCATCGAGAAGAACATCTGCCCCCCGATCATGTCCTCCTGGCAGATCGGGGTCCCCGACTCCGCCTCGTCCCAGCGGTTCTCGCGCCGCAGGTGGTGACGGATCGAGGCGTGCAGGAGCCGCACCTTCTGCGCCGCCGGGATGAACCTGCTGCCCGCCTCGAACGCGCCGGGCTGCATCAGGTAGACCGTGAACTGGCCGGTCTCCGCCATCCGTTTGGACGGGTACTTCAGTCCGTGCGTCGCCGCCAGGAGCCTCGCCACGGGCGGGACGAGATAGCAGGCGGGCATGGCAGCGAAGGACAGCGCGGTGGAGATGTGCACGTTGTTGTCGATGAAGAACAGACGCGCCTTCTCCATCTGCGACCAGTCCACCCAGGACGGCGGGGCACTGGTCGCGGCCAGATACTCCCGGGCCACCTCGGGCAGCCCGTCGGGCAGCGGGGAGCCGACGGTGGAGACGTACCGCATCAGCGTGTTGAACTTCCCCACCTCCCCGCGGTCGAAGAGGGCGGCGACGGTGGCGTCGGCGAGTTCGTCACCGACCTGCCGCAGCGCGTCCGCCGACGCCTCGGTGTGCATCATCGGGACCTGACTCCTGTCGGGGAGGGGACGGGGAGGTGAGGGGGAAGTGGAAGGGGAGTTGCTGGGTGCGGTCGGCGGGTGCGCGCGCCGTCCCATGCGGGCCTGGGGCGGGCCGAGTTCAGGTCGCGCGGTCGGCCGCCGAGTGGGCGAGGGCGGTCAGGGCCGCCTCGGCGTGCGCGGGGACGTCAAGGCCGTGCAGCGCGTCCAGAGCCTCCCGGACCCGCGCCAGGATCATGCCCTCCACCCGCTCGGGCGCCCTCAGCCGCACCATCATCTCGCGCACCGACTCCAGCGTGTCACCCGTAGGCGCGCCCCGGCCGAGGAGGCGGTGGAGCCGGGCCCGGTCCTCGGTGTCCGCCATCCGCCAGGTCTCCGCCAGCAGCACGGTGGGCCGACGGCCGCGTACGTCGTCCGAGTTGGCCTTCCCGGTGTGCGCAGGGTCCCCGAACAGGCCGAGCAGATCGTCCCGCAGCTGGAACGCCTCTCCCAGCGGCAGCCCGTAGGCGGAGTACCCGTCCAGCAGCGCGCCGCCCGCTCCCGCCAGGGTGCCGCCGATCAACAGGGGCTGCTCGACGGTGTACTTGGCCGTCTTGTAGCGGATCACCTTCAACGACTGGCCGGTGTCCGGAGCGGTTCCGGTCCGCAGGATCTCCAGGCACTCGCCCGCGATCAACTCCCGTGCCAGCGCCGACCACAGCGGGCGGGCCCGTGCCAGGTACGCGGCGGGCAGACCGCACGTCGCGAACAACTGCCCGGCCAGCGCCATCAGGAGATCACCCACCAGCAGGGCCAGCGACCGCGCCGCGCCGACACTGCGCGGGTGGGGTCCCGCCGCGTCCCGCAGGGCGACCTGCGCGGTGGGCCGGCCGTGCCGCATCGGACTGTCGTCGATGAGGTCGTCGTGCACGACCGCGGCGGCGTGCACCAGCTCCATGGACGCCACCGCCCGCAGCAGCGCGTGGTTGTCCGGCTGGCCCACCGCCCGCCAGCCCCAGTAGCAGAACGCGGCCCGCAGCCGTTTGCCGTCGCTGACCGCCGCTTCGAGCTGCGCGGCCACCGGCTCCAACGACCCGTCGATCGCGATGAGATGGTCGGCCTCCTCGGCGACGAAGCGCCGCAGCACCTCGTCCACCCGTGACTTGAAGTCGGCCGACGCCCACCGGTCACTCGCCATCGCGGACCCGCGGTTGGTCCGGGCGCGGCTGGTGCGGCGGATTCGGCGATTCCTGAGGGGCCTGCGAATCCTGAGGGGTCTGTGGGTCCTGTGGGTCCCGAGGGTTCTGCGGGTCCTGTGGGGAGTGTCGCCGGTCCTGCGGGTTCGGCCGGGCCTGCTGATTCCGGTGGGTCTGCTGAGACTGTCGGGCCAGCACGTGCCGGGCGAGGATCTCCAGGTGGGCCGGGGGCACGGTCGCGTACCGGTCGAGGAACAGGCGGCCACGCGCCGTCAGTTCGTCCGACGCCTGCGACGCCAGCTCCGTGGCGTCGGAACGGCGCAGCAGGGCCCGTGCCGTGCCCAGCGCCGACCCCGCCGTGTCCACTGCCAGATCGGCCAGCCCGGCCGCCAGCAGCACCGCCCGCCCGCCGCCACGACGTCCCACGTCACGGATCATGCCGTCTCCCCACTCCCGAACCCCGCCCAGATTCAGGCCCCGTAGCGCCCGGCGGAGCCGGAACTCACCATCGAGTGAACGACTCGTTCGCCCGTGCTGGGTTTGGCCGGGGGATCGCCGGGCACACGGAGGTTCGCGCTTCGGACCCGAGGCGAGGCCGACAAAGGCGTTCGGCCGTGGGGTTCAGGCGCATTTTCCATGCCCGGAAGGCACGTCGGCGAGCGCTGCCGGGACCCCGCTCGGGCCATGAAGCGACTTGCTGTTGCCAGGTGAACCAGAGGAGCGTGTCAGATGCTGATCCCTCACCCCGTCGTCCTGTGGAACCTCCTCGACGAGTACGAGGCCGCGCGTACCGCCGAGGCGGCGAGCCCGGCGACCACCCAGGGACCGGGACGGCGTGTGCAGGACATCGCCTACACGCTCTGCGTGCTGACCAGCACCCGGGACGTCACGCTGGCCCTCGAGGCCGCCCACCGGCTGCTCGGCACCGGGAAGGCCGCCGCGCCCGACGGGTCCTCGCGCTCCCTCACGGCCTCCTCGGACGTCTACGCCTGACCTGAGCAAGTCCGACAGCCGCCCCGGCGTGTGCGCGTCCGCGCCGGGGGCATCCGCACCCGCAGGAGGTCCACATGAACTCGACAGCCATGGCCCGTTCGGGCCGCACGCACGCCGAGCGGGCCGCACGCGGTTCGGCGACCGAGGGTGCGGCCCGCGCCGGACTCACCGCGCGGGGCGTCATCTATCTGCTCGTCGGCATCCTGGCGATCCAGGTGGCCTTCGGCGACAGCAGCCGCCAGGCCGACCGCGGCGGCGCCCTTGAGGAGATAGCCCAGCACAGCTTCGGCGTGGTGGTGCTCTGGGCGCTCGCCGCGGGACTCGTCGGGATGGCGCTGTGGCGGCTCTCGGAAGTCGTCTTCGGCGCGGCGGGACAGGACGGGCGCAAGGCCCGCAAACGCGCGATGTCGGCGGTCCGTTGCGTCTTCTACTCGTTCGTCGCCTACTCCGTCATCATGTTCGCCGCCTCCCCGGGCGGCGGCGGTGGCGGATCGAGCGACAAGCAGTCCCGTGACGTCACCGCCAGGGCGCTGGGACTGCCCGGCGGCCAGTGGATCGTCGGCCTCGCGGGCGTCGGTGTCGTCGCGGCCGGCGTCTGGATCGGCGTCCGCGCGGTGCGGCGCAAGTACCACGACAAGCTGAAGCTCGGCGAGATGTCCCGCAGGACCCGCCAGCTGGTCGACGTGACCGGCGTCGGCGGCGGCGCGGCACGCGGCCTGGTCTTCGCCACCGCGGGCGTCTTCGCCGTCCGGGCCGCCATCGACTACGAACCCGACCGCGCGAAGGGCCTGGACGACACGCTCCGCAGCCTCGCCCACACCCCGCTCGGACCGTGGCTGCTGGTCTGCGTGGCGCTCGGATTCATGCTGTTCGGTCTCTTCTCCTTCGCCCTCGCCCGGTGGCGGAAGGTCTGACAACCGGCGGACGGGGAAGGCGGACCTGATGAACGAGCCCGAACTGCCGGAGAACAGCCCCGTCGACATCTACCTCGATCTGCTGCGCGCCCGGATGGACTCCGAGGACTACCGACTGCTGATCGAAGCGGTCGAGCCCGCCCTCCGCGCGATCGAGGAGCACCGCCTGCCCGAGATGGAGTTCGCCATCGACGACCGGCCCGAGAGCCTGCCCCCGAAAATCCGCGACGAGGCCGTCCTCGTCATCGCGGCCGCCGTCACCGGACGGCTGGACAACGAGGTCGTCGAGATCAGCCTCGGCGACGAGAGCCCGGTCCGCCTGGTCACCGACGCGGACACCGCCACCGACCCGGAACGGCTCGGCGAGATCGCCACGTATCTGCGCGAGCGCCGCCAGCAGGACGAGGTGTTGCGAGGCATCGCGGAGGCCAGCGATCTGCCCACCGATCTCTGACCTCCCGTCTCGGGTCTCTGACCTGCGGCCATGGGGCTCTGACCTCCGGCCATGGGTCTCTGACCTGTGGCCATGGGTCTCTGGCCTCCGGTCTCTGAGGCGATCGTCGCGCCGGGCGTCCGGCCTGGCGTGGGTCTGCGAGGCGGAGGCGGGCCGTCAGCCGCCGGGCTGACGGCCCGCCTCCGTGCTTTCCCCCTCCCTCATCGCACCAGCCCGTCATTCCGCCGGTCTGTCATCGCACTGGCCCGTCATCCCACCGGTTCGGCTGTCGGCCGTGCGTCCGTGGCCGGCCTCGGTCGCCAGGTGGCCTGTATCAGGGCGCGTTCCGCTCCCGTCAGGTAGACGGCCGCCGCGAGCCAGGCCCGCGCGTAGGCGTCCGGGTCGGCCTCCCCGGTCCGCCCGAAGACGTCACGGGAGCGCCGGTCCGCCTCGGCCGCCAGACCGGTCGCGAGGTCCGCGGCCGTCCGGAACCCGGCGCGCCGCAGGGCGGCCCCGGCTCCGCCCCGGTCGCCGTCCCTGGCCGGCTCTGCCGCGGCCCGTCGGCCGCCGGACACGGCGACCTCGACCAGTCTGCGCAGCCGCCACAGCGGGGCCTCCGCCAGCGGGTCGGGCGGCGGCTCCGTCAGCGCGGTGACGGCGGGCAGCTCCTCGGACGGCGGGAAATGCGCGCCCTCCAGACGGTCGTAGCCCAGATCGGCGTGACCGCCCCACCCGGCCGGCAGTCGAAGCGTCGCCCCGGTGTCCGGGAGCGGCGCCACCGCGAGGGGACGCAAGGTCGCCGCCCGTTCGGGCTCCAGCCGGCCGATCACGCGCAGCCGCAGCCCCGGACGGGCCGCCAGCTGGCGGAAGTTGGCCGTGTGCGCGAGGTCGGGATGACCATTGGCCGGGGCCAACCGGATCAGGACGCCCTCGTCGTCAGGCCGTCCGGCGCGGATCTCGCGGGCGATCAGCTGACCGTCGGCCGTCCCGGCGACGACCAGATCGCAGCCGACCAGCTCACGCGCCCGCTGCTCAGCCCGCTCCGGATCCACCCCGGGTGCCCCGCCGAGCCGCTCGGCGACGATCTCCTCCAACGGCCGCGCGAACAGCGCCCCGAGCGGACCCGACGCCCACGGCAGACCGGCCACCGGAGTGGCCCTGACGCCCTTGCCCGCGCCCAGCCGGCCTTCGGGGGAGAGCGTCGCGCCCGCGATCAGCAGCCCGCCCCTGGCGAGTTGGGCGTGGTCGAGGCCGCCCGAGCCGATCATCACGGTCGCGGTGCCCGCGCCCCGGGCCCGCGCCACCCCGCCGGGCTTGACGTCGGCCACCGAGAACCAGCGTCCGTCGTCGCCGACGACATGGGTGACGACACCCCCGTACCCGGTGGCCGAGAGCACCGGCTCCCGGCACACCCCGCGCACCCGCAGACTGCCGCCCGGCCGGTAGGCGCGGCGGGCGGTGCCGAGCAGCGACCCGTCCGGCTCCGCCCGCGCCAACAGGCCACTGGTGAGCAGCAGTTCGCTCAGGGCGGCGACGAGGTCGGCCAGCCGGTGCCCGTCGTGACGGGCGCGCGCGCCGCGCAGCCCGCGCACCACCCGCAGCGCGGCGGCCTCGGCGCGGTGCAGCCCCGCGAGCCGCGCGGTGTGCGCGGCCCTCAACAGCTCCGCCTGCGGCACCGCGCCCGCGGCGGGCACCCCGGCGCCGAGCACCGCCGCGGCCGCCGTCCACAACCCGCGCGCGGCGGCGATCTGGGCACCGGTCGGCGGCGACGGCTCGCTCTCCGCCCGCCCGGACGAGGGATCTCCCTCAGCGGGCGGGACGACCGACTCCGACGACACCGGTACGGCACCTTCGGCGACGGCGTTGCCCGCGTTGGCGTTGGCGTTGGCGTTGGCGTTGGCGTTGGCGTTGGCGTTGGTGTCGTCGGCGTCGGTGGCGGCACCGGTCTCCGTCTCGACCAGGGTCTCCGCGTCCGCCACCGGGCAGGCACCGAGCACCGCGGCGCGATGCAGGCACCGGGGTGCGAGCAGGCAACTGCACACCGCCTGATCGGCGTCCGTGACCGTGCCCGAAGGTCCGGGCGTCAGCACGACCTCGGCGTCCTCACCGCAACGCACCCGTCGCACGGCCCCCTCGGTGCCGACCGGGAGCGCCGCGTACCCCTCGATCGCGGCGTCGAGCTTCTTGCGCAGCCGGGAGGTCAGACTCTCGACGGCGGCGGCGACCACATCGGGCGCCACCGGGGGCAGTTCGGCGTTCATCGGGACTCTCCGCGGAGGCGGTCGCCCACCCAGCGGGCGAGGGCGAGGGGACTGAGGGCGGCCACGGGCATGCCGGCCGCGACGAGCTGCTGGGCGATCGGCACCGAGTAGCGCGGGGTGCCGGTGTCGTCCAGCGCGGCGCAGCCCATCAGATGGGCACCGGAGGTCGCGAGGGCCCGCACCTCGCCGAGGAGTCCGCCCAGCGGATAGCCCTCCTCGAAGTCGCTCACCACCACCACGAGGGTCCGGCTCGGCACGGTCATCAGCGAACGGGCGTGCGCCAGCCCGGCCGCGATGTGCGTACCGCCGCCGACCCGCACCTCAAGGAGGAGCGACAGCGGATCGTCGACCCGGTCGGTCAGATCGATCACCTCGGTGGAGAACGCCAGGAAGTGCGTCGACAGCGTCGGCACCCCGCCCAGCACGGCCGCGGTCAGCGCCGACCAGATGACGGACGCCTCCATCGACCCCGACACGTCGACGACGAGGATCAGCCGCCAGTCCGCCTCCCTGCGCGAGCGCGTACTGAACACCGGCCGCTCCGGGACGACCAGGGTGCGGCCGTCCTCGGTCCTGCGGGCGTGCGCCAGATTGGCCCGCAGGGTACTCGGCAGATCGATGCGGCCACCCGGTCGCCGGGTCGGCCGGGGCGTCGCCAGGCCCGTCAGCGCCGGACGCATCCTCGTGGCCAGCTCCTTCGCCAGCTCCTCGACCAGCCTGCGCACCAACGGGCGCAGCCGGGCGAGCTGCTGCTCGGGCATGCCCCCGGCGAGGGAGAGCACGGAGGTCAGCAGGTCGACCGAGGGGCGGACCGTCGTCGGATCGATCTCCGCCAGCACATCGGTACGGCCCTGGTCGGCGGCGCGGGCGAGGACCTCCTCGCGGACCTCCGCGCCGAACAGGGCGTCCAGCTCCTCGGCCCACTCCCGGGCGGTGGGGAAGGACCCCTCCTGGCCGCCGCCCTGCCCCGGGAGATCCGTCGCGCCCTCGCCGCGTCCGCCGCCGTACAGCTCGTCGAGCGCGTGCGCGTACCGGCGCGCGTGCGACGGCAGCTTCTCGCTCTCCCGCCCGAGCAGCAGCCGCCAACGGTCGGCGACGGAGAGCTGGAGCCCCGGCGCGACGACGCGCGGAACGGGGGCGGAGACCTGGCCGGGGCGGGGTCCGTCAGCACCGAACTCCGCTGTCACCACGGGAACGCCGGGTGTCCGCCGGGACCGCGGCGTCTCCGCCTCGACGGCGGGCGTCGGCGCGGGTTCGCCGTCCGCCGCCCCCGTCCCGGCCGTGAGCCGCAGGGCGTCGACGGCCGTGCGTCCCGCCGCGTCCGCCGCCGTCCACAGGGCGAGCAACTGGGGCGAGGCGGCGAGCGACAGGTCGAGGCGGTCGCCCAGCCGCTCGGTGACGGTGTCCAGGAGACGGTTCCGGCCGGCCGGGCTGAGCGTGTCGAACCCGCCGCGCAGAGCCGGCAACCGGTCCAGGAAGTCCTGGTCGGCGAGGGTGTCGATCCGGTCAAGCACCGGATCGAACGCGGTCGGCGCCGACTGGAACAGGGACGCCGCCGCGCCGAGCAGCCCGGTGAGCCGGCGGGCCAGCGCACGGCGCCCGTCCGCACCGGTCGCCATGTCGATCCAGCCGGCCGCCCGGGTGCCGAGGACGTCGGCGCCGTCGAGGTCGAGCAGCACCCGCGCGGCGAGAGCGGCGCCCTGCACGAGCGGTGTGCCGGTGCGCGCCAGAGCGGCCAGGGCGTCGTCCATCCGCAGCCCGAGACGGTGCTCACCGGCCCGGGAGGCCAGCGCCACCAGCGCCCCGGCGTCCTCGGGCTGGTCGCTGCCGGCCAGGCCGGGCAGCGCCCGCACCGCCGACTCCACCAGCTCCGCGGCCAGGTCACCCGCCGCCGCGCGCCCCTCGGAAGTCGTGCCGGGCAGATGGCCGCGGCGCAACGCCTCCAACAGGTCGAGCGCCGTGAGGATCTCCGGGAGCGTCGCGGTGGCCGGGAGCACCTCGGCGGCGTCGGCGAGACGCTCCGCGACCAGCCCCGGCAGATCACAACGGGCCGCCGCCCGCAGCCCGTCGAGGACCAGCGCGCAGGTGGCCCCGCCCTCCGTGGACTCCCTGCGGAACGTCTCCCGCAGCGTGCCCTCGGCGGCCAGGGCGGCGGTCACCCCCCTGACCCCGGCCAGGTCGAGCCTGACCGGCACGGCCGGGGTCCACGACAGCCGCCACCGGGTGGTGAGCGCCGACGCGTCCCCGGTGCCCGCCACCGCCACCGACTCGCCGTACCCCGCGCCGCACACCGCGAGCCGCTGGAGCAGGACCTCCCGGCGGCCGTCGAGGTCGGAGCGGAGCGGATCGAGGCGCACCTCGCGCTCGTCGGGCTCGGCCGGCCGGGGCAGCCGGAGCGTCTCCAACTCCGCCTCCACACACGGTCCGAGCCCGGAACGCGGGGTGCCGGGCGCGGTCCTGCCACGGGTGGTGCCGACCAGCACCACCTCCAGCGCCCGCGCCAACGCCCGTCCCCTGCCGAGCGGTTCGCCCTGGCCCATGACCGTCGTCAGCGCCTCGAGCACCTCACCGCGCCCAGGCGCCGCGAGCCCGCGCAGCCTGGCCAGGTCGCACGCCACCCGCAGGGTCTCGGCGGCCTCACCGCTGCCCGCGGTGTGCCCCGCCGCGCGCAACTCCCGGCACACATCGGTGATCGCCCGTGCCGCCGCCGCGTGCAGCGCCTCGGGATCACCGCCCGCCGTGAACACCGCCTGCTGCCACCGGGGGTCCCGGATCCCGGCCGGGTAACCGGAACGGGCGTCCAGCAGATCGAAGGCGTACGGCACGAGCGAGGTGACGACCGCCGGCCGCCCCTCCTCGGCGGGAGCGGGAGCCCCGTGGTCCGCCCCGCCACCCCCGCCCGCCACCAACGCCGGTGCGTGGAAAGCCCCGACGACCGCCGCGACCCGCTGTCCCTGAGTGCCGGCCTCGGCGATCGTCCGGCGCATGTGCGCCTCACGCGCCAGGTCGAGGGCCGGTACCCGGCCGGCCGACTCGGCGTCGCGGCGCAGCGCCCAGCCGACGCCCAGCGCGGCCCTGCGGATCGCCTCGGCGGCGCAGCCGGGGGCGAGGACCTCCACACACCTGTCCCACAGGTCGTCGCCCGCGCGTCCGGTGCCCGCGGCGGTGAGGGCGTCCGCGAAGGCGGTGGGCACCGTCGCTCCGGCGAGCGCCGTACGGACGTCGTCCCCGGCGCCGTCGGGGACAAGGCCCTCGCCCGCCGGGACCGGTAGCTGTCCGTTCCACCGCGGATCGGACATCGGCAGGTCGCAGCAGACGACCCGGGCGCCGCGCTCCCGCGCCCAGCGCACCGCGGCGAGTTCGGGGGAGAAGTCGGCGAACGGATAGAACCCGAGCCGTCCGCCCTCGCCCGCCCCGGCCAGCGCGACCGGCGCGAGCGTGCCGGGCGCGGCCAGATGCACGATCCACGACTGGAAGTCGGCGGGCAGTTCCACACAGACGACCTCGGCGCCCGAGGCGTCGAGCAGCGCGGGCACGGCCGACGCCAGCGCCGGGCTGTGGTGCCGGACGCCCAGCAGATACGGCGTCCCGCTGTCGGCGAGGGCGGTGACGGCCGCCCTCGGCTCCTGGACGCCCGTCACCGCAGGTTCTCCCGCAGGTCCCAGAGGCGGCGCCAGACGGCGGAGCCGTCCTCCGCGCGCCGGCGCACCGGGCCGTCCCAGTAGCCGAGCAGCCGCGCGTGGTCGGCCGGGTCGTCCTTGCGGACCACGCCCAGCAGATGGCCGGGGACCAGGTCGAGGGAGTCACCGCCGGGCAGATAGGCGGCGGACACACCGAGGGACACGGCGACCTGCACCGCCTCGGCGGTGGACATCACCGTCCCCGGCTTCTCCACGTCCCAGCCCTCGGCCGACCGACCGGCCCGCAGATCACGGAAGACCGTGACCAGCACGTCGAGCACCGTGTCGTCGACGGCGAAGGCCGCGCCCGCCCGCTCCACGGCCGCCACCGCCTGCCGCCGCACCAGGGCCGTCTCCGCCTCGACGTCCGCGATCGGGTGCACCGTCTCGAAGTTGAAGCGCCGCTTGAGGGCGGCGGACATCTCCGACACACCGCGGTCGCGGAGGTTGGCGGTGGCGATGACGGTGAAGCCGGGGGCCGCCGCCACCTGGGCGTCGTCCGTCCCCGACAGCTCAGGCACGCTCATCCGCCGGTCGGACAGGATCGACACCAGGGCGTCCTGCACCTCGGGCAGGCAGCGGGTGATCTCCTCGACGCGCGTCACCCGCCCCGCGCGCATCGCGGCGAGCACGGGGGAGTCGACGAGGGCCTGCGGGGTGGGACCCTGGGCGAGCAGCAGCGCGTAGTTCCAGCCGTAGCGCAGCGCGTCCTCGGTGGTGCCCGCCGTGCCCTGCACGGTCAGCGCGCTGGTGCCGCAGACCGCCGCCGCCAGCAGTTCGGAGAGCATCGACTTGGCGGTGCCCGGCTCGCCGACGAGCAGCAGACCCCGCTCCCCGGCGAGGGTGACCACGCACCGCTCCACCAGCGCCCGTTCACCGACGAACTTGGGCGCTATCACGAGCCGGTCGGGCAGCGACCCGTGCGGCTCGGGGAGCTTGAGCTGCTCGCCGCCGCTGCCGCACACGAAGGTGATCACGGCGCGCGGGGTCAGCCGCCAGCCCGGCGGGCGCGGGCCCTCGTCATGGGCGGCGAGGAAGGTGAGTTCGGTGGCGTGGCGCTCCTCGGCGGGCAGGGTCTGCCGGGCCGGGAGGGCCGTCGCCGGGTCGATCGTGGTCATGGAGTTCCTTGGTCTGTGTGTCTGGGTTTGTGTCTGCGTGTCTTTGTGTCTGCGTGTCAGATGTCTGTGGGGCGTCGTGTTCTCGGGGGCGGGGGAGTGGCCCGTGCCGGGCCACTCCGCCCGCCCTCCCGGCGAAGGCGTCTCCTCCAGGGACGTGAGGCGTCCTCCTGGTGACGGCGTGCGGCCGTCGAGGCGTCCGCGCACCGCCGGGACCGACGCGACGCTTGGATCAGCTCAACGGCGGCGGCCGCGCCGTACCTTCAGCTCCTCGAACCGGGGCGCGTCACCGTCCTTGATCCGCTGCCAGGCCCGCCGGTACAGGTCCGCGACCGGTTCCAACGGCACGACCGCGCCGAACGGCGTGTCCTCGGTCTCCGGCTCCTGGGTGAACATCGGCAGCTTCCACCGCTCCAGCGGAACGGACGGCGCCGACAGCTCGACCCAGCCTCCGGGGAGGAACAGCGAGCGCCCGGCCCTGGCCCTGCTGGCCTCGACCACCAGGTCCGTCGCCGCCAGTTCGGCGCGGGCCGCCTTCATCCGGGCCGGCTTCCAGCCCGTCCAGCGGGCCGTCGCCCTGTCGGTCGGATCGGGCATCGCCAGCAGCATCAGATGGACGGTGGCGGCGTCCTCACCGAGGCCGTACTCCTTCGCCACCTCCGTGACCAGCTCGGGCACGGAGCGGCCCGGGTCCTGCGGCCACCAGGTGCCGTCCGCGTCCGGCTCGCCCGCCGCCGGTTCCCCGGGCGCCGCGATCAGCGCCGTGAACCGGGGGTCGCGGACCAGCCGCAGCGCCGACTCGGCCGGGTAGGGCCGCTGGTCGTCGACGCGCAGCGCGGGCAGGTACGGGTCCCGGCCCGACTCGTCGAGGAGGGCGACCCGGATGCCGGGCGACGGCTGGTCGTCGTGCGTGGGCAGGATCACCGCGCCGTACCGCACGAACCCCTCACCCACCTCGGTCGGTGTCCCCGCGGTCTTCCGGAACGCGGTGAGGCCGATGTACCTGCCGAGGTCGAGCACGAGACCGGGGTGGTCGAGCCGGTCCCGCACGGCGCCCAGCGCGGCCGGCAGCGCGGCCCTGACCGGGTCGCCGGCCGGCATCCGGTGGGCGAGCCAGGCGCAGAGCGCGACCGTGTCGACCAGGGTCTCCGCGGTGAAACCGACCCCGTCGTCACCGACCGGCCGGACCCGGTCGCCGTTGACCGCCCACTCCAGGTCCCGGGAGAGCCGGGGTTCGTCCCTGGGGCTCAGCAGCGCGGGCAGCGACTCCCGCACCGGCCAGCGCGCGTGCCGGAACGCGCGGACGGCGTCGGCCAGCACCGCCTCGGGCACGGCGGCCCGACGGCCCACCTTCTCGTTCCAGACCGCCGCGGCGGCGGCCACATCGGGCCCCTCGGTCCACAGCAGGGCCGGTTCAGCGGGCAGCAGCGCGCCGACCACGGCGGCCCGGACGCCGCCGTCGAGACGGCTCAGCTCGTCCTTGGCCAGCGCCGCGGGAGCGGCCTTCACCCCGATGAGGGCACGCGCCTCGGCGCTGAGGAAAGCCCGCTGATGGGCGTCGATCCCCGGCAGTCCGGCCACGACCAGCCGGGCCGTCGTCCCGGTGACGCCGGTGAGCCGCGCGAACTCCTCGGCCGCCGAGGGGAACCAGGGTGCGGGCCCGCGCGCGGCCAGCTCCGCGAGGAAGACGCCGAGCCGTCCCGTGTACTCCTCGCCGAGCGGGCCCGACGACTGGAGCGTGTAGGGCTCGGGTGTCTCGAACCGCCCCGCCGGATCGTGGAAGAACCCGGTGAAGGCACAGCCGTCGGCGGTCAGGTTCTTGTCGCCTGCGAGCGCCAGGAAGGCGCCGCCGCCCAGCGGCAGCAGTCCGCTCCAGGAGCCGTCCCGCCAGACGCCCGACGGGCTCCGCAGCAGCCCCCCGTCGAGGCGCACCGTCACCGTGCGCCACCGCGAGGACTCGGGACCGCCGGAGGGTTCCAGGGCGTCCAGCCGGGTGAGCAGGGTGCGCAGCACCTCGCGGTGCTCCTCGGACGTGGTGCCGGCCGCCGCGCGGAACGCCAGGGCGGTGCCCCGCGCGATCAGGCTCTCCAGGTCGGTGCGCCCGACGGGCAGGTCGGTGCCGTCGAGGTGCAGCCGCGCGGTCCGCTCCGCCGGGACGGCGGTGTCCGTGAGCCCGGCGGCGCGCTCCAGCGTCCGCAGGGTGCGGAAGACGGTGTCGGCCTCCTCGTCACGGTGCCACCAGCGGTTGCCCGAGCCGCCGAGCCCGCTCATCGCGTCGATCAGCACGATGTCCCGGGGGCCGGCCGGACCCTCGTCGTCGACGCCGCCTTCGAGGGCCCTGGTGAGCCGGGCCGCCGCCGCGTCGAGGACGGTCCGCTGGCCCGCCGCGTGGCGCACGACCCCGGCGATGCCCTCGACGAGCGCCGGGTGGGTGACCGGGAGCAGGTTCCGGATCACGCGGAGCAGCGCCTCCTTGTCGTCCCGGCCCGCGGCGGCCAGCAGCGCGGCGACCGTGTCCAGGTCGACACCGCGCAGTCCCGCCGAGCCCGCCGGATCGCGGGGCGTCAGGAACTCCCAGTACTGCTCGGGCGGCAGCAGCAGCGTGCCCTCGCCGAACTCACCGGGTGTCCGGTCGGTCTTGGCGACCGAGGTGACCACGCCGTCCTGGTCGACCAGTTCCAGCTGCCAGCCGTTGCGTACGACGGCACACGCGCGGTCGCCACCGGGGAACACCACCAGGGCGCACGGCCTGCCCGCCCGCGAGGGCAGGGTGACGGTGTGTCCGGCGAGGTCCTCCACCCGCCGGGTGCCGTCGGGCAGGTTCACGACCCGCAGCCCGACCAGACCGCCCACCGGGGCGGACGCGGGCGCCGGGCCCGCCGTCGGGGAGGGAAGCAGTCGGCCCTCGCTGAAGGTGCTGCCCTCGGGGGCGTCACGCGTCGCGTCGGCTAGGAACGCGGGAGCGCTCATCCGGCCCAGCTCACCGGTGGCCGGGTCGTACTCGTACCAGCCGTGCGCCGCACGGTCCTCCGGGTCCGTGTTCCACACCCAGTACGAGGAGCCGTCGTGGAGCAGCCGCCGGTCCCGGGGCAGGGTGGTGTCCCCGACGTGCAGCACGCCGCCGCCGGTGCTCCGGCCGCCGCCGGGCAGCGGCAGACTGTGCGGGAAGTTGCCCCGATACCAGTCCATCTGCGTGCCCCGGGGAGAGCTCTGGCCCTCCAGCGTCTCCAAGCGGCCGGCACGGGTGTGCCAGTAGCCGCGCAGCCCGTCCGTGCGGCTGCGCCAGTGGACGAGGAGTTCGCCGTCGACGTGGTGGAAGCCGGGATCCCCCGACAGGTCGCCCGCCGGGATCCGCAGGTCATGGGTGAGGACGGTGCCCTCGGGGCCGATCACCCGGGCCTGCGCGGAGCCCGCCACCACCAGGTGCGGCCAGGCGTCGGCGACGACCAGATCCTCGACGTTCCGCCGCGGGACGAGGTCGGCGGTGGCCTCCTCCCAGGCGGGCCAGCCCAGTTCGTCGAAGAGTCCGGCGCGCAGGGTGCGCATCAGGATCGGTGCCAGGTCGGTGGCGACGGCCGCCCGCACCTCGGGTTCGGCCAGCGCGAGCGCCTCGGCCGGCAGCCACTTCAGGCGGCCGAGCGCCTCCGGCAGTTCGGGCAGCCCGACCGCCGTGAACCGCTGGACGACGCCCCGCACCCACCGCGCCAGCAGCGGGCGCCCGCCCGGCGACGCGGCCAGCACCCGGATCGCCCGCAGCCCGCTCTCGTTGCCGGCGAACCGGTCCGCGCCCCGCAGGAACGCGCCGTGGAAGCGGCTGTCCCCGGCCAGCGCCAGCAGATCCCGCTGCCCCGTACCCTCCGCCCACTGCGTCAGCAGCAGCGCCCCGCCGGCGTCCTTGGGCCCGGCCACCGGAATGTCCAGGGTCAGCAGCAGGTCGAGCAGATCGAGGTCGAACGGCACGCCCAACGAACCACCGGAGGCGCGCAGTTCACCGCGCAGGACGTCCGCGATGCGCTCCACCAGCGGATACAGCTCGGGCAACCGCAGCGAGCCGTTCCAGGACCTGGCCCGCTCCCGGAAGGCGAGGAAGCGCTCAAGCCACCCCGCCACGCCGTCCTGCGGCCGCTGCTCGGCGGGCAGCCCGGTGTCCCACAGCCCCGCCGTGGCGCCGGACGCCTCCAGGATGTCCAGCCACATCGCGGGCATCTCCTCATCCCGGACCGCCGGGACCATGCCCAGCAGCGCGCCCCGGACCCGAGGTTCCCGCACGGCCAGCGCGATCAGCGCCGTACGGTGGCCGCGCCACCAGCCGACCGCCGCGCGCTGCGTGGCCGGAAGCTCCAACAGCTCGGCCAGATAGTCCTGTTCGGCCTGCTCGGCGTCGCGCTTCGCCGCACGGGCGAGGCGGCGCAGGTCGTTGGCCATCTGCGCCGACGGCGGCAGCCCGCCCGCGGTGCGGCGCAGACAGAGCCGGGTGAAGCGCCGCAGCGCCTCCTCGGGCGTGACCCGCGCGGCCAGCTCCTTGCCGTACGCCGAAAGCACCTTCACCGGGAGCGCCCCGGCCAGCGCGAACTCCAGGAACACGGCGTCCAGCCGCTCCTCCTCGACGACCAGCCCGTGCTGCGCCTCGGCCTTGCGGGCCCGGGTGAACAGTTGCGAGGCGTACGTCGCGTTCTCCTCGGCGAGGAACACCCGCCCGGCCTGCTCGTAGAACGTCGGCAGGAAGTGCGGCACCGAGGCCGCGAGCCGCTCGCCGAGCGCCAGGTAGGCGTCCAGCGCCGCCTTCGGCTTGGACCTCACCTGCCGGGCCGCCCGCTCCAGGTCCGGTACGACACCCAGTGCGTGGTGCCCGTCCTGCGGGTGGTGCACCAGCACCCACTCGGGGAAACCGAGCGACTGGCGCAGCCCGAGCCCCACCACGGCCGGCTCCGCGTCCGGCGCGAGGCCGAGGAAGCCCGCGGCCAGATCCTCCGCCGCGCCCAGCTCCCCGGCGACCAGCCGCACCACGACCCGGTCGTCAAGTCCCGGATGACGGTAGGCGCGTGCCGTCAACGGCACCGCCCGCTCGCCCGCCCCCTCGGTGTCGGCCGGCAGCACCGCGCCCGCCGTCAGCATCTCCTCGTACGACACCCGCGTCCCCCCGCTCATGCGTTCTTGCCTTCCTCGATCACGCGTCCCGCGTACAGTGCCGCGGCCATCCGCATTCCCTCCGACCAGGCCACCGGTCCCACCGCACGCAGCGGCAGCGCGCGGCCCTCCGCGTCCTGCCAGGTCAGTCCGCCGGTCTCCACCGCCTCGTCCCAGTACGGCTCCCCGATCCACACGCACGCCTCGACGGTGCGCGCGCCGTCCCGCACCCGGGCCGTGGCGTAGCCGCCCGACACCCGGTACCCCAGCGAACTGGCCCGCCCGGCGAGGGCGAACCGCGACCTGAACGAGCCGCCGGCGAACTCCTTCACCTCGGTCGCCTTGGCGTCGAGGCCGTCCGGCCGCCGCCAGGTCGCCCGGTGTATCTGCTCGACGCCCTGCGTGATGCCCAGCTCCGCAGCGAACTCCCGGATGTCGTCCAGGTCGGGCAGCAGCACCGGGTGCGGGAGCGTCACCGTCGTCGGGGACAGCCGTACCGTCTCGCCGTCCAGATTCACCACCCGCAGCTCGCCCGACTCGGTGGCGCCGCGCAGGAAGCCGACCTCGTCCGGGTCGTCGCCGACCACCGCGAGGTCCAGCAGCGCCGCCTGCCACGCCGTGTCGGGCCAGACCCGGGCCAGCAGCGTGGTGGGCACCGGCAGCGACGACACCATCCACGCGTCGACCTGGGCCACGCAGCCCGCGGCGTGCCGATCCAGCCACTCCGCGAACCTCCGCAGCCGGTCCACCTCCGGGTGGTCCTTGAGCGTGCGCGGCAGTGTCTTCAACTGCCGTCCCGCTGACCGGCCCGAGGTGGCGCGCGCCGCCACCCGCCCTTCCACCAGGGCGACTTCGTATCCGTCACCCGCCGAAAGCCAACCCACGAGCCCCCGCCTTTCGAGTCAAGACAACCTGAAGAAAGCACAGTTCAGCCGGGACATCCCGACGTCAGTGCGACGACGGGACAAACGCTAGCGGCGATCACTGACAATCGACCCTGAGCCCGGTGGGCGACGGCCGTCCGGCAGCCCTTCCGACGCCGACGAGCACCGACGAATGCCGACGAGCGCCGACGAGCGCCGACGCGTGCCGACGGACACCGACCGCGCGAACCGCCCCACGGGGACCCGGAGGCCGTGCGGGGACCGCGCGATATCGGCCAGTATCCGCACCCGGCCGATCGGAGGGGGCCGGTTGTCCACAACCCCGGTCTGATGATCGCAACATCGGCCCGGACCGCGCGGCCCGCAGCGCCGGCCCGCCCGGACCGCGCGGCCCGCAGCGCCGGCCACACCGCTGTCCCGTCGCCCGCTCTCCCGGCCCGCGAACCGCCGTTGCCTAAAAGAGTGAAAGACCCGGTCGCACGGCGTGTCGCGGACGGCGGAGCAGCACCCTTCGACACCAAGAACGACCCGAGGGATCGCAGGGGGCGCATGTGGCAGGACGCCGACGGCCGACACCGTTACGGGACCGGGCTCGCTACCGGTTCGACAGCACCCTGGCCCGCAGCACCGGCGTCCTGCTGGGCTGGCTCTCCGCCTGCTGCCTCTGTGTCGTCGTGCCGGTCAGCGCCCTCCTGGTGTGGACCGACCCCAGCTCCCCGCACACCTTCACGGGCCGGCTGGTGATCGTCTGGCGCACCAGCGCGGAGACCCTCCGGCTGAACGGCGTCACCGGCGCCCCGCTGCGCATGCTGCTGTCCGCCCTGCTCGGCGTGATCGCCCTGCTCTGCGTCTCGACCCTGATCGGCGTCATCACCACCGGCCTCGGCGACCGCCTCACGGAGCTGCGCCGAGGCCGCTCCACGGTCCTGGAGCGGCAGCACGCGGTCGTGCTCGGCTGGTCGGACCAGGTGTTTACGGTGGTCGGCGAACTCCTCGCCGCCCGCACCGGCCGATCCCGCGAGGTGGTCGCCGTCCTCGCCCACCGCGACCCGGCGGAGATGGACGAGTCGCTCAGGGCCGCCCTCGCCCTCCCGGGCGGCGCCCGCCTGGTGTGCAGAACCGGATCTCCTTCCGACCCCCGGGCCCTCGAAGTGGTCGCCCCGCACGCGGCCGGCTCCGTTCTCGTCCTGCCGGTCGAGGACCCCGACGCCGACCCGCAGGTCGTCCGCGCTCTGCTCGCGCTCAGGGCCCTGCTGGGCCGTCAGCCGGGCCCGCCCGTGGTGGCCGCCGTGCGGGACGCCCGCTATCTGCCCGCCGCCCGCCTCGCTGCCGGACCGCGGGGCACCGTCCTGGAGACGGAGCTGACGACCGCGCGCCTGCTCGTCCAGTCGGCCAGGCGCCCCGGACTGCCGGCCGCGCTGCGCGACCTCCTCGACTTCGCCGGCGCCGAGTTCCATGTCCGCGACGCCACCGCACTCGCGGGCCTGACCTTCAAGGACGCGGCCCTGCACCTCGACGACGCTGCCGTCGTCGGCCTCCTGCCACCCGAAGGACGGCCCACGCTCACCCCACCTGCGGAGACCGTCGTCACCGCCACGGACCGGCTCATCGTCGTGGCCCACGACGACTCCGCGGCGGCGTCGGCCGACCTGCGCGCGCACGTCGATCCGACGGCCGTCGCGCCGCCCGTACCGCGCACCGAGGGCCCGGTACGGACACTTCTCCTCGGCTGGAACCGTCGCGCGCCGCTGATCGTTCACATCCTGCGGGCCACCGCACGGACAGGCTCCACCCTCGACATCCTCACCGGCCCGCACCCCGACCCCGAACCGATTCCGCCCAGCGAGTCCCTGTCCTCAGGGCGCCTCGACACCACCTTCCACCCCGGCGACCCGGTCAGGCCCGAAGTGCTCCGCGCCCTCGACCTGTTCGGCTACGACAGCGTCCTCGTCCTCGGACCCGACGCGCACACCGGCCCCGAACAGCCCGACGACCGCACCCTGCTGACCCTCCTCATGCTGCGGTCGATCGAGGAGGAACACGGCCGGGCCCTGCCGGTGGTGGCCGAGCTGTCCGACCCCCGCAGCCGGCCGCTCGCCCCGCTGGGCCCGGCCGCCGACGTCGTAGTGAGAGGAGAACTGACCGCGCTGCTCATGACCCAGATCTCGCACAACCCGCCACTGGCCCCGGTGTTCGAGGAGGTCTTCGCCACCCGGGGTGGCGCACTCGCCCTGTACCCGGTGGGCGACTACCTGCGGCCCGGCCGGGAGGCGTCCTTCGCGACCGTCGTCGCGGCGGCGCTGGCGCGCGGCGAGTGCGCCATCGGTTACCGGCCGGGCAGCGCCGATCCCGTCCTCCGCGACCACGGCGTCCGGCTCGCTCCCCGCACGAGCGAACGGCGCACCTGGAACGCGGCGGACGAGATCCTGGTCCTGACCCGCCCCGAACCTCCGTCGGAACCCGGGGGCGGATCCGAGATCTCGGCCAGGACGGAGACCGGAGCCGAGAGCTTGACCGGTTCCGAGACCGGACCTGAGAGCTTGACCGGGACGGAGATCGGATCAGAGACCTCGACCGTAACCGGCACCGGGACCGAACCCCGACCCGCGCCCCAATCGGCCTCCGCAGCCGAGCCGTTCGCGGGGACCGACGCCCCGAACCCTCTCCCCGGCATGCGGCGCGGGCAGGACGGAGGCGGCTCGCCCGCCGTCACCCCCGAGGACGACCGCCGCACGCCTTGAGGGCGCGGATGGCGGATCGGCGATACCGCGTGGCGTGCCACCGACTTGTGTCGGCCATGGCTGGATTCATAGCGTTATTAGGTAAGGCTAATCTAAGTATTGGAACGCCGTGACCCTCGTAACCCCGCCCGCCCATGACGTGTCCCCGTCCCCTCGGGGCTCCGCGCCCCGCCGTCTGCTGACCGCTCTCGCCGTCGCCGTGACGGCGGTGACCCTCGCCGCCTGCGGAGCCGGCAGCGCGGGCGGCGACGCCGAAGCGGCCAAGACCCGGGTGGTCGCCACCGCGCACGGCAAGGTGACCGTGCCCGCCCGTCCGCTGCGGATCGTGTCGGTGCACGCCTGGTCCACGGAGTCGCTGTTCGACCTCGGCGTCAAGCCCGTCGGCATCGAGAACAGCGGCGCCACCTATGTGCCGCCGCGCTATCTGAAGCGCTGGAAGGCCACCGCCAAGGTGACGTCGGGCGCGGACATCGACTACGAGAAGATCGCGTCTCTCAAGCCTGACCTGATCGTCGGCGTCGACGTGCCCTACCTCTCCAAGGCGTACAAGAGCCTGTCGGCCATCGCGCCGACCACGTTCGCGGCGTTCGACGACACCTCCACCTGGGCCGAGTACCCGGACGCCACGGCCCGCTTCGTCGACCGAGGCACCCAACTGGCCGCGCTGAAGCGGACGTACGAGGACCGGATCGCGGCCGTGCGCAAGGAGTACCGGGCGAAGCTGGCGGACGCCCGCTGGGACGTGATCCAGGGCGGCTTCGACAGCGGCAACTACTGGATCTACGGACCCGGTTCACCCGTGGGGGACATCCTCGACCAGATCGGTGTGCGGTTCGCGTCGGCCTCGGCCGCCGTCCCCAAGGGCGACAACAAGTCCGTCTCCTACGAGCGCGCGGACCTGCTCAAGGACGCCGACTACGTCATCTACTACACGAACAACGACGGCTCGCCCGCCAACCACATCCAGAAGCTGTTCGATCTGGAGGCGTTCAAGCGGCTGCCCGTGGCGAAGGACAACCACCTGGTCGGCACCTCCGACTTCCTGCCCGGCTCCTACTCGGACGCGACGGGCGTCGTCGACAGCGTGGCGAAGATGCTGGACGCGACGGCGTCCTGACGACCGTCCCGCGACCTGGAACCGGAGGCACCCCCGGCGTGGACTGCACGCCGGGGGCGCCCTGCTCCCCGGAGTTCCCGCGGACGTCAGCCTGCCCCATCCGCCCCTGACCGTGGCGGACGTCAACACGCCGCCATCCGCCCCCTGACCGCGGCGGACGTCAACCCACCCCCACCCGCCCCTGACCATGGCGGAGGTCGGCCCGCCGCGCTCCGCGCCCCGCCCGTCGCGGACGTCAGCCCGCCGCGATCCGCAGCCTGATCGTCCTGGCCTCCGGGCGCAGCGCGAACTCCGGCCGCACGTCGGGTCCGCAGGAGCGTGAACCCAGCCCGTGCTGCGCCGCGTCGACGATCAACTGCGTCGTCGTCGTGACGGGAAGCTCGTGCGGGTGCGCGGCCCGGTCGAGCTGCTGCGGGGTGTGCCGGCTGAGCGTGAAGCCCGGACGGCGTCCTCGGGTGTCCGGGACCGCGGTGATCCGCAGCACTTCGGCCGCCCCGGCCGCCAGCGACAGCCGGCGCAGCCCGGAGCGGTGCCCGGTCTCCTGCGGGCGCGCGTAGCCGACCGAGAGATCCGCGACGGAGGAGGAGAACCGGCCCGTGCGGGCCGCCCGCAGACTGTCGGGGTACGACTCGAACGGCCCCAGCCCGAACCACTCGGCGCGGTCGACGGGCGCGTCCCCGTCGGGCAGTTCGAACCGGATGCCGATGCGCGGCCACACCGTCCGCCAGCCGGTCGACGGCGTGATCTCGACGCGCAGCTCCAGCTCACCGCCGTCCGCGCCGGTGCCGTCGAGCGACCAGACGGACTCCACCGTCACCGCCCGCCCGGAGTCCGCGGCCGACACCTTGTCGACCGTGCGCAGCGCGGACGGGCCGTGCTCCACGGAGACCCGCCGGGTGACGAGCCGGTCGAGGCCCTCCCGGCGCCACAGCTCGGCGTGGGAGACCCCGGCGACACTGGCGTCGCTGCCCTCGACCCCGTCGGAGGGGCTCTCGTCGTTGTCGGTCGGCGCGCGGAACAGTTCGAGGCGCGGACCGGACACCTCCCGGCCCGCGAGACGCACCAGCGACCCGTCGACGAAGTCGGCGATCCCCAGGGCCTGCGCCCCGCTCCCCGGCCGCCACCCCGTGCGCGGGCGCACGCCGGGAACGGGACGGCGCACCGAGCGGTCCGACTGCGCCGTCGCGACCACATGGCCCGCCGGGGCCCAGGCCGTCGCCTCCGCCAGCACCGCGTCGACGGTCAACCACGTCTCGGCGTCGGGCGACACGGTGATCGGCGGCAACGGCACGTGCTCCGTCCCGCCCGCCGCGAGGACCGGCACCTCCAGGACCCCGTCGGCCACCCGCGTCCCGTCGTGCTCGACCCGCCAGACGAAGCGGAGGTCGCAGCTGTCCGCCGAGTGGCGCAGGTTGGTGACGGTGAGCCGGTCGCCGTCGAAGGCGAGAGCGAACGGCTGCACCACCGCCCGGTACTCGTGGAGGCTCGGCGTGGGGACGTCGTCGCTCAGCAGCATGCCGTCCATCACGAAGTTGCCGTCGTGGACGACCTCCCCGAAGTCACCGCCGTAGGCGTGGTACGGGGTTCCGTCCGGGGTCGTGGTCAGAATGCCGTGGTCGCGCCACTCCCAGACGAAACCGCCGTGCAACCGCGGGTACCTGTGCACGAGTTCCTCGTACTGGTCGAACCCGCCGGGGCCGTTGCCCATCGCGTGGGCGTACTCGCAGAGCAGGAACGGCCGGGTGCGCTGCCGCGCGCTCTGCGCGGGCGTGCAGTTCAGCAGCGTCGAACCGGAGCCGTCGGAGTTGCAGGAGTTGTCGGACCCGATGCGCTCGGTCTCCGACACGCTCGCGTACATGCGGGAGTAGACGTCCGTGTACTCGCCGGTGTAGTCGCCCTCGTAGTGGACGGGGCGTTCCGGATCGCGGGCGTGCACCCAGGCGGACATCGCGGCGAGGTTGCCCCCGGTGCCCGCCTCGTTGCCGAGCGACCACATCACGACGCTGGGATGGTTCTTGTCCCGCTCGACGGTGCGTTCGATCCGGTCGAGGAACGCCGCCCGCCACGCCGGGTCGTCGCTCGGGTTGCCGACCCAGCCGACCTTCCCGAACCCGTGCGTCTCCAGGTCGCATTCGAGGACGACCCAGAAGCCGAGTTCGTCCGCGAGGTCGAGGAGCCGGGGGTGCGGCGGGTAGTGGCTGGTGCGGATGGCGTTCACGTTGAACCGCTTCATCCTGGCCAGGTCCTCGCGGGCGTGCTCCTCGTCGAAGACGCGTCCGCGTTCGGGGTGCGCCTCGTGCCGGTTCACGCCGTGGAAGACGACCCGGCGGCCGTTGACCAGGAAGCAGTCACCGCGGATCTCGACGGTGCGGAACCCCACCCGCAGCGCGATGGTCTCGGCGGCCGTCGACACGGTGACGTCGTACAGCCGGGGCCGCTCCGCCGACCAGGGGTGCACGTCGGCGAGCGGGAACGCCCGCACCTCGGCGGGCGTCGACCAGACACGTTCGACGCCGAGTTCGGGGATGCGCAGGGTCACCGGGAACGCCGTCGCGTCGGCCGTGATCTCCGGGTCGACGGTGCCGCGCCCGTCGTCGAACCCGGTGCGCAGCCAGACGTCGTCGAGGCCGCCCGCGGGCCGGGCGATCAGGGTGACGTCACGGAAGATGCCCGGCAGCCACCACTGGTCCTGGTCCTCGACATAGCTGGCGGCCGACCACTGGTGGACCCGGACGGCGACGACGTTCCCACCCGGCCGCACCGACGACGTCACGTCGAACTCGTGCGCGAGGCGGCTGCCGGCGGCGCTGCCGATCTCGACGCCGTTCACCCACACCTTGAAGACCGACTCGACGCCGTCGAAGCGCAGCACCACACGTTCCGCGCCCGACCAGTCGGCGGGCAGCTCGACCTGGCGGCGGTAGTCGCCGGTGGGGTTCTCGTCCGGGACGTGCGGCGGATCGATCGGGAACGGGAACTGGATGTTCGTGTAGATCGGCCTGCCGTACGCGCCGTCGCCCTCAAGCACCCAGTGGGCGGGCACGGGGAGGGTGTCCCAGCCGGCGTCGTCGAAGTCGTCGGCCGCGAACTCCTCCGTCACCGAGGCCGTGGGCGACAGCCGGAAACGCCATGATCCGTTCAAGGAGATCGCGGGCGCGTCCGAGCGCAGCCACGAACGGGCCGGACGCAGCGCGCCGCGTCCTGGAGCCGGGTCCGAGAGGTAGGCGGAATGCTCGGAGGACAACTGGGTTCTCAACTCTCTTCCGTACCGCCGCCAGGTCTCCGTCACCGCTCCCGGCAACGCTCCCGTGAACGTTCACGGGAGCGGTAACGGGATCGTTCACGGGCGGTGGCGACGGGGGTCGGGCGGGGTGGTTCGGAGTCTGCGCTCCGGTATTGAGGGGTGTCAAGGCTGCCGGCGAGCGGCGTCGGCGCGCGCACCTTCTTGACGGGGTCCCGTCACCCTTCTACCTTCACGACAACGAGTGTTCACGCATGGACACCTTGTTCATGTCCATGAATATCGACGAGATCACAGGAAGGCCACCCCCATGCGCACGCGTACCCGCACGCTGCTCACCTCCCTGCTCACCGTCGCGGCCGTCACCGGCGGTCCTGCCCTGCTGCCGGGACCTGCCTCGGCGACGACGCAGGCGGCCACCATCGAGGTCTCCACCGCCGCCCAGCTCAAGTCGGCGCTGGCCTCGGCGGCTCCCGGCGACACGATCCACCTGGCCGACGGCACCTACACCGGTAACTTCAAGACGACCAAGGCGGCCACCCCCGGTGCCCGCATCACGCTCACCGGATCGGCCGGCGCCGTCCTCACCGCGAGCGGCGGCTACGGCCTCCACCTCAACGGAGCGGCATTCTGGACGGTCAAGGGGCTGACCGTCACCGGCGGTCAGAAAGGCATCATGATCGACTCCGCGGTCGGTGTCGTCCTGGACGGCGTCACCGTCCACGATCTCGACATGGAGGGCGTGCACTTCCGCAACTCCAGCTCCGACGGCGTGATCAGGAACTCCCGGATCTACGACACCGGCACCGGCGGCAGCGGCATGGGCGAGGGTGTCTACGTGGGAACCGCGGGCGCGCTCTCCGACCGGAGCGACAACGTCCAGATCCTCAACAACACCATCGGCCCCGGTGTCGGCGGCGAGAACATTGACATCAAGGAGGGCACCACGGGCGCCCGGATCGTCGGCAACACCTTCGACGGCAGCGGCCTGACCGGCGCCAACTACGACGACTCCTGGGTCGATGTGAAGGGGAACGCCGTGCTGGTGGAGAACAACACCGGCACCCGCACCACCAACGACGGCTACCAGACCCACACCCAGCAGTCGGGGTGGGGCTGCGGCACGGTGTTCCGCAACAACCGGTCGACGCTGACCGGCGCGAGCGGCTCGACGCGCCTCGCCATCGACGTCACCAACTTCGGCTCCGGCTGCCCGACCACCGTCCACGGCGACAACACGGTGACCGGCGGCAAGGGGCTGACCAACATCGCGGTGACGCCGTAGGCAGCCGTCCAGGTCGCACCCCGAATCCTGTGACAATAGGACCATGCGTGTGAGTCTGCTCGGACCCGTGACACTGCGCCTGGAAGCCGGCGACCGGCCGGTCGCCGGGGCGCTGCTGCGGGGTCTGCTCGCCCGGCTGGCGCTCAGCGCCGGCCGGGCCGTGCGCACCGAGACCCTCGTCGACGCGCTGTGGGGGACACAGCCGCCCGCCGACCCGGCCAACGCCCTCCAGACCCTGGTGTCCCGGCTGCGGCGCGCGGTCGACGACCCGGCACTGATCGAACACGGATCGGCCGGGTACCGGCTCGTGCTCGACCCCGGGGCGGTGGACGCCGTCCGCTTCGAGGAACTGGCCAGGTCGGGCCGCCGTCTGCTGACCCGGGAGCAACACGCCGAAGCCGCCGCCACCCTGCGGGACGCGCTGGCCCTGTGGCGCGGGCCCGCCCTCGCGGACGTACGCGGCACCCCGTTCGCCGGGGCCGAGGCCGACCGTCTCGAACAGGGCAGGCTCGGCGCCCTCGAAGACCGGATCGAGGCCGAACTCGCCCTCGACGTCGACCCGTCGGACCTCGTGGCCGAACTCCGGTCCCTGACCGCGGAACACCTCCTCCGCGAGCGGTCGCACGCCCAGTTGATGCGGGCCCTCACCGCCGACGGGCGTCCCGCCGAGGCCCTGGCCGTCTACCAGGAACTGCGCGACCGGCTCGCCGACGCGTTCGGGAGCGACCCGGGGCCCGAACCGCAGGCCGCGCATCTCGCGATCCTGCGCGGAGGGGCACGCGGACCCGAACTCCGGCCGCCCGCGAGGCGATCCGAGCCGCCAGGCAATCTCCACGCCCCCACGAACCGGCTCGTGGGCCGCGACGACGACCTGCGCCGCCTCGCCGAACTCCTCGACCACGCACGGCTGGTCACGCTCGTCGGCCCGGGAGGCGTCGGCAAGACCCGCCTCGCCACGGCGATCGGGCGACGACTCATCCCGCGCGGCGGAGTCTGGCTCGCCGCACTGGCCCCGGTGGACGCCGACGGAGTGCCGAGCGCCGTTCTGGACGTGCTCCGACTGCGGGAGGGCCGACCGGCCGAGGGGGCAGGTCGTGCGGCGGAGGGGGCGGACGGCCCGGGGGAGCGGGAGGACGGATCCGCGGAGCGGGAGCACCGTTCGGCGGCGCGGGAGGATGGTGCGGCGGCGCGGGAGGGCCAGCGCGGCCCGGGTGCCGACGCCGTACCCGCCAGCCCTCAAGCCGTCGGCGTAATGGACCAGTTGGCCGAAGCCGTCGCGGACGACGATCTCGTCCTCGTCCTCGACAACTGCGAGCATGTGGTGGACGCCGTCGCGCGGCTCGCCGAGGCGCTGCTCGGCCGGTGCCCCCGGCTGCGGGTGCTGGCCACCAGCCGTGAACCCCTGCGTGCGGACGGCGAGTTCCTGCACCCCGTCCACCCGCTGGACGTCCCCGAACCGGGCGCCGCCCTCCAGCGGGTCCTCGGCTGTTCGGCCGCCCGGCTCCTTGCGGAACGGGCCGCCGCCGCCAGTCCGGGGTTCACCGTGGACGACGACTCCCTGGCCTCGGTGACGGAGATCTGCCGTCGCCTGGACGGTCTGCCGCTGGCGATCGAACTCGCCGCCGCCCGGCTGCGCACCCTGCCGCTCGCCGCGGTCGCCGCCCGCCTCGACGACCGCTTCCGGCTGCTGTCCCGGGGCAACCGCACCGCCCTGCCCCGCCATCGGACCCTGAGCGCCGTGGTGGAGTGGAGCTGGGACCTGCTGACCCCCGCCGAACGGACCCTGCTGGAACGGCTGTCGGCGGTGCCCGCGACCTTCACCGAGGACGCGGCGCGAGCCGTCGCCGCACCCGAACGCTCCGCCCACGACGTGGAAGACCTGCTGACGTCGCTGGCGGAGAAGTCCCTCCTCCAGCCGGCCGCCCGCCCCGACGCGACCGAGCCGCGCTACGGCCTCCAGGAGACGATCCGCGCCTACGGCCTCGACCGGCTCGCGGACCGCCAGGAGATCGACGAAGTCCGCGACCGTCACACCGCCTACTTCCTCCGACTGGCCGAGACCACTGACCCGTTGCTCCGTACGCGGGACCAAGTGGCAGCACTGGGACGGCTCTCGGCCGAACGGGACAACGTGCTCGCCGCCGTCCGCAGAGCCATCGACGTCAAGGACACGGACACGGCCCAGCGGTTCGGGGCCGCACTGGGCTGGTACTGGAACCTCCGGGGCGGTCCGCCCGAGTCGGCCGACCTGCTCACCCTGATCGTCGCACTCCCCGGCGAGTCCGCCGTCCACGCCCGGACGGTCGCCGCCCACGCGCTCGCCGTCCAGGCCACCGACGAACCGCACCAGGTGGAGACGGCGTTCGCCCGGCTGCGCGCCCTGCTCCCGCGACTCGCTGCGGACCCGCACCCGGTACCGGCTCTCGCCCGGCTGGCCCTCGCCGTCTCGGCGCCTCCCGACGAGGGCGCCCCCGCTGAGTTCCTGCTCACGCCCGGGAGTTCAGGCACCGAGGACGCCGCCGATCTCCTGGACGACCCGTGGTCCTCGTCGTTCCGGCTCCTCACCGGCGGTCTGCTCGCCCTGCACACCGGTGACGTCGACCGAGCCCGCGACGACCTCACCCGTGCCCTGCGCGGCTTCGAACGGGTCGGGGAGCGGTGGGGTCTCGGCATCACCCTGTCCACCCTCGCCTCGATCCTGCGGCTCGCCGGTGAGCTCGACGACGTCCCCGGAATGATCGCGCGGGCCAACCAATGCTTCGCCGAACTCGGCATGGGGGAGCACAGCATCGAGAACGAGGCCCAGGGCGCGCTGATCCGCGCGCGGACCGGCGATGTCGACGGCGCCAGAGGGGAGTTGACCGAGCTGCTCGACCGGGTCACGGACCTGGACGCCGCCGAGCCGCGCGCGCAAGTCCGGCTCGCGCTGGCCCAGTTGGAGTGGTGGGCGGGGAATGCCGAGCGGGCGCGGGAGCACGGTGAGGCCGGGCTCGCCGAGGGGCCGCCCGGCCGGTTCCCGCCCGCGCATCTCGTCGCCCTGCTGCTGGTGGTGCTCGCCCAGGTCGACGCCGGACGCGGACTCCCCGACGACGGCCTGCGCCGGCTCGACCATCCGGCGGTGCACCAACTGCTGGGCTGGGACACGCCGGTGGCGTCCCGGATCGCGGTCGCCGTCGCAGCCGTCGAACTCGCCCGGGGACGAGGGCAGAGCGCCGGGCAACTCCTGGGGATCGGGGCCCGGTTGCGTGGCGCCGAGGACCCCACCGACCCCGAGGTCGCCCAGGTCACCCGGGCGGCCACCGAGTTGTTGGGCGAGGCGGGGTTCGCGGCGGCCTACCGCGTCGGCCTGACGGCACCGCGCGGCCGGGCCAGGGAGCGGGTCGCCGAGATCGTCACCACACGGGGGCGCCTCCCGACGGAACCGGTCCCGCCGCCGCGCGTGAGCCTCGCGGAGGACCCTGGCCGTTCGGTCTGAGCCTGTCCCCAGACAGAGACTGGCTGAGCCGGTAACGCACAAGGCGCCCGCAGCAGGCGCCCGCACAAGGCACCCACACAGAGCACCTTGTGCTGGACCCCGGTCAATCCGTCCGCGTCGGCGCCTGCTTCCCGAACATCGCGCAGATCGCGGCCGTCTGGAGCGCCTCGTTCGCCGCGACCATTTTCGGGTCGGCCGCGAACTCGAAGGCGAACTCCGTCGACACCAGGACGGAGGCCGTACGACTGCCCTTGACGTCCGTGTAGTTGGTGCTGGAGTAGCCGGTCATCCCGCCGTCGTGCGCCCAGATGGTGCCGCACGGCGTCGACCCCGTCTCGATGCCGAGGCCCGAACCCGGTCCCTTCTCCGGGTTGTCCGGGTCCATCGGGACGGTGCGGCGCAACTCCTCTACCTGCGCCGCGGGCAGCAGCTTCCCCGACATCAGCGCGGTGTAGAACCGTGACCAGTCGCGGGTGTTCGACACCACGGCACCGGCCGCCCCGCCCCAGCTCACATCGTTGCCCGACACGTCGACGTGGCCCTGGACGGGGTTGCCCGCCACGTCCTTGAACGCGTCGGGGACATCGGACGGCATATGGGCGGCGTCCGGCTCGTAGCCGCGCGCGTACGGGCCACGCCAGCTCGCGTCGGTGGCGTAGTAGGTGTGGTCAAGACCCAGCGGGCGGGCGATCCGGTCCCGGATCAGGGCGGCCGGGGTGCTGCCGGTGACCCGTTCGAGGACCGAACCGATCGCTATGTAGTCGGTGTTGCTGTAGGACCACCGGGTGCCCGGCGGGAACAGCACGTCGTGCCGGGCGGCGACCGCGAGCAACTGCGCCGACGTCCAACGGCGTTGGCTCTTGCCGAGGATGGAGTCGAGCAGTTCGGGATCCCCGGTGTAGTCGTACAGGCCGCTCGTGTGGTTGAGGAGCATCCGCAGGGTGATCCGGTCGCCGCCCGGGACTTTCCCCGGCAGCCACTTCTCCACCGGGTCGGCCAGCGAGAGGTCGCCGTCCGCCGCCAGCATCAGCACGAGGGTGGCCATCATGGTCTTGGTGTTGGAGCCCATCCTGAACTCGTCGTCCTGCGTGAGCCGGTGGACCCGCTTCGCCCAGGGCGCCTGCCGGACGACCTCCACGGGCCGGCTCCGTCCGTCGTCCACGCGCACGGTCACACCGGGCGCCCCGGCGTCGACCAACTCCTGTGCGAGACGCGCCAACGCGTCGTGCTGGGCGCGGTCCACGGTGAGTCGGGCGGGCGCCGACGGCGCGGTGGACACCGTCTGTCCCGTCCCGGCGCACGCCGTGCAGGTCACCAGGGCGACGACCGGCCCCCACACGAGCGCCGACGTCCGCCGCAGACGACGTGACCACGACCGACGATTCGACGAACTGACAACTGGAGCCATCGCGCTGCATCCTTCGAACGAGTTCCTGCCTTGACGCCCCCAATCTGCGACCCGGCGCTGACAGCACACCTGCATCACGCCGGCAGCGCCGTACCAGGGCCCGTGAGTCGCTGCCAGCGGTCTGCCAGCAGGCCGAACAGGAGGTCGTCGGTCCACTCGCCCTTGAGCCAGGTGAACGCGGGACGCCGCCCCTCCAGCTCGAAACCCACCCGTTCGAGCAGTCGTGCGGAACGGGTGTTGCGGGCGTCGCACTCGGCGGAGACGCGCCGCAGTCCACGGCTGCCGAACAGGTCGTCGAGGACCGCCCGCACCGCCTCCGAGGCGTACCCCCGGCCCTGCCGGTCCCCGGCCAGGGTGAAGCCCAAGTCGGCCTGCATCAGGTTCTCGTGCAGGCGCACCCCCAAGTCGCCGACCAGGCGGCCTTCGGCCTTCTCCTCGATCGCGTACTGGAACCAGCCGGGCCGGTCGGGGTCGCCCGCGGCGAACTCCTCGACGAGAGCGGCGGCGGAGTCGAGGGAGACAGGAGCGGTCCAGCCCTGGAAGCGGGCGACGGCCGGGTCCGAGCGGTAGGCGGAGAGTGCGGGCGCGTCGTCCGGTCGGAAACGGCGCAGGACAAGTCGGGAAGTTTCGAGCAGCACGGACAGATGATCTCAGTCCCGGGAGGGCGACGGGACCTCGGGCCCCGGTTCGGCCGCCGGAAGGCGGCAGGACCCGACCCGCTTCATCTCCCGCACCGGAATCCGCCCCCGGCCAGGTCCTACCGGCGGCGGGAGGCCCGACCCCGGTCCTCTCCAGCCGCAGGTCAGGCCGGACTCGGGGTTGCCGCGCCGTCCAGCAGCGGGCCGAGTTCCCGGGCCACCGTCGTCAGGGCGCGCGGGTCGCGTTCCGCGCGGGCGATCAGGACGGCGCCCTCCAGGGCGCTGATCATCACCGTCGCCAGCGCCACCGCCCGTGCCTCGGGGACGTCCATCCCGGTGAGCGCCCGTGCCACCGGCTCCCGCCAGCACGCGAACGCGTGCGCCGCCGCCTCCCGGGTGGAGTCGACGGTGTCGGCGCTGTCCACGGTGGCGGCCGCGACCGGGCAGCCCGCCAGGGAACCCGTCGCCGTCAACTCGGCGGTCCACTGCGCCACCATCGCGGCGAACAGCCCGCTCGGCGTGGGCGTCCCGAGCCCGGCCAGGAACCGGTCGACGCGCCGGGCCGCGTACCGTCCCGCCCAGGCGACGGCCTCGTTCACCAACTGCTCCTTCCCGCCGGGGAAGTAGTGCTGGAGGGACCCGCGCGGCGCCTGCGCGTGGGCCGCGACCTCGCGCATCCCGGTCGCGGCGACACCGTCGCGGCGCAGCAGTTGGGCCGCGCTGAACACCATCCGCTCGCGGGGTCCCCGCTCGCCGTCGGCCATCGTCGCTCTCCGTCCGCCACGGGCCGCCCGGTCACCGGCCCCTGTCTCGATTATGACGGTGGTCATAGGCGTCGGCTACCATGACGGCCGTCATAACGGTGGGACGGGCCGGCGAGGGCGGTGCGCGGTGGAGAGAGACGTCAGGGAACCGGTGGAAGTACCGGTGGAAGTGCCGACGAAAGGTGTGGCGGACGAGCCGGCGACGGAACCGGACCAGGGACGCGTCGGATTCATCGGTCTGGGGGTGATGGGCGGCCCGATGGCGCTCAACCTCGTCCGGGCGGGCACGCCGCTCGTCGTCTGGAACCGGACCGGGGCCGCCACCGACCCGCTGCGCGCGGCGGGCGCCGCCGTGGCCAGAACGCCCGCCGAGGTTTTCCGGCGGGCCGGGACCGTCCTGCTCATGCTGGCCGACGACACCGCGATCGACGCCGTACTGGCGCGTGGCACACCGGAGTTCGCCGCCCTGGTCGCCGACCGGACGGTCGTGCACATGGGAACCACCTCGCCCGGTTACTCGCGCGCGCTGGCGGCCGACGTGCGGGAAGCGGGCGGCCGGTACGTCGAGGCGCCCGTCTCCGGTTCGCGTGAACCCGCCCGCGCGGGACGCCTGGTGGGCATGCTCGCCGGGGACGACGACGCCGTCGCCGAGGTGCGTCCGCTGCTCGCCCCGCTCTGCCACCAGACGTTCGTGTGCGGCGCCGTCCCGGACGCGCTGCTGATGAAGCTCTCCGTGAACCTGTTCCTGATCACCCAAGTCACCGGTCTGGCCGAGGCGTTCCACTTCGCCGACCGGCACGGGCTCGACCAGCGGCGCCTCGCCGACATCCTCGCCGCCGGGCCGATGGCGAGCACCGTCTCCCGGGGGAAGGCGGCGAGTCTGCTCGCCCGCGACTTCACCGTGCAGGCCGCGATCCTCGACGTCCTCAAGAACAACCGCCTGATCGCCCAGCAGGCCAGGGCCTCGGGGGTGGCCTCACCGTTGCTCGACGCCTGCCACGCCCTGTACGGCGAGACGGCCCGACTCGGCCACGGCGCCGCCGACATGGCGGCCGTCGTGTACGCCCTGGAGGCCCGCACGGACCAGGAGTCCGCCTCGTGACCGCGGCACCCGCACCCCGACTCCCTTACGACGAGGGCGACTTGCTCGCCCGTATGGAGCGCAACCTCGCCGACCACGCCTGCCATCTGCACCGGGGCCTCACCGGCGCGCGGGTCGTCGAGACGGACGATCTGCTGATCGCCGACAGCGGGCTCGACGACGACACCTTCAACATCGTCGCCGCCGCCCGCTTCACCCGGCGGGACGCCGACACCCGGATCGCCGACACCCTTCGGGAGGTGGGGAGTTGGCGGCGGCCCTTCTCCTGGTGGGTCGGCCCGGCCAGCGCTTCGCCGGACCTCTCCGCCCGCCTGACCGCCGCGGGCGTCCCGGGCGGTGAGCGTGAGGCCGCGATGGCGGCGCCGCTCGACGACCTGCCACCCCGCCCCAAGATCGACGGGCTCGACATCAGGCCCGTCACCACGCCCGCCCTACTGGCCGACTGGGCGGGCGTCCTGGCCGCGAACTGGGACCCGCCCGCCGCGACCGTCCGCCGGTTCTTCGACCTGACGGCGACCCGGGCGACGGCGCCGGACAGCCCGGCCCGCTACCTCCTCGGCACGGTCCGTGGCGTGCCGGTCTGCACGGCCGAGGTGTTCCGGCACGCCGGGGTCGCGGGCCTCTACAACATCAGCACCCTCGCCGCCCACCGAGGACGCGGCTACGGCGGCGCCCTCACCCTCGCCGCCCTCCACACGGCCCGCGCCGAGGGCCTCCGGTGCGCAGTCCTCCAGGCGTCCTCCGACGGCGAACCCGTCTACCGGCGGCTGGGATTCAGCACCCACGGCCACTTCACCGAGCACCCCGTCGACCCACCGGCCTGAACCAGCGCTCCCGCCTGATCCCCCCGACACCCCCTAGCCGAACCGTCCCGTCGCCGTCCCGTGCGCCACGTACGCCGCCGCCACGTCCAGGGCCGCGTGGCCGGTGGACTTGAAGACGGTGAGCAGGTCGGGGGAGTGGCTGCCGGAGGCCGCTCCCGCGAGGACCGACCCCAGCAGGGTGACCTCGCGGTCCGGCGGCAGCCCCTGCAACTCGTGGGCGCCGGACGGTGGTTGGGTCGCGGCGGCACCCGGCCACTCGGTGAAAAGGGCCGCGTCCCGGATCGTCGCCGCGTCGAGTTCGTGCCCGTGCGAGCCGCCGACCGAGCTGACGTGGGTGCCGGGGGCGAGCCACCCGCGCTCCAGGACGGGCCGGGTCGCGCCGGTGCAGCAGTACACGGTGGCCGCCGCGCGCACGGCCGCCTCGATGCCGTCGGCCGGCCGGCCCGCCGGATGCAGGGCGGCCGTCGCGCGGACCGCGGCCGGGTCCCGGCCGGCGACCGTGACGGGCGCGTCCGGCCCGAGCGCGGCCAGCAGAGCGACCTGGGCGCGCGCCTGCGCGCCGGTGCCGACGACCACGACGGGGCCGGGCCCGGCCAGCGCGAGGGCGCTGTGCGTGGCGGACGCCGCGGTGCGCCAGGCCGTCACCGGTTCGGCGTCGAGGATCGCGAGGGGGCGTCCGTCCCCGGCGTCGAAGAGGACGACGACGCCCCGGTGACTGCTGCGGCCGGGGTGGCCGGGGTCGCCGAACACCGACACCAGCTTCGCCGCGAGGCCCAGGCCAGGCACGTAGCCGGGCATCGCGCCGAGCAGGCCGTCCGGCGCGAAGGCGGCGATCCGCGGCGGCGCGGACGCCGTGCCGTCCGCGACCGCGACGAGGGCCTCGGCGACGGCGGCCATCAGGCGCCGCGGGTCGAGGGCGGCCAGGGTGGCGGCCCGGTCGAGGACGAGGAGGTCGCTCACGCGGCGGCCTCCGGGCCCGCTCCTGACAGCAGGGAGGTGAGCGTGTCGACGGCCGAGGCGAGGTCGTCGCGCAGCCGCCGCAGCCGGGCCGCGTCGATCTCAGCGTCCGGTCCGACGATCGTCACCGCGCACACCGGCGCCCCCGCGACCGGCACCACGGCCCGGCTGACGGAGGCGACGAACCGGTCGTTGCGCCCGTGCTCCACGGCGAAGCCGTCCGCCTCGACGCGCCCCAGGTCGGCCAGCAGCCCTCCGTCACCGTCCAGCGGATGCCCCGCCTCCCGGGCGGCGTCGAGATAGGGGCCGCGGGCCTCCGGCGGCAGCGCGGCCACCAGGGCGAGCGGACCCGCGAACCGGTGCACGGGCAGCGCCTCGCCGAGCAGGGTGCTGATCATCGCGAGCCGGTCGGGCCGGATCACGTCCACCACCCGGGAACCGGCGCGCTCCAGGACCTGGAGGTTGACCATCAGACCGGTGTGCCCCGACAGCTCCGTCAGCACCGGACGGGCCAGCGAGGCAAGCGAGTTGTGCGTGGCCCGCGCCGACAGGAGCAGGACGGCGGTGCCGGGCAGATAGCGGTCGTCGGCGCGCAGCACCCAGCCCCTGCGGACCAGGTCGAGGAGGATGCGGTAGGCGGTGGCCCGGTGCAGCCCGACCTCGTCGGCGAGATCGGTGAGCCGGGGCGGCCGTGCCGCCCTGCCGACCGCCTCCACCAGATCGAGCGCCTTGTCGACGGCCGTACGCGCGGCCCGCGGCGGCTCCTCGACGGCGGTGCGCGCCGCCCGGGACCCGCTGTCCGCGGCGGTGCCTGGCACCGGGGACTCCTTGTTCTCGGCGTTCTCGGCGTTCTCGGCGTTCTCGGCCGTGCGGAGCGCCTGCGGCATCGCAACCCTTCCCAAGCTGTGCGCGGAGCGTCCCGACGGGGCTCACGGCGGGGCGTTCCGCAGGTCGGGATCCGAGGGTAGGGTACCGCTTGTTTCGCAGAACGAGAGTGTTGTTACCCACAGTGCAACAGATCGCGTCTCTGCCTCCTGCCCGCCGCGCGACACCTCCGGAGTGGTGACCTTGACGACCGACAGTGCCGGGGCGGCGACCCCGTACGCGCCAGGCGAGAGGGGAGCGGTGGTGGTCTACCGGGGAGCCACCCTCTTCGACGGGACCGGCGCCCCGCCCCGCCCCGCGACCTCGATCGTCGTCGACGGACCGGTGATCCGCGCCGTCGTGCCCGACGGCGACCCGGCCGCCGCCGTCGACGGCGCCGAAGTCGTCGATCTCACCGGCCGGTTCGTCACCCCCGGGCTGATCGACGCCCACCAGCACCTCGCCACGCCGCCCGACCGGCCGGCCGCCGAGGCCGTGCTGCGCCGCCTCGCGCACAGCGGAGTCACCGGCGTACGGGACATGGCCGACGACCTCAGGCAGATCGGCGACCTCGCGCGCGCCGCGCTGGTGGGGGAGATCGCCGCCCCCGACATCCACTACGCGGCGCTCATGGCGGGCCCCGGATTCTTCGACGACCCCCGCACCCACCAGGTCACCCGGGGCGCGGTGCCCGGCGAGGTCCCGTGGATGCAGGCCGTCACCGACACGACCGACCTGCCGATCGCGGTGGCCCTGGCCCGCGGCACCCACGCGGCGGCCATCAAGGTGTACGCCGACCTGGAGGCGCCCCTCGTCGCCGCCGTCACCGCCGAGGCGCACCGGCAGTCCATCCCGGTCTGGGCGCACGCCGCGGTCTTCCCCGCCACCCCGGGACAGGTCGTCGCGGCCGGCGTGGACACCGTCTCGCACGTCACCCTGCTCGCCCACGAGACGGCGACCCGCCCGCTGACCAGCTACCGGGACAAGCCGCCCGTCGACCACGCGAGCCTGGTCACCGGCGCCGACGGACGGCTCGACGCGCTGTTCGCCCGGATGCGGGAACAGGGCGTCGTCCTGGACGCCACCGCCTCGCTCTGGTCGTCCGCCGAACTCGCCGGGGACGAACGGGCCGACGCCAACACCGAGTTGGCCGTCGCCCTCACCGCGCAGGCGCACCGCGCGGGGGTGGAGCTGGCCACCGGCACCGACTACGAGACGCCGCCGGGCGACCCGTTCCCGGCCCTCTACGACGAACTCGCCTTCCTGGTGCGGCGATGCGGCATCCCGGAACGGGACGTGCTGCGGTCCGCGACCCTCGTCGGCGCCCGCAGCGCGGGCGTCGGCCACCTCACCGGCAGCGTCGAACCCGGCAAACTGGCCGACCTCGCGGTCTTCACGCGCGACCCGCTCGCCGACATCGGCCACCTGCGCACCATCACCCTGACCGTCAAGCGTGGCCGTCGCCTGGCGCGCGCCGACTACTCCACCGACCTTCCCCGGGAGACCCGTTGACCGGCACGCCTCTGATCGTCAACGCCCTCGGGCAGCTCGACAACCCCAACTCCGCGCGCTCCGAGGCCGCCGCGGGCGACCTGAACCCGAGCGGCGAGCAGATCACCGTCGACGCGCGGACCCTGGCCGAGGCCCGCGCCTCCGGTCTCACCGCCGTCAACATCACCCTCGGCTATGTGATGGGCGACCTGGAGCCCTACGAGCACACCCTGCACGAGATCGACGTCTGGGACGACGTCGTCGCCCGCCACCCGGACGACCTCCTGAAGGTCACCACCGTCGAGGACATCCGCACGGCGGCCCGGGACGGGCGCGTCGGCGTCATCTACGGCTTCCAGAACGCGGAGGCCGTCGGGGACGACGCGGGCCGCGTCGCCACCTTCGCCGAACGCGGCGTGCGCGTCGTGCAGTTGACGTACAACCAGGCCAACCGGCTGGGCGGCGGCTCGATGGCGCCGGGTGACACCCCGCTCACCGCGTTCGGGCGCGAGGTGGTCGAGGCGCTCAACGACCGGCACCTCATGGTCGATCTCTCGCACAGCGGCGAACGGACCTGCCTCGACGCGGCCGTCCACTCCCGCGCGCCGATCTCCGTCAACCACACCGGGTGCCGCGCGCTCACCGACCTGCCGCGCAACAAGACCGACGAGGAGCTGCGCCTGGTCGCCTCCCGGGGCGGGTTCGTCGGCGTCTACTTCATGCCGTTCCTCAACCCCACCGGGCACGCGCGCGCCGCCGACGTGGTCGAGCACCTCGCGCACGCCGTGAACGTCTGCGGGGAGGACCACGTCGGCATCGGCACCGACGGCCCGGTCACCGCCATCGACGATCTCGACGCCTACCGGGAGCGGCTCGCCGAGCATGTGGCGAAGCGGCGGGAGGCCGGGGTGTCGGCGGCCGGTGAGCGGGCGGACACCTTCCCCTTCGTCGTCGATCTGCGGGGCGTGGACCAGTTCCGCGAGCTGATCCGGCTGCTGGAGCGGCGCGGCTTCTCGTCCGGGCGGATCGAGAAGATCATGGGCCGCAACTTCGTCGACTACGCGGCCCGCGTCTGGGAGGCGTAGCCACCCCCGGGGCCGCCCTCGCCCTCGCCCGCCCCCGCATGCCCCCGAACGGCTCCGAGGTGGGGAAGATTTTGCCGTGGCCTGTTCCCGCCGACGCGCGCATGGTGGGAAGGGTGCGGCGGGTTTCGCGTAGACCAAATGAGGCCGGAAAAGGCGGTCGCGGCGGCCCGGTCGTGTTACGTCCGTGTTGACCGGCCCGAGCGGCGGGCGCATCCTCGCATGTAGTTGGCAGTTACACCTTGTTTGTTCGCGAGATCCGTCTCACGCAGGAGAAACAGCAGGTGGGAGCGGTGACCGCGGGCAGACCTGGCGCGGGAGGCAATGCATGTGCGGCATCACCGGCTGGATCTCCTTCGACCGCGACCTGCGCTCCGAGGCCGCCACATTGGATGCGATGACCGAGACGATGTCCTGCCGGGGCCCCGACGACCGCGGCACCTGGGTCCAGGGCCACGCCGCCCTCGGGCACCGCAGGCTCGCGATCATCGACCTGCCCGGCGGCCGGCAGCCGATGAGCGCCGAGACGCCGCACGGGACCGTCGCCCTCGTCTACTCGGGGGAGACCTACAACTTCGGTGAGCTGCGCCGCGAACTCAGCGGCCGTGGCCACCGGTTCACCACCGACTCCGACACCGAGGTGGTCCTGCGCGGCTACCTCGAATGGGGCGACCGGATCGCCGAACGCCTCAACGGCATGTACGCGTTCGCCGTCTGGGACGGCCGCCGCGACCAACTCGTCATGATCCGCGACCGGATGGGCATCAAGCCCTTCTACTACCGCCCCACCGCCGACGGCGTCCTCTTCGGCTCCGAACCCAAGGCGATCCTCGCCAACCCGCTGGCCCCCGCCCGGATCACCGCGGACGGCCTGCGCGAACTGTTCACCATGGTCAAAACCCCCGGCCACGCCGTCTGGGACGGCATCGCCGAGGTCGAACCCGGCACCGTCGTCACCGTCGACCGCGCCGGAACGCACCGGCGTGTCTACTGGCAGCTGGAGACCCGGCCGCACACCGACGACCGCGACACCACCATCGCCACCGTCCGCTCCCTCCTCGACGACATCGTGCGCCGCCAACTGATCGCCGACGTCCCCCGCTGCACCCTGCTCTCCGGCGGCCTCGACTCCTCCGCCATGACCGCCATCGCCGCCCGCCAACTCGGCGCGCACGGCGAGAAGGTGCGCAGCTTCGCCGTCGACTTCGTCGGCCAGACCGACCGGTTCGTCGCCGACGAACTGCGCGGCACCCCCGACACCCCGTTCGTCCACGACGTCGCCCGCACCGCGCACACCGACCACCAGGACATCGTCCTGGACGCCCAGGCCCTCGCCGACCCCGACATCCGCGCCAAGGTGATCAGGGCCCGCGACCTGCCCACCGGGTTCGGCGACATGGACGCCTCGCTGTACCTGCTGTTCCGGGCCATCCGGGACCAATCCACCGTCGCCCTGTCCGGCGAGTCGGCCGACGAGGTCTTCGGCGGCTACCTCCAGTTCTTCGACGAGGAGGCCCGCCGCGGCGAGACCTTCCCCTGGCTCGTCCACTTCGGCCGCCACTTCGGCGACGACGCCGAGGTGCTGCGCCCCGACCTGCTCACCACCCTCGACCTGGACGGCTACGTCGCCGACAGCTACCGCTCCGCCATTGCCCCGATCCGCCGCCTCGACGGCGAGAGCGACTTCGAGTACCGGATGCGGCGCATCTGCAACCTGCACCTCACCCGGTTCGTGCGGGTGCTGCTCGACCGCAAGGACCGCGCGAGCATGGCCGTCGGCCTTGAGGTCCGGGTGCCGTTCTGCGACCACCGGCTCGTCGAGTACGTCTACAACACCCCGTGGGCGCTGAAGTCCTTCGACGGCCGGGAGAAGAGCCTGCTCAGGGAGGCGACCGCCGACGTGCTCCCGCGGTCCGTCTACGACCGGGTCAAGAGCCCCTACCCCTCCACCCAGGACCCCAAGTACGCGGCGGCGCTCCAGGACCAGGCGCGGGAGCTGCTCGCGAACCCCTCCCACCCGGTCTTCGACCTCGTCGACCGGGACCGGCTGCACCGCTTCGCCCACCGCGAGCTGCCCGTGCACACCCAGGCCGACCGGCGCGGCCTGGAACGCGCGCTCGACCTCGCGGTCTGGCTCGACCTGTACCGCCCGGAGATACAACTCGCCTGAGCGGCAGCGGAGTTCGGGGCGCGGGCCGGTGAACCCGCCGTCTCCCGCGCCCTGTCGGCCGGTCCGATCACCTCGTCGGGCCCTTGGGCGCCGGTTTGGCGGGCCCCGCGAGCAGCAGGTGCTCCAGCGCCTCGAAGCGCCCGTCGGCCCGGTCGCCCGAGCGGCGCGCGGTGAACAGGGTGGTGAGCCAGCCGGCCAGGAACCCCGCGGGCACGGAGGCGAGGGCGGTGGTGTTGAAGGGGAACCAGTCGAAGTGGGCGTCGGGGAACGCGGAGAGCGGGCTGCCGGAGACGAGGCTCGTCCCCGTCATCAGGACCAGCACGCTGAGGGTGCCGACGACGAGGGTGGCCAGCAGTCCGGCGCGGGTGTAGCGGCGCCAGAAGAGGCTGTAGAGGAGCGCGGGCGCGATCGCGGAGGCGCCCAGGCAGAAGGAGACGGTGGCCAGCGGTTGCAGGCTGCGGTGCTGGGCGAGGACCGCGAGCAGGATGACGGGGACCCCGACCGCCAGGGCGCAGACCCGGGCCAGGGTGAGTTCGCGGGCCGGCGCGAGCGGGGTGCGGCGGCCCGCGGTGAGATCGTGGGCGAGGGTGTTGGCGCAGGCCAGTGTCATGCTGGCGACGGAGGCCAGCAGGGTGAGGAAGACCGCGGTGGTGACCGTCGCGAACAGCAGGCTCTCCGCGCGGGACATGTCGCCGCCGAACGCGGCCCGCGCGCCCAGGAGATAGGCGGTGCTGCCGTGCGGGTCGGCGCCCGCGATCCGCTCCCGGCCCAGGAGCGCCATGGCGCCCGTGCACACGAGGGTCAGCAGCAGGACGAACAGCGCGACGGACGAGACGGCCCAGGACATCGCCCGGCGCACCTGCCGGGGTGTGCCGGCCGTGTACATGCGCATCGTGACGTGCGGGAGGCAGGCGCCGCCGAGCACGATGGCGAGTTGGGTGCTCGCCATGTCGAGCGCCGGGTACGGCCCGCGCGCGTACTGAAGGCCCCAGGTGAGATAGCCGGGCCCGGCGCCGCTCTGCCGGGCGGCGGTGTGGAAGAGGGCCTGCGGGCTCCAGCCGAAGGAGTGCAGGACCAGGACGGTGACGACGAGCCCCGAGCCCAGCAGCACCACGGTCTTGATGATCTGGATGAGCGCCGTGCCGCGCATGCCGCCCAGGGCCGCGTAGCTGATCATCAGGGCTCCCGCGCCGACCACGCAGCCGTTCTTCATCGTGCTGTCGGAGAACCCCAGTACGAACGCGAGGAGTTGGCCGACTCCGGCGAGCTGCACGACCATCATCGGCACGAGCGAGGCGAGCGTGACGAGGCAGGCGGTGATCCGCACCGCGCGTCCCGGCCTGCGCCGGGCGAGGACGTCCCCCATGGTGAACTTGCCGGTGTTGTGCAGGGGTTCGGCCAGCACGAACATCAGCAGCATCAGCGAGAGCAGGGTGCTCAGGGCGAGCACGATGCCGTCGTAGCCGCAGAGCGCGATGATCCCGCCGACGGTCAGGACGGTGGCGGCCGATATGTAGTCCCCGGCCACGGCGAGCCCGTTGCGCAGCGGCGACAGCGTCCGGTAGCCGGTGTAGAAGTCGTCGAGGTCGTCGCCCGCGGGCCCGGTCAGCACGCACAGCAGCAGGGTGACGGCGACGACGGAGCAGAACGCGACGAGGGACCAGGACTGGGCGGCCGGGCTGAACCCGGTCACGACGGGCGCCCCGCGGCCTGGGTGTCATGGGCGTCCTGGCGGTCGTACCCGCGGGCTCGACGCGCCAGCGGGTCCACGTAGCGGCGCGCGGTCCACTCGTAGAGGAGCACGGCCAGCCAGGTCACGGGCAGTTGGACCAGGGCGAGCAGCAGGCCGGTGGGCAGCCCGCCGGGCGCGGGCCTGGTCATCAGCGAGGGGACCTCGACGGTCAGCACCAGGAAGAGGGCGAACGGTGCCACCGCGATGAAGGCGGCCACCCGGCGCTGGCGCCGCCCGGCCCGCCGCAGCAGCCGCAGCGTGCGGTGCGGCCCGTCGTGCACGGCGGCCGTCCGCGGCGCGGGTTCCGCCTGGCCGTCGGACGACCAGGCGGGCGTGCGGCGGGCCGGTACGGGGGAGAGGGGATGCCCCTGCTCGGGGAGGACGGGGGGTAAGTCGGAGCTGTCGTGGGGCATCCCGGAATCTCCTGGCGGGACATGGGCCCGGAGTGACGACGGACCGCGTGACGACGGGGGAGCGGTTCGGCTGATCGCACGCTATGCGGCCCGAGCGCCGCGCGCAGCGAGTTCCGCGAACTCCCTGGTCGAAACCTTTTACCGCCCTGACCTCGGATGTTGTTTCTGTGACCGACGGTAACCGGACGCACGGGAGAGACGCGTGGGACCGGATTCCCGTACTCCGCGCCCCGATCGGGCGACCGGATCAGGACAGCGGGAAACGGTGCGGGGGGTGGGCGATCCGCCCCACCCCCCGCACCGTTCCCCCGTCACGCTCCGTCAGCTGGCGGGCATCAGGACGCTGTCGATGATGTAGACGTTGGCGTTGGCGGTCTTGACGTTGCCGCAGACCACCTTCGCCGAGCCGTTGACGGTGTAGGACTCACCGGAGCCGGCCGTGGTCAGCTTGCCCTTCTCCAGCGTGGTGAAGGAGCCCTTCTCCAGCTCCTTCGGGGTCAGCTTCTGGCCGACGACGTGGTACGTGAGGATCTTGGTCAGCTCGGCCTTGTCGTTGAGGACCTTGTCGAGGGTGGCCTTCGGGATCTTCGCGAACGCCTCGTTGGTCGGCGCGAACACCGTGATGTTCTGCGCGTTGTTCAGGGTGTCGACCAGACCGGCCTTCTTCACTGCGGAGACCAGCGTCGACAGCGCGGGGTTGTTGGAGGCGGCCGTCGCGACCGGGTCCTTGGCCATGCCGTCGAAGGAACCGGCACCGCTCTTGGGCACCGACCCACAGGCGGTGCCGAACGGCTCGTCCACCGAGGCGGTGCTGCCCGAGCCGGTCATGCCCTCTTCCGACGCGGTGGCCGACGCCGACGCCTTCGACGAGGAGTCCGACGACGCGGAGTCGCTGCTCTGGCCCGAGCAGGCGCTGAGCGCCAGCGGGAGCACGGCCGCGGCGGCCAGGGTGACAGCGGTGCGACGGATACGGGTGTTCATTGTTTCTCCTGGTGATAGACGCGGCCGAGCCGCATTACATGGGGGAGGGAAGAGGTCTGTGGGGTCAGTCCACGGTCACGACCACTGAGTGCCATCCGCTGGCGCCGTTGGGGATGGTCTGGGTCCGCCGCTGGGTCTGGGTGCGGCCGGTGCCGTCGGTGGCGCGCACGGTGAGGGTGTGGCCGCCCTTGTCCGCCCGCCACGGGTAGGACCACTGGCGCCAGGTGTCACGGGTGTCCTGGGCGGCGAGCCGGGCCTGCTCCCAGGGACCGTCGTCGACCCGGACCTCGACCTTCTCGATGCCCCTGTGCTGCGCCCAGGCCACCCCGGCGATCATGACGGTGCCGGCCTTGGGACGGGCGAACGGCTTGGGCGTGTCGATGCGCGACTCGGTCTTGATGGGCCCGAGGCGCGACCAGCCGCGCTGCACCCAGTACGGGTCGTAGGCGTCGAAGGTGGTCAGTTCGAGGTCGGTGATCCACTTGCAGGCCGAGACATAGCCGTACAGGCCGGGCACGAGCATGCGGACGGGGAAGCCGTGGGTGAAGGGCAGCGGCTGGCCGTTCATGCCGACGGCGAGCAGGGAGTCGCGGCCGTCCATCACCTCCTCGACCGGGCTGCCGATGGTCATGCCGTCCACGGAGCGGGCGACCAGCTGGGTGGCGGGACCGCCCTTCGACGGCGGCTTGACGCCGCACTCGGCGAGCAGGTCGGCGAGGCGGGCGCCGATCCAGCGGGCGTTGCCCACGTACGGGCCGCCGACCTCGTTGGAGACGCAGGTGAGGGTGATGTCCCGCTCGATCAGCTCCCGGCCGAGGAGGTCGGCGAAGGAGAGGTCGAGGGGGCGGCGCACCCCCATGCCGTGGACCCGCAGCCGCCAGGTGGTGGCGTCCACCTTCGGGACGACCAGCGCGGTGTCGACGCGGTAGAAGGAACCGTTCGGCGTGGTGAAGGGGCTGATGCCGGGGATCCGCAACTGGGCCCCGCGCGGCACGGGCCGGGCCGGGGACTGCGGCCGGGGCAGGACCACCTTGTCGCGTGAGGCGACCGCGCTCTGCCCGCTGGCCGCGTTCACGGAGCGGCCGATCACGACGGCTCCCGCCGACGCGGCGGCCGCGGCGCTCGCCGCGATCACGAACCCCCGCCGGTCCCAGCCGCCCCCGGTGCCGGTGGCGGTCTCCTCGGCCTGGTCGTCGGGGCGTTCGGTGGCCGGGCCCGGCGCGGCGGCGGGGGAGCCGAGGCGCCCGATGAGGAAGTAGAGCAGCACCGCTCCGACGACCGCGCCGACGATCGACGGCAGCGCGTCCGTCAGCCCCTCGGAGTCCGGCCGGCTGAGGGCGGCGACCGCCCCCACCACGCCGAAGACCAGCACACCGGCGGCGCCGGTCCGCCGGAAACGCAGGGCGACGATTCCGATGGCGAGCGCGAAAAGCGCGAGCACCACCAGAATTCCGGACTGGAGCACCAGTTTGTCGTTGGTGCCGAAATGCTGGATCGCCCAGTCCTTCACGGCGGGGGGCGTGCGGTCGATCGCCGCACCACCGACCGCCACGATCGGATCGGACTGCGGCCGTACGGCCGCTGACACCAGCTCAGCGGTGGCGAGCGCTGCGAACCCGGCCAGCAGTCCACTGCCCGCGGCGAGCGCGCGCTGTGTCCATCTGCCCGGGGTCGGCGGCTTCTTCCTGTCGTCGGTCACGTGGGGAATCCGGCCCTGAATGGCCGCCGGATTGGTCGTATCCACGATCGGATGAAGTTTTTTCCTGGACCAATCCGCGAGGTCCAGGGCTACGGATGCTACGGGTGCTTACCTCGAAATCGCCCCCGTATTCTTTGTGTTCTTCGTATTATCAAATTCCCGTGGGGGAGCGGACCGTGCGCGGAAGGGCGGAGCCGGTCCGCGGCTCCGCCGTCCTCGACCTGCTCCGCGCTCACGCCCCGCCGCGCTCGCGCGGGATCTTCTGGCCCGCCTCGACCGCGACCGGCAGCCGGTTCTCGGCCGGCGGCAGCGGGCAGGTCGCCAGATCGGTATACGCGCACGGCAGGTTCGCCGCACGGTTGAAGTCCAGGACGACCGTGCCGTCGGCGCCGGGCTCCTCCACCCCGAGGACACGGTTCGCCGCGTACGTGGTCACCCCGGAGGTCGCGTCGGTGAACAGGACCGTCAGCCGGCCGGGTACGTGCCCGGGGAACGCGGTCAGCGACAGCTCCCGCCCCTCAAGTGAGAACGCGATCCGGCCCGGCGCGTCGTACACGTGCTCGAGACCCTCGACGGCGGCGCCGACGGTGGTCGGGCGCGGCGTCTCGAACGGCAGCCAGCGGCCGGTCACCACCCAGCGCGGGTCGGGCGCGTAGGCGGGCGTCCCGGTGAAGGCGGTGCGCAGCGGGGCGTCCGGATGACGGGGGCGGACGATGTCGTTGCCGCCGCGCCTGGCCACCTCGATCACCGCGTCGCCCCACACGGCGTCGACACCGCCGCGCTCGGGCAGCACACCGAAGTGGTGCGTGCCGCGCACCGGCGCCCCGCCGACGGTCAGTTCCTCGCCGTCGTCGAGACGCACATGGACGCCCTCGCCGTCGGTCCACCAGGAGCCGGGGGCGTCGGGGAACCGCTGCGGGCCGTCGTGCAGCCAGTGCAGTCCGGTGATCGCGAGGAAGCCGTGCGGGTCGGCGAGGCGCTCCTCCTGTGCGCGGTACCAGTCGAGCCAGTCCCGGGTGAAGGCCTGGAGGTCCGTCGTGGTGGCCTCGGTGGTCATGGGTGCTCCTTCGTCGTCGTGCGAGGTGTGGTCCTCGCGGTCTGCTGCGGTGCCGGCCGACGTGACGTCGACCGGCCTTGTCATGACGCCAGTTCGCCCAGGAGCGCCCAGGTGCGCCTGCGGTCGGCGGTGCCGGCGATCTCGGTGGTGGAGAAGACCACCTCGGTCGCGCCGGCGTCCCGGTAGCGGCGCACCTCGGCGGCGACCGTCCGCTCGTCGCCGACCACCGCGAGATCGGACGCCCGGCTGCCGCCGGAGAGTCCGATGACCCGCGCGTAGGACGGGAACTGCTCGTAGAACGCGAGCTGTTCGGTGAACTTCGCCCGGACGGCGTCGACGTCGTCGGTGACCACCCCGGGCACCATGGCCACGATCCGGGGCGCCGGACGCCCGGCGGCGCGGGCCGCGGCGGTGACCGCCGGGACGATGTGCTCCGCCAGGGCCCGCGGACCCGCCAGGTACGGCAGGATGCCGTCCGCCAGCTCGCCGCTGACCCGCAGCGCCTGCGGGCCCATCGCGGCGACCAGCAACGGGACGCCGCCCTCGGCGCCCGGCACCCGCGCCGGGAGCGGAGTGACGGCCGTGAGCAGTTCACCGTGGAAGTCGGCGGTGCCGTCCCTCGTCAACTGCCGTAGCGCGGTGAGGAATTCACGGAGCCGGCCGATCGGCCGCTCGAAGGGCAGCCCGAAACCGGTCTCCGTCAGCAGCCGGGTGCCGAGGGCGAGCCCGAGGTGGTAGCGGCCGTGCGTGGCCGCCTGCGCGGTCTGCGCCTGGCTGGAGACGACGAGCGGATGCCGCCCGAAGACGGGGATCGCGGACGTGCCCACGTGCAGTCCCGGCACCTCGCGCCCGACGAGCGCCGCGAGCTGGGGCGAGTCGGCGCCGAAGGTCTGCCCGAACCACGCCGAGCGCAGCCCGGCCGCCGCCGCCTCGCGGGCCAGCTCCACGGAAGCGTCGATCTGGTTCTTCGCGTCGGACGCGTTGAGCGCTACTCCTACAGTCATGTCTGTCGCAACGGCCGCCGCGCGAGAGCGCATTCCGGCCGGGTGTGACAGCTTCTTGTCAGTCGTGTGAACCGCCACCGGCCCGCGCCACCGACGGCGGGCGGAGCGGAGGCGAGCGGTCCGCGCCGTTCCACAGCGTGGACTGCGGCTGGTGCGCCGCCGCCCGCTGCGGTACAACTTCCCCCATGATCCGCGAAGCCCTGGTACGCCGCCTGGTCGTCGACCTGTGCCGCCGTACGGCCGCGTGTTGTTGATCCTGCCTCGCTGACCCGCCGCGTCCCGTGGCCCCTCGGGCCCGACCGCCGTCGCGTCGCCCCTTTTCCCGGTTCCCGCCCGGTGCCCTCGCGCGCGCCGGTGTCCGCTCGCCGTTCCCCTCCGAGGCCCGTGGAGGTCCTCCGTGCCCACAGCATCCGCCGCGCCCGCGGCGCTGCGCGATCCCGCGGACGAGGCGGAGCCCGCGCCCCGCCGCCGGGCCCGCTCCCGGCTCGCGGGCGTGTCCCGGCGGCTGGCGCTGCCGCTCGGCTCGCTCCTGCTGTTCCTCGCCGTCTGGCAGTCGGTGGCCGCCGCCGGCACCTGGAGCGAGACCCTCGTGCCGCCCCCGGCCAAGGTGTGGGGCGCCTTCGTCGACGTCTCCACCACCCATGACGGGGTGCGCGGCTACAACGGCACCTACCTCGTGGAGCACCTCGGCATCAGCCTGCGCCGCATCGCGTTCGGAGCCGGCCTCGGCATCGTCATCGGAGTGGCGTTCGGCCTGGTCATGGGCACCGTCGGCTGGGTGCGGTCGCTGTTCGAACCGTGGATCACCTTTCTGCGGACGCTGCCGCCGCTCGCGTACTTCTCCCTCCTGATCGTCTGGCTCGGCATCGACGAGGAACCGAAGATCACCCTGCTGGCGGTGGCGGCGTTCCCGCCGGTCGCGGTCGCCACCGCCGCCGCCGTCGCCGCGGCACCCCGCCACCTCCAGGAGGCGGCCCGCGCGCTCGGCGGCTCCCGCCGCGACGTCGTCCGGGACGTCGTGCTGCCGTCCGCGCTCCCGGAGATCTTCACCGGCGTCCGGCTGGCCGTCGGGGTCGCCTACTCCTCGCTCGTCGCCGCCGAACTCGTCAACGGCCTGCCCGGCATCGGCGGCATGGTCAAGGACGCGGCCAACTACAACAACACCCCGGTGGTGCTCGTCGGGATCGCCGCCATCGGCATCTCGGGGCTCCTCATCGACGGGCTCCTGCTCCGCCTCGAACGCGCCGTCGTGCCCTGGCGCGGCCACACCTGACCCGCCCCGCCCGACCGCCCGCGCACCGCCCCGACAGAACAGGCTTCCCATGACCACTCAGGAGACCGGCGCCCGCACCGGATTGCCCCCGAGCCGCCCGACCCGCCGCGCCCTGCTCGCCGCCGCGCTCGGCGCCGCGTCCGTCGCCGTCACCGGCTGCTCCTCGGACGGCGGCGGATCCGGCGGCGGCAAGCGGCTGCGCGTCGGCTACTTCGCCTTCCCCAGCGGCGACCTGCTGGTGAAGAACCGCAAGCTGCTGGAGAAGGCGCTGCCCGACCACACGATCTCCTGGATCAAGTTCGACTCGGGCGCCAGCGTCAACCAGGCGTTCATCGGCGGCTCCCTCGACATCGCGGCCCTGGGATCGAGCCCGTTCGCGCGGGGCATCGCGGGCTCCTCGCCGATCCCCTACAAGGTCGCCTTCGTCCTCGACGTCGCGGGCGAGAACGAGGCCCTGGTGGCGCGCAAGTCCACCGGCGTCACCGACGTGGCGGGGCTCAAGGGCAGAACGGTCGCCACCCCCTTCGCGTCCACCTCGCACTACAGCCTCCTCGCGGCCCTCGAACAGGCCGGACTCAGCGCCTCCGACGTCAAGTTGATCGACCTCCAGCCGCAGCCGATCCTCGCCGCCTGGCAGCGCGGCGACATCGACGCGGCCTATGTGTGGCTGCCCGCCCTCGACGAACTCCGCGCCGACGGAACGCAGTTGACCAGCAGCAAGGAGATAGGCGCGCAGGGCAAGCCGACCCTGGACCTGGCCGTGGTCTCCGACGCGCTGATCGCCGAGGACCCCGGGACCATCGCGACCTGGCGCAAGGTCGAGGCCGAAGGGCTGCGCCGGCTCGCCTCCGACCCGGAGGGCTCGGCGCGGGCCATCGCCGCCGAACTCGGCATCAGCCTCGCCGACGCCAAGGCCCAGCTCTCCCAGGGCGTCTTCCTCACCCCGCGCCAGATCGCCTCGGCCGACTGGCTCGGCACCGAGGGCAGCCCAGGACGGCTCGCCTCCTATCTGACCGACACCGGGGCGTTCCTCGCGGGCCAGAAACAGATCGAGGCCGCGCCGTCCGAGGAGACCGTCCGCAAGGCGCTCTATCTGAAGGGGCTGCCCGATGGTCTCGCGTGAGACGGGAGGCCCCCGGCCGACCACCGGCGCCGCACTCCCTGGCGCCGAACTCCCCGGCGCCGTGCGCCTGGACGACGTCATCCACCGCTACGGCCGGGGCGACGACGCCGTCACCGCCGTCGGCCCGGTCCGACTCGACGTCGAGCCGGGCGAGTTCGTCGTGCTGGTCGGCGCGTCCGGCTGCGGCAAGAGCACCCTGCTGCGGCTGCTCGCCGGGTTCGAACAGCCCACCCACGGCACCGTGCGGGTCTCCGGCGCCGCACCCCGGCCGGGGCACGCCGCGGGCGTGGTGTTCCAGCAGCCGCGCCTCATGCCATGGCGCACCGTCGGCGGCAACGTCGATCTGGCGCTGCGCTACGCGGGCGTCCCCAAGGACCGGTGGGCCGGGCGGCGGGCCGAACTCCTCGACCGCGTCGGCCTCGACGGCACCGAACGGCGGCGGGTCTGGGAGATCTCCGGCGGCCAGCAGCAACGCGTCGCCATCGCCCGCACGTTGGCCGCCGAGAACCCCGTCCTGCTCCTCGACGAACCGTTCGCCGCGCTCGACGCCCTGACCCGCGAGCGGCTCCAGGAGGACGTGCGCCAGGTCGCCGCGCGGACCGGCCGCACCACCGTGTTCGTCACCCACTCCGCGGACGAGGCGGTCTTCCTCGGCTCCCGGGTGGTGGTGCTGAGCAGACGTCCGGGGACCGTCGTCCTCGACCTGCCCGTCGACCTCCCGCGCGACGGCGTCGACGCCGAAGAACTGCGCGGCAGCGCGGAGTTCGCGGAACTCCGGGCGCGCGTCGGCCACGAGGTGAAGGCCGCCGCGGCCTGAACGACGCGCCGGCCGAACCGACATGAGGACCAAGCACCGGCACCGGTCGCGAGGACCGCTCGCGTCAACGCTCAAGGCCCGCTCGCAGGAACCGCTTTCAGGAATCACTCAAGGACCGCTCACAAGGACCGCTCACAAGGACCGGCCCCAGGACCGCACACCAACGGAAAGGGAATCAGCATGACCGTCATCACCGCACCGTCCCACCACCCCGAGGCGACCCGCCCGACAGGTCCCGGCTCCGCCGGCCTGCTGATCGACCCGCTCGGCCCGAGCTTCGGCGCCGAGGTGCGCGGCATCGACCTCGGCCACCTCGACGACGACCAGGTGGCCGCCCTGCGCACGGCGCTTGTCACCCACAAGGTGATCTTCCTGCCCGGCCAGGACATCGACGACCACGCGCAGATCGACCTCGGCCGCCGGCTGGGCGAGGTCACCGCGGGCCACCCGGTCCACGACTCGGGGGACGTCCCCGACGAGGTCTACTCCCTCGACAGCCAGGACAACGGGTTCGCCGACGTCTGGCACACCGACGTGACGTTCGTCCGCAGGCCGCCCGCGATCTCCGTGCTGCGCGCCGTGGTCCTGCCACCGCACGGTGGCGACACCTCCTGGGCCGACAGCCAGCTCGCCTACGAGTCGCTGACCCCGGGGCTGCGCGCCCTCATCGACCCGCTGACCGCCGTGCACGACGGCAGCCGCGAGTTCGGCTACTACCTCGCCCAGCGGCGCGAGGGACGCGGGAACCTCTGGGACGGCGAGGTCTTCACCGACCTCGTCCCGGTGGAGCACCCCGTGGTGCGCGTCCACCCCGAGACCGGCCGCAAGGGCCTGTTCGTGAACCCCGGTTTCACCTCGCACATCACCGGCGTCTCCGAGCACGAGAGCCGGGGCATCCTCGACATTCTCTACGCCCACCTCACCAAGCCCGAACACACCGTCAGGCACCGCTGGCAGTCGGGCGACATCGCGATCTGGGACAACCGCGCCACCTCCCACTACGCCAACCGCGACTACGGCGACCAGCACCGCGTCATGCACCGGATCACACTGCGCGGGGACATCCCGGTCGGCCCCGTCCCGGCAACGGGACTGTAGGAAGGCGCGGTTGCGCTCCGGTGGTCCGAACACGGCGGCGGACGGGACGGGTTCACGGGGCACGTCACGTCCGGCCGCGATCCCGTGTCGTAGCCTGGTTCGGGCTGCGGCTCACCTCGCTGCCCGCTGCCGAACGCAGGCTGCGCGCCGACCGCGCCATCGACCTCGTCGGCCTCACCGACTTCGCCGACGCGCTGCCCAAGACGCTGGCGGGCGGCATGAAGCAGCGCTGCGCCATCGCCCGCGCCTACGCCGTCGACCCCGAAGTCCTGCTGATGGACGGGCCGTTCGGCGCCCTCGACGCGCTGACCCGGGTCCGGCTCCAGGACCAGTTGCTCGCCACCTGGAGCCGCGAACGCCGGCCGGTCGTCTTCGTCCCCCATGACGTCGACGAGGCCGTCTGTCTGGCGCGGCGCGTCGTCGTGATGGCCGCGCGGCCCGGCCGCGTCCACCGGATCGTGGACGTCGATCCCGGTCCCTGGTGGTGGACGGCCTGCCACACCTCGTTGCGGATGCGGGTGAACTCCGTTGACAGCCGCAGCTCCTCGGTCCTCGGGCAGGGCACGTGTTCGCGTCCCTCTCCGCCACCGCCCTCGGCCTCTCCGCGGCCGGCTGCTCCTCGGGCCCGGACGACGGCACCACCCGGATCAGATTCGGCTACATTGCCGACTACAACGGCGCCGGCCTGCTGGCCGTCGCCGACCGGCAGGGCGGATGCGCCTGTTCCACCACGCGGACGAGGGCGACGGCACCCACCAGGTGCGGGCGGCCACCAGCACGGACGGCATCCACTGGACCAGGACCGGCACCTGGGCCCTGCCCTTGTTGGAGACACCGCGCATCGGCCTGGTCTCCCTCAACACCGCTGGTGCGACAGCCCACTTCGACTATCTGCGGACCTACGGCCCGGCCGACTGAACCGCACCCGCGGCCGGTGACGGCGTCCGTCGGCACCGCACCGGTCGCGGCGGCCGAGTCGCGGGGGAGGGGGCGGCGGAGGGGTGGTGGACGCTCGTCGAACCGTGTGCTTTGATCCGGGCATGGAGACCGCAGGCCAGGCACGCACCGTGCTGCTCGACCCGTTCTGGGTGGGCCGCCGCGCCGATCAGTTCGACCAGACCTGTCGCTGACCGCTGCCTCTCCGCTCCCCACCTCCGCCCCTCGGCGCCCGCCCGCGTCCACCCCTGCCCGCCGACGGCCGCGACCCACCCACGAATGACGTCCGCCGCGCGAGGCCCCGCCGGGGCGGTGGCCTCCGTCGCGCCCGCCCGTGTCCCGCACCGCCCGGACCGAACACCGGAGGAACCCCCATGACCGCACCCGCCGCAGGACTGCCCGGCCTGTACCTCGCCCTGGAGGCCGACGGGGACGGCGCCCACCCGGCCGCGCCGCGCCACCCGGGCCGTCCGGCCGACGCGGCTCTCACCCCCGGGGCGCTGCGAGAGACGGCCGCGGCCGTCGAGAACGCCGGCTTCACCCTCGTCACCTTCGCGGACTCGCCGCTGCCGCCCGAGGCCGCCGGGCAACCCGTGGCACGGATCGAGGCCGGCGTCCGCGCCGCGTACCTGTCGGCTCTCACCGACCGGATCGGGCTCGCGCCCACCCTGCACGTCACGACCACCGAACCCTTCCACCTCGCCACCCAGCTCGCGGGTCTCGACCACGCGTCCCACGGACGGGCCGGCTGGGTCGTCGGCGCCGCGTCGACGGCGGCCGAACTCGCCACCGTGGGACGGGATTTCCTCTCCGCCGAGGCGCTGGCCGCCGAGACCGCCGATGTCATCGACACCGCGCGCGCCCTCTGGGACTCGTGGGAGGACGACGCGATCGTCAAGGACTCCGCCACCGGCCGCTTCCTGGACGCCGACCGGGTGCACCACATCGACTTCGAGGGCGCTACCTTCACCGTCAAGGGGCCCCTGATCACCCCGAGGCCGCCGCAGGGCCAGGTCGTCGTCCTCGCCCCGGACGCGCTGGACGTCGACGCCCGCGCCGATCTCGTCCTGGTGGCACGCGACACCGTCCCCGCGATCGCCGCCCGCGCCGCCACCGCCAGGGAGAACGGCGCACCGCTCGTCCTCGCGGAGGTGGAGGTCGTCCTCGACGCGCGGGCCCCGGCCGCCGACCGGCTCGCGGAGCTGGACGCGGACGCCCCCTGGCCACCGACCGGGCGGCTGCGGCACGTCGGATCGGCCGAGGCCCTCACCGAACTGCTGCGCGCGCTCGCCGAGTTCGTGGACGGCGTCAGACTGCACCCCGCCGTCCTCGCCGTCGACCTGCCGGTCCTGACCGAGCGGGTGCTGCCGGCCCTCGCCGCCGAGGGACTGCACCGCGCGCCCCGACCGGGCGCCACCCTGCGGGAGTCGCTGGGGCTGCCCCGCCCCGCCAACCGCTTCGCCACCGCACGCGCCTGACCCGACTCCCGGTACCGCCCTCAACTCCCGTCCCTTTCGACCCGGATGAGATCCACCCCCGCTTCGGCCACTCCCGCCGCAATCCCGGCCCGCCACGCGTACGAGGTCAGTCCGCCCCCGCCCAGGCCAGCGCCGAACCTGCCATCAGGCCCCCTCCTCACCGCCGAGGACCTGCTCCTGCTCCTCGCGGCCCTCGGGCGGACGGTGCCCGCGCTGACGACGGTCGTGCCCGACGTCTGGCGCGGCCACCCGGCGACGCTCCTCGCGGGTCTGCGACCGCCCGCCGCTACAACCTCCCGGTGCCTTCGCGGGTCCAGCAGGTGTCCCGGCGGACGGTCCAAGTGCCGTCCGCCGCACTCCACTTGAACCGAGGAGACCTACCGTGCGGATACCTCTGCGGGGCACCGTCGGGTCCCTGGCCGCCGCTCTGATCGGGGTCGCCGTGCCACAGGCCGCCGTGCCCGCCGCCCACGCCGGCACCGCCGGGCCCGACCTGGTGGTCTCGGCGCTGCCGACCGCCACGCCGAAGCCGGGCGAGAGCTACGACAGGGCCGTCACCGTCACCAACCGGGGCCCGGCTCCCGCCACCGACGTCACCTTCCGGATCCGGCTGACCCGGGGCCTCGCCTTCACGGACACCGCGGCGGACTGCGCCTACACGACCCTCCCCGGCGAGGTGCGGCAGGCGCGCTGCCGGCTGGGGACCGCCGTCGCGCCCGGAGCCTCCGTCACCACCCCGGTCCGCTTCACCGTGCTGCCCAAGGGACTGCTGGAGGTCGTCGAGTACGGCACCGGAGCCGACGGCACGCCACCCGAGACGGCGGGCTACGACGACGCCTACCGCCGCCTCGCCCTCTCCGTGGACAGCACCGCGGACCTGGCCGCCGTCGGGGACCGGGTCGACGTGGCGCCGGGCCGGGTGGTGAAGGCCACGGTCAGACTGCGCGACAACGGTCCCGGCTGGGTCCACAACCAGGAGAGCGACGACCAGCCGGGGCTGCTGGTGCGCATCCCGCCGGGCACCACCGCCGTCACCGTGCCCAAGGAGTGCGCCCCGTTCGCCGTCGACGGTCCCGCCGGTCCCTCCGAGCCGGGCCACCGCACCTATGTGTGCTGGCGGGCCGACAACCTCGTCGAGGTCGGGCAGTCCATCAGCCACACCTTCGGCCTGAAGGCCCCGAAGAAGGCCCGTCCCGGTGTCACACGCGGCACCGCGACCGCCACCTCCGTCTACGGGATCCACCCCGACTTCGACCACAACCCAAGGAACGACACCGCCCTCCTCACCGTCCGGGTGACGCGGTGACGAGCGGCCGGACACCCGGCGCGGACACCCGGACCGCCCGACCTTCCGACCGCCGCCGCCCCTGACCCGCCGGACGTCACGCTCGGTGGCCGCCCGGACGCCGCACGAAGCGGGTCGTTTGCGGGCGGCCAAAGCGCGCAGGTGTTCTGCTTGGCAACACGTCCGGCGAAAGGAACACCGTCATGGCGGCGACCGACAACGACAAGTCGGTGGACCCCGCCGCGGTCAGGCGCCACAGGGTGCTCTTCCGCGCGATCGAGAAACGACGCCACCCGAGGCTGCGGCGTACCGACATCACGGTGACCGACGAGGCGGCGGTCAAGCGCGCCACCAAGGCCGCCGCCCTCGGTAACGCCATGGAGTGGTACGACTTCGGCATCTACAGCTACCTCGCCGCGACCATCGGCAAGGTCTTCTTCCCCTCGGGCAACGACACCGCGCAACTGCTCAGCTCCTTCGCCACCTTCGCGGTGGCCTTCCTGGTGCGCCCCCTCGGAGGCATGGTCTTCGGACCGCTCGGTGACAAGGTCGGCCGCAAGCGGATCCTCTCCATCACCATGATCATGATGGCGGTGGGCACCTTCGCGATCGGCCTCATCCCGCCGCACGCCAGCATCGGCTTCTGGGCCCCGGTCCTGCTGATCTTCTTCCGGATGGTGCAGGGCTTCTCCACCGGCGGCGAGTACGGGGGCGCCTCCACCTTCATCGCGGAGTACGCGCCCGACAAGCGGCGCGGGTTCTTCGGCAGCTTCCTCGAGGTCGGCACGCTCGCCGGGTACGTCGCGGCCTCAGGGCTCGTCGTGATCCTCACCAGCGTCTTCAGCGAGAGCCAGATGGTCGACTGGGGGTGGCGCATCCCCTTCCTGGTCGCGGCCCCGCTCGGATTCATCGGCCTCTACCTGCGGCTCAAGCTGGACGAGACGCCCGCGTTCCAGAAGCTGGAGGACGCCCAGGCCGGCCACGCCAAGGCGGGTGAGGCGGCCGGCACCGTGGAGCCCTCCGCCGTCGCCGACCTCCGTGAGATCTTCACCCGGCACTGGAGGTCGCTGCTGCTCTGCCTCGCGCTCGTCGCGGCGTACAACATCAACGACTACATGGTGCTCTCGTACATGCCGACCTACCTCTCCGACGAACTCGGCTACGGCACCAACCACGGGCTGCTCATCCTGCTCCTCGTGATGGTCCTCCAGATGTGCGTGATCAACCGGGTCGGACGGCTCTCGGACCGGTTCGGGCGCAGGCCGGTGCTGATGGCGGGGATGCTCGGCTTCCTCTTCCTCTCCGTGCCGTCCTTCCTGCTCATCCGGCAGGGCAACGTCGTCCTCATCACCCTGGGACTGCTCCTGCTGGGGCTCTCCCTGGTCACGATGCTCGGCACCATGTCCTCCGCGCTCCCGGCGATGTTCCCCACCCAGGTGCGCTACGGCTCCCTGTCGGTCTCCTACAACGTCGCCACCTCGCTCTTCGGCGGCACCACGCCCCTGGTGATCACCGCGCTGATCAGCGTCTTCGGCACCAATCTCATGCCGGCCTACTACGCCATGGCCGCGGCGGTCATCGGCGTCGTCGCCGTCCTGTGCATGAAGGAGACGGCCAACGCGCCCCTGGAGGGCTCCCCGCCGTCGGTCGAGACGCGGGAGGAGGCGGCGGAACTCGTCCAGGCGCAGACACCCGACCCCAGGTTCTGAGCCCGCGCCCCCGGGCCGGTCCGGGGCGGGTCAGGTCTGGCGGGAGTGGACCGGGTCGTTGGCCACCTCGTCCGGGCAGCGGCGGTGCGCGGTGCGGGCCCGCCGGTCGCGCCGCCAGTCGAAGGTCGCGAGCGCCAGTGACGCCGCCATCCCGATCAGGGCCGCGACCAGCGCGGTGACCACGGCGGAACGGTAGTCCTCGCCCCTGCTGAGCATCAGGTAGAAGAGGCCGGGCAGCGCGGCGGTGCCCACCGCCGCGCCCAGCCGCTGGCCGGTCTGGAGGGCGCCGCCCGCCGCGCCCGCCATGCGCACGGGGACGTCCCGCAGCGTCATGGTGATGTTCGGCGACACCACGAAGCCACCGCCGACGCCGCCGATGAACAGCACCGGCGCCGCGACCCAGGGCGCGGTGTCGAGCGGCAGCAGCCACAGCAGCAGCGCTGTACCGCCCAGACCGATGATCACGCCCGTGAGGCCGCCCACCGTGAGCAGGCGGCCGAAACGCTCCACCATGCGCCCCGCGACGACCGCGGCACATGCCGTGCCCAGCGCGAAGGGGGTCACGGCGAGACCGGAGCGGAGCGGACTGAACCCCAGTCCGTGCTGGTAGAAGAGGGCGAAGACCAGCCAGACGCCGCTGAAGCCGATGAAGTACAGGGTGCCGACGCCCGCGCCGACGGCGTATCCGCGCACGGTGGTGAACAGCCGCGGGTCGAGCAGCGGCACGCCGCCCCGGGCGACGAGCCGACGCTGGCGCACCACGAAGAGGCCGAGGACGGCGGCGCCGGCGAGGAACAGCCACCACAGGTCGGTGATGCCGCCCGAGTCCGCCTGGACCAGCGGCCACATCAGCGCGAGCACCCCGACGCCCAGGAGCAGCACGCCGGGCACGTCCACCTGACCGCGTCCGGTCGCCGGGGTGCGGGGCAGCAGCCGGCGGCCCAGCAGGACGGCGAGGACGCCGATCGGGACGTTCACGTAGAAGATCCACCGCCAGCCGTCGGGCCCGGAGGCCAGCGCGAGGATGGCGCCGCCGGTGAGCGGTCCCGCGGCGGACGAGATGCCGACGATCGAGCCGAAGAACCCGAAGGCGCGGCCGCGTTCGGCGCCGCGGAACATCTGCTGGATGAGCGCGGAGTTCTGGGGCGCCATGAAACCGGCCGCGAGGCCCTGGGCGAGCCGGGCCACCACCAGCAGGGTGATGTCGGGGGCCGCTCCGCAGGCCGCGCTGAAGAGCACGAAGCCGCTGAGCGCCAGCAGGAAGATGAGGCGCCGGTCCAGGGCGTCGCCGAGGCGTCCGGCGGTGACCAGGGCGAGCGCGAAGGTCAGGGCGTATCCGGAGACCACCCACTGCACCTGTGCGGGTGAGGCGTGCAGATCGCGCTGGATGGTGGGGAGGGCGACCGCGACGATCGTCACGTCGAGCAGGGTCATGAAACCGGCCACCAGGGTGACCCACAGGGCCCGCCAGCGCCGTGGGTCCGGCTCGTACCCCGCGTCCTGCCGATCTGCTGGGCCGCTGTCACCCGGCGGCGACGCCGACGCTGTCACATGGGCTCCTCCCACCAGGGCCGCACCCGGGCGATCCGCCGTCCATGACCTGCCCCGGCTTTCGACGAGCCTACGGTCAGGTGGGGGGCACCCGCCTGTCGACGACGGCGCCCACGGGCCCGCGCGTACACCCCCCGGGCGCGGCATCCGACCGGTGACCGGACGCGATCGGACGCGATCGGATGACATCCGACGCGACCGGACGAGCCATGACGAGCGCTATGACGAGCGGGATGACGAGCGCCAGGACGAGATCGTCGCGGCGATCAACTTCCCGGCGTCCCGGCGCGTCCTCCCTGTCGCCCCCGGAGCCGCCCGTCGCCGAGAGACGGCGGGCGAGGTGGCCCGGCCGGTGGACGCGAGCCCTCGTGGGGACGGCGGACTCGCGCCCGGCCGGGCCGCCGACATCGCGAGGTCTCCGCGCCGTGGCGGGTTTTCGCACAGAGGATCGGGCTACCCGAGGGGGAGACGTCGCGCGTCGGCGACGACGCGCAACCGACAGGCGACACCAGGCAACGACCGTTACGCCAGGGACCACGGAGACGGAGAGGACAGATGACGACCGTGACCAGAGGCACCGCACGGACACCGTCCATACGCATCGCCCGTACCGGCTGGGCGCTGGCCCGCCGCCCCCGCGACGGGGGCGTGCGCACCTGCGTTCCGGCGGTCGTGGACCGCGACGTCACGGCGGTCGCGCCCACCGGCGGGGAGCAGAACATCGTCAGAGGCGCGGACTGAACGTCCGGCGCGCCACGGAACGCCGGGCGCGCCACGGAACGTCCGACGCGGACCGGACAGCCGACGCGGACCGGAGGTCCGGCGCCGCCGGGCCGGTTCCGCCGGATCAGCACAGAGAGGGCCGGAGGACGGCGATCGTCCTCCGGCCTTCGTGCGCCCGCCCGCGGCCCTGCCCCGCGCCCGCCCGTGATCCGTGGGCGGGCTCGCGGGCCCGTTTCGTGTTCTGGACGGCCGGCGCGGCAACTCTTCGTTTTCCGGCCCGCTGTTCCCGCTTTCCGGGGGCACCGTGACAGTGAGCCCGTCGCCGTGCCCGGAGGGAAACAGCCCGCACGATGTCAGAACACGAACACGACAGCAGAATCTCCGCCCTGCGGGAGGAGGTCACGCAGCTGCACCGGGCCGTCGCCTCGCACGCCGTCGTCGACCAGGCGATCGGGGTCGTGGTGGCCTACGCGGGGCTGCGCCCCGACACCGCCTGGGAGGTGCTCAGGGAGATCTCGCAGCACTGCAACATCAAGCTGCGGGAGGTCGCCGAGCACCTCGTGCGCTGGCCCCGGCTCGGTGAGCTGCCCGCGCGGCTCCGCGACGCCCTCGACACGGCCCTGACGGGGCGCGGCGCCACCCCCGTGAGCGTCGTCGCGCCGCCGCCGGGCGCCGCCCGTGAGTGAGCCGCCGTCAGCCGCGCAGGGTGTCGGAGGGGCCGACGCCGTAGGCGGCGCGGTAGAGCGTCGCGAACCGGCCGGGATGGTGGAAGCCCCAGCGCGCGGCGACGGCGGCGACCGTGGTGTCGTCCGCGGCCTTGGCCCGCAGTTCGCGGTGGGCGTGGGCGAGCCGCACCTCACGCAGCCGGGCCAGCGGGGTGGTGTCGAGGTGGCGTCTGAAGGCGTACTGGAGGGCGCGGACGGTGACATGGGCCGCGGCGGCGATCTCGGCGACCGTGACGGGCTGGTCGGCGTGGTCGTCGATGTAGGCGACGGCCCGCCGCACGGTGGCCGAGTGGGCGTCCGTGCGGTCCTGCGCGCTCGGGTCGGTGCGCGCGGTGTTGGGGAACGTCGCGAGGACGCTCGCCGCGAGCAACTGGCCGCTGGTGGAGGCGATCAGCGGCTCCCCGGCGATCGTCGGATCGGCGAGGACGTGGTCGCGCAGATAGGTGATGGTGCTCCCGAGCCGGCGCGCGGCGGCCTCGGAGTGGGGGCGGTGCCCGGTCAGCCGCACCGGCTGGAGAGGTGACGACGCGTCGGTGGCGGCCACCTGGTCGAGGAGGGCGGGGTCCAGCATCGTGATGTTGTAGCGGGCGCTGCACACGCGCCCCGCGTACGGCAGGTCGGGCGGCGCGAAGGAGACGAGGTCGCCGGGTCCGAAGGTGTCCCGCACCCCCTGGAAGACGTGGTCCTCGATGGTGCCGTCGCGCATCAGGCAGAGGCAGATCTTCCCCAGCGGGTTCACCGAGTAGCTCATGTCGAAGTCGAGGTCGAGTTCGTCGATGCTCACCGAGGGCATGGTGTCGCGCCGGACCTTGGCCCGGCCCGCGCCCGGCCTGCTGCTGCCGATGGTCATCCTGGCGTAGGCGTGGCTGAGGAACTCCTCCGTCACCTGAAGGTCGTCACTGTCGAAGACGAGCGATTCCATGAGCTCACCACCCTGTCGAGAACCGGACTGTCCCACGGCCGCACCGGTCTTCCCGGCCGGTGCGGCACCTGACTCTGTTCGAACACGCGTGTCCCTATGGCGCTCCTTCCCTCTGGTGGGCAGGTAATCGCGCACTCCTCGCCGGGCCGCGCCCCGTTGGCGGGTACCGGTGGGTGCCGGACGGGCGCCGGTCCGCCGACTTCGGGCGGAGAACCGTTTCGCCTGGCGGAGTCGAGGTATGCGTGACCGTGGCCGATGCCGAACAGGGAGAAAGGGAGCACGCCATGACCGATCGTCGACTCGAAGGCCCCGGAGAGCACGGGGCGCCCATCCCGAGGGACATGCCCGACCAGCAGGCGGGAGCCGCGGACGGCGGCTGGGGCGGTACCCGCCCCCAGGGCTCCGGTGACGACGACAACCTGCCCAGCCCGGACGAGGCGGGAGCGCGCAGGCAGGGGGAGGAGCGCTCGGACACGGTCCACCCCGAGCATCCCGATCCACAGGAATCGACGGACTGAATCCGCCGGGCGCGCGGGCGCGGCGGCGTGCGGGGGTGCGGGGGCGTGCGGGTGTGCGGGCACGGGCGTGATCGGTACATCCTGTGCCGACGCGCGCCTGTGCGCCCGCCCGCGCATTCGTGCCACCGCCCACGCCCGTCCGCCTGCCCACCGCCCGCGCTCACCCGCGCGTCCGCTCACCGCCCGCGCCCGCCCGCCCGCGCGTTCGCCCACGCGCCCACGCGCCCGCGCGCGCCCGCGCTCACCCGCGCGTCCGCTCACCGCCCGCGCCCGCCCGCCCGCGCGTTCGCCCACGCGCCCACGCGCCCGCGCGCGCTCGCGCCCGTTCATCCGTCCGGCGCTGCCGGGCAGCCGTCGCGCCCCCCACATGCGCTCGTGCCGCGTGTTCTCTCATGTTCTCTGACATGTTCTCTGAAATATGCCCGGATTCAACCTTTTGCTCCCCGTTTGCGCGGTCGCGCGCGACGTGTGTAGCTGGAAGGGCGCGTATGTCCGCATAAGGGTCCATCCTTTTGCCGCGCGCTTCGGAGGAGAGGGCTCATGACAGAGGATGCGTACCTCAGCACCCGCGACCTGCGCGACCTGACGGCCTACGACCCGGACGGCGAGAAGGTCGGCAAGATCTCCCAGGTGTGGCTCGACGACAGGAGCGGGCGGCCGGAGTGGGTGTCGATCTCGACGGGTCTCTTCGGCACGAAGGAGTCCTTCGTGCCGCTGCTCGGCGCCCGCCGCAACGAGCAGGGACTCCAGGTCGCCTACCGCAAGGATCTCGTGAAGGAAGCCCCCCGTGTGGAGGCGGACGGACACCTCGACCAGGACGAGGAGCAGGCCCTCTACCGCCACTACTCGCTGCACGGCTCCAAGGGCGGCGACTCGCTGCGCAGCGACAAGGGCACGGCGGGCACGGCCGGTACCGCGGGCACGGCCGGAACGGCCGGCGCCGCCGGTGCTGTCGGGGGCGCGGCCTCGCAGCGCAGGACGGGCGACGCCTCGACGTCCGGCATGGCCGGCGCGGGACGCTCCGCCGACGGCATGGAGCACGGCGACATGATCCGCTCCGAGGAGCGGCTGAGGGTGGGCAAGACCGAGAGCGAGGTCGGGCACGCCCGGCTGCGCAAGGTCGTCGTGACGGAGAACGTCACCACCACCATCCCGATCAGCCACGAGGAGGTCCGCGTGGTCCGGGAGCCCATCAGAGAGGGTGAGACGGGCGTCAGCGCCCGCATCCACGAGGAGGAGCGCGAGGTGATCCTGCACGCCGAACGCCCGGTCGTCCGCAAGGAGGCCGTCGCGGTCGAGCGGGTCCACCTGGAGACCGACAAGGTCACCGAGCAGCAGGAGATCAGCGACACGGTCCGCAAGGAGCAGATCGAGTTCGACGAGCCCGGCGGCGGCCGTAGCCAGGACCGCCAGGACCGTCAGGACCGCCGTGGCGGCGGCCGGGGCCCCAGTCACTGACCCGGACCGCGGGTCCGGGCGGCCGACCCCCGCGTGACGTCGTCGAGCCGCTCTGACCCGGCCACGCGCGGCCGGGCCCCGCAGACCGGCCCGACGAGCCCGCACACCCGCCCGACGAGCCCGTACAACGGCCCGACGAGCCCGAACACCGGCCCGGACCACTCAGGAACCGGGCCGGCGGCGCGCGACCACTCCGCGCCCGCCCGCCGCCGTCGCCCGCCCGCGCCTTCGCCCACTCGCCCGCGCGTTCGCCCGCTCGGAGCCGGCGGCCGCTACCGCGGCATGGTGCTCACCCGCCGCCGCGCGCCCGCGTGCCGGAACGCGGCAGGCCGCCGCGGGAGCCGGCTCACCCGCCCGGTCCCGCGACCTCCGTCCGGGTGACGTGTTCGCTCCCGCCGCCGCGTCCCGGCGCCTACACTGGTCACCACATGTCTGCGGAGACGTCGGCAGACCCCGGTATCACGGGGTGTCCGCGCCCGCTTTCTCACGGCCGAGTCGATCCTCGTGCGCATCCTTTACGGCTCTCCGCCGTGTCGCCGATCCGCACGCGACGCGCGCGTCCCAGCTCGCGGAGAGCCCCCACCGACACGCGAGGCGACGCCGTCGCGTTCGCGCACACCGCATGGGGAACCTTTCTGTGACAGAGACGATGACGGGCGCCCAGCTCCTGGTCCGGGCGCTCGAAGAGGCAGGCGTGGACGTCCTGTTCGGGCTGCCGGGCGGGATGATCCTGCCCGCCTACGACCCGCTCCTCGACTCCACCCGGCTGCGCCACATCCTGGTGCGGCACGAACAGGACGCGGGACACGCCGCCGCCGGGTACGCGACGGCCACGGGCCGACCCGGCGTCTGCATGGCCACCTCGGGCCCCGGCGCGACCAACCTGGTGACGGCGCTCGCCGACGCCGCGATGGACTCGGTCCCGGTCGTCGCGGTGACCGGACAGGTCACCCGGGGCCTGCTGGGCACCGACGCCTTCCAGGAGGCCGACATCTGCGGCATCACCCAGGGCATCACCAAGCACAACTGGCTGGTGCGCGCCGCCGAGGACATCCCGGGCGTCATCGCGCGGGCCTTCCACCTCGCCACCACGGGACGCCCGGGACCCGTCCTGGTCGACATCCCCAAGGACGTCCTCCAGGAGCGGGCGCCGTACGTGCGGCCCGCCCGCGTCGACCTGCCCGGCGTGCCGTCCACGCCCCGGCCGCACCCGCGCAGCCTCGAACAGGCCGCGTCCCTGCTGCGGGCGTCCCGGCGGCCGGTCCTCTACGCGGGCGGCGGGATCATCAAGGCGGACGCCGCCCCCGAACTGCTGCGCTTCGCGGAACTCACCGGCGTCCCGGTGGTCACCACCCTGATGGCGCGCGGCGCGTTCCCCGGCAGCCACCGGCAGCACCTCGGGATGCCGGGCATGCACGGCACGGTGGCGGCGGTCGCCGCGCTCCAGCACGCCGACCTGGTGCTCGCCGTCGGGGCCAGGTTCGACGACCGGGTCACCGGCGACCCCACGACGTTCGCCCGGCACGCCAAGATCGTGCACGCGGACATCGACGCGGCGGAGATCGGCAAGAACCGGGCGGTCGACGTGCCGATCGTGGGCGACGCCAAGGACGTCCTGGCCGCGCTCACGCAGGCGGTCCGCGGCCTCGACGACGGCGCGCACCGCACGCCGCTGGACGGCTGGTGGGACCGTCTCGACGCCTGGCGCACGGCCGCGCCCCTGACCTACCGGACCCCGCCCGACGGCTCGCTCTCCCCGCAGCAGGTCATCGAACGCATCGGCCTGCTGACCGGACCCGACGCCGTGTACGCGTCGGGGGTCGGCCAGCACCAGATGTGGGCCAGCCACTACCTCCCGCTGGAGCGCCCCCGCTCCTTCCTCAACTCCGGTGGCCTGGGCACCATGGGGTACGCGCTGCCCGCCGCGATGGGCGCCAAACTGGCCCTGCCCGACACCACCGTCTGGGCCGTCGACGGCGACGGCTGCTTCCAGATGACCTGCCGCACCCTGGCCACCTGCGCCATCGAGAACATCCCCATCAAGGTCGCCGTCATCAACAACGCGGGCCTCGGCATGGTCCGTCAGCTCCAGTCCCTCTTCTTCGACGACCGCCACTTCGGCATCGACTCCGCCACCCGCCGGATCCCCGACTTCGCCGCGATGGGCGAGGCGTACGGCGGAGTGGGCCTGCGCTGCGACCGGGCCGAGGACCTCGACGCGACCATCCGGAAGGCCCTGGAGATCGACGACGCCCCCGTCGTCGTCGATTTCGCCGTCAGCGATGAGGAGATGGTCTGGCCGATGATCGCGGCGGGAGCGTCCAACGACGACATCCGGACGGCCCGCGCCTCGGCCCCGATCTGGGACACGAACGACTGACGCGGACGGGCGCCACCGGCCCCGGACACCGGTTCACGGGGGCGCGATCGCGCCCCCGCGACCGCCCGCGCGCCGGTCCTGACCGCCCCGTACAACCGCTGGTCGCGGGCGTTTGCCGGGCGTGTCGCGGGGGTCAGGAGGGGGTGATGCTTCGTTCCTCGCACAGGAACAGGCAATTTCTCTCTGGTGGGGACCCGTTCCGGCGTGTAGCGTCGCTGCTAGATGTCGTTGCCCGCAGTGACTGCCCGCGCTCTGGCGCGGGCGCTTTGTTGTGCTGCGCGCGGCAGGGACATCGTTTTCGGGCCCGCGAGGTGCGGGTTCGACATCGGACTGGAAGGCTCAGCATGGCCAGCGGAACCGTCAAGTGGTTCAACGCCGAAAAGGGTTTCGGCTTCATCGAGCAGGACGGCGGCGGGCCGGACGTCTTCGCGCACTACTCGAACATCAACGCCTCCGGCTTCCGTGAGCTGCAGGAGGGTCAGAAGGTGACCTTCGACGTGGCTCAGGGTCAGAAGGGCCCGCAGGCGGAGAACATCACCCCCGCCTGATCACCCTTTTCCGTCAGGTCCCGGAGCAGCGGCTCCGGGACCTGACGCGTTCTCGGCCACCGTCCGGCGCGGGCACGACGCCCGCCCGGTTGACGAGGCGGCGCGGCTCCGGGACCAGGACGGCCGTCCGACGCCCCCGGGGGCGGACCCCGGGGGCGTCGGACGGCCGGTGGGCGGGTCCGTGCCGGGTCAGTCGGCGGCCAGTGCCACCAGCACGGTGGCCGCCAGCGCCGAGCGGCCGACCAGGCCGGAGACCGACGTGTTCTCCGAGCGGGCGTGCGCGCCCGAGCCGAGCGCCCCGATGCCGTCGAGGACCGGGGTGCCCGCCGCGGCGACGAAGTTGCCGTCGCTCGCCCCGCCGACCGACGCCTCCGCCAGCTCCTCGCCGAGCAGCCCCGCGCACCGGCGGGCCAGCCCGGCGAGCGCGGCCACCTGCTCGGTCCGCTCGAAGACCGGGCGGTTCCAGTCCCCGGTGATCTCGACCCGGGTGCGCGCGTCGACGGGCGTCAGGGCGGCCAGGGCCCGGCTGATCCGCTCGCGTTCGGCCGCCGAGGCGACCCGGACGTCGATCCTGGCGACCGCGCGGCCCGCCGTCACGTTGCTGCGGGTGCCGCCCTCCACCACGCCCACGTTGAGGGACGTGCCGGCCTCGTGGTCGCGCAGTCCAGCCAGCCGCAGGATCTGGTGGGCGAGTTCGTCGACCGCGCTGGCCCCGGCGGCCGGGTCGAGCCCCGCGTGGGCCTCACGGCCGGTGACGGTGAGGGTGAAGAGGCCGACCCCCTTGCGGGCGGTCTTGATGGCGCCGTCCGCCGCGGCCTCGAAGACCATCGCGAGCCTGCTGCCCCGGGCCTCCTCGACGATGGCCTCGTGGGAGGCGAGGCTGCCGGTCTCCTCGTCGCCGTTCAGCATCAGGGTGCAGGCCGGGCGGGGCAGCCCGAGCGCGTCGAGCGCGCGCAGCGCCCAGACCGCCTGGACCAGCCCGGCCTTCATGTCGAACACGCCGGGGCCGGTGACGCGGTCGCCGTCGCGCGTGAACGGCCAGTCGTCGAGGGTGCCGGTGGGCCAGACGGTGTCGTAGTGCCCGAGCAGCAGCACCGGGCGGCCGTCGCCGGCGGCGCTGTCCCGGCCGGGGTAGCGGCGCACCAGGACGTCCCCGGCGTCCGCGCGCGGCAGGATCTCCTCGGCGTCCGGGGTGCCGAGGCGCCGGTCGAGCCAGTCGCGCAGCCAGCCGAGGCAGGCGTCGAGGGCGTCCGGGTCGTCGCTCGCGCTGCCCTGGGCGGTGCAGTCGGCCAGGTCGGTGACCAGTTCCTCGCGGTGCCCTTCGAGCCACTCCCGCACGGCGGCGGCCCGGGACGCGTCGACGGCGAGCCGGTCGAGGGCGTCGAGGCGTGACTCCGCCATCTCCTGCGGGGCGCCCTCCAGCAGCAGCAGCCCGTCGACGACCGTGCGCAGCAGCGTCGTCGGCAGCCCCTCGCGGGCCGCGTGCGCGAAGACGTCGGCGTAGTGGGTGGTCACCTCGACGGGACGGCGGCGCACCGCGAGGTCGCGCCAGATGCCGCTGCGGTCCTTGGACTGGGTGCGCAGCCAGGCGGTGAGCCGGTCGAACCCGGCGTCGCGGTCCGCCGGGTCGGCCGCCCGCCGCAGCGGCAGCGGGTCGAAGGCGTCGAAGGGCTCGAGGGTGACGCCCAGCCGGTCGGCCACGGCGAAGATCTCGCCGGTCAGGGCCGCCATCGCGGGCCGGTGCCGGTCGATGAGGTCGGCCATCGGGGCGTCCGCGAGCGCGGTCGCGGCGAGCATCGCGCCGAACCCCGCCTTCGCCCACAGGTACCCCTCGACGTTGTCGCTGGCCACCGCCGGACCCCAGCTCTGCAGGTCGGCCACCAGGTCGCGGACACGCTCGCTGACCGGCGCCCCCTCGGGCTCCCCGACGACCAGCGCGCCGGCCCCGCCGTCGAGCACGACGCCCGGCTCGACGACGTCCGCGAAGATGTTGACGAACGCGGCGACCGTGCGCCCGGCGCCGACCCGTTCGGCGATCAGCGCCTCGTTGAAGCCGTTCTGGAGCGAGACCACATATCCGTCCGGGGCGAGGCGCGGCGCGATCCAGTCGACGGCGGTTCCGGTGGCCTGCGCCTTCACGGCGAGCAGGACCCGCCCGAGGGTGCCGTCGAACTCGTCGGGGGTGACGGCCGTGACGGCCACGCTCGACCGCGTGTCGCCGCGGGCCACGACGAGCCCCTCGGCGCGGATCGCCGCCACGTGGTCGCGGTCGGCGTCGACGACGGTGACCGGGTGGCCGGCCCGTGCGAGGGCGAAGGCGAGGGTGCCGCCGATCGCCCCGGCGCCGACGACCGTGTAGGCGGCCCGCTGCGCGGTGGTGTCGTTCATCGGATGGATCCTTCCGTGGCGCCGGCCACCGGTTCGGCGCCGGGTGCGACGGCGCGGGTGTCGTCGGGCTGCCAGATGCGCGGCAGATGCAGGGCGCCGGTGCTCGACCCGCCGTCCACCCGCAGGATCTCGCCGGTGATCCAGGAGGCGTCGGACCCGGCGAGCCAGCACACCGCGCGGGCGATGTCCTGCGGGGTTCCCGGGCGCCCCAGCGGGTTGGCGCCGATGGCTGCCGCGTACCGCTCGGAGACGGGGTTGCAGTCGCTGGAGACCGGCACGAACCCGGGGCTGACGGCGTTGACGCGGATGCCGTGGGCGCCGAACTCCAGGGCGGCGGCGCGGGTGGCCATCTCCAGGGCCGCCTTGGAACTCGCGTAGGGGCCGCCGCCCGGACGGGCCCGCAGCGCGGAGCCCGAGGAGATGTTGACGACCGAGCCCGGCCGGCCCGCGGCGACGGCGAGCCGCGCGTACGCGGCCGTCGCCAGGACCGGCGCGCGCAGGTTCACGGCGAACAGCCGGTCCCAGTCGGCGGCCCGCACCTCGGCCATGTCGAGCGAGGGGTAGACGCCCGCCGCGTTGACCAGGACGTCCACCGGGCCGTGCGCGGCCCAGGCCGCCTCCACCAGCGCGCCGGGCGCCTCCGGGTCGGTCAGATCGGCGCCGCGGGTCGCGACCCGGGAGCCGAGCCGGGCGGCGGTGGCGTCGAGGGCGTCGGGGGAGCGGTCGGCGAGCGTCAGGAAGGCGCCCCGGGCCGCGAACGCCTCCGCGATGGCCCCGCCGATGCCGCCCGCGGCACCGGTGACGAGGACGTGCGTCATCAGTGGAACTCCTTGTCCTTGGTCTCCGGCATCGTCAGATAGACGGCCAGGGAGATCAGCGACGCGACCGACACGTAGATCCACAGCAGATCGCTGTGCCCGCTCTCGTGCATCCAGGTGGTGAGGTAGGGGGCCGTGCCGCCGAAGACCGCGACGGCCAGCGCGTAGGGCAGGGCGATGCCGGTGGCGCGCACCTCCGCGGGGAACTGCTCGGCCATGATGACCGCGCAGTTCGCCGAGTAGCCGAGGATCAGCAGCATGCCGATCAGCTGGACCAGGAACAGGCTGAGGAAACTGTCGTTCAGCAGGTGCAGCAGCGGCCACGCCAGCACCACGAACCCGCCGGCGAACGCCGCCATGGTGGGCTTGCGCCCGAGCCGGTCCGAGAGCAGCCCCGCGAACGGCAGCGCGATCACGAACACGACCAGGCAGAGCGTCTGCGACAGCAGCGCCTTCTTCAGCGGGATGCCGGTGGTCAGATTGGCGTACGTGGGCAGGTAGTTGACCCAGATGTAGTAGGTGAGGGTGCCCGCGATCGTGATGCCGACGACCCGCAGGGTGGCCGCCGGATGCTCGACGAACATCGCCTTCACCGGGTTGACGCGGGTGCGGCCCGCGTCCTGCGCCTGGGTGAAGGAGTGGGTGTCCTCGACGGAGACCCGCAGCCAGAGGCCGACCAGGCCCAGCAGGCCGCCGAGCACGAACGCGAGGCGCCAGCCCCACGAGTGCAGGGCGTCGTCGCTGAGCACCGAGGTGGTGAGGGTGCCCAGGAGCGACGCGATCAGGACACCGCCGGCCACCGACACCTGCTGCCAGGACCCGGCGAACGCGCGCCGGCCGCGGGCCGCCGACTCGACCAGGAAGGCCGACGAGGAACCGAACTCGCCACCGGCGGAGAAGCCCTGCACCAGCCGGGCCACCAGCAGGAGCAGCGGCGACAGCACCCCGATGGCGTCGTACGAGGGCGTGATCGCGATGGCGAAACCGGCGCCCGCCATCAGCGCGACCGTGAGGGTCATGCCCTTCTTGCGGCCGTGCCGGTCCGCGTAGGCGCCGAGGACGGCGGCGCCGACCGGGCGCATCACGAACCCGACGGCGAAGACCGCGAGCGTGGACAGCAGGGCCACCCCGCTGTCGCCCTTCGGGAAGAACTCGTCGGCGATGACCTTCGCGAAGATCGAGTAGAGCGCCCAGTCGACCCATTCGACGGTGTTGCCGATGGTTCCGGCGACGATGGCCTTGCGCTGGGCGCCGTTCAGTCTGCCGGGGGCGGGGAGGCCGCCCTCCTGCCGGCGGGGGCCTGCCGGTGTGGCGGATCCGGTGTTCATGGCGTGTGCTCCGGGGCGTCGGGGACGGAACGGACGGGAGAGGCATGAGGCGTGGGGGAGGCGGGAGGAACAGGTGGGACGGGAGGGGTGGGGGAGACCGCGGAAGCGGGTGGGACAGGAGAACCGGGGACGCCGGTGGGGTGCGGCACCGCGCGCGCCGCGTCGGCGAGCTGGGCGTGCGTGGCGTACCAGACACCCGGGTGGGCGGCGATGTGGTCGAGCAGCTCCCGCAGCACCACCAGCCGCGAGCGGTGGCCGATGACATGCGGGTGCAGGGTGAGCTGGAAGACCCCGCCGTCCCGGTAGGCCGCGTCGAACTCGTCCCGCCAGATCTCCCCGACGTCCCGCGGCCGGCTGTGCGGGCGCACCGAGCCGTAGCGGTCCATCGTGAAGTAGGGGGCGTCGTCGCGGATCCAGTCGACCGGGATCTCCACCAGACCCGTGGGCCGGCCCGCCGCGACGATCTCGTACGGTTCGTCGTCCGCCATCAGCGACGAGTCGTAGCCGAAGCCGAGCTCCAGCATGATCGCGAGGGTCGACGGCGAGAAGTCCCAGGACGGGGTGCGGATGCCGACGGGCCGCCGCCCGGTCACCGAGGTGAGCGTGTCGAGGGCGCGGGCGGTCAGCTCCCGCTCGTCGGCGTGGCCGAGCAGCATGTTCCGCTCGTGGATCCAGCCGTGCACGGCCAGCTCGTGCCCGTCCCCGGTGTAGGCGCGGGCCTCCTCAGGGTGCAGCAGCGCGGAGACCGCCGGCATGAAGAACGTCGCCGGGACGCCGTAGCGGGCCAGCAGCTCAAGGACCCGCCCGGCGCCGACCCGGGCGCCGTACTCGCCCTGGGCGAGCCGCCCGGGGCTGGTCTCGCCGTCGCGCAGCGGGATCGTCTCGTGGTCGGAGTCGAAGGACAGGGCGACGGCGACCCGGGCGCCGCCCGGCCAGCGGTCGGGGACCAGCCTGCGGCCGGCCCGGACGGCGTCGACCTGACCGCGCCAGGTCTCTTCGGGCCAGCGCCAGCTCTCCGCGGGCAGGCCGGAGTCTTCGGTGGGCATGGGGTCTCCACGGGGGTCGGGAACGGAAGCGGGCGGGCACGGGAGGGTGGCGCGGACACTGGACGGCGGCCGCGGGGCCTTCGGCGGGGGCGCTCAGGCGGTGCGGGTCATCCGGTGCCAGGAGTACTTCATGGTGACGAGATGCAGCGTCACGTCGGAGGCGATCAGCCCCGGCAGCGCCCCGATGACGTCACTGGTGTAGCGGAACAGGTCGGTGCGCCTGGGCAGCACCATGTGGCCGACGAGGTTGAAGCGGCCGGTCGCCGCGCCCAGGAACTTGGTGCCCGAGTGCCGGGCGAGCTGGCGCCCCGCCGCGTCGAGCCGGTCCGGCTCGATCGACAGCCACACCATGAACTCGGCGTCGTAGCCGAGCAGCGCCGGTTCGACCAGGGTGCGGAACTGGAGGATGCCGCGCGCGATGAGCCGGTCCATGGCCCGCGCGACACCGGACTCGGTGTGCCCGAGGCTCCTGGCCAGCGCGCTGACCTGGGTCCTGCCGTCCTGCTTCAGGGCCGCGACGACGTCCTGCTCCAGGCTGTTGAGCGCTTGTGGCGCCTCGTCCCAGTCGGCGCGGTCGCACGACGACGCCAGGGTGGCCGGCCGCAGGTCCGCCGCCGCCTCGGGCGGCAGCAGCCCGGTGTCCCACATCGACGCCGAGGTGAACGCGCGGATCACCGGGACCGCCTCGGTGCTGGTGATGAGGTCGGCCGCGGGCAGGTCGGTGAACAGCATCCGCATCATCTCGTCGTTGTCCCGCGCGACGAAGTCGACGATGAGGTCGGCGGCGCCGGTGACGACGGCCACGAACCGGACGTCCGGGCTGGCGGTGAGCCGGTCGGCGACCTCGAGGCCGCGCCCCGGCCTGGCCTGCACCCGGACCAGCATGGAGGATCCCTCCCGCGTCCGGTCCAGCTCCAGGGTGCCGACGACGCGCAGCACGCCCCGCTCGCGCAGCGCCCGGTAGCGCCGCTGGGCGGTCGTCTCACTGGCGTCCACCCAGCGGGCCACCGCGCTCCACGGGGCGCGGCCGTTGAGCTGGAGCGCGGCGATGATGCGGCGGTCCAGCTCGTCGACGGTGTCCCCGGGGGCTCGGCAGGTCATGGCGCTGACGCTAATCAGCACCAATCCGCCCGTCAATGAAGGAATCCTGCATCCACGCTGGTCAGGACCCTGCCATCCGGCGGGTCACGCGTTACGGAGCGGTAAAGGCCGCAGATCCGGGACGCGGGCGCGGGTCCGGGGAACATGACGGATTACGCCACCCGCGTGTCCGAAAAAAGTTGCCGGGAGGCGGTCTGCCGGCTGCCCGGCCTTGACCGTGCGTGCACCCGGCCGTCACCGCGGGGCGGTTGCCGCGGGCGGCGTGCGCTACGGCTGGGGTAGGGCGCCCGGCACCGGCGGGTGGGGCACCGGCGCCTGCCGGGCGACGCGTCCGTACCGGGCCGTCAGCCGGGTCGCGAAGTACACCGCCGCGGCGGCGGCCACCAGGTCGAGGACGTCGGCGGCCAGCAGCTGTCCCAGGGCGCCGCGGACCTCGTGGCGGTCGTCGGCGGCGTCGAGCCGCAGGGCGGCGAACCGGTCGAGGAACACGCTCGCGACGAACAGCGCCCACCACAGGTGCACCGGCCATCTCCGGGCGCGGCCGACCCCGCCGTCGGCGGAGGCCGGGGTGGCGGCGCTCCACATCTCCAGGGCGACGCGGTACGGCAGCCAGAGCGCGCCGACGGGAATCAGCCAGGAGCCGATGGCCCAGCCGGGGCCGTCACCGAACCGGTCGGGGGCCGTCAGGCCGATCTGGCGCGCAGCTGGTGGAACCAGGACACGAAGACGACCGCGCACGGCAGGTGGGCGACCAACGGGAGCGTCGCGGCCGTCCCGTAACGGGTGTACGCGGCGTCGAACGCGTCGACGAGGGTGAAGGAGAAGCCCCGGTCGCCCTCGATCATCGTGCAGATCCTGGCCCCCGTGTACACGGAGTACAGATCGCAGAGGGCGACCAGCCCGCGCATCGCCGTCGCGGCGATCAGCAGCCCCCGCAGCAGGGGCGCAGCGCCCCCGGGGGGCCGCGCCCCGCCCCGCTACCCGAACCCGTACCGTCGCCGCTCCGCGACCTCGAGGGTGTCCTTGAACAGGGCGAGCGCGGCGCCCAGCGGGCTGGAGCGGCCCCCGCTCACCGTGATGTCACCGGCCTCGGGACACCCGTAGACGACGGCCTTCTCCGGACCCGCGAGCGCGTGCATCGGATCGCCCGCCGGAGTCTCCTCCAGACGGACCCGCACCTCGTGCGGAACGCCGGCCGCGGCCGACGCCACCGCGCGCAGCCGCCGCCCCCGGCCGGCCGCCGCGCACGCCGCCACCGCCGTGGACTCCTCGATCGGCTCGGTGCGCCACCGCACGGCCGCCGCGTCCCAGCCCCACAGCAGGGCGGCCAGCAGCACGACCTTGGTGGCCGCGTCCCGGCCGGACAGATCGGCCGACGGATCGCCCTCCGCGATGCCCAGACGCCGCGCCTCCGCCAGCGCCTCGGCCAGCGTCCCGCCCCGCGCCATCACGTCGAGGACGAACGTGGAGGTGCCGTTCGGGCAGGCCCGCACCGAGCGGCAGCCGAGCCCGCGGACCCCGGAGCGGGCCAGGTCGCCCGCGGGCAGCGCGGCCCCGGTCGCCGCCGAGAGCCGGATCAGCGCGCCGCCCTCCCGCGCGGCCTCCTCCAACTCCCGCCAGCCGCTGAGCAGATGGGCCTTGGCCGCGGTCACCACATGGACGCCTGACCGCAGCGCGGTGACCGCCTCAGCGGTCGCCGTCGCACGCGCCCGGGGCGTGGAGGGCAGCGCCTGCACCAGCACCGCCGCCCGGGTCAGCGCCAGGGTCGCGGCGAGGCCGGCCGGCGGTCCCGTGAACGGCGGTGACGGCGGTGGCGCGTCGGTGCCCGACGGCGCCAGCCACTCGCCCGAGCCGGTCCGGACGGCCGCCAGCCGCAGCCCCGACCCCTCGCGGCTGGCCTGGGCGAGCCGGTCGGCGTAGGCCCGGCCGACCCGCCCGAAACCGGACAGGACCACGGGTATGACGGCCCTGCCCGCAACCGCGGCACCCTCCCGCGCTGTCGGCCGCCGTTCTCCCTCGCTCACGTGCCTCTTCCTCTCCACCGACCCGCCCCGACGTGCGCGGCCACCGTATCCGCCGTCACCCGGAGCCGGTCGTCGCGAGGACCAGGGAGACCTCCACCGGAGCGCCGGACGGCAGGCCGGTGACGCCCACCGCGGCCCGGACCGGAGCCGGTCCGCCCAGCAGCTCGCGCACCGCCTCACTGGCGCCGTCGGCGACCCGGCTGTGGTCCGTGAAGTCCGCCGTGGCCGCCACGTACACCGTCATCGACACGGCGGACGCCAGCCGCAGCCCCGCCTCCTCGGCCGCCCGCCGCCCCGCCTCCACCGCGCGCCGGGCGGCCAGCGCCGCCAGCGGCCTGGCCTCGGCCACCTCCAGGTCCACCCCGAGTGCACCGGTCGCCGCCATGGCGCCGCCCGCGCGCGGGGTCATGCCCGCCGTGTGCACGAGCCCCGCCGCGACCCGGGCACTGGCGTAGTCGCCCCGCGGCACCGGCGCGTCGTCGGCGGCGCTCACCGCTGCGGCCCCACCGGGCAGGACGTCAGGACCTCATGGCCGTCGTCGGTGATCAGGACGGTCGCCGACAGGCCGATCCCCGCCGTGCCCGCGATCCGCAGCGTCGGCACCACGTGCACCACCATGTTCGCCGCGAACCGCTTCTCCTCCGTCTCGCCCAGGGAGAGCAGATGCCCCTCGCCCCAGTCGGGCGCGAACGCGATGCCCACCGAGTAGCCGCTGCGCTTGCGGTAGGTGTGGGCGAGCCCGGCGTCCGAGATGGCCGCCTTGCACGCCGCGTGCGCCTCGGCGGGGGAGCCGCCCGGCCTGACATGGGCCAGCGCCGCGTCCCGGGCGGCGGCGCAGGCGACGGCCATCTCGGCGGCCTCACCGCTCAGCGCGCCGCTCCACACCGTGTGCATCAGCGGCGCGTTGTAGCGGCCCACGGTGGCCGACATCTCCAGCAGCACCGGCTCGTCGGCGCCGATCACCCGGTCCGACCAGCTCGCGTGAATGGTGCCGGCCCGGGGACCCGACGCGACGAACGGCTCCATGCCGAAGTACTCCGAACCGGAGGCGATCATGCCCTGGAACGCGGCGGCGGCCACGGCCCGTTCGCTCGCGCCGGGCACCGCGGCCTCGGCGGCGGCCAGCATCCCCGCGTCGGTGCTCCGGGCCGCCGCCCTGATCTGCTCGATCTCCGCGGGCGACTTGATCAGCCGGGCGGCGGCCAGCGCGCCGTCGATGGACCGCACCCGCGCCCCGCCCGCCGTCAGCAGACCGCTCAGCCGCTCGTACGACTCAGGCGGCAGGAACCACGAACGGGTCTCCAGGCCGACGGCGGTGGCGCCCGGGGCGAGCCTGGCCAGCAGCCCGGCGGTGGCGCGCAGCGGATCGGCGCTGTCCGCGAACCCCTCGACGCGGTCCAGGTGGGTGGTCTCGCGGGCGTTGACGGTCTCGGTCTGCCGGGACAGCACGGCGGCCTCGCCGTCGGCGGTGACGATCAGACACTGGTAGGTGTAGTAGCCGGGCGTGGCGTGCCCGGACAGGTAGCAGACGTTCTCGGGCGTGTGGACGACGACCGCGTCCAGCTTCTCGGACTTCAGCGTGGCACGCAGCGCGGCCAGCCTGCGGTCGTACTCAGCGGCGGGGAAGACGGGCGGCATGAGGGGCTCCTGTCGGACGGTTGACGGGGGTGGCGGGTGCTGCGGAGCGCCGCAGCAGGGTGAGGGGCGGGGGCGCGGGAACGTCCCCGAGCAGGTCGCGGCGCAGCTCCGCGAGATAGGGCAACTCGGCTTGCACCCGGGTGGGTTCGTCCGGTTCGAGGGTCACGACCAGGACGCCTTCCTCGGCGCCGAGGGCGGCGAGGGGACGGCCGTCGGGGTGCCAGGCGCCGCTGCGGCCGAAGTACCGCTCGCCCGCGAGGTCGCCGACGGCGTTGCAGACGAGGGTGTAGACGCCGTTCTCCACGGCGCGCGCCGGATGGTAGACGCCGTACCGGTGCTCGGTGTCGCCCTCGGCGAACGCCGAGCAGTACAGCACCGCGTGCGCGCCGGCCCGCCGGTGGGCCCGGGTGAACTCCGGGAACCCGGCGTCGTAGCAGACCCCGAGTCCGACCCGCACCCCGTCGGCCTGAACGGCGACCAACTCCCCACCGGCCGCGAAGACATCGCGCTCGGGCCCCCAGAGATGGACCTTGGCGTACTGCCCGGCCACCACGCCTGCGGGATCGACGACGAGCACCGCGTTGACGGGCCGTCGGGCGGGAGCGTCCCCGTCCCGCGGCCCGGCGAGCACCGCGCCCAGCACCACCCACACCCCGCTCTCGGCCGCCGCCCGTGCCAGCGGGGCCAGCGGGCTGTCCTCGGCGGGGGCGGTGCCGGGGGCCGGCGCGGCCAGGGTCAGCTCCCGGCCCGCCGCCGCGACGGCCGCCGGGTCGTAGCCGCAGCTGAACAGCTCGGGCAGGGCCAGCAGCCGGGCGCCCGCCCCGGCCGCCTCGCGCACCAGGCGCACGGCGGTGGCGAGGTTGGCCGCGAGGTCGCCGGGGACCGAACGCGCCTGGCCGAGGGCGACGGTCAGGCCCATGCCGGTCCCCGTCCGGAGAGCGCCTCGGTGAGGATCGCGCGGAACAGGCCGACGGACTCCTCCAGTTCGGCGACGACGATGTGCTCGTCGACGGCGTGCATCACGTCGAGCCGGCCGGGCCCGCAGACCAGCGCGGGCACCCCGGCCGCACGGAAGTGCGTCATGTCGCAGTTGACGGTGAGCCCGCCGAGGCTGTCGTCCGCGCCCTCGGCCGCCAGCGCCCGCCGGCACAGCGCGACGAACGGGTGGTCGGACGGCGTCTCCGAGGGGCCGCCGGTGCTGGGCGCGCACTCCGCGACGGCCGCCCGCGCGCCGTGCCCGCCGGCGTTGAACACCGCGAGCACCGCGTCCACCTCCGCGAGCACCGACTCCTGCGTCTCACCCGGCAGCAGCCGCCGGTCGAGGGTGACCCGGCACCGCTCCGGCACGGCGTTGGGCGCCTCGCCGCCGCTGACCAGGACCGGCGTGCAGGTCGGCGGGCCGAGCAGCGGGTGCCCCGGGCCCGCGAGGGAGGCCGCGTACTCCTCGAACAGCGCGATCAGGGCGGCGGCCCCGGTGATGGCGTTGACCCCGGCGTGCGGGGTGGCGGCGTGCGCGGAGACACCGGTGACTTCGACGACCGGGCGCACCGAGCCCTTGTGCGCGGTCAGCAGCCGCATCCCGGTCGGCTCACCGACGATCACCGCGTCGGGCAGCAGGCCCCGGCCTTCGAGGTCCGCCACCAGTCGGCGGGCGCCCATCGAGTCGCCCTCCTCCTGCGACACCCCGGAGAAGACCAGCTCGCCGTGCAGGTCGAGCAGCCCGGCGTCGACGGCGCGGGCCACCTCGACGGCCGCGCACGCCATCGCGGCCAGCGGGCCCTTCGCGTCGGCGGAGCCGCGCCCGTACAGACGCCCGTCGCGCACGGCCGGTTCGAACGGCGGACTGCTCCAGCCGCCGCCTGCGGGCACCACGTCCAGATGCGAGTTGAGCATCAGCACAGGCCCGCCGTCTCCGAGGACCCGGCGCGCGGTGAGGTTGACGCGGCCGGGGGCGAGCCGTTCGGTGCTGGTCGTGAAACCGCCGGCCGCGAGGTGCGCGGCGAGCAGGGCGGCGGTGCTCTCCTCCTCGCCGGTGGGGGTGGTGGAGTCCCGCGCGACGAGCGCGGTGAGCAGGGTGAGGACGTCGGAGGGGGAAGAGGTCATCGGGTCGGGTCCTTGCGTCGTGCGGGGCGGGCGGCGGCCTCGGCGGGCGGGCCGCCGCCCGCGGGTTCGGTACGGGTCAGGGCAGCGGGACGGACACCGACTCCGGGGAGCCGGGGCGGCCGACCGGGGTCAGCAGGGCGGGATCGAGGAGCACCTCCACGCCGAGCCCAGGCGCCGCGGGCAGCGACACCGCGCCCTCGCGCAGGTCGAGTCCGGCGGCCAGATCCCGGTCGACGTTGGCGCAGCCCCACAACTCGGCGACGGCCAGGCCGAGTCCGGCGGCGAGGTGGGCGGTGGTCGCGCAGCCGAGGCGTCCGCAGTCCATCTGCCCCAGCGCGACGTCGAGTCCGCGCCCGCGCGCCACCGCGACGGCCTCGGCGAGCGCGGCGACCGTACCGGCCTTCTCCAGCTTGAGATGGACCCCGTCCGCCGCGCCGAGGTCGGCGACCTTCCGTACGTCGGCCGCGTCGCGCACGTCCTCGTCGGCCCAGACCGGTACGGGGGACTCGGCGCGCACCCGGGCCATCGCCGTCAGGTCGCCGGGCGCGGTGGGCTGTTCGAGCCAGGCGACGCCGTACCTGGCGAGCCAGGGTGTGGCGGCCAGCGCGGTCTCCTGGTCCCAGCCGCCGTTGGCGTCGGCGGCCAGCACGACCGCGCCGGGGCCCGCCGTCCGGTCGGCCGCGGTGCGCGCGGCGGCGATCCTGGCGGAGTCCTGGAGGGGGTCGCCGCCGACCCGGATCTTGACCCGGCGAAACCCCGAACCGGCGGCCAGCGCGGTCAGTTCGGCGGCTTCCCCGGGGGTGCCGAACGGGATCGCGGCATGCGTCGGCAGCGGCCCGTCCACCCGGTCGGGCACCCCGGACCCGGCGCGCAGCGCGGACGCCAGCGTGACCCCACGGGCGCGGGCGGCGGCGTCGCGGTACGCGACGTCGAGGAGCATCGCGGCCGGCGGGCAGTGCCGCGCCACCGACGCGGCGAGCGCGGCCGGGTCCCGCCAGGCGGGACGGGTGACGGCGGGCAGCGCGGCCAGCGCGGCGACGATGGAGCGGGTGGTGTGGTGGGTGGCGTAGGCGCCGTTGCCGCGGGTCTCGGCCCAGCCCTCCTGGCCGTCGGCCAGCACCAGCCGCAGCACGACCTGCTCGAGTTCACCGGTGTCGACGGACGTGTGGGTCAGCCGTCGCCGCAGCGGCAGCGCGACCACCCCGTACGATGCCTCCCGCACCGCGCCCGCCCTCGGGTCAGGCACCTGTGCCGGGCTCACCGGCGGCTCGGCCCACGTGGCCGCGCGCCCGCCGCCGCTCATGCCGGCTTCACCGACGACACGACGTCCAGGACGCGGTCGAGCGCGGCGTCCCAGACGGCCTCGTCCTGCGCGAAGCACAGCCGCATCCGGCCGGTGCCGGCCGCGCCGAACTGGTACCCCGGGTTGACGATCACCCCGGCGTGCTCCTTCAGCGCCAGCGCCACCGCCTGGTCGGATGCGCCCGTCAGCACCTCGGGGAAGAGGTAGGCGGTGCCGTAACTGGCGTTGACCCGCATCACCGACGACGCGTTCAGCTTCCGCACGGTCGTGTCCCGCAGCGCCTGGTACTCCACCAGCCGCTCCTTCAGGAAGTCCTGGTCGTCGGCGATCCACCGGGCGAGCAGGTGCTGGGCGTAGGAGGGTGCCCGCAGCGCGGTGCAGGACTGGACGTCCTCCATCGCGTCGACCAGCGCGGTGGGCGCGACGGCGACCCCGAGCCGGTAGCCGGACAGCGACTCCGTCTTGGACGGGCCGAGCAGCGTCACCGTCCGCTCCGCCATGCCCTCGCGGGCGGCCAGGTGGAAGAACTCCTCGCCGTCGTAGACGAGTCGGCAGTACAGCTCGTCGGCGATGACCTGGAAGTCGTGGCGGCGCGCGGCGTCCGCTATCGCCTCGACCGTCGCCTCGTCGTAGACGGCGCCGGTCGGGTTGTTCGGGTGGGAGAAGACCATCAGCCGGGGCTTCAGGGCGGCGGCCCGCTCCAGTTCCTCCAGGTCGAGGGTGGGGCGCGCGCCCCGGCCCGCCGCGCCCTCGTGCGGCCAGACCATCGGGATCCGGCGGACCTCGGCGCCGAAGTAGCGCAGCATCCGCTCGGTCGACAGGTAGTCCGGGTCGGGCAGCAGCACCAGGTCGCCGGGGGAGAGGATCGCGGCCAGCGCCGTGAACAGGGCGCCCTGGGTGCCGGGGGTGAGGATCACGTCGGCCGGCCCGGTGGCCGGGACGCCGAGGACGGTGGACACGTTCTCGGCGACGGCCCCGCGCACCCCGCGGTCACCCCGGTAGGGCGTGTAGGTCATGCCCTGCCCCGAGGCCGCCTCGGCGAAGGTGGGCAGCGCCCAGGCGGGCGGCGGGAAGCGGTGGGTGTCGGCGTAGGTGGCGTCCAGCGGCCGGGCGGGTCCTGGCGCGTTCTCCAGCTCGCGTTCGGCGTCCCGCAGCGACTGGCCTATCTGGCCGGTGAGTTCGGGCATGGACAGGCGCTGGAGGGCCTGGGGGAGGTGCTGCACGGTGGGTGGTTCCTCACGTGTCGTGGTGGGGCGGTGCCTGGGGGCTGTCGGGTTCGGGGGTGGCGGCTCCGGCGGGCTGACGGCGGCCGATGCCGCCGGCCAGGGCGGTCAGACCGCCGAGCACGTGGTCGCGGGTGAGCAGCGACGACCGGGGGGCGTCGCCGTCCTTGAGGGCGTCGAGGATGCGGGTGTGCTCCTCGACGGAGGTCTGCGCGTGGCAGGTGTCCGCCAGGTACAGCGCGATGTAGCGGTCGCTGCGGGCGCGCAGCTGATCCAGCGCGCCGAGGGACGCCGGCATGGCGGCGAGCCCGTAGACGGTGTCGTGGAAGCGGCGGTCGAGCAGGCGAAGGAGCGTCAGGTCGCCTCCGCGCGCCGCCTCGTCCTGGCGGGCCAGCAGTTCGTCGAGGTCGGCGCAGCGGGCGGCCCGCTCAGGGGCGGCGGCCTGGGCGGCGGCAGCGGCGAGCATGCCCTCCAGGGCGGCGCGGCCGTTGTAGACGTCACGGGCGTCGGCGACCGACACCTCGGCGACGATCCACTTCTGGTGCGGCCGGTCCACCACCAGGTGCTCGGTGGCGAGCCGGGACAGCGCGTCACGCAACGGGCCGCGGCTGATGCCCAGTTCACCGGCGAGACGCTCCTGGCTCAGCCGCTCGCCCGGGGCGAGCCTGCCGCTGAGGATCCACTCGCGCAACTGCTGGTAGGCCCAGTCCGTCTTGCGCAGGTTCCACGGGGCGGGGGCGACTGCCGGTGCCGGGCTCTTGGGTCCGGTCCCGCCGGGGGTGATGGTCGTCATGTCCTCACTCGCTGAGTATCTGGTCGAGGAAGCGCCGGGTGCGTTCCTTGGCCGGCGCGGTGAGGACATCCTCCGCCGGGCCGTCCTCCACGATCCGGCCGTCCGCCATGAACACCACGCGGTCCGCGCCGCGCCGGGCGAAGTCCATCTCGTGGGTGACGACCACGATGGTCATCCCGCTGTCCGCCAGGTCCCGCATCACCGCGAGGACTTCGCGGGTGAACTCCGGGTCGAGGGCCGAGGTCGGCTCGTCGAACAGCATCAGCTCCGGGTCCATGGCGAGCGCGCGGGCGATGGCCACCCGCTGCTGCTGTCCGCCGGACAACTCGTAGGGATAGTGGTCGACATGCTCGGCGAGGCCGACCCTGGCCAGCAGATCCCTGGCGCGGGCGTCGGCCTGCGCGGTGCGCACCCCGCGGGCCTTGCGCGGTGCCAGCGACACGTTCTGAGCGGCCGTCAGATGCGGGAAGAGGTTGAACTGCTGGAAGACCATGCCGATCCGGCCGCCCGCCGGGCGGGGCGCCGAGCCCGCCTTGGAGAGCAGCGCGCCCTGGAAGGCGACCGTGCCCTCCTGGAGGGGTTCGAGACCGGCGAGGCAGCGCAGCAGCGTCGACTTGCCCGCGCCCGAGGGGCCCAGGATCGCCACGGTCTGGCCGTGCGGGACCGTCAGGTCCACCTGGTGGAGCACGCTGCGGTCGTGGTAGGCGCGGGTCAAGCCCTGGCCGAGCAGGACCGTACCGGGTCGGGCGGTCGTGGCCGGGGCGGCGGGATCAAAGGGGCCTGAGGGGCCCGAGGGGCGGGAGGGGCGGGAGGGGGTAGCGGCTGGGGCCGGGGTTCCACGGGGGGCACGGTTCATGTCACTGTCCTGTCGTGCTCGTGCTCGTGCTGTGCTCGCGGTCGGCCGTACCCACGTCCGTGCTCGGACAGGGGAGGTGGCGGGCCGACGGTGACCTGGTGGTGCCGGAAGGAGAGGTCAGCGGGCTGTCGGGTCGAGAGCGGCCGTGCCCGGATGCGGGACGGCGGGCTGCCGTCCGCGTCGCGCCGCAGCCCGCCGGGTGACGTCGAGGCGCCGCTCGATCCGCCGCAGGACGAAGGTGAGCAGGCTCGTCAGCACCAGGTAGTGGACGGCGGCCGCGCAGAGCGCGCCGACGTAGTCGAAGTCGGCGGCGGCCTGCCGCTGCGCCGTGAGCATCAGGTCCTGCACGCTCACCACCGAGGCGAGCGCCGAGGTCTTCAGCATGCCGATGAACTGGTTGCCGGTGGGCGGCAGGACCAGCCGGGCCGCCTGCGGCAGCACCACCCAGCGCAGGATCTTCACCTCGGACAGGCCCAGCATGTGGGCCGCCGTGCGCTGCCCGCGGTCGACGCCCAGCAGGCCGCCGCGCACGATCTCGGCCATGTAGGCGATCTCGTTGAGACTCAGGGCGACCACCGCGCAGGTGAACGGCGAGAGGTTGAGGCCCCACAGCGGCAGGACGTTGAACACGAAGATCAGCTGGAGCAGCACCGGGGTGCCGCGAAAGAGCCAGACGTACCCGTCCACCAGCCAACCCAGCGGGCGCGGGCCGCCCTTGGCGAGGGCGAGCAGCACGCCGCCCGCCACCCCGATCAGCATGGACAGCACGGTGAGTTCGAAGGTCAGCAGCGTCGCGGAGAGGAAGTCGGAGGAGACGACCTTGTCGAGGAAGCCGCCCATTCACGAACCCGCCGATGCGCTCGCGGAGCCGGCCGCCGACGGTGACGCGGTGGACGCGGCGCCGAAGTAGTCGGTCTCGGCGGGCAGTCGGTACTTCTTGAGCAGCTTCGCGTACTCCCCGGAGCGCACGAACAGGTCGAGGGCCTCGCGCAGCGCCTTCGCCATCGCGGTGTCGCCCTTGCGGACCGCGATGCCGATCTTCGTGTCGTTCTTGAAGGTCGCCGCCACGGTGTAGTCGTCGCTCTGGGCGAGCGTGGTCGCCGCGCCGGGCGTGGAGGTGTCGAAGGCGTCCGCGCGCCCCGACCTGACCGCCAGCATCGCGTCCTGGTTGCTCGGCAGCGACATGATCTTCATGGACGCGAGGCCCTTCCGCTTCAGCTCCTTGTTGTAGTCCTCCATGTAGGTCTCGCCGATGGCCCCGCGGGTGACCGCGACGGTCCGTCCCGCCAGATCCTCGGGGACCCGGCTGATCTTCTTCGGGTTGCCGCGCGGGGTCAGCAGCGTCTCGCCGATGACCAGATAGGGCACGAAGTCCACCTGAGCGGCGCGCTTGTCGGTGATGTACATCGCGGAGTTGACGACGTCGGTGCGCCGTCCGGCCAGCGCCGGGATCAGCCCGTCGAAGTCGGTGTCGAGCGCTTTCGTCCTGAGGCCCATCGACGAGGCGAGCGAGTCGATCATGTCGATGTCGAAGCCTTCGAGATCGCCGCCCGACGACTTGGACTCGAAGGGCGGGAAGGTGGCGGCGGTGCCGTAGGTCAGCGTGCCGGACGCGACCAGGTTCCCGGGCGGGGTGACCTCGGCGGTGCCGGTGGTGGCCGTCGTGCCGGAGCCCGCACACGCCGACAGCCCGGCCGTCATGGTGACGGTGAGACAGGCCGCCGCCATGCGGGTCTTGAGTAGTCTCACAAGGCGCTCCTAATGGCGTTTCAGCAGCTCAAGAAGAACTGTAAACAGTTGCCAGTGACCTTCACCGGGCCATGTGTGACGGTCGTTGCCGCTCGGTTAAAGCTGTGTTGCGCCACCGTCGGTGGAAATCCGGTCACGCACCGCAGGCGCCGCACGCATCGCAGCGGTCGGGGAGCACGAGAGCGGGGCACCTCGCGCAGGTGCGCGAGGTGCCCCGGTGGGTGGTCCGGCAGGGCCGGGCGGGCCGGTCTACCAGGTGACGGGCAACTCGTGGACGCCGTAGATGACGGCGTCGTACTTGAACGGGATCCGGTCGGTGCCGGTCGCCGCCCGCAGCGTCGGGATGCGGCGGAACAGAGTCGGGTAGATGACCTGGAGTTCCATCCGGGCCAGCGGCTGGCCCACGCAGTGGTGGGTGCCCGCGCCGAACGCCTGGTGGTGGCGGGCGTCGCGGGTGATGTCGAAGGTGTCGGGGGAGGGGAAGACCTCGGGGTCGCGGTTGGCGAGTTCGCCGAGCAGGATGACGCCGTCGCCCGCGCGGATGGTCTTCCCGGCGATCTCGATGTCCTCGACGGCGGTCCTGCGGCGGCCGAGGTGGACGATCGAGAGGTAGCGCAGCAGCTCCTCGACGGCACCGGCGACCACCGCCGGGTCGTCGGTGTCCCGGACGACGGCGAGCTGCTCGGGGTGCTCCAGGAGCAGTAGCGTCCCCAGCGTGATCATGTTGGCGGTGGTCTCGTGCCCGCCGAGCAGCAACAGCACGCCCATGGCGGCGGCCTGACCGCGCGTCAGCTCACCGGTGCCGACCCGCTCGGCGAGTTTGGAGAGCAGGTCGTCCGCCGGTGCGCCGATCTTCTTGCCGACCAGGTCGTCCAGATACGCGGAGAGCTGCGTGTACGCCTCCTGCCGCTGCCCGGCGTCGGCGACCGTCGAGACGATCGTCTTGCTGTTGACCTGGAAGAACTCATGGTCCTCGTACGGGACTCCGAGGAGTTCCGAGATGACGAGCGAGGGGATCGGCAGCGCGAACGACTTGACGAGGTCGGCGGGGTTCGGTCCTGCCAGCATCCGGTCGAGGAAGTCGTCCACGATCCGCTGGACCACCGGCCGCATCGCCTCGATGCGCTTGACGGTGAAGACCCCGCTGACCATCCGGCGCAGCCGGGCGTGGTCGGGGTCGTCCATCGCGACGAAGCTCATGTCGGGCCTGACCCCGCCGGCGTGCCGGGGGTCCACGGGGGAGGGGTAGTTGGGGTGGGTGAACTGCGCGCTGAGCCGCGGGTCGGAGAGCAGGGTCTTCTGCTCGGCGTGGCTGGTGACCACCCACGGGGTGCTCTCGCCCCAGGACCTCACCCGGGAGACGGGCCCGAGCCTGGCCAGGTCGCGCAGCTCGGGAGAGGGGTCGAAGGGGCAGACCGCGGAGCGCGGGTCGGGGAACGCGGGAGCCTCGGCGGCTTCGGTGTCGAGCGCGGGCGAGGGGGTCATGTTCGTCCTTCAGGTGGGGGGAGGGGCTGGTGGACCGGTGGTCGGCGCTGCGGTCAGGCCCGCGCGCCGATGCGGATGGCGGCGGCCGGGCACACGTCGGCCGACTCCTGGACCGCCTGGTGCTGGTCGGCGGGGGGTTCGGCGTCGAGCAGGATGACGATGCCGTCGTCGTCCCGCTGGTCGAAGACCTCGGGCGCGATCATCACGCACTGTCCGGCGCCGCAGCACTTCTCTTCGTCGACGGTGACCTTCATGGGGGTGTCTCCTCTGCTCCGGGGTGGAGGTGGGGGTGGGGGACGTGGTGTCCCGGGGTGGGTCAGGTGATTGCCAGTCGGCGGTGATCTGACGTGACTGACCGTCAGTTGCGGGTGGTGACCGGGGCGGTGAGCAGGCCGACGATCGCGTCCGTGAGGGCGTCCGCCGTGCGGTCCCAGCCGCCGTGGCGCACTGGATCGCCCTGGGCCAGGGCGCGTTCCCGCTCCGCGCAGATCTGCGTGATCAGATGCCGGCCCATCTCCCCGCGCACCAGCCGTACCTCGGCGGGAAGTTCGGCGAGGCAGCGGTGCAGTCCGTCGAGCACCTTGCTCAACCAGGGTCTGGCCAGGGCCTCTTCGGTGACCAGCGAGCGCAGCGCGGGATCGGCCATCACCTGGACGGAGAAGCGGGCGTTCCACGACGGGCTGCCGAGTTCCGCGAGATGCTCGGGCACCGGCCTGACCAGGCAACCGACCCAGTCCCTGACCGCGTCGCTGGCGCCGACCGCGCGGACATGGCGCCCGCGGATCAGGTCCACGCGCTCACCGTGGTCGGTCATGATGGCCCGCAACAGGCCGGTCCTGCCGCCGAAGTGGTAGCTGACGGCGGTGACGTTGCGCTGCCCCGCGGCCTCCGCGATCTGCCGGTTGGAGACGGCGCCGAGACCGTGCTCGGCGAAGAGGCGTTCCGCGGCCGCCATCAGCGCGACCCGGGTGTCGAGTTCGAGGTGGCCCGCGGGGGCGGCGGCGGTCATCGGGTCAGCCGGTCCCGGTGCGGCCCGCGGGGGCGACGGCGGTCACCAGGTCACCGGCAGTTCCCGCAGCGGCGCGGTGAGCAGTCCGCTCTGGCTGCGCAGCGCGTCGGTGCCGACGGCGAGGTCGAGCGTGGGCAGCCGGCGCAGCAGGACGGTGAGCGCGGCCTGGATCTCGGTGCGGGCCAGGGGCTGGCCGAGGCAGGAGTGCGGCCCGGCGCCGAAGGCGAGGTGGGGGTTGGGGCTGCGGCCGATGTCCATCTCCTCGGCGTCCTGCCAGGTGCTCGCGTCCCGGTTGGCGGCGGCGAGGCTGCACACCACGGTGGTGCCCGCGGCCATCCGGCCGCCCGGGAGGTCGGTGTCCTCCTCGGTGTAGCGCATCATGCCGAAGTTGCTGCCGTTCGGGTCGAACCGCAGCGCCTCCTCGACGGCCTGCCGCACCAGCCGGGGGTCGGCCGACAGCCGTTCCCAGCGCCGCCGGTCGGAGAGCAGATGGGCGACCGTCAGGCCGATGTAGCCGGCCGTGGTCTCGTGCCCGGCGAGCAGCAGGGCCTGCCCGGTGGCGACCAGGGCGTCCTCGGAGAGCGGCTCGTCGGTCCCGGCACCGTTGTCAGGGTTATCGGAGTTATCGGAGTTGCCGGGGCCGCCGAGCAGCAGGCTGATGAGGTCGTCGCCGGGGTCGGCGCGCTTGCCGTCGACCAGTCGCGACATGTAGGCGGCGAAGTCGCGGTGGGCGGCGGCCGTCTCCTCGCGGGTGTAGCGGGTGGTGTTGAGGAAGATGTCCGACCACGCCTTGAACCGGTCGCGGTCGTCCTCAGGGACCCCGAGCATGCGGCAGATCACGTAGACGGGGAGCGGGAAGGCGAGCCCGGTGACCAGGTCGGCCGGTGCTCCGTCCGCGACCATCCGGTCGACGAGCCGGTCGGCCATCGCCTCCATGTCGGGGCGCAGCGCCATCATCCGCTTCGCGGTGAACCACTTGCCGATCATCCGGCGCCAGCGTTCGTGGCCGACCGCGTTGAGGGTCTTCGCCATGGGGCTGTTGAACACGTCCTCGGAGCCGCCGGCCGCGGCCCGCGCCGCGTCGGGCCTGGCCAGGCCCTCCCGGCTGAAGCGCGGGTCGGACAGCGCCATCCGGACGTCCTCGTACCGGGTCAGCAGGGCGGCCTCGTCGCCGCTGGGCAGGGTCACCCGGGCGACCGGGCACTTCTCCCGCAGCTCCGGCCACTCGGCGGGGGGCCGCAGCGCGGAGGCGCCCTGTAAGGGATAGGGCAGGGGCGTGCGTTCGTCCGGCATGTCGTGTCTCCTCCGGTCGCGGGACGTGACGACGCCCCCAGTCAAACCCCCGCGGTAGATTAAGTCAATCAACTGAATTAAAGTTGCCTCACGCAACGACGGCCGTGTGGCCGGTCCGCGCCCCTGCCCCGCCCGACTGAGATGAGCCCCTCTTGAACGCCTCCGCAGACGCGTCCCGCGCGAGTCGCGTGGTCGCGGTGCTGGCACTCGCCGGCACCACCGCCGCCATCATGCAGACCTTGGTCACGCCCCTGCTGCCGAGGCTGTCCGACATCCTGCACACCGCCCCGTCGAACGCCGCCTGGGTGGTGACCGTCACGCTGCTCGCCTCCGCCGTCTGCGTCCCGGTCACCGGACGCCTCGGCGACATGCTCGGCAAGCGCCGGATGATGCTCGCCTGCACGGTGCCGCTGTTCGCCGGCTCGGTGATCTGCGCGCTGTCGTCGTCCGTGGTCCCGATGATCGTCGGACGCGGGCTCCAGGGCATGGGGATGGGCATGGTGCCGCTCGGCATCGCCCTCCTGCGCGACGTCGTCCCGAAGGAGAAGCTCAGCTCCTCCATCGCCCTGGTCGGCGCCTCCATGGGGATCGGCGGCGGCCTCGGCCTGCCGATCGCCGCCGCCGTCACCCAGTACGCCAACTGGCGTGTGCTGTTCTGGGGTTCGGCCGTGCTGGCCCTCGTGATCGCCGCCCTGATCCGCTCCGTCGTGCCGGCCGTCCCGGCGACCGCGCGGGGGCAGCGCTTCGACGCCCCCGGCGCGCTCGGGCTCGGCGCCGGACTGGTCATGCTGCTGCTCGCCGTCTCCAAGGGCGCCGACTGGGGCTGGGCGTCCGCCACCACGCTCGCGCTCTTCACCGGCTCCGCCGTGCTGCTGGGCGCCTGGGGCGGGTGGGAGCTGCGCGTCGGCTCCCCGCTGATCGACCTGCGCGCCACCGCCCGCCCCCGGGTGCTGCTGACCAACGTGGCCTCGGTCTTCACGAGTTTCTCGATGTACGCCAGCATGCTGGTGCTGCCGCAACTGCTCCAGTTCCCGGCCGCCACCGGCTACGGCCTGGGCCAGTCGGTGCTCGCGGCCGGTCTGTGGATGGCGCCGGGCGGCCTCATGATGATGCTCGTCTCGCCCCTCGGCGGGAAGCTGACCGACGCCAAGGGCCCCAAGTTCACCTTGATCAGCGGTGCGTTGGTGATCGCCGCCGGATACGGGGTGTCCCTCGCGCTGATGGGGTCCGCGGTGGGCGTCATGGTGGCCGTCATGGTCGTCAACAGCGGTGTCGGCCTCGCCTACGGCTCGATCCCGGCGCTCATCATGGGGTCGGTGCCGCAGTCGGAGACCGCCGCGGCCAACGGTTTCAACACGCTGATGCGCTCGCTCGGCACCTCCGTCGGCGCCGCCGTGATCGGCGTGCTGCTCGCCCAGATGACCACCACCGCGGGCGCCCACACCTTCACCTCCGAGACCGGATTCCGCACCGCGCTGGTGGTGGGCTGCGTCGTGGCGCTGGTCTCCGCGGCCATCGCCGCCGTCATCCCGGCCCCGCGCGAGGCGGCCGACGAGCCGACCCCGGCCGACGCCACCGTCCGGGCGGAGCAGCCGGCGGCTTGATCGGGGCGGGCGGCCGGTGGCCCGACGGTGACGGACGGGCGGCGTCGCGACCGGCGCGCGGCGTCGCGGGTGGCCGGCGTCCCGACCGGCGCGCGGGCGCGGCGTCGCGGGTGGCCGGCGTCCCGACCGGCGCGCGGGCGCGGCGTCGCGGGTGGCCGGCGTCCCGACCGCGACCCGGCGTCCGGTCCCGTGCGGTGCCTGTGACGTCCGGGTGCCGGGGCTGAGTGGCCGCCTCGCCCTCCGGGGCCCCTGCCGATGGCCCGCGTTCTCGACTTCCCGCACGCCGTCGAGCAGCCGCCCGGCGGCGTCAGGTCCCGTGCGGTGCCTGTGACGTCCGGGTGCCGGGGCCGAGTGGCCGCCGCCCGCCCTCCGGACCCCTGCCGATGGCCCGCGTTCTCGACTTCCCGCACGCCGCCGAGCCACCGCCCGGCGGCGTCCGGTCCCGCGCGGTGCCTGTGACGTCCGGGTGCCAGGACCGCGTGGCCGCCGCCCGCCCTCCGGACCCCTGCCGATGGCCCACGTCCTCGACTCCCCGCACGCCGCCGAGCCGCCGCCCCGCCCTCCGGGGCCCCTGACCCCACGGTGATCTGAAACCGTTCAATCCCACCCGCGAAGGAGACGCGCCGTCCGTGGTGCGTCCCCTTCGCGCTCGAAGGTCTGTCAGGAAAGTCGCCGCACGCTCATTGACCCCTTCTCGCGCCCGCCTCTACGGTGACGACGCCCACACTGATTGAATCGATTCAAGTCGATCGGTTCGATTCACCCCCCATATGTGCGAGGTGGCGTAGTGATCAGTCGACGAGAGATCCTGGCGGGCACGGCGGCGGCGGTCGCGGTCGCGGCCACGAGTGCCGTCCCGGCCGAGGCCGCACCCGCCGCTCCTCCCGCCCCGGGACCGACAGGCCGCCCGAAACCGCTGACCGTCACCGCCCCCACCGTCGAGTACGTGCGGCACCCGCTCGGCCTCGACACGGCCCGCCCCCGCCTGAGCTGGCCGCTGGCCTCCACCGCATCCGGCGCCCGCCAGAGCGCCTACCGGATCAAGGTCGCCTCCAGCGCCGCGCGCCTTGCCCGCCCCGACGTCTGGGACAGCGGCCGGATCGCCTCCGCCGACTCCGTCCTCGTCCCCTACGCGGGCCCCGAACTCCGCGCCAGGACACGCTACTTCTGGTCGGTCCGGGTGTGGGACGCAGCCGGCACCGCCTCGGACTGGAGCGAACCCTCCTGGTGGGAGACCGGCCTGACCGGCGCGGACGACTGGTCGGCCCGCTGGATCTCGCCCCCCGCCGCCCTCACCGCCGCCCCCACCTTCCAGGGCGCCGACTGGATCTGGTTCCCCGAGGGCGACCCGGCGGTCGAGGCACCGGCCGCGACCCGCTGGTTCCGCCGCACCGTCGACCTCCCCGAGAACATGGCCGCCGCGGCCCTCGCGATCACCGCCGACAACGTCTACGCCGTCTCCGTCAACGGCACCGAGGTCGCCCGTACCGACCTGGACACGGACAACGAGGGCTGGCGCCAACCCGCCGTGGTCGACGTCCTGTCCCGGCTGAAGCCCGGCCGCAACGTCCTCGCCGTGGCCGTCACCAACGCCACCGCCAGCCCGGCGGGCCTGCTGGCCGCCCTGGAGATCGAGGCCGACTCCGGCGCGTCGCGCGTCGTCACGGACACGGCGTGGCGCACCACGGACAGCGAACCCGCCACCGGCTGGCGCACCGCGGACTTCGACGACACCGCGTGGCAGCCCGCGAGGAAGGTGGCGGCCTCGGGCGCGGGACCCTGGGGCACCCTCACCCCGGCGTCCTACGCCGTGACCCGGCTGCGCCGCCAATTCCCGCTGCGCCGCGTCAAGGTGGAGCGCGCCCGCCTCTACATCACCGCACTCGGCCTGTACGAGGCCCACCTCAACGGAGTCCGGGTCGGCACCGACCAACTCGCCCCCGGCTGGACGGACTACGACACCCGCGTCCAGTACCGCACCCATGACGTCACGGAGTTGCTGCGCACCGGCGCCAACGCCCTCGGCGTGTACCTCGCACCCGGCTGGTACGCCGGCAACGTCGGCATGTTCGGCCCCCACCAGTACGGCGAAAGCCCCTCCCTGCTCGCCCAGTTGGAGGTGACCTACGCCGACGGCAGGACCGAGCGGGTCGTCACGGACACCGACTGGCGGGCCTCGGCGGGACCCGTCGTCACCGCCGACCTCCTCAACGGCGAGACGTACGACGCCCGCAAGGAGACCCCCGGCTGGTCGTCGCCCGGCTTCGCCGACCGGTCCTGGCTGCCCTGCCGCGCGGCCGACGCCACCGTCCCGCGGCACGTCGTCGCGCAGGTCGACGGACCCGTCCGGGTGACCGACGAACTGACCCCGGTCGCGGTCACCCAGCCGAAACCCGGCGTCTTCGTCTTCGACCTCGGCCAGAACATGGTCGGCTCGGTCCGCCTCACCGTCCAAGGCGCCGCGGGCACGACCGTGCGGCTGCGGCACGCGGAGGTCCTCGACCCGGACGGCACCGTCTACACCGACAACCTGCGCACCGCGAAGGCCACCGACACCTACACCCTCAAGGGACAGGGCAAGGAGACCTACGAACCGCGCTTCACCTTCCACGGGTTCCGCTACGTCGAGGTGACCGGGTTCCCCGGCACCCCCACCGCGAAGGCGATCACCGGCCGCGTCATGCACACCGACGCGCCCGCCACCCTCACCTTCGAGACCGGCGACCCGATGATCGACCAGCTGCACGGCAACATCACCTGGGGCCAGCGCGGAAACTTCCTCTCCATCCCCACCGACACCCCGGCCCGCGACGAACGCCTCGGCTGGACCGGCGACATCAACGTCTTCGCGCCGACCGCCGCCTACACCATGGAGTCGGCCCGCTTCCTCACCAAGTGGCTGGTCGACCTGCGCGACGCCCAGACCGCCGAGGGGTCCTTCACTCACGTCGCACCCGACATCGCGGGCGTCGGCGACGGCGCGGCCGGCTGGGGCGACGCGGGCGTCACCGTCCCCTGGGCGCTCTACCAGGCGTACGGGGACCGGCAGGTGCTCGCCGACGCGTGGTCCTCGATCCGCGCCTGGCTCGGCTACCTGGAGAAGCACAGCACCGGACTGCTGCGCCCCGCCGACGGGTTCGGCGACTGGCTGAACCTCTCCGACGAGACCCCCAAGGACGTCATCGCCACCGCGTACTTCGCGCACAGCGCCGACCTCGCCGCCCGCACGGCCCGCGTGCTCGACGAGGACCCCGCCCCCTACGACGACCTCTTCGCCCGGGTCCGCACGGCGTTCCGCACCGCGTACGTCGGCGCCGACGGCAGGATCAAGGGGGACACCCAGACGGCCTACGTGCTGGCCCTGTCGATGGACCTGGTCCCCGACGCCCTGCGCACCGCGGCCGCCGACCGCCTCGTCGCCCTCATCGACGCCCGCGACGGCCACCTGTCCACCGGCTTCCTCGGCACCCCGCGGCTGCTGCCGGTCCTCACCGACACCGGCCACAACGACGTCGCCTACCGGCTCCTCACCCAGCGCACCTTCCCCAGCTGGGGCTACCAGATCGACCGAGGTTCGACGACGATGTGGGAACGCTGGGACTCGCTGCGCCCCGACGGTACCTTCCAGGACAAGGGCATGAACTCCTTCAACCACTACGCCTACGGCTCGGTGGGGGAGTGGATGTACGCGAACATCGCGGGCATCTCACCGGCGGCGCCCGGCTACCGCGAGATCACCGTCCGCCCCCGCCCCGGCGGCGGCCTCGACACGGCCCGCGCGACGTTCACCTCGGTGCGCGGCCCGATCTCCACCGACTGGCGGCGGAAGTCCACCGGCTTCGAGCTGACGTGCTCGATCCCGCCGAACACGACGGCCGAGGTGTGGCTGCCGACGGCGGCCGGCGACACGGTCACCCGCGCACCGGGCACACCGCTGCGCGAGGAGCAGGGCTACCGCGTGTACAAGGTCGCGTCGGGCACCCACACCTTCACGACGAGGTCGGCCCGCCACTGAACCGCGCACATCCCAGGCACCCGCATGCGGAGGTGCCTGGGATGTGCGCGACGCGCCGAGGCGGTGACCCGCTGAGGGGGGAAGGCCGAGAGGGAAAGGCCGAGGGGGGAAGGGGCCCCGGACGACGGCCCCTTCCCCCCTCGGTGACGACTCTCAGGCCGCCTCGGCCTCCGTCCCGGCCTCCTGCGCCGCCCGCTTCTTCTCCGTCCGCCGCTCCAGATCGAACATCGGAATGAAGAGTTGCGCGAGGGGACCGATGGCGACGGCGTAGATGATCGTGCCGACGCCGAGGGTGGCTCCGAGGAGGAAACCGATGGCCAGAACGGTCAGTTCGATGAGCCAGCGCACACCCCTGATGGAGTGTCCGCGCGCCGCCCACCCCGTCATCAGACCGTCGCGCGGGCCAGGACCGAGGCCCGCGCCGATGTACGCGCCGGTGGCGACGCCGTTGAGGACGACGCCCGTGATCAGCACCGTCCAGCGCAGCCACAGCGCCTCGGGCGCCGGCGCCCACGTCAGGTAGAGGTCCATGACGGTGCCGACCAGCAGCACGTTGCACACGGTGCCGAGCCCCGGCTTGTTGCGCAGCGGGATCCACAGCAGCAGCACCAGGGCGCCGATGATGTTGGTCCACATGCCGATGCCGAGACCGACCGTGCGGGACAGGCCCTGACTCAGCGCGTCCCACGGTTCGACGCCGAGCCCCGAGTGGATGACCAGCGCGTCGCTGACCCCGTACAGGGCGAGCCCGACGATCAGCTGCGGGAGCCTGCGGGCCGGGCGGTCGGGGATCAGGGGCCGCTGGATGATCGCGCCGATGCCGCGGGCTCCGCGCCGCCCCGGCGCGGTGGCCGTCCGGTCGGCCGTCGCGCCCGACGCTGCGGGGGCCTTGCCCGCCGTCGCGCCGGATTCGTCTGCTCTCTCGGCACCGAGGCTGTCACGCGTCGATGTCATGGGGACTCCTGGGCTGCTCGGTGCCCCTGGCCTGGGCCAGGGTGGGGGGACAGTTCGAACGGGCAGGCGGCGGGGGCCGCACGGGTCTCCTCGGGCAGTGGTCCCGCGAGCCAACGCGCCACCGCGTCAAGGTATCCCGGCACCTCCATCAGGAAGGCGTCGTGACCCGCCCCGGACGTGTCCTCGTGGAAGTGCGCGGCATGGGCGCCCGCCTTGGCGAGCCGGTCCACGATGTGGCGGCTGTGCTCGACGCCGTACAGCCGGTCCGACGCGAAGCTGAACAGCCGTATGTCCGGCGCCGCTTCGGCGACCTGCTCGTACGGCGTCGCGAAGGCGTCGAAGAGGTCCATGGCGCTGGTGAGGCAGAGGTAGCTGTTCGCGTCGAAGCGGGCGACCAGCTTCTCGGCCTGGTACTCCAGATAGCGCTCCACGGAGAACGGGCCCCACGCCGGTACTCCGGCGGTGGCCGGCGCCCCGGGGGCGGGGTGCGGCGGCGTGGCGCGGTCGCGGGCGAACTTCGCCTGGAGGGAGTCGCCCGACATGTAGGTGAGGTGGCCGATCATGCGGGCGATCCCCAGCCCCGCGTCGGGGCCCTCGCCGTGCCGGTAGCCGCCGTCGAGGAAGCGGGGGTCGCTGCGGATGGCGGCGCGTCCGATCGCGTTGAACGCGAGGTTGTCGGTGGTGAGTTGAGCGGAGGTGGCGATCAGGCCGTAGCGCCGGGCGTCGTACGGGTGGCGCAGCAGCCACTCCAGCGCCTGCATGCCGCCCAGGGAGCCGCCGACGACCGCGTGCAGCCGCCCGATGCCGAGGCGGCGCAGCAACTCCCGGTGGACGGCGACCATGTCGGCGACGGTGACCTGCGGGAACGGCTCCCCGACGGCGTCGCGGTCGGCCGGCGCCGGGCCCAGTGTGCCCGAGCAGCCGCCGAGGACATTGGCGCAGACGACCTGGAACCGGTCCGTGTCGATCGGCCTGCCGGGGCCCACCATCGACTCCCACCAGCCCGGGGCGTCCGTCGGCCGGTGCCGGGTGACGTGCGCGTCGCCGGTCAGGGCGTGGCAGACGAAGACGGTGTCGGCGCCGCTCGCGTCGGGCGGCCCGAACCGTTCGAAGACCACCGGGACGTCGGTGAGGGTCCGGCCGCACTCCAGGCGCAGCGGCCGGTCCGCGCCGAACAGCACCAGACGCTCCGCGCGGCCGGCCTGACGGCCCTGCCGGGGGCGGGCGGTGTCCGTCATCCGCGCCCCCGGGCGTGTGCGGCGGCGGCCGCCCCGAAGGCGGTGAACAGCGGCTTGGAGACCGGGTCGGAGGCGGCGTACCACTCGGGGTGCCACTGCACGGCGAGGGCGAACGCCGACGCGTCCGTCACCGACACCGCCTCGACGACGCCGTCGGCGGCCACCGCCTCCACGGTCAGCCCGGTCGCGAGCCGGTCGATCGCCTGCTGGTGAAGGGAATTGACCCGCACCGTGTCCTGCCCGGTGATCTCGCGCAGCCGTCCGCCCGGCGTCACCGCGATGTCGTGCAGCGGCAGGTACTGCCCGTCCCGCGGCAGACTCAGGTCCTCGCGGTGCGCCGCGCCGATCGGCAGGGCGCCGATGTCCCGCAGGGTGCCGCCGTACGCGACGTTCAGCTCCTGGAGGCCGCGGCAGATCCCGAGGAGGGGCAGCCCCGCCTCGATCGCCAAGGGCGCCAAGGAGAGGGCGAGTTCGTCCCGTTCGGGGGCGCGCGGCCCTGGCGCGGGCGGGGCGCCGTACCGCTCGGGCGCCACGTTCGACTCGTGGCCTCCCAGCACGACGCCGTCGAACCGGTCGAGGACCGACGGCAGCCAGGAGGCGGGCCCCTGCACCAGGACGACCGCGCAGCCGGCCACGTCCTCCAGCGCCGACACGTACACCTGGCGGACCGCCGCGTGCGCCACCCCGTCGAGGTCCTCGCGCACACAGGCGAGCGCGACCAGGGGCGTGCGGGAGGCGGACGGGCGTGTCACGGTCGCGTTCATACCGCCTTCAGCGCCTGGTCGAGGTCGGCGAGCAGATCGTCGATGTGCTCGACGCCGATCGCCAGCCGGATGGAGCCCTGCGTGACCCCGGCCGCGATCTGCTCCTCCTCGGGGAGCTGGGCGTGCGTGGTGGACGCGGGATGGGTGGCCATGGACCGGACGTCGCCGATGTTGGTGACGTGCGAGACCAGCCGCAGCGCCTCGATGAAACGGCTGCCCGCCTCCCGGCCGCCGGTGACCTCGAACTGCACCAGCGGTCCGGTGTTCCCGCGCAGATAGCGGCGGACCCGCTCGGCCTCCGCGCCCTCGGCGAGGGCGGGGTGGATGACCTGCTCGACGAGCGGATGGCCGTGCAGGAACGCGGCCACCGCGGCGGCGTTCTCGCCGTGCACCCGCATCCGCAGCGGAAGCGTCTCCAGGCCCTGGAGCAGCAGGAACGCGTTGAACGGGCTCAGGCAGGGCCCGAGGTCGCGCAGCAGCGTCTCACGGGCCTTGAGCAGATAGCCGCTGCGGCCGAGCCCGCCGCCGAGTTCCTTCCCGGTGCGCGTCCACACGGCGCCGCCGTGCGCGGGGTCGGGCGTCGTCATCAGCGGGTGGCGGTCGGCGTGCCGCTCCCAGTCGAAGGTCCCGCCGTCGACGATCAGCCCGCCGAGGCTCGATCCGTGACCGCCGATGTACTTGGTGGCGGAGTACACCAGGATGTGGGCGCCGAGTTCGACGGGCCGCAGGACGTACGGCAGCATCGTGTTGTCGAGGACCAGCGGCACCCCCTGCTCCTCGGCGACCGCGGCCACCTCCTCGACCGGGAACAGCCGCAGCCGGGGGTTGGGCAGGGTCTCGCCGAAGTAGCAGCGGGTGCGTGCGTCGGTGGCGGCGGCGAAGTTCGCGGGGTCCTCGGGGCTCACGAACCGGGTCTCGATCCCGAACCGGGAGAAGGTGTTCGCCAGCAGGTTCCAGGTGCCGCCGTACAACTCGTTGGAGCTGACGATGTTGTCGCCCGCCTGGCAGATGTTGAGCAGCGCGAGGCTGACGGCGGCCTGCCCCGAGGCGACGGCGAGTGCGGCGGCGGCGCCGTCGACGGCCGCCATGCGCTCCTCCAGCACGTCGCAGGTCGGGTTGTTGAGCCGGGTGTAGGCGTGCCCGTCCTGGAGCAGGTCGAAGATGCCCGCGGCGGCGCCGGTGCTGGGCAGTTCGTAGGCGGCCGTCTGGAAGATCGGGGTCACCATCGGCGGGGTGAGGCCGAGCCGCGCCTGCGACCCGCCGTGCACGACGGCCGACTCGGGCCGGGCGAACTCCTTGGCCGTGAGCGCCGCGCGGCGGGCCGCGCCGTCGCTCCTCGGGGCGTCGGAGACGGCGGAGGAGGCGGCGGAGGAGGCGGCGGAGGAGGAGGTGGCGTCGGTGGTGGGGCCGGCCGGCTGATCAGGCTGCGACATCGTTTCCCTCTTGGATCGGCTTCACGGGCGGGGCGTCCTCGGTCCGGCTCATGTAGCGGACGATGGCCGACATGGTGCTCGGCTGCCCTTCGGGCCCGCGATGGAACAGTCCGCCCAACGCCCGGTCCACGGCCGCGTAGTGGGGGTCGCGGAGCCGGATCTCACGCGTCCTGGCCAGGTTCCAGAACGGGGTGCGCGGGTCGAGGTGGTGCTCCAGGTGGTAGTTGTCGTTGTGGATGCCCGTCAGGAACTTCTCCCAGCCGCGGCTCTTGCGGTTGCGGGTCATGTAGAGGTCGACGTTCGAGTCGCGCACCAGCGGGGTGTGCTCGGAGAGTTCGATGTACCAGCCGAGGATCTGGAAGCTGGTCAGATACGGGATCACCCAGAACAGCAGCAGGCCCCACAGCCAGCCGCCCGACCAGGCGAGCGAGACGACGAGCCCCCAGAACAGCCAGAACCCGGCCCGGTCCAGGGCCCGTTTGCGCCGCTGCGCGGGCGTGGACGCCTCGGCCCGCTTCTCGACGCCCTTGAGGACGCGGTAGCGGTTGCGCACCAGGTAGCGCAGATAGGCCCAGGTCTGCGAGCCGAGCAGCGGCAGGATCACCACCCGGCGGACGTAACTGGCCGTGGCCGAACGGCGGTAGGCGCCCTGCTCGATGAAGAACCGCAGATCGGGGTCGCCTTCGGGGCTGCCGAGCTTGGGGTGGTGGGTGAAGACGTGGGAGACCTTGTAGGCGTAGTGCTGCTGGAAGATCGGGTACGCGGTCAGCAGGGTCCCGGCGAACATCTGGAGCCGCTTGTCGGCGACGCCCACGCCGTGCGCGCAGTCGTGCAGCAGCGTGGACAGCCCGCGCTGCCTGGCCCCGATGACGAGGACGGCGAGCGGATAGAACCAGGGCGATCCGTAGACGCAGACGGCGACGGAGAGCGCCATCCAGAGAACGTCCTCGACCCAGGCGAGCAGGACGTGCCAGTTGTCGGGGCGGTTGAGTTCGTTGAGTTCCCGCTGGACGTCAGGGGGGAACCGGTGCATCCGGTAACGGCGGCCGTCGTACGCCCATGAGCTGTCTGTACTCAACAAAGCTCCCTTTCCCCCCGTCGGACGGCGACTCCGGTGCCGTTCCGCAAACACAGCGAGTTTCCTGATCCGGGGAAGTAAGAACAATAGCGTTTTCAGACAGTGCTAAAAGTCGCCACTGTCTCTGCGGCAGAGGTATGCGCGGACGGGGGCGGAGTTCGGCCCTCGCGCGCGCAGGGAGTCAGCCGCCGAACGGCGGCGACCCTGTCGAACTGCTCGTCGATCCGGTCACGGACGGCCGGTACGCGGGCGCGAGAGCCGGCGTGACCCGGACAGCCTGAGGCCCCTCGGCCCGCCCTCAGGACCGGCGCACGCCCGGAAACCGTGGCGCCGCCGGGAACACCGTGTCTCGAACTGTGCGGCGCCGCCCGGCGATGCGCACCCGGTGCGGCCCCGGGACGTGGGACGCGGCCGTCGGCCACGCCCTCCCCGCGACGTGTCGAGCGGCACGCCCGCTCGGTCACACGGGGCTCCTTCGGCCCGCTCGGAGTATTCGCGCTCAGTGTTCCGTTCACGCGCCCGACATAGTGAGAGACGCAATTCCGGTGGGCGCCAGGGGCGGTGATCCCCTCGTCCGGGAGACGCGCCGCGGGTGCGGCGACGGATCACCGGACGATTTCCCCCCGCGGTTCGCGTTCGGGAATTCGGCAGTGCCCGGGAAGTGCCCGGGAACCGGCGCCGGGGTGAATTGACGGAACCGCCGACCCACGATTCGACCGGCGCCGGGCAATTCCGTCGGCCGCCGTCGGCGCGCCGTTCCCGCCGTCGACGGCGGCTCTCAGCCGGGAGTGCCGAAGCCGCCGAGGGCGCGGGCCGCACGGAGCCGTTCGAGCCACTCGGCGGCCAGCCGGTGGCCGTCGGGGAGCTGGTCGTCCCGCTCCCAGCGCCACGTCGTGACCATCGCGAGCACCAGCGTCCGGCACGCGCGCAGCAGCTCCCGATCGACCCCACGGGCGCGGTCGTCGACCTCGTCGGGGGCGTGGGCGAGGTCGAACTCGACGGGACCGCGGCAGCACGTCTCCAGGTCGATGAAGAGCACACCGTCGTCCGTGGCGAGCACGTTGCCGGGGTGCGGCTCGCCGTGCAGCAGCTGCTCGGCGCCGCCCCGCCCCTCGATGAAGCGGCGCGTCGCGCGCAGGGTCTGGGCGAGCAGCTCCCGGTCCGCGCCGGGGAGCGCCGGAGTGCTCTCGCGGTCCGCCAGGAGCCGCTGGGCCCGCTCGACGCGGTCCGTGAAGTGCGGTGCGGGGACGTCGAGTTCGCGCATCCCGGCGTGCAGCCGCTGGAGCGCGTCGGCGTACTCGGCCGGGGCGACCTGGCGCTCCGGCACGGGCGCGTAGTACGTCCACAGCGTGACCACGAAGCCGTCGCGCTCGTGGACGTCCGGTGCCACCCGGGGGTCGGGAACGGCCACCGGGCAGCCGGACGCGGCGAGCCGTAGGGCGAGGTCCAGCTCGAACCGGGCGACCTGCCGCTCCTCGGGCGCCACCCGCGCCAGGACGTCGCACGGCAGCAGCCGCAGCGTGAGCTTGTTGGAGTTGTGCACGACGACCGCGTCGTCGGCCGGCAGACCGAGGGACGAGGCGATCGACCTGGCCGCGGCCACCGCACGCGCGACCTCTGACACGTCCATCGTGGCTCGGCTCCCGTTCCGTGTGCCGTCACCGCCCCGGCGGCGAGACCCGCGCACCGTACCAAGGGGCGGCGGCCGGCCGCGCGGCCAGGAGAGAGCGGCCGGTGCGGCGGCGGCCGTGGCGCGTCGCGGTGCGGCGGCGGCTCGGAGGCGCCGGGCGGCAGCGCGCCCCCGAGCGGGAGTCGTACGTGATCGGCGGGGGAGCGCCTACACCGCGACGACGTCCTCGTCCCCGTCCTTGCCGGCACCGGCCGACCCGTCGCCGTCGGCGGAGCCGTCGCCCGGCTCGTCCTCCAGCATGCCGAGGAAGCGGCGGATCGCCTCGACGGGCAGGTCGAGTTCCTCCGACGCGGCCTGCTCGCCGCCGAACATCTGCACCGCCTCCGAGATGGCGACGGCGAGTTCGGCCTCGGCCTTGCGGACCTTGACCTCGGCCTTGTCCACGGTGTCGACCACCGCAAGCTGGCGGCGTTGCTTCTCCTGGAGTCGCTGCTTGCGGGAAGGTGTCTTTTCAGGGCTCTGCACAGTCATGACCAAGATCATAATCGGCCGCGCGTCCCTTCCTGAAATCGCCAACTCGCGGCTGAAACGGGCGCGTTCGCGAACCCGGTGACCGGCCGCGGGTGTCGTCGGACGCGCTGCGCGGCGGGCCGGCGCGCGGGCCGGCCCCGACTGTCTCAGCCCGCGCCCGGTGGCGGTGCGGTGCGCCCGATCTCCCGCAACCAGCTCTCGACGGCGGCGAGATCCGGGTCGGTCAGCCCCCGGCGCGGATCGACCCGGTGGAGCAGGGCCCGACCGCGGTGATGGTCCGCGACCCAGGCGCGGTCCCGGTCGGTGATCTCGTCGTCGACCCAGACGAAGGGGCGTCCGGCCGCGAGGGCGGTGAGGGTGCGGGTCTTCCAGTGCAGGCCGTCCCGCCCGTCCCCGTCCGACGGCTCGGGCCAGGACACCACCGGCAGTTCGGGCAGCCCGAGCTGCGGCGCGACGCACTCGTTGGCGTCCGCCATCCAGGTCGTCGCCCACACCAGCACGCACGGCAGCGCCGCCAGCCGCCGCCCGATCGCGGGGTCGATCCTCGCCAGCAGCGGATGGGCGCCCGCCGCCTGCCGCGCCGCGTCCGCCACCGGATACGTCGGGTAGCCGCCCGGCAGCTCCCGCGAGGTGGCGCCGAACGGGACGATCGGTCCGTCGACGTCGAGAAAGAGCAGCGGGCGTGGCGCGCAACCGGTCGTCCCCGCGGGGCAGGCCGTCCCGGGGCCGGGAGTGAGCGGGTCGGCCGGCGGGCGCGGGGTGTCAGCCGAGGTCACGGTCGGTGCCGGGGTCGGGCGCCGGCACGGAAACGCGGGCGTGGTCGGCGGCGGCGAGCAGGGCCGCGTACTGGACGCCGGACAGGGTGGCGATCTCGATGGGCTCCCCGGTGGCCGGCTCCGCCGCCCGCTCCCACTCCTCGTACGCGGTCAGCAACTCGGCGTGCCCGCGCCGGACTTCGGGGGTGGCCGTGCCCGCGACGAGTTCGGCGCCCAGGGCCCGCAGCAGCATCCCGCCGAACCGGACGCGGAAGCTGTGCACGCTCGCCTCGCAGTCGTAGCGCTCGGCGACGGTCGCGGCCCGGTCGGGCAGCGTGTCGGCGCGGGCCGCGTCGAGCGCCGCGAGTTCCGGCAGGGACGGCACGAAGTCGCGCACCGCCCGCAGGAACGGCGACGGGATGGTCAGATCCGGGTCGGCCGCCTCCAGCACGGAGCCGAGGAACGCCCCGGTCTCGGCGAGCGCCACGGACCTGCGCCGTACGACGTCCGCGTACCGCTCCTCGGTGGGCGTGCCGTCGTCGGCGTCCGGGTGGCTCCAGTGCGGGACCTCGGTGACGAAGTAGAAGGTGCCGTGGCGCTCGGCGTACGCGGCGCTCGACGCACCCGCGATCTTCGAGGCGGCGTCGACGCCGAGCCCTTCGAGGTGGTCGTAGGCGTCCCGCATGTCGATGCAGCCGTAGACGGCCGGGGCGTAGAGCGGCACATGGGCGGCCTCGGGTTCGCCGGTGGCGAGCGGCAGGCCGACGGAGGCCGGGATCGCCGCGAGGACGTCGTAGAGCGCGGGGGCGGGCCGGTTCATGTAGTAGTAGACGCCGCCCGCCTCGCAGTTGTGAAGCGTGGTGAGGAACCGCGGTCGGACCGCGTCGATCAGCCGCATCAGGGCGTGCGTCTCGGGCAGCACCCGGTCGAACCACGCCTTCTTGTAGGAGAAGGGGAAGGTCCACTCGACCTGCTCCCGGCCCGCCGGCCGGTAGAAGTGCCTGCCGTAGGCGCGCTTGTCGGTCGGGGTGGCGAACCAGCCCTCGTTGAGCCGGGCCCCGTCGGGGTCGACGCACGGCACGATGTGCCAGGCCCCCTCGAAGTGCGCCCGCAGCCCGGCGTCCTCGCAGAGGGCGGTGGCGAGCCGGAGGGCGGTGACCGCGCCGACCGGCTCGTTGGGGTGCACTCCGCCGACGACGACATAGCCGCCCGCCTCGGCCGCGTCCCCGACGGTGAAGCAGTACAGGGGCTCACCGAGGGTGGAGGTGCCGATCCGCCGCTCGCTCACCAGACCGGGGTGGGCGTCGGCCAACGCACGGAAGGATGCCAGGAGTTCGTCGACGCCGGGATAGGCGTCGGTCGGCGGGACCGTGGTGGCGTGCCGGACCCAGGTGCCGGGCGCGGCCGGTACGGGGGCGGATCGCGTGGACGTCGTGGCTGTCATGCGGGTGCGGATCTCCAGGGTCGGGGGAGAGGGCGGGGCGGTACGGGCGTGCGGGAGGGGCGGTCGGTGGCCGTGGTCACCCGGGCGTGCGCCGGGGCGCCGGTCGCGGCCGGGCAACCGGGTCCAGCGGGAGCTGCGGAACGTCAGGCATGAGACGCATCCTCACACGGAGGCGGAAGGCCCGCGGACGCCCGGGTCGGCGGCCCGCGCCCCCGGCACGGCGGCGCCGCCGACAGAGGAAGCCGCGAGGCCGGCGTCGACCGGGCTCGCGGCGGCGGCGCCGAGGGGCGTAGACACCGGTACGCCACCGCGTCGGACCGGTGGCGCGGAGCGAGCGGACAGCCGGCGCGTCGGAGCCAGGGGGTCCGGTTCACGGCCGTCCCGGGGGATGGCGTCAGGCGGTCCCCCGGACGAGGATGGCGCTCCGCGTCCGGGGCGCCCCGGCACCGCCCGCCTCGCGCGCAGCGGCGCCGTGATCCCGTGGACGGCTCCGAACGGCCGCTCCCCGAGGGAGACTTCGGATGGGTTCACACGCAGTGCCGCGCCACCGCCGTCGCCTGCTGCTGATACCGGTGGGTCTCCTGCTGGTCGCCGGGTTCCTCGGCATCCCCCGGGCCGACGGGGCACCCGCGTCCGCCGACGCCTGCCGAACGGCCGCCGTCAGCCTGCCGCGTGGCGACTGCGGCCCCTTCTGGCAGGTGCTCGCCGAGGACTTCAACGGCGAGAGGGTCCCGCTGGGCGGGTTCAGCGACTGCGACCACCACACCGACACCTCCGCCGCGTACTGCGGCGGGCTCACCGGCCGCTACCGCGACAACTGGTGGGCCTACCCGACGGGTTGGCTCGACACCGCCAACAGCCGGGGCCGCGCGGTGGCGGGTGTCTACCACCCGGAGGACACGGTGAGCGTAGGCCGGGCGGCCGACGGCGACGGCCGGATGACCGTACGGATGTGGCGTCCGGCGGACGGCGGTCCCGTGCACTCCGCCGCGGTGGTACCGCGTGCCGTCATGCAGATGAGGTACGGCAAGTTCAGCGCCCGCATCAGGGTCAGCCGGCTCGCGCCCGGCTACAAGTCCGCGTGGCTGCACTACGGCGGCGGCTGCGAGCTGGACAACCCCGAGGGCGAGTGGACCGGCACCCTCAACGCCTTCTCCCACCCCTGCGGCGGCGGCGCCCAGGGCTCCTACCCCGGCACCGACGACTGGACCCGCTGGCACACCGTCTCCACCGAGTGGACGCCGGGCAGCGTCCGGTTCTTCGTGGACGGCAGGGAGACCGGGCACGACACCCGAGGGGTGCCGGACATCCCGCTGTCCTGGGTGCTCCAGAACGAGAGCGCGCTGGAGGGCCCCGGCGCGGCCCCCGGCAGCAGCGCCCAGCTCGACATCACCTGGGTGGCCGCCTACGCGTACGGGTGGAAGTGACCCCCGAGGACCCCCGAGGACCTCCAAGGCGCTCAGGCCGGCGCGCGTCCCGGCGCGGCCCGCACCGCGCGGCCGGTACGGCGACGCGGTGCGGGCCGAGTGGCGTCCGGCCTTCCCGCAGGTGAGGCGCGGCCGGGCCCGCCGCCCCCGTCTCGCGTAGGACGCCGTCACCCGGGTACCCGACCTGCCGGTTCCGGCTTCGCGCGCCGAGCGGCGCCGCGCCGTCGTCCGTGAGGTTCTCGGCCTGCCGGACAGGGCGGAGGCCGGGGTCGCGGCGACAATGCCGGGAGAACATACTGCGCAAATCGACCCTGTGATGAGGAGCCCGCATGACGAGCGAGAAGTCCGGCAACGGACCGGGGACCGCCGGCCGGGACGGCGGCCTTGCACTGCCCGTGGCCGACCGGGCCGGCTGGGACGCGACCGACGTACGGGCCGTCGACACGGTCAGGCTGCTGGCCGCCGACGCCGTGCAGAAGGTCGGCAACGGCCACCCCGGCACGGCGATGAGCCTGGCGCCCCTGGGCTATCTGCTGTTCCAGAACGTGCTGCGGCACGATCCGGGCGACGACCGCTGGCTCGGCCGCGACCGGTTCGTGCTGTCCTGCGGACATTCGAGCCTGACCCTCTACATCCAGCTCTACCTGGCCGGATACGGCCTCCAGCTCTCCGACATCGAGGCGTACCGCACCTGGGGCTCGGCCACGCCGGGACACCCGGAGCACCATCACACCGCCGGTGTCGAGATCACCACGGGACCGCTGGGCCAGGGCCTCGCGAGCGCTGTCGGCATGGCCATGGCGGCCCGGCGGGAGCGCGGCCTGCTCGACCCCGACGCGGCCCCCGGCACCAGCCCCTTCGACCACCACGTCTACGTGATCGCCTCGGACGGCGACCTCATGGAGGGCGTCACCTCCGAGGCCAGCTCCCTCGCCGGGCACCAGGAACTCGGCAACCTGGTCGTCTTCTACGACTCGAACCACATCTCCATCGAGGACGACACCGACGTCTCCTTCAGCGAGGACGTACCGGCCAGGTACGCGGCCTACGGCTGGCACGTCCAGACCGTCGACTGGAACCGCGCCGGCGGCTACGTCGAGGACGTCGACGCCCTGCTCGCCGCCGTCGAGGCGGCCAAGGCCGAGACGGACCGGCCGTCCCTGATCATGCTGCGCACCCTGATCGGCTGGCCCGCGCCCACCAAGCAGAACACCGGCAAGGCGCACGGCTCCGCGCTCGGCGACGAGGAGGTCGCGGCGACCAAGAAGCTGCTCGGCTTCGACCCCGGGAAGTCCTTCGTCGTCGAGGACGAGGTGCTGGCCAGGACCCGGCAGGCCGCCGACCGCGGCCGCGCCGCGCACGCCCGGTGGCAGGAGGGGTACGACGCCTGGCGGGCGGCCCAGCCGGAGCGCGCCGCGCTCCTCGACCGGCTCAGGGCCCAGCGCCTGCCCGAGGGGTGGACCGACGTCCTGCCCGAGTTCCCGGCCGACCCGAAGGGCATCGCGACCCGCAAGGCGTCGGGCGAGGTGCTCTCCGCCCTCGCCGGCACCCTGCCGGAACTCTGGGGCGGCTCCGCCGACCTCGCCGAGAGCAACAACACCACGATGGAGGGCGAGCCGTCGTTCGTCCCGGCCGACCGGCAGACCAAGCAGTGGAAGGGCGGCCCCTACGGGCGCACCCTGCACTTCGGCATCCGGGAACACGCCATGGGCTCGATCCTCAACGGCGTCGCCCTCCAGAGCCTCACCCGCCCCTACGGCGGCACCTTCCTCACCTTCTCCGACTACATGCGGCCCGCGGTGCGGCTGGCCGCGCTGATGGAGCTGCCCGTCACCTACGTCTGGACCCACGACTCCATCGGCCTCGGCGAGGACGGCCCCACCCACCAGCCGGTCGAGCACCTCGCGGCGCTGCGCGCCATCCCCGGCCTCGACGTGGTGCGCCCCGCCGACGCCAACGAGACGACGGCCTGCTGGCGGGCCATCCTGGAACACACCGACCGGCCCGCCGGGCTCGTCCTGACCCGCCAGAACCTGCCCGTCCTCGACCGGCACAGCGGCGCCTTCGCCCCGGCGGCGGGCGCGGCCCGCGGCGGCTACGTCCTCGCCGACGGCGCCGACGGCACCACCCCCGACGTCATCCTCGTCGCGACCGGCTCCGAGGTGTCGATCGCGCTGGACGCCCGCACCCTCCTCGCCGACGAGGGCGTCGCCGTCCGCGTGGTGTCCATGCCGTGCCGCGAGTGGTTCGCCGCGCAGCCCCTGACGTACCAGGAGAAGGTCCTGCCGCCCGAGGTGCGCGCCCGGGTCAGTGTCGAGGCCGCCGTCGGCCAGGGCTGGCGCGAGGTGGTGGGGGACGCGGGCCGCGTCATCAGCCTGGAGCACTACGGCGCCTCCGCCGACTACCAGCGCCTCTACGACGAGTTCGGCATCACGCCCGCCGCGGTGGCCGCCGCCGCCCGGGACAGCATCCGCGACGCCGCCGCGCCGCCCTACCCGGGCGGCCACCGGGGCAAGGCCGCCCCGCCGGACGGCGGAACCGCCGACCGCGCCTGACACCACGCCCCACCGGCCCACGGCCGGAAGGCGACCACCCCCGGGACACCGGCCCGCCGCGGCCGGCGTCCCGGGGCTCGCCGCGCGGACCGCCACGCCCGACCGACATCACCCGTCCGGCGCGAACGGCGCTGTTGCTCCGGTGGCGGTCGGTGCGCGAGCGTGCTGCGTCATGGACCGCGACCGACGCCACCTCGCCGCCTTCTCCCTCTCCCGACGTCACCTGCTCGCCGCCGTCGGTGCCACCGGCGCCGCCGCCGTCGCGACCGCCCCGGCCGCCGCACGGCCGCTCACCGCCGCCGCGTTGTCGTTCACCGCGGCCACCAACGGCGCGGCGACCCTCTCGCCCGCCGGTGACCGGCTGATCGCCGAGGTCCAGAACGTCCTGTGGGCGCTGCCCCGCGCCGGCGGCCGTGCCGTGCCGCTCACCCCGGCGGGACTCGAACCCAACCGCCCCACGTACGCGCCCGACGGCGGCCTCATCGCCTTCTGCGCCTACCAGGGCGGCGGCTACCACCTGTGGACCGCGCGGCCCGACGGATCGGAGCTGCGGCAGCGCACCGAAGGCCCCTGGGACGACCGAGGCCCCGCCTGGTCGCCGGACGGCACCCGGATCGCCTTCGCCTCGGAGCGCGCCGGCGACCCGGTGACCGGCGGCCCCTACCGCATCCACGTCCTGGACCTGCGCACCGGCGCCGTCTCCCGCGTCACCGGGCTCGACGGGCAGGACGGACCCCACCAGGACGGCCCCTGGGAGGACTTCGACCCGAGCTGGACGCCGGACGGCGCACACATTTTGTTCGTCAGGGGCCGGGCCGTCGCCACCGCGACCGGCACCGGGCTCGACGCCCGTACCGTCGCCGCCGTCCCGGCCGGGGGAGCCGGACCGGTCGTCGTCCGCCACACCGAGCCGGCCGCCGCGCAGCTGATGACGCCGGCCCTGGCGCCCGACGGCCGGCGCCTGGCCCTCCTGCGGACCACCCCCGCGCCCGCCGCCTCCTGCACCCTGCTCGTCGACGGCGAACCGGTCACCGTCGGGGGCGACCTCGCCGCCGTCCCCCCGCGCTGGACGGCCGGCGGCGAACTGCTGCTCACCGTCGACGGCCGCTTCACCCTCGTCCGCCCGGGGGAGCCGGGACGGCCGGAGACCATTCCCTTCGAGGGGACGCTCCCCGTCGACCGGCCGCGCTACCGCATCAAGCGCTACGACCTGGGGGAGGGGCGGGTGCGGGCGGTGCGGGGCATCCATCTGCCCGCGCTCTCGCCCGACGGCCGCCGGGTGGCCTTCGCCGCCCTCAACTCGCTCTGGCTGGCCGACACATCGGGCGGCCGGCCCCCGCGGCGGCTGCGCGCCTCGCCCGCGACCGCCTACCCGCTGGGACCGGTGTGGGCGCGCGACGGCCGCTGCCTGCTGTACGCCGACGACCGCGACGGACTCCTCGGCGTGTACCGCCGCGACCTGGCCACCGGCGAGGAGCGCGCGCTCGCGACCGGCGGCCGGGTGCATCCGGCGCTCTCGCCCGACGGCACCAGGCTCGCCTGCCTCGACATGTCGGGGCGGCTCCTGGTCCGCGACCTGGAGCGCGGCACGGAACGCGCCCTCGTCGACGCGCTCGGCGGCGGCGGGCTGCCCGGCCGCCCCAGCTGGTCACCCGACGGGCGCCACCTCGCCCTCTGCGACCGCAACCGGCTCAACCTCCGCTTCAGGGAGGGCTACAACCTCGTCCGGGTGGTGGACACCACGACCGGCGCCGACCGGCTGCACGCCGTCGCACCGCACACCTCGCTCGCCGACCGCTACGCCTCCGGTCCCGTCTGGTCGCCCGACGGACGGTGGATGGCGGTGATCGTGGAGTCCGCGCTCTGCCTGCTGCCGGTCGCGCCCGACGGCACCCCGCGCGGCCCGCTGCGCACCCTCACCGACGAACCGGCCGACCACCCCTCCTGGTCGGGCGACTCCCGCACTCTGCTCTATCTGTCGGGCTCGAAGCTCCGCCTCATCGGCGCCGACGGCGGGCCCGCCCGCACCGTCCGCGTCCCGCTGGAACGGCGCACCCCCGCGCCCGCCGACACCGTGGTGCACGCGGGACAACTCTGGGACGGCACCGGGGAGAGCGCCCGCGACGACGTCGACATCGTCGTGCGCGGCGGCCGGGTCACCGACGTCGCACCGCACCGCGCCGCCCGCCGCGGAGCGTGGCGGCGGATCGACGCCTCGCGGCACACGGTCGTCCCCGGCCTCTGGGACACCCACACCCACCCCTGGCAGAGCACCTACGGCGCACGCCAGACGGTCGGCCAGCTCACCTACGGCATCACCACCGCCGTCTCCCTGGGCGGCTTCGCCCACGAACAGGCCAGGATCCGCGAGGCGGTGGCCGCGGGCCAGCTCGCCGGACCCCGGCTGCTGACCACCGGCGAACTCCTCGACGGCGCCAGGGTCGCCTACAGCATGGGACGCGCCCACCGCACCCGCGCCGGACTGCGCCGCTCCCTGGAACGCGGCGCCGCCCTCGACTGGGACTTCGTCAAGACCTATGTGCGAGCGCCCGGCTGGCTCATGGAAGAGGCGGCGCGCTTCGCCCACGACCGGCTCGGCGTGCGCGCGGGCAGCCATCTGCTGTCGCCCGGTGTGCAGCTCGGCCAGGACCTCACGACCCACCTCCAGGCCACTCAGCGGGGCGAGTCGGGCCACGCGGTGACCGCGACCGGACACGCCTACCAGGACGTGCTGGAGATCTACGGCGCGCGCGGCGTCGGGTTCGGTCTCATCGCCACCCCGTTCACCTCGGCGCCGCTGCTCGGCGCGGACCCGGGGCTCGCCGACGACCCCCGGGTCACCGCCGTGATGCCCCCGTGGGACTCGGCCGCGGTACGCCAGTCGGCCGGGGCGCCGCCCACCCCGGCGCAGCTGGCCACCCTGCGCACGGAGACCGACGTCTACCGGCGGGTCCTCGCGGCGGGCGGCCTGGTCGCGCTCGGCACCGACGCCCCGCTCGTCCCGGTCGGCCTCTCGCTCCACCTGGGGCTGCGCGCCCTGCACCGGGGCGGCCTGTCACCGGCGGCCGCTCTGCGCACCGCGACCGTGATGCCCGCCCGTCTCTTCGGGCTCGACCAGGACCTCGGGACCGTCCAGGCGGGCAGGATCGCCGATCTGACGGTGGTGGACGGCGACCCGTTCACCGACTTCGACACGCTGGTGCGGACCGTGTCGGTGCTGCGGGGCGGGGTGCCGTACACGGCACGGGAGCTGGTCGCGGCGTTCACCACCCGGGCGCGGCGCGCCGCCGCCGATGCCGGGGGCGGCGAGGACTGGCTCGCGGTGGGCCGTCTGATGCGCCGGGAGGGATGCTGCGACCAGGGCGTCTGAGCGCGGCGGAGCGGGCCGTCGCCGTCACTCCGGGCGCAGCAACTGCTCCATGCCCCCGCCGGTCCGCCAGGCGCGCAGCAGCTCGTGGAAGGCCAGCGGGCCGTCCGCGTAGGTTTCGTAGTGCTCCGGCGGGTTCCCGTCGTTGTTGTAGTAGCCGGGGGTGCACCGCGCGTGGAAGGAGTGCAGGTCCACCGCCTTCTCGCGGAGGGTCGCCGCCCACTCCTCCTGCGCCCACTCGCTCGGCTCGACGCGGCGGACCCCGCGCCTGCGGGCCTCGGCGATGATCGCGGCGATGTGCACCGACTGCTCGTCGATGCCGTGCAGGTGGTTCGCCGTGCCCGCCTTCTGGAGCCTGCCCTGGTGGAAGAGGTTCGGGAAGCCGTGGGTGGTGAAGCCGTGCAGGGTGCGCGGCCCGGTCTTGGCCCAGCTCTCCAGCAGCGGGACACCCCCGCGGCCCTCGATCGGGAGGGTGTCGGAGAGCGCGCCGGTGACCACGTCGTAGCCGGTCGCGAGGACGACGCAGTCCACCTCGTAGGCGGTGTCCCCGACGACCAGCGCCGTCTCGGTCATCCGCTCCACGCCCCGGGTGCCGGCCGTGTCGACGAGGGTGACGTCGGGCCGGTTGAACATCTGCAGATAGCTGTCGCTGAACGTGGGCCGCTTGCAGAGGTAGGGGTACCAGGGCTTGAGCAGCTCGGCCGTCGCCGGGTCGTCGACCAGCGCGTCGACGCGGGCGCGCAGCTCCGCCATCTTCGCGAAGTCGGCCTGTTCGTAGGCGTGTTCACGCTCCTCGGGCGGGACGTGGGCGAACCGGTCGGTGGGGATCACCTTCTCGTGCAGGTGCCCGGTGCTGGTCCAGCCGTCGGCGACGAGGTCCTCCTCGACGGGCCGGCCCGCGAGCACCCGGGCGAAGTTCTCCTGCCGCTGACGCTGCCAGCCGGGGCGCAGCGAGGCCGCCCAGCCGGGGTCGGTGGGCCGGTTGCCGCGCACGTCGACGGAGGACGGGGTGCGCTGGAAGACGTAGAGGTGGTCGGCGGCCCCGGCGAGCCGTGGGGCGACCTGGGCTCCGGTCGCGCCGGTGCCGACGAGGGCGACGCGCTTGCCCGCGAGGCCGGTGAGCGGGCCGCCGTCCTCGCCGCCGGTGTAGGCGTGGTCCCACCGGCCGGTGTGGAACATGTGGCCGGTGAAGGTCTCGATGCCGGGGATGCCGGGCAGCCGCGCGTCACCGAACAGGCCGGTGGCCAGGATCACGTGACGGGCCCTGATCCGGTCGTCGCGGTCGGTGCGGACGGTCCACTCCGACTCGGTGTCGTCCCAGCTCAGGCCGGTGACGCGGGTCTGGAGGCAGGCCCTGTCGTAGAGCCCGAAGCGGTCGGCGACGGCGCGTGCGTGGCGCCGGATCTCCTCGCCCGGCGCGTACTTCCACGTCGGCATGGTGCCGGTCTCCTCCAGCAGCGGGAGGTAGACGTACGACTCGACGTCGCAGTGGACGCCGGGATAGCGGTTCCAGTACCAGGTGCCGCCGAAGTCGGCGCCGCGCTCGACGATCCGCACGGACTCCGCGCCCGCCTGCCGCAGCCGGGCGCCGGCCAGCAGCCCGCCGAAGCCGCCGCCCACGATCAGGGTCTCGACGCGGTCGGTGAGCGGCGCCCGGGTGAAGTCCGGGTCGGCGTAGGGGTCGGCGTCGAACGCCCCGGTGGGCGGCAGGTACTGGGCGGCGCCGTCGGGGCGCAGCCTGCGGGCGCGTTCGGCGCGGTAGCGGGCGCGCAGGGCGTCGGCCTCGGCCGGCTGGACGCGGGCGGGGGAGGGAACCGTCGGCTGGGACATGCGAGGACTGTACTGATCGACCGGTTCGCCTGGTTCGCCCGTCTCGGCCACCAACGCCCCGTCCGTGCAGGTGAGTTGCGGCTCCGGCCCGATTCCCGGCCGCCGGTGACCGGGGGGCGTCAGGTTGACGGCGCCGGCCTAGGCGTGAGGGGCACGGACGGGGGCACACGGCGTGCGGCCGAATGCCCCACAGATCGTCAAAGAAACGCGGCTTTTGTATGTTTGTAAAGACGATGTGAGAGCACACGGTGTCCAGGAGGTAGTCAACACAATGGTTCCTTTGATTCTGGTTCTTCTTCTGGCCCTGATCCTCTTCGGCGCGGGTTTCGCGCTGAAGGCCCTGTGGTGGATCGCGGTCATCGTGCTGGTGGTCTGGCTGCTCGGCTTCGTGATCAGGCCGGGCGCGGGAAGCGGCGGCAAGGGCCGCTGGTACCGCTGGTGACGCGAGCCGCCCACGGGAAGCGGCGCCGCCCGGCGCCGTGAGGGCGGCTCAGGACCGCGGATCGCCGCGGATGTTGTTTGGGAAAGCCCGCCCGGGACACCCGGGCTCTGTCGCCGGAACGGACGCACGGTGCGGACCCGCACCGACCGACCGGAAGCGACCGATACACGGAGGTACCACCATGACCGAGAACATCTGGGACTACCCGGCCAGCGCTGGTCACACTCCGGACGTTGACCTGACGGGTTACAAGGTCGAGGCCACCGACGGCCACATCGGCAAGGTCGACAAGCACTCCAACGACGTGGGGTCGCAGTACATCGTCGTCGACACCGGTGTCTGGATCTTCGGCAAGGACGTCCTGCTCCCCGCGGGCACCGTCGTCGGGATCGACGCGGAGTCCAAGACGGTGCAGGTGGCGCGCACCAAGGACGAGATCAAGAGCGCGCCGGAGTTCGACAAGGACAAGCACCTGGGCGACGCCGGCTACCACGACCAGGTCGGCACCCACTACGGGACCACCCATTCGGGCGGCGCCGCGACCCCCGGCACGCCGGGCGCGGACCCCTCGACGCTGGGTCGCCCGATGATCTGAGCGTTCCCCGCTCACCTTCGGGTGCGGCCGGGGCGGACCGCGCACAGCGGTCCGCCCCGGCCTCGTCGTGTCCGCGGCGCCCCGCGGGCGGGCGCGGGGCGAGGCCGCTCACGGACGCGGGTCCCGTGCCTCGCCCCCCGCGCCGCGGCCGGCCTCGGCGACGGCCTGATGGCCACCGAGCGGACGGGGCGCCGGACCGGCCTGGTGGTGGTCGAAGTAGGCGAGGAGCGCCGGGTCGAGCGCGGGCACGTCGACGGGTGTCCCGTGCGCGCGCAGCGAGGTCGTCGCCGCGGCGGCGGCCGCCACCGCCTCCCTGGCCGCCACCGGCGAGGTCTCCGTCGGGCCGCCGGCCGCGGCGAACCGCAGGAACTCCTCGACCAGCGACCGGTCGGCGCCCCCGTGCAGGCCCTCGGCGGCCGCCGCGACCGGGACGACCAGATCGGCGTCGTCGCGGAAACCGGAGCGGTGCCGGTTCCAGACCTTGATGGTGGCCGGGTCGCCGTCGATGCCGTCGCCGAAGTTCTCCAGCCGGCCCTCGTCCCCGATGACGGTGTAGTTGCGCCAGTAGTCGGGCGTGAAGTGGCACTGCTGGTAACTGGTCAGCACCCCGTTGTCCAGCCGCCCCAGCATCATGCTGAGGTCCTCCACGTCGATGACCGGGTTGAGGTCGCGCAGCTTCGACGGCGGCCAGATCTCCGGGTCGAACCAGTCGGGCATCCGCTCGTGCTCGGGCGGCGCCTGCTCCGCCCGGCGCGGATTGCCGCCGTAGACCGCGAGGGTGCCCTGCGCGACGACGTTGCGGGTGTAGCCGCCCGCGAGCCAGTGCATGACGTCGAGGTCGTGCGCGCCCTTCTGCAGGAGCAGCCCGGTGGTGCGGGCCCGTTCGGCGTGCCAGTCCTTGAAGTAGAAGTCGCCGCCGTGCCCGACGAAGTGCCGGCACCACACCGCGCGCACCCTGCCGATCGCCCCGGTGTCGATCAGCGCGCGCACCTGCCGCAGCATCGGCAGGTGCCGCAGGTTGTGCCCCACGTACAGGCGGGTGCGGGTGCGGAAGGCGGCCGACAGCAGCGCGTCGCAGTCGGCGAGGGTGATCGCGAGCGGCTTCTCCACGAACACCGCGATCCCGGCCTCAAGGAAGAACAGCGCGGGCTGGGTGTGCAGATCGTCGGGGGTGAGGACGAACACCGCGTCCAGGTCGTCGTCGAGCATCTCCTCGTACCGCTCGCGGACGGTGACGTCGGCGCCGAACAGCCGGCGGGCGTCGCCTTGGCCCCTGGGGCTCGGGTCGGCGCAGGACACGACCCGGGCGAGCCCCGGCCGGTTCGCGAGCGTGGCCAGGTCGGCGCGCTGTCCGACTCCGACCACCCCGACGCGCAGTTCGCGTTCCTGGGGCTCGGCACGGTCGTCCATGGGTGAGGGTCCTCTCTCGTGGTGCGGCGCGCTGCGGGACGCGGTCGGTCCCGGCGGCCTGACGGTCAGCGGCGCGGAGCCGTGGGGGCCGCGAGCCCGTCGCTGAGCAGGCGGCTGTCGACCTCGTCGAGGGCCAGCCGCACACCGCCCAGGGCCACGCTCTCGTCGCCGAGCGTGGAGGCGCGCAGCTCGGGCAGCCGCAGGCAGTGTTTGGTGAGTTCCTGGCGCAGTGGTTCGAGGACCACGTCCGCCGAGCGGGAGAAGCCGCCGCCGTACACCACGACCTGCGGGTCCAGGGCGAGGACCAGCGCGGCGACGCCGATGGCGAGGTCGCGGGTGTAGCGGCGGACGGCGGTGCGCGCGTCCCGGTCGCCGTCCCTGGCCGCCTGGAACACCCAGGCCGCCGCCTCGCCGGGCGCCGCACTCGCGGGCACCCCCGGGCAGGACTCCAGGTGACCGGGCGCGTTCAGCCAGCGGACGGCCTTGAGGGCGCCGATCTCGCCCGCCGCGCCGCCGTGGCCCCGGCGCAGGGTGCCGTCCAGGATCAGGCCGGCGCCGGTGCGCAGACCGGCGAGCAGGAAGACGATGTCGTCGGCGTCCGGCGCGACCCCCTTCCAGCGTTCGGCGACGGCGGCCAGCTTGCAGTCGTTCTCCACCTGGATCGGGCAGGAGAACCGGGTGCCGAGGTGGGCGACGGGATCGGCCGCGTTCCAGCCGGGCAGCGGGGTGAACAGCGAGGTCCGGCCGCTGGCGTCGACCGGTCCCGTCACCCCCGCGGTGACCGCCCAGATGTCGTCGGGCGTCATCCCGGCGCCCGCCAGCACCTCGTCGATCACCTCGTCGACGGCCGCGAGCCGCGCCTGCGCGTCCGCCTCGGGATCGGCCGGGCGGCGCACGGTGCGGACGAGGTTGCCCTCCAGGTCGCTGAGCATGACGAGGATCTTGTGGACCCCGATGTCGATGCCCAGCACATGACCGGCGTCGGCGCGGAAGCGGAAGCGGCGGGCCGGGCGCCCCACCACACTGTTGGCGCCCGGCTCCTCCACCTCCGCCCAGCCGTCCGCGACCAGGGACTGCACCAGCACATCGACGGCGGGCCGGGACAGACCGGCCCGGCCCGCGAGTTCGGTCACCGTGGAGGGCGCGTTGCCGCGCAGCGCCCACACGATGGACAGCTGGTTCATCTCGCGCATCCGGGACAGATCCGTTCCGGTCGTCGCCATCTGGTGCTCCCTGAAGGGGGCGGGTCCCCGCCGCTGGATATTGCTGAGCAGTTTACTAATTCATGGCCTTGGCCGTATCGGCATTCCGGCTCAGGCGATGGGGTAGCGCTGCTCCGACTCGGGCTCGACGGCCGGCCCGAAATCGACCTCCCGTCCGTCGAGCGTGTAGCGGTAGCGGCTCAGCCGGCGCACCTGCGGTCGGGCGGCCAAGTAGCGGGTCATCTCCTCCAGTTCGTCGGGGTGCAGCCAGCCGGGCGGGTCCGAGACGGCCCGGAAACCGCAGATGTCGGCGAGGTCGCGCAGCCACCGCTGCTGCTGCTCGGTGAGCAGGTTGAGACGGCTGCGGAAGTAGACGACGTCCGGGTCCACCTCGAGCAGCGGGGACTGCCACAGCCGGTGCACGGTGTTGACGACGGCGTTGCGGGCCAGGGCGTCCGAGGGGTCCTGGGTCGCGTAGTGCTCCCACAGCGGCGCCACGTCGGGGCCGCTGCGGATGCCGTCGACCAGGCCGAGCGAGGGCAGCAGCGGGGCGCCGCTGCCGAGCAGGTAGGCGTCGGGGCCCGCCTCCTCGCGGATGATCCGCAGGCCGAGCCGGTACGCCTCCTCGCGGCCGAGGTCCTCGGCGCGCGCCCCGACAGCCGTGCCCGCGCCGATGAAGTCGAGCTTGAGGTAGGTGAACCCCCACTCCCGGGTGACCCGGCGGATGGTCTCGCGCAGATGGTCCTGCGCCGCCGGGTGGGTGAGGTCGAGGGCCCAGTAGCCGGTGCCCCAGTTGTGGCCCGCGACCACCGGCTCGCCGTGCTCGTCGCGCAGCAGCAGCTCGGGCCGGTGCCGGGCGGTCTCGGACTCGGGGTGGAGGATGAACGGGGCGATCCACAGGCCGGGCCGCAGCCCGGCGTCCGTGATCCGGTCGGCCAGCGCCTTCATCCCGGACGGGAATTTGGCGTTGGCCTCCCAGTCGCCCACGGCCAGCTCCCAGCCGTCGTCGACCTGGACGACGTCGAAGGGCAGGCCGCGCAGGGCGGCGATGTCCTTGGTGAGCTGCTGTTCGGTGATGTTCTCGTAGTACGCGTACCAGCTGCACCACACGTTGCCGGCCCGCTTGTCGCTGCGGCCGAGCCGTTCGGCGAGGTGCCGGGCGTAGGCGCCGAACACCTCCTCCTCGCTGCCGAGGGCGAGGAACCACGGTGCGTCGCCGCGCTCGGACCACCCGGCGAGGGTGTCGCGGTCCGCGGTGAGCCGCGGCACGTCCAGGCCGAGCGAGCCGAGCAGCAGCACCTGTCCGTCGGCGCCCTGGAGGGCGGCCACGGCGGACGAGTGGTGACGGGCCGGGTCGTCCCAGACGGTGTCATCGGCGGTGAGACGGCGTTCGGCGCTCTCGATCCGCAGCGGGCTGTCGGACAGGCGACGCCAGCCGCAGGGGCTCCAGGAGTTGTGCCCGTGCCGGTAGAACAACGCGTCGCCCAGACCGTGCAGGACGGCCACGCGGCCGGGGGGCAGCAACAGTCCGCCGTCGACGACCTGGGGCGGGGCGTCGTCCTCGAGGGAGAGGGCGAGGGTGCGACCGCCGAGGTCTGCGAGCTGGGCCATGGAACTCCTTGCGTGTGTGGGGAGTGGGACCGCCGGTGGGGCGGCTACTTGAAGAGACCGTTGACCTTGTCGTTGACCGACTTCAGGGCGGCCTCCGGCTTTGCCTGCCCGAGGATCGCCGACTGGATGGCGTCCTGGACGAGCGGGTTGATCTCGGTGCCGTGCTCGGTGACCGGCAGCTGGAAGGTGCCGCCCTTCGTGGTCGTCGAGTCGGTGAAGGCGCTCACGTCGTGGCCCTTGGCCTGATGGGCGGCGAGTGCCTTCTGGGTGCCGGACTTGAGGGCCGGGAAGACGACGGCCCGCTCACCGACGAGGTTCTGGCACTCGGGGGAGGCGAGGAACTTGACCCACTTCCACGCCTGTTCCTTGTGCTCGGTGCCGGCGTAGATGGCGTCGGAGAGGCCGTTGATGGCGCTCTTGCGCCCGACCGGGCCGGTCGGCAGCGGCGCGAACGCGAACTTCTGCTTCGCCTTCGGGTCGGTGAAGGTGGAGATGGTCCAGGACCCCGCGACCATGATCGCGCCCTTGCCCGCGGCCAGCAGCTCGGAGTTGGCCACCGAGGACTGCTTGTCGAAGCGGGGCGAGTAGCCCTTGTCGATGAGGTGCTTGAACCAGGCGATGGTCTCGGCGAGCTTGGGGTCGTCGTACTTGTAGTGGGTGCCCCACGGGTTCTTGTCGAGGTAGGTGAAGCCGTTGGAGGCGGCCAGGTCGCCCCAGCCGTTCTGGCCCTGGGAGCCGTCGGCCCACTCGGGCAGGAACCCGTACGTCGCCACCTTGGTCTTGTCGAAGTCCGGGTCGAGGCCGTTGCGGCCCTTGGTGTCGACGGTGGCCTTGGCGATGGTCTTCTCGAACGTGCCGCCGTCGGACGGATTCCAGGTCAGGTCGGACAGCGCGGCGGCGTCCACCCCCTGCTTCTTCAGCTGGGTGGTGTTGTAGGCGAGCGCCATGGTGTCCCAGTCCTTGGGCAGCCCGTAGCGCTTGCCGTCCTTGACCCAGGTCTCGGTGAGCCCGTCCTGGTAGGCGGAGAGGTCCACCTTGTCGCGGTCCACCAGGGGCTGCAGGTCGAGGAGCTGGTTGCTGGTGGCGAACTGCGGGTAGTACGACGCCTGGTTCGTCCAGACGTCGGGGGCGTCGCCCGAGGTGAGCTGGGTGGTGAGGTTCTGCCAGTACTGCGCCCACGCGGTCTGGGTGATCTTGACGGTGATGTCGGGGTTGGCCTTCTGGAAGGCCGTCGCGCACTCCTGGTAGGCGGGCAGCTGGCGGTCGTCCCACAGCCAGTAGTCGAGGGTCGTGCGGCCGCCGGCGCTGTCGTCGCCCGAGCCTGAGCAGGAGACGAGGGAGACGGTGGCGGACAGACAGAGCAGAGCGGCGCCGATGCGCAGGTGCTTGGAACTCATCGCGGGACCTCTTTGGCGGGTGCGGTAAGGGAGTTACTTGATGCCGGTGAAGTTGAGCGACTCGACCAGACGGCGGCCGAGCACGATCAGCAGCACGAGAACGGGGAGGACCGAGAGCGTCGAACCGGCCATCAGACCGGTCCAGTCGGGCTGGGTGTTGGGCGACTGCTGCTGGAAGATGCCGAGCGCCACGGTCAGCACCCGGGTCTGGTCCTCACGGCCGGTCAGCAGCGGCCACAGGTAGTCCTTCCAGGACCACACCGTGGTGGTGAGCCCGATGGTGATCAGCGGGCCGCGGCTCATCGGCATCACGATCCGCCAGAAAATGCCCCAGGCGCCGACGCCGTCGAGGGTGGCCGCCTCCTCCACGTCACGGGGGATCGACAGGAAGAACTGCCGCAGGAAGAAGACCGCGAACGGCGTCATCAGCACGCTCGGGGCGACCATGCCGGCGAAGGTGTTCAGCAGGCCGAGGTTCTTCACGAGGACGAAGTTCGGCAGCACGGTGAAGATCGGCGGCACCATCAGCGCGGCGATCAGCACCCCGAAGACCAGGTCCCGGCCGGGGAAGCGCAGCCGGGCGAAGGCGTAGCCCGCCATCGCGCAGAACAGCGTCTGGAGGACGGCGATCAGACCGCTGTAGACGACGGAGTTGAGCAGGTAGCGCAGGAAGTCCACCTGGGCGCCCGAGCCGCCGGCCGCCCGCGCCTCCTCCTCGCTGGTCAGGCCGAGCACCCGCAGGAAGTTGATCATCGTGGGGTGGTCGGGGACCAGCCCGGTGGAGTCGGAGTAGATGTCGGCGGCCGGGGTGAGGGAGGTGCGGATCATCCAGTAGAACGGGAACACGGTCAGCAGCAGCGCGATGCCGAGCAGCGTCCACGCCACGATCCGGCCGGCGGAGAGCTTGGTACGAGGGCGGTTCATGGGGTGCCTCCTCATCAGGCCAGGTCGGAGCGGGAGGCGCGGAGAAGGCGCATCTGGACCGCGGTCAGCGCGGCGAGGATCACCGCGAGCACCACGGCCACCGCCGAGGCGTAGCCCATGTGGAAGTTCGTGAACGCCTGCTCGTAGATGTAGAAGTAGATGACCCGGGTGGCGCTGACCGGGCCGCCCTTCGTGGTCACCGCGATCGTGTCGAAGATCTGGAACGAGCCGATCAGTGACACCACGAGCACCAGGGCGAGGACGGGCCGCAGCAGCGGCAGCGTGATGCGCGTGAACATGCGCCACTCGCCCGCGCCGTCCAACGAGGCGCTCTCGTAGAGGTGATGGGGGATCTGGAGCATCCCCGCGTACAGCAGCAGCGCCGTGTAGCCGGTGTACGCCCAGGTGTTGACCGCCGCGACGGTCGGCATCGCCCAGGTCGGCGAGGTGAAGAAGCCGGTGGTGCCGAAGCCGAGGGCGTCGAGGATGTGGTTGACGAAGCCGAGGTTGGCGTCCAGCAGCCACATCCACAGCAGGCCGACGGTCACGTTCGGCACCAGCCAGGGCACCAGGAGCATCGCCCGCAGCGCCACCGACCGGGTGAGGCGGTGCATGAGCGTCGCCAGCAGCAGGCCCAGCACGGTCTGCGACCCGATGTTGAGCACCACGTAGTAGCCGGTGACCTTCAGGGCGTTGAAGAACTGGTCGTCGCCGATCAGGTCCCGGTAGTTGTCCATCCCGGTGAAGGACGGATCGCTGAGCAGGTTGTAGTCGGTGAGCGAGTAGTAGAACCCGCGCACCGTCGGATACGCGTAGAACAGCGCGAACCCGATCAGCGCCGGGGCCAGGAACAGCCAGGCGGCCTTGCGGTCGTCCCGGCTGCGGCGGGACCTGGCCGGCGCCCGGTCCGCGACCGGATCAGGACCGGCGCCCTTCTGCGGTGGCGCAACTGCGGTGTCCGCGCCCATGGTTCCCCTTCGAAGAGATCTGCGCCGCACCTCTTGTCAGTGGGGCACCGTGGACACATATTGATGAGCAACAGCGAAACTTTGTCAATGCTGGCTCATAACAAATCAGGTGCAGGCCCCCGAAACGCTCACTCCCGACCGGCCGCCGCGACCCCGAAAAAGGTTGCGTCCACGCAGGTCGGAACGGGTGTGAAGGGCCTGTGACGACGTCCGGCCCGCTACCGGACGCCATCTCACCAGTCGACACCGGAGGTTGACACCGTGCGCACCTACGCGCAGCGACGCGGCAGAGGAATCCTGGCCGCTCTCTGCTCCACCGCCCTGGCCCTGGCTCTCGCGGCACTCCCCGGCACGTCCCAGGCCGCGCCCGCGACGACGACCGCGGCATCGGCCGCGCAGGGCGCTCCCGCCCGCCCGGCGCCGGGACCCGACCCCGACCCCGCACTGCCGGTCCACACCCTCACCCGCGCCGACGCCCCGCTCGACAACCCGCTCAAGGGATTCGCCCGCTTCTACCAGCCGGGGGCCGACCAGAACACCGGCTACCCGCACGCGCTGACCTGGAGCTACTTCGGCCTGTCCGAGGTCATGAAGAACTCCTCGAACTGCGCGTCCTACGACTGGACCGTCCTCGACAACGCCCTCAACGAGACCGCGTCCTACGGCAACCAGGCCGCCCTGCGCTTCTACATCGAGTACCCGGGCGGCTCCGGCAGCCACCCCGCCAACGCGATCCCGCCGTGCTTCGCCGGACACGTCGCCAACCGCACCAACGCCTACTGGAACACCACCAGCCCCGACTACGACAGCGCGTACCTCCTCGACGCGCTCAAGAACTTCATCGCCGCCTTCGGCGCCCGCTACGACAACGACCCGCGCATCGGGTTCATCCACATGGGCCTGATCGGCCTCTGGGGCGAGTGGCACACCTGGCCCTACGACACCGACACCTCGGGCGACTCCTACCCGAACTACATGCCGACCGACGCCCACGGCGCCCAGATCGTGCAGGCCTACAACAGCGCCTTCACGCACACGAAGATCGAGGTCAGATACCCGGAGTCGGCGGGCGGCGTCGCTGACGGCCTGCCCGCCGTCGGGTACCACGACGACTCCTTCTGCTACCGCGAGGGCTCTCCGGCGGCCGGCGTCACCCTGCCGGTCTCGATGGGCGGAGCCGGCTACTCCCAGCTGCAGAAAGCCCTCGACCGGGGCGTGGAGAACCGCTGGACCACGGCCTCCATGGGCGGTGAGGTGCGCCCCGAGATCCAGCCCACCGCCTTCGACAACTGGCCGGGCGGCTCCTCAGACGTGGACAACATGAAGGCGTGCCTCGAACTGGAGCACACCACCTGGAAGATGAACGAGGGCAGCGCGAGCTACGACGCGAACAACGCCAAGGTGGGCGCCGCCGTCCGGCTGATGGGCTACGACCTGGGCGTCGACCGCGCCTACTTCCAGGACACCGCGCAGGGCACCACCAAGATCGGCGTCCGGATGACCAACAACGGGGTGGCGCCGTTCTACTACCCGTGGACGGTGAGCCTCGGGCTCAAGAACGCCTCCGGCACCGTCGTCAAGACCTGGACCACCCCCTGGGACCTGCGCAAGGTCATGCCCGCGAAGATCCGCGCCTTCCCCGACTGGGGCGTCGGCTCCGACCCCACCTACCTCGACTACGGCTACGCCCAGTACTTCGACACCTCCGTCGACCTCTCGGCAGTCGCCTCCGGCAGCTACCAGCTCGTCATGAAGGCCAAGAACCCGCTGGAGAACGTCAGTTCCGCCGCCAAGAAGCTCCGCTTCGCCAACGCGACCCAGAACGCCGACGGTTGGCTCGGCCTCGGCTCCATGACGGTGGGCACCTCGGCCGGCGGCTCGCACAGCTACGAGGCGGAGGCCACCGCCAACACCCTCACCGGCACGGCGGTCAGGGCCGGTTGCGCCGGCTGCTCGGGCGGCTCGAAGGTCGGCTACGTCGGCAACGGCGCCACCCTCACCTTCAACGGCGTGGACGGCGGCAGCGGCGGCACCAAGACCGTCACCGTCCAGTACACGACGGCGGAGTCGCGCTCGGCCACCGTCCGGGCCAACACGGGCACGGCCAAGACGGTCACCTTCCCGCCGACCGGTGACTGGACGACCACGGCGACCACGACGGTGACCCTGGACCTGGCCGCGGGAACGGGGAACACCATCACGATCGCCAACAGCTCGGGCTGGGCCCCCGACATCGACCGCATCACGGTCACGTAGGTTCCCGACCCCCGCGGCGCCGGTGACCGACCGGCGCCGCGGGGTGCCCGCCCGCCTGCGCCACACTGACCCCATGAACCCGACGGATCCCAAGGCCGACCTGCGCACCTCCCTCCAGTCGGCCCGCGACGCGCTGCTCTGGAAGCTCGAAGGGCTCACGGAGTACGACGCCCGCCGCCCGCTGACACCCACCGGAACCAACCTCCTCGGTCTCGTCAGACACCTCGCCGGGGTCGAACTCGGCTACCTCGGCGACACCTTCGGCCGGCCGTCGGGCGAACCCCTGCCGTGGCTGGCCGAGGACGCCGGACCCAACGCCGACATGTACGCCGCCGCCGACGAGTCCCGGGAGTCCGTCGTCGCCCTCTACCGCCGGGCGTGGGCGCACGCGGACGCCACCCTCGACGCGCTGGCCCTGGACACCGTCGGCACCGTCCCGTGGTGGCCGCGGGGAGCGGACGAGGTGACGCTGCACCACGCGGTGGTCCGCGTCGTCGCCGACACCCACCGGCACGCCGGGCACGCCGACATCCTCAGGGAACTCCTCGACGGCGCCGCCGGGTTGAACAAGGACAGGCGGAGCCTGCCGCCGGGTGACGCGGCAGCGTGGGAGCACCACCGCGCCCGGGTGGAGCGGGCGGCGGTGCAGGCGCACCGGGCGAAGGACCTGGACGAGCCGGCCACCGGCACCGCGCCGAGCTGACCAGCGCCGCCCGAACCGGCGGACTTGTCAACGGGCTCTATCCGTCAGATAGTTGGAGCTTTCGGGCGACAGTGGGGGCGGACATGGGACGGCGAAGCGACGATTCGACCTGGCGGACCGCCGGACGGCCGAGGGGATCGGCCGTCCGGATCCTGCGGAAGGCCGCGGGAAGGGGAGGACCCGCGCCCGCGGGCGCACCCTCCGGTCAGCGGTGACCTGACCCCGCCGACGGGGGCGGCCCGCCCTGTGCTCAGCGCACACCGCGCCAGAGGTCGCGCTCCGGGCCGTCCGCCGTCTCCGTCAGGCTCCACTCGGTGTCCAGGCGCCGCACCGCCGGACGGCCGGTGGTGAAGCGCGGCCAGCCGGGATCGCCGTCGCGGGCGAACGCCACCCACGCCGCGTGCGTGTCACGGGCCAGCGCCCGCACCCCGCGATCCGCGCCGGGCACACCGAGGACCCCGGTGCCGACCCGGCCCACGATGTCGAACACGAAGGGCAGCTCGATGCCGTGGCAGGCGCCGAGACGGCCGTCGGCGGCGGGGGAGCGCCAGGCGAACTCGTAGCGCCAGGTGCCGCCCGGCCGGCCGGCGTGCGCCTCGGCGAGCCGCGCGGTGGGCACCGCGAACATGTAGTCCGTGCCGATCGCCGACAGCACCTCACCCGGCGTCACGCCCCGGCCCGCCGCCCGGTAGGCGGCGATCAGCCCCTCCGGGTCGGGGTGCAGCCGGGCCGCCGCCGCGCGCAGCATCGGCTCGGTGACGGGCGGCGACGGCAGGGCGACGAGGTAGAGGTTCATCTCCTCGCGGTTGGAGCCCACCAGCAGGTCGACGCCGTCGGCGGCGCCCTCGCGGACCGCGTCCACGGGCTGCCCGGTGAGCAGATCGCCGTCCACCACGGGACCGAATCTGCTCAGGCCCATCAGCGGGTCGCGCACCCCGTCGACGGCGAGGTCGAGGCCGGCCGCCGACACCTCCGCCACCGCCTCGACGAGCGCCTCGTCGGGCAGCGCGGCGAACGCCGGCACCGTGGCCGGCACCCCCAGCCGGTCGGCGACGGCCGCCGTGACCAGGTCGGCCTGGGCCGGGGTGAGCGCGTGCGAGGCGCCGCCGCTCTGGCTGACCGCGCGCCGGAAGAGTCCGGCGGGCGCGGCGGCCAGCAGCGCGCCGACGCTGAGGGCGCCCGCCGACTCCCCGAAGACGGTGACGGCGCCGGGGTCGCCGCCGAACCGGTCGATGTGTGCGCGCACCCACGCGAGGGCGAGGATCTGGTCGCGCAGACCGCGGTTGTCCGGGGCGCCCGGCAGCCGCAGGAAACCGGGCACGCCGACGCGGTAGTTGAGCGTCACGAGGACCACCCCGTCACGGGCGAACCCGGTCCCGTCGTACCCGGCCGCACCGCCCGCGCCGCCGGTGAAGGACCCGCCGTGCACGAACACCATGACGGGCAGCCCGTCAGCGCCGGGGTCGGGCGTCCACACGTCGACGGTGAGGTACTCCTCGCCCGGCACCCAGCCGGGTCCGACGAGGACCGACAGGTCGGGCAGGCCCGGCACGTCGGTGCGCGGCTGCGGCGCGGTGGGCCCGGGGGAGCGGGCGTCCCGCTCGCCGCTCCAGCGCGCCGGGCGCGGCGCCGCGAACCGCCCCGCGCCGAGGGGCGCCTCGGCGTACGGGACGCCGCGGAAGACGGCGACGCCGTCCGCGCGGGTGCCCCTGACCGACCGGCCCGCTCCGAGGTCGACGACGGCATCCATGGTCAGGAGTCCTTCCGGGACGACGACACGACTTTGCCGGGGTTCAGGATGTGCATCGGGTCGAGGGCGTCCTTGACCGTGCGGTTCAGGGCCAGCACGGCGGGCCCGAGTTCGTCGCGCAGCCCGTCCCGCTTGAGCAGCCCCACGCCGTGCTCCCCGGTGACGGTGCCGCCGAGGGCCAGCGCCTCCGCGATGATCTCGACGAAGGCGGCCTGGGCGCGGTCCCGGGCCCGCTCGTCGCCCGGCGGGGTGATCAGCAGGGGGTGGAGGTTGCCGTCGCCCGCGTGCGCGATGTTCGCGATCAGGGTGTCGTGCCGGGCGGCGATCGCGTCGACGCGCCCGAGCATCTCCGGGACGGCGGCCTTCGGCACGCAGATGTCCTCCGTCAGGACGGGACCGAGCCGTTCGAGCGCCGGGTAGGCGAGCCGCCGCGCCTCGAACAGGGCCTCCGCCTCGTGCTGGTCGGTGGAGCGGACCGCGTAGGTGGCGCCCGCGCCCTCGAAACAGGCGAGCATCGTGTCCGCCTCCAGCTCACCGGCCGGGCCCGGGGCGTCGGACCGGCCCAGCAGCACCACCTCGGCCTCCGTCGACAGACCCATGTGCTTCCACGCGTCGACGGCCGCCAGGCAGTGCCGGTCGATCAGTTCGAGCGCCGACGGCGTGACGCCCGCCTCGGCCACCGCGGCGACGGCCCGGCCCGCGTCCACGACGGACGCGAAGTGCCCGGCGACCGTGTGCTCGGGCTCACGGCGCGGCCGCAGCCGCACGGTGACCTCGGTGATGACACCGAGCGTGCCCTCCGAGCCGACCAGCAGGGACGTCAGGTCGTACCCGGCGACGCCCTTCGCGGTCCTGCGCCCCACCCGCACCAGTTCCCCGGTCCCGGTGACGAACTGCAGGCCGAGGACGTAGTCGCGGGTGACGCCGTACTTGACGCAGCACAGCCCGCCCGCGTTGGTGGCGACGTTCCCGCCGATCGTCGACCAGCGGGCGCTCGCCGGATCGGGCGGGTACCACAGCCCGTGCTCCGCGCAGGCGGTGCGCAGATCCTCGTTCACCACACCCGGCTCGACGACGGCCAGCCGTTCCAGCGGGTTGATCTCGGTGATCGCCGTCATCGCCTCGGTGGAGAGCACCACACACCCGTCGACGGCGTTCGCCCCGCCGGACAGGCCGGTGCCCGCGCCCCGCGTCACCAGCGGCACCCCGTGGTCCAGGCAGACCCGCACCACCGTCCGCACCTCCTCGGCGGTGCGCGGCCGCACCACGGCGGCCGGCAGCCCGTGCGGCGCCCACTCCGCCTCGTCGTGGGCGTAGCTCCCGGTCACCTGCGGGTCGGTGAGGACCCGGCCGGCGGGCAGCAGCCGGTTCAGTTCGTCGGCCGGCTCACGCGGCCCCGCATCGTTGCGCATGCCAACGACCCTACGGATGATCACGTCCCCCGCTCAATGGACGGGATGCCTACCATGGGGCCATTCCGGTGGTGGAACCATCCATCCCGGCCAGCCCACGGCGGTGAGGGACGGCGGGCATGACGGGCGGAACCTGGCTCGACCTGCTGCTGCGCGACGCGGCGGCCGAGGACCTGCTGCGCCACGGCGCCGACCTGGCCCGCTCCAGCGGCACGGGCACGGCCGACCGGGAGACGGCGAGCGCCCTGCGGCTGCGGACGCTGCTGCACCAGCGGGCCGGGCGGGCGGCCGACCTCGGCGCGCTCAACGACATCGCGATCCGGCTGGCCGCCCTCACCACCCCGCAGGCGCTGCTGCCGGAGATCGTCGACCAGGCCCGCCGGCTGCTCGGCGTCGACCTGGCCTACCTCGGCCTGGTCGAGGAAGGACTGCTGCGCCTGACGGCGGCCGCCGGCGCCCTCACCCCCGAGCTGACGGACCTCACCGTCCCGCTCTCCCGCGGCCTCGCGGGCGAGGTCCTCGCGCACACCGCGCCCCGCTGGAGCGCCGACTACCGGACCGACCCCCGCTTCCGGCACGACGGACCCGCGGACGCCGCCGCGAGCGCCGAGCACATGCGCGGCCTGCTCGGCGTCCCGCTGCGCCTCGACGGCCGGGTCCTCGGCGTGCTGTTCGCGGGCGACCGGCGGCGCCGCGACTTCGCCGAGCACGAGGTGACGCTGCTGAGCGCGCTCGCCGCGCACGCCGCACCCGCCGTCGGCACCGCCCGCGAGGCCGCCGCCCTGACCGCCGACAACGCCCGCCTCACCCGGCGCTGCGCGGAGCTGGAGCGCGTCCTGCGCTGGGACCAGCGGCTGACCCAAGTAGTGCTGCGGGGCGGCGGGGTGGAGGAACTGCTGCACGAGATCCGCGCCCTGGCCCGCGGCGAGGTCGGCTTCGTGACGTCCCGCCCGCCGCCGCCGCGGGGGCCGGGCGGGACGGTGGTGCCGGTGGTGGCGGGGGAGCGGACCTTCGGGGCGCTCGTCCTCACCGGCTCCGCCGCACCCGACGACCCGCTGCTGCTGGAACGGGCCGCGCCCGCGCTGGCGCTCGCGCTGCTCGCGGAGGGCGCGGTCGCCGAGGCCACCCGCCGCACCCGGGACGTGCTGCTGCTCGCCCTGCTGACCACACCCTCCGAGCGCCCGCAGGACATGCGTCTGGCGGGGCTCGACGCGTCGACTCCGTACGCGGTGCTGGTCGCGGACCCGGCGTCGGCCCGCCCGCGGATCGAGCGGCTGCCGTGGCCCGCGGGGACCGTGATGGCCGAGCACGGCACCCGTCTGGTCGTCGTCGCCCCCACCACCGCCCCCGAACAGCTCCAGCGGGAGTGGCCGCAGGGCCGGGACGCGCCGACCGCGGGCATCGCGGGCCCGGCCCGCGGCGGGCGTGAACTGGCCCGCTGCTTCGTCGAGGCGCGAGGGACCCTGGACGCGCTCCAGACCCTGGACCGGCACGGCCAGACCGCGACGGCGGCCCAGCTCGGCCTCTACCGGATCCTCCTCGACCACACGGGCCGACAGGATCTGGAGGCGCGTTTCCGGCAGCTCCTCGGCCCCGTCCTCGCGGAGGAGGCCCGCCGCAAGGTGCCCCTGCTCGACACGTTGCACGCCTACCTCACCCACGGCGGCCGGGCCCGCGCCACCGCCGACGCGCTCGCCGTCCACGTCAACACCCTCTACCAGCGCCTGTCGACCCTGGACAGCGTCCTCGGCGCCGGCTGGCGCTCCCCGGACCGCGCCCTGGAACTGCACGTGCTGCTGCGGCTGCGGTCGGCGACGCCCTGGCCGGCCGGCGGCGACACCCCCTGAGCGGCGGGGCACGGCAACGGATGCGGTGAGCCGGGGCCGAGGCCACGATGGACGGGGGGCCGCCCCGACCGCGCGCCCCGCCCCGGCCCGACAGGAGGTGCCCCGTGGCAGGCACCGGCTCGACCAGGCGAACGGGCAACCTGTTCTTCGCCTTCGCCCCGTGGATCGTCTTCGACGTCGTGGCGGGCCCCAGCACCTGGAAGTACGCGGCCCTCTCCGCCCTGGTGGCCTCGGTCGTGCTCAACGGTCGCGGCCTGCGGCGGGGCCACTTCAAGATCCTGGAGGCGACCGGCATCGTCTTCTTCGCCGTCCTGAGCGTGCTCGCCCTCGTCCTCGACCACCAGGACCTGGTCTGGCTGGAGACCTACGCGCAGCCCCTGTCCAGCGGCGTCATCGCCGTGGTGTGCCTGGGCTCGCTGGCGTTCGTGCCGTTCACCAGCCAGTACGCCCGTGAGTCGACCCCGCGTGAGCGCTGGGACTCGCCCGCCTTCCGGCACATCAACCTCGTCCTGACGTCGATGTGGTCCGCGGTGTTCGTGGTGACGGCGGTGCTCGGCCTGGTCGCCGTCCACGCCGGGAGCGGCTCGGACTGGCTGAACTGGGTGATCCCGATCGCCCTGCTGGTGATCGCGGTCCGCTTCACCGAGCGCTACCCCGACCGGTACGTCGCACGGCAGCGCTCCTCGCAGCGAGGGAGCGTCCCATGACCACCGACCGCACCGCCTTCGACCCGACCCGCGTCGCCCATCTCTCCGGCCGCTTCGCGCCCGTGACCGAGGAGGTCGACGCGGTCGACCTGGAGATCGAGGGCCGGCTCCCCGACGAGCTGGACGGCCTGTACCTGCGCAACGGGCCCAACCCCCGCTTCACCCCGATCGGTTCGTACCTCTATCCGCTCGACGGCGACGGCATGCTGCACGGCGTGTGGATGTCGGGCGGCCGGGCCCGCTACCGCAACCGGTTCGTCCGCACCCCGGGGGTCCTCGCCGAGGAGAAGGCGGGCCACGCCCTGTGGGGCGGACTCGAATCGATGATCACGCCGGACGCCGAGCAGGTCGGCCCGGACCTCGCGGGCACCTTCAAGGACCTGCCCGACATCAACGTCGTCCGGCACGCGGGCCGGCTGCTCGCCCTGGCGGAGTCCGCCTGCCCGTTCCGGATCTCCCCCGGGCTGGAGACGGTCGGCCGGGAGACCTTCGACGGCGCGCTGCCCGCGGGCATCACCGCCCACCCGAAGGTCGACCCGGTCACCGGGGAGATGGCGGTCTTCCGCTACGACCTCGAACCGCCCTGGCTGACCTGGTCGCTCATCGGTCCGACCGGCACGGTCGTCGCGGGCCCCACACCGGTGCCCGGGGTGGACGAGCCGCTGATGATCCACGACATGGCGCTGACCGCCCGCCACCTCGTCCTGGTGCTGGCGCCCGCCTACTTCGACCTCGCCGCCGCCCTGCACGGCGGCTCCCTGATCGACTGGCGGCCGGAGAGCGGCACCCGCGTCGCGCTCGTCCCGCGCGACGGCGGACCGGTCCGCTGGGCGGGCGACGAGGCCTTCTGGACGTGGCACACGGTCAACGCGTACGACGCGTCCGACGTGTCCCACGACCAGGCCGACCCCCGCGTCGTCCTCGACTACGTCCAGTGGCCGCGCCTCGACCTCGGCCCCTCCGCCGACCGAGCGGGCGCCCGCTCGGGACCCGAGGCCGGCCGCGGTCTGGTCCGTGCCGTCGTCGACCCGGGGACCGGGCGGGTGCACCGCACCCTGGTGGACGACGCCCGGGTGGAGTTCCCGCGCGTGGACGACCGCAGGATCGGGCGCAGGCACCGCCGGATCGCCGTGGCCGCCGACAGCGGCACCACGGAAGGACTGCTGCCGGGGGAGTTCGACGCGGTGCGCTGGTACGACACGGACCACCCGCAGGACGGGCCCGTCGAGTGGCACGGCGGGAACCTCTCCCTGGGCGAGCCCGCGTTCGCCGCCGAGCCAGGCCGGCCGGGCGAGGACGACGGCTACTGGCTGACGTTCGCGACCGACCGCACCGACGGCAGCAGCAGTCTGCTGGTCATCCCGGCGCGGGACCCCGCGTCGGGACCCGTCGCCCGGCTGCGCATCCCGGTCCGGGTGCCGCTCGGACTGCACGGGGTGTGGCTGCCCACGCAGGAGTGAGCGGCCCGAGCGCTGTTCGAGCGGGGCGGCACCGGCTCCGCGCGCCGGTCAGGCGGCTCTGCTCACGGCCTCGGCCGGGTCCGTGCCGCGCTGGAGCGAGGGCAGCGTCAGGCCCCACCAGTCGGTCAGCCGGTCCGTGACGGTCTGCGGCCCCTCCAGCGCCTCGGTGAGGGTGCACAGGCCGAAGAAGGCGCGGACCAGGGTGCGGGCGGTGGCCGCGGGCCTGACGTGGTGCGCGAGATGGCCGGTGGTCCTGGCCTGGGCGAGCAGCCGGGTGGCGGCGGTGGTCCACAGGGCGAACGGGTCGGGCAGCTGGGCGTCGATGGTGTCGCGCTCGGCCCAGAGCCGGGCGCCCGCGCGCGTGACAGTGTCCTCGGCCAGCGCCCGCGCGATCTCGTAGCTGAGCGCGACCAGGCGTTCGAGAGGCGGAACAGCGGGGTCCGTATACGGCGCGGCCAGCGCGGGCCAGGTGGCGAACCGGTCCTTGACCACCGCGAGGGCGAGCCCCTCTTTGCTGGCGTAATGGAAGTAGATGGCACCGCTGGTCCGGCCGGACCGGGCACTTATGTCGTTCACGCTGGTACCGGCGTATCCCTGTTCGGCGAAGAGACAGGCGGCTGCCTCCAGGAGTGATCGGCGGGTTGCCCTGGCCCGTTCCTGCAACGTCCTGTCCACCTTCGCTCAACGTTCCCGTGACGGGCGGAGTGTAGTGCGCCCGCGTACGCCGGGAGCAATTCTCGCCGTCGCTGCGCGATAATTGCTTATTTCTTTCGAAGGTGAATGCTTGCGGGTGATCATCGCCCTTTTTGGCCCCATCCGTGGCAGGGATTTTTATTTTCCTTGACCGAGTGCCGAATTCGGTCCGACCCTTGCATGTGCGACTCAACTGGGCGGCCGGCAAGCGGGGTTGGCCGACGGTCGCCCAGGTGCTCCACCGTCGCGCACGGATCGCTGTTACACCTGCCCAAGACCCCTGTCATCACTCAATGTAGTGATTGCGTCACGCAGAGCGACAGAAATAACGTAGCGGTTGCGATGTTTCCCGTTTGGGACGGAATGCCCCAGGTGCAGACCGCTCCGCCCGGACGACGGCGCCGAAGGACGTAGACGGTCCGCGCGTGTCCGGCACGGGGAACCCCGTACACCCGAACCGCGGTCCCGCCACGAGCACGACCGCCACTCCCCCCAGGAGCCCCCGTGACCACACAGGCATCCTCTCTCCTCCATTGGTCCCCGCAAGCCGTCGTCTTCGACTGCGACGGAACCCTGATGGACACCGAACGGCACTGGCAGGACGCCCGGACCAGGGCCTTCCAGTCGTTCGGCCTGACGACTCCGCCGGGATTCGCCGACCGGGCCAAGGGGGTGCACTACATCGACTGCGGACGCCTGATGGCCGAGGAGGTGCAGAAGCCGGAGTTGACCGACGTCCTGACCAAGGGACTCCTGGACCACTTCCTCGACCTCGTCACGGACGACCCCGCGACGATGCCGGGCGCGGCCGAGTTCGTCCGGCTGCTCTCGGGCCGGCTGCCGCTCGCGGTGGCCAGCAACTGCCCCCTCGAGGTGGTCGAGGAGAGCCTCGGACGGGCCGGCCTGCGCCGCCACTTCGAGCACATCGTCGTCCCCACCGACGCCACCCGCACCCCGGACGCCACCCCCGCGGCGGCCGGTGCCAAAACGGTACGCCCGAAGCCGTGGCCCGACGTCTACGCCACCGCGGCCCGGCTGTGCGGCGCGGCGCCGGAGACGGCCCTGGCCATCGAGGACTCCCTGACCGGCGTCGAGTCCGCGCGCCGCGCGGGCCTGCGCGTCCTCGGGGTGGGGCCGCGCCCCGCCGAGCAGGACGCGGCTCGGGCCGACCTGTGGGTGACGGCGCTCAACGACCCCGACCTCCTCACCTGGGTCAGGGAACACGTCCTGTGACGGACCGGCGGAACCGACGGGCTGACCGACCGACGCGCTGACGCGCTGAAGGACCGACCGGCCGGCGCAGATCCGGTGCGCACGGCGGCGGCCGCGCGGTCCGGACCTGCTCCGGTCCGCGCGGCCGCCGTGGCCCGTCGCCCGGGGCTACTTGACCGAGCCGGCCATGACGCCCTGGACGAAGTGCCGCTGGAAGGCGAAGAAGACCACCAGCGGCACGATCAGGGACAGGAAGGCGCCCGGCGCCAGCACGTCGATGTTGCTGCCGAACTGCCGGGTCTGGGACTGCAACGCCACCGTCAGCGGCTGCGCCGAACTGTCCGCGAACAGCAGCGCCACCAGCATGTCGTTCCACACCCACAGGAACTGGAACACGGCGAGCGACGCGAGGGCGGGCCGGGCGACCGGCAGCACCAGTTGCCGGAAGATGCGCCACTCGGTGCCGCCGTCCATCCGGGCCGCCTCCAGCATCTCCTGCGGTATCTCGGCGAAGTAGTTGCGCAGCAGGAACACCGCGAACGGCAGTCCGTAGGCCACGTGGAACAGCACCACGCCGGGGATCGAGCCGAACAGGCCCAGCTGGCCGAAGAGTTTGGCGACCGGCAGCAGACCGATCTGCACCGGCACCACCAGCAGCGCCACCACGACGAGGAACACCGCGTCGCGCCCGGGGAAGTCCAGCCACGCGAAGGCGTACCCGGCGAGCGCGGCGAGCACCACGACCAGCGCGGTCGTCGGCACCGAGATCAGCACCGTGTTCCAGAACGCCTGCGTCATCCCCGAGTTCTTCAGCAGCGACCCGTAGTTGTCGAAGGAGAGCTGGCCGGGGGCGAGCAGCGCCGTCCACCAGCCGCCCTTCGCGGTGTCCTCGGCGGAGCGCATCGACGACAGGAACAGCCCGCCCAGCGGGGTGAGCCAGATCAGCCCGATGAGGACGAGGAAGGCCTGCACCAGGCCGCTGCTCAGGCCGCGCCGGACGGCGGTCATCGCTGACTCCTTCGGAAACGCCGGACGTTGAAGACCATCGCCGGTACCACAAGCAGCAACAGCAGCACCCCGAGCGCGCTGCCCAGGCCCTGGTCGTTGCCGCCGCCGAAGGACACCAGCCACATCTGGGTGGCCAGCACCGTGGCGTCCTCCTGCACCGGTCCCGGCGCGATGATGTACACGAGGTCGAAGACCTTCATCACGTTGATGACGAGGGTCACGAACACCACCGTCAGCACGGGGGCGAGCAGCGGGACGGTGATGCGGCGGAAGATCTGCCACTCGTTGGCGCCGTCCATCCGGGCGGCCTCCAGCGCGTCCCGCGGCAGGGTGGCGAGCCCGGCCCCGATCAGGACCATCGCGAAGCCGGTCCAGATCCACAGATAGGCGCCGATGATGGCCGGTGTGACGAGGGTCGGACCGAGCCAGGAGATCCCGTCGTAGGGCTGCGCGAAGTTGGCGGCGGGCAGCGCCACGCTGTACGTGCCGGGACCGAGCCCGGTGAGGGCGAAGGAGCCGTCGGGCGCGGTGGTCGTGGACGCGACGGTCCTGCCGTCGCGGACCGCCTCGACCTTCAGGCCGGGCAGTCCCCTCTCACCGCGGTCGATCGCGCCCTGGGTGCCTCCGCCGCCCGGCACGAAGTCCAGGTAGGCGACGCCGCGCAGTTCACCGGGGGCCGCCGCCCGCGCGGCGGCCGGTCTCGCGTCGGAGGGCAGCTCCGCGGGGAGCACCCCGACCAGCGGGAGCGTCACCGTGTCCCCGGGCGACAGGCTCGCCCCGGTGCGGTAGGAGCCGTCCTCGCCGTGGGTCAGGCCCTGGCCGTCGCGGGCGCGGGCGGTGGGATAGGGCGAGGTGCCGGCGAAGACGTCGTGGACGGAGACGACCGCGGCGTTCAGCACACCCCGGTCGGGGTCCTCGTCGTAGGCCAGCCGGAAGATGATGCCGGCGGCCAGGAACGACACCGCCATCGGCATGAACATCAGCAGCTTGAACGCGGTGCCCCAGCGGACCTTCTCCACCAGCACGGCGAGGATCAGACCGAGGCCGGTGAGCAGCACGGGCGCCACCACGACCCAGATCACGGTGTTGCGGACGGCCTTGAGGGTCGCCGGGTCGTGGAACATCTCCGTGTAGTTGTCGGCGCCCACGAACCGGGTGCCCGAGGCGTCGAAGAAGCTGCGCCCGATGGAGAACAGGACGGGGTAGACGACCAGCGCGCCGAGCAGCAGCAGGGCGGGCAGCGCGAACAGCACGGCGACGGCGCGGCCCCGCAGCCCGGCCCGCCGCTTGCGGGCCGCGTCCGGAGGCGGCGGGGCCGGCCGGGACGCGTCGTTGACGAGGGTGGCGGTCATGGCCGGTCAGTCCTTGTAGGCCTTGGCCGCTGCGGTCTCCAGCGCGGCGGCGGTGGCCTTCGGGTCGGACGGGTCGCGCAGGAAGTCCTGGAGCAGCTTCCACTCGCCGACGCCCTTGGTGCCGCCGAACGCGGCCGGCGCCTGGTCGGACATGTCGAAGCGGACGGTGTCGCCCGCCGCGATCAGGGACTTGGCGGTCGCGCGGGTCACGTCGTCGCCGTAGGCGCCCAGGTCGAGCTTCTTGTTCGGGGAGAGGAAGCCGCCCTGCTTCGCCCAGAGGGCCGCCGCCTCGGGGGAGGCCAGGTACTCGAGGAGCTTCATGCCGGCCGCGCGGTGCTTGCCGTCCTTGAGGACGACGGCCGCGTCACCGCCGCTGACCACGGGGGCGGTGTTCCCGTCGACCCCGGGGAAGGGGAAGAAGTCGGCGTCCTTGCCGATCTCCTTGCCGAACTGGTCCTTGGCGACCCCGGCGACGAAGTCGCCCTCGTAGACCATGCCGGCCTCGGGCTTGGGTCCGAAGACCTTCTCCACGGAGCCGGGGAAGTCGGTGTTGAGGGCGCCCTTCTGGCCGCCGGCCAGCAGCTGCTTGTCCTTGAACAGCGTGCCGAGCGTGGTCAGGGCCTTCACCACGCTGTCGTCGGTCCACTTCAGCCGGTGCGCGGCGAGGGCGTCGTACTTCTCAGGTCCGGCCTGCGAGAGGTAGACGTTCTCGAACCAGTCGGTGAGGGTCCAGCCGTCCTGGCCCGCGACGGCGAAGGCGGCGAGACCGGAGTCGGAGACCGCGCGCCCGGCCGTCAGCATCTCGTCGAAGCTGGTGGGCGGCTTGACCCCGGCCTGTTCGAGGGCCGTGGGGCTGTACCAGACCGTCGACTTGTGGGCGGCCTTGAAGTACAGGCCGTACAGGGTGTCGTCGACGCTGCCGTAGTTCTTCCACACGCTCGCATAGTCCGAGCCGACGGACGTCCGCACGCTCTTGGACAGCGGCTGGAGCCAGCCCTCGCGGGCGAACTGCTGCAACACGCCGACCTGCGGGACCATCACCACGTCCGGGGCGTCGCCGCCCTCGATCTTGCTGCCGACGACGGTCGACACGTTGTCGCCCGTGGAGACGAACCGGGTGGCGGCGCCGGTCTTCTCGGTGAAGGCGTCGAGCACCTTCTGGAAGTTCTTCAGCTCGCTGCCCGACCAGACCCCGGCGACGGTGACCGTCTGGCCGCCGAGGGACTTGTCGCCGCCCCCGGCGGAGACGTCCCCGCCACCGCCGCAGGCGGTCGCGGCGAGGGCCAGCGGCAGGAGGACACTTCCGGTGAGCAGGGGAACACGTCGTCGCATCATCGTTGATGACCTTTCAGCGGGTGAGGTGCCGGGCATGTCAGACGGCGGTGTCGCCGGTGATCCACCAGGCGGTGGTGGAACCGGCGAGGACGCCGGGGGAGCAGGGGCCGCTGGCGAGCAGCGGGGTGCCGGCGACGGGCGCGGGCGCGGGGGCGGTGGTGAAGTTGACGGCGCAGACCAGGCCGTCACCGCGGACGAAGGCGAGGACGCCGGGCGGTGTGTCCAGCCAGCGCAGCGTGCCCTCGCCCAACTGGGGCAGCGAGGCGCGCAGTTGGAGGCCGTCGCGGTACAGGTGCCAGAACGAGCGGGTGTCCGCGAGGGCCCGGTCGGTGGCGTGCTCGGCGAACCACTCGGGCTGCGGCAGCCACGGCTTGGCGCCCTCCATCGCGGAGGTGAACCCGAACGGGGAGGCCTGGCCCGACCAGGGCAGCGGCACCCGGCAGCCGTCGCGGATCCGGGCGCGGCTGCCGGTGCGGCGGAAGATCGGGTCGGTGAGCACGTCGTCGGGCAGGTCGACGACCTCGGGAAGGCCCAGTTCCTCGCCCTGGTAGATGTACGCGGCCCCCGGCAGCGCCAGCATCAGCAGGGCGGCGGCGCGGGCCCGCGCCGACCCGAGGCCGCTGCCCTCGGTGGCGGGCTCGCCGTAGCGGGTGACGGTGCGGACCTGGTCGTGGTTGTTGAGGACCCAGGTGACGGTGGAGCCGGTGCCCGCGATGTCCTGCATGGCCTCGGAGATGACCTTGCGGAACGCGTCGACGTTCCAGGGGGCGCTGAGCAGGTCGAAGAAGAAGGCCTGGTGCAGCTCGTCGGGGCGGACGTAGCGGGCGTGCTCGCGGGCGGTGGGCACCGACACCTCGCCGACGAGGAGCCGTTCGCGGCCGTCGCGCCCGGTGTACTCCTCGCAGACGGACCGCCAGCGCCGCCACACGTCGTGCACCTCGGGCTGGTTCCAGGCGAGCGGGTTGACGGAGTCGCGGGCGCGGGCGTCCGCCTCCGGGTCGGGCGAGTCGGGCAGCCGCGGGTGCTTGAAGAGTCCGGCGGCGACGTCGATGCGGAAGCCGTCCACGCCCCGGTCCAGCCAGAACCGCAGGACCTCCTCGAAGGCGGCCGCGACCTCGGGGTCGCGCCAGTTCCAGTCGGGCTGCTCGGGCGTGAACATGTGCAGGTACCACTGTCCCGGGCGGCCGTCGGCCTCGGTGACCCTGGTCCAGGCGGGGCCGCCGAACATGGCGTGCCAGTTGTTGGGCGGGAGCGCTCCGTCGGGGCCGCGTCCCTCGGCGAAGTGGAACCGGGCGCGGGCCGGGTCGCCCGGCCCGGCGGCGAGCGCCGCGCGGAAGTCCGGGTGCTCGTGGGAGCAGTGGTTGGGGACGATGTCGAGCAGGACCTTCACGCCGAGCAGCCGGGCGCTCTCCATCAGCAGGTCGAACTCGCCGAGGTCGCCGAAGACCGGGTCGACGTCGCGGTAGTCGGCGACGTCGTAGCCGTGGTCGTGCTGCGGCGAGGGGTAGAACGGGCTCAGCCAGATGCCGTCGACGCCGAGCTTCTTGAGGTAGGGCAGTCCGGCCCTGACCCCCGCCAGGTCGCCGATGCCGTCGCCGGTGCTGTCCAGGAAGCTGCGGACGTAGACCTGGTAGATCACCGCGTCGCGCCACCAGTGGTGCGCGTCATTGCGCTGGGAAATCACCCCGAGTACCTGTCTGTGCGTCGTGGTCGTTATGCATGCATGTTAGGTAGCGATGACGCGCAGATGTCAATGGATACGACCGCAGTACCGAACAGCTGCCCTTTAAATGGGCTTATTTCGCCCCACTCGGGCCGTGGGAGATGAACGGACGTACCTAACACGTAAGTTGGCTGGGTGGCGTGCGCGCTACCGCCGGGTGACGGCGGCCAGTTCCTCGGCCAGCCGGCGCACCGCGGCGTCCGGCGTCTGGCGTCCGGTCAGGGCGTCGTGCACGACGGCCTGCACCACCAGGCTGACCTGGTCGTAGCGCGGGCTCTTGGGGCGCGGGGCGGCCGACAGCACCGCGTCGCGCAGCACCCGCAGATACGGGAACCGCCGCACCAGCGCCGGATCGTCGTAGAGCGCGGCCCGCACCGGCGGCAGCGCGCCCAGGGTCAGCACCCGCCGCTGCACCGGCTCGCTGGTCAGATAGCCGATCAGCCGCTTCGCCGAGTCCGGGTGCCGGGTGTGCGCGGTGACGGCCAGGTTGGAGCCGCCCAGCACGCTGGTGCCCGGCCCGTCGGGACCCGGCAGCCGCACCGCCCCGACCCGGCCCGCGACCGCGGAACCCGCGCTGTCGGCGGCGACATAGGCGTAGGGCCAGTTGCGCAGGAACAGCAGCCTTCCGTCCTTGAACGCCTGCTTGGACTCCTCCTCCGTGTACGTCAGCGACTCCCGCGGTATCCAGCCCTCCCGCACGCCCCGCACCAGGAACCCGATGCCCTCACGGGCCGCGGCGGAGTCGACGGTGACCCGTCTGCCCTCGTCACCGAGGATGCTGCCGCCCGTCGAGTAGACCGCCTCCGCGGCGTTCACCGTCAGCCCCTCGTACGGCAGCATCTGGCCCGCGTACCCGTCGAGACCGTGCCGCGGCGCGACCGTCCTGGCGTCCCGTTCCAGCTCCGCCCAGGTGCGCGGCGGCGGCAGCCCCTCCTCGGCGAGCACGTCCGCGCGGTACAGCAGCAGTCCCGCGTTGGTGACGTACGGGACCGCGTACAGCCGCCCCTGGTAGGTCGCCGTGTCGACGACCGGCCGCAGGAAGGTGTCCAGCGGGAAGCGCTCGCGCGGCAGCGGGCGGATCCAGCCCGCGGCGGCGAACTGCGAGGTCCAGTCGACGTCGATGTTGAGCACGTCGAACCGGCCGTTGCCGCCGCGCAGGTCCGTCTCCATCTGGGCGCGGGTCTCGTCGGTGGAGTTCGGCAGCTCGACGAGGGTGACCCGCTCGCCGGGGTGCGCGCGGTTCCAGCCCGCCAGCAGGGGTTGCAGATAGCCCGTCAGATCCCCGGCCGTGGCCAGGGTCAGCGGACCGCGGCCCGACTCGTCGGACCGCGCGCCCGCGGCCACGTAGCCGGACAGCAGCACGGCCAGCACGAGCAGCCCCCGGCCGGCGGCGCGTGCCCCGCGCATGGGTCCCCTCCCGCTCGGACGGTGCCGGGCCTCACGCCCCGTGCCGGGCCCCTTCGCCGCGGCGGCAAAAGCATGTATACCTGTTAGGTATGCGTGATACTAGGGGCTCCGGCTTTTTGGCCACCGGCGCACCGGCCCGCGGCCGCCGGGATCGCCGGACCCGACACGGAGACGAGGTGGAGAGCGTAAGTGCGGCTGCCTCTCCTGGCCCTGCTGGCGCGTGGCCCCGCCCACGGCTACGAACTGAAACAGGATCTTGAACAACTGCTGGGTGCCGCATACCCTCAGCCCAATGTCGGTCAGATCTACGTCACCCTGGGCCGTCTCGACAAATCGGGACTGATCGAGGGCGAGGAGGTCGAGCAGTCGAGCCGGCCCAACAAGAAGATCTACCGTCTCACCGACGCCGGGCGTGAGGCGCTGGCCGCCTGGTTCGAGGAGACGTCGGAGGAACCCAGGGTCCGGGACGAGTTCTTCATGAAACTCGCCCTCGCCCCGCACACCGGACTCGCCGACCAGATCGCCCTCATCAACAGACAGCGGCGCCAGTACCTGAATACGATGCGCACCCTGTCCAAACTCGCCGCCGACGACCGCGGCAACCGCATCTCCGCCCTGCTCATCGAGGGCGCGATGCTGCACCTCCAGGCCGACCTCGACTGGCTGGAACGGTGCCAGGAGGAACTGGAGGAGCCGCAGTGAGTGACAGCCCCCCTCCTCTGGTGGTGGCCGAGGCCCTCACCAAGACCCACTACGGCGAAGGCGCGCCCGCCCACGCCGTGCGCGGCGTCGACCTCACCGTCCGCCGGGGCGAGTTCGTCGCCGTCACCGGCCCCTCGGGCGCGGGCAAGTCGACCCTGCTGCACCTGCTCGGCGGCCTCCAGAAGCCCGACTCGGGACGGCTGCGCCTGGACGGCGGGTCCGCCGACGCCTGGAGCGAGGCCCGCTGGGCGGTGGAGCGCAGGACCCGCATCGGCATCGTCTTCCAGTTCTTCAACCTGGTCTCCGACCTCTCCGTCGCCGACAACGTCGAACTGCCCGCCCTGCTCGCCGGCACCGCCCCGCGCCAGGCCCGCGCCCGCCGCGCCGAACTCCTCACCGAACTGGGCATGAACGGCAAGGAGCGCAACATGCCGGGCGAGCTGTCCGGCGGCGAACAGCAACGGGTCGCCCTCGCCCGCGCCCTGGTCAACCAGCCCGACCTGCTCCTCGCCGACGAACCCGCCGGCAGCCTCGACAGCCGCGGCACCCGCGAGGTCACGAGGCTGCTGACCCGCTTCCACGGACGCGGCCAGACCATCGTGCTCGTCACCCACGACGCCCGGCTCGCGACCGCCGCCGACCGCGTCATCAGCTTCTTCGACGGACGCATAGCCGACGACGTCGAACTCGACGCGGGCCCGCTGCGCGCCACCGGCACCTCCGGCGTGCTCGAACTGAGGGACTGAACCGCGGTGGACCACCGACAGACGACCGCGCGACACCAGGCGCCGCCCGAACGGAGGCGGTGACCCGATGCGGGCCATGACGCGCTGGGCACGGGCCGACCTGCGCAGACACCGCGGCGAGGCGCTGTTCCTCGTCCTCGCCACCGTCGGCATCGTCACCTCCCTGCTGCTGGCCACCGCCCTGTTCGCCTACGCCACCAACCCCTGGCAGCGGGTGTTCACCCGCTCCGACGGCGCCCACGTCTGGCTCCACACCAGCGCCACCGCGCAGACCGGACGGCTGGCGGACCTGCACGGCGTCGACGCCGTCTCCGGCCCCTACCCGACCGAGTCGGTGACCCTCACCGCGCACGGCACCCGCGCCGCCGCCGAACTGCGCGCCACCACCGCGCTGCCGAAGGTCGGACGGCCACTGATCGTCTCCGGGCGCTGGCTGCGGGCCGGCGAGCCCGACGGAGTGGTCCTGGAGAGCAGCCTCGCCCGCGCCCTGCTGGCCGGCCCGGGAGACACCGTCACCCTGCCGGGCACCGCCAGGACCCTCACCGTCCTCGGCGTCGCCGACAGCGCCGAACCCCGCTACGGCCGCGGCGAGCGGCCCGGCCTCGTCTGGGCGCCCCCGGCCGCGGTCCGCGCCCCCGACGGCCAGGTCACCGGGTTGCGGCTGGCCGACCCCGACGGCACCGACTACCTCGTCCAGCGGGCGGTCACCGTCCTCGGCGCGGGCGCGGTCGGCGAGGTGTCCACCTGGCGGCAGGCCCGCACCCAGGCCCAGGGCGACAACCGGCTGCTCGGCCAGGTCCTCGCCCTCTTCGGCCTGGCCGCCCTGCTCGCCGCCTGCCTCGCCGTGCACGGCGCGATCGCCACCCGGGTGCGCAACCACCTGCGGGACATCGCCGTCCTGAAGGCGATCGGCTTCACCCCCGGCCAGGTCGTCCGCGTCTTCGTGCTCCAGCACCTCGCCTACGCCCTGCTCGGGGCCGTCGTCGCCGCCTCCCTCGTGCAGGGCCTCGGCCGCCACGTCCCCGGCCGCATCGGCGAGGCCGTCGGGATCTGGCGGCTGCTGCCCGGATACGCCACGGGCCTGCTCGCCGTGTCCCTGGGCACCGTGCTGTTCATCGGCGCCACCACCGCGCTCGCCGCCTGGCGGGCCGGGCGGGTGCCACCGGTCCCGGCGGTGCGGGCCGCGGCCCGCACCGGCACCGGCCTCTCCGCGCTCGGCCTCTCCGCCCTCGGCCGCGGGCTGCCGCCCGCCCTCGTCCTCGGCGCCCACCGGGTGCTCTCCCGCCGCTCGCGGTCACTGGCCACCGTGGGGCGGCTGGCGCTGCCGCTGCTGCTGATGGTGGTCGCGATGAGCACCTGGAGCACCATCGGCCACATCCGCGACGACCCCGACAGGACCGCGCTGACCGTCCACTCCGCGGGCCTCGGCGAGGCCGCGACCCGGGCCGTGCTCGGCGGCGACCCCAGGATCGCCGCCGTCTACCCCGGCGTCGAGGTCAGCGCCCTGGTCCCGGGGCAGACCGCCACCATCGCGCTGCGCGGCGTCGGCACCGACCAGGAGCCCTACCCCTTCCCCCTGGCCGAGGGCCGCGCCCCGCACGGCCTGGACGAGGCCGTGGCCGGACAGGGCCTGCTCGACCTGCTCCATGTGCGGGTGGGGGACTGGGTGCGCATGACCGTCGGCGCCGACCCGCAGATCCTGCACATCGTCGGCCGCTCCGTCGAACCGGAGAACGCCGGACGGGTCATCTCCACCTCCCTCGACAACCTGCGGGCCGACGACCCCGAACTGCCCGCCTCCCGCTACGAGTTGCGGCTCACGCCAGGAGCCGACCCGGACGCGGTCGCCGCCGCCGTCACCGACCGGTCAGGCGGACGCCTCGACGTGTACGCGGTGCCCCAGCCGGCCGACGGGCTCAGCGCGCTGCGCCCGGTCATCGCCGGGCTGATCGCGATCCTGGCCTTCATCGGCCTCGTCGAACTGCTCACCGCGATCGGCGCCACCGTCCGTGACGGGGAGCGGGAACTGCTCGCCCTGAAGGCGATCGGCCTGTCGCCGCGGCAGATCACCGCGATCACCGTCGCCGCCACCGTGGGCACCGTCCTGGCGGCGAACGCCGTCGGCCTGCTGGCCGGGCTGCCGCTGGCCCGCTGGCTGATCGACGTCCAGGGCCGGTCCACCGGTCTCGGCACCGGCCTCGCGCAGGCGCCCCCGGCCGGCCCGCTGGCGCTGTTCGTCCTGACGGCCACGGCGGGGGCCGCCGTCCTCGCGGCCCTGCCCGCGGCCCGCGCCGCCCACCGCCACCGCGCCGACGCGACCGGCTGACGGCACCCGGCCCCGTCGCGTGCGCCCAGGCCCCTACGCGGCCCGCCGGGGAGCCGTCAGACGGCCACCCCCTCCACCACCGACAGCACCGTCGACGTCGGGAGGGTCCGGGACAGCCGCAGCCCCGCCCGCTCGAAGAGGGCGGAGAAGTCCGCCTCCGTGCGTTCGCGGCCGGTGAGGGACGCCATCATCATCAGGTCCAAGGTCTTGGACTGGTGCGGCTCGTTGCCCCGGGGGACCACCGCGTCCAGGACCAGCACCCGGCCGCCCGGCCGCAGCGCGCCGCGGCAGTGGCTCAGCAGCGTCACACAGCTCTCGTCGTCCCAGTCGTGGGTGATCCGCTTCAGCAGATGGACGTCGGCGGGCGGCACCGCCGCGAAGAAGTCGCCCTCCGCGACCGCCCAGCGGCCCGCGATCTCCGGCTCACCGCCGAGCCGGTGCCTGGCCACGACATGCGACCGGTCGTAGAGGACGCCGTCGAGGCCGGGGTTGCGGCGCAGCACCTCGATGAGCAGACCGCCGTGGCCGCCGCCGACGTCCACGACCGTGCCGGTCGCCGGGAAGTCGTAGGCCGCCGCGATGACCGCGTTCTCCGGGTCGGACATCGCCGCCATGCCCTCGTGGAAGACGGCGGCGGTCCGCTCGTCCTGGGCGAAGTAGTCGAAGAACGCCATGCCGAACAGGCCCTCGAACGCGGTGGTGCCCTCGGTCAGACAGCGCGTCAGCTCTCCCGCGGGCAGCCACATCGTGCGGTCGGAGATCATCTGGACGGCTGTCCGCGCCGAGTACGGCACATCGCCGCGCAGCGCCTGCCCGGCGTCGGTGAGCGCGAACCGGCCCTCGTCGTCCTCGGCCACCACGCCCCGGGTGGCGAGCAGGCGCAGCACCCGGTAGAGGCTGCGGGCGTCGGTGCCGGTCGCCTTCGCGAGGTCGGCGGGGGTGCGGGGACCGTCCGCCAGGTGGTCGGCCACGCCCACGTCGGCGGCGGCGCGCAGGGCGGCGGGGAAGAGGAAGCCCAGCGCCTCGTCGATGAGGAAGGCGGCGGACCGGCGCAGCCGTTCGTCCCGGCCGGTGTCCCCGGCCCCGCCGCTGCCCGGGGTGTCCGTCGCGCCCGCGGCTTTCGCGGCCCCGTCGTCGACGCTCTCGCTCTGGGTCTGGCGCATCCCGTTTCTCCCTCTCGACGTGGCTGCCCCCGCCCCGGGAAGGTTCCCTCGGCCCGCCGGGGCCAAGCACAACGTCACCACTCCGGTGCGCGGAGTGACCGAAAGGCGTCGGGGCCCGGGTCGCACGGAACCGGACACCCGGCGTGCGCCCTCAACACCCCTGGGGGGGAAGGGGCTTCGACGCCGGGGCCACCCGGCCTCGGCCGGCTACGGCGTCGGCGCCCGGCCCTCCGTCGCGTACGCAGTGTCCCCGTCCCCGCCGTCGCCGCCGTCCCGGCCGGACCTGCCGTACCAGGGCGGCAGCCGGAACCGGCCGTCCGAGTACGGCGTCGGCGACAGGATGCGCTGGTGGCCCTCCTGGATCTGGTACACGAGGTGGGCCTGACCGATGGACGGATCGGGTGTCAGCTCCGGGTAGGCGAGCGCGGCCTGGCCCGGATCGGCCAGGTAGTAGGCGCCGTTCACCCCCCGGTGGATCGTGGTGCGGATGGCCTTCGCGACCCGGCGGTGGTCGCGCGGGTCGTCCACCTGGGACCACGCGCCGGCGATCATCCGGGCCCGGTCGTAGGCGATCCCGGCGTGCGAACGGCCGGGGGAGACGCCGTGCAGCGCGCGGAAGCGGGCCGCGAACGACCGGCCCAGATGGTCGGAGTAGGTGCCCGTGACCGTCGCCCAGAGCAGCCCCTCGGAGAGCGGGCCCAACTCCTCGCGGAAGCTCGGGATGGACGGCGTGTACAGCAGGTAGGGCAGGATCGGCGGTCCTTCGGCGAGGAGTTCGCGCAGGAAGGCCAGGCTGCCCGGCATGAAGTAGTGCCCGACGAGGACGGCGGCGGGCGCGGCGGCCCGCACCTGCCGGGCGGTCCGCTGCCAGGCGTCGTCGTCCATCCCCACCTCGCAGACCGTCTCCAGGGTCCAGCCGCCCGCCTCCACCGCCGCCGCCATCTCGGACCTGCCCAGGTCGCCCAGCGGCCAGATGCCCTGGATGACCATCAGCCTGCGGGACTCGGGCCGCCACGCGCCGCTGTCCCGCAGGGACGTCAGGAAGCGGACGAATCCGGGACCGTAGCGGGTGTCGCTCGGACAGACCTGGAAGATGCCGCCGTAGCGCTCGGGGTCCTCGGCGACCCGGGAGACCATCGAGTCCAGGGTCGCCGCGTGCAGATACGGGCAGCCGTAGTCGGCGGCGATCTCATGGGCGACGTCCTGCGGACCGATGTAGCCGGAGGTGAGCGCGTCGACCTCCTGCTCGACGAGTTCGGTGAACGCCGACCTGACGGCCGAGGGGACGGTCACGTCGAAGTCCGCGGTGACCAGCTCGATCCGGCGGCCCGCGATCCCGCCCTGGTCGTTGATCTCCTCGAGCGCCAGCCGGGTGGCGAGCAGCATCTCGCGGCCGTCCGCCGCGGCCGGTCCGGTCAGCGGCAGGGCGGCCCCCAGCATCAGCGGGCGGCGGCGCAGCGAGCGCGGCGCCCCGGGCACCGGGGAGGGGGCGGGGACGCCGCCCCGGGCCGCGGTGGCGATCCGGCCGAGGCCGAGCCGCTCGAAGCGGGTGTCGCCGCCCGGGAACGGCAGCCGGACCAGGCCCTGGTCGAGGGCGAGCGCCGCGGCGGCGGCCCGGCCCGACAGCTGGAGCTTGGTGAGCAGCCGGTCGACATGGGTGGTGACCGTGCGGGGGCTGGTGAAGAGGCGTTCGGCGATCTCGTTGTTGGTGAGGCCGGCCACCACCAGGGTGAGGACGTCGAGTTCGCGCAGGGTCAGACCGTAGGGGGAGGGGTGGCAGGGCTCGATCAGGACCCGGCCCATCGGCCTGCCGCGCGGGTCGGTGAACGGGTCGACCCAGACCCGTACCAGGGTGCGGGCGGTGGAGTCGGTCCACATGAAGCCGGTGCGGCCGGCCTCGGTGCGCAGACACGCCAGCACCAGTGCGGCGAGTTCGGTGTGCTCGCGCAGGAAGGCGACGGCGGGTCCCGGGCCCGGCGTCGCGTCCTGCCGGGTGTGGTCGGCCGCCTCCACGGTGCCGTCGGCGAGCATGATCGCCGAGGCGGGGGGCGAGAGGGTGTCTCCGGCGGGCCAGGCGGGTGCGGTTCGTTTCCGAGCGGACACGGGCGTCGTCTCCCGTCCCTTCGTGCGCGGCCTGCCGCGTGGATCGCGGCGACCGGTGCGATGACAGGCTCATCATGCCCAGGTACTGGGGGATGCGACAGGGTTACGTGTAACGAACGGGTAAGGAATCATTTGGGGTTACTGTCGAGTTTTCCGGGACGCGTGAGGCCCGTGCGACACCGGCACGGAGGGGAGCCTGACCGGTGTCGCACGGGCGGGAGAGCGGCCCCGCGGCGGCCGACGGCCGCGCGGGGCAGCCGGGTTCAGGTGCGGCGGCTGCGCAGCAGCGAGTCGAGGGCCACCGCGGTGACGACGATGACGCCCTTGGCGATGAGCTGCCAGTGCTGGCTGATGTTGAGGCTGTAGAAGACGTTGGTCAGGGTGGCCAGGATCAGCAGGCCCACCGCCGAGCGCCAGACCGCGCCCTCGCCGCCGCGCAGCGAGGTGCCGCCGACCACCACGATGGCGATGGTGTCCAGGGCCACCGTGGCGCCGACGTCCGCCTGCCCCACGCCGAGCCGGGAGGCGTCGATCATGCCGGCCAGGGCGGCCGTCACCCCGGTCATCACATAGGCGCTGCCCACCAGCCACGGCACCCGCAGACCGGAGAGCCTGGCGGCCTCCTCGTTGCCGCCGATGGCGAAGATGTTGCGGCCGTACCCGGTCCGCGACAGCAGCACCGAGCCGATCAGGAAGACGCCGAGCAGGATCCAGATCGGCAGCGGCACCCCGGCGACCGCCGTCAGCGCCAGGTACTGGAAGGAGAGGTCGTCGACGATGAAGGGCGCCGAGTCGGAGTACACGTACGCCAGGCCCGCGATGACCGACGACATGCCCAGGGTGGTGACGAAGGGGTTGACCTTCCAGCGGGCGATGATCGTGCCGTTCGCGGCGCCCACCGCGATCCCGGCGAGCAGCGCGCACACCCCGGCGAGCAGCACCGACCCGGTGCTCTTGGTGACCCCGGCGAAGACGGTGGAGCCGAGCGCGTAGGTGGCGCCCACCGACAGGTCGAAGCCGCCGGAGATGATGACGAACGTCATCGCGACGGCGATGATCCCGACGGCCGCGTTCTGGGTCAGGATGTCCTGGAGGTTCGCGGCCCGCAGGAAGCCCGGGTACAGCACGGTCGCCGCGACGACCAGCAGGACCAGCACCCAGAGCATGCTGAACCGCAGGGCGAGGGCCCGCAGCCGGGCGGCGCGGTCGTCGCCGCCCGGTCCGGTGGTCTTCGGGGGTGCGACGGCGGGTCCGCCCGACGGGGCGGACGGCTGGGAGAGGGTGGACGGGGTCACTTCAGCTCACCTCGCGGGTGGTCGGGTCGATGCTCGGGGCGGCGGTCGGACGGCACGGCGGGCGCGGGCTCCGGGGACGCGGGCGGCACTCGCCGCCCGGGGAGCCGCCGTGACCGGCGCGGGGCGTCACTCGGTGTCCTGGTCGTGGAAGCCGAGCCGGACGATGTCCCGCACCCGGAAGTTCGGCGAGTCGGCCGGGATCTCGGACACCACCCGGCCGCCCGCGAAGACCAGCAGCCGGTTGGCGATGGCGAGCACCTCCTCCAGCTCCGACGAGGTGACGACGACGGCGGCGCCGTCCTGCGCCAGCCGCACCAGCGACGCCAGCACCTCCGACTTGGCGCCCACGTCGATGCCCCGGGTGGGTTCGTCGATGAGGAAGACCCGCGGGTCGCGCGCCGCCCACTTGGCGAGCAGCACCTTCTGCTGGTTTCCGCCCGACAGATGGCGCACCGGGGCGCCGATCCTGGCCGCGTCGAAACCGAAGTAGCGGGTGTAGCGCTCGGCGCGCCGCCGTTCGGTGCCGTGGTCGATCTGTCCTGCGCGGGTCGCCCGGGTGACCCCGACGCTGATGTTGTCGGTGCCGTCCATCGCCGGGACCAGACCGTTCTTGCGGTCCTCGGGGACCATCACCACGCCGGCCGCGATGGACTGCCGGGCCGAGCGCGGCCAGGGCACCGGCCGTCCGCCGAGCCGCAGTTCGCCGGTGGAGGTCCGGTCGAGGCCGGCCAGCGCGCGCAGGAACGTGGTGCGCCCGGAGCCGACCAGACCCCACAGGCCGACGATCTCGCCCTCGTGGACGCGGATGTCGATGCCGGACAGCACGCCGGGCACGTCGACCCCGGCCGCCTCCAGGGCCGGGCCGCCCGGCTCGTGGGTGCCGCCCCGGGCGGTGACCTCGATCTCCCGGCCGACCATGGCGCGGATCAGGGCCTGGCGGTTCCAGCGGGCCCGGGGCGCGGTCTCGACGAGCTGCCCGTTGCGCAGCACCGAGATGCTGTCGCTCAGCCGCAGCACCTCGTCCAGGTTGTGGCTGACGAAGACGATCGTGGTGCCCTGGGAGCGCAGCCGGTCGAGGACCCGGTAGAGGATGTCCCGTTCGTGCTCGGCGAGCGCGGCGCTCGGCTCGTCGAGCAGCAGGATCCGCCCATCGGCCTGCACCCCGCGCATGATCTCGAGGAGCTGCTGCTGGGACACCGACAGGGTGCGCGCCAGGGCGTCGGGCGGGATGTCCACCTCGAAGTCCTCGCACATCCGCAGATAGCGGCGGCGCATCTCGCGGGACGAGAGCAGTCCGCGCCTGCTGAGGGTGCCGCCGAGGAACACGTTGGCCTCGGCGCTGAGCGCGGGGACCATGGTGAGTTCCTGGTAGACGGCGACCAGGCCGAGGCCGCGGGCCTTGCGGGGGCCGCCCGCGTCGAGCGGGGTCCCGAAGACCTCGACCGCGCCGGTGTCGGCGGCGAGCCGTCCGCTGACCATGCCGAGCAGGGTGGACTTCCCCGCCCCGTTCTCACCGACGAGCGCGTGGACGGTGCCCGCCGGGATCCGGAGGCCGACGTCGCGGACCGCGTAGGTCCTGCCGAAGATCTTGGAGACGCCGTGGCAGACGACGGCCGGGTCCTGGGGTGCGGTGACGGCGTCGGCCGTCGGGGGTGACGCGGGGGAGGTGGCGGGCATCGGGGCTCCTTTCCTGCCGTGCCGCGGGCCGGTCAGTACTCGGGGGTGAAGTCGTCGACCGTGTCGGCGGTCGCGAACGGCGTGCCGGGCAGTTCGGAGGACTCGGTGAGGTTGATGAAGTGCGGCACGGTCTTGCCGGACACGTGGTCGGCGAGCGCCTGGAGGGCCTCCTCGGTCTCCTTGGCGGGCAGCATCATCACGCTCTGCTGGAGATCGCCCTTGCGGACCGAGTTCAGCGCCCAGGTGTCGCCGCCGAAGTCGTAGATCTTGACCTTGCCCTTGCGTCCCGCGCTGTTGACGGCCTGCACGATGCCGCGGCTCATCCCGGAGAAGTTGGACATGATCACGTCGAGGTCGGGGTTGGCCCGCAGGATGGTCTGCGCGGCGGAGTTGCCCTTGGGCGTGGTGTAGTCGGTGGCCTGCTGGGCGACCACCTTGAAGCCCTTGTGGGTGGCGAACGCCTTGGCGGCCTGCTGGAAGCAGAGGGTGTTCGCGTTGAGGTCGGGCCCGGAGATCAGCGCGATCCGGGCGCCGCCCGGGTGGTCCTTGACGACCTGGGCGACCCACCGCTCGTACACGTCGAGGGTCTGGCCGCCGACGTAGGTGACGGTGCCGGGCTCCCAGGTCTCCTCGCCGAGCTTGGTCGCCCGGCCGCAGATCGGCAGGTTGAAGACGGAGACCAGGATGCCCTTCTGCGGCGCCTGCCGGGTCAGCAGTTTGCAGACCAGGTTGCCGTCGTTGGGCTCCACGGCGAAGGCGTTGTACTTGCCGCTGGTGAGGGCCGTCTGGATCTGGTCGAACTGCTTCTGCGCGTCGAACTGCCCGTCGAAGACGTCGAGTCCGACGCCCAGGGCGGACGCCTTCTTCTTGCCTGCGGCGATGGCGGCCTGGAGGTAGGCGTTGCTGGTGCCCGCCGAGAAGTAGGCGATCTTCAGGTCGCTGACCTTCTTCGGGCCCGCGGCCTTGCCGCTCGCGGCGGACGGGTCGGCGGCGGACTGGTCGGTGGGCACCGAACAGGCCCCCGCGCCGAGCAGGACGGCGAGGGCGGTGGCGGCGACAGCGAGCCGGCGCGGGGCGGCGCCGCGTCTGACGCGGCGGGACGAGGCACGGTTCATGGCGGTGGTTCTCCCTGTTCGAGACGGGCGGGGCGGGGCGGGGCGAGGCAGGGCGGGGCGAGGCGCCGAGCCGGGTCGGGCGGGGCCCGGCGGCACCGCGGGAGCGCGAAGCGGTGATCAGTCCTCGGTCCAGGTGTCGTAGATGTCGCTCAGCGGGGCGAACCAGGTGCCGGCGTGCCCGGCCATGTACTCGATGAGCCGCTCGAAGCCCATCAGGTAGTGGGCGCGGGCGATCGTCTGCGGGTGGACGGTGAGGGTGAGCACCCCGCCGGGGACGTTGCGGTACGCGTAGTCGAAGTGGTCCTTCCAGCGCTGGAACATCACCTCGCTCGACCCCAGGCCCTGGTTGACGCCCGGGATGTACTCGGCGGCCGGGAAGTCGTCGAGGAACCAGGAGACCGGGAACTCCAGGAGCGGGCTCGGCGGTCCGAAGGTGCTGCCCTCCTCCCAGCCGACCTGGACCGGACGCGGGTGGTACGGCTCGAAGTCCCGGCCCATCAGGGAGGAGTCCCACACGAAGCCGTTCTCCTCCAGCACGCTCATCGTCTGGTCGGTGAAGTCCCAGGCGGGCGACCGGTAGCCGCGCGGACGCACCCCGATGTACCGGTCGTGCTGGGCGAGTTGGGCCTCCATCAGACGGCGCTCGGTGTCGGCGTCCAGCTTCGGCACGCCCTCGTGGTAGCAGCCGTGGGCGGCGATCTCGTGACCGGCGTCCACGATCTGCCGCACCCGCTCGGGGAACGTGACCATGGTGTGGCCGGGCGTGCACCAGGTGGCGCGCACCCCGTGCCGTTCGAACAGGCTGATCAGCCGGGGCACCCCGACCTCGGCGCAGAACTCGCCCCGGGAGAGGTAGCTCGGGCTGCTGAGGTTGAAGGTGCCCATCCAGACGCTGTGCGCGTCGAAGTCGGCACCGATGTTGACGGCGAGGGACTTGCCCTCGGGAAGGTTCAGGGGCATGGGAGACCTCCGTGCGGAGAGGGACGGGCGGAGTGGGACGGGCGGGACGGGCGGGCTGGGTGGGACGGGAGCGGCCGGGTGGGAACGAGTGCGGAATCGATTCAGCTGGTGAGCAGGTCGTCGGCCCAGCGGCGGTAGAGGCCGGCCCGGCGGCGCCGGTCGGTGTCGGTGGTCGCGGCGCCGGTGCGCCGGTTCTCCCGCAGCAGGTCGAGATCGAGGCGGACCGTGATGACGTCCTCGACGTTGGTGCCGGCCTCGGCGAGGACGCCGTCCGGCGCGAAACCGGCGTCGCAGGGCGACAGCACGGAGGCGCGCGCCCAGCCGGGGGAGAGGGGCCCGCCCGGGTCACCGGTGGTCGGGCAGTGCACCACGTACACCTGGTTCTCGATAGCGCGGGCCTGCGCGCAGTGCCGCACCCGCCAGAAACCGGCCTCGGTGAAGGTGTACGACGGGCTGACGATCAGCTCGGCGCCCTGCCGGGCCAGCACCGTCGACACCTCGGGTATCTCGGTCTCGTAGCAGACGGAGACCCCGACGCTGATCCCGCCCACCGTGAACGGCGCGAGGGTGTCGCCCTCCCGGGTCCCCCAGCCGGCCTCGGCCGGGAAGATGTGCGTCTTCACGTGCCGGGTGACCGAGCCGTCAGGGAAGAACACGAACGCGGTGTTGAGGACGCCGTCGCCGTCCGGGTCGCGCACCAGATGGCTGCCGGCCACGATCACCTGCCCCCTGACCCGCGCGAGGTCGGTGAAGAGGGCCAGGTAGTCGTCGGTGTGGTCGGCGATCCGGCCGAGCGCGGAGACCGGCTCGTCCCGCCAGCCGGGGCGGGCGGTGAACAGGGCCGCGGTGAACAGCTCGGGCAGCACGACGAGTTCGGAGCCGTCGGTGCGGTCGAGAAGGGTGCGGACCTGGCGGGCGAAGGCGTCGAAGCCGTCCACCCGCCGCATCTCGAACTGCACCGCGGAGACGGTCAGGGAAGTGCCCATGGACTGCGTTTCCTCTCAAGGGGCGGGGTGCGGGAGCGGAATCTCGCGCCGGTCGTCACTGCGCGAGCAGACCGCCGTCGATGACGAGGTCGGTGCCGGTGACGTACGACGACTCGTCGGACGCCAGGTAGACACAGCCGTGGGCGATCTCGGCGGGGGTGCCGCCGCGCCGCATCGGGGTGCCGGCCAGCACCGCCGCGTTGAGGTCGGCGGGCTGCGCGTCGGTCAGCGGGGTCGCGATCCAGCCGGGGATCACCGCGTTGGCGCGGATGCGGTCGGGGGCGTAGGTGATGGCGGCGTTGCGGGTCATGCTGCGCACCGCGCCCTTGCTGGCGTGGTAGGCGTGGGTGCCCACCCCGCCGACCACGCCCCAGGCCGAGGAGAGGTTGATGATCGACCCGCCGCCCGCCCTGCGCAGGGCGGGGATCGCGGCCCGCATCCCGAGGAAGACGCCGGTCTGGTCGACGCCGACGACCCGGTTCCACTCGTCGAGCGTCAGGGTCTCGATCGGCTCGTAGGAGATCAGGCCCGCGTTGTTGACCAGCACGTCGAGCCGCCCGTGGCGCCGCTCCACCCCGGCGACCGCCGCCGACCAGCCGTCCTCGTCGGTGACGTCGAGGCGGATCTCCTCGACGCCGGGCACCGGCGGTCCGACCTCGTCGAGGTCGGCCGAGACCACGACGGCGCCCTCGGCGGCGAACGCCTCGACGATGCCCCGGCCGATCCCCCGGGAACCTCCGGTGACCAGTGCCACCTTGCCTGTCAGACGCCCCATGGCGTGAACTCCCTTCCTGCGGACGGCCCGAGAGCACGGCCGGCGGTGGTGTGCGGACGGTGTGCGGACGACGGCACACCCGGGCGACGCGGTGGGCGGCGCCGCGCGGGGCGCCGGCGCCGGGTCAGCGGGCGAGGAAACCGCCGTCGATGACGAGGTCGGTGCCGGTGACGTACGACGACTCGTCGGAGGCCAGATAGAGGCAGCCGTAGCCGATGTCCCGCGGCTCGGCGCCCCGCCCGAGCGGGGTGGAGGCGATGACGGCGTCGTTGAACTCGCGGGTCTGCGCCTCGGTCATCGGGGTGCGGATCCAGCCGGGCAGCACGGCGTTGGCGCGGATGCGGTCGGGGGCGTAGGTGATGGCGGCGTTGCGGGTCATGCTGCGCACCGCGCCCTTGGTGGCCTGGTAGGCGAGCGATCCCGGGACCGCGGCGGCGCCGTAGATGGAGGAGATGTTGACGATCGACCCGCCGCCCGCCCTGCGCAGGGCGGGGATCGCGGCCCGCATCCCGAGGAAGACGCCGGTCTGGTTGATGCCCACGACCCGCTGCCACTCGTCGAGTCGCAGCTCGTGGACGGCCTCGTAGGAGCCGACGCCCGCGTTGTTGACGAGGATGTCGAGCCTGCCGTGCCGCTCCTCGATCCCGGCGACGGTCCTGGCCCAGCCGCGCTCGTCGGTGACGTCGAGCGGCCCGTGCTCCACGCGCCCGGCGCCGTCGTCCCCGGTGGGGGCGGCCGGTGCGACGGGGTCGAGGATGTCGACCGCCGTCACGACGGCGCCCTGCTCGGCGAAGAGTTCGGCGGTGGCCCGCCCGATCCCCCGCGCACCGCCGGTGATCAGCGCGACCTTGCCCGTCAGACGTCCCATTCCTGCCCTCCGTCCCGAGCGCCCCGGTGCTCCGGCGACGCCGGCCGAGAAGCTCGTGGCAGGACAGTAGGAGCGGGGGGCGGGCGGCTACGTCCGTAAAACTGCTTACTTTGCGGCGGGCCCCGCTCCGGCCACCGGGGCCGCCGTCCCGCCCCGGCGGGGCCACCGACCGGCGGCGGTCAGCGGCCCGAGCCGGGGGAGCCGCCCATCCCGCGCAGCATCGCCCGGCCGCCCGTGCGCAGGAACCGGATCAGCAGGACGGCCGCGACCAGGAGGAACGCGAGGTTGAGCCATGTCGTGTAGTCCCACCGCACCCCGTCGTCAGGGACGGTGGCGTCCGCGCGGTCGGGGATCAGCCCGAGCCCGCCGAAGACGGCCTCCACCAGCAGACCGGCGGCCACCATGGCCGCGTAGAAGGTGGTCAGCAGGAAGACGGCGGTTCTGGCGCCGTAGTACTTCCGGTAGATGTTCAGGATCGGCAGGATGATCAGGTCCGCGAAGAGGAACGCCACCACGCCGCCGAAGCTGATGCCGCCCTTCCACAGCACGACGGCGAGCGGCACGTTGCCGATCGAGCACACGAACGACACGACGGCCACCAGCGGCCCGACGAACGGCCCCCACACCCGGGCGGCCAGCGGATGGCCGTCGAAGAAGAAGCCCTGCCAGAAGGCGTCGGGCACCCAGGCCGCGATCGCGCCCGCGATCAGCAGGCCGACGACCAGGTCGCGCAGGACCGCCGCCCACTCCATGACGAAGACATGGGCCACGGAGGTGAAGCCCTCGGGTGACACCAGCCGGGCGGCGAACGAACCCTCGCGCCGGACGGACATGTCCATCGCGGCATGGCCCTCCATGGACCCCGCCACCCCGCGCCCGGCCTGCGCGCGGGCGGCCCGCACCAGGGCGTCGCTCAGGAACAGGCGGAACAGCACCGCGAGCACGATGATCATCACGGGCCCGCCGACGAACTCCGCGGCCGTGAACTGCCAGCCCATCAGCAGCGCCAGGATCACCCCCAGTTCCACGACCAGGTTGGTGGAGGCGATCTCGAACGCCATCGCCGCCGTGAAGTGCGCGCCCTTGCGCAGCAGCGAACGGGCGAGCGCCACCGCGGCGTAGGAGCAGGACGAGGAGGCCACGCCGAGCCCGACGGCGGTGGCCAGGGTGCGGGGACGGTCGTCGCCCAGCAGGGAGACGACGGTCGCCTTGCGGACCACCGCCTGCACCACGGCGGACAGGGCGAATCCGAGGATCAGCGCCCAGGCGATCTCCCACGCCATGGACCCGGTGATCGACAGGGCGTGCCGGACGGCGTGCATGGGACTCCTCGGAACCCGGACGGGCACGGTGCGCCGCCGCCCGCACCGTCTACCACCGTGTCCGCACGGCGCGACGCGCGGACACGCCCCACCCCGCCGACCGGGGGAACACCCTCCCCGGAGCCCCCGGACACGGCCGTTCCCGCGCGGCTGGTTCGGGCGGCTGGTTCGCGCGCCTGGTCTGACTGCCGCGGCGGCAGAGGTGGGGCGTGGGCCCCCACAGCGGGGCTCCCGACGCGGGCCGGGCGCGGCGCTACGATCTCCGGGACCGGACTCAAGCACTCGCCGCCGTCCGGCCGCGCGCCGCCCCGCGCGGCCGGCTGGACGCGGTGGTCGACGAGGATCTGCCCAGGGGAGGCCCGCACGATGGTCACGGTTGTTTTCGGTGCGCGAGGGAACGTCGGCCGTCAGGTCGCCGCCGGACTGGCCGACTTGGGCGTGCCGACGCGGCTGACGAGCAGAACACCGGACGCCACCCGGGTCGCGGCGGACCTGGAGGTTCCCGGGACGCTGCCCGGCGCGCTGGAGGGGGCGACGCAGGTCTTCCTCTACGCGAAGCCCGCGGGCGTCGACGCCTTCGTGGCGGCCGCCCGAGCCGCCGGTGTGCGGCACGTGGTGCTGCTGTCGTCGGCGGCGGTCGTCCAGCCCGGCGCCGACACCAACCCGATCGCGCGGGACCACCGGGCCGTGGAACAGGCCCTGGAGGAGTCGGGGCTGTCCTGGACGTTCGTCCGGCCGGGGATCTTCGCGACCAACACCCGGTGGTGGTGGACGCGGCCGATCGTCGCCGGCGAAGCCGTCCGGCTGCCGTACCCGGAGGCGTTGACCGCTCCCGTCGGCGAACGCGACATGGCGGCCGTCGCGGTGGCGGCGCTGACGGACCGGCGCCACGCGGGCCGGGCCTACACCGTGTACGGACCGCAGGCCCTCTCGCTGCGCGCGCAGGTCGGCCATCTCGGCGCGGCCCTCGGCAGGGAGATCCCCATCGAGACCGTCACCCCCGAGGAGGGGCGGGCCGACCTGGCCGCGACGATGCCGGCGGTGGCGGCGGACGCGGTCATGGGGGCCTGGCGGGCGGGTGCCGAGGCGGCCCCGGAGACCTCCACCGTCGTCGAGGAGATCACCGGGCGTCCCGGCCAGACGTTCGCGGAGTGGGCACGGGAGCACGCCGACGACTTCCGCGCCTGACGCCCCGGGCGGTCTGTGCCACCCGCGCGGCCGAAGGGCGCCGAGGAACGGGAACGGCTCCGACGGGCGTGGAGGAACGGGCACGCTCCGGCGGGAGGGCGTGCCCGCCCCGGTGCGCGCGGCCGGGTGTCAGGCCGTCAGAGGATCTGGATGGAGGCGACCTTCGGCGGGTGGTTCGGGAAGGTGATGTCGTGCCAGCGGTTGATCCGCACCGAGTCGCCGTTGGCGTCGTAGTAGATCAGGTCGTTGTTGCCCGTGACGATCCGGTCGACCCACCAGCCGCCGAAGTTGGTCTTTCCCGCGTTCGCGTAGCAGTCCACGCTGTTGCGGCCGTTGAGGTGCGAGTAGATCTTCAGGAAGTTCTCGCCGCCGACGCACTGGACGTGGTCGATGGCGTAGGCGCTGCCGCTCGGCACGCCGACCGTGAGGGTGGCCGCCGCGGCGAACGCGGCGACCATGGAGCAGACGGCCCTCTTGATTTTCGAGATCACGGACTCTCCTTCGTACCTGCGGGCGGAGCCGAACCGGCGGTCAGTCCCTGGTGACGCGCTGGACCCCTCCCCGCATCGGTCACTCAAGGTGAATGACCCATGGCACACGGTAGTCGCCGGGCGCGGCCCGGGTCATCACTCACACAGGTGATCGCTTCTGGCGGCGGGGAAAGGGCCGGCGGCCGGGCCGTGTTCATCTTTTCGGCCTTGCCTCACGAGCGGTGGCGCGCCGGGTGGGGTGCGTGCCGGAAGGTCGCGGGCCTGCCGCTGGTCGCTTCAACTCCCGCTTCTCGTGCGGTGGTTGGCGAACCGACACGCCGGACGGCACGCGGCGGATCGCCTTTCCGCCAACAAGTCTCGTACACTATAGTTATCCGAAAGCGGTGGAGCTCCGTCGGGCAGGCCCGCCGCCCGGAGTCTTTCGTCACCACGATCAACAGCGTAGCCAGCGGAGGGTTTCCATGCGCGTTCTGATCGTCGAGGACCAGGCTGACACCGCCGATGCTCTCAGCAGTGGCCTCAGCGACCTCGGTTTCGAGACAGCGACGGCGCACACCTGCCGGACGGCCCTGGAGCGGTACGCCGAGGCGGACGCGATCCTGCTGGACGTCGGGCTGCCGGACGGCAACGGCATGGACGTCTGCCGCACCATCCGCGCCTCGTCGAGCGTTCCCATCATCATGGTCAGCGGACGCGACGACGAGTTCGACCGCGTCCTCGGCCTGCGGATGGGGGCCGACGACTACGTCGTCAAGCCGTACGGCCTGCGTGAACTCGTCGCCCGGATCGAGGCGGTGGTCAGGCGCGCGGTCGGCGGCCTGACACGGCAGGGCGGCGGATCCCGGGTCGTCGGCCCGCTCACCATCGATCTCAAGCAGCGCCGCGCGTTCATGGACGGCAGGGAGATCGCCTTCACCCGCAAGGAGTTCGACCTGCTCGCGCTGCTCACCGGCGAGCCGGGCAAGGTGTTCGACCGGGAGGCGATCATGCGCCATGTCTGGGGGCACCCCAGCGTGGGGGACACCCGGACGCTCGGCGTCCACATGGTCAGCCTGCGCCGGAAACTGGCCGCGCCCGAACTGATCCAGACCGTGCGCGGAGTCGGCTTCCGGTTCGTTCTCTGAGACCCGCCTCCGCGGACCGCCCTCCCGAAGCGGTTCCCTCCAGCCCCCGATCCCGGCCCAGTTGCCCAGGGCCCGTCCCTCGGGGCCCGTTCCCCAGGGCCCGTTCACGCGGCCCGATCTCAAAGGCCGTCTCCCGTAAGCCTGTTCCGGCCGCACTGATTGCCCAGGCCCGGCCTTCCGGGGCCGTACCGCCGGGCCCCGCCGACCCGTCCGCTCTCCGAACAGCCCTCCGGTCGCCACCCGTTCACCCCGGTCGTCCGCCCTTCGCGCGGCACAGCGCCCCCACACCGCATGGAGAGGCACACGTCGATGCTCCTGCCCCTGCTCGCTGCCGCGGCGGGTCTCGCCCTGGCCCTCCTGGGTGGCGCCTACCGCTACTGGTGCTCACGGATGCTCGTCTCGCTGGACGCGGTCACCAGGACCGTGCGCCAACTGGAGCGCGGTGAGCCCGTGGAACTGCTCGCCGAGCACACCGGGCCGCCGCAGACACGGGAGTTGGTGGAGTCCGTCAACCGGATCGCCTCCGCTGCCCAGGCGGTGGACGAACGCAACCGCATGCTCCTGTCGGACATCGCGCACCAGCAGCGCACCACCCTCCACCTGCTCGGCATCCGCCTGGAACGGCTGGCCCCGCATCTGCCGGCGCACAGCGGCGAGGTGCACCGCATGATCACCACCGATCTGGAACGGCTGCGCGCCACCGTGTCGGAGCTGCGCGAGGCGTCGACCGCCACCGCGAGCCCGCCCGTCGAGGTGGACGCGGCCGCCGTCGTGCGGGAGCGGGTCGCCGCCTGGGCCGACGCCGCCGCCGAACGCCAACTGGCCCTCGGCGCACCGCACACCGGCGGCCGGGCGACCGTCGTGACCCGCGCCGGCACCCTGGAGCGCGTCATGGACATCCTGCTGGACAACGCGGTCCGGATGTCCCGGCCCCGGGGCGCGGTCATCGTGCGCACCACGGTGACCGGCGACCACGTGCACATCAGGGTCACCGACGAAGGTCCCGGCATGACGCCGCGGGAGCGGGAACAGGCGGTGCGCGGAGGCTGGTCGGGCGAGAGGGCGGACGGCGCGCGCGGCGGAGAGGGGTGGGGGCTCGGGCTCTCCATCGCCCACATGCTGGTCGCCTCCCACGGGGGCGAACTCACCCTGGAGAACGGGCCGGGCGGGCGGGGCCTCGCGGCACACATCCGGTTCCCGCGAATGCCGGCGGGCGGCGCCCGCGCGGGCCGCCCGCCCGGTCAGCCGACGACACCGCCGTCGACCCGCAGCACGGACCCGGTCACATAGCCGGCGCCCACCAGGTAGGCGACGCCGTCGGCGACCTCCTCCGCGGTGCCGAACCGGTTCAGCGAGATCGAGGCCAGCAGGTCCCGCCGGGTCTTCTCGGACAGCCCGCCGAGCATCTCGGTGTCGATGAAGCCCGGCGCGATCGCGTTGACCCGGATGCCGAACCGGCCCAGCTCCTTGGCGAGCGACCGGCTGAACCCGATGATCCCCGCCTTGGTGGCCGCGTAGTTGGTCTGGGAGGCGTTGCCGAGGACCCCGGAGACCGAGGAGACGTTGACCACGGCGCCCGACCTGCGCTTGATCATGGGGAAGACGGCCGCGCGGCACACGTGGTAGGTGCCGGTGAGATTGACGTCCAGGACGTCGTGCCAGTCGGCGTCGTCCATCGTCGCCAGCGGGCGGTCCCTGACGATGCCCGCCGAGGTCACCACCGCCCGCAGCGGCCCGAGTTCGCGCTCGGTCCGTGCCACCCACTCCTGGACGGCGCCCAGTTCGACGACGTCGACGCGGCTGCCGACGGCCCGCCCGCCCAGCTCCGACGCGTCCTTCTCCACCGTCCTCGCGTCGTCGCCGCCGGAGCGGTGGCAGAACGCCACGTCGAACCCGTCACGCACCAGGCGCAGGACGACGGCCCGGCCGATACCGCGCGAACCGCCGGTCACCAGGGCGACCGGGCGGGCTTGTTCAGTGCTCTGCATACGTGTCTCCAGGGATCGGGCCGCAAGGGCGCGGGGCCCCTCCGGGCCGCCGGGCGGCGACCGCGGAGCGAGGGAACAGGGCAGGGAGGGAGCAAGGGAAAGCAGGAACAGGAAGCGGGGCCGAGGCGGGCGGCCCGCGGCGTCGGACGTCCGGTCCGGGTCCGCCGCCGCACCGGTGGACCCGGACCGGGGGCGGACGCGGACGCGAGGCCGTCGGCCGGCCTTCCCGTCCGCGTCCGCGAGGCCCGGCGCGTGCCTCCCGCGGCGCGCGCCGGTGCTGGTCAGGCGAGGCGCAGCAGCGCGGCGGCGGCCATGCCGCTCGGGTCGACGGAGGTGACCACCGCCGTGCGTCCGGCGGACGCCGGGTCCCGCTCGGCCAGGCCGAGGACCGCGGCGATCTGGAACGCCGAGGCCGCGGAGTGCGTCTCCCCGATCAGCTCCGCCACCGGCGGGATCAGCGTCTCGGCGCCGAACACCTCCTCCAGCCTGGCCTGTTCGGCGGCGCCGGCCGCGCCCGCGGCACCTGACGGCGACACCGCCCACACCTGGTCGGGCTTCTCCTCGACCTGGGACAGCACACCGTCCACACAGTGGCCCACGGCCGCGCCCCAGTCGCCGTCGGCGGCCATCCTGGTCCGCACCGAGAGCACCGACGCGAGCGGCCTGGCGCCCGCGACCGGTTCGAGGCCGAGCAGGAAGATCGCGCAGCCCTCGCCGAGCACCGTGTCGGGCTCACCCTCGGCCCGCCCGTGGTGCTCCACCCAGGACCTGGCCGGGGAGAACTCCTCGGCGGCCCCGCAGAGCACCTGCCTGGCCCGCCCGGCCAGCAGCAGCCGCCGCGCGTACGTCAGACCGACCATGCCCGTCGGACGGCCGGCCGCGACCGTGCTGTTCGGACCGCGCAGGCCGTGCCAGATGGCGCAGCGGCCGGCCGCGCCGTTCATCACCGCGTACGGGATCGTCGCCGGCTCCACGTGGTAGGGCCGGGCGCCGGTGAGGGAGCTGTGGGTGATCTCCATCGAACTCTGCATGCTGCCCGCGGTGGTGCCGAGGACGAGCGCGACATCGTCGGCGCCGCCCTCCGGATGGCCCGCCTCGGCGAGCACATGGCCGACCGTGGCGATCGTCAGGCCCGTCACCCGGTTCATCATCCGGGTGCCCTTGCGGCCCAGGCTCTCCCGCACGTCGAAGCCGGGCACCACACAGCCCTCGCGCTCCGGCACCTGCCACCGCACCGGGTCCAACAGGGCCCTCGTCGACCGGCGTTCGGCGACCCCGGCGGTGAACTCCGCCCGCCCGACGCCGAAGGGGGAGGTCGCCGACCAGGTGCTGATCACCGGGTACCGCATGCCGCTCACCGCGTCTCCTCGTCGTAACGGCCGAGTACCACGACCGAGTTGTTGCCGCCGAAGGCCAGGCCGTTGTTCTGCACGATCCGCAACCGGGCCGGGACCGACTCGTTGGGCACGCAGTCGATCTCGCACTCCGGGTCGGTCTCGACATGGTTGATCGTCGGCGGGATGAACCCGTGGGTGATCGCGAGCGAGCAGGCGATGGTGGCCAGCGCGCTCGCCGCGCCCATGGCGTGGCCCAGCATCGACTTGAGCGAGATGGTGCGCGGCGGCAGATCGTCGTAGACCTCGCGGATCGCCCGCGACTCGGTGGTGTCGTTGGCCCGGGTGCCGGTGCCGTGCGCCGAGATCAGATCGACCTCGTGGGGGGCCACGCCCGCGTTCTCCAGCGCCGACGTCATGCACCGGGCGACACTCGACTGGTCGGGGACGGCCGGGTGGTGCGCGTCGCAGCTCAGCCCGTACCCGAGGACCTCGGCGTAGACGCGGGCGCCGCGGGCGAGCGCCGACTCCAGGCTCTCCAGCATCACCACCCCCGCGCCCTCGCTGTTGAGCAGACCCCGCCGGTCCTTGTCGAACGGCCGGCAGACGTCGGGAGCGACGGTGCCCAGCCGGTAGAACGAGACGAAGTTCTTCAGGCAGACGGCGTCCGCCCCGCCGCACAGCGCGAAGTCGGCGTCACCGACCCGGATGGCGTCGAACCCGTTGCCCACCGAGTAGTTGCCGGCCGAGCAGGCGGTGCCCAGGGTGAGCGCCTCGACGTCGGTCAGCGCGAACTCCCGCGCCACGGCAGCGGAGAGACCCTGCACCCCGAGCCGCCTGGCCAGCCTCCGGTCCACGCCCGCCGGATCGCCCGCGATGCGCTGCGCCACCAGGGTGTCGGCGTCCCGTGACTCGCCGTCGGTGGTGCCGATGGAGATCTGGCCGCGCAGCGCGCGCAGGTCGTCGTCGGTGAGACCGGCGTCCTGCACCGCCATGCGGGCGGCGGCCACGGAGAACTGGGTGGCCCGGCCGAGCTCCGCCACCGGAGTGTGGTGAATCCATTTCTCCGGTTCGAACGCGGCCACCTCGCAGCCGTTGGCGTATTCGAAACCGGTGGTGTCGAACGCCGTGATGGGCGCGACCCGGCTGCGTCCGGTACGCAGTCCCTCGGTGAACTCAGCGACACCCGTGCCTATGCTGGAGAAAACCCCGAGCCCGGTGATGACAACGCGTTGGGACGCCGGCCTGCGGTCAGCTCGGGAAAGAGCTGAATTCATGAGTACCCCTCGTGGGTCGATTCCGGTTCCTCTGGGTCCCCGCCGCCCGCTACTTGACCCTCGTCCGCGCGTCGGCCAGCACCGCGTAGATGCCTTCGAGGTTGACCATGCGCTTCATCTCGGCCTGCGCGATGGAGACCTGGAGGGCGACCTCGATGGCGGCCAGGATCTCGATGGAGCGCAGCGAGTCGGCGTCGTGCTCCTCGGCGAGCAGGCTGGTCTCGGTGACCTCCTCGGGCTCCACCTCCAGGATGTCGCAGACGATGTTCTTCACGTGCTTGCGGGTCGCTTCGTCGATGGCGGACACGATGCCTCCTGTGCGGAATGAGAAAGAACCAGCGGGAAAGAGCGGGACGGCCCGCGCGATGGAATATGCGGCGCCGGACCTCCGGTAATTCGCCGTACCAGCTTTCCGGTCGGGCGACCTGCGGGCAAGGCGCGCTTTTCTAAGATTGCGCGAAATCCGCGGGCGGTGGCGGCCTGTTCACTGCGGCGGATTTCCGTGCTTGCGGGACGGCAGCTCGGCGTGCTTGTCGGCCAGCATCGTCAGCGACCGGATCAGCACCTCGCGGGTGGCCGCCGGATCGATGACGTCGTCCACCAGGCCGCGTTCGGCCGCGTAGAAGGGGTGCATCAGCTCCGCGCGGTACGCCTCGACCATCTCGGCCCGCGTCGCGTCGGGATCGTCGGATTGCGCGATCTGCCGGCGGAAGATGACGTTGGCGGCGCCCTCGGCGCCCATCACGGCGATCTCGTTGCCCGGCCAGGCGAAGGTGAGGTCGGCGCCGATGGAACGCGAGTCCATGACGATGTACGCCCCGCCGTAGGCCTTGCGCAGGATCAGCGAGACGCGCGGCACCGTCGCGTTGCAGTACGCGTACAGCAGCTTCGCGCCGCGCCGGATGATGCCGTTGTGCTCCTGGTCGACACCGGGCAGGAACCCCGGCACGTCCAGCAGCGTGACCAGCGGGATGTTGAAGGCGTCGCACATCTGGACGAATCGGGCGCCCTTCTCCGACGTGTCGATGTCGAGCACCCCGGCCATGGACTGCGGCTGGTTGGCGACGATCCCCACCACCTGGCCGCCCAGCCGGGTCAGCACGCAGAGCAGGTTGCCCGCCCAGCGCTCGTGGACCTCGACGTACTCGCCGTCGTCGACGATCTCCTCGATGACCCGGCGCATGTCGTACGGTGTGCCGCCGTCCAGCGGCACCAGGTCGGTCAGCGCGTCGCAGCGCCGGTCGGGCGGGTCGTCGACCGGGACGGACGGCGGGTGCTCGCGGTTGTTCTGCGGCAGCAGCGACAGCAGGTAGCGCACGTCCTCCAGGCAGGACTGCTCGTCCGCGTGCGCGAAGTGCGCCACCCCCGAGGTGGAGCTGTGCACATCGGCGCCGCCCAGCCCGTTCTGGCTGATCTCCTCGCCGGTCACCGCCTTCACCACGTCGGGCCCGGTGATGAACATCTGCGACGTCTCACGGACCATGAACACGAAGTCCGTCAGCGCCGGACTGTAGGCGGCGCCGCCGGCGCACGGCCCCAGCATCACGCTGATCTGCGGGATCACCCCGGAGGCCCGGGTGTTGCGCTGGAAGATCCCGCCGTAGCCGGCGAGGGCGCTGACCCCTTCCTGGATGCGGGCGCCCGCGCCGTCGTTGAGGGAGACCAGCGGCGCGCCCGCCGCCATGGCCATGTCCATGATCTTGTGGATCTTCGCGGCGTGCGCCTCGCCGAGCGCGCCCCCGAAGATCCGGAAGTCATGGGCGTAGACGAAGACCGTCCGCCCGTTCACCGTGCCCCAGCCCGTCACCACCCCGTCGGTGTACGGCCGCTTCGCCTCCATGCCGAACCCGGTCGAGCGGTGCCTGCGGAAGGGCTCCACCTCCGTGAAGGAGCCCTCGTCGAGCAGCAGGTCGATGCGCTCGCGCACGGTCAGCTTGCCCTTGGCCCGCTGCGCCGCCGTCGCCCGCTCGTCAGGACCGTCGAGGACCGACCGCCGCAGCGCGGCCAGTTCCGCGACCCGGTCGCGCAGGGCGGCGGGCCCGGCCGCCGCCGCGGACTCGCCCGCGGCGGGCGGGACCGCCCGGCGCTCGGCCGGGGGCGCGCTCACTGGCCCCGCCCCAGCACGGCCACATGGGCGGTGTCCGAGCGGGGGTCGCGGTCGCAGAGGACGACGGTGTCGTACTCCTCGCGCCACCGCGGCCCGTGCTCGGCCAGCGCCGACCAGACGCTGGTGCAGTAGCCGCCGGGCGGCACCCGGTGGCGGTCGACGCCCTCGGGCACCGCCGCCGGGTCGGTCCAGGGGCCCGCCACCACCAGCGGACGCGGGGCCGCCGCCGTCACCTCGGCGAGCCGCGGCCCGAGCAGGCCGGCCTCCGGCAGCCGCGTCACCGAGTCGATCTCGCCGAAGCCGCCGCCGCTCTCGAACAGCAGCAGCACCCCCGAGTCCCGCACCGGCACCCCGTCGTGCACCACCGGGTCGTGGGCCGGCAGCGTGGTCTGTTCGAGGACCGCGAGCAGGAACGCCGAGGAACCGCCCGTCCGTTCGTGCGCGGCCCCCACCCGCAGCGCGGTGAACGCCGCGCCGAGACCCTGCTCGGTGACCGAGAAGCACTGGTCGGCCCGCCCGCCGGTGAGCAGCCCCAGATAGGCCGAGACCGACCTGACCGGGTTGAGGTCGGGCAGCGCGGCGGCCAGCACCACCAGGTCGGGCCGGACGCCGCCGGCCGGCAGCCGCTCGACCAGCAGCTCCGCCATCCGGGTGTGGCTGACCTGGGCGCCCGCCCGCAGCAGCTCCTCGTCCAGCTTGCCGCCGAAGAGTTCGACCAGGTCCCGGTGGTAGCGCAGCACCGTCTCGTTCGGCTCGTAGGTGCCACCTGAGGGTGCCACCACGGCACCGGAGTGAAGTCGCAGAGGCACGGTTACCGGCCCTCCGTTTCCTGAGTCGCGCCCGCGCCCACGGCGGCACGGGCAGGCACCCGCGCCTCCTGGGCCGTGGCGGTGAAGACCATGGCGGTGAACGTCGAACCGATGCCGGTGGCCAGGAACAGGTAGCTGCGGCCGGGCACCAGCCGGCCCTCGTCCCGCAGCGTCACGTAGTTGACCATCAGATCGGCCGTCAGACAGTGGCTGTAGCGCGGGATGTTCTCCAGGAAGAGCTTGCCCGGCGGCCAGCGAAGGTCCTGCGCGATCTGCCCCCAGAACGTCCGGTTGGGATGGGTGGGGATCACGATGTCGATGTCGTCGAACGTGCACCCGGCCGCCTCGACGGCCTCCTCGATCAGCTCCGCCATCACCGCGGGACGCTGCTCGCCCGCCACCCGGTGCTGCTCGGGCGTCATCTCGACACCGGCCGCGTACTCCCCGAAGGTGCGCACCGCGAAGGAGCGGACCGGGTCGCCGGGACCGTTCCAGGACAGCAGGCAGGCGCCCGCCGCCTCGCCGATGACACACGAGTTGAAGATGATCTGGAGGTCCCGGGTGAAGATCTTCTCCCCGGTCAGGATCAGCGCCTTCGCCTCCGGGTCGCCGTCCGCCCGCAGCAGCCGCCCGGCGACGTCGATGGCCGACACCGTGCCCGCGCAGTTCTGCTGGGTCAGCGCGAACGCCGTCGCGTGCCGCAGCCCCAGCATCCCGAGCATCTCCTGCACCGGGTCGACGGTGGAGGGGCCCGCGTGCGGCACCGCGTGCGGATACACGACGTACCGGATCGCTGCCGGGTCGACCCCCGCGAGGACCTTGCGGGCCGGCGGCAGCACCAGGTCGTACAGGCTCAGACCGGGGTCGTAGCGCAGCCGGTCGAGACCGTGGATGGAGCGGAACAGATGGACCTGGGCCGGGGAGAGGCCGAAGGCCTCGGCCCGTTCCTCCACGGTCGTCTCGCGTTCCGGCAGGAAGATCTCGACGGCGTCCATCGTGAGCGTGCCGCTCAGCATGACGGCTCCTCTCCTGTGTCCATGGCGTACAGGCAGGCCAGCAGGGTGCGTGCCTGGACGTTGATGTAGTGGGCGTGCCGCACCAGCGAGGTCAGCTGACCGGCCGTCACCCAGCGGAAGCCCTCGGGCGCGGCCGTCGGGGCCTCCTCGGCGGTCGCCTCCACCACCAGGTAGCGGCTCTCGGCGTTCAGGAAGCGCCCGCCCTCCTCCGCGTGCACGGCCGCGTACCTGATCCGCTCGGGCCCGGCGCGCAGCACCGTGTCCAGGAACCGCGGCCGGTGCTCGGGCGGCAGATGGGCGACGTTGCCCGGCACGCACTGCACGGTGGGCCCCAGCTCCACCGTGTCGAGGAACCCGCCCTCCACCCTGGCCTGCGCCAGGTAGTGCCGCACCCCGCCGATCCGCCGGGTCAGGAACGCCGTGACGCCCAGGCCGCGCGGCTCGAACAGGGGCTGCGTCCACGAGGTGACCTCGCGGCTGCCCGCCCGCACCGACACCGCGACGACGTCGAAGAACCGCTCGTGCGCGTGCCGGATGCGGGCCTCCTCCCGCACCCACCCCGCCACCTCGCCCAGCGGGATCAGCTCGGCCGCCACTTCGTGCCGCGCCCGCTCCCCGGTGATCCAGGACAGCAGCTCGGTGTCGGAGTGCAGCGCGCCCGGCGCCAGGTCGGGCAACGGCAGGCAGGACAGCACCGTGCGGGAGTCCATGTTGACCAGGTTGTCCCGGCGCAGCAGGGCGTGGATCTGGCCGAGCGTCAGCCAGCAGAAGTCGTCGTGCGGCTCGACCTCGCCGGACGTCTCGACGATCAGATTGCGGTTGGCCTTGCGGTAGAACCAGGAGCCGTGCTCCGACTGGAGGGTGTCCGCGACGACCCGCTCGGGCCGCTGGAAGTGGTCGAGGAAGCGCACCGGCGCCCCCTGGTGGACCCGCGTGTAGTTGCTGCGGGTGGCCTGCACGGTGGGGGAGAGCTGGAGCAGGTTGGGGTTGCCCGGCTCCATCTTGGCCTGCATCAGGAAGTGCAGCACCCCGTCGAACTCCTTGGCGAGGATGCCGAGGATGCCGACCTCGGGCTGGTCGATCACCGGCTGCTGCCAGGCGCCGACGGCCGCGCCCGCGGCCCGCGCCCTGAGCCCCCGCACGGTGAAGAACCGCCCGGTGCGGTGCCCGAGGTCGCCCGTGACGGGGTCGAACGACCAGGCGTCCAGCTCCGCGAAGGGGATGCGCCGCACCTCGAACCGGTGCGCCCGGTCGCGCCCGGCCAGCCAGCCGGGAAAGTCCGCGAGGGACAGGTGCGCGCCCTCGGTGGTGGCGGCGGAGCGGGCGAGCCGGCCGGGCAGCTCGGCGTTGTCCCGCGGCCGCGGTGAGTCGAGCACGGCGCTCGTGACGTGCCGGGTCATGGGTTCCTACCTCTCCGTTCCCAGGGGCGCGGGGGCCAGGGAGGCCGCGTACGCGTCCAGCACCCCGCGGTAGTAGTGCGGTCCGAGGACCTGATCGGCCACCTCAGGCACCAGCGCGCGCAGCCGCTCGACGCTGACGACGCACCCCGAGCCGGTGTCCCGCGGCTCGCGCCTGAAGACCAGGCCGAGCCGCCGTTCGAGATGGTCGACGACGGCCGGTACCGGTACCGCCGTGCCCGACGCCACGTTGACGACGGTGTCGCGCAGGCCGAGCGCCAGCAGCCGGTCCACGACGGTGACCACGTCGCAGACCGCGATCAGGTCCCGGGTGGCCCGCAGATGCACCTGCACCACGCCCTCGCGCATCTGCCGCACCAGCGTCGGCAGCAACTGGTGGGGCGGCTGCCCCGGGCCGACGACATGGCTCAGCCGCAGCACCAGATGGTCGGCGCCGGACGCGCGCAGTCGCTGTTCGAGGGCGAGCTTGTGCCGCGCGTACGGGGTGCTCGCGGCCACCCGCGCGTCCTCGCGGCCCGGTGCGTCGCCGGTGCCGTACATGCCGGTGGAGGCGGTGGAGAAGAACAGCAGCCGCCGGCTCGAGGCGCGGCACGTGTCGATCGTCCGGTCGAGGAGGTCCGCCTCGCGGGCGAAGCCGCCCGGCTCGGTGGCGCTCGCCAGGGAGACCCCGGCGGCCAGGATCACCGTGTCCGGGTGGCGTTCGGCGACCGGTTCGAGGGAGCGGGCGAGGAACCCGCGCCCCACCAGCGTCCGCTGCGTGGCGCTCCGGGCGCTCACGAGGCGCGCCTCGTACGGTCCTTGGCGGCCTTCCACCAGTCCGGGTTGTCGTGGTACCAGGCGACGGTGGCGGCGAGCCCCACGTCGAGCCCGATGCGCGGCACGAAGCCCAGCTCGTCGCGGATCTTCCCGGCGTCGAGGGAGTAGCGCAGGTCGTGGCCCTTGCGGTCGGCGACCCGGTGGATCATCGAGGCGTCGCCGCCGCACAGGGCGAGCAGCCGCTCGGTCAGGGCCAGGTTGGTCAGTTCGCTGCCGCCGCCGATGTTGTAGACCTCCCCGGCGCCGCCCCCGGTGAGCACCGTGTGCAGGGCCCGGCAGTGGTCGTCGACGTGCAGCCACTCCCGCACGTTGCCGCCGTCGCCGTAGAGCGGGACGGGCCGGCCCTCCATGAGGTGGGTGACGAAGAGCGGGATGACCTTCTCGGGGTGCTGGCGCGGCCCGTAGTTGTTGGAGCAGCGGGTCACCGACACCGACAGGCCGTGGGTGCGCCAGGCGGCGCGGGCCATCAGGTCGGAGGCCGCCTTGGACGCGGCGTAGGGCGAGTTGGGCAGCAGCGGGCTCCGCTCGGTCCAGGAGCCCTCGGCGATGGAGCCGTACACCTCGTCGGTGGAGACGTGCACCATCCGCTGCACGCCCGTCGCCCGACAGGCGTCGAGCAGGTTCTGGGTGCCGCTCACGTTGGTGCGCACGAACTCCGCCGCGGACACCAGCGACCGGTCCACATGCGACTCCGCCGCGAAGTGCACCACCGCGTCGTGGCCCGGCAGCACGTCGAGGAGCAGCGGCAGGTCGCAGATGTCGCCCTTGACGACGTCGAGACGGCCGTGCCCCTCGGGCAGGTTGGCGAGGTCGCCCGCGTAGGTCAGTTTGTCGACGACGGTGACCCGGGCGTTGCCGGTCCCCGGCCAGGCGCCGTCCAGCACACGGCGGACATAGGCCGAGCCGATGAAACCCGCCCCGCCGGTGACGAGGATCCTCATGAGTACTCCTTTCCGGAAAGGGATGCCTGGGCGGGCGCGTGTTCCGCGGCGCGCCGCACGTCGGCGAGCAACTCGGCCTGGAGCAGCGCGGCCTCCTCGGCGCGACCGACGGGACTGGGCGGGCCGCCGGGCCTGGCGGCGCGCACCGCGCGGGCGAACTCCCGTACGGAGTTCGCCACTTGGTCGTCCGGTTCGAGCACGACCCGCCGGCTCGCGGTGCCGCGCGTGACGCGCAGCACCGGGCGGTGGTCGGCGGCCGGGGTGAAGGCGTGGTCGACGCTGATCCGGCCCTCGTCGCCCCGCAGTTCGTAGGCCGAGCGGTAGCCGTGGTCGAGGCCGAAGTCCAGGTGCGCGTGGACCCCGGCCGCGCTGGTCAGCAGCACGCCGCCCGCGAGGTCGACGCCGGGGCCGCCGGGACCCGGGCTCAGCACCGCGCCCGCCACCCGCAGCCCGGCGCCGAGGAAGTGCAGCGCGGCCCGCACCGGGTACACGCCGACGTCCCACAGCGCGCCGCCGCCCAGCTCAGGCACCAGTCGGATGTCGCCCGCGGGGCGGCGCGGCACCTCGAACGCCGCCGCGAACGACCGCGGTTCACCGATCGCGCCGTCCGCGACCAGCCGGCGCACCGCCGCGTGCTGCGCGTGGTGGACGAACATCACGTTCTCCCGCAGCACCAGACGGCGGTCCCTGGCAAGCGCGAACAGCGCGCGCGCCCGGTCCGGGTCGGTGGTCAGCGGCTTCTCGGCGAGCACGTGCTTGCCCGCGCGCAGCGCCGCCGCCACCCACTCGGCGTGCAGCGCCACCGGCAGCGGCACGTACACCGCCTCCACGTCCGGCAGCGAGACCAGCTCCGCGTAGTCGGCCACCACCCGGCAGCCGTACGGCATCGCGGTGCGCGCCGCCTTCTCCTCGTCGCGGCTGGCGACGGCGGCGACCTCGGTCTCCCCGGACGCCGCCATCGCGGGCAGCAGCCGGCGCCGCGCGATGTCCGCGCAGCCCAGCACGCCGATGCGGACGGGGTGCGTCACCGCTCTCCCCCGACCTGGACGCGGCTGTGGTCCCCGATCACCAGGCGCTGGCGGTCGCCGTCGTCGGTGACCGGGCCGACCACCGCGAACCGTCCGATGACCGAGCCGTGCAGCCGGTCGACCCGGTGGATCTCCGCGCCGTCGAGCACGATCGAGTAGCCCAGGCGTGAGCCGCCCAGCGAGCAGTCGCGGCCCACCGAGGTGTGCGGGCCGATCACGCAGTCCTCGACCAGGGTGCCCGCCCCGATGATCGCCGGGCCCTCGATCCTGGACCGCGTGACCTGGGCGCCGGGCTCCACGACGACCGCGCCGTCCAGCTCGCTGGCCCCGTCCACGGCGCCGTCGACGCGCCGCACCAGGCCGTCGAGGAGCTTGCGGTTGCACTCCAGGACGTCGTCGATGCGGCCGGTGTCCTTCCAGTAGCCGCGGTAGCGGCCGGCCCGCACCTCCGCGCCGTCGGTGACCAGCCACTGGATCGCGTCGGTGATCTCCAGCTCGCCCCGGGCGCTGGGCCCGATCGCGTCGATCGCCCGGTGGATCGCGGAGGTGAAGAAGTACACGCCGGTCAGGGCGAGGTCGCTGCGCGCGTCGCGGGGCTTCTCGACCAGCCGGCGCACCGTGCCGTCCGGGTCCATCTCGACCACCCCGAAGGCGGACGGGTCGGCGACCTTGTGCACGACCACGTACGCCCGGGGGCGCAGCCGGGCGAACTCCTCGGCCGCCTCCGCGACGCCCCCGACGAGCATGCAGTCGCCGAGGTACATCACGAAGTCGTCGTCGCCCAGGAAGTCACGGGCCACCCGGACGCAGTCGGCGAGGCCGCGCGGCTTGTCCTGGCGCAGATAGGTGAGCCGGGCGCCGAGCCGGCTGCCGTCGCCGAGCACCGCGGTGATCTCCGGCTCCCAGTCGCCGACCACGACGCCGATGTCGCTCACGCCGAGCGCGACGATGTTCTCCAGGACGTGTTCGAGCACCGGCTTGTTGGCGACCGGGATGAGCTGCTTGGGCATGGAGTGGCTGAACGGCCGCAGGCGGGTGCCCGCCCCGCCCGACAGCACCAGGGCTTTCATGGAAAATGCCTCCTCGTGCGGCCGAGTGCTCCGGCCGTCGCGGTCACAACTTCTCGAGCACGCCCACCAGTTCGGCCGGCGGCGGCATCTCGGAGATCTCCTGGGCCAGCGCGTCGGCCCGTTCGGCGTACGAGGGCCGGGTGAGCAGCTCGCGGCAGGACTCCGCGACGCGTTCGCGGCCGGCCTCGGCGGGCTGGAGGGTGAGGGCCGCGCCGTGCTCGGCCAGGCGCCGGGTCGGGGGGCCGAGGATGCCCCACTGGGGCAGCAGCAGTTGGGGGACGCCCGCGTTCATCGCGTTCAGGGTGGTGACCCCGCCCGCGTGGCCCACCAGCAGGTCGCAGGTGCGCAGCACGACGTCCAGCGGCACCCAGCCGGCCCGCACACCCGGGAGTTCGGCCCGCAGGTCGGCGGCCACGCTCTCCGGCGCGGCGATCACCACCTCCGCGTCCAGGGCGGTCACGTCGAGCGCCAGGTCGCGCAGGAACACGTACGCCTCGCGCAGGTAGGCGGTGCCGTCGTCGTTGGCGACCCGGCTGCCGGCCGTCACACAGACCCGGGTCCGCTCGCCGCGGGTGTACATCCACGGTTCGAGGGCGCGCTGGGTGTTGGCCGGGCGGCAGGCCATCGGATGGGCGGGGGCCGCGTCCGGGGGCCGCAGGCTCGGCGGGCAGACGTCGATGAAGAGATCGGGCACGGGCAGCCCGGAGAGGCCGGACGAGGTCAGCTCGGGGGCGAGTTCACTCTCCCCGCCCGGATCGATCCGGGTCGCCTCGACGGCGTCCCAGGCGTGCCGCACATAGGGCACGCCCAGCCGGTGGGCGAGCAGCCCGGCCGCGTACATCATGGTGCCGCCGACCACCAGGTCGGGCCGCCAGTCGTGGGCGAGCGCGGTGAGCGCGTCCAGGGTGGCCGCCGCCATCCGCCCGAACCAGCGCCCGGTGAAGTCCGGTTGCTCGTCGGGGTCGGTCGGCGGCGTCACGGGAGCGCCGTCGCGGTCGCGGTAGATGAAGTCGCGCAGGGGCGTGGACGTCATGGAGACGGCGGGCAGGCCGACCCCGGCGGTCACCGGCACGATGTCGGCGACGGAGGCCATCAGGACCTCGTGCCCCGCCCCGCGCGCCGCGTTCGCGAGCGGGGCCAGCGCGAACACCGTGGCGGCGCTGCCGCCCGCGACGAAGAGGATCTTCACAGTGCTCCCTGCCGGGCGCGTCGGGGCGGCCTGGCCGCCTGCCAGCTGTGGGCGGTGCGGTAGCCGTGGCCGCGGTCGGGCCTGCGCCACCGGGGCGCGGGCCGCGCCGGACGGCCGTCGGCGAGGGCGCCGGCCGCCCCGGCGGCGGCCGCGCGGGCCAGCAGCACGGTGACCACGGCCGCGAGTTCCTCCGCGGTGGGCCGTCCCCTGTCCACCCGGATCAGGCCCGTGAGGGGCTCGGGCTCCGGGGCGGGGGCGACGGGCGCGGGCGCCGGGGCCGCCGTCGGCGCGGCGCCCGCGCCGTCGTCCGCCGGGACGGTCAGGAGGCCGGGGCAGACGATCACGACGTCGGTGACGCGGACGGGCGCGTCCGGGGTCTCGGTGGACGTGGCGTGGGAATGCTGGAGCAGGCCGGTGGCCGGCACGGGGTCCCCCTGTCGTAGGCGTGGCGGTGGGTCGGGCTGCGGTCAGACGCGGTAGGGCCGGGCCTGCCGCCCCGCGCGGAGGGCGTCCGCCCACCACACGAGCTGGTCGAACATCGTCTTGGCGGCGGCGTCGCAGCCGGCCGGCTCCACGGGGAACTCGCCCTGCTCGCCGATGTGCTCCCAGACGTTGTGGAAGCTGACGGTGTCGCGCACGCCGACGGTGTGCGTCTCGGCGAACACCTGGCGCAGCTGCTCCACCGCCCGCAGGCCGCCGGCCATGCCGCCGTAGGAGACGAAGCCCACCGGCTTGGCCTGCCACTCGGCGCGGAAGCAGTCGATCGCGGTCTTCAGGGGCGCGGGGAAGCTGTGGTTGTACTCGGGCGTCACCACCACGAAGGCGTCCGCCCTCGCCAGGCGCGGCGCCAGCGCGGTCACCTGCGGGGAGTCGGCGTCGAGGTCGCTCGGCAGGTCGGCCTCGGCCAGGTCGACGACGTCGACGTCCAGGCCGCCGTGGTGGCGGGCCCGGTCGGTCAGCCAGGCCGCGACGAGCGGCGCGACCCGCCCCGAGCGGGTGCTTCCCACGATCACGGCCAGGCGCAGCGGAACGGTGTCGGACACGGGTTTCCTCCCGGAGGGTGGGGTGAGGGGCTTGTCTGGGCACGGCGTGCGGCGTGCGGCGTGCGGCGGCGGTCAGCCGCGCGGCCGGTCCGGTCCGGCTGTCGGGGTCTTAGGGGCCGTCGGGGTCTTCGGGCGGCGGCCGGTGGCCGCGGTCAGGGCGACCGCGAGGCCGCCCGCCGCGACCGAGGCCACCAGGGCGAGCGCGGTGCGCCGGCCGCCGCCCGCGCCGAGCAGCGCCGCCACGGCCACGACCGTCAGGGCGCCCGCCGCCTGCACCGACGTCTGGTACACGGCGCCCGCCGGGCCCCGGTCGGTGTCGCGCACGCCCGCCATGGCCTGGGTGTTGAGCGCGGCGAACTGGAGGGCGAAGCCGAGCCCCACCAGCAGCAGCGCCGGGAGCGCGGCGGACGGGTAGGAGGGGTGCGGGCCCGCCGTCAGGTACCAGAGGTATCCGGCGGGCGGCGCCCAGGCGCCGAGGGCGATCAGCCGGGCCGGACCGAACCGGCCCACCAGACGCCGCGACAGCCCCGACGCGACCGCCACCGCCAGCGGCAGGCTCGCCGGCAGCAGCGCCGCCCCGGTGCCCAGCGGCGAGAGGCCGCCGTCTTGCTGGAGGTCGAACGTCACGACGAACAGGAAGCCCAGGTAGGACCCGTTGAGGGCGGCTGCCCCGAGAGCCGACCACCGCAGCGGCCGGTTCGCGAGGAGCCCGGGGCGCAGCAGCGGTCGCGGCGCGCTCCGTTCGACGCGCGCGAACACCGCGCCGAGCGCCCCCGCGAGCAGCAGGAGGAAGAGCGTCACCGGGTCCGTCCACCCGGCGCCAGGACCCCGGGTGAGCGCCCAGGCCAGGGCGAGCAGGGCGCCCGCGGAGGTGACGGCACCCGGAAGGTCGTAGGCGCGCGCCGTCCCCGCACCGGGTCCGGTGCCCGGGACCAGCCTCAGCCCGGCCAGGAACAGCACCAGGGCGACCGGCGCGGGGAACAGGAACGTCAAGCGCCAGCCGGCCTCGGTCAGCAGCCCCGACAGCAGCAGCCCGGCCGAGAACCCGCCCGCCCCGAACAGCGAGTAGACGGAGACCGCCCGGTCGCGCGCGGGCCCCGCCGGGAAGGCGTCCGCGATGATCGCGAGGCCGGTGGGCGCGGTGAGCGCGGCGCAGGCGCCCTTCACGATCCGCGAGGCGATCAGCAGCGGTCCGCTCGGCGCCAGGCTGCCCAGCAGCGAGGCGACGGCGAACAGCAGCAGCGCGGCGAGGTACACCCGGCGCCGGCCCAGCTCGGCCACCAGCCGCCCCGACAGGAGCAGCAGGCCGCCGAAGCCGAGGGCGAACCCGCCGACCACCCAGCCGAGGGCGGTCGGCGACAGCCCGAGACCGGCGCCGATCGACGGCAGGGCGACGACGGCCACCGACACCTCGAGGGCGTCGAGGAGCATGTTGCCTGAGAGCACGAACAGCAGGCCCCGTCCGACGACGGTCGCGGTGGAGCCGGGGGCGGCGGCCCGGTCGGTGGTCATGCGTGTCCTCGTCCTCTCTCCCGGTGGGGCGGTGCGGCGGGTCAGCCGCCGAGCAGGGTGCCGCCACTGGCGTCGAGGAGCCCGCCGGTGATCCAGCGGGCGTCGTCGGAGGCGAGGAACGCCACCACGTCGGCGATGTCCCGGGTCTGGCCGACCCGGTGGAACGGCGACAGCGCCGCCATCTGCTCGACGACCTCCGGCATGTCGAAGACCGGCGTCCCGTTGTCGGTGATGCCGGGCGCCACCGAGTTCACGGTGATGCCGCGGGCCGCCAGGTGCTTGGCGAAGTGCAGGGTGAGCTGCTCGATCGCGCCCTTCGTCATCGCGTAGGCGACTTCCTGCGGGTTGGCGAAACGGGTCAGCCCGGAGGAGATGTTGACGATGCGTCCGTTGTCGTTGAGGAGCCCCAGCACGCGCTGCACGAGGAAGAACGGCGCCTTGGCGTTGACCGCGACCAGCCGGTCGAAGATCTCCGGGGTCACGTCCTCCGGGGCCACCCCGCCCATCACACCGGCGTTGTTGACCAGGATGTCGAGCCCGTGCCCGCTCGCGCCGTGCTCGTCGAGGCCCGCCTCCAGACCCGCGACCAGCGTGTCCACGTCGCCCGGCACGCCCAGTTCGGCCTGGACGGCGAAGGCCCGGCCGCCCTCCTCGGTGATACCGGCGACGACCTTCCCGGCCGCCGCCTCGTCGCTGTTGTAGTGGACGGCGACCAGCGCGCCGTCGCGCGCCAGGCGCTCGGCGGTCGCCCGGCCGATGCCTCGGCTCGAACCCGTCACGAGTGCGGTCCTGCCGGCGAGCCTGCTCATGAGATTCCTCCAGAAGTGGGGTGTGCGGTGTCGGGCAGCCCGAGCCAGCGGTGCAGCGCCGCCTCGGGACGTGGGGTGTCGGACGCGGTCCAGGCGATGTGCCCGTCGGGCCGCACGAGCACGGCGCCTGCGCTCGCCAGTGCGGCGTCGCCCGGGGCCGTGGCGGACAGGGCGCGCACCCGCCGGCCCCACGGCGCCGCCGCCGCGGCCAGCAGGGCGGCCCGGCGCGGGTCGCCCGACAGGTCGAGCAGCAGGGCGCGGCCGGCGCGCAGCAGTCGCGCGCCGCTCACCCGGCCGAGCGCCGCGGTCTCAAGGACGGTGGGCGGCAGCCGGCGGCCGAGCAGCGGGTGCGCGCCCTCGCCGACGTCGTAGCGGATGTCGAGACCGCTGATGGTGGACGCCAGATGGCGGCGGACGGCGTCGGAGCCGAGCAGTTCGCCGACGACCGCGCGCAGCGGCTCGACCTCGGGCCCCGAGAGCAGCAGCAGCGCCTGCGCCCTGATCCCGGACAGCACCCGCCGTCCCACCGCGTGGCGTTCGTCGTGGTAGCTGTCCAGCAGCCCGGCCGATCCCTTGCGGGCGACCTGGACGGCCAGTTTCCAGCCGAGGTTGACGGCGTCCTGGAGGCCCAGGTTGAGGGCCTGGCCGCCGATCGGCAGCTGCGCGTGGGCGGCGTCGCCGGCCAGCAGGACGCGTCCGGCCCGGTAGTGCGAGACCTGCCGCGACACGTCCCCGAAGGCGTTGATCCACAGCGGGGTGCCGCCGCTGACGTCCTCGCCCGTGACCCGCTTCCACACCGTGGCCAGCTCGCCGAACCCGGGGGCGCCCGAGCGCGGCGCGGCGACCCGCCCGAACTCGTGCACCATGATCCGGGTGACGCCGTCGCCGCGTCTGGCCGCGATGGCGAGACCGCCCTCCAGCCGCTGGAACCTGCGGTCGGGGACCTCGATGCCCGCGACGTCCGCCCGGATCAGCTCCCTGGTGGCGTCGGTCCCGGGGAAGTCGAGCCCGGCCAGTTCGCGCACCGCGCTCCGCTCGCCGTCGCAGCCGACCACGCACAGGGCGCGCAGCCGCAGCCGGCCCGCCGGACCCACCGCCTCGACCTCGACGAAGTCGTCGGCCACGGTCAGCGCGGTCACCTCGTGCCCCCGGCGCACATCGGCGCCGAGCCGCTTCGCCCAGGAGCCGAGCAGGGCCTCCGTGCGGTCCTGCGGCACCTTCCACTGGCCCGGGTGGCTGCCGGGCAGGGTGAAGTCCAGCGGGAGCCCGGCGAAGTGGCCCCGGGTGTCGCCCGGTACCGGGCCGAGCGCGTCGAGCAGGCCGCGGCTGTCGAAGAGTTCCATGGTGCGGGCGTGCAGGGTGGAGGCGCGGGACTCGGTGGTCGGCGCGGGAAGCCTCTCCAGGACGACCACCCGGGCGCCGCCGAGGCGCAGTTCGGCGGCGAGCATCAGCCCGACCGGGCCCGCGCCGACCACCACCACCTGGGTCTGTTCAGGCCGCTCGGTCACGCCCTGACCCGCCGTTCCGCGTACTCCTTGGCGTGGCCGAGGGTGGCGCGGCTGTTGGTGCTCAGGGCGGAGTGCACGTACTGCCGGGCGTCCGCGACACTCGCCCGCTCCCCGAGGACGCGCGCGATGTTGTCGGTGTTGAGGACGACGGTGTGCTGCGAGGTGGCGGCCACGCCCCCGTCCCGCTCGGTGAACGTCCACAGGCCGGTGTGCAGGGTCATCAGCGCGGGCAGCGTGACCTGCTTGTAGGCGATGCGCCGGTGCGGGAACGCCACCCGGTACGACTTGGTGGTGTGCGTCGAACCGTCCTTGGCCCGGGTGTCCATCTCCAGGACCTGGAGCCCCGGTACGTCCTCGGAGAAGCGGACCGACGCCACGTGCGGCAGCCGCTCCACCCAGAGACCGGCCTCGTCGATGAAGGCGTAGACGTCCTTCACCGACCCGGCGATCCGCACGGTGTCCTCGAAGGAGAACGTCAACTCGGCCGACTTGTGCGCGAGTTCGACGTTCCGCTTCAGGGCGGCCAGCTCGGAGCGGGAGTTGCGGTCGACGGCCTCGTCGATCCACTTCAGGCCCGCCGGGTCGTCGTCGACCGCCCGGTAGTCGTGCAGCAGCCGCACCCGCGAGGTGGCGCCCGACAGCGGCTCGACGATCCAGGTGCCGCCCATCGCCGCGACCGGCGGGGTGGAGACCTCCTGCCGGAAGGTGATGCGCGCCCGCTCAGGGTCGAGGATGCGGCGCGACGTCCAGTTCTTCGGTTCGCCGTTCGCGGTCGCCCAGATCTCGATGCGCTCCTCGCCCGCGCCGCCCTCGCCGCCCTCGATCCGGTCGACGTGGATGGTCGGCGGGAAGATCCGCGGCCAGTTCTCCACCTCGGCGATCAGCCGGTAGACGGCGTCCGCCGGGGCGTCGATGGCGATGTCGTGCTCGACCTCGCGGAGGCCCTCCTGCGACATGTGCTCACTCCTTGCTGGTCGGAGCCGGTGCTCTGGTGTGGGTGCCGGTGGCGCGGGCCGCCGGCGGGCCGGGTCAGAAGTTGCCGAGTCCGCCGCAGACGTTCAGCGCCTGCGCGGTGATGGAGGCGGCGGTGTCGGTGGCCAGGTAGCCGACCAGGCCGGCGACCTCCTCGGGCGTCGAGTACCGGCCGAGCGGGATCTTCGCCTGGAACTTCTCGAGGATGGCGGCCTCGTCGGTGTCGTAGGCCGCCGCGTACCCCTGCCGCACCCGCTGCGCCATGGGCGTCTCGACATAGCCGGGGCAGACCGCGTTCACGGTGATGCCGGTCGGCGCCAGCTCGTTGCCCAGCGCCTTGGTGAAGCCGACCACGCCGTGCTTGGACGCCGAGTAGGGGGCGCCGAGGACCACGCCCTGCTTGCCCGCGGTGGAGGCGACGTTGATGATCCGGCCGCGGGACTTCTCGCGCATGCCGCCGGTGGTCAGCACCTCCCGGGTGAGCAGGAAGACGCTGTTGAGGTTGGTGTCGATGACGTCGAACCACAGGTCGTCGGCGATGTCCGCGGTCACCCCGCCGCCGCTGCGGCCCGCGTTGTTGACCAGGACGTCCACCGGGCCGAACCGTTCCACGACCGTGCGCACCAGGGCGCCGATCTCCTCCCGCGACCGCACGTCGCAGGCCGCGCCGTCGGCGGTCAGGCCCTCCTCGCGCAGCTGCTTGACCGTCGAGTCGACCTTCTGCGCGTCCCGGGCGCAGATGAACACCCGGTGCCCGGCCCGGCCCAGGGCCCGCGCGGTCGCCAGACCGATGCCGCTGGTGGCACCGGTGATCAGAGCGACCCGCTCGCCTTGCTGTGACATGTGCTCCCCTTCGTGGATGGGTGGTGGTGCGGGCTCCGGCCCGCCGGGGCCCGCGGGTCAGCTCGCGCTGGGGGCCACCAACTGGTGGTTGACCAGCCGGAGCAGGGTGCGGGGGGTGTCCGTGATGGTCAGCGTGTCGTCGTCGATGCTGACCTTGAACTCGCGCTCGATGCTGCCGCAGGTCTCGAGGAGCGCCAGCGACTCGTAGCCGAGGCTGTCGAAGGCGGTGTCGAGGATGTCGCCGTCGAAGTCGACCCCCTCGGGGACGCCCGCGGAGGTGTGCAGGATGCGCTTGAGGTCGTCGATCGTGAACGCGTGGGTGCTCATGGCCGTGTCACCTTCTGTCGTTGGGGGTCGCGTGGGTCGTGCGGTCGTGCGGGGGCCGCGCTCACTCCGCGCGCCGGACGACGACCGCCGAGTTGAAGCCGCCCTGCCCGCGGGCCACCACCAGCGCGGTGTGCACGTCGGCGGAGCGGGGCCGCCCGGTCACCAGGTCGAGTCCGTACGCCTGGTCGGGCGAGACGTTCACGGTCGGCGGGATCATCCGGTCCCGGATCGACAGCAGCGCCGCGACGACGTCGAGCGGCGCCGCCCCCGAGTGCAGCCGGCCGGTCATGGTCTTCGGCGCCGTCACCGGCACCCCGCGCGGTCCGAACACCGCGCTGAGGGCCTCGGCCTCGGCCCGGTCCAGCTCCGGCACGGCCGCCGCGTCCGCGAACACCACATCGATGTCCTCCGGCGCCAACCGGGCGTCGTCCAGGGCCAGTTCGATGGCCCGGCGCAGCCCGGGCGGCCGTCCGCCGTGCGGAGCGGGGTCGAACGTCGCCGCGTAGCCCGCGAGTTCGCCGTACAGCCGGGCGCCCCGGCTGCGGGCCGCCTCGGCGTCCTCCAGGACGAGGATCGCGCCGCCCTCGCCCGGCACATGGCCGCCGGCCGCCGCGTCGAACGGCAGATAGGCGCGCTCCGGGTCGTCGGAGGTGCTCAGGCGTCCGGCCGCGAGCTGCGCGACCCAGCCCCACGAGCAGATCGACGCGTCCACCCCGCCGGAGACGATGACCCGGGACCCCTTGCGGATCTGCCGCCTGGCCTGGGCGAGGGCGTCGAGGCCGCCCGCCTGGTCGCTGACGACGACCCCGCTGGGGCCGCGCATGCCGTGCCGGATGGAGATCTGGCCGGTGTTGACCGCGTAGAACCACGCGAACGACTGGTAGGCGCTGACGTGCGCGCCGCCCTTGCTCCAGAGGTTGCGCAGCTCGCGCTCGCCGAACTCGAACCCGCCGGACGAACTCGCGGTGATGACCCCCGCGTCGAACTCAGGCAGCTCCTCCGGGGTGATGCCCGCGTCGGCCAGCGCCCAGTCCGCGGCCAGCAGCGCCAGCCGGGTCATCCGGTCGGTCTGCGCGATCAGCCGGCTCGGCAGGTGCTCCTCGGCCACGAAGCCGGGGACCTCGCCCGCGATCCGGGACGGGTAGCCGTCCGCGGTGAACCGGGTGATCGGTCCGATGCCGCTGCGGCCCGCGCGGGTCGCCGCCCAGTACTCCTTCGCGCCCAGCCCGTTGGGGGCCGTGACGCCCACGCCGGTGACCACCGTCGCCTGTCCCACGTCCGCTCCTCTCCGCCGTGTCGCCGGCCGGTCAGCCACGGTCGGCCGTGGTCAGGACCATGGCGCTCTGGAATCCGCCGAACCCGCTGCCGACCGTCAGGACCGTGTCCGTGCGCCACTCGCGGGCCGTCAACGGCACGTAGTCCAGGTCGCACTCGGGGTCGGGGGTGTGCAGGTTGGCCGTCGGCGGCACCAGGTCGTTCTCGATGGCGAGCGCCGACGCCGCGATCTCGATGGACCCGATCGCGCCCAGCGAGTGGCCGACCATCGACTTGATGGAGCTGACCGGCACCCGCCGGGCGTGCTCCCCGAGGCTGCGCTTGAACGCGGCCGTCTCGTGCCGGTCGTTCTGCTTGGTGCCCGAGCCGTGCGCGTTGATGTAGTCGATGTCCTCGGGCGCCAGCCGGGACTCGTGCAGCGCCATCCGGATCGCCTCCGCCATCTCGCGGCCGTCCGGGCGCAGCCCGGTCATGTGGAAGGCGTTGCAGCGGGACGCGTAGCCCGCGATCTCGGCGTACACGTGCGCGCCCCGCCGCAGCGCCGCCTCCCGCTCCTCCAGGACGAAGACGGCGGAGCCCTCGCCGAGGACGAAGCCGTTGCGGGTGCCGTCGAAGGGCCGCGACGCGTGCTCGGGGTCGTCGTTGCGGGAGGTGGTCGCCTTGATGGCGTCGAAGCAGGCCACCGTGATCGGCGAGATCGGGGCGTCCGTGGCACCCGCGATCATCACGTCGACCGAGCCCTCGCGGATCAGGTCCACCGCGTGCCCGACCGCGTCGAGCCCGGAGGTGCAGCCGGTGGAGACGACCGTGGTCGGCCCCTCGGCGCCCACCGCCCACGCCACCTCGGCGGCGAAGGAGCTGGGCACGAAGTGGTTGTACAGATGCGGGACCGCGTAGGTGTGGTCCACCGGGTCGAGCCGGCCGCCGTCGCTGACGACGTTGTACTCCTGGTCGAGGCTCATGGTGGCGCCGACCGCGCTGCCGATGGTGACCCCGGTGCGGCACGGGTCGAGATCGGCCGCCTCCAGACCGCTGTCGGCCAGCGCCTCCCGGGTGGTGACCGTGACGAACTGGGCCGCCCGGTCCATCCGCCGGATCTCCTGCGGCGTCAGACCGTGCGCCTCGGGGGAGAAGTCGATCTCGGCGGCGACCCGGGAGCGGAACTGCGAGGGGTCGAAGAAGGTGATCCCGCGGGTCGCGGTGCGGCCCTCGCTCAACAGGCTCCAGAAGTCCTTGACACCGACCCCTCCCGGCGCGAGCACCCCGATCCCGGTGATGACGACGCGACGGCCCAGGGGGCGCGGGTCGCGGGCGCTCACGCGGTCCCGTCCCAGTGGTAGAAGCGGGTCGCCATCGCGTCGGCGGGCGAGCGCCAGGTGGCCGGGTCGTAGGCGCCGATGAACGGCTTCAGGTCGTCGCTGATCCGCACGAAGGCCGGGTGGTCCTTGGCCTCCTGGATGGCGGCGCCGCCGTCGTCGGTGTCGAAGTCCTGGAGGTGGAAGTACAGGCCGCGGTAGGAGAAGAGCTGCCGCCGCCTGGTGCCCATCAGACGCGGCATCTCGGTGGTGTCGAACTCGCCGAACAACCGGGCCACGTCACCGCCGGAACCGGGTTCCATCCGGGCGACGATCAAGGTGCTGTGCATGAGGTGCGTCTCCTTTGCCTGCGCTTCGGCTGCGGCGCTCCCGGCGCCGCGGGGTGGGACGGGTGCCTTCGACGGCGGCTCAGGCGGGACCGAACCAGCGCTCCAGGGCCGCCGTCAGGTCCTTGCGGGGCGACGCCGTCCAGGCCACATGGCCGTCGGGGCGCACCAGCACGGCGGTGGTGTCCGCCAGCGGGCCGCTGTCGTGCGGGGTGGCGGTGACGACGTCGACCCGCTCCGCCCAGGGCGCCGCCGCCGCGCGCAGCGCGGCGTCGTCCGCCAGGTCGAGGAGCACGCCCCGCGCCGGGTGCAGCAGTTCGGTGGTGCTCGTCTTGGTGTCGCCGCCGACCAGCTCCAGATGCGGCAGCCGGCGGCCGAGCAGCGGGTGGTCGCCCTCGCCGACGTCGTAGCGGATCTCCAGGCCGCTCACCATCCGGGCCAGGTGCAGGGCGGCGTCCGGGTAGCCGGTCAGCTCGCGCAGGACGTCCCGCAGCGGCTGCATTTCCGAACCGCTCAGGAACAGCAGCCCCTGCGCCCGGGTGTTCATCATCAGCCGCTCGCCGACCGGGTGCCGCTCGTCGTGGTAGGTGTCGAGCAGCGCCTCGGGCGCGGTGCCGCGCACCACGGCCGCGAGTTTCCAGCCGAGGTTCACCGAGTCCTGGAGGCTGGTGTTCATCCCCTGGCCGCCGGCCGGGAGATGGATGTGCGCGGAGTCGCCCGCGAGCAGCACCCGGCCCCTGCGGTACTCGGTGGCCTGCCGGGTGGCGTCGCCGAAGGAGCTGATCCACACCGGTTCGCCGTGCGAGATGTCCTCGCCGGTCAGCCGCTGCCAGGCGGCCGCCACGTCCGCGTAGGGGACCGGCGCGGTGCGCTTCTTCGGCGGGGTGCCGCCCTCGCACACGATCAGGCGGGTGATGCCGCCGTCGAGGTGCCCGACCATCACCATGCCGCCGGGCAGCGTCTCGCCGATCATGCGCTGGCGCAGGTCGAGGCCGCGCACGTCCGCGAGGTACATCTCCAGCGTGGCGGCGGTGCCGGGGAAGTCGAAGCCGGCCGCCTTGCGGACGGTGCTGCGCCCGCCGTCGCAGCCCACCAGGTAGGCGGCGCGCAGCCGTTCGGTGCCCGCGGGCCCCTTGACCTCCACCTCGATGTGGTCGGCGCCCTCGGTCAGCGAGAGCACCTCGTGCCCGCGCCTGATGTCCGCGCCCAGCTCGGCCGCCCACTCCTCCAGGACGCCCTCGGTGCGCGACTGGGGGATCGTCTTGTTGGGCAGATGCGCCCCGTCGAGGACCGACAGGTCCAGCGGGACGCCGCCGAAGTGGCCCTGCGCGCTGGTCTCCAGGTCGCCGAAGCGGGGCAGCAGCCCGCGCTGGTCGAACACTTCCATGGTGCGGGTGGTGAAGCCCAGACCGCGCGACTCCCCGGTGGACTCGGGAAGTCGCTCCAGTACCGTCACCTCGACGCCCGCCAGGCGTAACTCGCCGGCCAGCATGAGTCCTGCGGGACCGGCTCCCACAACTATCACCGCGGTGTCCATGAAACCCTCCTCGACCGAACCGCTTGATGGTGCCTTCGGCATCGTTGAAACCGTGGATCACCCACTGTGTGAACCCGGGAGAGACCGGACCGGACACACTGATTCCGGGAACGGACCCGCGTCGGGAAAACGGGTGGGGAATTCCGGGCCGTTTCGAGGAACGCTGCGATGTGCAGGCCGTCGCGATAGGGCGATCGGTTGTCTTCCCCCGGCCACCGGCGAGAGTCCGCCAGGCGGTGTCCACAGCTTTGTTGGTGGATTGAGGGACGGTCAAGGACGTACCTCTAAGCCAGGGTGAAGTTTTCGCTAGGCGTTGCGGAGTTCCCGTTCCGCTCCGGTGTGCCCGGTCTGACCGCACCCCTCCCGCACGGGCGATTTGTCCGGACTTCTGGAGTCGGTGCCGCACTGGTCAGGGCCGTGCGGCCGGCGGCGCGCCGTGCGGGGGAGCGGTCGGGGCATCCCCCAGACCCTGGACGGTGATTCGCCTGATCCGGTTCAGTCTGCGCCGGGAATTTTACCTTTCGGCTTCCTTGGAATTATCTATTGAATCGGGTTCAAGGATGTCGCGCCGCGTTGACAAGAGGGAATCGCCTTGCCTGTCGTGTTCGCCCCGGTGTCGAGCGGGCCGTTTCCGGCGGATGACGTCCGGGTGAGGAGCGTGTGCCCGGCTTTGGACCTGTCCGAGGAGCCGAACTGGCATACGTTACGGCCATGTAAAAATTTCTGTGCAACTCGGCATCGCTGAGCTAGGGTTGACCGAGGTTGCCGAATTCGCGCAGTGACGCAACGCCTTATGAGGGGGAGTATGAGGAAGCGTAGGTTGCGGCGGCGATGTCGCACCCTCTTACGGGACCTCGAAGTCGGATATCCACTCGACGTCCAGGACCTGTGCAGACGTCTGAGTATCCGCCGGGGCCGGGAAATCAGGCTGATCCCGTATCCGCTGGAGTCACCGGGGCCATTGGGCGTCTGTGTCGCCACCGACACCGCCGACGTGATTTTCTATCAGCAGGACACCACGCGTCCGCACCAGGACCACATCATCCTCCACGAAGTGGGCCACATTCTGTTCGAGCATCTCGCCGTGCCCGCGGCGGACCTCGTCAGCCACGAACTCGGCCCCGCAGGCGGGCGCGTGCGCATGCGCACCGTCTACGACTCGGAGGAGGAGCTCGAGGCCGAACTGATCGCCACGATCATCCTCGAACGGTCCGCCGTGCGCGGCGTCTGCGCCCCGGCCGAGAGCACCTCCTTCGCCGAGGACCCCGTGATCGAGCGCATGGGGCAGGCCCTCAAGAACCGAGCCTCCTGGCTGTGATCCACCTGGCGTGCGCCGGGCGGCGGATCCCCCCGACCGGCGGTACGCCCCACGTCCGCGGTGTCCGTCCTCCCGGTTCGGGGTGAGCAGTGCACATCCAGATCTTCATCTGCACCTACATCGACCTGCTGGTGTGCCTGTGCGCGGCGAGCCGGATCGTCCACGTCCGGCGGGCCCCCGACGACCAGCCGCTCAAGGCCATCACCCGGTGCACCGTCTGCATCGCGCTCGCCCTGGTGCTCTTCCACCCCAGCGTCTACGCCTGGATGCTGACCGCGACCCGAGGCGTCAACGTCCTGGTCGCCTGCGTGGACTGCATGGTCGCCGCCTTCTGGCTGCTGCGGTTCTTCCACCTGTCGGCCGCGGGCCCCGAGGAGGACAGGTCGCAGACCCTGGCCGTCTCCTGCCTGCTGCTGTTCGCCGCCGCGGCCGCCGTGGTGTGGGGGGCCTCCCCGCAGCCGCTGCGCGCCACCCCCGCCGAGTGGCTGAACCGCAACGGCGGCAGCGCGGCCCTCTTCGTCCTGGTGGTGTCCAGCTACATCGGCGGCGTCGCCGCCATGGCGATGCGCTGGTCGCTGGTGTACTCGGTGGTCACCATCCGCAGGAACCTGCGCACCGCGCTGCGCGTCCTGTCCGTCGCGCTCGTCGCCGAACTGTGCGCCTGCGTCCTCAAGGCCTGCGCGGTCCTGACCCCCCTCGCCTTCGCCGTCGACCCGGAGGTGCTGGGCGTGATGAACCGGGTCTGGTACGTGACCACCCTGTTCGGGGTGTGGATGCTGGTCGCCGGAGTCACCCACCCGGTCACCGTCGCACTCGTCGGCCGCCTCTCGGCGGTGTTCGCACGCCGGGCCGTCTTCCACGAACTAGGACCGCTCTGGCGGGCGTTGCACGACGCCTTCCCCGAACTCGCCCTGCCGCGCACCTCCGAGGGCTGGTGGACGCGCGGCTCCTGGGTCAGGCAGTGGCGGGCCCGCGCCTACTACCGGCGGGTGATCGAGATACGGGACGGCCTGGTACGCCTCACGCCCTACTACGCCCTCGGCGTCGAGCACGACGCGCGGGCCGCGGGGGAGGCGGCGGGGCTGACCGGCCGGGACCTCGACCTGCACGCGGGCGCCGCCGTCGTCGCCGCCGCGCTGGGCCGCAGGGCGCACGGTCTGCCCGCCGACGAGCGGTGCGCCGTCCCGGACGGCGGGGGCCGCGACCTGGACTCCGACGCGCGCTGGCTGGTGAGTCTGTCCAGGGCGTTGACAACGTTTCAGGCTTCGGGCAGGGTCCCGTCCGACCCGGCAGACCCGCGCATTCCCGCCGTCGGGTCCGCACACGACTAGACAGCAGCCGCCAAGGCCCCGCGCGCGGCCCCGGCAGGCCCGGCGCCCCTCTTCGCGGAGGCGGCGCGGGGCCGTGCCGCTGCCGCGCCGGACGGCCTCCCCGCGGGTCCCGTCCCGCGCCCGCGCCCCCCGCGCCGCGCCCGGCCCGCCCCGCGCACCGGGGTGGCCGCGCGAGGCCTTCCGCGGGCCGGGCGGTGGCCGGGACACGGTGTCTGCTCAGGGGCTTCTCCTGTAAAGTCGGAGCGCCAATTCACTTCGACGAGGCGCGGAAGGGCGGCATCCGGTGGTGGGTGAGGAGAGCGGGTCCATGAACTGGCATCGCCCCGCCGGTGACTTCACCGAGGGCCTGAACGGTCTCTTCGCGTCCGTGACGTTCCAGGACGACAACGGCCGTACCCAGTCGTACTCCACGCCGTACGTGGCCCGGAAGATCACCGAGGACCCCTCCCACGACACGACGGTCTCCCGCGTCTATCTCGCGGCGCTGCGCTCCGGGCGCAACACCAACCCGACCATCGCCGTCGTCAAGGCCATCGCCAAGTTCTTCGACGAGCGCCGCGCCCCGGAGATGCCGCCCATCACGGCCGCCTATCTGCTCGGCGTCGAAGAGGTCGAGGAACACGAGGAGTTGGAGCGCAAGCTCACCGACCGCCAGGTGCGCACCATCGCGATGCGGGCCGGTGAGATGACTCCCGCGATGCGCCGTCAGCTGCTGCGGATGCTGGACGCGCTCGACGAACAGGCCGTCCCCGCCCCGACGGACCGCGGCTGACCGCTGCCTGACCGGCGGCCGCGGCGAGGCATCGTCCCCGTCTACTCCCTTGTCCCTGGCGGGTGTTGCTCCCGCAGGCCCCGACGGCCGACCCGCGCGCGGCCGGTCCCCGCGTTCTCCGGTTCGGGAGCGCGGTGGGTGGCCCCCGCGACCATGCGTAAAGTATAGTTTACGCATCGGCGGGGCGGCGCGCGCCGTCCGCCTTCCTGAGCAGCAGCCTCACCCACCACCGGAGCACCACCTGAGCCGTCCCGCCCTGTCCGGACGGCGGATTGGGCATGGGTCACCGAGCACCATGAGTGGAATTCTCGCAGGCAAACGCATCCTGGTCACCGGCGTCCTCACCGACTTCTCCATCGCCTTCCACGTGGCGCGACTCGCCCAGGAGGAGGGCGCCGAGGTCGTCCTGACCGGCTTCGGCCGGCTCGCCGCCGTGGAACGGGCCGCCCGCAGGCTGCCCAAGCCGGTCCCCCTGATCGAACTCGACGTGCAGAACCAGCAGCACCTGGACGACCTCGCCGCCCGGGTCGGCGAACACCTCGGCGACGGCGTCGGACTCGACGGCGTCGTCCACTCCATCGGCTTCAGCCCGCAGGACGCCCTCGGCGGCAACTTCCTGAACACCCCCTGGACCTCGGTCGCCACCGCCGTCGAGATCTCCGCCTACTCCCTCAAGTCCCTCACCACGGCCCTGCTCCCGCTCCTGGACAAGCGCGGCGGCTCCGTCGTCGGCATGAGCCTCGACTCCCAGGTCACCTGGCCGATGTACGACTGGATGGGGGTCGCCAAGGCCGCCCTCGAATCGACCTCCCGCTACCTCGCCCGCGAACTCGCCGACCGGGACATCCGCGTCAACCTGGTCTCCGCCGGGCCCGTCAAGACGGTCGCCGCCCGCTCCATCCCCGGCTTCGCCCACCTCGTCAAGGTGTGGGACGACCGCTCCCCGATGGAGTGGGACATCAGCGACCCCGAGCCCGCCGCGCGCGGTGTGGTCGCCCTGCTCTCCGACTGGTTCCCGAAGACCACCGGCGAGATCGTCCACGTCGACGGGGGACTGCACGCCGTCGGCGGATAGCGCCGCCGGCGACCGCACGCAGCACCGGGACCACCACCCCCGACCCCACAGGAGCGTCATGCACCAGCGACCGGCAGCCCGTCGCGACACCGCGTTATGGACGCTGATCATCGCCAGCGCGGCCGGCTTCATGGCCGCCCTCGACAACCTCGTCGTCACCACCGCCCTGCCCTCGATCCGCGAGGACCTCGGAGGCGGACTCGGCGACCTGGAGTGGACGGTGAGCGCCTACACCCTCACCTTCGCCGTGCTCCTGATGCTGGGCGCCGCCCTCGGCGACCGGTTCGGCCGCCGCCTGCTGTTCACCATCGGCCTCTGCGTCTTCACCGCCGCCTCCGCGGGCGCCGCCCTCGCGCCCGGCATGGAGGCCCTCATCGCCGCGCGGGCCGTCCAGGGACTGGGCGCCGCCATCATGATGCCGCTCACCCTCACCCTGCTCTCCGCCGCCGTCCCGCCCGAGCGGCGCGGTGTCGCCTTCGGTGTCTGGGGCGCGGTCAACGGCCTCGCGGTCGCCGCGGGCCCGCTCATCGGCGGCACCCTCACCGAACACCTCTCCTGGCAGTGGATCTTCTGGGTCAACGTCCCGCTGGGCGCCGTCCTCGTCCCGCTGGCGCTGCTGCGCCTCGACGAGAGCCGCGGCCCCTTCCCCCGGCTCGACCTGCCCGGCACCGCGCTCGTCAGCACCGGCCTGTTCGGCATCGTCTACGGACTGATCCGCGGCAACGGCGACGGCTGGACCAGCGCTCCCGTCCTCGGCGGGCTGATCGGCGGCACCCTGCTGATCGCCGCGTTCGTCGGCTACGAGACGCGCGCGGTGAACCCGATGCTGCCGATGCGGCTGTTCCGCGGCCGGGCCTTCAGCGCCGTCAACGCCGCCAGCCTCCTCATGTTCGTCGGCATGTTCGGATCCATCTTCCTGCTCAGCCAGTTCCTCCAGGACGTCGGCGGCTACTCGCCGATGGAGGCGGGCGTGCGGATGCTGCCGTGGACCGCCATGCCGATGATCGCCGCGCCCGTCGCCGGCGCCCTCTCCGACCGCTTCGGCGGCCAACCCGTCGTGGTCACCGGCCTGTTGTTCCAGGCCACCGGACTCGCACTGCTCGCCCTCGTGGTCTCGCCCGACCTGTCGTACCCCGAACTGATCCCGAGCCTGGTCGTCAGCGGCCTCGGCATGGGCTTCTTCTTCGCCCCGACGGCCGGCCTGGTGATGAGCAGCGTCCGCCCCGAGGAGCAGGGCATCGCCTCCGGCTCCAACAACGCGCTGCGCGAGGTCGGCGGCGCCCTCGGCGTCGCCACCATGTCCGCGGTCTTCTCCGCGCAGGGCGGCTACACCTCCGCCCGCGCGTTCGTCGACGGACTCACCCCCGCGCTGTGGACCGGCACCGCGGCCGTCCTGCTCGCCGCCGTGGCCGCCGCCCTGGTGCCCCGGCACACCGGACGCGTCCGCGACAAGGACGCCCCCCACCAGGACCCCGTCACGGCCTGACGGGCCCCCGTTCCCTCCCGCCCCTCACCTGTCGACGTCTCCCCGCGGCCCGGTGCACGGTTCGGCGGCACGTCGGGGAGGCGGGAGCGATATAAGGGAACCGGCCCACCCAGACGTCCCGGTTCCCCTTTTCCGACAGCGCAGAGGAGTCACCATGGCCGTTCACGGAAACGCCGTACAGTTCAGGCCCACAACAGGCACGTACACCATCGACCCCGCACAGTCGGCGGTCAGGTTCCGAATCCGCAATTTCTTCGGACTCGTCGTCGTCCGCGGCACGTTCGCCGTCGACCGCGGCGAAGTGGTGGTCGCCGACCCGGTGGACGCCTCGACCGTCGACGCCTACATCTCGGCCGCCAGCATCGACACCGCCAACGCCAAGCGCGACAGCCATGTCCGCGAGGCCGCGTTCCTGGACGTCGCCACCCACCCCGAGATGCACTTCCGCGGCGAGCGCGTCGAGACCGGCGACGAGGCCCATCTGCTGCACGGGCGGCTGACCGTGCGCGGGATCGGCAAGCCGGCCGCGCTGACCCTCGACGGCCTCGCGGGCGACGACCGCAGACTGGTCTGCCACGCGGTCACCACCGTCGACCGGTACGCCTTCGGCGTCACCAAGGGCAAGGGCTCCATGGGCCGCCACCTCACCCTGGAACTCGACGTGGTCGCCGAACGGAACTGACCGCGCCCGAAGGCCCACCGGAAACTTCGCGGAATCTTAGAGAAAGATCCTTGCCCCTCGGATTCCCGGGCTGTGAAGCTGTATCCCGAATTCCCGGGAAATGGCACCGGCGGGAAATCGGCCGCCCCTCGCACGATGTGCGCGGGCGAGCGCCGCATTTCGTCCGATCCGGATATCGGCCGGGAACCCGGGGGGTCCCCATGGGGCTCACCGCGAGAATCCAGCGAAGCCAACGGAAAGGAAAAGGGTCATGGGTGCGGACAGTACGGCTCTGGTCATCGGAGCCACCGGGAACGTCGGCCCCAACGTCGTACGGCAGTTGATCGGCGAGGGCGTCACCACCCGCGCGCTGCTCCTGCCGGACGACCCCAGGGCGGGCCGCCTGCCGGCCGAGGGCGTCGAGATCTTCCACGGCGACCTGGCCGACCCCGACAGCCTGCTGCCCGCCCTCGAAGGCGTCGACGCCGTCCTGCTGATGTGGCCGTTCTTCACCCTCGACGTCGAGACCGCCCCGGCCGTCCTGGCGCACATCGAACGCCACGCCCGGCGCGTCGTCTTCGTCTCCTCGATCGGGGTGCACATCGGCTACGAGCACGCCGACAACAACTGCCACGCCTACCTGGAGCAGTTGATCGAGAAGACCGGTCTCGCGTGGACGTTCCTCCAGACCACCGGGTTCACCGCCAACGCCCGCCTCTCCTACGCCGCCCAGATCAAGGCGACCGGCGTGGTGCGCTCCCCCTACGGCGCCGCCGCCCGCTCCTCCATCCACGAGGAGGACGTCGCCGCCGTCGCCGTCCGCGCCCTGACCGGCGGCGACCTCGCGGGCCGCCGCCTGGTCATCACCGGACCCGAGGTCCTCACCCAGGTCGAACAGGTGCGGATCATCGGCGAACTGATCGGCCGCGAACTGAGCTGGCAGGACGTCCCCGCCGAGGCCGCCCTGAACGCCATGGTGGGGGCCGGCTGGCCGCCCGCCTACGCCAGCGGCGCCCTCGACTACTTCTCCCAGCTGACCGAGGAGCCCGAACTGGTCACCACGACCGTCGAAGAGGTCATCGGCCGCCCGCCGCGCACCTTCCGCGAGTGGGCCGCGGAGTTCGCCGATGACTTCCGCTGACCCGGCGGGGGAGGGGTTCAGGACCTTCCTGGTACTGCGCACCGGCGGCCCCGAGGCGTCGGCGGCGGCGCTCGACACGCTGCACACGGAGGTCGCGCACCGGATCAGCCGCCTGGACGGCTTCCTCTCCTGCCGCACCCACCTCGGCCTCGACGGCGACGTCGTCGTGCACACCGTCGGCTGGCGGGACGAGGCGAGCGCCCGGGGCACCTACCCGGCCACCACCCTCGGCGAGGCGCTCCTCGCCCGGCTCGGCCGGCAGGTCATGCTCCGCACCGACCTGGTCGGCGGCGCCCCGGGACCCGGCGTGCGGGGCCCGGCCTCGGCGATGCCGCCCGGCCTCGCCTGCGTCGCGATCCGCTACGTCGCCGACCGGGCGGCGGGCGAGGCGATGGCGGACCTGCTGTTGCGCAGCGGCGACTGGAAGAAGGACTTCCCCGGGTTCGTCTCGGCGACGCCCTACCTCGGCCCCGACGGCACGACCTACGTCAACTACCCGCAGTGGACCGACCGCGCCGCCTTCGACGCGTACATGGCCGACCCGCGCAACGCGGCCGGGCAGCAGGACATCGCCGACCTGGAGGTCGCACCGCCCGACCTGCTGCTGTGCACGCTGGTCGCCGAGACCGTCGCGGCCAGTTAGCGGCGGCCCGTCCCCCGATCGCACCGCCCGCACCGCCCGAGCCGCCCGCACCCGACCGCCCGCAGGAAGAGACCGGCATGACAACGGACGCGCACTCCACCCGCAGCACCGGATCGCTGACCCGGGGACGCCTCTCCCCGCTCGACCAACTGCGGCTGTTCGAGAAGAAGTACGACGCGGTGACCACCGACCTCGTCGGCCGGCTGCCCCTCGCGCCCACCTGGCGCTGCCTCGACCTCGGAGCGGGCGCGGGGTCCATGGCCTACTGGCTGGCGGAGCGGGTCACCGAGGGCTCGGTGATCGCCCTGGACACCGACACCGGACACCTGGAACCCGACCGGGCACCCAACTTGACGATCCGTCAAGAAGACCTGACGGAAGCTGAGTTCCCGGACGGCGGCTTCGACCTGATCCTCGTGCGCGCCGTCCTCGAACACCTCCGGGCGCCCGAGGAGGCGCTCGCCCGCATCACCCGCTGGCTCGCGCCGGGCGGCTGGCTGGTCGCGGAGGACTTCTACTACCTCCCCGCCGAACACGCCCCCACCCCCGTCGGCAGAGCCCTCGTCGGCGGCTATGTGCGGCGGATGGAGGCCCAGGGCGCCGACATGCGCTGGGCCCGCGGCCTGCCCGCCGCCCTGAGCCGCGCGGGACTCACCGCCGTCGACTCACAGGTCACCCCCGCGGGACCGGGCCAGTCCGCGGCCGACGACGAACTCATCGGCACCCGGCTGCGCCAGGAGGGCCACACCCTCGTCGACAGCGGCCTCGTCACCGCCGAGCAGCTCGCCGACTTCCTCGACGCCCTCGGCACCCCACGGGGCCAGGACATGACCACCCTGCTGATCTCCGCGTGGGGACAGCGCCCCCCGAACGGCTGACCACCCGCCGCCCACGGCGCCCGACCGGCCCCGACCCCCGTCGGCGGGGCCGCCCCGCGCGCGGCGACCGCACCGGACGAGAACCCACGCGACCGGTAAGGAGAGGAAACCGCCCCATGCCCCCCAGCCGTAACGACGCGGCTCCGCACCGAACGACCCCGCACCCGTCGCACGGCGGACCCGGCGGACCCCTCTCCCGCGACGGCACCACCCCACGCTTCCTCGTCCTGCTCGGACCCGACTACGCGGGCAAGTCCTCGGTCCTGGCCGAACTGCGGCGCGCCCGCGCCCCCTGGCGCCTCGTCTCCGTCGACGACACCTTCCTCGCCCCCGAACACGCCCTGATCGGCAGGCTGCGCCGGGACGTGGTGCGGGACGTCGCCCCCCACGACGGCCGGTGGTCCCCCGACTTCCTCGCCGCGATGGTGCACACCGCCGTCGTCCACCTGCGCGACCAGCTCCTCGACGGCGACCCGCGCACCCCCGCCGTCGTCGACTCCTACTACTACAAGTTCCTCGCCAAGTGCCGGCTCGCCGGCGTCCCCGACGACCCCCTCCTCACCTGGTGGCGGTCCTTCCCCCGGCCCGGCCGCGTCATCTACCTCGACGTCACCCCCGAGAGCGCCTGGCGCCGCTCGCGCGAGGGCGCCGACCTCAACCCCCTCGAACACTACGGACCGCGCCCCGAACCGCACGGGTTCGCGCGCTACCAGACCGACCTCGACCGCCTCGTGCGCGAGGAGATACGGGACCTGCCCGTGACCGTCCTCGCCGAACAGGCCGACGCCGCGCGGACCGCGGCCACCGTACGGGAGCTGATCACCCATGAACTCGGCTGACCCGCGGCCCGGCACCGACCGCGCGGCGCGCTACACCGCACGGGTCCTCGCCGAACGGGCCACGCTGCTGGCCGCACTCGGCGACCCGGCCGGCCACCGCCGCCAGGTCCTCGACGACCTCCTACGGTTCAACGCGGGCACCGACTACGGCACCGCCCACGGCTTCGCCCGGATCCGCACCCTCGACGAGTACCGCGCGGCCGTGCCCCTCCAGACGTACGCCGACCTCGAACCGTGGATCGAGCGCAGCGCGGCGGGCGAGGCGGGCGTCCTCACCGCCGACCGGCCCGCCGTCTTCTTCACCAGCAGCGGAACCACCGGCGTCCACAAGAAGATCCCGGTCACCCCGCGCTTCATGCGCACCACCTTCTTCCCCTTCTACTACGCGGCTTGGGCCCCGCTGCTCCGCCACTTCCCCGAGGTGCTGCACCGCCCGGACGCGGTCCTCAACCTCAAGCACGACCCGCTCACCCGACCGCCCACCACCGCCTCAGGCCGGCCCCATGTCGGCGCCAGCCAGGTCGACTTCGGGGAGACCTTCGGCGAACCCCTCTCCCGTGAACCAGGCACCGACGCCCCCTGGGCGGCCCTGCCGGTACCGGTCGCCGCCCAGGACCACCTGGAGAAGGCGTACCTGCGGCTGCGCCTCGCCGTCGCGGGCGACGTCCGCTGCGTCATCGGGATCAACCCGGCCATGGTCGCCGCCCTGCCCCACCAACTGCGCCTGTGGTGGCCGCGGATCGTCAAGGAGATCCGCGACGGCACCCTCGGCGGCCTCCCGCACACCGCCCCCGACCCGGCCCGCGCCGCCGAACTGGAGCGGATCGCCGACCGGTTCGGCACCGTGCGGCCCGCCCATATGTGGCCCAGGATGCGCGCCCTGTTCTGCTGGACCACCGGCCTCGCCACCCTCTATCTGCCCAGACTGCGCGAGGAGTTCGGCCCCGGCGTGACCGTGCTGCCCGCCCCGGTCGCCGCCTCCGAGGGCCCGGTCGCCGTCGCTCTCGACCGGCACGCCGGCGCGGGCAGCCCCGTCGTCACCGCGTCCGTGTACGAGTTCGCCGACGCCGACGAGGACCTGGCGCCCGACACCCCGACCCTGCTCGCCGAGGACCTCGAACCCGGCCGCGACTACCACGTCGTCTTCAGCCATGTCGGCGGCCTCTACCGCTACGCCGTAGGGGACGTCGTCCGGGTCGTCGACCGCGCCCACGGCGTCCCCCGCCTCGCCTACGCGGGGCGCGCGACCCGCAGCGACCACGCCGGGGAGCGGCTGCGCGACGCCCAAGTCGTCCGGGCCCTGTCCGGCGCCCTCGACGCCACCGGCCTCGAACTGCACAACGCCGCCACCCGGGTGGAGAGCGCGGACGGCACCGCCCGCTACACCGTCGCCGTCGCCCCCACCACCCCCTGGCACGACGACGAGTCGGCCGCCTTCAGCGCCCGGCTCGACGAGGGGCTGGCCCGCGAGTCGCCCGGCTACCGCAGCGCGCGGGCCACCGGGCGGCTCGCCGCGCCCACCGCGCTCCGGCTGCCGGCCGACGCGTTCCTGCGCGACTGGCAGGACACCGTCGCGGGCGGCGTCCGCCCCACCCAGGTCAAGGACCGCATGTTCCGCCAGGACCCGGCCGCGTGGGCACGCCTCGTCGGCCCCGCCGCCACCGCACCCGGTTCGCCGCCCCAGGAGGACGCCGTATGACCGCGCAGGGCGAACACCGCGCCGCCGAGCGGCCGTTGACCGGGCGGGGCGCACACCTCGCCGTCGAGTTGCCGTTGACCGGGCGGGGCGAACATCTTGCCGTCGATCCGTCGTTGACCGGGCAGGGTGAACAACGCGCCGTCGAGTCGCCGTTGACCGCGCGGGGCGAACACCGCGCCATCGGGCTGCCGTTGACCGTCCAGGGTGCACAACGGGCCGTCGAGCTGCCGTTGACCGCGCAGGGCGAACGCACACCCGTCGAGCCGTCGTTGACCGGGCTGGAGCGCACCGCGCTGCTCACCGCCGCGCTGCGGGCCGCCGAGACCAGCCGTCCCGACCGGCTGTACACCGACCCCTACGCGGCCGGCCTGGCAGGGGAGGCGGGCTGGGCGCTGCTCGCCGAGGTCGCCGCGGCCGGCCGCCGCCGCACCGCCGGCCGGGACGTGCCCAGCACCCCCGACTTCAACGCCATCCGCACCCGCTTCCTCGACGACCACCTGCGCCGCCTCACCCGCGAACAGGGCATCCGCCAGGTCGTGTCGGCGCCTGCGGGCCTAGACACCCGCGCCTGGCGGCTGAGATGGCCGGACGGCACCCGCTGGTTCGAGATCGACCGGCCCGCCCTCCTCGACCACAAACGCCGCCGGCTGGCCGAGGCCACACCCCGCGCCGACCTGCGCACCGTCGCGGCCGACCTCACCGGCCCCGACTGGGAGCAGTCCCTGCACGCGAGCGGCTACGACCCCACCCGCCCCTCGGTGTGGGTGCTCGAGGGCCTGCTGTACTACCTCCCCGAGGACGCGGTGCGCCGACTGCTGACCAGGATCGCCGCCTGCTCCGCGCCCGGCAGCGAGATCGCCGCCGACCTGGTCAACACGGCCGCCCTCACGCTGTCCGACATGCGGCCCCTGCTCGCCGTCTTCGAGGAGTGGGGCACGCCCTGGGTGTCAGGCAGCGACGAGCCCGAGCACCTCTTCGACACCTGCGGCTACACCGTGACGGCCCGCCAACCCGGCGACGAGGAAGCCGACTTCGGCCGCTGGCCCGATCCGGTGGTGCCGCGCGAGGTGCCCGGCGCGCGCCGGGTGTTCTTCGTCCACGGCTCGCTGCGGGCGCCCCGGTGAGCGACCACGGCACGGCCACCGCCACGCCGGCCCCGGGAGCGTACGCCGCGCACCACGGCACCGGCACCCGCCAAGCCCGGCACCGGGTGCTGCTGGCCCCCGTCACCGTCACCCCGTCCAAGCCGCTCACCCCCAGCCACCTCAAGGGCCTGCTCTGGGCGGACGTCATGTACCGGGCCACCCGGCACGTCGCCGACGTCACCCTGCGCTACAGCCACACCACCTACCACCCCACCGAACAGACCCTCGGCTTCTGGGAGTTCCTCGACCGCCGCTACGGCGACCGGGACTACACGGCCCTCGACGAACGCGCCGTGGGAGACCTCTACGTCGCCTTCCGCGCCGCCGACGAGAACGTCCCCGCGGCCGCCCTGCGCCCCTACCTGGACGCCGTCGAACACGGCTGGACCCATCCCGCCGCCCGCCGGGTCCTCGGCATCTGGGCCGAGCAGTACGCCGAACTCGGCCTCACCGACCCCGGGCTCCTCGCCCACCAGCCGCCGGGGCTCGCCCTCGACGAGATGGTCGAGCGGCTCGGCGCCCTCGGAATGTGCCTCGACCAACGCGCCCTCGGCGGACCGGTCTTCCTCGACCTCACCCGCCACGGGCTGCCGCTGCGCACCCTGGTCGGCGCCGACGGCAGGCCCAACTACCTCGCCTGCGCCCTGCGTGAACTCCTGCCGCTGGCACCGCGGTTCGACGAGGTCGCGCTGCTCTACGACAGCCAGCTCGACCCCGACTACCAGCGGCTCGCCCGGGTCCTCGCGGAGCTGGGCCCCACCGTGGCCCGGGTGCCCGTCGGACGGGTCCCTATCGACGGCACGATCCGCTCCGCCCGCCAGGGCGACTGGCGCGACGACCACGCGGGCGCCCTGCTCGCCGCCGCCCGCTCGGGCCACCGCCCCGAAGCCGTACGCCTCGGGGTGCGCCTGTACTTCATCGCCGTCCTCGGTCCTGGCCAGGCCGAGGGGTACAGGCCCGACCTGCTGCACCAGTGTCTCGGCCGCGCCGAACGCCTCCTGGCGGCGGCGGACGCCGACCCGCTGCCGCCCGCCGTGCCGCTGCCCGAACGGGTGGCACGCCACCGCGGCTCCCGGCTGCACGTGGACCCCTACCGGCTGACGTCGTCCCTGCTGGGCAGGGGCCGCCGCCCGGCCGGCGACCTCCTGACCGGGGTGTACCTGTGACCATCGACACCGACACCGGCACCGACGCCGTCCAGGGGAGCCTGCGGGCCGCCGTCGCGGAACGGCTGCGCCGGGCGCGGCCCGAACTCGCCGCGCGCCACGACCTGTCGACGGCGGCGGGCCTGGCCGCGGCCGGCGCGGCGGCGGGCGACGACGCGGGCGACGACACCCTGGTGGCCGTCGTGGTGCGCGACCTGGACCTCGCCGGCTGGGCTCGGCAGACCTGCGCGTACGCGCTGGGACTCGACGCCGCGGAGGCCGCCGCCTGGCGCCGCGCCTTCACCAGGACCGTGTTCCTGGCGGGGGACCCCGAGCGGATCGGGGCCCGCTTCCCGCTCGCCAGGACCGCCCCCGACGGGTCGGCCGCGTGGACGGCGCCAGGACCGCCCGGCGCCACCACCGCGCTGCGCCGGCTGCTGAAACTCCTCCAGGCGCCCGCCGCGATCCGGGCCGGCGAGGACACTGCGTTCGAGATCCCGCGCCACCCGGCGTACCGGACGCCGGTGGTGAGCCGTCCGCCGGTGCGCAGGGACCTGTGCCTGGCCACCGTCGACTGCACGCTGGCCGACGCGCTGGTGCACCTCAACCATCTGCTGGCCGAGGCCGTCATGGACGGTCTGCTCGCGCCGGGGGACCGGCTGGTGCTGCGCACGGTCCCGAGGCCGGCCGCCGACCTGAACCGCTTCGCGGCCGTCCGCGCCGTGCCCGACCCGCACGCCCCAGACCGGCTGCGCCTGGCCGCCGCGCTGACCACGCCGTCGGCCGCCGGACCAGACGTCGGGCCGGTGTGACGTCGTACGGGGGCGGGTCGGGGTCAGCCCGCCACGATGACGGCGGCGACGCCGAGGAACGCGGCGGCGCCCAGCGTCAACGCCACCGCCGGACCCGTCATATGACGTCGCGTCAGCACCCGTGCCTGGCGCGGGCGTCCGGGCGGATGGACCACCGGTACGGTGGCGCCGGTCGGCAGACCCATGCCCCGGCCGCGCATCCGGGGCCTGAACTCCACCCGCCTGCCCTGCTGGTCGGCGAACGCGATCACCGGGATACGGGCCGGACCGTCGTCGACGCGCAGCGGCACGTTGGCGATCACGGTCCCCTCGGTGCGCACCCCGCTGCGGGTGAGCCGCCTGGTGTGCAGGACCTCGATCAGCGCGCAGAGGAGGAGGAACAGGGCCGTCCCCGCGCAGAGCAGCCCCCCGGTCACCGTCGCCATGGTCGGTCTCCCTCGCGCCGTCGGGCTCTGGACAGCTCAGACGCGCCCGGACCGTGCGCGGTTGCGGCCAGGTCCTGGTGCGCGCGGCTCAGACGTCCTGCCGCTCCCGCTCGTGCAGGGCCCGCGCGACGGCGTCACGGACCCGGGTCTCCTCGCGCTCGGCGGCGCGGGAGCGGGCGCGGCGGCGCAACAGGAAGGCGGCGGTCGCGGCGGCGAGCAGGCACAGCACCGCGAGGACGAGGGTCCAGGGCACGGCCCAGCCGGTGACGGTGGCCTCGACGGGCCGCAGGGACGTGGTGGAACCGGCCGCGTCGGTGATCGCCGGGGTGACCGTGGCGGTGGCGGTCAGCCGCAGCGCGGGCGTGACGCCGTGGACGGGTACCGTCACCGTCCAGCGCTCGCCCGGCAGCAGCTCGGGCGCCGCGGCGATGGTGCCCGCGTCGGTGCGCAGGGTGCCGAAGGGACCGGTGAGGGTGACCTGTTGGGCGGCGGAGAGCAGGGCGTTGCCGGTGTTGTGGAGGGTGTAGGTGACGGTGGCGTCGCCCTGGCCGAAGGGGTTGGCGGTGCTGTGGTAGTCGATGTGCGGCCGCTCGACGGCGAGGGTGGGGCGCAGGGGGCCGCTGACGCGCAGCTTGACGCGGATGCCGAGGCGTCGGTCGACGGCGATGCCCTCGGTGTCGTCGGCCTGCTTGAGGGAGGTGAGGATGCCGCCGACGTGGTCACCGGGGGTGGCGTTGCGCGGTATGTCGATGGTGAAGGGGACCTCGGCACTCTTCCCCGGGGCGATCAGGACGCTCTCCTTCCGGGCGCGCACCCAGGCGCCGACGCCCGCGGACTTCTTCTCCCGCGTGAGCAGGTCGAGTTGGCCCTTCTCGGTGGTGTAGCCGTCGGCGGCGTAGACCGTCAGGCGCAGCGGCTCCTCACCGTGGTTGGCGACGACCATGGCGTCCTCGACATGCCCGCCGGGGTTGACGGCGTGGCTGAAGCTCGACCGGTCCTTCCCGTACCCGTTCGCGGCGGTCCTGACCGTCCAGGTGACGTCTCCGCCGGCGGCGCGGGCGGGAGCCCCGGCCGTGCCGGTGAACGCGAGGGCCGCGAGCAGCGTCGCGACGACGGCGCGGGTCAGGGCGCGGAGGCGGGAGGTGCGGGGGTGCGGTGCGGGTGCGCGCATGGCGGGGTCTCCTGGAGGGACGGGGCAGGCGACCTGACGGCCGCCTGCCCCGCGGGTGGAACGGGAACGATCAGCTGCTCAGCGCGGTGATCGTGAGGGTGGCGCGGTAGCCGCCCTTCTGGACGCTGTCCGGGATCTTGAGATCCAGGTCGGCGCCCAGCTTGGCCTTGCCGCGGGCGTGGCCCTGGTCGGCGGAGCCGAGGCCGCGCGAGACGGACAGGCCCTTGCCCTGGTCGTCGTAGCCCGAGGCGACGGAGGCGCCGGCCTTGGCACCGGCCCCCGCGTCGAGGAGGTACGGCGTCCAGCCGAGGTAGGAGCCGGAGAACGTCTTGGCGGCGTCCTTGAAGTCGCTGACGTCGGCCGACACCGACCACGGGGAGAGGGTGCGGCGGGTGTCCGAGACGAGGATCGAGTTGATCTTGCCGGTGGCGGTGAAGTGGTCGCCGTCCCGCTCCTTGGCGGTACCGAGGTCCACCAGGCCGTTGTAGCCGTCGATCGTCCAGCCGAACTCGCCCGGAGCCGGGTTGGGCACGGTGACCTGGAGGGACTGGCCGTCACCCTGGTACGGGTGGACGCTCACCTTGTCGACGACCGAGCCGACCGGCTGGCCCGACGCGGTGTTGGAGCACGACATGCCCTGCTCCACCTCGGAGTTGGGCGCCGCGCAGGTGCCGCTGCGCAGGTTCTCCACGACGAGCTTGTCGTTGCGGACCTGCACCTTGACGTAGCTGCGGACGTGCTCCTGGTTCTGGACCGAGTTGTACCAGTAGTTCTTCGGGTTCAGCGGGTCGGCGCCGTTGCCCGCGCCGCTGGTGCCGCTGCTGTCGGGCGCCGTGATGTCGTAGTACTTCGAGCCCGAGGCGGAGTTGGCGGTGACGTACAGGACGCCGCCGGGACCCGGGTAGACGTCGGCCGCGCCCGGCTGCTCGTTCTTGTCGGCCTTCTCGCCGTTCTTGACGAGGTAGCTGCGGGAGTAGCTGTGGTCGTGGCCCTGCAGGACGAGGTCGACGCCCAGCTTGGAGAAGGTGGTCGGGAAGTCGACGCGGCGCTTCTTGTTGTCGCTGTCCTTGGCGTGCGAGGCGGGCGAGTAGATGGAGTGGTGGTAGACCAGCACCTTCCACTTCGCCTCGGAGCCGTGCTGCTCGATGACGTCGCTGACGTACTTGGTGTGTGCCTCGTCGCCGCCGCCGCCCTGCGTGGTGGCGTAGCTGTTGCTGTTGAGGTCGATGAACAGCACATCCTTGTAGATGTACCAGTAGTCACCGCCCGAGGTGTTGGAGGCGGGGTTGCCGTTGGAGTAGTACGAGCCCGAGCGGTCCGTGTTGGGCGTCGAGAAGTGCTGCTCGTAGGCCTTGCCGCCGACGTCGTGGTTGCCGATGGTGGCGGCCCACGGGTACTGGCGCAGCTGGTCGGGGGCGAGGAACGCGTTCCACTGGGACTCGGTGTTCGCCGTCTCTACCTGGTCGCCGCCCGAGACGAGGAGTTCGGCGTTCGGGTTGGCCTTGGTGGCGACGTCCAGGGTGTCCTGCCAGCCCGCCTGGTCACCCGCGACGTTCCCGGAGGAGCCGATCTGCGGGTCGCCGAGGAACAGGAAGTCGTAGGCGCCCTCGAAGTCCTGCGTCTTGAAGGCGTACGCGGTCGACCAGTTGCCGTCACTGCCGACACGGTAGGAGTACGCGGTGTTCTCCTGGAGGCCGGTGATGGTGGCGTGGCGGTTGTAGCCGCCGCTGGTGGCGATGTTGGCCGCGCCCAGCGCGTCGAACGTGGCGGCGTCGCCGGGGAACTCGCCGCCGGTGAGCCGGGCGGTGGGAGCGAGCTGGATCTTCTGGGCGGTGTCCGCCGAGGAGTACCAGCTGACCGTGCGCTGGGTCTCGTTGGCGCCCACACCGAGGACGATTCCGGAGAGGGTGGCGGTGTCGGCCGCCGCGGCGGGGGACGCGAGTCCGCCGCCGAGGGCCACGAGCAGGCCCAGGGATGCCGCGGTGGCCGAGGCGGCGGCACGGCGTCGCAGCGGCCCGTGGGCCCCCGCGGGGTTCTTCGATCTCATGAGGTGTCGTTTCTTGTGTGTGCACGATGTGTGCGTGCAGTGGAGATCGCCAAGCTTTCGCCGCAAGGTGAACTCCAGCTAAATGTGATCTTGGGTGTGGCTGAACATGCAGGTGGCGATGGCTGATTCGCACCCCTGCGGCCGGCCGCACGCATCCGGCGGAGGCCGGTTCAGACCTCGAACAGGCGCTGCGCGAACCAGACGAGGCCCATCGCGGCGACGCCCGCGCAGAGCGCGCCGGTCATCCACAGGCCCGCCCGCGGTGAGCGGCGGCGCACCAGGAGCAGCAGCGGGAACACCACGGCGATGACGGCGAGTTGCACCGCCTCGATCCCGACGTTGAAGACCAGCAGCGACCACAGCAGCGTCCAGGACCAGGCCGCCTCGATCCCGAGCGCGCCCGCGAAGCCGAGGCCGTGCACCAGGCCGAAGCAGAACACCACGGCCAGCCGGAGCCGGCCGGCCCGGTCGAGGCCGAACCGTCCGCCGGTGGGCGCGAGATCGGTGGCGTGGACGCCGCGTCCGAGGGCCCGCCAGAGGTGCCAGCCGGCCACCACGGCGATGGAGAGCGCGATGACGGGTTCCACGATCCTGGCCGGCACCTCCACCAGGCCGAGGGCGGCGAGCAGGAACGTCACCGAGTGGGCGAGGGTGAAGCCGGTCGCCGCGAGGACGATCTCGCGCGGTCGCCGTGACCCGGCGATGAGCGCGAGCAGGAACAGGATGTGGTCGATGCCGCCCAGCAGATGCTCGGCGCCCAGCCGGAAGAACTCCCAGAACCGCGCGGTCCAGGGCTGGGTGACGGAGAACGACGGGTGGGCGGAGTCCAGCGCGGCGCTGCCGCTGTGCCCGCCGACCGTGTAGGTGACGATGGTCTTGGTCCCCTTGACGTACCCCTCGGCGTCCGGGAAGAGAGCGCTGCGGATCTCGTGGTCGCCGCCGCCCTCGCCGTCCGGCGGGCAGGTCCAGTCGAGGGTCAGCAGGGCGTAGGGCACCCCCTCCTCCTCGCCCATGCGGAAACCGCCGGCCGGCGCGGGGGCGCAGGCGCCGCCGCCGCTGACGGTGAAGCGGCGGGTGACGTAGCCGACGACCGTGTCGCGGTGCGCGTCCAGGGCCGCGGCCCGGTCGCGGCTGTCCCCGTTCTCGAAGGCGTCGGTTCCGGTGCGGAAGAGGGGGTCGTCCTTGCCGGTGTCGGCGGCCGAGACCACCAACAGGTCGTACTCCAGTCTCAGTTCGGTGCGCAGGCGTCCGTCGTCGGCGTCGACGACACGCGCGTACACGGTCGAGGAGAAACCGTGGGCCGAGGCCGACGGCACCGGACCGAGGAGGGCGAGGAAGAGGGGTACCGCCGCGGCGAGGATGACCAGGAGGCGGCGAACAGGGCGTGACATGGGGCTCCTTGGGGTTGCCCGTGCACCGTGCGGGTCGGGTGTGAACCCACGGCGGCCGTTCGGCGAACCGTGTGGGAACAACTGCTCGATCAAGGTCACAGACGTGGAGATCCCGAAAAGCGGCGGCGCAGGATGTGAAGGCACCCCCCCTTGCGACGGGCGGCCGGCCGCGTTCCGCCGCCGGCCGCCCGCGCCCGCCGCGTCGTCGCGGCCCACACTCCGGAGGACGATCGTCTTGCGCCGCCCGCTCCTGGCCGCCGCCGCCCTGTGCGCGGCCACCGCCCTGCTCACCGGATGCGGTTCCGGTGACGACTGGTCACGTCCGCACCCGAGCCCCTCCGCCGTCGGCGAGCTGGGCGCCGGGTTCCTCGGCCTCGCCGATCCGTCCGCCTCGCCCGCCCCCGAGGCGACCGTCACCCCGCGGCCCGGCTCCTGGTCCGGGGTGCGCCCCTCGCGCGGCTACCGGGTGGTGCTCCTCACAGCGGGCACCGACCGGCCCACCAGGACGCTGGTGGCGGCGGTGCGCGCGTGGGCCGAGCGGGAGGACGTCGAGCTGCGGACCGTGGACGCGGCCGACAGTCCCGATCTGCTCACCGCCGCCGACTCCGCGGTCGCCCTGCGGGCCGACCTCGTGATCAGCGCGGGCAACGACCTGATCGATCCGCTCGCGACCGTCACCCCGAACCATCTCGCCCAGCAATTCCTGGTGGTGGGCGCGGAGTTGGCCGAGCCCACGCACAACGTCACCGCCGTCGACTGGACGGGCGCGTCCTTCCGGGGCGAGGGCCTCGGCATGTCGTCGACCTACGCCCCCGCGTCCTTCACCCCGGCCCGCTGCGCCGCCGCCGTACGGGCCGGCACGGCGGCGGTGCTGTCGGGGCGGACCGGCATCGTGGTGTGGCTGGACACCTTCTAGCCCCTCCCGGACGGGCCCGCGCGCCCCCCGTGGCCGTGGACGGCCGTCTCAGAGGGCGAGACGGGGGTTTGACATTAGAAGACCTTATGGACGATAAAGTGCATGCTTTGGCCAGCTACGCACAATCCGTGACGGCCGTGACCTTCTAGCCGAATGAGTACGCCGTGTCCCAGTCCTACGCCTCGCCGTCCTCCGTCGACCGGGGGGAGGAGTGGAACACCTGGCGCGCCGGGCGCCGCCGCGCGCTCACCGCGCCGACCGGGAACCTCGCCCTGATCGAGACCCGCTGGCTGCCGGCCGGCGAGGAGCCCGACCTGGACGCGGCCCGCGCCGGACAGCCCGACACCGTGACCGTCACCACACTGCGCCGCACCGACCTGGTCACCGGCGCCCCCGAGCACGGCCTGCGCTTCTGGGACGCGGCCGCGCCCGCCGTCCGCCACTTCGAGGACGTCGAGGCCTTCCCGTACGACCCGTCCTGGGTCCTGGAAGCCACCTACACGCCGGTGGCCGACGCCCGCCGCATCGCCTTCGAGCACATCCGGGACAACGGCGGCACCCGCGACCTCGTCGTCCCCGGCGACATCGCGCTCACCGTCGACGGCCGCGACTACACCCTCAGCGCCTTCGACGACGGCGGCACCCTGCTCCTCGTCTTCGGCGACCCGACCAACGGGGACACCACCTACGGCGCGGGCCGCTTCCTCTTCGTCCGGCGCACCGACGACGAGAGCCGCGTCGTCCTCGACTTCAACCGCGCCTTCGTGCCGCCCTGCGGATTCTCCGATCAGTACAACTGTCCGATGCCGCCGCGGCAGAACCGTTTCCACCTGCCCGTGGAGGCAGGCGAGAAGCGACCCGTCTTCCGCGACGGCTTCGACCCGCAGCACTGATCGACCCCGCCGCCTCCCGCACCACCCGCACGAAAGCGCTGGACACCATGAGACTTCCCCGGAACACCCGCTACGCCGTCGCCGCCTCGGCCGCCCTCGCCGTCACCCTCACCGCCTGCTCGGGCTCCGGCTCGGGCAGCAGCGCCTCCACCGGCACCTGGGACAAGGACGCGACCGTCAACATCGGCTCCCTCTACGAGCCGCAGAACCTCGACAACACCGCGGGCGGCGGCCAGGGCGTCACCGAGGCCCTCAACGGGAACGTCTACGAAGGCCTGTTCCGGCTCACCGACGACGGCAAGGTCGAGAACCTCCTCGCCAAGGACTACAAGGCGAGCGCCGACGGCCTCACCTACACCTTCACCCTCCGCGACGGCGTCACGTTCCACAGCGGCAAGAAGCTCACCAGCGCCGACGTCAAGTACAGCCTGGAGAAGGTGCTCGCCGACGACTCGCAGTCCGCCCGCAAGAGCAACCTCGAGGTCGTCAAGGACATCGCCACCCCCGACGAGCACACCGTCAAGGTCACGCTCTCGAAGAAGTCGATCTCCTTCGTCTACAACCTCTCCTACGTCTGGATCATCAACTCCCAGGCGAAGAACCTGAAGACGGACGAGGACGGCACCGGCCCCTACACCCTCGACAAGTGGACCCGCGGCTCCGCCCTCAGCCTGAACCGCTACGCCGGGTACTGGGGTGACCAGGCGGCCAACAAGAAGGTCGTCCTCCACTACTTCAAGGACGCCACCGCCCTCAACAACGCCCTGCTGACCAACGCCGTCGACGTGGTCACCAGCGAGCAGTCGCCCGACGCCCTCGACCAGTTCAAGAGCAACCAGAACTACAAGGTCACCGACGGCGACTCCACCACCAAGCTGCTGCTCGCCTTCAACGACAAGGCGAAGCCCTTCACCGACGTCAAGGTCCGCCAGGCCGTCTCCGCCGCCATCGACGACAAGAAGCTCCTCGAATCCGTCTGGGGCGGCTACGGCAAGCTCATCGGCTCGATGGTGCCGCCCACCGACCCCTGGTACGAGGACCTCACCCAGGTCAACGCCCACGACGTCGCCAAGGCCAAGAAGCTGCTCGCCGAGGCCGGTTACGCCAAGGGCTTCTCCTTCACCCTCGACACCCCCAACTACGACCCGCACCCCACCGCCGCGACCTTCATCAAGTCGCAGCTCGCCCAGGTCGGCATCACCGTCAAGATCAACACGATCACGCCGGACGAGTGGTACACGAAGGTCTACAAGAACCGCGACTTCACGGCCACGCTCCAGGAGCACGTCAACGACCGCGACCTCGTCTGGTACGGCAACCCCGACTTCTACTGGGGCTACGACAACAAGCAGGTCACCCAGTGGGTCGAACAGGCCGAGGAGGCCTCGACCACCGCCGAGCAGACCGCGCTGCTGAAGAAGGTCAACCGCAGGACCGCCGAGGACGCGGCCAGCGACTGGCTCTACCTGTACCCGCAGATCGTGGTCGCCAGCAGCAAGCTCTCCGGCTACCCGCTCAACGGCCTCAACTCCCAGTTCTACGCCTACGACATCAAGAAGAAGGGCTGATGGGGCGCTATCTCCTGCGCCGCCTCGCGTTCCTCCTGGTGTCGCTGGCCCTGGCGAGCGTGGTGCTGTTCGTGCTGCTGCGCCTGCTGCCGGGCGATCCGGCCAACGCGCTCACCTCGGTGGGCGCGAGCCCGCAGCAGATCGCCGCGGCCCGCCACTCCATCGGCTCCGACCGGCCGCTGCCCGAACAGTTCACCCACTGGCTCGGGCAGCTGGCGAGCGGCGACCTCGGCACGTCCTTCGTCAGCTCGCTGCCGGTGGGCCCCGAGGTCGCCGCCCGCCTGAACGTCACCGTCCCGCTGACGCTGGCCGCGTTCGTCCTGGCCGTCGTCATCGCGGTACCCGTCGGGTTCGTGGCCGCCCACAGACGGCACACCTGGTACGGCGCCCTGCTCAGCGGGATCTCCCAACTGGGCATGGCGGTACCGGTGTTCTGGCTCGGCATGATCCTCATCGCGGTGTTCGCCCTGAACGCGGGCTGGCTGCCGTCCGGCGGGTTCCCGCAGGACGGCTGGTCCGCGCCCGCCGACGCGATCCGCTCGCTCGTCCTGCCCGTCGTCACCATCGCCCTCGTGATGAGCGCGTCCCTGATCCGCTACGTGCGCTCCGCCGCCCTCGAAGTCCTCGGCAGCGACTACCTGCGCACCGCCCGCGCGCTGGGCGCCTCCTTCCCCGCCGCCATGGCGCGCCACGGGCTGCGCAACGCCTCCGTCCCGGTGATCTCCGTGCTCGGCATCGAACTCGCCTCCACCCTCCTCGGCGCGGTCGTCGTCGAGTCGGTGTTCGCGCTGCCGGGACTCGGCTCGCTCCTCGCCACCGGCATCGCCCAGCACGACTACCCGGTCGTCCAGGGCGTCCTGTTCGTGTCCACCCTCGCCGTCCTGCTGATCGGCTTCGTCGCCGACCTGGCGCAGCGGATCGTCGACCCCCGGCTGCGCGGCCGGCTCTCCGGAGGCGCCCGATGACCCCCACGGACCTCGTCGCCGCGCCGCCGGCCCCCGCCCGCCGCCGCCGGCGCTCGGTGACCCTCGCCGTCGGCGTCACGCTGGCCGGACTGATCGCGCTGCTCGCGCTGGTCTCCCTGGTCTGGCTGCCCTACGCCACCGACGACACCTCCGGCGGACGGCTCGCGGGACCCGGCTCCGGGCATCTGCTCGGCACCGACAAACTCGGCCGCGACCTGTTCACCCAGCTGATGACCGGCTCCCGGATCGCCGTCGAGGCCGGTTTCGGCTCGGTGCTGATCGCCGCGCTCGTCGGCGTCACCCTCGGCGTGCTGGCCGCGTTCGCGCAGGGCTGGCTCGACGACACGCTCGCCGCGTTCCTCGACATCCTCATCGCCTTCCCGACGCTGCTGCTCGCGATGCTCGTCGTCGCGGCCCGCTCGGCCACCCTCGGCTCCGCCGTCCTCGCCATCGGACTCGCCCAGAGCGCCGTCGTCGCCCGCCTGGTGCGCATCCTCGTCAAGCGCGTCCTGGCCGAGGACTACGTGACGGCCGCCCGCACCTCGGGCACCTCCTGGCCGCGCACGGTCGCGGGACACGTCCTGCCGAACATCTGGCCCACCCTCGTGGTCAACCTGGCCCTCCAGTTCGGCCTCGCCGTCCTCGCCGAGGCGGGCCTGTCCTACCTCGGCCTCGGCGCGCCGCCGCCCAACGCCTCGTGGGGCCGCATGCTCCAGGAGGCCCAGGCCACCTTCACCACCGCGCCCGCGGGCGCCCTCGCGCCCGGCGTCCTGCTGGTCCTGCTCGTCGTCGGGGTCAACCTGATCGCCGACGGGCTGCGCGACACCCTCGACCCGGCGACCCGCGGGAGGCGGTCATGACCCTCCTCGACGTCCGCGGCCTGACCGTGCGCACCGACGAAGGACGCACCCTGGTCGACGACCTCTCCTTCACCGTCGGCGGCGGCGAACGCCTCGGCCTGATCGGCGAGTCCGGCTCGGGCAAGTCCCTCACCACCCTCGCGGTGCTCGGTCTGCTGCCCGCCGGGATGACCGCGACCGGCAGCGTGGAACTGGCCGGCACCCAGATCGTCGGCGCCCCCGAGAAGCGGCTCACCGCCGTCCGCGGCCGGGACGCGGCCGTCGTCTTCCAGGAACCGCTGACCGCCCTCGACCCGCTCATGCGGGTGGGCCGGCAGATCGCGGGACCGCTCGGCCGCCGTACCGGCCTCAGGGGCGCGGCCCTGCGCGCCGCCGTCGTCGAGGCCCTCGAACAGGTGCGGCTGCCCGAGCCGGCCCGCGTCGCCCGCGCCTTCCCGCACGAGATCTCCGGCGGCCAGCGCCAGCGCGTCGCCCTCGCGATGGCGCTGGCCTGCGCGCCCGCCCTGCTGATCGCCGACGAACCCACCACCGCCCTGGACGTCTCCGTGCAGGCCGAGATCCTCGCCCTGCTCGACACCCTGGTGCGGGAGCGGGAGATGGCGGTGCTGTTCGTCAGCCACGACCTGGCCGTCGTCGCCCAGGTGACCGACCGGGCCCTGGTCCTGAAGGACGGCCGCGCCGTCGAGGAGGGCCCCGTCCTCGACGTCGTCGGCGCCCCGCGCGCCGCGTACACCAGGAGCCTCGTGGCCGGCGCCCGCACCCTGCAGGCCGCCCTGGATCTGAGGAGTTCGCGATGACACCGGTACTGGAGCTGGCCGACGCGGCGGTGCGCTACCGGGGCGCCGCGGGCGATGTCGTGCGCGAGGTGTCCTTCGCGGTCGAGCCGGGGCAGTCCCTGGCCCTGGTCGGCGAGTCGGGCGCGGGCAAGACGACCCTGCTGCGGCTGCTCTCGGGCCTGGTCAGGCCCACCGAGGGCGCCGTCCGCTTCGACGGCGAGCCGCTGGCCCCGCGCGACCGCCGCCAGATGCGCCGCTTCCGGCGCGGCGTCCAGGTGGTGTTCCAGGACCCCTACTCCTCGCTCGACCCGCGCCGCCGGGTGGCCGCGATCGTCGCCGAGCCGCTGCGCTCCCTCGGCATCGACAGCCGCGCGAGCGCCGCGCCCAAGGTGGCCGCCGCCCTGGAGCGGGTCGGCCTGCCCGCCGACGCCGCCGCCCGCTACCCGCACGAGTTCTCCGGCGGCCAGCGCCAGCGCATCGCGATCGCCCGCGCCATCGTGTGCGATCCGCGCGTCCTGCTCGCCGACGAACCGGTCAGCGCGCTCGACGTCACGACCCGCGTCAAGGTCGTCGAACTGCTCGCCGAACTGAAGGAGGAGCGGCGGATGACGATGGTGATGGTCTCCCACGACCTGTCCGTGGTCGCCTCCCTCTGCGAGCGCACGGCCGTCCTCGAACGCGGCCGGATCGTCGAACAGGGCCCCACCGAGCAGGTGTTGAGCAACCCCGCGCACCCCTACACCCGCCGCCTCATCGACAGCGTGCCCCGGCTGCCCGCCTGAGCGCGGGCCCGGCGCCCGGCCGGGGGACGGACGTCCGCCGCGCGGCCGGCGGCCCGCCGCGGGCGGCCCCCCGGGATGTCCGGTTGTCGGCGGGGAGCGGGGCGACGGCGCGCGAACGGGCGTCCCGGCCGCCGAGCGGGCGGCCGAGCGGGCAGCGGTGGCCGGGAAGCGGCGCCCGCCAGGTCCCGGTGTCCGAGAAGCGGCGGCCGAAATCCTGGTACGGCCGTCGGCCACCGCCGGGAGCCGTAGCGCCCGAGCGCGGCGACCGCCCGCCCGGCATCACCGCATGTCGCTCGGGCATATGCCCGGCCCCCAGAATTCGATCATCCTTTCGAAATCTGACCGAAACGGTGTCTGGACATTCGGGATCCGGCCGAATGCACACCCGCGCACCAGATTCTTTTCCGTCAACGCCAGCCGATCATTCGGAATGAGACAACTGCCCACCCGGTGCCGAGTTCACCGAGATCCGGTTGACACCGTGAGACTCGTGGTGTGACTCTCTTACGGGCCGCGACACCGATTTGAGACAACGTCGTGACGTTGAAGTGATATCCCGGTGTCCGCCTGGCCCAGCTGCCGAAATGTGCCCGGCCAGCTCTTTTCGGAATTTCGCGCGACCCGTCCCACCAGGAATGCGGAGCGTTGGATGTTCGCTGCCGATCAACCGTTAACGCAGAATTCATCGTCGTTGCTCATATCATTCGGAAGGAGACGCGCCGATCCGTCGCGAGGCGATTCTCTCCGCACTGTCCTGTTCCATCCGTCGGGCGGCCGGCTCGGTCAGTACCTGGCACTCGTCGGCCATCTCTCCCGGCGCGGCCCCGTGCACGGGGTGCGGGGGAGCGGCCTCCACCCGGGCGAGGAACCCCACGACGACGTGCACACCATGGCGGACCTCTACGCCGGACTGCTCGCCGACCGCCCCGAGCCGCCCACGCTGCTGGCGGGCTGGTCCCTCGGCGGCCTGCTGGCCTGGGAGGTCGCACACCGCCTCGCCGCCGACGGCCCGCGCCCGGCCGTCGTCATGGTGGACAGCTTCGCCGACCCCTGGTCCGCCTGCCACACCGCACGCGACCACCTGCGCCGACGCATCCTCGACGCCCTGCCCGACACCACCGACGCCGAGGAGCGCGCCCTCGCCGCCCGCACCGCCGACGCCCACCTGACCGCGTCCGCCGTCCACCGCGCCACCCCCGGCAGCCTTGGCCCCGCCCTGCTGCTCGCCTGCGAGAGCGAGGAACTGCCCACCCAGCGGGACGACTGGCTGCGCAGGGACCCCGCCCTCGATGTACGGAGCCTGCCCTGTACGCACTTCGAGGTGTTCGACGCGGCCCGCACCCCGCTGCTCCTGCGCCACCTCGACGACTTCCTCGCCGCGCAGGCCCCCGCGGACCGCTGACCGGCCCTTCCCCCGCGCCCCGCAGCCCGGCCCGCCCCCACCCCTCACCTCAGCCCGCGACGGTCCCCCTCGACGCGCGGCAGACATCGTTGCCCCACGCCCCCACGGGAGTCGCCCTGTGACCGCCGAATCCGCGTTACCCGCCGAACCCGCCCAACTCGCCCTGGACGCCCACCTCTTCGACTGCGTCCAGGTCAACCTGGCCGCCGCCGCCGAACGATGGCACGGACCCGGAACCGGCCTGCGGCTCGGCGCCAGGCTCCGCTTCGACCCCCGTGTCGGACCCTCGGGGCTGCCGACCGTGGAGAGCGGCCCGGCCACCCAACTCGCCCTCGCCGAAACCACCTTGGGCATCACCGCCCGGCCCGGACGCGCCGTCCGCGTCGAGGAACTGACCCCGGGGGAGGGGTGCTTCGTGCTGGCCGACGCCTACCACCTGCCCTGGGTGCCCTACCACCGGCAGCAGCACATCGAGCACAGCTTCCTGCTGGTGGCGGCCGACGCCACGACCGTCACCGTCGAGGACCACTACCACAACGAGACCCCCTGGGGCAGCGCCAGGCCCGGCACCTGGCGGCTCACCCGCACCCAGGCGGCCGCGCTGCCCGAGTGCACCCTCGCCGTCGAGCTGGCACCCGACACCCTGCCCCCGCGCCCCGCGCCGGCCGTCGACCCCGTCACCGGCGCCCAGGAGTACGCGCACGCCTACGCCGCCCACCCCGACCGGGCCGCCGCACTGCGCCAACTCACCCTGGAAACCTGGTTGCTGGCCCGCTCGCGCGCCCTGCACGCCGCCTGGCTCGGCCGGTACAGGACGGTCGGCCCCCGGGCCACCGAACAGGTCGCCGCCTGGCGCGCGCTCGCCGAACAGACCTACCTCGCCTCCCGGCGCGTCGCCCGCGGACGGCCCGAGCCCAGCGGCCTGACCGACCGGCTCGCCGACCTGCTGCGCACCGACCCCGACGCGTTCACCGCACCGGCCGCCCCCACCGCGCCCGCCGCCGCGTCCCCGGAGAGCGGCGCCGCCGCCGACCGGCTGGCGGTCGCCGCCACCGCCGCGCGCGTCCTCGACACCACCCCCCACACCCTGCTCGCCGGTACCCGCTTCAACGACGTACCCGGCTTCTCGTCGTTCCGCCTCGCGGAGCTGATCGACCGCCTGGAGGACGACCTGGGCGTCGAGTTCGACAGCGACGACCTCACCCCCGAGAACTTCCAGGACGTCGACGCCGTCTGCCGGATCGCCCGGTGGACCGCGCCGCTCGGCGCCCAGGACGACCCGGCCCGACGGGAGGCGTGATGCGCACCGAACCCGCCCTGCTGCACGAACTCCTGCACCACACCGCCGAACGGCTGCCCGACCGCACCGCGATCAGCGCCGAGGGCCTGACCCTCGACCACGCCGGGCTCGCCGCCGCGGCCCGCCGCGCCGCCGCCAGGATCAGCGATCTCGGCGTCCGGCCCGGCGACCGCGTCGTCATCAGCGCGCCGTCCTCCGTGCTGCTCACCGCGCTCGTCTACGCCTGCTCCGAGGCGGGCGCCGTCTTCTCGCTCCTGCACGAACAGGTCGGCGGCCCGCAGTTCGCGCACATCCTCGACGACTGCCGGCCCACGCTGGTGATCAGCGACCGCCCCGAGCACCGGGCCGCCGCCGAGAGCCGCGCCCTGCGGGCCACCGGATGCGACGACCTCGCCGCGCACGCCTTCGACGACAGCGCGCCCCCGCCGCCCGCCCCCGCAGGCCGGGACCGGCTCTCCGTCGACCCGGTCTGCCTCATCTACACCTCGGGCACCACCGCCCTGCCCAAAGCGGTCGTCAGCACCCACGGACAGGTCCTGTTCGCCGCCCGCGCCATCCAGCAGGTCCTCGGCTACCGCGCCGACGACATCGTCCACAGCCCGCTCCCGCTCTCCTTCGACTACGGCCTCTACCAACTCTTCCTCGGCGCCCTCAGCGGAGCCGCCGTCCACCTCGGACGGCCCGCCGAGACCGGGCCCGCGCTGCTCACCCGGCTGCGCGAGAGCGGCGCCACCGTGCTGCCCGCGGTGCCCTCCGTCTCCGGCGCCCTCGCCCGGCTGCTGCGCCGGGCCGGCACCGGACTGCCGAACCTGCGGCTGCTCACCAACACCGGCGCCGCGATGCCCGAGGAGACCCTCGGCGCGCTGCGCGCCGCCTGCCCCCGGCTCAAGGTCCAGCTGATGTACGGGCTGACCGAGTGCAAACGGGCCACCGTCATGCCCGCCGACGGCGACCTCGCGCGGCCCGGCTCCAGCGGCCTGCCGCTGCCGGGCACCGACGTGTACGTCACCGACGACGAGGGCCGCAGGCTGCCCCCGGGAGCCGTCGGCGAGATCACCGTGCGCGGCCCGCACGTGATGGCCGGCTACTGGCGCCGCCCCGAGCTGACGGCCGAGAAGTACGTCCGCGACGAAGGACTCTTCCCCCGGCTGCGCACCGGCGACTACGGCTGGCTCGACGAGGACGGCTACCTGTACGTCACCGGCCGCCGCGACGACCTCTACAAGGCGGGCGGCTTCCGGGTGGGCGCCGCCGAGGTGGAGGCCGCCGCCCGGCGGGTGACCGGCGTGCAGTCGGCCGCCGTCCTGCCGCCGCACGGGGAACGCCCCGCCCTGCTCTTCGTCACCGGCGACGTCGAGGAACGCCAGGTCCTCGAAGGACTGCGGGAGCAGATCGAGGAGTTCAAGATCCCGCCCCGCTGCCTGGTGCTCGAACGGCTGCCGCTGACCGGCAACGGCAAGGTCGACCGCAAGGCGCTCACCGCCCACGCCGAGGAGGCGCGCGATGCCCGTCACTGACCGCACCGCCCACCCCGCCGCGCGCCTGCCCGACCTGACCGGACTCCCGGTGCCCGCCTACGTCTACGACCTGGCGGAGGTACGGGCCGCGCACACGGCACTGACCGAGGCGCTGCCCGAGCGGGCCGGGCTCTACTACTCCCTCAAGGCCAACCCGCACCCGGCGCTGCTGCGCGCGCTGCGGGCCGGCGGCGCCCGCGCCGAGGTCTGCTCCACCGGCGAACTCCTCGCCGCCCTCGACGCCGGCTGGCCGCCGGACGACCTCCTCGTCACCGGCCCGGGAAAATCCGACGGCGAACTGCGCCACGCGCTGGAGCACGGGGTGCGCCACTTCTCCGTCGACTCGGCGTACGCGCTGGCCCAGGCGGACCGGGCCGCGGGCCGGTCGGGGGCGTCCGCCCGCTGCCTGCTGCGGATCAACGACGACCGGCCCGCCGCCGGCCAGGGACTGTCGATGACCGGCGTCGCCTCCCCGTTCGGCGTCGACACCGGCGCGGTGCTGGCCGATCCGGCCGCGTTCGCCGACCGCCCGCACGCCAGGATCACCGGACTCCACCTCTACATGGGCACCAACCTCAGCGGCGTCGAAGCCCTGCTGGCCCAGTTCGCGCACTCCCTGGCCACCGCGCGGCAGGTCTCCGACGCGCTCGCGGCACACGGGGTGCGGGCCGACGTCTGGGACCTCGGCGGCGGCTTCCCCGCCCCGTTCGCCGCCGCGGGCGAGCGCGCCGACCTGACCGGACTGCGGGCCCCGCTCGAGGAGCTGCTCGACACGGCCGCCCGGGGCAGGCCCGCGGGCGCGCCCGAGGTGTGCTTCGAGTCGGGCCGCTACCTGGTGGGCACCTCGGGCACCCTCGTCACCCGGGTGCTCGACACCAAGACGTCCCACGGCCGGGACGTCGTGGTCCTCCAGTCCGGCATCCACCACCTCGGCGGCATGTCAGGGCTGCGCCGCCTGCCGCCGCTCGTCCCGCACCTGGTGTCCGCGGACCGCCCCGCCGCGCCCGCGACCACCGAGTCCATGGTCACCGGACCGCTCTGCACCCCCCTGGACACCTGGGCCCAGCGCGCCGCCCTGCCCGCCCTGCGCCCGGGTGACCTGGTCGCCGTACCGAACACCGGCGCCTACGGCCTCTACGCGAGCCTCGTCGCCTTCCTCGGCCACGACCTGCCCGCGGAGATCGTCATCGACGGCGACGACCCCGACAGCCCCCCGGACATCACCCGCCTCACCCTCACCAGGACCCCGGGCGCCCCCGGCCACCCCCACCGCTGAACTCCCCCCACCCGAAAGGCAGTCAGCCCCATGGACGATCAGTTCACCGCTGTCCTGACCCCGTTCCTGAAATTCCACGACGACGGCCCCCTCGACCCCGAGACCGACCTGCGCGGCCTCGGCCTCGACTCGATGCAGGCGATCGACCTGCTGTTCGCCATCGAGGACGCCTACGGCATCTCCCTGCCGGACGAGGCGATGAACGACACCACCTTCGCGACCGCGGGCAACCTGTGGAAGGAAGTCAGCGCCGCCCTCACCGGACAGAGCGGCTCCGGCACCCCGGAACCGGGTGCCGCGTGAGCGCCCCCGCGACGACCCGCCCGGCCAGGACCCTGGACGCGCTCGCCGAACAGGTCTGCGAGGTCGCGGCCCGGCACGCCGACCACGCCGACGAGACGGCCGCCTTCCCCACCGAGGCCCTGGCCGAACTGCGCCGCACCGGACTGCTCGGACTGCTCGTCGAGGAGCGGCACGGCGGACTGGGCGGCGGCCTGGAGGAGATGGTGCGGGTCACCCTCAGGCTCGGCCGCACCGACCTGTCCCTCGCCATGATCTTCTCGATGCACTGCCAGCAGGTCCTGACCATCGACCGGCACGCGGAACCCGGCATCCGCGACCGGCTGCTGCCCTGGATCGCCGAGGGCCACTACCTCGCCTCCGTCACCACCGGAGCCTCGACCGGCGGACACCTCCTGACCTCGGAGACCGGCGTGCGCGCCGACGGCGACCAGCTCGTCGTCGACCGCTTCGCACCGGTCGTCACCGGCGGACTGCACGCCGACGCTTTCCTGATGACCGTCCAGGCCGCCGACACCGACGCGCCGACCGCGGTCAGCCTGCTCTTCGCCGCCCGCGACCAGCTCACCGTGGAGCGCGCCGGGGACTGGCGCCCGATGGGGATGCGCGCCAGCGACAGCCCGCCGCTGCGCCTGACCGGGCGCGTCCCGCGCTCCCAGATCATCGGCCGCGACGGCGACTTCCGCACCATCGTCACCCGCACCTTCGGACCCGCCGCGCACCTCGGCTGGGCCGCAGCCTGGCTCGGCACCGCCGCCGGAGCGCTCTCCCGGGTGCTGACGATGCTGCGCTCCCCGGCCGGCCGGGAACGGACCGCGACCTCCTCGGAACTCCTGCTGACCCGGCTCTCCCGGGCCCGCCAGCGCCTCGACGTCGTCCACGCGCTGCTGGAGCGGACCCTGACGACGGTCACCACGGCGGACGACCTCAGCAGGCCGCCCCACCAGTTGCAGATCAACGCGCTGAAGATCACCGCCGCCGAACAGTGCCACCGCGCCGTCGACGAACTGGTCGACGCCCTCGGGATGCGGCACGGCTACCTCAAGGACTCACCGACGGGACTGGAACGCGCCCTGCGCGACCTGCGCTCCGCCTCCCTCAACTACAGCAACGACCGGCTCCACCTCGTCGACGGCAAACTGGCCCTGCTCGACCCCGAGGTGCGCTTTGTCTGACACCCGCTACGCCCCGCCCGACACCCCGCTCGCCCCCGCCGACCCGCCCCAGGACCACGCCGCCGACCCCGGCCTCGACCCCGACTTCTCCGCGCTGCTGCGCCGGACCCTCGGACCGCTGCCCCCCGACGCCGACGCCGCCGCCGTCTGGCGGGCCCTCGGCCGCGACGGCGTCACCGCCGCCCTCTACCCCACCGGCAGGCCGGGCCCGCCAGGCGCGCCACCGGTCGACCTGGCCCGCCTCGGCGCCCTGCTGGCCGCGCTCGACGCCCGCGCCGAGAACGGCGTCACCCTCAGCGTCCTCGTCCAGACCGCCAGCGCCCTCCCGCTGCTGGCCGCCGCACCCGGCGAACGCTGCGCCACCACCCACGCGCACCTCCTCACCGGCGCCGCCCGGGTCGCGCTCGCCGCGACCGACGAAGGCGCCCCGGGCTCCGACCTCGCCGCGCTCACCACCCGCGTCGACGTCCACGACGACCACCTCACCCTGCACGGCGGGAAACGCTGGATCACCAACGCCGTCGGCGCCGACCACCTCCTGGTCCTCGCCCGCCAGCGGCCCGGCCGGCACTTCACCAGCTTCCGCTGGGTCCTGGTCCCCGCCGACGCCCCCGGCGTGACCGCCACCCCGGCCGACACCCCCCTGCTGGCCGGCTCGGGCACCGGCCACCTCCGCTTCGACGCGGTCCGCCTCACCCCCGACCACCTGGTCGGCGGAGCCGGCCGCGCCCTCGCCTCCTTCGCCCGCCACATGGCGACGGAGCGGATCGCGGGCGCCCACTGGGCCGTCGCCCTCACCGCCCGCGTCCTGCGCGCCACCCGGGACCGGCTCGAACACCGCGAGGCGGACGGCCGCCCGCTGTGGCAGAACCCGGTGATCCGCCGCGACTTCGCCGCCTGCCTGGTCCGCGTCACCCAACTGCGGGCCCTGCTCGACACCGTCACCGAGCGGGTCACCGCCGACCGCGACCTCGCCTGGGCCGGCCTGCTGAAGGCGGCCGTCGGACAGGAGGCCGACGCGGTCCTCAGCCGCTGCGCCGACCTCCAGGGCGCCGACGGCCTCGCCGAGGGCGGCGCCCAGCGGATCCGCGCCGAGGCCGCCGTCCTCGGCCTCGGCGGCGGCGCCACCGACCTCATGCTCGCCCAGGTCGCCGACCGCGCCGACACCTTCCTCGACCGGCTCGGACCGTGCCCATGAGATGGGCACAGGTGGCCGACCTGGTCTGGGTGATCAGCGGCCCCCGCCCCCGGCCGTCCTCCGCACCCCACCCGCGCGACCTCGCCTCCTGCGCAGGACTGCCCCCGTGGCGGGCCGGGCAGCGCCTGGCGGGCCGGGCCGCGCTGCGCGAACTCCTCACCCGGGTCAGCCCCGCCCACGCCGCCGCGCCCGTCGTCGCCGACCCCGGCGGCCCGCCCCGGCTGGCGGACGCCCCCGGCGTCGCCGTCAGCGTCTCCCACGACGGTGACGCCGTCGCCGCCGCCGTCTCCCTCGCCGGACCGGTCGGCGTGGACGTCCAGCAGGTGCCCGACGGCGACCACGACCGGCTGCTGCGCCGCTGCCTCGGACCCTGGGCTGCCGAGGCCGCCCGCTGGCCCCGGCACGAGCAGCGCACCGAACTGGCCTGGGTGTGGACCGCCCAGGAAGCGTGCGTCAAGGCCGCGGGAACGGGACTGCGCGGCCGCCCCTGGACCATCGAGGTACCGCCGCACGCCACCGCGGGACGCTGGCGCGACCTGCGCTGGGTCAGCCTGCGCGACTGGTCCGCCACCCCCCTGAGCTGCGCCTTCCACGATCCGGCCGACGGCGGGCGCACCGCACCCAGCGAACCGGAGAACCGACCATGACGACGGATCAGCACCTGTACACCTGGTTCGCGGACTGCGCCGACCGCTTCGGCGACCACCCCGCCCTCGAAGCGGGCGACACCCGGCTCACCTACGACGAACTGCGCGCCCTCGCCGAGGACATCGCCGCGGGACTCCTCGCCGACCTCGGCGACGTCCCGCGCCGCGCCGGACTCCTCTCCGGGCGCGGCGTCCTCACCTACGCCTCCTACCTGGCGCTGCAACGCCTCGGCAGCACCGTCGTCCCGCTCTCCGCCGCCGCGCCCGCCGAGCGCAACCGGCGCATCGTCGACGCCGCCGCCCTCGACGTCGTCGTCGGACAGCCGGGGCAGAAAGCGGTCGACGGCGTGCGGCGGCACGCGCCCGCGCCCGGCGGCGGCCCGCTGACCGCCCTGCCGAAGGAACCGGCCGGCGGACCCGACGACCAGGCGTACATCCTGTTCACGTCCGGCTCGACCGGCACCCCCAAAGGCGTGCCGATCACCCACCGGAACGTCTCCTGGTACCTCGCCCACCTCACCGACGCCTTCCCCACAGGGACCGGCAGCCGGGCGTCCGCCACCTTCGACCTCACCTTCGACCTCTCCGTCCACGACATGTTCACCACCTGGGGCACCGGCGCGACCCTCGTCGTGCCCTCCCCGCGCGACCTGCTGACCCCGGTGCGGTGGGCGGCCGAACGGGAACTCACCCACTGGTTCTCCGTGCCGTCGGCCGTCTCCCTCGCGCACCGGATGCGGGAACTGCGACCCGGCAGGCTGCCACGGCTGCGGCGCAGCCTGTTCTGCGGGGAACCGCTGACCCGTCAGCAGGCCCTGTGGTGGGCCGAGGCCGCCCCGGCGAGCACCCTGGCCAACCTGTACGGCCCCACCGAACTGACCATCAGCTGCGCCGCCCACATCCTGCCCGCGGATCCCGAGTCGTGGCCGCCCACCAGCAACGACACCGTACCCATCGGCGTGTTGCACCCCGGACACGACCACCTGATCCTCGACGAACGCGGACGGCCCGCGCCGACCGGGGAGTTGGTCGTCCGAGGGCCCCAACGCTTCGCCGGATACCTGGAACCGGCCGAGAACGCCGGCCGGTTCCGCCACCCCGACCCGGCGCGCGGACCCCTCGGACCCGACGACGACGGCGCCCGCCCGAGCGAGGGGCACTGGTACCGCACCGGCGACCGGGTCACCCACGAGGACGGCCGCCTCGTCCACCTCGGGCGGCTCGACCACCAGGTGAAGGTCAACGGCTACCGGGTCGAACTCGGCGAGATCGAGGCCGCGTTGCGCGCCCAGCCCGGGGTCACCGACGCCGTCGTGGTGGCGCTGGCCGAGCCGCGCGGCGACACCGCGCTGCGCGCCGCCTGCGCGGCCACCGGCGCCGACCCCGACACCCTGCTCGCCGGAGTCCGCGACCGGCTGCCCCCGTACATGGTGCCGCGCACCGTCACCGTCCTCGCGCGGCTGCCGCTCAACGCCAACGGAAAGCTCGACCGCACGGCCGTCGCGGAGATCGTCGCGCGCCCGCGCCCCTGACCACCGTCCCCCCAGCATTGGACCGCCTCATGAACCCGCCCGTCTCCCCGCCCCGGGCCCACCGGCCCCGGCACCCCGCCGTGCCGTCCGCCACCTACCGCGCCGCCATCTCCCACCTGCCCACCGGCCTCGCCGTCGTCACCGCGCACGGCCCGGAGGGACCGGTCGGCTGCACGGTGACGGCCGTGCTCTCGCTGTCCGTCGACCCGCCGAGCCTGCTGGTGTCGCTCGCCTCCCGCAGCCGCACCCTGGCCGGACTGCTGCGGGCCCGCAGCTTCGCCGTCAACGTCCTCTCCTGGCAACACCGCGCCCTCGCCCACCAGTTCGCCACCGGCACCGCCGACGCCCGCTTCGCCGGGGTCGGCGTCCGCCAGGTCAACGGGGCGCCCGTCCTCGACGGGTGCGCGGCGGCCGTCGTCTGCGAGACCCGGGAGAGCGTCGAACTCTTCGACCACACCCTGGTCGCGGGCGTCGCGACCTGGACCAGCACCGACACCCGCGAACCCGCCGTCCTCTACCGGCGGGCCCCGCACACCCTGACGCCTTGCCCCACCGCCGACGCCCCGCCCGCTCAGGGCTGACGGACCTGCCGACGGCGCCGGTACGCCGCCGAGTTGGCCGAACTGCCGCAGCGCAGCTTGTCGCACCAGCGGCGGCTCGCGGCCCGTGAGCGGTCCAGGAACATCCGGGTGCAGTTCTCGCGGGCGCAGACCCGGATGTGGTGCCGCTCCTGTGACCCCAGCAGCTCGCTCGCGGCGACGGCGAGATCCGCCAGCACCTGCGACAGGTCACCTGCGCGGTGCAGCTCGCCGATCGCCGACAGGCGCGGCACCACACCCGGGCGCCCGGCCGCGCGCCGGATCACCGCCAGATCGGCCGGGTCCGCCCCGGCCCCCTCCGGGACGCCCGCCGCGGCCCGGTACACGGCCTCGCGCAGCTCCACGGCGGTGCGGAACCCCGCGGCGGTGACCCGCAGCGGCCCGTCCGTGAGACCCGAGAGCCGCACCCACCGCTCCAGCTCGGCCGGGCCGGTCAGCAGCTCCACCCGTTCGGTGGTGCGCCAGGACAGCGTCCCGGCGAAGTCGAGCGCGAGGTGATCACTGATGAAGTCGAAGTCCACACCCCCAGTCTCGGCCGTCCCCGGCATGGTGCGCCACCGCGTTCCGTCATACCCTCAACCGATGACGATGGACGACCGGAACGACGCCCCCCACCCCGGCGCCGGCACCTCGGCCGCGGCCTCCCCGCGCCCGCCCGCCACCGCCACCACCCCCGGTTCCCCGACCCCCGCCGCCCGGCCCACGACGGCCGTCACCACCCTCCTCACCCTCGCGACCGCCGTGCTGTGGGCCCTGCTCTGGGCCCTCGCCTTCATCACCACCAAACTCGCCCTCGAGGACGCCTCACCCGGCTGGGTCGTCGGCGTGCGCTGCCTCGCGGCCGGCGCCGTCCTCGTCTCCCTGCGCGCCCGCCACCTCCCCGCGGCCCGCCGCGAACTCGGCCGCCTCACCCTCGCCGGACTGCTCACCACCACCGGCTACCTCGGCGTCATCGGCTTCGCCCTGCCCCACCTGTCGGCCGGCATGGCCGCGGTCCTCTCCTCAGGCACCCCGCTGCTCGTCGTCACCCTGACCGTGCTCAGCAGCAGGAGCAGGCTCCGCCCGGTCCACGCGGCCGGCCTCGTGCTGGGCGTCGTCGGCATCGTGATGTCGGCCGTCGACCGGCTGAACCTGGGCGTGGTCACCGTCGGCGGCATCGTCCTCGGCTGCTGCGCCGTCTGCTGCCTTGCCCTGGGCACGTTCCTCACGCCGTACCTGATCCGGCCGGGAACCGACCTGTTCCTCGCCACCGGCTGGCAGTCCCTGACCGGCGCCGTCCCGCTCCTGCTGATCACCGCCTGCACCGGCGACCTGGTGCCCGACGGCATGGGCCCGCGCCTCGTCGGCCTCATGCTCTACCTGGCGCTGGGCGCCTCGATCCTCGGGATGACGCTCTGGCTGCTGCTGATACGCAGGGTCGGACCGAGCCGCGCCAGCATCGCCCAGTTCATGCCCCCGCTGTTCAGCATCGCCCTGGCCGCCGCCCTGCTCGGGGAGCCCGTCACCCCGCTTGAGGCGCTCGCGGTCGTCCCGGTGGCGCTGAGCACCGTACTGACCACCCGCCGGTGAACGGCGGCCGGTCCGCGCGGCCCCGTCCCGCCGCCGGACGGAGCACCCGGGCCGGCCGCCCCCATCGCCGCTGCGCACCATTGTCCGGCGACGGCCGAGACGTTAACGTGAGGCACGATCACCGGAGTCGGCGGCCGTCCACCGGCGCGCCCCGACCCCGTGACCGGTCCGACGATCCGGAGGTGAACGGCATGCGGGCGCGACGCGACAGCCGACTGCCGCACTACGGACGGGCCTTCACCACGCGCGTGCTGCGCCGCCACGTCGACCTGCTCCGGGTCAGCAGCGCCCTCTGTCCGGGGACCCCGCCGCGCCACTGAGCGCGCCCGCCCCGCCGGCGTCGCCACGCGCCGCGCACCGATCGCACCGCGCGATCCTCCGCCTGCCCCGAACCCGTTCGCCGCCGCCGTGCGGCGACCCGCGCGTGAGGTGAGAGCCATGTCCCCGTTCGCGCCCCGACCCCAGCTGCATCTGGGGGTGTTCTACCCGGGCGTCGGCGCCCAGCTGATCTGGGACGACCCCGACGCCCTCCCGCACACCGCCGCCGACACCTTCGTCCGGGTCGCCCGGACCCTCGAACGCGGCCTGTTCGACGCCTTCTTCCTCGGCGAGGGGCTGCGGGTGCGGGAGAACCGCGGCCGCGTCTTCGACCTCGACGCCGCCGGCCGGCCCGACGCCATCACCCAGCTCTCCGCCCTCGCCGCCGTCACCGAGCGGATCGGCCTGGTGGCCACCCAGAACACCACCTACAACCACCCCGCGGACCTGGCCCGCCGACTGGCCGGCCTCGACCTGCTCTCCGGCGGGCGGGCCGGCTGGAACGTCGTGACCACCGACAACGCCTGGACCGGCGCCAACTTCCGGCACGGCGGCTGGCTCGCGCACGAGCGCCGCTACGAACGCGCCGACCGATTCATCGACGTCGCCAAGGAGCTGTGGTCGTCCTGGGGCCGGCCCGACGCCACCGTCGAGCGGGACGACGACCTGGTCAGGCTGACCGCCACCGCCACCGTGCCCGGCAGCCCCCAGGGCCGTCCCGTGCTGTTCCAGGCGGGCGACTCCGACGGCGGCCGCGAACTCGCCGCCCGCCACGCCGAAGTGGTCTTCTCCGCCCACACCGAGTACGGCAAGGCACTCGCCTACGCGACCGACCTGCGCGCCCGACTGGCCCGGCACGGACGCCCACCGGACGCGCTGCGCATCCTGCCCGGCGCGGGCGTCGTCCTCGGCGACACCCAGGACGACGCCGTGGAGAAGGCCCGCTGGGTGCGCGAGCAGCAGGTCAACGGAGCCCGCGCGACCGCCTGGCTGGAACAGTACTGGGGCACCGACCTGTCCGCCTACGACCCCGACGGGCCGCTGCCCGACATCGAGCCCACCGCCGACGAACTCGACCCCTCGCGCGGCACCGTCGCGGTCGAGCACCGCACCGGCAAGCTCGCCCTCGTCCAGAAATGGCGGGCGCTCGCCGCCGAACGCGACCTGTCCATCAAGGAGTTGGTGCGGGAGGTCTCCCCGGTCCACCCGACGTTCGTCGGCACCCCGGGCGCCGTCGCCGACGAATGGGCCCGCTATCTGCGCGACGGCGCCGTCGACGGCTTCAACCTCGCCCCGCACACCCTCCCCACCTCCGTGGACGACGTCGTCGACCTGCTCGTCCCGGAACTCCAGGAACGGGGCGTCTACCGCACCGAGTACCGGGGCAGCACCCTCCGCGACCACCTCGGCCTGCCGCCGCTACCGACCGCCGGACGCCCCTGACCGCCGCACGGCCGCGGCGCCCAGGTCGGCCAGGAGGAACACCGTCAGCAGCGCCGCCGTCGCCGGGAAGAGGACGGGCGGGCCGCCCAGGGCCAGTACCGGGCCGCCCAGGAGCGAGCCCGCGCCCGTCCCGGCGTCGAAGGCGATGTTCCACGCCACCCCCGCGAGGACCGGCTCCCCCGACGTCTCCTCCGCCGCCCGCATCGCCAGGACCAGCGTGGCGCTCTGCACCGCCCCGAACCCCACGCCGAACAGCGCGGCACCCCCGAGCAACAGCACCGGCTGATGGGAGGCGGCGCCCGCGGCGGCGCCCACGGCGGTGAGGACGGCGGCCGGCACCAGCACCGGCCGGCCGCCGTGGCGGTCGATGAGCCAGCCCGCGCCGAGCCGGGAGAGCACCGTGGCACCCTGCGCCACCAGCAGCGCCTCGGGCGCGGCCGGCGCCGTCAGCGGCAGGAAGGTGAAGACGACTCCGTACGCCGTCGTCGACGCGAACTCCACGAGCAGCGGCCCGGACAGCGGGCGCAGCGACCGCCAGGTGCCGCGCCGCTTCCGCGGCCGGCCCGCGGCGGCCGGCGGCGCCCCCCGCGGGAAGCCGAAGGCGCCGGCCACCACCAGGGCGGCGGCGCCCGCCGCCAGCGCGAACGTCACCCCGTACGCGCCCCGCCTGGCCAGCGCGATGCCCAGCGGGGCGCCCAGCACACCGGCGACCCCGACCACCGCGCCGTACCAGCCGAGCGCGCGCCCCCGGCTGCCCGGCGGGAACAGCTCCGTCGTGAAGGTGACCCCCGCCACGACGAACACCCCGAACCCCAGCCCCCGCACCGCCGAGAGGACGGCCAGCGCGGGCATCGACGCCGCGACCGGCAGCGCGAGAGCCGGCAGCCCGAGCAGCACGCCGCTCAACGCGAGGGAGCGGCGCCTGCCGAGCCGGGCGAACAGCCGGGGCGTGAACGGCTGCACGGCCAGGGTCGCCGCCATCAGCGTGGCGGTCAGCGTCCCGGCGCCCGCGGGACCCGCGCCCGAGGCGACCGCGTACGCGGGCAGCGCGGAGAGCAGCAGATTGAACCCGGCGAAGCCGCCGAACGCGGCGAGCAGCGCGCCGCCGACCGCCGCCCGCCGCCGCCCGAGGGGCGGAGCGGGCGCGCGGCCGGCGGGCGCGGACGGACCGGCGGGCCTGGTCACCGGGGTACGACCGGGCCCGCGCCACGGGCGCCGGTCAGTGCCGGCCCCAACCGGGAACCGTCCCGTCGACGGTCACCTCGTACTGGTCGTAGCGGGACATCAGGTCGAGCAACTCGTCCTCGGTGGGCCGGTTGCCGTCGGCGTACAGCTCCGCGAGGCCACGGAAGTAGTCCTCGCGGTCCTTGGCCGGGGTGAAGATGATGAGCATGGTGGCCTGGTCCTGGTACGGGTTGCGGAAGCCGTGCGACATGTTCTCGGGCACATTGACATAGGTACCCGGCTTGGCGGGGAAACTGCGTCCGTCGAGGTGGAGTTCCACCGTCCCGTGCAGCACGTAGAACGCCTCCAGCTGCTCCTTGTGTATGTGCGGTGAGGCTCCGGGCGCGCCCGGGTCCATCCGGTGCTCGAAGAGACCGAGGCGGTTGTCGGTCTCCCCTCCGACGGCCTTGAACGTGGTCTGCGTGGTGGTGCCGATCTGCACGGACTCGCCCTCGGCGGGCAGGACGATGCGGGGAAGCTGAGTCATCGTACGGGCTCCTCAATGGGTGGTGGGTGCGGCGGCGGAAACCGTCAGACGGCGCTGTCCTCGGCGGCCGCGGCCGCCTCCAGCCAGGACAGATAGCGCTCGCCCGTGTCGGGGAAGAGGGTCACGAAGGTGTGCCCGGCGTGCTCGGGGCGGGCCGCGAGCACCCGGCAGGCGTGCGCGGCGGCCCCCGAGGAGACGCCGACGAGCAGGCCCTCGGTGCGGGCCAGCAGCCGGCTGGTGTCGAAGGCGGCGGCGTCGGAGACGGTGAGCACCTCGTCGATCAGGTCGGTGTCGGTGGTGTCGGCGACGAACCCGCCGTTGAGGCCGGGGATGCGGTGCAGTCCGCCCCAGCCCTCGCTGAGCACCGGGGAGCGCTCCGGCTCCACCGCCACCACCCGCAGCGCCGGGTGGCGCTCCTTCAGGTAGCGGGCCGTCCCGCTGAGCGTGCCGCCGGTGCCCACCCCGACGACCAGCACGTCGAGACGGCCCCCGGTGTCGGCCCAGATCTCGGGTCCCGTGGTCGCGTAGTGCGCGGCCACGTTGTCGTCGTTCTCGTGCTGGCGCGCGAACCAGGAACCCGGCCTCTCCCGGTGGATCTCCTCGGCCTTCTCGATGGCGGCGGTGTACCCCTCCTCGGCCGGCGTCAGCACCACCTCGGCGCCGAACGCCCGCAGCAGCTGGATCCGTTCCTGGGTGGCGCTGTCCGGCAGCACGATGACGCACGCGTAGCCGCGCGCCGCGCTCAGCGCGGCCAGCGAGATGCCGGTGTTGCCCGACGACGCCTCGACGACCGTGCCGTGGCCCCGGGTGAGCAGGCCGCGCCGCTCGGCCGCCTCGATCATGTAGAGGCCGGTGCGGTCCTTCACGCTGGAGAGCGGATTGGCGCTCTCCAGCTTGGCGTACACGGTCGCGCCCGGGGTGCCGGGATCGATCCGGACCAGCGGGGTGCCACCGACCAGTTCCTCAAGCGAGCCGGCCGGCCGGCGTCCGCCGGGCAGCGGCCCGAGGTCCGCCCCGGAGCCGGGGGGCGCGGTGTCCTGCGGTGGGGAGGTGTTCGTGGTCATCGTCTGCTCCTCGGTCGGCGGTGGACGGTCGGCGACATGCCGTCGCGGATCACCAGTTGGGGAAGGCGGTCGCGGCCGCCGGGGTGCGCGGCGGCGTGCCCGTGGTCACGGCCAGGGCCTGCGGCAGGCGGCGCGGTGCCGGGCGGCGCGGCACGGGACGCCGCGGCCCTGCGGCCGGGGCGAGGACCCGGCTGCCGCTCGGCACGTCCCTGATCACCAGCGCCTGGGCGCCGATGACACTGTCGTCGCCGACGGTCACCGGGCCGAGGACGGTCGCGTTCGCGCCGATCACGACCCGGTCGCCCACCCTCGGGTGGCGCCGGTCGCCGGCCGGCCTGGCCCGGTCGTGCCACCAGCCGGTGGAACCCAGCGTCACCTGGTGGAAGAGCGTCACGTCGTCCCCGATGACGGCCGTCTCGCCGATCACCACCCCCGCGCCGTGGTCCACGAAGAAGCCGCGGCCGATCCGCGCGCCGGGATGGATCTCCACCCCGCCGGACGCCACCCGCGCCGCGTTCGACAGCAGCCGCGCGGTGCGGCGCAGCCCCCTGCGGTGCAGCCGGTGCGCGACCCGGTAGCCCCACACGGCGGGCAGCGCCGGATGCAGCAGGGCCTCACCGCGGCTGAGCACCGACGGGTCCCGGCCCCTGATGGTGTCGAGATCCGCCACGGCCGACCGCAACCAGCCCGGCGCCGCGAGCGCGGACCGCAACCTGCCGACCGGGGGGACCGACCGCGGCCCGCCCGGCGCCGCGCGGCGCCTCACCTGCGTTCCTCCGCCTTGGTCGCCGGCGCGGCGGCCGCCACCGGCGCGTCGGCGGGCGGTGCCGCCTTGGGCGTACGGCGCAACTGGCCGAGCCGGTTCTCCGCGTACCCCATGCCGATCAGCACGATCACCCCGCCGACCAGCAGGTTCCACGACACCGTCTCGCCGAGCGCGATCGCGCCGATCAGGACGGCGGCCACCGGCACGACGTAGTTGACGGCCGAGGCGTTGGTGGCGCCGATGTCGTTGATGAGCCGGAAGTACAGGACGTAGGCGAGGCCGGTGCTGAACAGGCCGAGGAAGAGGATGCTGAGCGTGACCTTCCCGGTGAAGTGCATGGTGTGCCACGTCATGAAGGGCAGCGCGACGGCCATCAGCACGGCGGCGGCGAGGAGTTGGGACGCTGCGGCGGCCAACGGCGCGAGCGCGCGCGGGCTGAGGAACTTGCGGACGTACACATAGCCGGTGGCGTAGCTGAGCGCGGCGCCGAAGCAGGCCGCGCGCCCGGAGAGGGAGCCGGTGGCGTCCGACCACGGGCCGATCACCACGACCACCCCGACGAAGCCGAGCAGCAGCCCGACCGTCTTGCGCGCGGTGGCCCGCTCGGCGGGCAGCGCGGCCGTGGCGATGCCCAGGGTGAGCAGCGGGGTGGCCCCGACCAGCACACCGGCGAGTCCCGCGCCGGTACTGCGCTCGCCGTAGGACAGCAGCAGGAAGGGCAGCACGTTGCCGAACAGGGCGGCGGCCGCCACATGCCCCCACAGGCCGAGGCCCTTGGGCAGCCCCACCCGGCGCAGCGCCGCCAGGGCCAACAGGACGACGGTGCCCAACAGCAGCCGGGCCAGCACCAGCTGACCGGGCGTCAGACCGTGCAGGGACGCTTTGATGAAGGTGAAGCTGCTGCCCCACAAGGCGGCTTGGAGCAAAAATCGTGCGACGGTCGCGTTCTTCACAGGAGGTGTCCTTCGATGAGTGAGCGGTGCGTGTGCTGCCGGCCAGGCCGCGTACGGGGGATCAGTAGGCCGGCGACTTCACCAGGAGGTCGGCGCGGCCGACGATCCGCGGTGCGTAGACCTGGTCCTGCCAGTCGTCGGGGGCGACCGGTTCGAGGGCGATCGACACGGCGCCCTCCTCGACCTCGAAGGCGGCGGTCACCGCCTCGGTGACGGCGGCGACGAGGGCGGCCCTGCGCCCCGCGTCGAGCTCCTTGGGGAAGTGCTGGACGGTGATGTGCGGCATACGGGTTCTCCTCCGGGGGGTCAGTGGTCGTGCAGCCTGCGGATCGCGGCGGCCAGTTCCCGCACGCCCGGCTCGCGCAGCAGCCCGTAGTGGTCGGCGTCCAGGGAGACCGTCACAGGGGGCCGCGCCGACCAGCCGGTCGCGCCCTCGATGAACGAGTAGTCGTCGCCGTCGGCCTTGAAGACCCGCACCGGCGCGCTGATCCGGCGTTCGAGCAGCTCCTCGAAGGTGTACTCGAAGCGGTAGGTCAGCCGGACGATGTCGATGATCCGCCGCACCAGTTCGGGTCCGAGGTGCGGACGGCGCTCGGTGATGAAGCGGGCGAACGCGTCCTGGTCGGTGGCCGCCGCGAGGCACTCCGCCAGCTCGGGTCCGTCGATACGGCCGGCGAACACCGAGTAGAGGATGGTCAGGAACGCGCTGTCGCCCCACTCCGCCGGGCTCGCCAGGGCCGCTCCCACCGGGGCGTCCGCCGCGCCGGCGACCGCCGCCACGGGGGTGTCCTGGCGGGGCGCGCGGCCGGCCGGGACGCGCGGTGAGCCGGGGGCGATCAGCTGGAGCCGGTCGACGCGGTGCCCGGCCGACTCCAGCTGGTACGCGGTCTCGAAGGCGACCCGCGCGCCGAAGGAGTAGCCCCACAGCGTGTACGGGCCTCGCGGCTGGGAGCGCAGGATCAGCTCCGCGTCGGCCGCCGCCATCTCCCGGATCGTCGGATGGGGGATCTCGCCCGCGTTGACGCCATGGGCCTGCACTCCCAGGAAGGGCCGGTCGCCGCCCAGTTCGGCGGCGAGGGCGCGCAGGTTCATCGGGTAGCCGCCGAGCCCCGGCCAGCAGTAGACGGGCCGCCCGGTCGCCGAGCCGTCCGGGGTCCGCAGCGGCACCAGCCGGGACGGCCCGGCCTGCGCGCCGCGGTGTCCCGCGCGTGCCTCGTCCAGGGCGCGGGCCAGCTTCTCCACGGTCGGGGAGGCGAAGACGACCTGGAGCGGCAGCGCGGTGCCGAACTCCTTGTTGAGCCGGTTGACGAGCGCCACCGCGACCAGCGAGTTCCCGCCGGTCTCGAAGAAGTCGTCGAACACCGACGCCTCGTCCCGGTGCAGCAGGAGGCGCCAGAGCGCGGCGACCCGCTCCTCGGTGCCGGTGCGCGGCGCGACGAACGGCCGGTCGGCGGGGCGCCCGGCGCCCGGGTCGAGGCGCTCCAGGGCACGGACGTCGATCTTGCCGTTCGGGGTCAGCGGCAGGGCGTCGAGCACCGTGACCCGGTTGGGCACCATGTAGTCGGGCAGGAACGCCGCCAGATCGTCCTTGACCATCTCGGCGGGGCCGCGCATGTGCACGACGTCCTCCCGCATCCCCTCACTGCGCCGTTGCTCGTCACTGACCCGGCCGCCGACGAAGAAGTACGAAGGGCCCGTCGGCCGACCCGCCCCGGTGAGGATCCCCTCGATCCGCCGCGCCGACGGCAGCGGGTTGCCGCTCTTGGAGCTGTAGCCGGCGGACATGAACCCGAGCCCCAGATCGTTGAGTTGGAGGCGTTGCAGCTCCCGGCCGAGCGCCACGTAGCGCAGCCACTCGGGGCCGGCCGGGCTGATCACGCTGATCCCGAGGCCCGCCCGGTCGTACACCTCCTGGTTGATGGCGATGACGTGCTTCTTCAGCACCCGCTCGGCGCTCAGCGGCCGCAGATCGCCGTCGGTGTAGGCGTACTGGCCGGCCGGCAGCCCGGTCACCCGCCCGGGGTGGGCCTGGACGTAGGTGTCGACGGCGGGGGTGCCGGGCAGGTCGCTGTCGAGCGGGACCAGCCGGAAGCTGCCGAGGTAGAAGTCCTCCTCGGGGACGGCGAGGGGGCCGCGGACCGCGGGGTCGTGGACGTCCGGCACCACCCGCAGCCCGAGGCCGGGCAGCACCTCGTCGAAGAGGCCGAGGATGTGCCCGGTCTCGATCTCCAGGACCTCCTGGATGTTGTTGCGGTAGACCGGTTCGATCGCCGCCCGTCGGCCCGTGAGGTGCAGCCGCACCCCCGGCCGGCCGGTCGCGGCCCGCCGGGCGAGCAGCACGAGCCGGTGGTCGACGGGGTGGTAGTAGGAGAAGCCCGTGGGCAGCCCGGCGACCCCCTCGTGCTCCAGGTGCAGCTGGGTCGCGTAGAGCGAACCGGGCGAGGCGTACCCGTACTTGGGCAGCAGCCGCTCCCCGCTGCGGTACTGGCCGAAGTGGCGCAGCAACTGCCCCCACTCGGCCAGGTCCAGCTCCTCGGGCCCGCGGGCGGCGGCACCCGGCACCCGGCGGGCCAGCACCCGCAGGACGTCGTCCTTGCTGAGGGCGCCGCCCTCGAAGAACCGGTACGTCTTGCGCCCGAACACCAACGCCCGCTGCCGCGCGGTGGGTTCGGCGCCGGGCAGCGCGACGGCCGGCAGCCCGCGCAGCTCCTGGGGGCCGCGCACCCCCGCGTCGGAGAGCTGCGCCCGCACCTGGAGCTTGCCCGCCTTGGACTGGTGGTGGGCGCCGTGGTTGCCCTGGTCCATCAACGCGGCCTCGGCCGGGTCGAGTTCGATGAACGACAGCAGGTTCTGGTGGCCGGTCGCGGGATCGTCGGCGACGATGACGGCGGCCTTGCGGACCCAGCTGTGGGTCTCGATGCGCAGCCGCACCTCGTCCAGTTCGACGCGGTAGCCGCGCAGTTTGACCTGGGTGTCGGCGCGGCCGACGTACTGCACGCTGCCGTCGGTGTTCCAGTAGGCGAGGTCACCGGTGCGGTACAGCCAGCCGCCGTGCCCGCGCGCCGCGTACGGACTGTGCACGAAGCGGTCGGCGGTGAGGTCGGGGCGCAGCAGGTAGCCGCGGGTGAGCTGGGCGCCGCCGACGTACAGTTCGCCGATCTCGCCCGCCGTCACCGGGGTGCGGCGGTCGTCCAGGATCAGGTACTCGGTGTTCGCCGCCGGGGTGCCGATGGACACCGCGCGCGGGCCCTCCCGCAGGGCCGCCGGATCGACCGTGTGCGACGAGGAGTTGATGGTGCACTCGGTCGGCCCGTAGAGGTTGACGAGCGAGACGTGCGGGAGCGCCTGTGTGCAGCGCAGCGCCAGGTCGCGGGAGAGGACCTCGCCCCCGCTGAAGATCTGCTCCAGGGACCCGAACAGCTCCGGCTCCTCGGTGTCGAGGAGCGCCTGGAGCAGGGTCGGCACGCACTGGAGGGTGGTGATCCGGTGCCGCGCTATGTGGGCGGCGATCTTGTCCGGGTCGCGGTGCAGGCCGGGTTCGCCGAGGACTACGGTGGCGCCGCAGGCCGGTGCGAGCAGCTCCCACTGGGCGGCGTCGAAGCTGGTCGGCGTCTTCTGCAGCACCCGGCGACGGGCGTCGAGGCCATGTCTCTCGTGCAGCCAGCGCAACTGGTTGGCCAGCGCCCGGTGTTCGATCATCACGCCCTTGGGCTGCCCGGTGCTGCCCGAGGTGTAGATGACGTACGCCAGGTGGTGGGGCCTCGGCCCTTCGGCGGGGGCGCCGGCGTGCCGGGCGCCGCCGGGGTGGGCGAGCGCGTGCGCCCGCGCGTCGTCGAGGGTGATCAGCCGGGTCGACGGCGGCGCCAACTCCCGCATCCGCTCCCGCAGTTCGGGCTGGACGAAGACGACGGAGGCCCGGGAGTCCTCGATCATGAAACGCAGGCGTTCGGGCGGGTAGTCGGGGGAGAGCGGCAGATAGGCGCTGCCGGCCTGGAGGATGCCCCAGGTGCCGAGGGCGAGGTCGTAGGACGGCGCCGCGAACACGCCGACGCGGTCGTCGGCCGAGGCGCCTAGGTGGCGGAGGTAGGCGGCCACGACGGCGCTGTCGTCGGCGAGCCGGCGGTAGGTGAAGGTGCTGTCCCCGTGCACGACGGCGATGCCGTCCGGGTGTGAGCGCACGCGCTCGGCCAGCAGTTCGGGGATCGTCTCACCGGCCCCGGCGGTCGTGATGCGGACGTCTTCGAGTTCCGTGGTGGGCATGGTCCCGGCTTTCGGTGTGAAGGAAGCGCGGACGGCGTCAGGCGCGGCTCCGTGGCGGATCACCGGTGCCGTCCATTCCCGTCGCCGAGTCCGGCGACCGTGCGGGAGAAACAGACACGCGGTTCGTTCGGAAACAACGGGTGAGCGGCGGCGGTGCATCACCGGAATACCGGGTTCCGTCCGCTGGGATTCTTTCTCCTGGGTCGGGAAACGAGTCGGTCCGTCTCCGGTAGGAACCCGAAGACGGATCGAAAGTGGCTGGATTCAATTCCCTGTGAATCTTGCCCGCGGGGGCCACTTGTTTTCAACTACTCCCAGCCGTCATCATGTTGCAGACAGCAAACTGCAAGGGGGGCAAAGTGGGCATACTGCATTCGACCGGCGTGCAGGGAGCGGAATCCGGCCTGACGCCGGAGCATCTGCGCGTCTACCGATGGGCGCTCTCGCGCCCGTTTGTTTCGGTCTCAGAAACAGCGGATGTGCTGGGTTTAACGGAGAGCGAGGCACGACAGGCCGTCGAGTATCTGGAACAGGCGCATCTGATGGAGAAACACGACGAGCGGGGTGCGCCGCCCGGCGCACCCCGCGAACCCGCCCGGGAAACCCGCTGGCGCATTGTCAACCCGCAGATCGCCGCCTCCCGACTGGCCGCCTCGGAATCACGGCTGCGACAGTCCGTCGTCGCGCTGGGGGAATCACGTCGACAACTGGACGAACTCTTCGACGTCTATTCAGTCCTCGACGGACGGAGAACACCCCGGCATTCCGTCGAGGTGTTCGCCGGGCTCTTGGCGGTGGCGGCCCTCACCGACCGGGCGGCCCTCGCCTGCGAACGGGAGGCGGTCAGCTGCCGGCCCGAAGGGCCGCCGCCCGGCGCACCGTCGGACCCGGAGGCGGCCCGTGATCTCGCGCTGCTCGCCCGCGGGGTGCGGCTGCGCGTCCTGTACCGGCACTCCGCGCGCCACCACCCGCCGCTCAGGGCGCACCTGGAGCAGCTCGTGGCGGCCGGCGCCGAGGTCCGCACCACCCCCGAACCCTTCGGAGCACTGACCGCCTACGACCGCTCCGTCGGATTCATCCCGCACCACACGCTGCCCGAAGGCACCGCCGTGATCAGGGACCCCTCCACCCTCGCCTTCCTCCACCGGGTCTTCGACCAGAGTTGGGACGTCGCGGCGCCCTTCGACGGACCGCCCGGCGCGGCGGTGCAGTGCGAGCAGCACGACACGATCCTGCGGCTGCTCAGCGAAGGCGCCCGCGACGAGACGATCGCCCGCCGCCTCGGCATGTCGCTGCGCACCTGCCGCCGCCACATCGCCGAGGCGTTCAAGGAGATGGGCGCGCAGAGCCGCTTCCAGGCCGGATATCTGACAGGGCGCGGCGGCCGGACGGGGTGAGCGCATTCCCCGGCCGGCCGCCGCGCCCCTCGATCAGGAATTGCTCAGCGGCAGTCCGGGCGGATTCACCTTCGACGTCTCCACCGCTTCGTTGGAGAGATTCCACGCCGCCAGCCACTTCGCGTACTGGCCGTGCTCGATGAGGTAATTGATGGCCTCGGCGATCGGCTCGGCCAGGCCGCTGCCCGCCTTCGTGGTCGCGGCGATCAGACCCTGGAGCGTCCCGCCCGCACCGGAGAACTTGCCCGCGTTACGGGTCGGGTTCGGGGTCTTCGCGGACTGGGTGACGTGGTAGGAGATCGACGGGTTGGGACCGAAGAAAGCGTCGATCTTCCCGCCGGCGAGGGCCAGATAGGTGCTGTTGTTGTCCGGGTAGCGCTTGACGGTCAGCTTCTTGCCCTCGCCCTGGAGCTTCTTCTGCCATTCCAGGAGAATCTTCTCCTGGTTGGTCCCCGCGCCCACGGCCACGGTCTTCCCGGCCAGCGCCTCGTAATCCCCGGTGAAGCTCCACTTGTTGCTGTCGAGAACCTCGAACGCGAGATTGTCCTGACGGTAGGACGCGAAGTCGTACTTCTTCTTCCGCTCCTCGGTGACGGTGATGTTCGAGAAGCCCACGCTCGTCTTGCCGCTGTCGATGCCGACGAACAGGTTCTCCCACGTCGAATTCCGCAGTTCGGGTTCGAGCCCGAGCACCGCCGCGACCAGCCGCCCGAAGTCCGGCTCCACCCCGGTCAGGGTCTTCTGGTCGTCACCGATGTAGTTCAACGGCGTCGAACCCGCCGGCAGCGCCCCGATCCCGATGACCAGCTTGCCGCCGCCGCTCACGGACTTGGGGAGCTTGGCCCTGATGGCGGCGACCTCGGACACCTTGATCGCCGTCTCCTTCGCGGCGCCGTTGGAGCTGCGCCCGATGGTCACGGCGTGCGACGACTGCCCGGCTCCGGCCGAGGTGTCGGCGTCGCTGTCGCCGCCGCACGCGGTCAGGGACGACGCGAGAGCGAGGGCGGCGGTCCCCACGGCGATACCGCGCAGAAGGGTCCCGGGCGACCGCAGGCTGCCTGGAACCCGCTGGATGAGCTTGTGCATGACTGTCCTTGAGAAGCGAGGTACGTCCCGGGCGACTGCGCCGGGCGGTCGGAAGAAGGGGGGAGCGCGGGAAGCGGTGGGGGAGCGCGCCGAGCGGACGGGGGAGAGGGCGGCGGTGCGTGCGCCGGTTCCCGCCGGCGCGCGGGGCGGGACCGTCACCGGGAACGCCTCACCGCGCCCCGGCGTTTTCGAGCCTCGGGGCAGGTGCCGGCGGGCGGTGCGGTGGGCGCGGCCGGCCGACCGGCCGGGAGGGGCGGCGGTCCGTGACTCCGGTCGCCCTGCGGGTCGCCCGGGGTGTCAGCGCCGGGCGGGGAGGCTCCGGCGTGTCACGGCCGGGCGCACGTACAGCGGACGTCGTCGGCGCCCGGCGGCCGGACGCAGCCGCCGGGGAGCGTCGAAGCACGGCGGCCACAGCGCCGTACGACCGTCCCGGTACCTGCTGCGAACATGTGCCACCCTCGCCGGTCCGCCCCCGTGGGGGCTCGGATGCCTGATCGAACATCTGCCCGCCTGTCGGGGCAGCGCGGCAAAACTGACATGCCCGGAAGGTGAAGTCAACGCCGCCGACGGCTCCCGCCCGGCTGCCGGGGGATTGTTCATGGTCGCGCAACATCGGCGCAGCAAAAGCGAGTTGGCCGTCACAGACGACCGGTGAGAGCGGGGCCGGCGCGGGCGGCGGCCGGCCCTCGGGCGCTCGCGGGCGGGGCGCGGGGACCGAACGGTTTTCGAAACCGCCGTCGCCCCGCGGAAATCGAAGATCATCTGGCTGGATATCGCTTACGACGTCACTCACACGGTGCTTTTTTCACTCGAACGGGAGCTTCCTCTGGGGTGGTTTCAGCGGTTTGGCCATCGATACCCTCAACCCCATCTCGGGAAGACAGCGGATCTGGAGGAACCGTGGGTGAATTGCTGGACTGGAAATACGAAAGGCTGTTCTCCTTGCTGGATGCCAACAGCGACGGTGTCATTGCCCAGGACGACTTCACGCTGATGGCCGGGCGCGTCCTCGAAGCCACCGGAGAGCAGCGCACGGCGAAGGGCGAGGCCTACAAGGGCGCGATGATGAACTACTGGCTGTCGCTGCGGCAGACCGCCGACGCCGACGGCAACGGCCGGGTCGACAAGAACGAGTTCCGGTCGGCGCTGAGGAGAGTGAGCGTCGACTTCGACACCCTCATCGGCCCGCTCTACCAGGCCGGATTCCGCCTCGCCGACCGAGACGGCGACGGCCTCGTCGCCCGCCAGGAGTTCACCACCGTCCTCGTCGCCATCGGCGTCCCCGCCACCCAGGCCGAGTCCGCCTTCGACGGCCTCGCCGACCAGGACGGCCGGCTGACGGAGAGCCGGCTCATGCACGCGGCCGGGGTCTTCTACCGCGACGAGAACCCCGACAATTCCGCCAGCCATCTCCTTTTCGGAGCATCGTGATCTCCACCGCGGCGGTGGTGATAGCAGGTACGGAAGGAGACCTCCACACCGACGACATGCCCCTTCTTCCTAATCGTGCCCAGGCGTCCCGACTCACCGACCTCCTCTTCGCCGGACGATTCGACGACCTCCACCGCCCCTGGACGGAACTCCTGCGCCGGGAGATATTCCGCTACCGCGACGGCATGTCACCCGACGCCCGTGCCGAACTGGCCTACGAGCGGCTGCGGATCGTCAACCGGAGCATCGACTCCGTCGAGGACCTGGTGACGGACACCAGCCGTCTGGTGGCGCTGCACGAGTGGCTCGGCGTGGTCGACGGCACGCTCACCACGCTGGCCACCGTCCACTACAACCTGTTCCTGGGAAGCCTCATCGGCCTCGACCCGCACGGCAAGGTCGACCGCACCCCCTTCACCACGCTCCGCCAGTACGGCACCGTCCTCATCACCGAACTCGGCTACGGCAACAACGCGGCCCATCTGGAGACCACCGCCACCCACCACCCCGACACCGACACCTTCGTGCTGACCACCCCCTCGCGGGACGCCCAGAAGTTCATGCCGAACACCGGGCCGGCGGGCGGCGACAAGACCGGCCTGGTCGCGGCCCGGCTGATCGCGCAGGGCCAGGACTGCGGCGTCTTCCTGTTCATGGTCCCGCTGCGCGACGAGCACGGACCGCTGCCCGGCATCCGGATACGCGCCCTCTCCCAGACGCCCGGGTCGGCTGTCGACCACGCCATCACCTCCTTCGACCACGTACGCCTCGACCGCTCGGCGCTGCTGACCGGCGACCACGCGGACCTGGCCCCCGACGGCACCTTCGAGAGCCCGATCCGCAACCGCCGGCACCGGTTCCTGCGCTCCATCCACCGCGTCACCACCGGCAAGCTCTGTCTCGCCGCCGCCGCGCTCTCCGGTGCCCGCGCCACCCTCACCATCGCGGTGCGCCACGCCCACCGGCGGCACACCTCGGCCCCCGGCAGCCCCAGCCACGTCCCCGTCTTCGCCCACCGCGGCCACCAGAGCAGGCTCCTCGCCGCCACGGCCGGCGCCTACGCGGCGACCTTCCTGATGCGGGACATCATCAGGCGCCGCTCCGACCCGGACGACCCGCACCCCGTCGAGACCGAGGTGCTCGTCCCGATCGCCAAGGGCTGGGTCACCTGGCAGGCCCGGGACATCGTGACCGAGTGCAGGGAGCGCTGCGGCGCCCAGGGGCTGCTGTCGGCCAACCGCATCGTCGATCTGCTCACGCCGATCGAGGGCGCCATCACCGCCGAGGGCGACAACCTCGTCATCTGGACGAAGGCCGCCGCCGACCTGCTGACCGGCCGCGGCTACGACCCGCCCGAGCCGCCCCGGGCCCGGCCGGTCGACCCGGGCGACCCCGCCGCCGTGCAGGATCTGCTCGTCCACCACGAACTGACCTGCCTCACCCGGGCCCGCGACCGGCTCGCCGAGCCCGCGGCCGACCCGCTGGAGCGCTGGAACCACGCCGTCGACCCGGCCCTCGAACTGGTCGACGCCTACGTGACCCGACGCGCGGCCGAGGCGTTCCGCGCCGCGGTCCGCCGCCTCACGGATCCGGCCACCCGCACCCTCCTCGAACAGGTGCTCCACCTCTTCGTGCTGGAGGCCCTCACCGCGCACACCGGCCCGCTGCTGGCCGACGGCCACCTGACCGCCGACACCGTCCGCGCCCTGCCCGAGACCGTCGAGCGGCTGCGCACCCGGCTCGCCCCCCACGCCCTCACCCTGGTGGAGGCGTTCGCCGTCCCCGACACGATTCTGGAGGCACCGATAGCCACCGACCGCTATGCCAGGACCTATGACGACCCCCACGGCCCGTGGCAGTCGAAGCCGAGTGAGTGAACCCGAAGTCCAGCAGGAGCACCGCCGCGACATGAACATCGCGTTCACCCGGGAACCCGCCTGGGATCCCCGCCTCTTCCCGCCTGCCAGCCGCACCCCCCGCTCCGTGCAGACCGCGCGGATGCTGATGGACCCGCAGGGGTACGCGCGCACGCTGCGACAGCGGCTGGGGCCCGTCTTCTCCCTGCGCACGCTCCCCTACCGGGGTGCCCTGGTCTGCGCCGCCGACGCCGCGACCAACCGCGCGGTCCTCACCGACCACGAGCGGTTCACCGGCGGCGACGCCACCGCCCTGCTCGCACCCGCGGTCGGCGCCAAGTCCCTGATCTGCACGCCCCCGCCCCGGCATCTGAGCCACCGCAGACTGCTGCTGCCGCCCTTCCACGGCCAGCGCATCGCCGGCTGGAACCAGCGGATCAGGGACCTCGTCCAGCGCGAACTGGCCGACCTGGTGACGGGGCACGCCGTGCCGGTCCGCCCCTGGGCGCAGCGGCTGACGCTCGACGTCATCCTGAACGTCGTCTTCGGCCTGACCGACCCGGTGCGGACGGCGGCCTTCCGGCGCGCGCTGAACGCGTTCGTCGGGATGGACAACCTCGCCGTGCTGTTCCTGCCCGAGCCGCTGCGGCGCGACCTCGGGCCGTTCTCACCCGGTGGCCGGTTCCACCGTCTGCGCGCGACCGTACGGCACCTGACCCGACGGGAGATCGCCGACCGCAGGGCCAGGCCCGAGAACCACGGGCGCGACGACGTGCTCTCCACCCTGCTTCAGCAGCGCGACGAGGACGGCAACCCACTGGACGACACGCAGATCCTGGACGAGCTGACCGGCCTGGTCCTCGCCGGGTACGAGACCACGGCGACCACCATCGCCTGGACCCTGCATCTGCTCGCCCACCACCCCGCCGCCCGCGACGACCTGATCGCCGACCTCGACGCCGGCTCGGACCGGGTGCTGAGGGCCGCCGTCAAGGAGTCGGGCCGGCTGCGGCCCGCCGTGTACAACGCGATGCGCACCGCCGCGTACGACACGGAGCTGGGCGGCCATCCGGTTCCGCGCTACGCGTTCGTCGCGGCGCTGTTCCCGTTGACCCACCTCGATCCCGCGCTGTGGCCCGAGCCCGACGCGTTCCGGCCCGAACGCCATCTGGGCGCCACCGCGACGCCCTACACGCTGACCCCGTTCGGCGGCGGCCTCAGACGCTGTATCGGGGTGTCGCTCGCCCACCTGGAGATCGACACCGTCCTCACCGAGATCCTCGCCACCGCCGTCCCCGAGCCGGTGGGCCCCCCGGAGCGGGCCCGCCTGCTGTCGGTCACCCTCGTCCCCGCCCGGGGCGGCCGGGTCAGATTCAGGGTCAGGGGGCGCTGAGAGGAGCGGACGACGGTCCGGGCGGAGCCGAACCGCGCGTCATCGCTGGGGAGTCCGCCCGTCAGGCGTCAGGTGTCAGGCGTCAGGGTCCTGGTCCTCGGGCGGGAGCACCGTGTGCCCCTCCGACCAGTGGTTCACCCAGCCGCAGTGTCCGCACGCGTACCGCCCGTCGATGCCCGAGATGCCGCTGCCGCAGCGTCGGCACTCGGTGTGGGTGATCTCCTGCCCGGCGAGGAACTCCGCTGCCGCCACGGCCTGGCGCGGGGTCGGCCGGCTGTGCTGGGGATGCCTGCTCATTGCCTCGACTGTAGTGGGCGGTGCCCCGCGGGGGCGCCGGGCGGCTCAGGGGCGGCCTGCGATCCCGGTGAGGATGAGGTCGATCCCGGCGGCGAACTCGGCCCGGTCGTCGTGTCCGCGCAGCTGCTCGGTGACGCTCCGGGTGAACGCGTACTCCTCGGGGTCGAGTTCGGCCCAGGTTCCGGCCACGCGGTCGAGGTGGGCGGCGCGGTCGGTGCCGGGCTCGACCCTGCGGGTGTTGGCGGCGTTCTGGCCGGCCACGCCGAGGATGTAGTTCATCAGTGTGGAGGCCGCCGTGAACTGCGCGGACTCCGGCACCCCGAGCGCCCGCACCTGCCGTCCGATCCGCTCGAAGAGCGGCAGCGTGGGTGAGTGCGACGCCGTGCTCACCAGGTGCGCGCCGACCCACGGATGGACGTCGAGCGCGTCGAACACCCCGAGCGCCAGGGCGCGGACGGCGTCCCGCGGTGTCGCCCGGAGGTCGTCGGCGGCCAGCGCCCCGCCGATGACGGCGTCGGTGGCGGCGGCGAGGAGTTCGCTCTTGCCCGTGACGTGCCAGTAGATCGCCCCCGGGCCGGTCGCGAGCCGTTCGGCGAGGGCGCGGAAGGTGAGCCCGCTCTCGCCCACCGAGTCGAGCAGCTCGACGGCGGCCGCGACGATGCGCTCACGGGAGAGCGGTTCCTGCCGTCGCTCCGGACGGCGCGTCCTGGTTGCCATGCGGCCATCCTAACCGGCATGGAACATCGTTCCAGCTTGACAGGACGTGGAACGGCGTTCCACTGTGGAGGTGCTGGAACGACGTTCCAGAGCGGTCGGCGGGGTGTCACCGGCCGACCGGCCACCCCCGGGAACAGGAGGCGACCACGCGTGAACACGCCGGTCACGATCATCGGTGCGGGGCTCGGCGGGCTGACGCTCGCCCGCGTGCTGCACGTTCACGGCATCCCCGCCACCGTCCACGAGGCGGAGGCGTCACCGACCGCCCGCAGCCAGGGCGGCCTCCTCGACATCCACGAGCACACCGGCCAGTCCGCGCTCAGGGCCGCCGGGCTGTTCGAGGAGTTCCTCGGCGCCGTCCACCAGGGCGCCGAGGCGTCGCGGATCGCCGACAGGAACGGGAAGATCCTGCTCGACGAGGCCGACGACGGCACCGGCGGACGCCCGGAGACACCGCGCGCCGCCCTCCGGCAGATCCTCATCGACGCCCTGCCCGCCGGCACGATCCGCTGGGGGCACAAGGCCACCGGGGCCAGGACCCTCGGGGACGGCCGGCACGAGGTGACGTTCGCCGACGGCACGACCGTCGCGGCCGATCTGCTCGTCGGCGCGGACGGGGCGTGGTCGCGGATCCGCCCGCTGCTCTCCGACGCCACCCCCGCCTACATCGGCAGGTCCATGATCGAGACGTATCTCCTCGACGCCGACACCCGCCACCCGCACAGCGCCCGCACCGTCGGTGACGGCTCGTTCGCCGCCCTCGCCCCCGGCAAGGGCATCTCCGCCCACCGCGAACCGAACGGCGTCCTGCACACCTACGTCACCGTCGACAGGCCGCGGGAGTGGCTCGATGCCATCGACTTCACCGACGCCGAGGCCGCCAGGGCGCGGATCGCCGCCGAGTTCGACGACTGGGCCCCCGAACTCACCGCCCTGATCACCGAGGGCGAGACCACACCGGTCCCGCGCACCGTCAACACCCTGCCGACCGACCACCGTTGGGACCGCGTCCCCGGAGTGACCCTGCTCGGGGACGCCGCCCACCTGATGCCACCGTCGGGCGAGGGAGCCAACCTCGCCATGTACGACGGCGCCGAACTCGCCCTCGCCCTCGCCGCGCACCCCGGCGACACCGAGGCCGCGCTCGCCGCCTACGAGGAGGCACTGTTCCCGCGCAGCGCCGCCGCCGCCGTCGAGGCACTGCACGTCCAGTGGCTCTGCCACGGCGACGAGGCCCCGTACGGACTCGTCGCCTTCTTCACCGGCGCGGGACAGGGCGGATGACGGACACGGCGCCCGCCGGCGCCACCCGGTGGTGAAAGGGTCACGGCCGAGCGGGCGTCCGCCTCGCGCCCGGGTCAGCCGCGCGGGACGACCCGGACCTCCTCGCCGCGCGGCGCCGCCCCGCGCGGCCCGTACAGGCAGCCCGCCGCCAGCGCGGCGAACGGGATCAGGGCCAGGATCACGCTCAGCACCAGCCCGCCGCCGGTGACGAGGGTGAAGTTGACCAGCACGAGCCACATCCCGACGAGCAGCCCGACCACCGCGAGCACGGGGGCGATCCGGGTCTGCCAGACGCGCCCCCTGACCGTCTCCGGGTGGCGCGCGAAGAACACCAGCACCGCCACCGACGTGATCAGCATCAGGACGACCATGCCGACCGTGGCGATGCCCGCCATGGAACCGAACACCCCGACGAGCGGATCCAGCCGCAGCAGCGCGCACCCGACGACCAGCACCAGCGCCGTGACGCTCTGGAGCACCGACGACGCGGACGGCGAGCGGTGCCGGTCGTGGACCGCGCCGAGCCGGGCCGGCAGCAGCCCCTGGCGGGAGAGGGTGAAGGTGTAGCGGGCGATCACGTTGTGGAAGGACAGCACGCACGCGAACAGGCTGCTGAGCAGCAGGACCTGCATCACGTCGCGCAGGGTGGTGCCGACGTACGCCTGCGCGGTGTCCATCAGCATGTTGCCGTCGCCGTCCACGGTGCGCTGCGCCACCGCCGCCGCGTCCCCGGTGCCGGCCGCCAGGACCAGGGCCCAGCACGAGAGCGTGTAGAAGCCGCCGATGATCAGCACGGCCAGATAGGTGGCCCGGGGGATGGTCCGCTCGGGGTCGCGGGCCTCGTCGCGGAAGACGGCCGTCGCCTCGAAGCCGATGAACCCGGTGAGCGCGAAGAGGACGGCGATGCCGAGCGGACCGGAGAGCGCCGCGTGCGGGGTGAAGGGCTCGGCGGTGATGCCGTGCGCCCCGCCGCGCGCGAAGACCACCGCGTCGAGCACCACGACCACGGCGATCTCGAGGACCAGCGCCACCCCGAGCACCTTCGAGCTCAGCTCGATGTGCCGGTAGCCGAGGAAGGCGACGACGGCGACCGCGCCCAGCGCCCACACCCACCAGGGCAGGGTGCCCAGGCCGAAGGCGCCCAGCGCGTCGTTGAAGGCCCAGCCGAGATAGCCGTACACGCCGACCTGGATGGCGGTGTAGGCGACGAGCGCGACCGCCGCCGTCCCCACGCCCGTCCGGTCGCCGAGGCCCCGGGTGGCGTAGGCGTAGAAGGCGCCGGCCTGCGGCACGTGCGGCGTCATGGTGACGAACCCGACGGCGAAGACGAGCAGGATCAGCGACGCGAGCGCGAAGCCGACGGGTGCGCCCGCGCCGGGACCGCCCGCGATGGCGAGCGGCACATTGCCGCCGACCACGGTCAGGGGCGCCGCCGCCGCGATGACCATGAACACGATCGACCCGGTGCCGAGACGGCCCGCGAGCCGCGGGGACGCCTGGTGGGAGAGGGGCTGCTGAGAACTGGATTCGGTCACCATGAGCGGTCCTCGGGAGCGGGGGAGAGGGGTGAGTAGAGCTGCGGGCGCCGGTCGTCGAGGTACGGGTTCGCGGCGCGGGCCGCCGCCACCACCTCAGGATCGACATCGCCGTAGAGCAGCCGGGTGCCGTCCTCGGCCCGGTCGAGCACCTCCGCGGACGGCGCGACGATGCAGCTGCGGCCGACGTAGGTGAGCGAGCCCTCGACGCCGACGTGGTTGACGTAGGCCACATAGACCTGGTTCTCCCAGGCCCGCACCCGCAGCACCTGGTCGGCGACGAAGGCGTACGGCTCCATCTGCGCCGTCGGGACGGCGACGAGGTCGGCCCCGGCGACCGCCGCGGCCCGCACGCTCTCGGGGAACTCGACGTCGTAGCAGATCAGCAGGGCGATGCGGAGGCCGTTGAACTCGACGAGGGAGGTCGCCCGGTCGCCCGCGGTGAAGTAGCGGCGGTCCAGCTCGCCGAAGAGGTGGCTCTTGCGGTGGCTGCCCAGTACCTCGCCGTCGGGGTCGATGAAGAAGGCGCTGTTGTAGTAGACGCCGTCGTCGTGCTCGGGCGCCCCCACGACCAGGGCGAGGCCGTGGCGCCTGGCCAGCTCCCTGACCGGGCCGACGAGGTCGGCGCGGGCCAGCGCGCGCACCTGGTCACCGATGTCGTAGCCGGTGACGAACAGCTCGGTGGTGATGAGCAGTTCGGCTCCCTCGGCGCGGGCCCGCGCGCAGGCGGCGTCCAGCTCGCGCAGGTTGGCCTCGACGTCACCGGGGGTACCGGCGGTCTGCAGTCCGGAGATCTTCATCAGTGCCTTCGGATCGTACGGAGCGGGGGCGAATCCCGGCCATCAAAACATGCTCACTTTGAGCAGGTAAAGGGTTCGGGCTGATCCGCCCCACCGGCACCCCCGTTTCGGCACACCCCGCGGAGCGGTCCACCGACGCCAGTAGGCTGAACCGATGGAACCCGAGGCCCGGACCGCCGCGGCGCACCCGCTCAGCAGCGACCGCCTGACGGCGATCCGGCGCACCAGCGCCCTGGACACCGTCAGGGCGCGGATATCCCTCGCCGTCGATCTGGGCCTGCTCGCCCCCGGCGAGCGCCTCCCGAACGTCCCGGACACCGCGCGGGCGCTCGGCGTCGGCGAGATCACCGTCCGCCGCGCCTTCGGCGCGCTGGAGCGCGAGGGCGTCGTCCAGCGCAGACCGGGACGCAACGGCGGCACCTTCATCGCCGACCGGCCCCGCCACCACACCGTCGCCGAGACGGCCGCCTACCGCGAGGACAGCGCCCGGGTGCGGCGCCTCATCGACGAACGGACCGTCCTGGAGGCGGGTTTCGGCCACCTCGCGGCCCTGCGCGTCGACGACGGGACGCTCGCGGACCTCGACCGCGCCGTCGCCGCCATGGACGACGCGACGACCTGGGCGGAGTTCCACGCCGCCGACCGCCGCTTCCACACGGCGGTGGCGCGCGGCGCGGGGCTGCCGGACGCCTGCGCGATGTACGAGCGGGTCACCGGCGAGCTGTACCGCTACTTCCTGCCCTACTCCATGGACTACCTGCGGCGCAGCAACCAGGAGCACAAGGACATCAGAGCCGCGCTCGCGGCCCACGACGCGCCGCTCGCCGCGCGGCTGCTGAGCGCCCACGCGGCCGAGCTGCACCGCACGATGTACATGGGCCTCAGCGACCGCGCGGCCATGGCGGAGGAGCCGGACAGGAGTGCGCGGACGAGCCCGGAACTGGGAGCCTGAGCCGGTCGGCCGGTCGGCCGGTCGGCCGGTCGGTCGGTCGGCCGGTCGGCCGGTCGGGCAACGGCGACGACGCGGCGCACGCGCGGCCCGGTGCTCCGGTGAGACTCCGTGCCCTGGGCCGGTCCTTCTTCGGTCATGGCACCGGCGGGCTGTGGCCTGGTGACGTCCGCGCCAGTGGGACCAGTCGGGGCGACGGTCGGCTGCGTCGGCCCCGGACCGGCCCCGGACCGGCCCCGGCTGTGTCCTGGCCGCCTCCGCCCGTACGCCGGACCTCCCTGGCGCCCCGTACGCCGGATGTCCCTGGCGCCCCGCAACGCCGGATGTCCCCGGCGCCCCGCTTCCGGCACCCCAAAACCTGCTTATGATCCACGTCGGGACACCCCGCTATGCTGACCCGGTGTTCGATTCGAGGCACATCAAGAGCTTCCACGAAGTGGTGCGCACCGGGTCCTACTCCGCCGCCGCGCGCTCCCTGGGATACACCCAGCCGGCGATCACCCAGCAGATGAAGGCCCTCGAACGCGACGTCGGCACCCCCCTCTTCACTCGCGCCGGACGCGGCCTGCGGCTCACCGAGGCGGGGGAGACTCTGTCCCGGCACGCCGCCGCCATCCTCGACACGATGAGCGCCGCCCAGCAGCAGATGACCGCGCTGACCCGGCTGCACAGCGGGCGGGTGCGGCTCTGCGCGTTCCCCAGCGCCAACGCCACCCTCGTCCCCGAGACCCTCTCCCGCCTCGCCTCCGGGCACCCCGGGGTACGCGTCGAGCTGAGCGAGGAGGAGCCCCCGGAGTCCCTCCAGCGCCTGGTGCGCGGGGAGTGCGACATCGCGTTGGCCTTCACCTACCCGGGACTTGAGGAGGAGGTTCCGGACGAGGTGCTGGAGATCCCCCTGCTGGAGGACCAGCTTCTCGTCCTCCTGCCGACCCGGCACCCGCTCACCCGCCGCCGCACCGTCGGCCTCGCCGAACTGGCCGAGGAACGCTGGATCGCCGGCTGTCTGCGCTGCCGCGTCAACTTCCTCCACGAGTGCGCTGAGCAGGGCTTCGCCCCCGACATCGCCTTCACCACCGACGACAACCTGGTGGTGCAGAGCCTCGTCGCGGAGGGCCTCGGCATCGCGATGATGCCCGGCCTCGTCCTGAACTTCCTGCGCCACGAACAGGTCACCGGCCGGGCCCTGGCCCCCGCCTCCAAGCGGCAGGTCTCCGCGTACGTCCTGAAGGAGCACCTGCGGATACCGGCGACCGCCCTGGTCCTGGACGAACTCCGGACGGTGGCCTCCCACAAGATCGGCTGCTGAACCCCGCGCTTTCCATAAGCGGAATTTGGGGAACGGCGTACGAATCGCTGTTGGACGTGATGGATCGGGCGGCCGCACGCTGCCCGTATGACCACGACTTCGACCGCCGTCACGGCCGCGCGCACGACCGCCCGCCTGGACGCCCTCGTCGCCTCGGTGCGCGAAGCCGTGGGCCGGGGACTGCCGCCGGACCTCACCGCCTACCTCGTGGGGGAGCGCCTCGCCCCGCACCTGGGCGCGGACGACCTCCTCACCCCCGAGCAGCGGGAACCCGACCCCTCCCGCTACCGCCAGCACCTCCTGCACGCCGAGCACGACGGCAGCTTCTCGATCGTCGCCCTGGTCTGGCTGCCCGGCCAGGAGACCTCCGTCCACGACCACATCTCCTGGTGCACCACCGGGGTCCACGCCGGCGAGGAGCGCGAACGCCGCTACCGGCTGGTCCCCGCGACGGAGGGCGCCCGCGCGCACCTCGTCGCGACCGAGGACGTCGTCAACCCGCAGGGCGCGGTGTGCGGCTTCGCCCCGCCCGGCGACATCCACCGGGTCCGCAACGCCTGCGACGACCTCGCGATATCGCTCCACGTCTACGGTGCGGACATCGCCCGCATCGGCTCCAGCGTGCGCCGCGTGTACGAACTCCCGGCCGACCGCTGATGGCCCTGCTGCGGGAACGCCCGACCCGCCACCGGCTGTTCGCCGCCACCCCCGCCACCCCTGCAGCCCCGCGCAAGCTGCCCGGCCTGACCCTGGCCGCGCTGGGCGTGGCCGCCGCCTGGGGAATCCACCGGCTCGTCCCGGCCGTCCCGATGCTGACGGCGGCCGTGGTCCTCGGCATCGCCGTCGCCCACCTCCCGTTCGCGCAGACGGCGGTACGAGGCGCGGCCCGCCCCGGCCTCACCTTCGCCGGGAAGCGGCTGATGCGCGTCGGCGTGGTGCTGCTCGGCCTCAAGCTCAGCCTGGACGACGTGCTCGGCATCGGCTGGGCGACGGTGGCGATGGTGCTCGGGGTGGTCGCCGCGACCTTCTTCGGCACCTGGTGGCTGGGCCGGAAGATGGGCCTGCCCGGCGACCAGCCCCTCCTGATCGCCACGGGCTACTCGATCTGCGGGGCGTCAGCGATCGGCGCGGTGAGCGAGGCAGGCGGCAGCGACGAACGCGATACGGCCACCTCGGTCGCCCTCGTCACCCTCTGCGGAACGCTCGCCATCGCTGTACTCCCGCTGCTGCACGGGCCGTTGGGGCTGACGGACGCCGAGTTCGGCCGGTGGGTCGGGGCGAGCGTGCACGACGTCGGCCAGGTCGTGGCGACGGCGCAGACGGCGGGCCCGGGAGCACTGGGCGAGGCGGTCCTGGTGAAGCTGATGCGGGTGGCGCTGCTCGCGCCGCTGGTGGCCGCCGTCGCCCTGTCCGTCCGCAGGCGCCGACGCGGGTCCTGGCCGGCCGACGAGGACCAGAAGCGCCCGCCGGTCGTGCCGCTCTTCGTGGTGGGCTTCCTGGCGGCGGTGGCGCTGCGGAGCACGGGATGGCTGCCGGGCGTCGCCCTCGACGTGGCGCAGCACGCGCAGGAACTGCTGCTGGCCGCGGCCCTGTTCGGCCTGGGCAGCGCCGTCCACCTGCCGTCGCTGACCCGGACGGGGGGCAAGGTGGCGGGGCTCGGGCTGTGCGCGTGGGTGGTGGTGGCGGGAGTGTCGTACGGGGGCGTGCTGTTGACCGCGTGAACGTGCGGGGCGCGGCTCGCGGGGCAGGGGCGGCTGGGGCTCCGGGCGGCGCGGGTCCGGCCGGTGCCAAGGCGTCGGAGGCCCGGCTTCCCCCCCCGCCGGAGTCGAGCCGAACACCGCCGGGGGGCGATCCGGGCCGACGCCGCGGTAGTTGGCGACGGTGGCACTCTTCGCCGTCGCGCCGTACGCGGCGACCGTGCGGCCCTGCTCACGCGACTGGACCAGCAGCGTGGTGTGCGCCTCGCGGTTCCGCTTCACCTGCACCGCGGAGTTCTCCAGGATCGTTATGTCGACGATCTGGCGCTTGCGCTCCTCGGCGATCAGCGTATCGACGGCCGCCGCCGGCTCCCGACGCGCCTCGCGGGCGACGGCGCAGCACACCTCGCCGCCGTGCACCGGAGGGCGCTCGACGCCGACGAGTTCGAAGCCGAACCCGCGCGCGGCGGCCCGTACGGACGATCTTCACCCGGACGCCCTTGCCCGTGGCCGGCTCGGACACGTCCCGGGACGGGTCACGCCCAGGTGCCGGACGCCCTGTTCGGCGTCGGCCCTGAGCATGACCCCGTCGTTGCAGCCGATCTCCAGCACGAAGGTCCTCCGGCTTGCGAAGGATCAGCTCAGGACACGAAGTCTCGCTGGAGTACCAGGACCGCGACCCGCCGCGTGATCCGAAGGGCAGACCCTAGTCGTCCCCGTCGGACGACGTCGTGCCGATGCCTCGCCGCTGCCTCTTCGCCGAGCCGCGCACCAGCGCGCTCACGCCGAGCGTCATGGCCGCCACGACGCGCACCCAGCGAGGCCCACCGCGGTCGGCCCACACCACGCACACGCATCCCCCGACGACCAGCGCCAGGACCCCGACCAGCAGAGCGATGCCCATTTCTCCCCCACGTCCACGTCAACTCACGGTCACCGTGATCGTCTCACGGGTGGCACGGGTTCCCGGCAGGCCAACGGCCGCCGCACGCAACCCCGGTCACGGGTGGCACGGGCTTCCGGCGGGTCAACGGCCGCCGCACGCGCTCCGGTCACGGGTGGCACGGGCTCCCCGTGGGTCAACGACTCCCGCACGCGCCCCGGTTCACTCGTCGACCGCCGCGCCGAAGTGCGCGTCGCCGCCCGGCGCGGCCAGGGAGCCCCCGCCGTAGCTCCACGAGCCGCGGGCCACGATGCCGTCGGCCGTCGCGGGCAGCAGCCAGGCCACGCCGTCGCCGGTGTTCTCGCCCGGCGCGGTGGCCAGCAGTTCGCCGCGGCCGTCGCGGTCCGTGTCGACGAGCCTGACCTGTCCGCCGAAGCGGTCGTCCTTCTCCACCGTGCCCGGGACGTCCGCGGACCCCTGGTTGAAGGAGACCGCGCCCGTCGCCGTCAGGCCCCGGGCCGTGCCGCGCAGCACCACCACGGCACCCGCGTCCCGCACCGTGCCGATGTCCTCGCCCGGGACGCCGACGGCCAGGTCGGTGTGGCCGTCGCCGTCGACGTCGGCCAGCGACACATCGGCCCCGAAGGCGTCGCCGAGTTCCGCGGTGCCCGGGACGCCGGGGCTGTACTGCGCCCACACCTGGGCGGGCGTGCCGAGATCGTCGAGGTCCTGGAAAGTGTTCGCGCTGCCCAGGTAGACGAGGACGGTCCCGCCGGTGAGCGGTTCGTAGATGTCCTCGGGACGGTCGGGCCTGCCGAAGACCAGGTCGTCGTACCCGTCGTTGTCGATGTCCCCCGAGGCGGTGGCCGGGCCGCCGGGCAGGTCCCGCGCGTAACGGAGCCCGTCCGCACCGCCGTTGTACACGGCCGCCCGTCCGCTGCCGTCCTCCTCCAGGCTGCGGCCCGACACCACCAGGTCGGCGTAGCCGTCCGCGTCGTAGTCGCCCGTGGTCAGCGACGCCGGCTCGATCCGCTCGTCGCCCGGTGCGACGTCGGTGTCGACGCGGCCCGTCGCCTTGAGGATTCCGGCGCTCCAGGTGAACAGGTCAGCGCCCCGCCGGTCGGCCACCGCGAGGACGTCGCCGGGGGTGGCGCCGGTCAGCCGGGCCGCCGCCACCGACAGCCCGAACCGGTCGCCCGCCCTGGGCGTGGCCGCCCCGAAGGTGACGCTGCGGGCCGCGCCGAGTCCCGTGCGGGAGCCGAAGAGGACGGTCGCCCGGCCCGCGTCCTGCACGGCACCGACGTCCTCGCCCGGCGCGGCCACGATCGCGTCGTCGTAGCCGTCGCCGTCGAGGTCCCCGGTGGCCACGGCACTGCCGAAGCCGTCGCCGGCCTCGGCGGTCCCGGGGACGCCGGGGGTGTCCTGGCCGAAGACGGCGGTGCGCCCGGCGCGCGCGCCGGTGGCCGTGCCGATGCCGCGCGCCGCCCCGTACTGGACGGTGACGTAACCGGCCCCCTCGCGCGTGCCGTCGGTGCCGGTCGGCGCCCCGATCAGGACGTCGTCGTAGCCGTCGCCGTCGAAGTCGCTGTTGCGGTCGACGGCGCGCGTCCCGCCGGGCGTGCCCGCGTAGGCGCCGGGGGCCGCGGTGATGGCCGCGCCCGCCAGTATCAGGAAGGAGGCGGCGGCGATCACCGCGGACTGTCTCTGCGTCATGGTCTGTTTCCTCAGAAGTCGCTCAGCTGGTGCCTGCGCCCCGTTGGACCTCCGAGAGACGGCAAGAGTTGTAACCGGCCGCGCGCCGCCCGGAGTTCACGCCCGGCGGATCCGTCACGGCCGTCCCAGCGCCCGGTACTCCCAGCCGACCGCTCGCCAGCGCGCCGCGTCGAGCGGTCCAGAGGGAGGTGACGGTCATCAGCAAGCGCGGGCTTCCGCGCGGACGCCGGGCCGAAGTGCCGCCCGGGGAAGGGCCGTTCGGTGAGGGGCCGGCCGGGGGCGAGTCGCTCTGCCGTCCGCCGCGCCGGGCGGGAGAGCGGCCCGCTGGGCGCGCCCCCAGCCGTAGGAGGCCAGGACGGCGTCCCGGTTGGACATCGGCGGACGGTAATGGAGCCGGTCGCGGGCCTTGTCGATGCTGACGGAGAAGTCCGCGAGCTGGTGCCCTCGATGACGATCGACCGTAAAGGCCGGCGGTTGATCCACTGCACGGTATTCGGCCAGATCCGATGGGTTTGTGCCATTGGTCGGCGACCGGCCGTCCCCGCCGCCGAGTCACCGCTACACAGGAGGACCGGGGTGGCGTCCGACCGCCGCCCCGGACGACATGGCCGGTCGGTGGGGGAGGTCTGGACGGTTGCTGACCATCAACGTGGCGGTGCTGCTCGCGGTCATCGTGGTCTGGAGGCTGAGACGGCGCACGGAGGCCCGCAGCCGGGTCGACGAGAGGCTGACCGTCGTCATCGTCCTGGCGCTGGGTGTGGTGATCGCACCCACCCCGGCGGGCCAGGGAATCCTGCACAAGATCGAGGAGTTGGCGAGCGGCGTCACCCGGGGCAGCCGATGAGCCCCCGCACCCGCGGGCGCCGGACGACGTACCGCAGACGCCCGCCCGCCCGACGTCGCGCACCGGCCCGCCGTCACCCCTACGGACGCGTCGGCCGCAGGCAGCGCGCGAACGACCGGCTGGTCGGCGCACTCCTGGCCGCTGTTCTGGCCGTCGCCGCGGTCCTGGCCGTCGTCAACTGGCTGCTGACGCACTGGTGGGTGCTCGTGGCCCTCGGCATACTCGCGGTGTCGGCAGGCGCGGCCCTGCTGCACCACAGACGGCAGCAGGCCCGGTGGGAGGCGGTGCGCGTGCGGGGCCTGCGCTACGCGCTGCCGCACCTGGACGGCCTCCACCACGCCCGGTTCGAGGACGCGGTGCGGGAGTTGATGCGCCGGGACGGCTGCGCGGACGCGGTCAGAGTCGGAGGCGGCGGCGACCTGGGCGCCGACGTCAAGGCCACCGACCCGTTCGGGCGGCTCTGGGTGATCCAGTGCAAGCACCGCCGCGACGGCCTGGCCGGCTCCGCCGTCGGCACGCCCGACCTCCAGGTTCTCAACGGCACGGCCCGGCAGGTCCACGGCGCGGACATCGCGGTGATCGTGACGAACGGCCGGGTCACCGCACCGGCCGTGGCCTTCGCGAAGCAGCAGCGCCTGCACGTCGTCGACCGCCACACCCTGGGAACGTGGGCGTCGGGCACACACCCGCTGTGGGAACTGCTGCGATCCGTCCCGCCCCCACGGAGACCGACCGCCCGCTCCTGAACGGCGAGGACCCGGCGGGACGTTCTCCGGGCGCGGGATGGGTCGGCTTGGGATGCGGCCCGTCGTCGAAGAACACGCTGTGCCCCGGCCCGCCGGTCGGCCGAAGGCGGCGCCGGCCGTTCCCTGGCCGCCGATATCGCCGTGCTACCGGGAGCGCCGGGGTGCGGCGGTGAGGGCCAACAGCGCCCACACCTGCCGCCCTTCAGAGGTCACTTCCGTGCCGCAACTGTCCGTGCCGAAGTCGCGCAGCGCGGGCAGAACCGTCTCGGCAAGCGGTGCGCCGGGCGCGGCGGCCTGATGACTGAACCCCAGGATCAGGGCCCTGTCGTCCTGCTCGGACAGGTGCACGCTGACCCGCCGACCGCCGTCCTCGACGACCGTTTCGACCACCAGACGCACCACGTCGTCGAGATGCCGCGGTGTCACGAACCCCCAGGCGGCGAGACGGCCCGCGACCTCTCTGGCCGCCTTGGCCGCCACCCAGGGCCGCGCCTCGAGGGACCAGGAGGCGCCGCGCCGGTTCCTCATGACGGGATGGCCGACGCGTCCGGCGCGCTGCGGTACGGGCAGGCCCGCGAGGAGTTCACTCCGGGGCGGCTCCGGAGGCGGCGGGCTCGGCGGTTTCTTCGGGGGAGGCGGTGTCCTGGGCGGATAGTCCGGCCGGGGCTTGATCGCCTCGGGCTCGGTGTACGGCATCTCCATGACGGCCCTCCAGAATCGACTACTCATCGTAGAGGCCCTGTTCACACTCTGATGAGATTCGCCGAGAATGCCGCGATGAAAGCAGCCACGTCCGGCCTGTCTCGAAAGAGTGAGTCACCCGTGCGCCGTTGACCTGCGTCGACCGGGCCCGTCGCGACGGGCCGGCGGGTGCCGGGGCCGACCGCGACCGTGCCTCGCCCCGGTCGGCTGACGACGTCCTCGATCGCGGAGGCGACGACATCGGCGCCGGTGTGAGCGGCGCCCCCACGACGCCGCCGCCGACCGCCGGAACTCCCGCCCCCGGTCCCTGAACTGCCCTCCCTGCCCCTGAACTCCCCTTCCCCGCCTCTGAACTGGCCTTTTCCGTCCCCGAACCGCGGTCGAAGGCCGTTGTCAGTGGTCCCGTCTACTGTGAATTCCGAAGATCAGCCGCGTCGCACGCGGGCTCATCACAGGAGTGCCGACGCGCGTCGGCGCGGATCCGAGGAACGGGGCGAAGGCCGTGCAGGAGACGGAAGACCAGAGGTACGCGTCGGTGGACGCCGGCCACGCGCCGCGGACGGCGGTCACCGCACACGCCGAGGGCGCACCACCCGACGAGGACACCTTCACGCTGCCCGCCGCCTGGCGGCACAGGCTCCGCCCGCGCTGGGGCGGCATCGCCTCCTACGTCCACCACCCGCACGACGCCGCCCTCGACTCCTGGGAGCGGCGCCTCGCGACGGCGAAGGAGAAACTGGCCGACATACTCGCCGGCCGGGCCACCCCGGACATCGACCCCGAACTGGCAGCCGCCGCACGCCGCTTCCTGGACGGCACGGCCGACCCGGTCGGCGCCGCGGTGCTGGCCGTCGCCAGCGATCGCGGGAGGCTGATCTACGACGAGGTCGTCGACGCCTGGCACCTGCGGCACGGGCGGGTCTTCGCGGCCCGCGCCACCGTGGAGCTGTTCGCGATCGACCACGAGGACGACTACGACAGGACCACCCGACTCGCCGTCCTGCCCGAAGACGGCCGCTCGCCCCGCCTGTGGCTGCGCCGGGGCGCCGCCGACCGCACACGGGCGCTGCTGTCGACGGCAGGCGAGCCCCAGTACCGCGAAGTGGTCGCGGCGCTGGCCGCGCACCGAGGCGATGCCCGACGCCGCATCGTGGTGTCGTACCTGGCCCCGGACGAGACCGACTGGGTCGCGGAGTGCTGCGCGGACCCGGGGGAGAGCGGCCGGGAGGACCGTGTCGTACGGGCCATGCTGTTCGAGTCTCTGAACGACGAGAAGCAGCTGCGCTCACTGCTGCGCGAGGGCGGGGTGTCCGCCCACGACGGCAGTCTTGAGACCGCGGCCACCGTCGCCGAGGGCGTCGGTCCCGCCGTCGCCGCGCTCATCGCGCTGATCTGGCGACACCGCACCCCGACGGGCGGCGCGTCGGCGGAGGAACTGGCGAGCGTCCTGGTCGAACTGCCGACGGACGAGGCGTTCGAGCTGCTGATGGCGCACGCCGACGACAAGGAGGCCCGCCCGGCGCTGCTGGAGGCGGCCCGCCGGTACCCGGTACGCGCGGCACGCCTGCTCGCGGGCCGGGCGGCGCCCGCGCAGGGCCGCAACTCCTTCCTGCTCGACCAGTTGCTGACCGCGCATGTCGCCACGCACGGCGAGCTGCTGGAGCCGCGCCTCGCCCAGCTCCCGCCAGGACCCGCGGCCCGGATAAGGCGGTTGCTGCATCCCACCGTCCCCGACGCGCCCGCCGACACGCTGCCCGCCCTCCTGGTGAGCCCGCCATGGACCAGCGGGCGGACCTCCCCTGAACCGAGAACCGTCAAGGGACTCGTCGCCGACGAGGAGATCCGGATGCGGTGGCGTCCGGATGAGCGCGAGGCGTGGGCCGCCGTCGAGGAGCCCGAACGGCGGGCGCGACGCGGGCAGCAGGAGCCGTTCCCCGACGCCCGAACCGTCGAGGAGCGGTTCGGGCACCTCGACAACTACCGCCTGGCGGCCCTGTTCGCCGACGGCCCCGACACCTACCGTCCGCTGCTGGCCCGGTGGACTCCCGACAACATGTGGACCCTCGTGGACGAGCTGAAGCCGGTGGCCGCCCGCTGGGAGGAGGACGCGCTGCCCCCGCTGCTGCACGCGGCGGTCCAGCAGCCCACGGCCGGCGAACTGCTCCTGCCCTACCGGCAGGTAGCGGTCGCGCGGCTGATGGCCGACTGGCACGTCCGGTTGAAGTCCACGAGGGCCACCACCCGCGCCTGGTTCGCCCGGCACGGCACCGACGCCGCCTCGCTCCTGGTGCCGGACGCGGCCGGCCCGGCGGGCCCCGCCCGCCACAACGCCGAGCACGCGCTGCGGTCACTGGCCGCCACCCACGGCAAGGACGCCGTCCTCGACGCGGCCGCCGCGCACGGACCGGAGGCGGTCGACGTCATCCGGGACCTGCTGTCGGCCGACCGTCTCGAACTCGCCCTGCCGTCACGGATACCGGCCCCCGCCGCCTGGGCGGCCCCCCGGCTGCTGCCGCGCGTGCTGCTGCGCGAGGGCACCTCGGCACTCCCGGACGACTCCGTACGGCATCTCCTCACCATGCTGGCGATCTCCAAGCCGGGCGCGGTCTACACGGGCGTGCAGACGGTGCAGGAGACCACCGATCCCGCATCGCTGGCCTCCTTCGCCTGGGCCCTGTTCGAGCAGTGGCGGGTGTCCGGGATGCCCGCCAAGGAGAGCTGGGCGCTGCACGCCCTGGGATGGCTCGGCGACGACGACACCGCGCGCCGACTGGCACCGATCGTCCGGCTCTGGCCCGGCGAGGGATTGCACCAGCGGGCCGTGGAAGGGCTTGACGTCCTCGCGGCCATCGGCAGCGACGTGGCGCTGACGCACTTGCACGGGGTGTCCCAGCGGGTGAAGTTCAAGGCACTCAGGACACGCGCCCAGGAGAGGATCGAACAGGTGGCGGCCGACCGGGGCCTTCCCCCCGAGGAACTGGCCGACCTGCTGGTGCCCGACCTCGGCCTGGACGCGGACTGCTCGACGGTCGTGGACTACGGACCCCGACGCTTCACCGTGGGCTTCGACGACCAGCTACGGCCGTACGTCCTCGACCAGAACGGCAAGCGCCGCAAGGACCTGCCCAAGCCGGACGCCCGCGACGACGACGAACTGGCCTCGACGGAACGCAAGCGGTTCACGGCCCTGAAGAAGGACGTGCGGACGGTGGCCGCCGACCAGGTGCGCCGCCTGGAGAGCGCGATGGTGACGGGCCGCGCCTGGACGACCGACGCCTTCCGCGAACGGTTCGTCTCCCACCCCCTGCTGTCGCGGCTGACGCGGCGCCTGGTCTGGCTGTGCGTCCCGGCAGACCCTGCGGAGAGAGCGCCGCACGAGCCAGTGGCCACCACGGGCGCGGGCGTGGCCACGGCCATGGCTGCGGTTGCCGACGCCGCTGCGGTGACACCGTTCCGGGTGCGGAAGGACCGCACGTTCACCGACGTCCACGACCAGGAGTTCACCCTCCCGGAGGACGCCACGGTACGGCTGGCGCATCCGCTCCACCTCGGTGAGCACGTGACGGACTGGCAGAACCTGCTGGCCGCCGAAGCGATCACACAGCCCTTCCCGCAACTCGCGCGCGCCGTGCACCGGCTCACGGACGACGAGGCGGCCGGCGACCGGCTGGAGCGCTTCGAGAACCTCACCGTGCCGACCACCGCACTGCTCGGCCTGGAACGACGCGGCTGGGAGCGCGACGAGCCGATGTTCGGGGGTCTGCAGTGCCAGCTGGCCAAGCGGGTCGCGAAGAACCGCTGGATCGTCGTCAGCCCGTCGGAGGGGTTCACGATCGGCGCCGTCGACGTCACTGGAGACCAGTCACTTGAGTACGTGGGCCTGTCCGACCAGCCCAGCGCATGGAGCCCACGGGGAGAGCCGGCCCACCTCACCTTCGCCGAACTCGACCAAGTGACGGCATCCGAACTGCTCGCCGACCTCACGGAGCTGACGGCGACACACACCACGCGTGAGGAGGGGACCAACTGAGGGAGGAGGGCCGGGGGGCCACGACGCTCCGCCCCCCGCACCCGAGACCCAGCCCCCAACCCGCTCTCAACGGGAGCAGACCACCGTGACGAGGGTGAAAGAGGCGAAGAAGGGTCCGTCGGAGAGGGCGGCGAACCATCGGCGACCGCGCGTCGCGTCGATGTGACCGTCCCTTATGGCGCGCTCCATGTTGCGGCAGAGTCCGAGCGTGTGATCGGCGTCGTGGAAGTCGAGGAAGACCGGGGTCGTGGCCCGCACCGTCTCGACGACGAAGCCGGTCTGCCGCGCGAGCCGGGCGAGGCCGCGCCCGATGGTGGCGTGCCGGACGACCTCGGAGGTGGTGTAGCGGGTGAACGCGCGGCTCGTGTCGAGATCCGAGGCGTCGACCACGAGGGTGTCCCAGTCCGGCTCGGCCAGGGCGATCCGGGCGCCTGGCCGGGTGACCGCGCGGAGCTGCTCCAGCACCTTGGGCGGATCGGCGACATGCATGAGGACCCGGTCGACCTTGGCCCGGTCCACGGTGCCGGGCCGGACCGGGAGGGCATGGGCGTCCGCCGCGCTGATCCGCACGGTCGGCAGACCGCTGGTGCGACGGCGCGCCTCGGCGAGCATCGCCGGGTCACGATCGACGCCGATCACCGTGCCGTTCACCCCGACCCGTTCGGCGAGCGAGGGAAGATCGGTGCCTGGCCCGCACCCCACATCCAGCGCGGTCTGACCGGGACGGACGTCCAACAGCTCCAGCAGCTCCCGCTTGTACCCCCGGCCGGCGCCGGCCGCGGCTCGCAGCATGTAGGTGGCCTGATCAGGTCGCGGTGCGCCGAGAGTCGTTGACATCGGGGAAGTGAAACACGCCCCGGGCGCTGTGGGCAGCGCGATTCAAGGACGGCTTCCCGCGCACCTGTTGGGGGTGCCCCGCGCCATGATGCGGACTCCCAACGCCCCATGGGCCGCACGGCTTTCGGCGGACGGCTCGCGGCCCGGGGCGTGGTCCCATCGAGCGAGCCCAGGGCCGGGAGGCGCGGGGTGTGCGTCGTTCGGGGAACCGATGACTCCATGAGTAGTCATCGTGATGAACCGGACAGCGCGCATCGACGTCCGCCGGGTGTCTCGGACGCGGTCGTGGAGGCACTGGGCGCGCTGTCGAAGGCGCTGGAGACGACCGAACGCGCCCGCGGCCACCTGTACTCCTTCCACCAGCTGACCGGCGGCGCCGACCTCGAGCTTGACCTCGCCGTGGGACTGCTGCGCGAGGCCGGTCACCCCGAGTGGGCGGAGCGGGTGCGCGGGGAGATCCTGGGCCGCAACGTCATTCCCGGGCGCTGGACCTTCCAGATCGTCGAGGAGTACAACGCCACCTACTACGAGCCGTTCAAGGACATCGAGGACCGGGTCCGCCGCGAACTGGCCGAGGGCCGCGACCATCTGTACGAAGCGGAGCTGAAAGAGCGGCGCCGCACGGACGGCCACCCAGACCACACCGCCAGGCCCGGCGCCGTCCCCGGGACAGCGGCCGAAGGCGGCGCGGACGGTCGCCCCGAGCGCGCCTGACCCCCGTCGCCACCAGGGGTGACCCGCGTCGTCGTCGAGCGGGCGTCGCAGTGGCTCCTCGGAGACTGCGCCCGGCCAAGGGGGCGGGACACCTGAGAATCGTCAGAGCACGTCGTCCTCGGGGAACTCCGGCGGATAGTTCTCGGTGGAGTCCGCGGACCGTCCGACGGCGCTCCACTTCTCGTCCTGGGCCAGCAGTCGCCGGTCCAGTGCGATGGACCCCTCCGACGCCGTCACGCCGAGCGCGAGGTTGGTCGGGATGTCGTGGCGCTTCGCGATCCGGACCAGGATCTCCGCCGCGCGTACCGGGTCGCCCGCCGGGCCTTCGGTGCTCTGCCGGATCCGTCGGTTGATCGCGCCGACGGTGCCCTCGTACGCCTCGGGTACCTCGTGCACGGTCATCGAGGAGCCGGCCCAATCGGTGCGGAACCCGCTCGGTTCGACGACCAGGACCTTGACCCCGAACGGCGCGGTCTCCGCGCGCAGCACCCGGCTGAAGCCGTCGATCGCGAACTTCGCCGCCTGGTACGAGGCGATGCCCGGGGAGCCACCGACGCGACCGCCCATGGAGGAGAACTGGACGACCAGGCCGCCGCCCTGCTCGCGCAGCAGGGGGATCGCCGCCTTGGTGACGTTGTAGACGCCCCAGAAGTTCGTCTCGAACTGGGCGCGGAAGTCGTCCTCGGCGGTGGTCTCGATGGGGGAGACGTTGGCGTACCCGGCGTTGTTGACCAGCACGTCGATCCGTCCGAAGCGTTTCCGGGCCTCCTCCAGCGCCGCCCTCGCGGCCCCGGGGTCGGTCACGTCGAGCGCGATCGGGGCGATCCGGTCGCCGAACTCGGCCACCAGGTCGTCGAGTTGCTCGGGTCGTCGGGCCGTCGCCGCCACGGTGTCGCCCGCGTCGAGCGCGGCGCGGACCAGGGCGCGGCCGAAGCCGCGGGAGGAGCCCGTGACGAACCAGGTCTGCCGTGCGGTGCCGGCCGTGTCCCCCGTCGCTCCGCTCGGTGCGTCTTCCGGCGTGCCGTTCGGCGTGCCTTGCGTCGTGTCTTCTGTCGTGTCTTCGGGCGTGTTCTTCGTCATGCTTTTAGTGCAACACGGTTGCGGTAATAGTGCAACTTGGTTGCGCTAACATGGGGCCGTGGACACAACGGACTTCCAGCGCGCCCGGTCCCCGCAGGCCAAGCAGCGGCGGGAGGCCGCCATCCTGGACGCCGCGCGGGCTCTGGGCGCCGAGCGCGGCATCCGGCAGGTCACGCTGACCGACATCGCCGCGACCGTCGGCATGCACAAGTCCGCGCTGCTGCGGTACTTCGAGACGCGGGAGGAGATCTTCCTGCGCCTGACCGCGGCCGACTGGCAGGAGTGGGCGCCGGTCCTGTGCGCCGAGATCGGTCAGGTCCCCGAGGGCGACGCGGCAGGCGTGGCCGCGGCCTTCGCCCGCACCCTCGCGGCCCGCGGCATGTTCTGCGACCTGCTCGCCCAGGCGCCGATGAACCTCGAACGCAACGTCTCGGTCGAGGCGGTGCGCGCGTTCAAGCTGGTGACCCTGACCGCGGTCGACGCGATCGTCACCGCCGTCCGCACCCGGCTGCCGGAGCTGACCGAGGCCGACGGGGTGGACCTGATGGCCGCCGCGACCTCGATGGCAGGCTCGTTCTGGAACATCGCGACCCCCGGCCCGGAGATCGCGGCGCTGTACCGCGCCGATCCGCGCCTGGCGCACGCGATCGTGGACGTCGAGCCACGGCTGGCGCGCATCCTGGCGGCGATGCTGGAGGGGGTCGTCGCGCGGCGACGGGCGCGGTAGCGGGTGGTGGAGCGGCCGGCCCCTCCCTGAGCGGCCGGCCCCTCCCTGGCGTGCGGCCTCTCCCCGGGCGCGGCCTCTCCCCGGCGCGCGGCCCCTCTCCAGGCGTGCGGCCCCCCAGGTGCCCGACGCCCCGCCCTCGCCTCCCGCCCTCGCCCCGCCCCTCACCCGACCCCGTCCCGCCCCCTGCACTCTGCGCTGGGGCGTGCGCCCCGCACGCTGTAACGTCGACATAGGGACATGAAAGGCGGCGCATCGCCCCCGGCACGCGCGTGTGCCCAGGTGCGCGTGCGGGTCCAGGCGCGGGGCTGTGCCCAGTCGCGCTCGCGTACGCCGGCGTGCGGCTGTGCCCAGGCACGCCACTGTGCCTCACGCGCCGCTCGCAACCGAGCCACGGCGGCCAGGATGGTCCACACACCAGTACCGCGCCCCCCGCCCCGCGCGTCACGCGATGGCCGCGCCCTGTCGACCGCGGGTGAGCCGATTCTGTCCACCCGGTTCGACGTTCCCCCGGTCCCGCCGACCTTTGTCCGTAGAGGGCGGCTCCTGGAGCGGCTGGCGGACGGGGTGGCCGGGCCGTTGACGCTGGTGACCGGTCCCGCGGGGGCGGGCAAGACCCTGTGTGTCGCGGACTGGATCACCTCCACGCCGGTGCCGTGGCCCACCGTGTGGCTCACGATGGAACAGGGCGACACGTCCCCCGGCGCGTTCTGGGCGTATGTGATCGAGGCCATGCGCCATCACGGAGTCCCCACGCCCCCGGGCGTCGGGAACCCGACCCGCGCCGACGACATCGGCTCCCTGTCGCCGGCCCGTCTCGCCGCGCATCTGAACGGACGCGCCGGTCCCGTTCTCCTCGTGCTGGACGAGTTCGACCGGGCGTCCTCCCGGGAGGTCGCCGAGCAGGTGGAGTTCGTGCTGCGGCACGCCGGCCGGGGCCTGCGGCTGGTGCTGATCAGCCGCTCGGACCCGCTCCTGCCCCTGCATCGGTGGCGCGCGGCCGACGAGATCACGGAGATCCGCGCCCCCGACCTGGCGTTCCGTCCCGAGGAGACCAGCGCCCTCCTGCTGCGCCACGGCCTGAACCCCACGAACGAGACGGTGCGACGGCTGGCCGGGCGCACCGAGGGGTGGGCGGCCGGGACACGGCTGTACGCCCTGGCCATGACGCGGAGCGACGATCCGGAGAGGTGCCTCGCCGACTTCGACCCGGGACACGGCAGCGTCGCCGATTTCCTGCTCGCGGAGGTGCTGGCCGGGCAGTCGGCCGAGGCCCAGGAACTGCTGCTGAGGGCGAGCGTGCTGACGCAGGTCCACCCCGGTCTGGCCGACGCGCTGACCGGCGGCCGGCGTGCCGAGGGCATCTTGGCGGAACTGGAACGGGCGAACGCCTTCGTGACCACCGTCGGGCGCTCCCGCTACCGCATCCATCCGCTGTTCGCGCAGGCCCTGCGGGCCCGGCTGCGCGACCGGCGGCCCGGTCTCGAACGGGAACTGCGGCACACGGCGGCCCGGTGGCTCTCCGAGGCCGGACACCTGGACGACGCCCTGCCCCAGGCCGCCGCCGCGGGCGACTGGGAGTGCGCCGCCGACCTCTTCGTCGGCTCACTCGCCGTCGGACGGCTGCTCACGGACATCGACCCCGAGAGCCTGGACGCCGACCTGGCGCGCATGCCCCCTGACCTTCCTGGCGCGGCCCCCAGCCTGGTGCGGGCGGCCCGCCGTCTCGCACGGTACGACGTCGCCGCAGGGGTCGTTCATCTGCGGCGGGCGGAGGCGGAAATGCGGCGGGCGGAGGCGGAACTGCGGCGGCCCCAGAACGACGTGGCCGCGCGACTGACGCTGGCCCTGCTGCGTGTCCTGGCGAGCAGGCTGCTCGGCTCGGCGGACATGGCCGAAGCCGCCGCCCTGACCGCCGAGAGACTCGGACGCCTCCTGCCGGCCGAGCGGATGGCCGGCCACCCCGAACTGCCCGCCCTGCTGCTGTCCGACCTCGGCGCCGCCCAACTGTGGGCCGGACGCCTTGACTTCGCGAGGAGAACTCTCTCGGCGGCGGTCGACCTCCCTGACCTTCCGGCGACAGCGGGCCCTCGGTACGAGGCCCTGGGCCGGATCGCGCTGATCGACTCGCTGCGCGGCCGGTACGGCGAAGCGGACGAGTCCGCCCGTGCCGCCACGCTCGTCGCCGAGCGAGCCGGTCTGCCGGTGGGCCGCCGCAGTGGTGTCGTCGCTCTCGTCCTCGCCGGTATCGCCGTCGAGCGTGACCAACTCGGCGCCGCACGGGCCCACTTGCGTCGAGCGGGCGCGTCGGCCGGGGCCGGAGGCGACCCGGTCGTCGCGTCGGGCATCGCGCTACTGAACTCCCGTCTTCTGCTCGCCGAAGGCGATCCGAGGGCCGCCCTGCGGGCGCTGTCCGAGGCCGACGGCCGCTCTCCCGCAGGGGTCCGCTCGCCCTGGGTGAATGAGCGCACGGCGCTGGCCGAAGCCACGGCGGACCTGGTGGGCGGAGATCCCGGGGCGGCGCTCCGGGCGCTGGACGCGACCACCGCCCGCAGCCCGGAGTGCGCCGCCGACAGAACGAGGTGCGCCGGCGACAGAACGGAGCGCGCCCCAGACAGCCCGGGATGCGCGGTCCTCAGCCCGGAGTGCGCCGTCGTCGCGGCCCGCGCGCACCTCGCGCTGGGGGATCACGCGTCCGCGCTCGCCCTCCTCGCCTCCCACCCCGTCGCGCCGGATGGGGGCCCCGCGCTCGTGGTGCGTGCCGTGCTGGCGCGAGCGGAGGTCGCGGAACGGCTCGGGGACACCCGGACGGCGCGGCACCTGGCCGTGCGCGCCCTCGATCTCGCCCGGCCCGAACAGCTGCGCCGCCCGTTCCTGGAGGCCGGCCCCTGGCTCGGCCGGGCCCTGCGCGGAAGCCGGATGCCGGCCGACGGCTGGCTCCCCGCGGCGACCGACGTCGCCCACCGCCGCGTCGGACAGCCCGACCCCGCCCGCCCTACCGAACCCGGCGCCGCCCGCCCTACCGAACCCGGCGCCGTCGGCCGCGCCGACGCCGTCCGTGCCGTCGTCGTCGAACCGCTCAGCAGGCGAGAGTGCGATGTCCTGCGGCAGGTGGCTCAGCTGAAGTCGACCGAGGAAGTCGCCGACGACCTGTTCCTGTCCGTCAACACAGTCAAGTCCCACCTCAAGAGCATCTTCCGCAAACTGGGCGCCAACCGCCGGGGAGAAGCCGTGCGCCGCGCCCAGGAACTGGACCTGCTCTGACTCCCCGTGTCAGCCTCTGTCTCCCCGTGCCAGCAAGGGCACTCCCGTGTCCCCGTACCGCCGCGGCTTTCCCTCCGCCGTCGGGACAGAGGACGGGCCCTCAGTGCAGAATCCTCTCCTTCGCGTGCGCGTACTCCGCCTCCGAGATGTCTCCGTGGGCCTTGAGATCGGCGAGCTTGGCCAGCTCGTCGAGGTCCCTCGGCGTCGTCCCAGAGGGTGCGCCGGTCCGGGCGGCGGACGCGGACATCGCCTGGCGCAGCTCCGCGTCCCTGCGTGCCTCGCGTTCGCCCATCGCGCCGCCACGGGCGAGGACGTAGACGAACACGCCGAGGAAGGGCAGGCACAGCACGCAGATGAGCCAGAGTGCCTTCTGCGGCCCGCCCATGGTGTGGTCACGGAAGATGTCGGCGACCACCCGGAACAGCAGGATGAACCACATGGTCGCGAGGGTGATGAACAGGACCGTCCAGAAAGCCCCCAGGACGGGGTAGTCGTACGCCAGGAACACAGGGCCGTTCATGACTCGCCTCCGGTCGCTCGTCAGGCCGCTCGGGCGCTGACCCGGCCGGCCGCGACCGAGTCGAGCAGCGCTTGGTGATCGTGTTCGTTCAGGTCGGCGTAGCGCTCGGCGAACCGGGCGAGCGCACGGTCGAAGACGTCACCGCGTCCCAGATAGGAGGCGATGGCGATCCGGTTCCCGGAGCGGGCGTGGGCCCGTGCGAGCGTCCCGCCGCAGACCTCGCCGAACGCCCGCATGGTGCGCGGTACTTGGCGGGAGGGCTGGGCGATGCCCTTCCAGTCGCGCAACTGCCGTACGTAGAAGTCCCGGTCGTGGCCGTCGGGCGCGTGCACGCGTTCCCAGCCGAGGAAGATGTCGCTGGCCGCCTGCATCAACCGCTGCCCCGCGACGACCCGTTGGCCCTGGGAGTCGTACTCGCTCGCGCCCGCGTAGGGGGCGAGGACCGACTCGTCGGCCTCCTTGGCCTGGAGCAGCAGCGGATCGTCGCCGTCCCTGCCGAGCAGCAGGATGATCCAGCAGCGGGTGCCGACACTGCCGACGCCGACCACCTTGCGCGCCATGTCGACCATGGTGAACTGCCGCAGCAGTCGCGCGTGGTCGGTGGAGAGGCTGCGCGCGTACCGCGACACCAGATCGTGGAACGTGTCCTCCAGCCGGCCTCTTTCGGGGGCCGGCAGCAGGTCGGCCGCCCGGACCAGGGTGGGCGGCACGGAGGCGATGCGCCGCTGCCCGTCGACGACCTCGGTGAGCTTCTCGAACGCCTGGAGGCTGTCGCGGGTGCGCGCCTTGTCCATGACGGCCGACAGCCGTCTGCTCTCCCGCCCCGGCAACTGCTCGGCGGCCACCGCCCGCAGCTGTTCGGCGCTGGCCTTCGCGTACCACACGTCGAGGTGGCGCATGGCGGCGTACTCCCGCATCCGCTCGCGGTAGGACCGCACGGCCGCGCGGACGATCGTCGCGCGTTCCGCGCGGCTGAAGCCGTTCTCGCGGCCCGCGATGACCAGGCTGGCGGCGAGCCGTTTGACGTCCCACTCCCACGGTCCCGGCAGGGTCTCGTCGAAGTCGTTGATGTCGAACAGCAGGTGGCGCTCCGGTGAGGCCAGCAGCCTGAAGTTGAGCAGGTGCGCGTCACCGCAGAGCTGGACGCGCAGCCCCGAGTCCGGGGTGGTGGCCAGGTCGCCCGCCATGATCGCGGCGGCGCCCCGGTAGAAGCGGAACGGGGACTCCGACATGCGTCCGTAGCGGATCGGGATCAGGTCCTGGACGCGGCTGGCGGACTGCTTCTCGATGACGTCGACGGGGTCCGTCCGGGTCCCGGAGGGCTCGAAGTCGCCGTGCGCGGAGCGGGGGACCCGGGCCCGCACCGCCTTGCCGAGGGCGGCGCTCTCGTCCGGGGAGAGGCGCTCGTGCGGTGTGGTCGCTCGGTGCGTGGTCACGACAGGACCTCCTCGCCACGCGCCCCGGTACCACCGGGGCACCCACGTCGAACTTCACACCTGCCGAGGCGGACCGCGTCACCCGTAGCGGGTGACCCTCGGCTCCGCGCCGGCGCCCGCCCCGACGCGCGAGATGCCCCCACGCGCGCGACGCCTCTGACCTCCGCCCTGGCGCCCCTGGCGTCCGCCCCGGCGCCGCACCGCTTTCCGCGGCCCCCCTCCCGCCGGTCGTCGTCCGGCGGGAGGGGGAGGGAAGGGATTCGCCCGCGCGCCGCCGGCCGGGTCCCAGGCCGACCTGCTGCTCGCCCCCGAGCGTGAGATCCGCCCGCGCGCTGCCGACCGGGCCCCGGGTGGCGTACGGGTGCGGGTGCGGGTCAGCGCAGTCCGGCGAAGAGATCGGTCTCGGGTACGTCCGCGCCGGTGGTGTCCCGCACCCGCACGAAGGTCTCGACGCCCATGAACTCCGCGAACCTCTCCTTGCCCATCTTGAGGAAGAAGATGTTCTCGCCCTGGCTGGCGTGCGCGGCCAGCGCGTCGAACTTCTGACCGCTGAACGGCGTGGTGTCCACCCAGGTGGTGACCTCGTCGTCCGGCAGGCCGATCTCGGCCAGCGCGGCGGCCTCGGCGGGATCCATCTCCGGCATGTCCTCGTTGAACTCGCGCATCGCCTCGCCGAACCGCTGCATCTGCGAGTGGGGCATCGTCGTCCAGTACACCTTCGGGGTCGACGCGACCTTCTCCAGCGCCGCCATCGTGATGCGGTGCGCCTGGATGTGGTCGGGGTGCCCGTAGAAGCCGTTCTCGTCATAGGTGACGACCACGTCGGGCCGGTAGCGCAGCATGAGGTCGGCGAGCCGGGCGGCGGCTTCCTCCACGGGGGTCCGCCAGAAGGAGCCGGGAGCGTCGTTGCTCGCCCAGCCCATCATTCCGGAGTCGGCGTAGTCCAGCGTCTCCAGGTCGCTGATCTTGAGCACGGCACAGCTCGCCTCCAGTTCCTGGCGGCGCATCACGGCGACGGCGGCCGGATCGTGGCCCGCCTCGCCGGGCTTGACCCCTCCGGGGCCGTCGCCGCAACCGCCGTCGGTACAGGTCACCAGGACCGTGCGGATGCCCTCGGCCGCGTACCGCGCGAGGATCCCCCCGGTTCCGGTGGCCTCGTCGTCGGGGTGGGCGTGCACGGCCATCAGCGTCAAGGGTCGGTCAGCCATGAGGCGGTCCTCCTGCGGAGACAAGGTGAGAAAAGGGAATCCCGCCGGTCGGTCCACCGGCGCGAGAGAGCACCGCTGGATTTTACGTTTCGGGCGCCGAACTCTCCGCATCCCCTTCCCGGCCCCTGCCGCCCGGCCGGTGGTGCCCGGCCAGTGATGCCCGGCCAGTGATGCCCGGCCGGTGGTGCCCGGGGGCCCGGCTCACTCACGTGACCGCCCTGAGCGCGGGCACGGGCGGCTGCGCGGGCCGCCAGCCGAGTTCGGGCGCGATCAGGTGGCGGACGTCGTACAGGATCTGCTCGTACTCCTCGCGGTGGAACTCGTACGGCAGCTCAAGGCGCAGCTCAGGCACCCGTGCGACGACCGGGTCCGCGGCCAGACGCTCCAGGATCTGCTCGGCCGTGCCGACCAGGTCCGGTGCGAACAGCGTCCGTTTCGGTCCCTGCGGCGCCAGGGTGCGCTCGTGCCTGCCCTTCGCGTACGCGCGGTAGCGGGCGCGGGTGGCCGCGTCGGCGGTGTCGAAGGGCACGATGACCCGGCCCAGCGCCGTCCTCGTCCGCCTGCCCGCGGCGAGCGTGTCCTCGTACGCGGTCAGCAGGTCCAGCTGAGCCGTGGTGAAGTCGTCCGTCCGCTCACCGGAGACGACGTTGCCCGTCAGCAGGTTCAGTCCCTGGCCGGCCGCCCAGCGGACCGAACGCAGGCTGCCGCCGCCGTACCAGACCCGGTCCGCGAGACCGGCCGCGTACGGCTGAAGCCGTGGCCGCTGGGTGGTGCCGGGTGAGTGGATCACGGTGTCAGGGCCGCCGAGGTAGTCACCGCGCAGATGGCCGACGACCTTGGCCACCCGGCCGTACGACAGGTCGAAGGAGCGCCACTCCCCGTCGTGCACGAGGTCGCCGAGCAGCTCGGCGTGCGGCATGCCGGTGCTCAAGCCGACCTGGAGCCTGCCCTGCGACAGGACGTCGGCCAGGGACAGGTCCTCGGCCAGCCGGAACGGGTTCTCGTAGCCGATGGGGATGACGGCGGTGCCCAGTTCGACGCGCCGGGTCCGCTGCCCGGCCGCCGCGAGGAGCACCGCGGCGGAACCCACCCCGTGCTCCAGGTGCCGCTGCCGTATCCAGGCGCCGTCGAAGCCCAACCGCTCCCCGAACTCGAAGAGTTGGAGGGTCTCCTCCAGGCCCGGACCCGGGTCGTCGTCGAGGAAGTTGCCCGGGGTGAGAAAGGCCAGCGAGGTGATGGTGGGTCCGGTCATGTGGGGTGTCCTCAGGTCGTGGTGTACCCGGGCGGCCCGCGGCGCGGTGGCCGCCGGAAGGCGGGGGACCGGCGGCGCACGGGGGCGAACGGGACGTCGGGGATGCCGGTTTCGGCGGGCGAGGGGGAGTGGTCCGCGTGTGTCGGCGGGAGCCGGAACGGGTGCGGGAGCGGTGGTGATGGAGGACCGGCCGGGAACAGGGTGACGGCCTCGGCTCCCGGCTCCTGGCTCCCGGCGCCGGTCCTCGGGACGCGGCCCGGTCGGCCGGGCGTCGGCGGGTCCGCTGCGGCGCGACCGACCGGGAAGGGTCAGCCGTTCGACGAAGGGAAGCCCTGACAGAGGCAGTTGGCGACGAGACGCAGATCGATGTGGCGTCGACGCGCGAGGCGGGAGAATACCACCGCGTCCGCCACCGAGGGACTCAGGTCGCCGCCGCGCAGCATGCTGATCCCCTTCGTGTCGGCCCCGGACTGACAGTCGCTGCCGGTCCCGACCTTACGGAGCGCTGCCGCCGACCGTCAATGCCGTCCAGGGGCGTCGGCGGCCGAAGGCCCAGGCCGCGAGCCGTTGTTGGCGCGACCCCGACCGGCTACCGTCAGAGTGATCACAGCGGGTCGGCGACAGCGCCCTCCCGGCCGCTGCGACGACGGTGAGGTGACGCGCGTGCGGGCACGGTGCTCCTCGGAGCGCGACCGTCGTGCGCCGTCCCACGACCGCGCCTTCGCGGGGGCCGTCGCCCGACGCCACATCGACCTGCTCCGGGTCAGCAGCGCCCTCTGTCCGCGGTACCCCGCCGGCCGCTGAGCCCACCCGCACACCCCCGCGCCGCCCCTCGCGCGCCGTGTGCGCCGTGCGGCCCCGTGCCGGCGACCGCCGTGTCCCGCGCCCTCGCGCCCCCGCACGTCCGACGGAGGATCACCGTGTCCAGGAGCACCGCACGCCCCGGGGTCTTCAGCGCGCTTCGCGTCCGCGACTACCGCGTCTACTGGAGTACCGGCCTCGTCTCGAACACCGGCACCGCTATGCAGGGGGTGGCGCTCGACTGGTTCGTCCTGACCCTCACCCACAGCGGGACCGCGGTCGGCTGGGCGATGGGCCTCCAGTTCGCGCCCGTCCTCCTCTTCGGGGTCTGGGGCGGAGTGCTCGCCGACCGCTGCGACCGGCGCACCCTGCTGCTGTGGACGCAGTCCCTGTACGCGGCGCAGGCGACGCTGCTCACCGTCCTGGTGCTTGCGGGGCACGCGCCGCTCTGGTCGGTCTACCTGCTGTCGTTCGGACTCGGCTGCGTGTTCACGGTCGAGAACCCCGCGCGGCTCTCCTTCGTCACGGAGCTGGTCGGCGGACACCTCATACCGAACGCGGCCGGACTCAACATCCTCTCCCTGAACGCGTCCCGGCTGATCGGACCCGCCATCGCCGGGGTGCTGATCGGCGTGATCGGCACCGGCTGGGTCTTCGCCGTCAACGCCGTCTCCTTCGCGGTCGTGATCGCCGGGCTGCTGACGATCCGCCCGAAGAAGAGGCCGGTCCGCGCGGAGCGGACCCCCTGGGCGGGCGCGGGCGCGGCCGGACTGCGCTACGTCCTGGGCCGGCCCGATCTGGTCGCCGTCTTCACGGTCTTCGGGCTCGTCTCCACCTTCGCGGTGAACTTCCCGACGACGTTGACACTGTTCGCCGGACGCGTCTTCGACGTCGGCTCAAGCGGCCTCGGATTCATGTCGACCGCGCTCTCCGTCGGCACGATCGCCGGAACGCTCGTCGCCACCCGCCGCTCCTCGCCCCGGGTCCGGACGGTGGTGACCGGCGCGGTGCTGCTGGGCGTCAGCGAGGCCGTCGCCGCGCTCATGCCCGGCTACTACGCCTTCCTGGCGCTGCTGCTGCCGACCGGATTCACACTGATGACGCTCAACACGGCGGTCAGCGCGTTCGTCCAGACCGAGGTCAGCGAGGCGATGCGCGGCCGGGTGATGGCGGTGTACACCGTGATCTCGATGGGCGGCGCTCCGATCGGCGGGCCGGTGATCGGCTGGATCTCCCAGCACGCGGGGGCCCGCGCGGGACTGGCGTCGGGCGCCGCGGTGGCCGTCCTCGCCGCCGTCGCCGTCGCCCTGCGGTTGAGACGGTGGTCGGTCGCCGTGCCGTCATCCGGGGCTCCGTCCGGGAACCGGCCGAAGGCCGGCTCGCCCCGGCGGCGGCCGGCTCCCACCGACGGGCCGCCCCGCGACCGTCCGGCATCAGGCCCGCGGGTGTGAACGGGCGGCACGGACAAGGGACGCGAGCCGCAACGGAGGGTTCGCCGAGGCGGCGCGCGTGCCTCAGCGAAGGGCGGCGGTGCCGACCCGGGCGGGACGTTCGAGACCGAGGTTCTCGCGCAGGGTGGCGCCGGTGTAGTCGGGGGCGACGATCTTCCGCCGGCGCAGCTCGTGCAGCAGACCGTTGACGGCGAAGTCGTGCTGGACCGGGTCGGCGAGATCGCCCAGGGTGATGACGTCGAGGACGCCGGCCCTGAACCGTTCCTCGACGGCGTCCGCGATCTGCTCGGGTGTGCCCGCCTCGGCCCAGTGACCGGTGTCCTGCGCCGCGACGACGAGTTCCCGCAGGGTGCGGCCCGCCCGCGCGTAGCCGGAGAAGATCTCGACGCGCCCGCGCCGCCCGTTGACGGTCGTGAGGTCGGGCAACAGGCTCTCGGGGAGCCTCGCGTCGAGGGGCACCTCGGACAGGTCGACCCCGCCGCCCAGCATGTCGGCCACCTGCGCACGTCCGCGCTCGAAGTCGATCGCCTCGTGCCGCTCCCTGACCAGACGCCGTGCCTCCCGCTCGGTGGCGCCGTAGGTCGCGTGCAGCGAGGAGAAGATCAGCGGCAGCCCGTCCCGGCGTCCGAGACGGCGGGCCTCGCCGCGGATCCTCCGGGTGAAGTCCGCGGCGATCTCCAGAGTGGGCAGGGAGGTGAAGACGATCTCGGCGTACCGGGCGCCCAACGCCCGTCCCGCGTCGGACTGCCCGGCCTGGATCTGCACCGGGCGGCCCTGCGGCAGCGGCGGGATGTTGAGCGGCCCGGCCACCTCGAAGAAACGGCCCGCGTGGTGGACGGGGTGCACCCGGTCGCGGTGCAGCACCGCCCGCCCGTCCGCGCCGACGGTCAGCGCGTCGTGCTCCCAGCTGTCCCACAACGCGTTGACCACCTCGAGCGTCTCCGCGGCGCGCGCGTAGCGGTCCTCCGGGCTGGGCAGTCCGCCGGGCCCGAAGTTCTCCTCGCCGACCGCCGAGGTCACCAGGTTCCAGGCGGCCCGGCCCTTGCTGACATGGTCCAGGGTGCCGAACAGCCGGGCCAGGTTGAACGGATGGTGGAAGGTGGAGGAGACCGTGGCGATCAGGCCGATCCGCGAGGTCACCTGGCTCAGCGCCGAGACGAACACCAGCGGCTCCTGGGTGCCGATGCCGCCCTGCGCGTCGAACCGCAGCAGGTCGGCGGTGAACAGCGCGTCGATCCGCGCGGCCTCGGCGAGCCGCGCCACGCGCACCGCCCGGTCCAGGGTGGAGCTGCCCGGGTCGAGCGCCAGGTCGTAGGTCTCCGACGTGCCGCCCGCTCCGGTCACGGTCCTGAGCGTCCTCGGCTGCTTCGTGCTCACGTTCGTCCCGTCCCACCGACGCGGCGGTGTGTGTACGTGGTTGTCCAGGTGACGGCGGCGCGCCGGGACGGCCCCCGCCCGAGGTACCGGGAGGGAGCCGCCCCGGCGCAGGCGCCGGTTGTCGCCACGCGCGCCGCGGTCGGGCGGGGGAGCCCCGGCTGCGGCGCGCGCTGTCACGGCACGAGCTTCAGCAGCTTGTTCGGCGAGCCGGTGCCGATCCCCGTGAGGACGTTGTTGGTCGCCCCGCCCACCAGGGCGGAGGCGACGGCGGCCGGGGACGAGCCCGGGTGCGCGGTCAGGTAGAGCGCCGCCGCGCCGGAGACGTGCGGGGCGGCGAACGAGGTGCCGTTACCGGTGTACGTGGCGGTGTCGGAGCTGTTCCAGGCCGCGGTGATGCCGGACCCGGGGGCGAAGAGGTCCACCGTCGGACCGTAGTTGGAGTAGCTGGCTCGGGCGTCGGCGCTGGTGGTGGCGCCCACGGTGATCGCCGCGGCGACCCGCGCCGGTGAGTAGTTGGAGGCCAGGGCGCCGGAGTTGCCGGCCGCTATGGAGTAAGTGACGCCGGACGCGATGGAGTTGTTCACCGCGCTGTCGAGCGTGGTGCTGGCGCCGCCGCCGAGCGAGACGTTGGCGACGGAGTCGGCGACATGGTTGGCGGTGATCCAGTCCACGCCGGCGATGACGCCCGCGGTGGTCCCGGAGCCGTCGTTGCCGAGCACCCGGACCGCCACGATCTTCGCCTTCTTGGCGACGCCGTAGGTGGTGCCCGCGGTGACCGTGGCGACGAAGGTGCCGTGGCCGTAGCCGTCCTGGGCGGTGGCGTCGTTGTCGACGAAGTCCCAGCCGTAGGAGGCCCGTCCGGCGATCTCCTGGTGCGTGATACGGACGCCGGTGTCGAGGACGTACACGGTCGAACCGCTGCCCCCGTTGTCGGGGTAGGTGTAGGTGCCGCTCAGCGGGAGGTTGCTCTGGTCGATCCGGTCGAGGCCCCAGGGCGCGTTCGTCTGGGTGCCGAGCGTGTGGACCACCTGGTCCTGCTCGACGGAGGCGACGTCCGGGTCGGCCGCGAGCTTCCTGGCCTGGCTGCCGCTGAGGGTGGCGGCGTAGCCGTTCAGCGCGGCGGTGTAGGTCCGCTTGACCTTGCCGCCGTACTCGGCGATCAGGTTCCTGCCCTGTGCGGCGTTCGCCTTGAAGCCGACATCGTCCTTGAGGGTCACCAGGTAGCTGCCGGACACGGCGTCGGCGGATCCGGCCCCCAGCACCGTGCCTTCGCGCGGTACGGCGTCGGCGGGTAACGCGGTGACGGCGGCGGCGACGGCCGTCGCCGCCGTGGTGGCGAGGGCGATGGCGATCCTCCGCCTGACGACGCGTACTGCTCTCATCGAAGGTCCTCCTCGGTCGGGCACGTGCCGTGCGGGACGGGCACGCGCCGGGCCTTGACCGGCACTCGGGTCGGTGCCTTGCAGCGACGATGCGGCCGCTCCCGGCGACGGGGCAAGGAATCCCCAAGAGGGTCATGAACACGACATGTGCGGTCATGGTGCGCAACGCCGCGGCAATACGGAGGTAATGGGGGGACCGGCGAACCGTGACGAACTGGCTGTCAAGCGGCCATGGCACACAACTGTGAAGGAACGAGGCGGTGCTTGACGGCCGCAGTCGGTGACGGGGGCTCGGTGCGAACGAGACACCTCAGGGGGATAACGGGTCAAGTCGGCTGCTGGAGACGGTCGAACAGACAGATCCTTTCTCCGAGACGAGTGGGATGATCCCGCCGTGGATACTCACGGTTCTTCGTTTCGCCGGCGCCTCCTGATCGAGTCGCTGACGGTGATGGCGGCATCGGCATCGGACCAGACAGCGTGGTTGGAGAGACACGGTGTCGTGACGGACGAGATCGCCCTCGATTTCGAGCACGCATTCCGTATGGCCGAGCGCTTGGTGGAGGAAGGGCTCCTCGGCCGTGACTCGTTGCCCGACCTGCGGGTGATCGACTCGATCTTCGACGGGATGACACGCGACGAAACCACGAACCGGTGGACGACAGCGGCTCTTGGCCGCGACCCCGGGTGGAATGCTGTCCGGGAACTGGCGCGGACCGTTCTCGCCAGGCAAGGCGTGGACGCCTCGGTGCTGCCGGACATTCGCGTTGTTCGGTGAAGGCTCGAAAGTAGCCGGCGTGGTTGAGCCGGTCGTTCTTCACCCATCGCCGGGAGACGCTCGACTTCTTCCCAGAGGCTCTGGTGATGGGCGAGGAGCCTGCGTATGCCGTCAGGCCGCGGGCGTCGGCAAAGCGATTGCGGTCGTCGCCGATCTCGGCAAGCACCCGGGCGCCGAGTTGGACGCCGAGGCCGGGGAAGCTGAGGAGGATGTCAGCGTTCGGGTGCTGAGGGAAAGCGTCTTCGACCGCCCCAGCGAGGTCGTCGGCAGCCGTGCAGGCTGCCTCCAGCTGCGCCAGGAGGGCGTGCGTCTGCTTGCCGAGGGCTTCTTCGACCAGCGGCGAGTGGTGGGCCCACTCGGCCCGGAAGATGTCACGGACGCGGTCCGCTTCGGTGGCGATGCTCCGTTCATGACCGGCGCGTTTCAGAGCGACCTGCAGCTGCGCGTGCGCCGTGCAGCCTGGGTCGGCGTGGCAGCGACCCCCCCCAGGATCTCCCGTGCTTCCCGTCGGCAGGGAGCGTTCCTCCAAGGCTCGAAGGCGGCCAGCGCGGCAGGGTAGTACTCACGCGGGGGAGCCGAGTTGCTTGGAGATCTGCTGACGGTTCCACGTCGCGTCCTGCTGGGCGCGGGCCAGCACGGCGATCGCTCGACCGAGTTCGCTGTCGTCAGGCAAGGGACGGTGAGCGTGCGTGTCCGTGCGCAAGTTGTTTGCCAGTACGAGGGCATCGCCAGGGTCGGACTTCTTGCGCGACACGCTATGCCTGTCGCGGTAGCGAGCAGCAGCCATCGGGCTGATCGCAAAAACCTTGCGCTTCCCGGTCCGCAGCACAGGCACCAGCAGGCCGCGCGAGGTCTCGATCGCGACCGGGATCGGCGCCTGCTCGGCGTCACCGTGCTCGGCCAGTAGGTCAAGCAACGCGCGGTAGCCGACGGCATCGTCGGTGATGCGCAGCTTCGCGATTAACTGGCCGCTGTCGTCGACCAGGGCGACGTCGTGATGCCGCTCGGCCCAGTCGATTCCGCAGTAGATCAAGGTCTTCCTTCCCCGTGACGTTGTTGTGCTGGTCGCGAGCACATGCGGGCCACGCGGCGACCTGATTCCAGGACTCCGCCCTACGGCTGGTCCGCCACCTCAGTAGCTGTTCGTGGCAGCAACTCGCCTCACGGGCCTCGGTCTTGGCAGGAGCTCAAGGGCTCGGGCTTCACAAGAGGTCACCGTGTGGCGGGCTCGTACTACCAACTGCAACAAGTGATCAAGGGGCGGGTGTTGACGTCCGGAGGCGCCGGGCGGCGAGCGATCTTCCTCATCGTCCCTCTCCGTGAAGAGAATTTGACGTGAGCGTGTTGACGTCCCCACGTCACGAAGCCGGCCCGGTGCGAACGGAGCTGACGCCCCCGGCTAGCGGGCCCCCGATCGCCGCGCGTCGCGGCGTCCGCACCGCCTCCCTCCCTCAGAGCCCGGAGCGCCGCCCTCGATCCCACCTGCGCCGGGACTCGATCGTCAGGTCGCCCGTCGTCACCCTGCGGATGTGGTCGCTCGCCAGCAGGTCGTGCGGGAAGCCGAGCGGCACGGCGCTCGCCTCGTCGAGGCGGGCCAGTTGGGACGCGGTGAGGTCGACGTCCAGGGCAACGAGGTTGTCCCTCAGCTGCGCGGGGGTGCGGGCGCCGATGATCGGCGCCGTCACGCCCGGACTCCGCAGCGTCCAGGCCAGCGCCACCTGGGCCGGTGTGCGGCCCGACTCCGTGGCGACCTCCTTCACGACGTCGGCGACGGCGAGGTTGCGCTCGGTGACCGCGCCCAGAGCGAGGTTGAAGCTCCTGCGGGTGCCGTCGTCGGAGGTGTCGCCCGCCGCGCTCAGGTCGGCACGGCCATACTTGCCGGTGAGCACCCCACCTGCCAGCGGGGAGTACGGGATCACCCCGAGACCCATCTCCCGCGCCATCGGGATCAGGTCACGTTCCCCGGTGCGCTCGATCAGGTTGTACTCGATCTGCAGCGCGACCAGCGGCGACCAGCCGCGCAGATCGGCGATCGTCTGCATCCGCGACACCTGCCAGGCGGGCGCGTTGCAGATCGCCACGTAGAGGATCTTGCCCTGCCTGACCAGGTCGTCCATTCCGCGCAGGATCTCCTCGACCGGTGTCGTGTCGTCCCACACGTGCAGATAGAGCAGATCGATGTAGTCGGTGCCGAGCTGCCGCAGGCTCGCCTCCACCGACGCGAAGAGGCTCTTGCGGTGACTGCCCGCGGAGTTGGGGTCGCCCGGCCTGCGCAGCGTCGTGTACTTCGTCGCCAGGACGAGGCTCTCGCGCCGGTCCCGCGCGAAGGCGCCCAGCAGGCGTTCGGAACTGCCGTCGGTGTAGGTGTTGGCGGTGTCGACGAAGTTGCCGCCCCGCTCGGTGTACAGGTCGAACAGCGTGCGGGCCTCGTCCCGTCCGGCTCCCCAGCCCCAGTCGGTGCCGAAGGTCGCTGCGCCGAGTGCCAGCGGTGAGACCCGCAGCCCGGAGCGGCCCAACAGGCGGTAGTTGTCGAGGGCGAGCGTCATCATGTGCTCCCGTGTTCCTGTGCTCGTGACCGGTGTCGGACTCGAACCTGCCAGCGTCCCGGGCCATGAGTAAGGGAAGGACGTTCCTGGGAACAGCCTTCCCACGACCGCTGTTGGACGGGCATGACGACGCGCACCCTGGACCCGACACGGGAGTTGGCTGCTTTCCTGCGGTCCCGACGTGAACTCCTCGCCCCGCACGAGGTCGGACTGCCGTCCCGCCGGGGGACCAGGCGGACGCCGGGACTGCGCCGCGAGGAGGTCGCCGAACTGGCCGGGGTCAGCACCGACTACGTCGTCCGCCTCGAACAGGCCCGTGGACTGCGGCCGTCGGCGGAGGTGGTGGAGGCACTCGCCCGCGCGCTGCGGCTCGCCCCCGACGAACGCGCCTACCTCTTCGACCTGGCCCAGCGCCACCCCCGCAAGCCCGAAGCGCCCGCCACCACCGCGGCGGGGCCACTGGCCCGACTGGTCGCCGACCTGTCGCCGCTGCCCGCCATGCTGCTGAACCACCGCTTCGACATCCTGGCCTGGAACCCGGAGATGACGCGGCTGCTCCTGGACTTCAGCACGCTGCTGCCGTCCCGCCGCAACGCGATGTGGCTGTGCCTGGCGCACCCCGGGATCAGCGCGTGCTACGTCGACCGCGACCGGGTCGTACGGGAGGGCGTCGCCCACCTGCGTGCCGCGTGGGCCGCACACCCGCAGGACCGGAGGCTCACCGACCTCATCACCGAACTCACCGCACTCGACGAGGAGTTCGCCCGCCTGTGGGCCCAGCGGGACATCAGGGCCACCGGCCGGGGCAGCAAGGCGATGCGCCATCCGGACGTCGGGACGATCGCCGTCGACTTCGAGGTCCTGATGCCGCTCAAGGACACCGACCAGCGGCTGATGATCTGCCGCCCGGCGGACGAGGCGAGCCGCATGGCACTGGAGCGCCTGAGCGCCGGCTGACCCGGCCGCCGCCACGACGAGCCCGCCTGCTCCGACGCCCCCTTGGACGCTCCGTCGACCGGGACACGACGCCCGCCGACGAGAGGACGGACGCCGACGAGAGCGCGCTCGCCGGCTTCCTGGCGGCAGCCGGCAGCCGGCTGCCTGATGGCCGCCCTCGCGTTCCTCGCGATCCGGGTGAACGGACTCGTCGCCCTCTTCGACCGGGAACGCACCGCGAGGACGGGCGAGCGCACCTCGTGCAGGGCGCCCCCCCGTCCCCGGGCCGCGTCCGTCAGACGCGGGAGAAGGGCGCCCACCGGGAGATCCCGAACCCGGCTCCCTCGCGGCGGATCTCGAAGGCGCCGTGGCCGGGCAGATGGGCCGGCAGCAGCAGCGCGTTGTGGTCCGCGGCCCAGCCGTACAGCCGTCCCCTGCTGGCGCGCGCGGCGTCCTCGTCCTCCTCGAAGCAGCTGTTGAGATGCGGCTCGTGGACCTGGATCGCGCCGTGCATCAGATCGCCCGCGAAGACCGCGCGGTCGCCGCCGGACTCCAGATGAATGACCGACGAGCCGGGGGTGTGCCCGGGTGCCGCCTCCAGCCGGAGGTTGCCGTCGATGACGTACGACCCGCTCCAGGTCGTGACGAGCCCGGCGTCGATCACCGGGTCGACGCTGTCCTCGTAGACGTTCTGGTTGCCCCGCCCGAACACGGTGCGGTGCAGGTTCTCCGGGCGCCAGTACTCGACGTCCGGCTGCGGCATCAGATACGTCGCGTTGGGGAAGGTCGGCACCCAGTCGCGGCCCTCCAGCCGGGTGTTCCAGCCCACGTGGTCGTCGTGCAGATGCGTGTTGACGACGAGGTCGACGTCCTCGGGCTCGATCCCGGCGGCGGCGAGATTCTCCAGGTACCGGGTGTCGAGGTACGACCAGATGGGCTGGAGCGGACGGTACTTGCCGTTGCCCGCGCCGGTGTCGATCAGGATGACGCGGCCCTCGCTGCGCAGCGCCCAGCTCTGGGTGGCGACGCGGGTCAGGTCGGTGGCGGGCTCCCAGTGGTCAGGGTCGAGCAGGGAGGCGTGGCGCCGCCAGTCCGCCGCGGTGCTGGTCGGGAAGAAGACGTCGGTCGTCATCGGGGAGGTCTCCGCGTACTCGATGACGCGGGTGATCTCGACGTCCCCGAGTTCGATCCGGGTGATCCGGGACGCGGGGGCCGTCGACGTCGGCAGGGACGGGGTGGTGGACATGTCGGTACCTCGGGGGAGTGGGGGCGGGGTCAGCGGGAGAGGCGGGCGACCAGCAGGTTCGGGTCGGCCTTGGTGGTGTAGGCGGCGCTCGGCACGTAGACGGAGGTGCCGTTGATCGCGACGGAGGTGGGGTTCGACAGGCCGTCGCGCTCCGTCAGCACGGTCCTGCGCCGGCCCGAGCCGTCGGCGAGGACCACCTCGTTCTCGGTCACGAGCGCCGCGAGGAACGTGTCGCCGCTGCCGGTGAACGCGAAGTCGTCGATGCCCTGGAGGCCGTCGGCGAACGTCTCGAACACGCCCGCGTCGGGCCCGCCGAGCGGAGCGCGCAGCACGGTGCCCTTGTCCAGGTTCGAGACATACAGGTGACGGCCCCTGATCTTGGCTCCGTTGACGCCGAGGAAACCGGCCGGGGCGAGGGCCTCGCTGTCGCTGAACACGGAGACCTCGCCCCTGTCGCGGCCCCGGGTCGCGACCGTGTGGACGGCGCCCCTGGCGGAGTCGGTGACGTACAGGGCGCCGGTCTCCCGGTCCATGACCATGCCGTTGGGCAGGCCGTCGGCGGGCAGGTCGGCGAGCTTGCGGGGCGGCTGCCCCTCGACGAACGTCCAGACGCCGGTCTCCCGCGCGGCACCGGTCGCGTACAGCACGTAGAACCGGTCGCCGTCGCGGACCAGCCCGGTCGCCAGGGGGAAGCCGAGCAGCGGCGTGACCGCGGCCGGGTCCCGCGGCGCGGGCAGGGTGGCCAGCACCCGGGTCGTGCCGTCGGCGGCGATCCGGGCGACCTGGCGGGCCCCGGCGAAGGTGACGTCGACACCACCGCCGGGGTCGAGCACCACGTTCTCCGGCATCTGGCCCGCGGCCAGATCGAGATGGACGAGGACCGATCCACGGGACACCGGGCGGACGGCGGCGGCGGGCACCGCGGGCGGCGACGCGCCGGCGCCGAGAACGGCCGCGGCGAGCGGGACACCGAGGAACGCGGGGAGGAACTGCACGGACATGACGGCCTTTCGGTAAGCGGTCGCGAGAGGGCGGGGCGCGCCGACGGATGCTCCGCGACCTCGTGACCGAGTGACGGGAGCGGTCGCGCCGGTGCCCTGCCGACGACTCTGCGGACCGCGCGCCGCCTTATCCAGGCCCGCTCCTGGCTACCCCTGACAGGTGCAGGCACCGGCACGGCCGGCCGCGCATACTTGCCGCCATGAACCGCGGATCACCGCTCGGTGAGTTCCTGAGAGTCCGCCGCGCGCAGCTCAGCCCTGACGACGTCGGCCTGCCCCGCTACGGGGAACGGCGCCGCGTACCCGGCCTGCGCCGGGAGGAGTTGGCGATGCTCGCCGGGGTCAGCGCCGGCTACTACACCCGCCTCGAACAGGGCCAGTCCCTCAACGCCTCGTCCGAGGTCCTGGACGCCATCGCGACCGCCATGCGGCTGACCGCACCCGAACGCGACCATCTGCACGTCCTGTCGACGGCGGCGATCCACCGCCGCCCGGCGGCGACACCGCCCGACGAGGACGTCTCCGCCGACCTGCGCACCCTGCTGGCGGCGATGAGCGACGTACCCGCCCTCGTCCTGGGCCGCCGCAACGACGTCCTCGCCTGGAACCGCGCGGGACACGCCCTGCTCGCCGGACACCTCGCGTTCGCGTCGCCCGACGCGCCCGACACCCGGCCCAACATGTCCCGCCTGGTCTTCCTCGACGCCCACACCCGCGACCTCTACCGCGACTGGCCCGCCAAGGCCCGAGCCGTGGTCGGCAACCTCCGCGTCATGACGGCCCACCGGCCCGACGACGCCTGCCTGGCCGCCCTCGTCGGCGAACTGGCGATCCACAGCCCGGAGTTCGCCCGCCTGTGGGCCGAACACACCGTCGGCCCGTGCCAACGGGACGTCTACGACGTGACCCATCCGGTCGTCGGGAACCTGACCATCACCCAGCAGACCTTCCCCGTCCCGCCCCGGATGCACCACTCCCTGGTGACGGTCACCGCGGAACCGGGATCACCCTCGGCCGCGGCCCTGACGATGCTGCGCCAGGCCCGCGGGTTCGGGCGGGGTCAGTAGGCGACGGGCCAACCACTGCTCCAGTCAAGGAGGTTGATGCCCAGCTTCGGGGTGCCGTTGTCCTGGCCGTCGTAGTAGTGGTAGACGATCAGGTCGCCGTCGGAGTCGGCCATGACGGACTGCCCGCCGGGCCCGATGTACCGGCCGTGCGATTCCAGGACGGGCGTGCCGCCGTTGTTGGTCAGGGCGACCCCGCTCTTGTCGTAGTACGGCCCGGTGACGCTGGTGGCCCGGCCGACCTTGACCTTGTAGGTGGAGCTGGTGCCGGCGCAGCAGGTGTCGTACGAGGCGAACAGGTAGTAGTAGGCGCCCCGTTTGACGACGTAGGGCGCCTCGACCGCCTTGGTGCCGGTCGGGCGGGACGCGATCGAGTAGCGCGTCGTGTTCGACGCGAGCTGCTTGCCGGTCGACGGGTCGATCTGGATCATCTTGAGGCCCGTCCACCAACTCCCGAACGACAGCCACCACTTGCCGTCGCCGTCCACGAAGAGGTTCGGATCGATGGCGTTGTAGTCGCTGGAAGTGGTCGACGTGTAGACCGTCCCGTAGTCGCTCCAGGAGCCCGGCAGTCCGGTCGCCGAACCCGCGAGGCCGATGGCCGACTTGTTCGAGCCGAAGGTCGAGACGGCGTAGTACAGCAGGTACTTGCCGCCGTGGTACGAGATGTCGGGAGCCCACGCCTCGGTCGCGTACCCCGACCACCAGCTCGGTTTCGTGCCGAAGGCGTCGGCGCCCGCGCTGAAGGCGATCCGGTCGGTGGACGTCCTGTACCCGAGGCCGCCGCCGGTGGCGTACAGCAGGTACTGGCCGGACGAGGTGCGGATCATGGTGGGGTCGTGGACGACCGTCGAGCCGGTGACGGTACCGGGGTTGGGGTACGCGGAGGCGGTGCCGGGGACGAGGGCGAGCAGCAGCGCCGCGGGGAGCGCGAGGAGCGCGGTCCTGCGACGCACGGCGCTCCCGGCGGTGCTGCGGAACATCCTGCCGAGGGTCCTGCTGGAGGTGCGGCTCACGCGGATCCTCCTACGGGTGGGGGGGAGTCGAGAACGACCTGACGTCCGAAACCACGGACAGCGGTCCGGTCTTCGACCGGGAACGTAGAATCGAACCCCGTGCGCGTCAACGGTTGCGGCGGCTCCTCGTGTCCCGGCGGCCACCGAAACTTTTTCGACAGCTGGCCCCCGACATCCGGCCTCCGGTCCTCGACATCCGGTCCCTGGTCCTCGTCATCCGGTCCCCGGTTCTCAACATCCGGTCCCCGACCGCCGGTCCCCAGCCCCCGATCGCGGGCCCTCGGCCCCAGACCGCCGTCAGCGCGTGGCCCGTTGCGCTCCGGAGCCCTCGGACCGCGGAGGGGCGGTCTCCCAGGGGTCCGGCAGGCCCGCGCCCTCCTCCCGGCCCGCACTCCTTTCCGGGTACGCGCCGCCTTCCCGCTGCGCGCCCCTTCCCCGGTACGCGTCGCCGGCGCTTCGCGCCCCGCGTCGCACGACCACGACGGCCACCAGGCCCAGCGCGAGCCCCACGCCCGTCCGCACCCCGAAGTGCTCGTCGAACATGAGGGCGCCCCACACCGCGGTGACCGGCGCCATCAGGAACATCAGCGTGTTGACCTCCGTGACCCCGGAGCGTCGCATGATGAGCCAGTACAGCCCGTAGCCCCCGAACGTCGGCAGCACCACGAGCCAGACGGTCGCCAGCCAGAACGACGTCCGGGCGGGCGGGATCGCCGACCCGGTCGCCAGCGCCAGGGCCGAGAACAGGACCGCGCTGGTCGCGCAGTGGATGGTCAGCGCCGCCCGGGGCGCGACCGGTGCGCGCGAGCGCCCCTCCAGGAAGGTGGCGGCCACCAGCGTCGCCATGCCGAGAAGGGGCACGAGGTAGGCCCACCAGGCGGCGTCCGCGCCGGGGGCGGCGGCGTCGGCCAGGGTCACCGTGGCGACTCCGGCGAGACCGAGGCCGAGCCCGAGGAGCTGCCCGCGCGTCACGTACTGCCCGAGCAGGGGACCGGCGAGCGCCCCCGCCACCAGCGGCTGGATCCCGTCGATCAGGGCGGTGGTGCCGCTGGAGACGCCCAGTTGGATGGCGTAGTAGACGCTGAGCAGATAGCCGCTCTGGGAGAGCGCCCCGATGGCGATCTGCCGTCCGACGTCCCGGCGGTCGAGCCCGCTCCACACCGTGCGCGAGACCGCCGCGACGGCGAGCAGGATCACGGCGAGCGGCACGAAACGCCACATCAGCAGGGTGCTCGTGTCCGCCGAGCCGGTGCCGAACTTGGCTCCGATGAAGCCGGAGCTCCAGCACAGCACGAAGGCCGCCGACAGCAGGCTGTTCATGGGAATCCCTTCCGACTAGACAGATCGGTTTACTCGCCTCGGGTGCCCACTATACAAGTCGGTATACTCGTGCCATGGAGACCGCGACGAAGCCGCACCGCGTGCGGATGACACCGGCAGCCGTGCGGGTGCTGGAAGCCGCCGAGCGACTCTTCTACGACCGCGGGATCCACGCCGTCGGGGTGGATCTCATCGCGGCCGAGGCCGGGGTGACGAAGAAGACGCTGTACGACCGGTTCGGTTCCAAGGAGCAGATCGTCGTCGAGTACCTGGCGGGCCGTGACGAGCGCTGGCGCGGGGTCCTCGACGGCCGTCTCGACGCGGCGGGCGACCGGGCGGCGGCCCGGATCCTGGCCGTGTTCGAGGCCTCGCGCGCCTGGTCGGAGCGGTACGGCGCGAAGGGATGCAGCATGGTCAACGCGCACGCGGAGATCAGCGACCCGGACCACCCGGCGTACCAGGTCATCGCCGGACAGAAGCAGTGGATGCTCGACCTCTTCACCGGCCTCGCCCGCGAGACGGGCGCCCGGGACCCGGACCGGCTCGGGCGCACCCTGATGCTCCTGCACGAGGGGGCGCTCGTCGCCCACGGCATGGGTGTCTTCCCCGACCCGTTCGGCGCCGCCGCCGACCAGGCGGGCGCCCTGCTGGAGGCGGAGAGTCCGGCGGCGGGGGAGGGGCCGGGGCGATAGCCGGCGGTCCGTCTCGACGTCCGAGGCGGAACGTCACCGGCGACGGCGTGACGTCATCGGTGGCGACGGGACGTCATCGGCGACGATGGGACGTCATCGGCGACCGCGGGATGTCCACGCCGACGGCGGGACGTCATCGGCGACCGCGGCGAGACGCCATCGGCGGCCACGGCGTGGGCAGGCCCGCCCGATCGAAGCCGGTACCCGGCCCGCGCTCGACCCCGTCACCGAACGGATGATTGTCTTGCCCTGGCCACTTCCATTCCCACCCGGCTCGGCCGGCAGGAGGACCCGCACCTCATGAGCAGCGCCCACATCTACGAGTACAAGGTCGTCACGTTCCGGGAGTCGCTGATCGGCGACGCCCTGGACAGCGACAAACTGGAGAAGATCCTCAACAAGCACGCCGAGGACGGCTGGGCGCTGAAGGCCATCACGGCCGCCGACGTCAAGGGCCGCATAGGCCCTGGAGCCGTGGAGGGACTGCTCCTGACCTTCGAGCGCCCGCGCGGCTGACGGTCCCCACGCTCCCCGAGACAGACCGGACGGCCCCTGCCCCGCGCGGGACAGGGGCCGTCCGCGGTCCGGTGACCGACCGGCGGTGCACGCCCCGCTCGCCCAGGGCGAGTTCAGCTCACTCCCCGCCCGACTCCCCGTCTGTGTCTATGAGATGCGTCAGCTCCTCCACGACTCCCGCGTTCGCGTGGGCCAGGGCGGACGCCTCGGTGGGGCCGCCGGTGTAGCCGACGACCCGCATCGAGGCGGCGAGTGCCGCGTCCACGCCCGCCGGGCTGTCCTCCACGACCAGGCAGTGGCGCGGTAGATGGCCCAGGACGCGGGCCGCGTACAGGAACAGGTCGGGCGCCGGCTTCCCCGCGTGCACGTCGTCGGCGCTGAACACCCGCTCCCCGAAACGGCTTTGGAGCCCGGTGAGCGACAGCGAGTGCGCGATGCGTTCGTGGCTCCCGCTGGAGGCGACGCAGTACGGCACGCCCCTGGCGTCGAGGTGGTCCAGCAGTTCCGTCACCCCCGGCATCGTGCGCGGACGCGCGGCGAACGCGTCGCGGACCCGGGCCCGGTACCTGATCAGCCACTCGGGGCCGACCGGCACCGTCGCATGGCCGCGTATCTCGTCGTAGAGGTAGGTCTCGGGACGGCCGAGGAACCGGCGGCGGACCTCGTCGGCGGTCAGTGGCCAGCCGGCCTCGGTGGCCATGGCCGCCACGATCTCGGGGCCGATGCGTTCGGTGTCCACCAGGACGCCGTCGCAGTCGAAGATGACGAGCCGGACGTCGTGCGGCAGGGCCTGCGCGCGCGGGTTCAAACGGGGACCTCGCTTCATGAGGAGAGGGGGCGGACCGCGCCGTCGCCGGCCGTGCACCGCGTACGACGGTGAACGACCGGCAGCGGACGTAGATCTGACGTGCCGTCAGGCTTCCTGGTCGTGGGTGAGGAGCCCGGCCAGCGCGTCCAGCGCCGCGTCGGCGCCGTCACCCTCGGCGGCCAGGGTCACCGTGTCGCCGTGTGCCGCTCCCAGCGCGAGCACCGACAGGAGGCTGCGGGCCGACACCGGGGTCCTGCCGTCCCGGGAGATGGTCACCGGCACCGGCTGTTCGGCGGCGGCTCGGGCGAACGCGGTGGCGGGACGGGCGTGCAGCCCGCTGTGCAGACCGATGGTGACAAGGCGTTCAGGCATGCTGAGTCTCCTTCACTGGAGGGGAGTCGGGCACTCTGGAGGGGAATCGGGGGCGTGCGGGTCTCAGGAGCGGGTGGCCGCGAGCGAGGCGACGGCCGCCTCGACCACCGCCTCCACGGTGATCCCGACCGCTTCCATGGCGTCGTCCGGGGGCGCGGAGGTGCCGAAGTCGTCGACGGTCACCGTGCGGCCGTGCGCGCCGAGCAGGCCGTGCCAGCCGAAGGAGGTGCCCGCCTCGACGACCACGCGGGCCGGTACGGACGGCGGGACGACGAAGTCCCGGTAGGCGGCCTCCTGTTCGGCGAACCAGTCGAGGCAGGGCACCGACACGACCCGGGCGCGGACGTCCCGTCCGGCGAGCAGGTCCCGTGCCGCGAGGGCCACCGCCACCTCGCTCCCCGACGCCAACAGGACGACATCGACGGTTTCCTGAGTGTCCGTCACCGAATAGGCGCCGCGCGCCACTCCGGCGCGGACGGTCTCCGCGGGGATGGGCAGCACGGGCAGCCCCTGCCGGGCGAGGGCGAGACCGACCGGGCCCCGGCTGTCGAGCGCCGCGAGCCACGCGGCGGTGGTCTCGTTGGCGTCGGCCGGGCGGACGACGGCGAGTCCCGGCATGGCCCGCAGCGACGCGAGGTGCTCCACCGGCTGGTGGGTGGGGCCGTCGGCGCCGAGCGCCACGGAGTCGTGACTCCAGACGTGGACGACCGGCAGCTTCATGAGGGCCGCCAGGCGGAGCGAGGGGCGCTGGTAGTCGCTGAAGACCAGGAACGTCCCGGCGAAGGGCGTGTCGTAGCCGACCAGGGCGATGCCGTTGAGGGCGCCGGCCATCGCGTGCTCCCGCACCCCCCAGTGGATGTTGCGGCCTCGCAGTCCGCTGCCGTCGTTCTCGTCGGCGGGCAGGAAGGACCCGCCGGACGTGATGGTGGTCCTGTTGCTGTCCCCGAGGTCGGCGGAGCCTCCCCACAGCCGGGGCAGGGCGTCGGCCAGCGCCTGGATGACCTTCCCCGAGGCGTCGCGCGGAGCGACGCTGTCGCCCGGCGCGAAGGCGGGCAGGGCGGCGGCGACGGCGGCCGGGTCCGGCGCGGCGACGGCCAGGGCGCGGGCCCGCGCCGCCCGCGGGTGCTCGGCCGCCCACCGGGCCAGCTCGGCGTCCCAGTCGGCGTGCAGCCGCGCACCGCGCGCGAGGGCGCCGCGGGTGTGTTCGAGCACCTCGTCGGGAACGGTGAACGTCCCCTCCACGCCCAGCAGTTCCTTGACCGCGGCGGCCTCGGACGCTCCGAGCGGAGCACCGTGGGAGGCCGCCGTGTTGACGGCGTTCGGGGCCGGGAAGGCTATCTGCGACTTCAGTGCGATGAAGCTGGGGCGGCCGGTCTCGGCGCGCGCCGCGCCGAGCGCGAGGTCGAGGGCGCCTGCGTCCACGTCGCCGTCGGCGCCGAGACCCACGGTCTGCGTGAACCAGCCCTGCGCGCGGAACCTGGCGGCCGTGTCCTCCTGGGTGCTCAGCCCGGTGTCGCCCTCGATCTGAATGCTGTTGTCGTCCCAGATCACGACCAGGTTGTCCAGGCGGTGCCGGCCGGCCAGCGCGCCCGCCTCGTAGGAGAGCCCTTCCTGGAGGTCGCCGTCGGAGCACAGCACCCACACCGTGCGGCCCGCCGGACCCAGCGGGGAGGTGTCGGCGCCCGCCAGGCGGCCCTCGTCGCGCTTGAGCGCCATCGCCATGCCCACGGCGGTGGCGACCCCCTGGCCCAGCGGCCCCGTGGTCGTCTCGACGCCCGCCGTGTGCCGGTACTCGGGGTGCCCGGGGGTCAGCGAACCGAGCCGGCGGAAGCGGCGCAGATCGTCCAACTCGAGCCCGTAGCCCGTCAGATAGAGCTGCGTGTACTGAAGGATGCTGGCGTGCCCGCAGGAGAGGACGAACCGGTCCCTGCCCTCCCAGTCGGGGTCCGCCGGGTCGTGCCGCACATGGCGCTGGAACAGCAGATGGGCCACGGGTGCCAGGGCGAGCGCCGTACCGGGGTGTCCCGATCCCGCGGCCTCGACCGCGTCCACCGCGAGCGCCCGAGCCGTGGCGACGGCCCGGACGTCGGCGGCGCCGAACACCTCTCCCGATCCTGGGGAGGTCTCGGCGGGCCGGGTCGGCTGAGCTGCTGGGAAGGTCACAAAGACTCCTCAAGAGAGCATGACGTCATGATGACTTCCGGAAACGTAACCCACCCCTCCACCGAGACGCCAGGGGCTCCCTGTTGATCCGATGTGCCAGGCCAGAGCCGTGCGGGCAGCCTTGGCGGGGGTCATGAGGCACCTATGCACAGCGAGATTTCGTTTAGGTGTCGACTATTGACGCTTCGAATGTCCTGTAGTCATCATGATGTCTCGATGACGCACGTACCCGACAAGGAGGTCGCGGATGGCCGGGCACAAGTACGCACAGGTGCGCGACCATCTCCTGCGGCGCGTGCAGAGCCTGCCCGTGGGCGAGCGACTGCCCGCCGAGGGCGCGCTGTGCAGCGAGTACGACGTGAGCCGCATCACGTTGCGCAGGGCGGTCGATGAACTCGTCCAGGACGGATACCTCGTACGCGAGCACGGCCGCGGCACCTTCGTGAGCCACCCGCGCTACAACCTCAAGCACCGCGAACGGTTCGTGAACGAGGTGACGGGCTTCCACACCCAGCTCACCCGGCAGGGACACACCGTCTCCTCCAGCGTGACCGTGCAGCAGCGCGAGCGAGCCGGCGCACGGCTCGGCGCGGCCCTCGGCATCAGCCCGGCCACCTCGGTCGTCCGGCTGGAACGGCTGCGCAGCGTGAACGGCGTGGTCCACCACCTGGCCGAGTCCTACGTCGAGGAGGACCGGTTCCCCGACGTCCTCACGACGGACTTCACGGACACCTCCCTGTACGCGTACCTGCGGGCCAGGCACGACGTGCTGCTGGTCCGCAACGAGATCGTCGTCGCACTGCACCGGTGCGACGCCAGAGAAGCCGGGCTGCTGGGCGTGGCCGAGGAGACCCCTCTGCTGCTGGCCACCTCCTGCGTCTTCGAACCGGGCCGAAAACCCGTCATCTTCGGCACCTCGAAACTTCTGCCGGACACGGCGGAGCTGTCCTTCGACATCGTGGCCGACGCCGAGTAGCACCCGCGACCGCCCCACCCCGTACCCCTACGGAGCACCCATGCTCAGCCGACTCCTTCCCGAGCGGAACATCCACTTCACCAGCTCGACGCTGACCTGGCGGGAAGCCATCACCCAGGTCGCCGCCCCGCTGCTGGAAGCCGGAGACATCACCCCCGAGTACATCCGGGCCATGCTTGACTCGGTCGAGGCCGGCGGCACCTACATCGACCTCGGCCACGGGATCGCCCTCGCCCACGCGCGCCCCGAGCGCGGCGTCGTCCGCACCGGCATCGCGATGCTGCGCCTGGCGGAACCCGCCGCGCTGCTCGACCAGCCCGAGCACGCGGTCGACCTCTACTTCTGCTTCGCCGCGGCGGACGCCGACGCGCACATGCGCGCCATGGCCTCCCTCGCCCGCATCCTCTCGGACGCGGACACCCGCCAGGCCCTGCGTGACGCGGCCTCGGCGGCCGAAGTAGTCGAACTGATCACAGAATTCGAGGAGTCCGAATGAAGTTCCTGGCCATGTGCAGCACCGGACTCGGCAGCAGTTTCATGGTGCGCATGAACATCGAGACCATCGTGCGGGAGCTGGATCTCCCCGACATCACGGTGGAGCACTCCGACATCAGCTCGGCGGGCCCCGACAGCGCCGACGTGTTCTTCGTGGCGAAGGACCTGGAGGACGCCGCCCACGGTCTCGGTGACGTCGTCGTGCTGAACAGCATCATCGACATGGACGAGCTGCGCGAGGCGGTCAAGTCCGCGGCGGCGCGACACGGTCTCGTCTGAGGGGTCGCCACCATCGGGAGAAACGTTTCCTCGCTTCTCCTTCCGGCCGTCTCCTTCCGGTCGTCCCCCTCCCGTCACCGCGCCTGCGGCCCGCCGTCCCTCCCGGCGGTCGCGGTGACGGCGCCGTCCACCCGCAGACGGCCGGGCGCGGTCACCGCCCCGGCCGCCGCACCCATGCGGCACGCGCCGCACGCCACGCGGCGGCCCGCTCGTGCCGCCGCCCGGCTGAACAGAACAGCAGGTTCCCCTCCGCGTCGACGCGCCGCCCGGAACCGGTACCCACCACTCCCGCACGCGGCCCCGTCGTGCCCGAAGAGAGGCGTTGTCAGTGAACAGCGTTCTTCAGAGTCTCCTCGATGTCTTCCGTGAGCCGTCCGTCATCGTCGGCCTCATAGCCCTGCTCGGCCTGCTGCTCCAGCGCAAGTCGGCCTCCGACACCGTCAAGGGCACGATCAAGGCGTTCGTCGGCTTCCTGGTCCTCGCGGCCGGCGCCGGCGTGGTCTCCGGCGCGCTGACGCCCTTCGGCGACATGTTCCAGCACGCGTTCGGCGTGCAGGGCGTGGTCCCCAACAACGAGGCCATCGTCGGCAAGGTCCTCACCGACTACGGCTCCCAGGCCGCGCTGATCTTCTTCTTCGGCATGGTCGTCAACGTGCTCCTCGCCCGCCTCACCACGTTCAAGTTCATCTACATGTCGGGGCACGTCGCCCTGTACCTGGCGGCCATGATCGCCGTCATCCTCATCGCGAACGGGTTCAGCAGCTGGCAGGCGGTGCTGTGGGGCTCGATCGCCCAGGGCCTGATCACCACCCTGTCGCCCGCCATGGTGCAGCCGTGGATGCGCCGGGTCACCAAGAACGACACCGTGGCGCTCGGACACACCGGCAACTTCGGCATCGCCACCAGCGGTCTCGTCGGCAAGTACCTCGGCGACCCCGCCAAGTCCACCGAGGACCTGAAGATCCCCAAGGGGCTCGGCTTCCTGCGCGACACCACCGTCGTCATCGCCAGCTCCATGGGCCTCATCTACCTCCTGGTGACCCTGGTCGCGGGCCCCGGCTACGTCGAGAGCAAGCTGAGCGACGGCCAGTGGTACGTGCTGTGGGCCGTCATGCAGGCGGGCACGTTCGCCGCGGGCGTCTTCATCATCCTCGCCGGTGTCCGCGTGGTCCTCGCCGAGATCATCCCCGCCTTCAAGGGCATCTCGGAGAAGCTCGTCCCCAACGCCAGGCCCGCGCTCGACGTCCCGATCGTCTTCACCTTCGCGCCCAACGCCGTGCTCGTCGGCTTCCTCGCCAGCTTCGTCGGCGGTCTCATCGGCATGGGCGTGCTGGTCGCGGTCGGCGGCACCATCATCATCCCGGGCATCGTCGCCCACTTCATGACCGGCGCCGCGTCCGGCGTCATCGGCAACGCCACCGGCGGCCGGCGCGGCGCGATCCTCGGCGCCATGGCCAACGGCCTGCTCATCACCTTCCTGCCGCTGCTGGTCCTGCCCTTCCTCGGCGACGTCGGCCTGCAGAACTCCACGTTCTCCGACGCCGACTTCGGCATCTCGGGCCTGCTCATCGGCGGCGCCGTGCAGGCCGGCCACATCGCCGTCATCGGCCTGGTCATCTGCGGCCTGATCGCCACGTTCGCCGCCAGCGCGATCGTCACCCGACGCAGGGCGGCGACCCCGGAGACACCGGCGCAGGAGAGCCAGCCGGCGTCCTGAACGACGACGTCGGACACCGTTCTGCCGGCCCGCCGACCGGCACCCCGCACGGGGTGCCGGTCGCGGGGCGTTGCGCCCCGGCGGCCCCTCACTGCCCCGCGAGCCCCGTGTGGGCCACCCCCGCCACGATCTGCCGTTGGAAGAAGACGAACACGACGATCAGCGGGAGGCCGGCCATCAGGCCGCCCGCCATGAGCTGGGCCCACTGGATGCCGTAGGAGTTCATGACGGTCGCGATGCCGTTCGGCATCGTCATCAGGTCGGGGTTGTTGGTCACCATGTAGGGCCACAGGAAGTTGTTCCACGAGGCGATGAAGGTGAAGATGCCGACCGCCGCGAGCGAGGGCCGCGACAGCGGCACGACGATGGTGAAGAAGACCCGCCAGCGGCCGGCGCCGTCGATGAAGGCCGCCTCCTCCAGTTCGCGCGGGACGCCCTGGAAGAACTTGTAGAGGATGTAGACCATCGCGGCGGGGGCGCACTGCGGGAGGATCATGCCCCAGTAGGTGTCGACCATCCCCAACTGCTGGACCGTGGTGAAGAGGGGGACGCCGAGCACGGCGGGCGAGACCATCAGGCCGGACATCACCAGGCCCATCAGCACCGCCTTGCCGCGGAACTCGGTGCGGGCGAAGCCGTATCCGGCGAGCGCGCTCACCAGCAGCACCACGGACGTCACACAGACCGAGACGACCAGCGAGTTGACGAACCAGTCGGTGATGTTGCCGGTCGCCAGCAGCGCCTTCCACGCCTGGACGGTCCACCGCTCGGGCAGCCAGTGCGTGGGGACGGCGACGGCCTCCGTCTCCGACTTGAGCGAGGTGAACAGGCCCCAGGCGAGCGGCGCGAGGAAGACGGCGGAGACGGCCGCGCCGAGGACGGTGAGGACGATCTGACCGGGCGTCCAGGGCCTGCGGGACTTCACGGGTACGGCGGTCGTCATCGGCCGGCCTCCTCGGTGCGGTTGCGCAGCAGCCACATCCGGGCGAGGGCGACGGCCGCGATGATCACGAAGAAGATGATGGAGATCGCGGACGCGTAGCCCACGCGGTAGCTGGTGAACCCTTCTTCGAGGGTGTACTGGACGAAGGTGCGGGTCGAGTTCTCCGGGCCGGGACCGAAGTCCATCATCACCACGGCCTGGTCGAAGACCTGGAGCGAGGCGAGGATCTGCAGGGCGATGACCAGGCCGGTGATGGTGCGCAGCATCGGCAGGGTGATGTGGATCGTCCGCTGCCAGGCGCCCGCGCCGTCCAGCTTCGCGGCCTCGTAGAGGTGGGCGGGGATCGACTGGAGGGCGGCGAGGTAGAGCAGGAAGCTGAACCCGACCGTCCACCACAGGGTCTCGATGACGAGGGCGAGCATCGCGTACGACGCGTCCGTCAGCCAGGGCGTGTCCAGGCCGAACACATGGTTGACCATTCCGGTGCCGGGGTTGAACAGCCACTGCCAGAGGTTGCCCGCGACCGTGGAGGGCAGCAGGAACGGCACGAAGAAGCAGAGGCGCCACAGCCACTGCCCGCGCTCGATGTGGTGGGCGAGCATCGCGAGCAGGAAGGCGAGGACGGCGATGCAGGGCACCACCAGCAGCGTGAAGTACGCGCTGTGGCCGAGAGCGTCCCACATCAGCGGGTCGTCGAGGGCCTCGCGGTAGTTGTCGAGGCCGATGAAACGCTCGCCCGTGCCGGTGATGTTGGCGTCCGTGAGGCTGAGGTAGACGCCGCGCAGCAGCGGCCAGATCACGAACAGCGAGAAGAGCGCGAGGAAGGGCGCCACGAACCAACCGCCGTGCTGGAAGCCCTGTCCGGGGCGGGCGGCGGTGGTGGTGCCGGCGGCGCCGGCCCCGGCGCGTGTCGGCGCGAGCACCGATCCGGCGGTCGTCATGCGGCCGTACCTCCCTGCGCGGCGGTCCTGCCGTCCATCGGGTTCTTCATCGCGAGCAGGGTGCGCAGCTCGTCTCTCATCCGGCGGGCCGCCGCGTCGGGCCTGGCGGAGCCCACGGTCGAGGAGACGACGACCGGGCCGACCCGCTGGGCGAGGATGCCGGTGGATCCCGCGAACCACACCTTGGGCTCGTTGGCCTGGTGGTCCATGGCCGACGCGTACTCGCTCTGCGGGGAGAGCCTCCGGTACGCCGGGGTGGACAGCGTCGGCAGATAGGCGGGGATGTGGCCGCCGGCCGCCCACTGCCGGGCGTGCGTGACGACGTACGCGGCGAGCCGGTGGGCGGCCTCGTCGGCGGCGCCACCGCGGTCGGACTGGTGCGGCAGCACGAAGGCGTGCGACTCGGCGTGGGTGGCCGGGGTGCCGAAGACGGGCGGCAGCGGGATCGCGCCGTACTCCAGCTCCGCGCCGGAGTAGACCGGCACCGACCAGTTGCCCTCCCACGCGAACGGGGCGCCGTTGATGAACTGTTCGGCGTTCACGGACCCCATCGCCGGGTCCGCGTAGCCGTCGCTGACGTGCCGCCGCAGGAATGCGAGCACCTGGGTGGCCTTGTCGGTGTCGAAGGTGACCTCGGTCCTGGCGTCGTCGAACCAGGTGCCGCCGAGCTGGGTGTAGAAGGCGACGAAGAACCACCACTGGAAGTTCTGGTCGTTGATCCACAGCCCGATGGTCTGCAGGCCCTTCTTGGTGGCCTGCCGCGCCTCCTTGAGGACGCCGAACCAGTCGTCGACGGAGGTGATCGGGACGATCCGGTCGTCGGCGCCGAGCAGCCCCGCCTTCCGCAGCACGTCCTTGCGGTAGAAGCAGAGCTGGACGTGGACGTCGAGCGGGAGGGCGTACAGCTTGCCGTCGATGACCCCGCGCTGCCAGAGAGCGGGGGTGTAGTCCGCCTCCCGCAGCCCGTACGTGGCGAGCAGGTCGACGTCCCAGGCGTCGAGGAGGCGGCCAGGCGCGAACCCGGCGACCCGGCCGATGTGCATGACGCCGAGGTCGGGTGCCCGGTTGCCCGCGGCCGCCATGGCGAGCTTCGTGTAGAAGGGGTTGCCCCACTGGAGCGTGGAGTCCTTCACGGCGATGCCCGGATGGGCCGCGCGGAAGGCGTCCAGCATCGCGATCATGTTGGAGCCGTCGCCGCCGCTGAAGAGGTTCCAGTAGCGCACCCGGGTCCGCGCGGTGGAGGCGAGCGCGTCGGCGCCGCTGCCGAGGCCGGCGAAGCCGAAACCCGCCGCCACCGCCAACCCTCCCGCCGCGCCCAGTAGTTGCCTGCGGCCGAGGCCAGGTCGTCCCATTGCCCGCCCTTACCGTCGAGGATCTGTCGTCCACGTGCTGGTACGCGTGCGGGTCCTTCGCCGGGGGTGAGCGGGCGGCCCACGCCACCCCACCCGTCCGTTCGAGATATCGACGCGTGCCCGTAAGTTCGAACGGGACCGTAGAATCGAAGCGCTTCCGCGTCAATGGGTCCGACCGGACTTTCCCGCACCGGGCACCCCACGCGCCGCCTCCCTCTCCCTGCTCCGACAGGCCCCGCACACGCCTCCGCGCCCCGGGGGAGCCGGGGCGCGGAGACGTGGGGACGGGTGTCGGCCGGCGCGGGTCTCTGCCGGTCGGGGAGGCGCGTCTCAGGCGACGGTCACCGGCGCGGTCACCGGCAGGCGCGGCTCGGCCGCGACGCGGCGCAGCCGGTAGGTGCGCAGCCGCAGCGTGCACCAGATGCCGATCGCCGAGGTCACCATCAGCGCGGCGGCGGGCGGCCAGTAGGCGCCGCCGGCCAGGGACGACAGCCACACCGCCGCGACCGGGCCGAACCCGCCGAAGACCAGGTTGCAGAGCTGGTAGGACATCGAGATGCCGGTGTAGCGGACGTGCGGGGCGAACCCCTCGGCGAGGATCGCCGCGATCGGACCGTAGAGGGCCGACATCACGAACCGCATGGCGAGCATCATCAGATAGATCAGCGCGACACTGCCCGTGCCCATGACCATGAACTGCGGGACGGCGAGGACCACCACGCCCGCGAGGCCGCCGACCACGATCCGGTGGGCGCCCACCCTGTCACCCAGCAGGGACAGGAACGGCGTCACGACGAGTTCCAGGAAGGCGGCCAGGGTGAGGCCGTTGAGCAGCATCGACTCCGACAGATGCCGGTCCTGGGTCCCGTAGGAGAGCAGGTAGCTGGTCACCACGTAGTAGCCGCCGGTGGCGGTGGCCAGCGAGAAGACGCCCACCAGGACGGTCCGCCAGTCCTTGCGCAGCACCTCGACCACCGGGAGCCCGGCCGCGCCGCGCTTCTTCTCGGCGCGCACCTCGCCCATCACCGGGGAGTCCTCCAGCTTGGCGCGCACCACCAGGCCGATGACGACGAGGACGGCGGAGGCGAGGAAGGGGACGCGCCAGCCCCAGGAGTGGAAGGCGTCGCTGCCGAAGAGGTTCATGAGACTGAACATGCCGGTCGACAGCAGCGCCCCGACGGACGAGCCGAGCTGCGCGAAGGAGCCGAAGAACGTGGACCTGCCCTTCGGCGCGTTCTCCACCGCGATGAGGACGGCGCCGCCCCACTCCCCGCCGATCGCGATGCCCTGGACCAGCCGGAGCACGATGAGCAGGATCGGCGACGCCACGCCGACCTGGTCGTAGGTGGGCAGCAGACCGATCGCGAACGAGGCGATCCCCATCATCAGCAGGGTGATGACCAGCGTCTTCTTGCGTCCGACGCGGTCACCTATGTGTCCGAAGACGATGCCGCCGAGCGGGCGCAGCAGGAAACCGACGGCGAACGTCGCGAAGGACGAGATCGTCTTGAGCGACGTCGGCATGTCAGCCGGGAAGAAGACGTCGTTGAAGACGATCGCGGCGGCGGTGGCGAAGGCGTAGAAGTCGTACCACTCGATGGACGTGCCGGCGAGGGCGGCGAAGGCCGATCTGTACGGGCTCTGCGCTGTGCTTGAGGTGGTGCGGTCCGTCACGTGGACCTCCGGGATGAGTGTGCGGACGGGGACGGGATCCGCTCACGGGTGAGCAGAGGATACGGCAGGGTGCGGGCGGCGCTCCGGCCGCCGGTGCGGGCTCAGGCCCTGGTCAGCGGACCGGGGCAGCCTGGTCAGCGGCCCGGGACGGTGCTGTTCAGCGGCCCGGGGCGGCCCAGGCGCGGCTGCCGCCGATCCAGGTCTCGCGCACCCGGATCCCGGTGAGGGCGTCGGCGGACACCGTCAGCGGGTCGGCGTCCAGGACGGTGAAGTCGGCGAGCATGCCGGGCGCGAGGGCGCCGACCGCGTGCTCGCGGTGCAGGGCGGCGGCGGCCGCGCCGGTGTGGGCGTGCAGCCCGGCGCCGACGGACAGGCGCAGCGACTCGTCCCCGAGGACGGTGCCGAGCACCGTGCGCCGGGTCGCGGCGGCGGCCACGGCCTCCAGGGGCGCGGGCGGCGCGACCGGCGCGTCCGAGGAGAAGACGACGGGGACGCCGAGATCCGCGCACCGGCCGGCCGGGTTGTAGCGGTGACCGAGGTCACCGACGGCGGTCAGGGTGCCGTCGCCGGTGCGCAGGTGGTGCTGGGGCTGCATGACCGGGACGACGCCGAGGTCCGCCATCCGCGCGATCTGCTCGTCGGTGGGCAGCCCGCAGTGCTCGATGCGGTGGCGCATGTCGTCGCGGGCCCGGTCGGCCTGCGCCTTCTCGATCGCGTCGAGCACCATGCCGATGGCGAACGGGGACTGCGCGTGCGTGGCGGTCTGCAGCCCCGCGGCGTGGGCGCGGCGCACGATGTCCGCGTACTCCTCGGCGGAGTGGTAGAGCTGGCCGTGGTGGCAGCAGTCGGCGGCGTACCCCTCGGGGAAGTAGGCCGTCCAGCCTCCGAGCGTGCCGTCGGCGTAGAACTTCACGCCCTGGACGCGGAACCGGTCGTCGCCGAAGCCGCGGACCACACCGAGGTCGAGGGCCGTGTCGAGCAGCGCCGACGTCAGATAGGCGCTGACCCGCATGCGCAGCGTGCCGTCGGCGTGGGCGCGCAGGTACGTCTCCATCTCGCGGCGCGAGACCTGCGCGTCGCCGACGGTGGTGACGCCGGCGGCGAGGAACACCTCCTGGGCGCGCAGCAGATGGTCGGCCATGATCGCGTCGGGCTCGGAGAGGTGGAAATTGGGCCCGTGGTTGCCGATCTTCACGCCGGCCGGACCGGTGAGGAGGTCGCAGGCCGCGTCCCAGAGCTGGCCGTCGGGTTCGCCGTTGTCGAAGCGGCCGATGCTGCCGCCCTCGGGGGAGGGCGTCCCGGCGGTGATGCCGCAGGCCCTGAGGGTGTGGGAGTTGACGACGCCGCCGTGGCCCGAGGCGTTCATGACGTAGACCTCGCGGTCGACGGCGACCCGGTCCAGGTCGTGACAGTCGGGGTGGCGGCCCTCGGCCAGGCGCCGGTGCTCGTAGCCGAAGCCGCGGACCGGGACTCCGGCCGGCAGGTCGCGCGCGGCCTCGCGGAGCACCGCGACCAGGGTGTCGAGGTCAGGCACCCGCTCGGGCCGCAGGTCCACCCAGGCCAGCGCCTGCCCGTACATCACCGGGTGGCAGTGGGCGTCGACGAAACCGGGGTGGACCAGGCCGCCGTCCAGGTGGAGTTCCTCGTCGACGCGGCGGCCGAGCGCCGCGCGGGCGTCGGCGGCGGTCCCGACGTGCACGACGCGGTCGCCGCGGACGGCCAGCGCCTCGGCGCGGACCGGGGTGCCCGCGGCGGCGACCGGCGCACCGGTCACCAGGAGGGTGCGGTCGGGGGACTCGGGGGACTCGGGGGAGCCAGGGGAGTCGGAGTGTTCGGGCATGGCGGGGCCTGCTTTCGACCGGGAAGGTTCAGAGGGTTGCCGACAGACGATTCGGCTTGCAGAACCATAAAGAGCGAACGACTGATTGACCAGACCTGTCGTAGAAGAATGTTTGTTAAGCCGAATCGCTACTTCGGTTTCGTATCGACTGTCGCGCCCGGTCGGCCGCTCCGTCATGCCGGATCGGCCACCCCCTCGCGCCCGGCCGCCGCCCCTGTGCCCCGTCGTGCGCTGTCGTGCCCCAGCGCTCCCGGCCGTGCGCTGTCGTGACCGGTGATTCCCGGTCGTGCGCGGTGATGCCCGGTCGTCACTTTCGAGGTGTCGTCGCCGCCCCCGGGGCGCCTTCAACCCGCCCTGCGGCCGAGGTCAACTCGCCCTGCGCCGGGGTCAGTTCGCCCTCGGGCCGAGGTCGTACTGCTCCTTCACCACCTCCAGGTGCAGCCAGCTCTCCACCTCGCGCACCGACGTCAGGGCCCGCATCTCCTCCAGCGTGGTGCGCACCACGCCGAACGACTCGGCCGTGATGGTGCCCACCAGCTCCGCGCGGCCCAGGCAGGTCGACAGGAACGTCACCCGGTCGAGACGGGTGATCTGCTCGGCCACCCCGGCCGCCGGCCCGTCGGTGCGCAGACTGAACCCGCAGAGATAGCCCATGCCCAGCACCTCGGGCCGTACCAGGGCGACCACCTTGGCCACCCCGCCGTCCAGGAGGCGCAGCGTGCGCGAGCGGGTGGCGCCCGCCGAGAGGCCCACCCGTACGGCCAGCTCGGCGAAGGGGAGCCGGCCGTCCTCCTCCAGCTCGGCGAGGATCCGCTCGTCCATCTCGTCCTGGAGGTCCGCGGTGGGCTCGACCGTGAGGAGGTACGGATCCTTTACGTGCCGGGTCGCGATCAGCGGATCCACCGTGCGCACGCCCTTCAGCGCCCGGATGCGCTCGATGGTCCGCTCCAGCGCCGCGAAGTCCGCCGTCCGAAGCTCCGCCATGATCGAACGCCGCCCGCTGGTCAGCGTCACGAACGGGGCCTCGGGCAGGGTGGCGATCTCGCGCGCGACCGGCGACGCGGTGCCGTCGGTGTCGATCGCGAGGTGCGCGGACGCGGTCAGCCGCCGCACCGCCGGATGCACGATCGCCACGACCCGCACCGCGCCGGACTCCTGGAGCCGCTGTACCCGCATCCGCGCGGCGGGCCGCGACAGCCCCACCTGCCGGGCCAGCGTCTCGTAGGTCAGCCGGCCGTCGGCCTGCAGCCCGCGCACGATCGCCAGGTCGGTCTCGTCGAGATCCACGGGGTGGTCTCCTCCTGCTCGGCGGTGCCGACCGGGGGACCGGCCGGGTTCGGACACATTCTCGCCTGCTCCGAACGCGACCGTTCCATCGATCCATAGACAATGATTCGATCGAAACGTAAGCTTTCCGCATCTTCGCCGACCGAATCGTCTATGGAGCGTGCAGTGTGAGTCACCCCATCGTCGTGATCACCGACACCGAGGAGCTCGATCCGGGACCCGGGGTGCGGCTGCTGTCCGACGCCGGGTTCGAGGTCCGCCTCGCCGGGAGCCGGGACCCCGACGTGATCGCCGCGCTCGCCCACGACGCCGACGCCCTGATCGTCGGCTACGCGCGCGTGGACGCCGCCCTGCTCGACCGGCTGCCGAAGCTGCGCGTACTGGCCACGATGTCCGCGGGCCACGACATGATCGACACCGTCGAGGCCGCCCGCCGCGGCCTGTGGGTGGCGAACCTGCCCCACGCCGCCACCGAGGACGTCGCCGTCCACGCCCTCGCCCAGGCGCTCTCCCTGACCCGCGGGCTGCCGCAGGCCGACGCCGTGGTCCGCTCCGGCGGCTGGAGCCAGGACCTCACCGAGACCCCCCGCCGCGCGGGCGAACTGACCCTCGGGGTGCTGGGCCTCGGACGCATCGCCCGGGAGCTGACCCGCATCGCCGCGCCGGTCTTCGGCCGCGTCATCGCCCACGACCCGCACGTCCCCGACCGGCCCGACGGCCCGGAGCGGGTCGACCTCGACACCCTCGTCAGGGACGCCGACATCCTGTCCCTGCACGTCCCGTCCACCCCGCGGACCCGCGGCATGGTGAACGCCGGACTGCTGGCCCGGATGCGCCGGGGCTCGATGCTCGTCAACGTCTCCCGTGGCGACCTCGTCGACCCCGAAGCCCTCCTCGACGCCCTCGACGACGGCCGGCTCGCGGGCGCCGCCCTCGACGTCTTCCCCGTCGAACCGCCCGCCGCCGCCGACCGGCTGCGCAGCCACCCGCGCCTGCGCCTGTCGCCGCACAGCGCGTTCCTCAGCGACGCCTCACTGCGCGCGTACGCCACCGAACCGGCCCGCAACGTCATCGCCTGGTGGACCACGGGCCGCCCGCACACCCCCGTGGTCGTCCCCGCCGACGCCACCTCCGGACAAGGAGCATCGTGACCGACATCCTCACCGCACCCGCCCTGACGCCCGCCGACGCGGCGGCGGAGGAGGCCCGGCTGCGCCGCGAACTCGCCGCCGTCTACCGCCTGGTCGCCCACTTCCGGATGACCGACCTGATCTTCACGCACATCTCGCAGCGGCTCCCCGGCCCCGAGCACCACTTCCTCATCAACCCCTACGGGCTGCTCTTCGAGGAGATCACCGCCTCCAACCTCGTCAAGATCGACCTCGACGGCAACCCCGTCGAACCCACCCCGCACCCCGTCAACCCGGCCGGCTTCGTGATCCACAGCGCGATCCACCGGGCCAGGCCCGACGCCCACTGCGTGCTGCACACGCACACCAAGGCGGGGTGCGCCGTCGCCGCGCAGCAGGGCGGGCTCCTCCCGGTCAACCAGATGTCGATGGAGTTCCACCGGCGCGTCGGCTACCACGACTACGAAGGCGTCGCCCTCAACCTCGACGAGCAGCGGCGCCTGGTCGCCGACATCGGCTCCCACCCGGCGCTCATCCTGCGCAACCACGGCCTGCTGACCGTCGGCGAGAGCGCGAAGCAGGCGTTTCTGCGCATGTACTACCTGGAGAAGGCGTGCGAGATCCAGGTCACCGCCCAGGCGGGCGGCACTCCTCTGGTCCTCCCCCCGGAGGACGTCTGCGAGTACTCCGCCCAACAGCTCACCGGCGAGGGCGAGTCGTCGTCCGACTTCGTCGACGACCAGGCCTACGACCTGGCGTGGGGCGCGTTGCTGCGGCTGGTCGAGCGGATCGCCCCCGACTACAAGGACTGACCGGGGACGCCGGGGGCGGCGGGGACACCGCGCGCCGGGGCGTCTTCACAGTCCCGCGAGGTACAGCGCCGTGAGCGCGTCGTCGATGGGATGGGGCTGCGGTGTGCCGGACGAGTCGAGCCTGTTCCACCGCTGCGTATTCACCGCGACGGCCAGCCGCCGCAGGCCGTCCGCGCGGATCATGGCCAGCGTCCCGCCGCCCCAGACGGTCCCGCCGTGGCCCCAGAAGGTGCCCTGACCGGGCACCTCCATCGGCTGGAGCCCGAGCCCGTAGTCGATGAGCCTTCCCTCCTGGGAGACGACCTTGACGGTCTGCCGCATCTGCGCCAGCGACTGTGGACGGACGATCTCCCCGGCGAACAGCAGGCCGAGGAAGCGGTTGAGGTCCGCGACGGTCGACGTCAGCGCCGCCGCCGCGCCCACCCACGACATGTCGTAGACGCTGTAGTCGCGCGGCGGGTCGATCATGCCGAACCACGCCTCGTAGAGCAGGGAGTGCGGCCCGTCGAGGTGCGCTCCCGCCGGGAACCGGGTGTCCCGCAGCCCGGCGCGCTGGATGACGTTCCGGGTGACGCACTGCTCGGCCGTGGTACCGGTCACCAGCTCCAGAAGCCGCGCCAGGAGCAGGTAGTTGGTGTTGGAGTACACCCCGGGCGCGCCACCGGGAGCCCCGACGGCGGGCGCGGCGACCCCCATCCCGATCAGTCCGACGGGGTCGAAACGCGTGAACCGGTTGTCGTCCAGGCTCTGGGGGCCGGTCTCCCCGAGCGCCGGGAACCCCTTGAGCGAGGGGTAGGCGTAGGGGAGGTACTCGGCGAGGCCGCTGGTGTGGTTGAGCAGCATCCGTACCGTGACGGCGGCGCCGCGCTCCCCGGGAACCAGCTTCGGAAGGTACCGCCCGATCGGGCGGTCGAGGCCGATCGCGCCGCTCTCGGCCAGCTGCATGACGGCGGCGGCGGTGAAGGTCTTGGTGACGCTGCCGACGCGGTGCCGCATGTCGGCGGTGACGGGACGACCGGTGACGACATCGGCGACTCCCGCCGCGCCCCGCCAGACCTCGTCATGGTCGCGGACCTCGGCGAACAGGCCGGGTATCCCCGCGTGGTGGACGTCCGCGAGGGCCGCGTCCAGGGCCGTGCGATCCAGTGGCTTCCTCATGTCGTGCCGTCCTCTCGTGTTCCCTCACACGCTGGTGCACTCATTATGCACGCGGTGCGTGCAACGCCAAGTGCATAGGTTAGGGTGAGCGGTGGAGAGAGGAGTGCCATGGCAGGCCGAAAGCGATGGTCGACCGACGAGATCCTGGACGCGGCGGCGGAACTGCTGCGCACGGGCGACGCGGACACGTTCAGCGTGCGCAAGCTGGCCGCGACGCTCGGAACGGACTCCTCCAGCCTCTACCGGCACTTCCGCAACAAGACCGAACTGCTGCGCGCCGTCGCAGACCGGATCCTGTTGGCCGCGATGGACGGCCACCGCCCCGAGGGCGACTGGAAGCAGCGCCTCATGTCCCTGGCCCTGCGGCTGCGCGAGGCGTTCGGACAGCAGCCCCAACTCGCCACGGTCTGGGGCCGCTACGCGTCCAGCGGCACCGGCTCACGGCTCGTCATGGAGGAGGTGCTCCAGGCCCTGCGCGCCTCGGGCCTGTCCGACGAGCGGATCCCGGCGCGCTACCACCGCGTCGCCGTCCTCATCGCCGCGTTGATCGCCGCCGAGGCAGGCGCGGGCACGGTGACCCCCGCGGAACACGAACAGGGCACGGAACTGTTCCGGGTGGCGGTCCTCGGCGCCGACCCCGAGCGCTTCCCGGCCCTCGCCCACTTCGCCCGCGAGGTCCGCCCCCTCGGAGAGGACCGCCGCGCCGCCTTCGAGGACATCCTCGGCGCCCAACTCACCGCGATCGAGGCGGAGATCGAGGCCGGGACCGAGGCCGGCTCCCATGCCGGGGGCGGCGCGAGCTAGCGCTCTGACCGGGAACGTTCGCCCCGGTTCGACCTTCTTCCCGGCCGCTCAGCGCAGCCCGGACGAGCCTTCGGGGTGTTTGCCCTCGCGAGCGACCCCGTGTACGCGCGGGGCGAACGGGTAGCCGCTCCCCATGCCACCCACCACGCCCGCGTCAAGCGCCAGGATCCTGTCATCCGCGTCGAACGCGGCCCGTGCGGTGCAGTGCTGCTCGCGAGCCAGGAGCGACGCCGCTCGACGCTGATCCGGCGCGGCGCGTCGTTGACGGCGGATACCGGGCCCGGTGCGGCACGGCCCGCAGCGCTCCGCCGTCTCGAAAACGCACACAGCTTCAGAGAGGGAAGTGCATGCTCGACGTTCTGGGAATGGACGCCACAGCAGAGGTGGTCTACCGCGAGATGCTGGCACACCCGGATGACGGTGTGGCCGATCTGACGCGCCGTCTCCAACTGGACAGGCAGGCGGTAAGGACAGCACTCGACACCCTCGGCGAGCTGGCTCTGGTGTGGCATTCCCCCGAGGATCCCCAGAGCTTCCATGTGGTCGACCCGCATCTGGCCGCCGAGATGCTGCTGGCCAGGCAGCGCGCCGAACTCGCCGCACAGCAGCAGCGTCTCCAGGAGGCCCAGGCCGCCGCCGTACAGCTCAAAGCGGAGTTCACCCAGGAGAGCGGCAGAGACGAGATGCACCGCCTGACCGGGGTGGACTGCGTCCGCGACTACCTCGCGGCGCTCTACGACAAGGTGGAGAGCGAGCTGCTGACCTTCGCTCCGGGCGGAGCCCAGACAGAGGCCAATCTGCGCAGTTCACGACCTCTCGCGGAGAACCTGCTGGAGCGCGGCGTGCAGATGCGCACCGTGTACGTCGACAGCGTCCGCAACGACTCCGCGACGGTGACGCACGCGGAGTGGCTGACCGCGCGCGGCGGCCGCATACGGACCGTCCCCTCGTTACCGAACCGCATGATCCTCTGCGACAGGAAGATCGCCATCGTCGCCGTGGACTCCGATGACACCTCCGCCGGCGCGGTGGTCCTGCACACGCCAGGAGTGGTCTCGTCGCTGTGCGCCCTGTTCGAGAGCGTCTGGCAGTCCGCCCAGCCGATCGGCGCGACCGCTCAACCCTGCGACGAGCAGCAACTGAGCCTGCAACAGATGGAAGTCCTACGGCTGTTGTCGCTGGGGCACACCGACGACTACGTCGCGGCACGGTTGGGTGTGTCCGCTCGAACGGCACGCCGCATCGCCACGAAACTCATGGAGTACCTCGGCGCGCGAAGCCGCTTCCAGACGGGCGTGCACGCTGCCGCGAGGGGCCTCATACGGCCCTGAAGGTCCGTACAGCCACCGGTCGACAACCAGCCGAAGGGGGATTGGCTATTCGAACAGGATGATTCGGTCATGTACCTCGTCCATCTCACTATCGCCATCCGAGGCGGCACGTCACTGCCCGCCGATATCAAGCAGGTGCTCGAAACCAACGCACCGGACGTCCTCGAACACGTCAGCGTGCATTCCCGGGCGCGGCCTCACCTGGCCATCAGTCTTTTCCTCCGTGCGGCCTCCCTGGACGAGGCTGAGAAAACCGCGGAGCAGATCTGGGAACGCGCTGTCACGGCGTGTCCTCGGCTGGCGGAGTGGACTCTGTTGAGCGCTGAAGTCCCGCTCCTGCCCTATGACTTGGAATGAGATTGTTCCCCTCTCTTTCCGCAGGTCATCTGACGGTCGAGAGCCGGGAGCGAAGTCCTCATGCTGGTCGGGTGTGACGGTCCGGAGAAACCTTCGGTCCCCCGGGGAGACTCCAGCAGGACGCCGCCCGCCGAATTCGCCGTCGAGTCGGCCGATCGCGGGCTCGGGCATTCCCCGCCGCACGGGGGCCCACCCTTGAAGACGCGGAATCGACGCGCCGTCCGATCCCCGCGGGCCCGGTCCGAAACCGGCGGGAACCCGGCTCGCGGGGCAGCCGGCCGCCGACGTCAAACAGGACTCGGCGCCGCGGGCGCCACCCGGTCGAGCGTGTGATCACCCTCCGCGCCACCGCCTTCCGCCGCCTGCCTCATCCGCGTCATCATGGGGACAGGACCGTGGGCGGTTCATCATGGAGAATGGCGCGATCGTCGCGACCCCATGACCGGATATCGAATCCGACCGCGGTCCTGAACAGGTCAGGTCCGATTTAGGTCAGCCGTTTCCTCTTCCCTCGACGCGCGCCGGCTCGCAGACTCGTTGTACCGGACAGCGAACCAGCGAGAGAGGCGAACCATGAATGAGCGAATACCTACCTCGGACAACTCGCCGACCGAGAGGCGGACTGTTTTCATCTCGCCCGAGGACGACGGCGGATGGCAGTGATCGCCCGATGACCTCGAAGAGTGACATCCAGGGAAACACGATGTCGGCGCTCGCCGAGGAGTTCGGCACCCCGCTGTTCCTCTACGACGCGGATATCCTCGCCGACACGTACCACGGCCTGCGCGACCTGCTTCCCGACACCGCCGATATCTTCTACTCGCTCAAGGCCAACCCGAACGTCAGCGTCTGCGCGCTGCTGAACTCCTTCGGCGCCGGCGCCGAAGTCTCCTCCTACGTCGAACTGGTCACCGCCCTGCGAGCGGGCGTCGCCTCCGAGGACATCATCTTCCTCGGGCCCGGCAAGGACGAACGAGAGCTCACCGCGTGCGTCGAGGCCGGCATCCACGCCATCGTCTGCGAGTCACTGGACGAACTCGACCAGCTCGACGCGCTGTTGGCGACGGCCGGCCGGGACGGGTTCCCGGTGCTGCTCAGGGTCAACCCCGCCTTCGGCAGCAAGGGATCAGGGCTGGCCATGGGCGGCAAGCCCCGACAGTTCGGCATCGACGAAGCCGAACTGCGCGACGCCAAGCACCGCGTCGCGGCCCTGCGCAACATCCGCGTCCAGGGCGTGCACGCCTACATGGGGACACGGTTCCTCCACCACGAGGACGTCGTCCACAACACCCGCCAGATCCTCGCCACCGCGGAAGACCTCGCCGGACACCTCGGCTTCCCCCTGGAGACCGTGGACTTCGGCGGCGGCCTCGGCGTCGCCTACTTCGACAACGAAGAGGACCTCGACCTCGACGCGCTGGGCACCGGACTCGCGGAAGTCCTCGCCCCGTTCTCCGCACGCAACCCCCACTGCCGGATGATCATGGAGCTGGGCCGGTTCCTCACCGCCACCGCCGGCACGTACATCGTCCGGGCCCGCTACGTGAAGAACTCCATGGGGGAGAGCTTCGTGGTCGCCGACGGCGGCACGAACCACCACATGGCGGCCGTCGGCGTCGGCAGCTTCGTCAAGCGCAACTTCCCGATCCGCCACCTGGAGAATCGCGCCGCGGGCGAGACGCGCCGCTACAGCGTGACCGGACCTCTGTGCACACCCAACGACGTCCTCGCCAAGAAGGTCCGACTGCCGGAAGTGCGGCCGGGGGACCTGCTGGCGGTGGAACGGTCCGGGGCCTACGGGCCGACCGCCTCACCCGGTCTCTTCCTCAGCCACGGCTTCCCCGCCGAGGTGCTGGTGCACGACGGGCGGGCCCATCTGATCCGGGAACGCGACACTACGGAAGACCTGCTGGCCAAGCAGCACCTCGTCGACTTCCGCACACCGTCCACGTGAACGCCCCAGCGAGCCGGATCGCCCGGATCGGCCTTGACGTCCTCGAACGATCGGAACTCCGCCGTCTGATCGAGCGGCCCTGGTTCTTGCGCTTCGGCTTCGCCCCGGAGGAACTCGCCCACGCCGACACCCTCGGTCCGCAGCGACGCCTGGAGTTCCTGGCGGGACGGTTCGCCGCCAAGGAGGCCCTCCTCAAAGCCCTCGGCATCGGCTTCCTCCAGGGAGTGACGCCCCGGGAGATATGCGTGGAGCACACCGCGCACGGCGCCCCCGTCGTCCATCTCCGAGGCCGAGCCGCCCAGTTGACCCCGACCTCCCTCTCGGTCTCCATCACCCACAAAGAGAACGTCGTGGCCGCCGTCGCCCTCAGCCTCCCGCCGGCCGACGGCACGGGAGCCGGGAACGGACCACCACGATCCACGGAATCGAAGGAGCCTGACGCCGTGCCGCCGCCGAAAACCACCACCACGACCGCCGCCGTCCAGCACAGCACCCCCGGTGAACAAGCCCCGGAGACCACGGCCTTCCTGCGCGTACGCATCGGCCAGGAAGAGGCCCACTACGGCGGAGACCTCGTCGACGGCGCCCGCATCCTGCGCCTCTTCGGTGATCTCGTCACCGAGATCACCATCCGCACGGACGGCGACGAGGGACTGCTGTCCCAGTACAGCGACCTCCGCTTCACCGCACCCGTGAGGCCCGGCGACTACATCGAGGCCCGCGGCCGGCTGGTACGCCGGACCCGACTGCGCCGCGTGGTCGAGCTGGAGGCCCACAAGGTCCTCAACGCCCGCCCCGGAGCGGGCGAGAGCGCCGCCACCGTACTCCAGGAACCCCAACTCGTCTGCGCCGCCACCGCCACCACCGTCGTCCCCCACCGCCGCAAGGACACCGCGACCGCCAACACCCCCACCGCCGAGGAGATCTGATGCCCAGCACAGCTCGGCTGCTGCACGAACTCCTGGAGGCGACCGCCGACCGCACCCCCCGATCGACCGCGTTGACCTCGCGAAGCCACCGTCTCACCTACCGCGAACTCGCCACCGCCAGCACCAGGATGGCCGCACTCCTGCACCGCGAGGGACTGCGCCGCGGCGACCGCGTCGTCGTCACCGCCGCCGACGGAGTCGGCATCGCCGTCCTCGTCTACGCCGCCTCCCGCCTCGGCGCCGTCTTCAGCGTGCTGCACGAGCAGGTACGCGGCGGGCCACTGGAACACGTACTGCGCGACTGCGAACCCACGTTGCTGGTCTCCGACGACCCCGACGCGGGACGCACCGCCGCACAGCACGACGTGACCTTCCTCAGGCTCGACGAACTCCTGCGGACCGCACTCGAAGCCGACCCCGAGGGGACCCCCACCCCCACCCTCACCGGCCGCGGCGCCCTGAGCGTGGACCCCGTCAGCCTGATCTACACCTCGGGCACCACCTCGCTGCCCAAGGCCGTGGTCAGCACCCACCAGCAGGTGATCTTCGCCGTCTCCGCGATCCAGGAATGTCTGGAGTACCGCAGCGACGACGTCGTCTACTGCCCGCTGCCCCTCTCCTTCGACTACGGCCTCTACCAGGTCTACCTCGCGGCCCTCAGCGGCGCGCGACTCCACCTGGGCACCGTCGCCGAGGTCGGCCCCCCGCTGCTGCGCAGCCTGGAGGAGGCCGGGGCGACCGTGCTGCCCGCCATGCCGTCCCTCTCCGACCGGCTCGCCTGGCTGCTCAGCCGCAGCAGCAAGGGCCCTGGCCGGCTGCGGCTGCTCACCAACACCGGAGCGGCCCTCTCCCAGCCCACCATGACCGCGCTCCGCGCCGCCCTCCCCGACCTGCGCATCCAGGTCATGTACGGCCTCACCGAGTGCAAGCGCACAGCGATCATGCCGCCCGACGGCGACCTCGACCGCCCGGGGTCCTGCGGACTGCCCCTGCCGGGCACCGAGGTCTTCGTCATCGACGACGACGGCAACCGGCTGCCCGCGGGAGAGATCGGCCAACTCGTCGTGCGGGGCCCGAACGTCATGGCCGGCTACTGGCGACGCCCCGAGCTGACCGCCGAGCGCTTCCCCCGCGCCGAGGGACTCTTCCCCGAACTGCGCACCGGCGACTACGGCTGGCAGGACGAGGAGGGCTACCTCTACTTCTCCGGCCGCCGCGACGACCTCTACAAGGAGCGGGGGTTCCGGCTCAGCACCACCGAGGTCGAAGCCGCCGCGACCCGCGTCGACGGCGTGACCTCCGCCGCCGTACTGCCGCCCGAGGGAAAGCGGACCGCACTCCTCGCGGTGGTCGCCGACATCACCGCCGACGAGGTGCGCGAGGGCATGCGCGACCACATCGAGCCCTTCAAGATCCCGCGCCGCTGCGTCCGTCTGGACGCCCTGCCCACCAACGGCAACGGCAAGGTCGACCGCAGGAAGCTGGCCGCCCAGATCGACCAGGCCCCGGCCACCTCCGTCACCACCGAGGCCCTGCGGGCCCGCCTCGCCCACTGAGCCCACCCACACACCCGACCACAGCAACTCCCCACCGGACGTTAGGACATGACCATGGACCGCCAGAACGTTGTCACCGCCCTCGAGAACGCCCTCACCGACGTCCTGGAGCGCCCCGTCACCGGCCTCACCGGCGAGGTGAAGCTCTTCGACGACCTGCACCTCGACTCCACCACCATGCTCGAGATGCTGATGGCCCTCGAAGACTCCATCGACCTGGTCGTCGACCCGGAGGCCCTGGACGCGGACGACTTCATCTCCGTGGACACCTTCACCGACTTCGTGCTCGCCACGAAGCGCGAGCAGGTAGCGGCATGACGATCACCCAGCCCGACCTGAGCGTCTTCACGACGCTGGAGTCGGAGGTACGCAGCTACTGCCGCAGCTGGCCCACGGTGTTCGACCGGGCGCGGGGCAGTCACCTCCACGACGAGGACGGACACGACTACCTCGACTTCTTCGCCGGCGCCGGATCCCTCAACTACGGCCACAACAACCCGGTGTTGAAGCGCGCCCTGATCGACTACCTGGAACACGACGGCGTCACCAACGGCCTGGACATGTCGACCACGGCCAAGCGAGCGTTCCTCGAGTTCTTCCAGAACACGATCCTGCGCCCGCGCGAACTTCCCTACAAGGTCATGTTCCCGGGTCCGACAGGGACCAACGCGGTGGAAGCCGCCCTCAAGTTGGCGCGCAAGGTCAAGGGCCGCGAGACGATCGTCTCCTTCACCAACGCCTTCCACGGCATGTCGCTCGGCTCCCTCGCGGTGACCGGCAACGCCTTCAAACGAGCCGGCGCCGGCATCCCGCTCGTCCACACCACCCGCATGCCCTTCGACCACTACCTGGACGACAGGACCCCCGACTTCCTCTGGTTCGAGCAGCTCCTCGACGACAGCGGATCCGGTCTCGACCAGCCGGCCGCGGTGATCGTGGAGACGATCCAGGGCGAGGGCGGCATCAACGTGGCAAGCCCGCAGTGGCTGCGAGCCCTCGCCCAGCTCTGCGAGCAGCACGACATGCTGCTGATCGTCGACGACATCCAGATGGGCTGCGGCCGCACCGGAGCGTTCTTCTCCTTCGAGGAGGCCGGCATCACCCCGGACATCGTCACCGTCTCCAAGTCCATCAGCGGCTACGGACTGCCCATGTCCCTGTGCCTGTTCCGGCCCGAACTCGACGTCTGGGAGCCGGGCGAGCACAACGGCACGTTCCGCGGCAACAACCCCGCCTTCGTCACCGCGGCCGCCGCCCTCAACGCCTACTGGACCGACGACAAGCTGGAGCAGCAGACCCTGGCCCACGCCCGGACCATCGAAGCCGCCCTCCGCGACACGGCCGCCCACCACAGCGGATCCGCCTACCGGGGCCGCGGCATGGTCTGGGGCCTGGAGCTGCCCCACCCCGAGCACGCCGGCCGCGCCGCACGGCGCGCGTTCCAACTCGGGCTCCTCATCGAGACGTCCGGAGCCCACGACGAGGTCATCAAGCTGCTGCCGCCGCTGACCATCACCACCGACGAACTCGACCGAGGACTGCGCATCGCGCAACGCGCCGTGTACGAGACGGCATGACCGCGCCCGGTGCCGCCGAGAGAGAAAGGGCCCACCCCACCATGACGACGACCACGCCCTCCGCGACCGGCGCGGAGCAGACCACCGCCGCGAAGAAGCAGGTGATCTTCCGCGCTCCGGTGCCCCAGGACGGCCCCGCCGTCTGGAAGATGGTCGAGGCCACCCCCGGCCTCGACTCCAACAGCCTCTACTACTACACGCTCTGGTTCCGCGACTTCGCCGACGGTTCGCTCGTCGCGACCGTGGGCGACGAACTCGTCGGATTCCTCACCGGCTACCGCCGCCCGGAGGAGCCCGAGACCTACTTCGTCTGGCAGACCGCCGTCAACCCGCGCCACGGCATCCCCTTCCTCGGGGTGAAACTCTTCCAGGCCGCGGCCGATCAGCAGGTGGCCGACGGCGCCCGGTACGTCGAGGCCACGGTCTCCGCCGAGAACAAGGCGATCATCATGGTCCTGAAGCAGTTCGCCAAGAAGCACGCGGCCCCCATCGCGACCCGGGTGCTCTTCCCCAGCAGCCTCTTCGCCGACAGCCACCACGACGAGGTCCTCTACCGCATCGGCCCGCTGACCGCCGACTGACCTGGTCAGCCCGCCCGGCAGCAGCCGCGGGCCGCACCGACCCGGACCGATCCTCGACGACTGGGAGTCGTCCGCTATGACTCAGCAGCCCACAATCCCGCATCTCGACATCAGTGGCGAACACTTCCGTATGGACTCGGAAGACGTACGGAAGGCGCGCGCCACCCACTGGTACGCACGAACCGACTGGGGCATCGCCGTCCTCTCCTACGAGGACAGCAGTTTCCTCCTGAAGAATCCCCGCCTGACCCAGGGATCGGCCAAGTGGCCCTCTCAGCACGGGGTGTTCGACGGTCACTTCGACCGCTGGTGGCAGAAGACCCTGCTGGTGCTGGAGGGCGACGAGCACAACAGGATCCGCCGCCTGGTCAATCCGGCCTTCTCACCGCGCCGGATAGAGCCCCTGCACCCCCGGTTCCAAGCCCTCGCGGAGAGCCTGGTCGACGAGTGGATCGACGACGGGCGGACGGATTTCGCCGGCCGCTTCGCGGCACCGTACGCGACCAGGATCCTGTGCGTGATCCTCGGCATCGACGAGCGGGACTGGAAGAAGATCCACGAACTCGCGTCCACGATCGGGCTCGGTCTCGGCATCACCATCCAGGAGAACATCGCACAGATCGACGACGCCATCGTCGAACTCACCCAGTACGCGGAATCCCTCGTACTGAGCAGGAGGAAGTCACCTCAGGACGACATCCTGAGCACCCTGGTGGAGACGAGGGACGCGGACGCGGGCAAGCTCTCGGACCAGGAGCTGATCAACCTCATCATCCTGCTCATCTTCGCGGGCATAGACACGACGCGAAATCAACTGGCCCTGGCCGTCGAGGCATTCTCGAAGCAGCCGGACCAGTGGGAGAAGCTGGCCGCGGACCCCGAGCGCTACGCCGCCAAGGCGGCGGAAGAGGCACTTCGCATCAATCCGATCGGCCGATGGATATCGCGTGAGGCGGCGGAGACGTTCCAGCACAAGGAGCGCACGATCGAGCAGGGGACGACCCTCCACCTGTTCACGATGACCTCGGCCACCGATCCCGCCGCGTTCGACGATCCCGACCGCATCGACCTCGACGCCGAACGCGCGCCGCATTTCGCGTTCGGCGGGGGAGTGCACCACTGCCTGGGGCATTTCGTCGCCAGGGCAGACATCGGTGTGGCTCTGACGACACTGGCCACGCGCATGACCGACCTGCGTCTGGGAGAAGGCGCCGAGTGGCTGCCCGACTCCGGAAACACGGGCGCCAACAAGCTGCCGATCACGTTCACCCCGCGTTCCTGAAACACGATCACGCTTGGAGGAAATTGTGAAGATCTTCGTTGACCAAGTCAAATGCCAGAACCACGGGCTCTGCGCAATTTCGTCTCCGGACCACTTCGAACTGGACGCCGACGGAGAGCTTCGGTACCAGGAGTCGTTCGATGAGGAGAACATCGACGAGATCGAGGACGCCATCGACTCCTGCCCCCTGCAGGCGATCGCCCTGAACCGTGATTCCGCATGACCGGATCGGCGCCCCTCATCGGCATAGTCGGTTCTGGCATAGCCGGCTTACGAGCGGCCAACGCGCTGCTCAAGTGCGGGGTGGACGCCAGGATCGTCATCCTCGGAGACGAGGCCCACCGCACCTACAGCCGGCCAGGTCTCACGAAGAAGCGGTATCCGCCGCCGGACGGCATCGAGGCGGCCACCGAGGGCCTGAAGGTGCCCGGAGTCGAGAACACCGCCCTGACCTGGCATCTCGATACGCGAGTCGAGACCGCGGACCTGCGTGACAGGGTTCTGCGCCTGAGTACAGGCGACACGCTCGCATACGACCGCCTCGTGATCGCCTCGGGTGTGCGCCCGCGCACCTCGGCCGAGGGCGACAGGGAGTGCGCGGTCCATGCGCACCGGACGCTGCGAGGCCTGGATGACGCGCGATCCATTCACCAGGAACTCCAGAAAAGCAAAAAAGTCACGATCGCGGGCGCCGGATTCGTCGCTTGCGAGCTGGCTTCCCTGGCCAAGGAGTACGGCTGCGAAGTCGTCATGCTCGAAGCGCTGCGTCACGGGCCCTTCGAGAGAATTCTGGGCACGACGACCGCACGCTCGCTCAGGAGTTGGATCGCTCGGAACGGCGTCACGTTCTTGACGGGCGACGCCGCACGGAACATGCTCTGTGACGGCGCCGGAAGGCTCGCCAAAGATGCGAGCGGATCGAAGGACGCATACCTCGAACCCGCGTCGGACCGATCGCTCTACATCGAAGCGATCGGCAGCGTTCCCAACGTGGAATGGCTGCGGGGAAACGGTTTGGACCTGTCCGACGGGGTACGCGTTGATGAGTACATGCGCGTATCGGAGTGCGAGGATGTGTTCGCGGCCGGGGATATCGCTCGCTACCCGGACCCGTGGACGTCGGAAAGCCACACGCGCATGGAATTCTGGAAGAACGCGATTGACACCGGCGATCTCGCGGGTAAGTCTTTGGCATCGTCTCTGGGATATGACGCGAAAATCTCCCGGATCAAGTACTTCCCCAACATGGTGACCGAGGTCTTCGGGCTGCGTATCCAGATCGCCGGTAACCCGAAGATCTCCGATTCCATGGAGATCGTCCGTGGAGACCTGGAACGACCTGACCACGGAGTGGTCGTCAAGTACCTGCGGGAAGGCGCCATGGTCGGAGCCGCCTACCTGGACAGAGGCGCCCGGCTCAACAGCCTCTACATCGAACTCCTCACCGCACTGAGAGCGCGCTAGCGCAGACCCTGCCCATGTCGCACAGGAACAAAGAGAAGGAGAACTGTCATGCAGGTTCGTAGGCTTTCGGACATCGAAGGTACCGAGCGGGACGTCACGGCCGCGAGCGGCACGTGGCGGAGCAAGCGCATCCTGCTCGCCTCGGACGGATTCGGATACTCCGTCTCCGAGACCGTGGTGTACGCCGGCACCGAGACCGACATCTGCTACGCGAACCACGTGGAAGCGGTGTTCTGCATCTCCGGAAAGATGATTCTGGTCGACCGGGACGAGAACGAGGAACACATCATCGAGCCCGGAACGCTGCACATCCTGGACGACGCCGACAACCACACGATCAAGCCCATCGAGGACAGCACGTTCCTGTGCATCTTCACGCCGGCGCTGACCGGCCGCGAGGACCACGACGAGAACGGCGTCTACCCGCTGCTGACGGAGGACGAAGTAGTGGAAGCGAAGTAGGCCGTACGGTCACCCTCGACCGACCGTGAGTCCCCGTCAGCCCGCTGACGGGGACTCGGTGTTCGCGCGGTGAGGCCCTTGCAGCAGGAGACAGGTCCAAGTGCCACCTCCTGCTGCCGAGTTGGCCGGCGCCGGGAAGGCAACTCCTGACAGCTCGCCCATCACCAGCACGAGAGCCACTGCCCCGGCCGCAACCGATCCGCCGCACTCCACTGGCGTGCGGACCCACTTCCCGACGCGAAACTCCCGTCGTCCAGTTCGGGGATCGGTTGTTCCACAGCGGTTCGGGTAAGCGCGAACGATCATGGCCACCGCAGAAAGGAACCGACGGTGAAAGTCCTCTGGCTCGCCGCCCATCCCGAACCCCGCTCCCTCAACGGCTCCCTGTACCGCGAAGGCGTCCGGTCCCTCGAAGAACAGGGACACGAGGTCCGCACCAGCGACCTGTACGCGATGAACTTCAACCCGGTCGTGACGGCCGACGACTTCACTCACGCGGACGGCGAGCGACTGATCGTCGGCCGCGCGGCACAAGAGGCCGTCCGCCGAGGCTCACTGGCCCCCGACATCACCGCGGAGCACGCGAAACTGTCCTGGGCCGACACCGTGATCGTGCAGTTCCCGCTCTGGTGGTACGGGATGCCCGCCATCCTCAAAGGCTGGTTCGACCGCGTCTTCGTCGCCGGTTTCGCCTTCGGCATCCACGACGCCCAGGGCCGCCAACTCCGCTACGGGGAGGGCGCGCTCGCGGGCAAGCGGGCGATGGTCGTCGTCAGCGCCGGCGCCCGAGAGGTGAGCCTGGGACCACGCGGCATCAACGGCGACCTGAACGACCTGCTCTTTCCCCTGCAACACGGCACCCTGTGGTACGCGGGCATCGACGTCCTCCCGCCCCTACTGGTCCACGGGGCCGACCGGATGGACGAGGCCACCTACGCCTTCCACGTGGACGCCCTGCGCGAGCGGCTGAAGGACCTCCCGCACACCGAACCGCTGCCCTTCCGCCGACAGAACGGTGGCGACTACGACGACGACCTGGTCCTGCGCCCCGAACTCAGCCCCCACCTCACGGGAACCGCCGCCCACTATCGCACCGAGAGCTGAGCGCACCCGGACGAGGGGAGGGCCTTGCCACGGACCGCGGAGGGTCTCGACACCGCCCTCCGCGGGTTCACTCGGTCCAAGGCGATCGTGCTGTCCTCGCCGGAGAGGCCGTGGCGCGCGAGGGGGAGTGGTCAGCGGGCAGTCAGTAGCCAGTCAGTGGGCGGGACTTGGGCTCTGGCGCTTGTTGGCGAGGAAGCGTGCCTTCTTCTCACGGTTCCCGCAGGTGTTCATCTCGCACCATCGGCGCGTGGCGCCTCGGCTGGTGTCGAAGAACGCGGCCCGGCACGTCGGCGACGCGCACAGGGCCATCTTGCCGTCGCGTTCACCCGAGATGACGCTGATGGCGTCGGCGGCGATCACGCTGAGCGCGTCCTCCACGGAAGCCGAACCCAGCCGCCACTCCTGGCGCCCTTCGGGCGTCAGAACGACCGAGGCCACACCGCTGGTGCTGCAGTCATTGATGACCCGCACAGCCGAAGGGGGAAGCGGAGCCTGGTCGGCGACGGCGGTAGCGGCCGCGTGAATCGACTCCCGCACTTCTCGGGCGCGGTCGAGCTGGGAGTCGGTGCAGGAGTCGACCATGAGCCCATTGACCGCCAACCAGTCCACGAGACGCCGCGGCACCGGGATGCGCTCCACCGGCTCGCCGCAGCGCTCCGTCAGCGTCGCCGTGAAGCTGGTCGCTAGCACCTTGCCAAGACGGAACTCGGGGTACTGATCGGCCGACATGGAACCACCCTAGCTGGTTACCATCTGGTGGACAAACGGGAGAACCGTCATGGACGGTTCGGCCTCGGCATGGAGGTCTCAACCCTCGGAGGGGGCGTCGGGAGCCGACTGCGGCTGCCGCCATCGTCGGGCGGAGTCGGCCCTGCAAGCACCCCTCTCCACTGAGAGCCGGAATGGCCGGTTACCACGCCCGACCGCGGTCCGGAACAGGTCAGGGCCGATTCAGTCCACCCGTTTTCTCTTCCCTTCACTGCCTTGAATCTCGCAATATCGAGAGAGCTTGAGAAAAACCAGAGAGAGAGATGAGCGGTGAAGGACCTCCGCCGTCTGGCTGACTCCTCGCGATCCTCTGCCTGGAGAACCCTATCCGTGCATGAGTGGACCGCACCGCCCCTGCCCTGTGAAGGAGAGTGCCATATGACTGCCACTGCGCGCCCCGACCTGTATCCCACGCGAGTCCTCGGTGAGTCCGTTCCCCAGCCGCGAATCGATCCGACCGTATGGGGAAATGGTCCCGGTCCTCTCAGCCGGGAGCAGTTGGAGCGGTACGAGTCCAGTGGCTACCTGGTCCTCGACGGACTGCTGTCCGACCAAGAGGTGAAGACATACCTGGCCGAACTGCAACGGCTGAGCGAGGACCCGGTGCTGCGCGCCAGTGAGCGCGTGATTCTGGAACCGGAGTTCGACCAACTGCGCTCTGTCTTCGAGGTCGAGAAGGTCAGCGAGCTCTTTGCCGAGCTGCTGAGGTCCCCGCGGCTCACCGACATCGCCCGGCAGGTCCTCGACTCGGAGGTGTACATCCACCAGAGCCGGGTCAACTACAAGCCCGGTTTCGGCGGTGCTCCGTTCCACTGGCATTCCGATTTCGAGACCTGGCACTCCGAAGACGGCATGCGTCAGCCGCGCGCGTTCAGTTTCTCGATCTCGCTGACCGAGAACCATCCGTTCAACGGCCCGCTCATGGTCATGCCCGGTACGCACAAGTCGTTCATTCCCACGATCGGGGAGACGCCGCAGAACTACCACGAGGAATCCCTCCGGGTGGCCAGCCCCTCAGTCGGTTCTCCGGATCAGCGGCACCTCACGCGCATGGCCGAGGAGCATGGGATCGAGCAGATCACCGGCCCGGCCGGATCCGCGGTGATGTTCGACTCGAACCTGCTGCACGGTTCCAACGGGAACCTCTCGCCCTTCGCGCGCTCCAACATCTTCATTGTGTACAACAGCGTGGAGAACACGCTGGAAGCTCCTTTCGCCGCGCCCAAGCCGCGTCCGCAGCACCTCAGCAACCGCGAGTTTCCGTCCGCGTCGGCGTAAAGGTCGAGAGAGGCCGACAGCGGCCGACAGAGGCCGACCGTCAGAGCCGGCGTCCCCGACTCGCAGGCTTGTTCGAGGTCTCAGCAGCGGTTCATCGGCGGGGGAGGCCAGAGCCCTCTTCGCCGCCGCGCCCTCGGTCGTCATCATCCGGCGGCACGACGATGCTCCTGGTGGCTGGGGTCAGGGCCAACGGCCCCCATCCACCAGGAGCTTCGCGACTCGTCGGCCCGTCGGTGCTCGGTCTGTCCGGCGCGGCGGCGTCGCCCGGCGGAGATGCCGCGCCCGGGTCGCCGCGCGGCCCGCCGATGGCGCGTTACCCGGACGGAACCCGGGGAACGAGCGTGGAACCGGCTTGGCCGGTTGCCGCGTGTTACGCGGGCTGATAGAACCGTCTTAGGTAGTTCTATGTCGACTCGGAGAGCTCATGGCACCCCTCAGGGCCAGCGTCGGATACCCGGCCGCTGGCGGCGATCACCCAGCGCGCAGCAGGCGCCACCGGCGCCGCGTGGCCTACGCGCGCCACGCCGAGGCCGCGAGCAGAAGACGACGGTGGAGTTGACGGCCAGGACGGCCTTCAATCCAGTGATCCCGATCTTCTTCACATCGCCGCAGAGTGCCAACTGAGACGAGGTCTGCCATGGCCGAAAGTGTTCTTGTTTCTGAGCGGTCCACCGTTCCCAAGAAGGTTCTTTTTCCGCTCCTCTTAATCCCCATGTTCCTCGGCGGTGTGGACTCCACACTTTTCAACTCTGTCGCCTACGACCTGCCGGTCCTGACCGACTCATGGCGCCTGTGGTTTATCGACGGATACACGATCGCGCTCGCGTCGAGTATTGTCCTCGGGTCCCGTCTGGGTGCGCGACTTGGTCCGGGCGTCACGTTGGCGATCGGGCTCTTCGTGTTCACCGTCGCAGGCGCGAGTCCCGCACTGCTGGACTCACCGGTGGCATGGACGGCGACTCGGTTCGTGCAAGGCTTCGGCTACGCGCTGATCGTGTCGAGCGTCGCCTCGGTCATCGGCGGTCTGCCCAACACGGCAGAGCGCACCCTGGGTTACTCCCTCTGGATCACCACGTACAGCATCGGCGCCGGCGCGGGACCGTTGATCGGCCGTGCGTTCGTCGATGGCGGCGCGTACACCATGCTGTTCTGGCTCCCCGCCGCGATCGCTCTCGTGGTGGGAGTGTTCGCGACCCTGCTGTTGCGCAGTATCAATCTGGGCCAGGCCGCGTCCACCAAAATCGATGTCGCTTCTTCCGTCCTGGCTTTCCTCGGCTTCGGACTCTTCGTGGCAGGTCTTCAGAGTCACGGTCCGGCGCTCGGACGAGTACTGGCGACCGCTGCCGGCTGCGGCGTCCTTGCGGTATTCAGTACGCGCCAGCTCCGCTCCCGGGATCCGCTCATCGATGTGCGCATGCTCAACTTCTCCCGACTGGGAGCCCCTTCGCTCGCGCTGGTCGTCGGATCGGCGAGTTACACGGGATCGGTGTTCCTGTTCAGCGCGCAGGCCGATTCACTGCTGGCCATCCTGCCGGTTTCCGTGCTGGCACTGTGGGTGTCGCTCGGAGGATTCGCCTTCCACAAACTGCAATCCCGTTTTTCCCCGGTGCACATGTTGCAGGTCAGCCTGGCCACATGCGCTCTCGGCCTCGTGGTAGCTGCCTTTGTCGGCCTGTGGCCGGCCAGCTTCCTGATCGGTCTCGGGGTGGGCGTCTCGATGGCGTCCGGAGACTCGTACCTGCTCGGGAGCGTCCCGCCCAAGGACGTCGCGCGCGCCGCCGCTCTCCAGGAGACCAGCCTCGCGGTGGGCGCGGCGCTGGGCGTGGCCGGGTTCGGCGGCATCTTCGCCGCCACCAGCTCGGTCGTGGGAACGGCCGTCATCACAGCGGTCATCGTTGCCGTCGTCGTCTGGGCCATCCGCTTCAACCGCGGCGTTTTCTCAGCGTAGTCAGACCGCCTTCGATCGGTCACGAGCCTCCGCCGGGCTGCTGACGGGGGCTCTGCGGTCGTGCGCTCCGCCGCCGGTCTGGGCGCCAAGCCCCTGGTGGCCGACCTCGGCCGGGGCGCCGGGGCAGGCCAGTTGACGGGCAGCTCGATGCCGGTCCGCCCGTCGGGGCTGAGCCGGTCGATGATGTCGGCGGGTTCCCCGACGGCATCTGAGTGGTCGTGCGGATTCTGGCCGTGACGTGAAGGGGGCGCCCGCGTTGACGGAGCGGATCGTGATCCGGACCGGGCTTCACGATCGTCGAACGTCCGTCTGCGTCACCTGGAGTTGCGCTGTGGGTAAGTCGTCTCTGCGTCTGGCCGGCCTTGCCGTTGGTTGTCTGGGAGTCCTCGCGGCGGTTGTGCCGCCGGTGGCGGCCCGGGAGGCGGGCAGTGTCCTGCCGCCTCTGCCGCTGAAGGCCGGCGACCCGTACTACTTCTGCCTCACCGACGCGTCCGCGAAGGCCCTGGCGACGGCACGCATCAGTCTCGACGCCGTCAAGCCGAACACCGTGGTGACCTACAAGGCCCACACGTGCATGCGCGGCACCCTCACGAAGGGCCAGATCAACACCGACCTGACCGGCCTGACCGGCGAGGGCACGGGCGGCTTCGCGTTCCAACGCGACGGCAGGCGCGCGGAGTTCACCGTCCCCAGGGTCGCACTCCGCCCGGACATGACCGGCTCGTGGACCGCGGAACACAAGGGGCGGCGCATCGAGATGTTCATCTCCACCAAGGTCGGCGCGAAGCTCTCGCTGACCAAGGTGAGTGCCGAACGCCTTCCGATGGCGCTGACCAAGCAGGGCGCCGACGCCCTGGCGGGGACGTTCGGCACCAGCCCTGTACCGTCCGGCACCCCCTTCTTCGAGGGCAACGCCAGCTTCGATGTCCTGAACACCCTCACCAGCCCCCTCACCACCAAGCCGTAACCCGGCGCAGGGCCCGCGGCCGGACCACCGCGACCGACAGGTGGCTGAACAGTCAGCCCGCAGCGAGGGGAACGTGTGATGGAGCGGTCGCTCGCGCCGCACGAGGCGGCCATTGCGTCGGCCGGGGTCCGGCTCGTGCTGCACAGCGAACTCGAAGGCAGCCTTGACGACGCGGTCCTGGCGCGGGCACTGGTCCAGCTGCGGAAGAGCTACCCGCTGACCGCGGGGAGCATCACCCACCGGACCGGAGAGACCCGCCCACACGTCCAGGTCGGGGAGTCGGCAGCGGGCCCGGCGCTCGGCCACAGCAGTGACTTCGACGACGAGATCAGCGCTCCGCTCGACTGGGGGAAGGGCCCGCTTCTGCGGGTCTCGGTCGTACGCGACGGCCGTACTCGTGTCGTGATGACGTTGCTGCGGGCTTTCGCCGACGCCATGAGCTACCAGGCACTCCACCAGCGCCTGTGGACCCTCTACACCGCGCTCGCCACGGGCCGACCCCTACCGGCCGGACCGGTCCGGCCGGTACTGGGCCCCGCGCTCGACGACATCCTCGCCGCACGCTTCACCCCCGCGCGGTTGCGTGACTTCGTCGCCGAACGGGCAGGGCTGGATACGCAGGCCCCGCCGGCGCTCCTGCCCGCACTCGCGTCGCGCGACGGCGGCCCCGGCCCCGATCCGAGCTTCGGGATCACCCGTGTCGAGGCGAGCCCCCGCCGGTACGAGCGGCTACTCAGCCAGGCCCGCACGGCTTCCCTGAGCCTCAACTCCCTGGTGAGCGGGGCCCTGTTGACCAGTCTGCGATCCCTGTTCCCTACTCAGAAGGAACCGGTGCGCGTGCTGTGCACCATGGCCGTGGACATGCGCCGCAGACTCTCCCCGCCCATGCCGCCGGAGATCCTCCAGTCGGCGGCCACCACCACCTCCATACGGCTCTGGATCGGCGGCGACGCACAGCCGGTCGACGTGGGCCGCGACATGGCCGCACAGCTGCGCGCGCATCTCGACAGCGGGGCTGCGGCCATGGAGTTGGCGGCGTTCCCCTACATGCTCGAGCAGCGCCCGCCGAGCCTGGTCATCACCAATGTGGGCACCATCGCCGAACCGCCCCTGCCGCCGGGACTGCGGATCAGCAGGGTGCGTCTCGCCCCGCTCGGACGCGTCCCCATGATCTTCGCCGTGATCAGCCGCTACCGGGGCCGGCTCACCGTCGACCTGACCCATAGCAGGGCCTGGTACACCGAGACCCAGATCAAGGAACTGTCTGGTCATCTGGCAGCGGCTCTCGAACCGGCCTGACCTGGGGGCCGGCCCTCGCGGTCGGGCATCGGCGGGTGGAGCGCCTTCCTTGGGCCCTGGAGGTTCCCCCTCCGATTCACAGAATCGTCCGGACGCCGCGCGGTGCGGACTCCTGCCAAGCCCCGTGCCGATCCCGCCCGTGCCCCAACGGGGCCGCCGGTCAGTCGACTTCGCTCATCCGCGGCGCCTCGTCCGTCGTCGCCCGCGTCACCTCGAAGGGTCCACCTCGGCGTCCTACTACCCGCTCGACGACCACGGCGGAGAGGCACAGCACGGCGGCTGCTACAGAAAACACGGGGAAGATCGCGGTGTCGCTCCAGACGGTCGCGCCGATGCCCACCAGGAGCGTGGGCGTGATGAGCGCGCCGTACGCGAGCAGGTAGAACATGGACATGACCGCCCCGCGCCGCTCGGCGGGGATGTGCGCGGTCAGATGGCGCAGGGAGCCGCCGAAGGCGAGTCCGTAGGCGCCGCCCTGGAGTGCGACGGTGACGATGATGACGACGGCGTTGCCGGTCGCGAAGCCCGCCACTCCGGCCACCATGAGCACGGCGAGCGCCGTGTCGCCGACGAGCGCCACCGTGCGGGCCGGGAATCGGGCGCTGACGACCTGGGTGGTGGCGGCGGAGAGAGTCACGGCCGCGATGACGACGCCGCCGAAGAACGGTCCGTCGACGTGCGCCGCGTGAGCGGCGATCGACGGCTCCAGGGAGAAGCAGACCCCGAGCACCGTCCAGGCGGCGCCCGCGCCGATCACGGCGAAGATGAAGCGCCCGCGGATCTCCCTGGGCACCTGCGGACGCGGGATCCCCAACGGCGCGGCACCGGCCGAGGGGTGCGGCTCACACATCACCAGAAGGAGGACGAACAGGACGACGGCGATGAGCGCGTCGGCGAGGTAGGGCAGGAACAGGGGGTGGAATCCGGTCTGGGCGAGGGCCGCGGTGCCGAGCGCCGCGACGGCGATGCCGACGTTGAAGGCGATGGCGGTGAGCGTCCCGCTCCGGGCCGCCCGCTCCGGGCTGACGTCCAGCAGAGCGGCCCCGCCGACGACGACGATCGCGCCGATCCCCAGGCCGTTGAGCATCCGCGCCACGACGAGGTAGCCGGGTCCCGCGGCGAAGACGAAGACGACCAGCCCCGCCAGCAGGAGCAGGACGGCGACCAGGAGCACGGGCCGTCGGCCGTACCGGTCGGACAGGGCCCCGGAGACGAGGATCGCGACGACCGCCACGGCCCCGTACGCGGCGAAGATGACGGTGGTGAGGAAGGGCGGATAGTCCCACTTATCGGCGTACAGGGAGTACAGCGGTGAGGGGATCGCGGAGGTCGCCTGCCCGAGCATGAGCAGAACGAGGAGGGTCGGGTAACTCCACGACTGGGGACGGCGGCCCGGGGAAAGTGTCCGCACGGAGACTCCTGGTAAGTTTGATGTGGATCGTACTTCGAGGATGCTAGGGAGAAGTACGACGCTCGTCAAACATGGAGTTGTCTGATGCCGCCCTGGGAGACCCCGTCCGACCAGTTGCCGCCCGTCGCCGCCGTCCAGAAGCTGCTGCGCGCGCTCGCGGACCCCGCACGCCTGGAAATGGTCCGCCGCCTGGCCGTGCATCCCGCCGAGGAGGCGTCCTGCTCGGACCTCTACGACGGCCTGAGCAAATCCACCGCGACCCACCACTTCAAGATCCTGGTAGAGGCGGGCATCCTCCGCCCGGTCATGGTCGGCCCCTCCCGGGGCCACCGTCTCCGCCGATCCGCCCTCCAGGAGTCGGTGCCCGGCCTGCTGGACGCGCTGATGGACGCCTTGGCGCGGGAGGGCTGACAGACGGACTTGGGGCGGGGTTCACGCCGGCTCGGGTGTCCCTGCCGGGACGGCGCGGACAGCGGCGAGTGGTGCATGTCCCATGGGGCGGCTGGGGCTGCCCGGTCCGATGCACCAGCAGGCCACGGACTCCAGGGCTCGGGCAGGTCCGTGCAGGCGTGTCGCGGCGAACGACTCGTCGTCGGCGCCCGCCGCTGCCCGGCGTTGCCGTCGCCGGAACCGAGTCAGCCCCCGGCGAAGGCGCTGATCAGGTTGTGAGGTGCGTCGTCGCCCAACATGGTGCTGAGATCGGGTGCTTCGGCATGGGCCGCCGCGGTGCGTACGAACATGGCCTGCTCGAACTCGGCGAGCGCCGACTCCGTGTCGCCGGGGTGCGCCGCTATCGCCTTGCCCAGTTCGGCGCCGTCCAGCAGGGCCAGGTTGGCGCCCTCTCCGTTGGGGGCCGTCAGGTGTGCGGCGTCGCCGATCAGGGTGACGCCGGGGGTGCGGTCCCAGACGTGTTGGCCGGGCAGGGCGTAGATGTGGCGCAGCGCTGGAGGGGTATCGCCGTCGGTGACCAGCGCGGTGAGTTCCGGTGCCCAGCCGTCGAATTCCCGCACGATCCGCGCGGTGGCCGCGACGGGATCGGTGAAGTCCATTCCGCTGAACCAGTCCTTCGGCCGGGCGAGCATGACCCAGGTGTGGAGGTTGCCGCCGCGCTCCCGGTGCGCCAGGATCCCCCTTCCCGGTTCGAGCACCATCATCGCTCCGCCACCCACCGTCTCCGCGCTGGTCGGGTGCCGGTTGTCGCCGTCGAACAGGTGGGTCTCGACGAACGAGAAGCCGGTGTACCCGGGCGTCGCCCCGGAGAGCAGCGGGCGGACCCGCGACCAGGCGCCGTCCGCCCCGACGAGCAGGCGCGTGATGACCGTCGTGCCGTCGCCGAATGCCACTTCGTGCGCGCCGTCCCCGAGCGGACGGACGCCGCTGACCTTGCGGCCCCACCTGACTGTGCCGTCGGGCAGTGAGTCGAGCAGCAGCTGCCGCAGTTCGCCGCGCTGGACCTCGGGGCTGTTGCCGGTGCCGTCGTCGGGCAGGCCGAGCAGGAGGTTCGCGTTCCGGTCCAGGAGGCGGATCGCCTGGCGGCCTTCCAGGACTAGCTTGCGGAACTCCTCGGTCAGGCCCGCCGTCTCCAGCGCCGGCTGGCCGTTGTAGTCGCGGATGTCCAGCAGTCCGCCCTGCGTGCGCGCCGACGGGGAGGATTCCGCCTCGTGGACCGTGGACGGGATGCCGTGCAGGTGCAGCACCCGGGCCAGTGTCAGGCCGCCCAGACCTGCGCCGATGATCGTGACCGATGTCGTCATGGTGGTCCTCCTGGAGTGTGGCCGATCCTGAATGGATCGCCACTCCAAAAAAGCTAGCACGACGTTGGAGCGGCGATCCACCCGTGCGATACTGGGACCATGGCGAAGACACCCGCGAACGGATCGGCGCGGACCCCGAGGCGCAAGGACGGCCTGTCCAGGGACGTGATCATCCAGACCGCGATCGAACTCCTGGACGGCGGCGGCGAGAGCGCGCTGACCCTGCGCGCGCTCACCGTGCACCTGAGCACCGGTTACGGAGCGATCTACCACCACGTCGCGGACAAGGGTGACCTGCTCTCGACCGCCACCGACGAGGTCTTCGCCCGCGTGCTGACCGGCGCGGTCGTCGACGCGGACCCGCGCGAGAGCCTGCGCCGCCTCGCCCTGGGGCTGTTCGACGCGATCGACGCCCACCCCTGGGTCGCGGCCGAACTCTCCCGGCAACCGTGGCGACCCGCCCTGCTGGACTTCTACGAGAGCATCGCCCGACTGCTGGACGCACTCGACGTCCCCGCGCGGGCACGCTTCGACGCGGCCGGCACGTTCATGAGCTACGTCCTCGGCGAGGCCGTGCAGAACGCCGCTAACGCCCGCCAGTTGGCCGACAGCGGCACGGACCGGGCCGCCTTCCTCGATGCCGCCGCCGCGCACTGGGCGGAGGTGGACCCCGGCAAGTACCCCTTCGTGCACGCGGCCGTGAAGCAACTGCGCGAGCACGACGACCGCGAGCAGTTCCTCGCGGGCGTCGACATCGTCATGGCGGGCATCGCAACCCTGCGGTAGGCGGCGACCGCCCGCCCACGAGCCCGGTGTCCACCGACCGGATTCCGCGCTCGATCGGTGTCGTGGGTGACCTTGATAGGGGTTCCGGGATTCTGTCTGGTCAAGTCGTCGCCGTGTTCAACGCGGCTTCGGTCGCCGTCAGTACCGTGCTGAGCTGATGCTCCACCTGGTTGTGCACCGGTACCCGGCGCAGGCGCAGGGACCTTCTGAAGTCTGTGGACCAGGCGGTGAGGAGTTCGTCCAGGTCGTCGCGGAGACCTACGGCCGCCGGGGCTGTCGTCGACTTCAGCAGGTGGTGGAGAAGTCCCGCCGCGCGGAGCGGTTGGCGACGGGCCACGATGTCCAGGGCGCAGATCTGGGCTGTCGTCAGCGGGTGCGGGTGCGGGTGCGGGTGCGGGTGCGAGGCGTCGGCGGCGAGCGGCTGCCAGGATTCGGCCACCAGGTCGTACAGCCCGTCGGCCATCCACTCCAGCACGCGTCTGCGTGGACTGTCCTCAGGCCGAGGCAGGAAGGCGCGAGCCTTGTCCAGGATCGCGGTCACCTGCCGCCCCCCGTCGAGCACCCGGGCGGACAGATCGCGGACGGCGGCGGCGCGGTTCGGGTGCGCGGCCAAGTCGTCGGCCATGTCGGTGGTCCACAGCGGGACTTCGATGATCGCCGTGACGCCGCCGTAGCGAGGAGGGGCGCACCAGGTGGACCGCCCGATGTTCTCGGACCCGGCCGCCAGACGGCCGGTGAGCTCCGGGGGCGGCAGGATGTAGACCCCGGGGCTGGGATTCTCCCAGTACAGGGCGTCGAACGTGCCGTGCTGCACGGGAATCCCGTGCTTCGCGGCGGACGTGTGGAAAGGCGCGGTGAGTTCGGGAAGTTCGCGGGTCAACTGGACCCAGGTGCCGCCCGCCTCGACGCTGTGCAGGGAGCACTGGAGGAACGGACGCAGTTCGTCGATGACGTCGAACAGAGCCTGGCTCTCCGGAAGTTGGTGCGAGACGATCGGCGCCCACTCCGGCTGCTCCGCCGCTACGGGACGGTAGGCGGAACGGTAATAGCCTTCCAGGGTGTGGCCGTCGCCGGCCGTCGCTTCTTCCAACCCCTGGCTCAGCGCGGCCCCGTCCGGGTCAAGGCACAGGACGATGTTCCAGGTGACGGTGGTGGAACCGGTCGCGGGGGACACTCCGACACCGTGTGCCGCTCGCGCCGCCAGGGTTATCGCGGTCGCGGCGCCCACCGGCTCATCGGGATGCGGGCGAGCGACGACCAGGACGTGGTGCGGGCCGTGGCCCACCGTGAGCATCGTGATCGGGCGTCCCCCGCTGGATGTCCCGATTCGACGCAGTCGGCAGGTTCCGGAAAACCGGGAGACCAACTGCCGCGCCGAATCGTCGACTTCCGCAACCGTGGGATAACGGCGCATCATCCGCAATGGATCAACCGCCGCCGTTACCACCGCTTTCGCCGGTGGTCTCCTTCTTGTCCAGTGGACGAATCTCGATCTTGTTCGCCATTCCGGTGTCCTTCCGTCGACGGATGGTGGGACGTGATCCGATGTGCTCTTGTCAGGCTCTGCTTCACGGACGACCCTTGTCAAGGTTCTTCATCTGAAGGGGAGTTGGGGGACATCGGTATTCATGAGGTAGGTATCCACGAGGTCGGCGCGAGAGTGACGGTGCCCGCGATGCGGCTGCCTCGGATCAAGCCGGAACACCGGGCCTACCGGACGGTGGACGGTCACGTCAGGATCGGGAGCGTCGTCCACGGCATCGGTGCCGAGGTCAAGGATCCCGAGGGCTGGGTGTGGACGCTGGTCGAGGCCATGGACGGTACGCGCGGCACCTCGGACGTCGTCGCCGCCGTGTCCCGGCGCCATCCGGAACTGCGGCTGCCCGAGGCGGACATCGTCCAGGCCATGACCGATCTCACCCTCGCCGGCTACGTGGAGGACGTCGGCGCGGCGCCACCGCCGGAACTGTCCGAGCGGGAACGCGAGCGGTACAGCAGAGGCATGACCCTGCTGCGCTGGATGGACCTCCGGCCCAGGGAGAGTTCCTGGGAGCCACAGCTGCGACTGCGTCGTGCGCGAGTCCTGCTGGTCGGCGTCGGCGGTACCGGCGGCGCCGCCGCACGGGACCTGGTGGCCTCAGGCGTGGGGTGGCTGCACTGCGTCGAACCCGATGTCGTCGAACTGTCCAACCTCAACCGGCAGACCCTCTTCCGCGAGAGCGACCTCGGTACGCCGAAGCTCGACGCCCACCGCCGGACGGCGCCGTAGGGCATCCGCGTCGTCGCCGTCGCCGGACGGCCCGCGGGGACGGCTACCGCCTCGTGATCTGCGGGCGGTCACGGCGGGCGTCGTGCAGAACTGAGCCCCACCAGTGGAGTTGATCGAGCATGACCGCGGCGGCGTCCTCGGGGCCCTTCGGGTCCCGGAGCGTGCCGTCGGGGGAGAAGAGGAGGTAGTAGCTGGGGAAGGCGACATAGTCGCGCACCGTGTGGGCGTGCAACTCCGCGAGGACCTGCCGCAGTTGCTCGATCGCCAGCAGACCTCCGCTGAGGCCGCTGTATCCGACGAAGCCGATCGGCTTGGCCTTCCACTGCGTGTAGTGCCAGTCGATGGCGGCCTTCAGGGAGGCCGGGAAGCTGCTGTTGTAGTCGGGCGTCACGATGACGACCGCGTCGGCGTCGTCGAGCCGCCGCGTGAGTTCCGCCATGCCCTCGGGACGCGGCAGGTCGGGTCGCAGGGCAGGCGGGGTGGGCGGCAGCGTGAGCGGGAGGTCGACGTCCGCCAGATCGACCAGGCTGACGGTGAACTCGGCGTGCCGCTCTGCCTGTTCGACGAACCAGTCGGCCACCACGGGCCCGAAGCGGCCCTCCCTGACACTGCCGACGATCACCGTGAGACTGAGTCGTGCGCTGGACATGGCCGCGGGCCTCCTGACGAGAGGGAAAGTCGCCCCGAAGCCGGGGCGTTCGCTCCACCGTGGCGGACCGGCGGCGCGCGAGGGAGGCCCGGCGGAGGGTGGTAGGCGCAGGGCCACGATCCGCCAGGACGGCCGGTGTTACGTTCGGAGAATGAGCGACAACGAGCTCGGCCTCTTCCTGCGGCTGCGCCGGGAAGCCGTCACCCCGGCGGTCGCGGGCCTGCCGACCGGGCCGCGCCGCCGCACGCCAGGGCTCCGCCGCACCGAACTGGCGACGCTCGCCGGAGTCAGCGTCGAGTACGTGACCAGGCTTGAACAGGGCCGGGACCGCAGGCCCTCCGTAGAGGTGCTTGCCGCCCTGGCGGACGCGCTCCTGCTCCCCCCCGGCGAACGGGTGCATCTTCAGCGGCTCGCCAAGGGCGCCGACCCCGGCTTCAGTTGCCGCGGCGACGCGGGACCCAACCGGATGGTCAGACCCACGGTACGCGCCCTGCTCGAACGGCTGGAGCCGACGGCCGCGGTGCTGGTGAACCGGCTGAGCGAGATCCTGGCCTGCACGGACGGATACCGGCGACTGGCCGAACCGCTCGGCCTGCTGGACGGCGCCCGCCCCAGCCTCGCCCGTTTCGTCTTCACCGACCCGCGGGCCCGCACGGCCTACCCGGACTGGGACACCGTCGCCGACGACCAAGTGGCGGCGCTCAAACAGGGTCCAGGGCGGATCGACGTCCATGTCGCCGCGCTCATGGACGAGTTGACGGTGTCCTGCGGGCCACCGTTCGCCGACCGGCTGCGGGCGCTGCCGGGACTGCCACGGGCCAACGGCGTGGTGCGCGTCGTCCACCCGGGGGCGGGGGAGCTGCGGTTGGCGTACGAGACGCTCGGCCTGCCGGCCGACGACGACCAGCACCTCGTCGTCCACCTGCCGGCCGACGACGCGAGCGCCGCCGCACTCGACCGCCTCACCGGCCGCCGCCCTGACGCCCTGCGCGCGGTCTGAGCGGCAGGTGACGACGCCGTGCCATCGGGCGCCCTCGCATGCGTGGCACGGAGAACGGTGCTCCACGTGATGGGACGCCATCGCGATCAGGCCGCGTACGGGCGACCGGTGGGTGCCCAGCCGTCCGCGACGCCGCCCTCGCGCCGCCCACAGCCCTGTACCGGGATATGGTCCGCACCCTTCGGGCGGTGACTGCCCCCGTCCCCAACTGGCCGTTGCAGTAGCGCGGTTGGCGCCCACACAAGCAGGGTGAAGGCGGTCAGCCGCTGCAGTCCCGGCTGTGCGAGGCGAAGATGTGATGCGGCCCCGAAGAGAGCGTTATGAGCCCAGCACAGCCGCCCGGACCGGCATCACGTTCGGGTTCAGGCGTCGGCGAGGAGCGGGTCGTACGCGGTGCCCGTGCGGCGGCCCGCCATGAAGGAGAGGAAGTCGCCCACGAAGGCGCTCCGACCGTAGCCGCCGCCGGTGGTGGTGAGGTCGCGGTGGAAGGCGGTGCGGAAGAGGATCCGGTACTCGTCCGCGTCGATGCTCCCGTTGCGGTCCCTGTCGGTGGCGTCGAAGAGGACCTCGGCGACGCGGATGAGCGCGGGTCCGGCGAGGGAGGGAACGGCGGCGGCGTACTCCTCGGCGCTGACGCGGCCGTCGCCGTCCGTGTCGAGGGCGGCCTGCAACTCGCGCCACCAGGCGGCGAAGGCGTCGTAGAGCTGGGTCTCCTCGGGTTCGTCCAGGTCGAGGCGGGTGGCGAGTTCGCGCGCCATGGCGGCGAGGTCGGGCCAGTCGAGGTGGCCGTCGCCGGTCTGGTCGAGGACACGGCGGAAGAACTCCTCCGACGAGCGCCGGTTCTCTTCCGTGGCCGTCGAAGGCGCCGGGCCGGGGTCGGTGTCGCCGCTCAGTGGTGTGAGGAGGCGGAGCAGGGCCGATGCCTTCCTCATGCGGGCGCGCAGGGCGGTCACGGTGCGGGCGCGGGGGTCGTCGCTGTCCGGTGCGAGGGAGAGGGCTTCGATGATGGTTTCGGCGTTGATCCACCCCTCGGGCAGGAACCGGGCGAGCCCGGCGGCCAGGTAGGCGCCCTGCATGAGGGTCGGCGCGCCGGGCATCTCGGGGAGGCCGGCCCGGCGTCGGTAGGGCTCGGGGAGCGAGGCGACGGTGATGGCGCCGAGCAGCGGGCCGACGACGGCGCGACCGGCCGCCCACAACGTCGGCATGCCGTCGAGCAGCGCGGGGGCGGGCAAGTGGTCGAAGAGCCGGTAGAGGATGACGCGGGCCGCCTCAGTGTTCTCCAACTCGTTCTCGACGATGCGGTCGAAGTACCGCCAGAAGTCGGCGAGTTCCTTGGGGAGTTCCGCGGCGTCGCCGTCGAGCGCGGCCAGGAACGCGCGGTACTCGGCGTACATCCGCTCCATCGTGTCCTGGTCGAGCGGCTGGCCGCTCAGCCGGCACATGGTGACGGCGCTCTCGAAGAGGGTGGCCACCACCCAGGCGCGGGCCGCGCGGTCCGTCGCGTCGTAGGCGCGGCCGTGGGAGTCGGAACCGCTCATGCGGGCGTGCAGCCGGTTGAGCCGGGCGGCCTCCCGCTCGCGTACCGCCGGGTCGGTGCCGAACATGCGCCGCATGCTGAGGAAGGTGTTGCGCAGCCTGCGCCAGGGGTGGGTGACGAAGGTGGAGTTGTCGACGAGGGCGGCGCCGATCTGCGGGTGAGCGGCTTCCAGCACGGTGGCGCGGATCATGGCCAGGGCCCAGCGTGGATCGTCGAAGAAGGCGCTGAACTGTGATTCCGGGCCGAACAGGGGTGCCTCGTCGGCCGGTTCCGTGGTTTCGGTGGTCATGATGGGTCTCCGTTCGTCCGGGCGGGCACGCCGCCGAAGCGGCGGTCGCGGCGCCGGTAGGTGTGCAGGCAGGCGAGGAAGTCGGGAGCCCGGAACTCAGGCCAGAGCACCTCGGGGAAGACCCACTCGGCGTAAGCGACCTGCCAGAGCATGAAGTTGGAGATGCGCTGCTCACCGGAGGTGCGGATCACCAGGTCCACATCGGGGGTGTCGGGGAACGGCAGATGGTCCGCGAAGATCCGCTCGGTCACCTCGTCGGCGGGTGTCCCGCTGCGGATCAGCGACCTCGCCGCCTCAACGATGTCCCTTCGCCCGCCGTGGTCGAAGGCGACGGTCAGCGTCATCCCCCGATTGTCGGCCGTCAGCACCGCCAAGTCGTCGAAGTCCTGGGCCAGTTCACGGGGAATGCGCGGGTCGGCGACCCCGAGGAAACGGCAGCGGATTCCGCGCGCGAGCAGCAGTGGCGCGTGCTTGCGCACGACCCGGCGCACCAGCCGCATCAGGAACTCGACCTCGGCGCCAGGGCGGTTCCAGTTCTCGGTGGAGAAGGCGTACAGGCTGAGCCACTCCACGCCCGCGGACCGAGCCGCCTCGATGACGTCGATGACAGCGGTCTCCGCGGCCCGGTGACCCGCGGTGCGGGGAAGTGAACGCTGCTGCGCCCAGCGGCCGTTGCCGTCCATCACGCAGGCGACGTGTCGCGGACCCGCGCGCGTCGCCCTCTCGTCCCGCCGCTGTCCGGCGGGTGCGTCACCGTACTGTCGTCCGCCCGGCCGGTCCTCCGTCACCGCGCGTGCGCGCGGGACGCCGTAGTCCGTCACTCCCTGGCCCCGCCTCGTCCGGGGCGCAACGACCGGCCGAACCGCGCCCGGTCACGCCCACGCTGCCTCGCCCACGCCCCTTGGCGTGTTCCCTCCGGGGAGTCTGACAGCGGGACCGGACCAGACTCGGCCGAACGGGTGGCCGTCACCCTTGGCTCGTATGTTCCCGTCTGTCCGGGCGCTGGCGCCCGCCGAGGCGCCACCCTCCTCGCCCGACCGTCCAGCGATCACGAAAGCCAGCGACCATGACCATGGCGCGACCCGCCCTCGACCCCGAACTGCGCGAGCTCCTGGCGGACATGGCCCTCATGTCGAGACCCAGCCCGGAAGCCGTCTCGCCGGAACTGGCCGAAGATCTCTCGGCTCTCCCGGCCGCGTACATCGACACCGGCTTCGAGGAGGTCTTCCGTGGCGAGGACACCGACTACGCCACCCGCAGCTGGGCGGCGGGAGGGCAGTCCGAACTCCACGTGTGGGCAGGCCGCTTCCACGGCTTCGAGGCCCTGCACCCGCAGGCACACCTCTCGACCACAGCCCGCCGAACCCGCACGTATTGACTGTCCCGACTCCTCGACCCGACGGATCACCGCGCCAGGGACACCAACAGCGATCCGCCACCGCTGCCAGAGGTTGCCTGGTAGGGGACGTCGGAATCAGGCTCCCTACACCTTGGTCGCCCGGTCGTACACGGCCACCGCCCGCTCGAGGAACGCCGCCACCGTGGCCTGTTCCTCGGGTGTCATGGATTCGGTGATCTCCCCGATGCCCGCGACCAGCGGCTCGACGTGTGCGAACGCGGCTTCCTCCCACTGCTGCGCCGGGGTCACGAGCACCTTGCGCCGGTCGCTGGGGTGCGGCTGCCGGCTCACGTGTCCGCCGTCCGCCAGACGGTCGATGACCAGCGTCATCGCCGCCGTCGACGTACTGAGTTCGCGTGCCAGTTCACTCGGCGTCGCGGATCCGGCGCTGACGAGACGGTCCATCACCGCGAGCCCGGCGGGATCGACGTGCATCTGCCGACCCAGGTACCGCTCGAACCGCTGCTGGCGGCGGGTCAGGTTCCGCAGCTGGTCGCGGATGGGACCCTCTGCCGGGGCTCCGGACTGTGGACCGGTGGGCTGGTTGGCGGTCATGGTGTGAAAGCTGCTCCTGGATCATCGAAGGCGTCGGCGCAACCAATGATGCGTGACATCTACAGGCTGTAGCAGGGCAGGGTGAACGTGTCAGCCGGCGGGACGAGGAAGCGGTTCAGACGCGCGACCGCCCGGGGCCGCGCAGCCGCCCGCAAGGCCAGGTGGAGGGCGCGGATGCCTGCCCCGGTCCGAGGCATCGCGACGCGCGGCACGCCGGGAGGCAGCCTCTGGGCCCGCTCGGCGTAGGGGCGCAGGACCTCCTCGCAGCGGTTGAACGCCTGCTCGTGGTGGGCGTGGTGGGCCAGTTCACCGGCCAGGACGTACGCGCCGGCAAAGGCGAGGCTGGTGCCCATGCCGCTCAGGGGCGAGGCGCAGTACCCGGCGTCCCCGAGCACGGCGACACGGCCATGGGACCAGCGGGGCATGCGGATCTGGACGGCCCGGTCGAGGAAGAAGTCCGGCGCGGTGTCCATGGCCGCCAGGACGCGGGCCGTCTCCCAGCCGGCCTCGCGGAAGACGCGGTGCAGGAGCTGCTTCTGCGCCTGCGGCACCAACTTCTCCGCACTCTCGTCCGCGTGGGGCGGGGAGAGAAAGGACAGCGCGGCGCGGGTGGTGCCACGGCCGTCTGGCCGCAGGGTCACCACTCGTCCCCCTGGAGCGTTGTACCAGCGGGCCCAGCGCCCGTCGCCGGGCTCACCGGGGATGGTGAAGTAGGCGGTCGTCAGGCCCACGGGCCGAACGTCCACGGCGTCGTCGAGACCGCCGAAGACGAGGTCACGGGTGGGGGAGCGGGCACCGTCGGCGGCGATGACAAGATCGAAGACCCGCTCGGCACCGCCACGGAACGTGACTCGCACCCTCGCGTCGCTCTGCGACAGCTCGGTGATCTCATCGGCGAACAGGTACTCGGTGTAGGGCCGCGTCTCCTCGTACAGGAGGCGCGACAGGTCGGCGCGGAGAATCTCCAGCTCGGCGACCGGTCCCTGCCCGCCGTAGGACCCGGAGGAGAAGACGGCCTTCACCTCGTCCGCCCGGTCGACGAACCGGATGCCCTCCTCACCGGTGGTATGGGCCCGCAGCGTCCGCTCCAGTCCCATCCTGCGGGCCACAGCGCGCCCGGCACCCCGCAGGTCCACGGTCTGTCCGCCCTCTCGCACGGCGGGTGCACGCTCGACCACCGTGGCCGCGAGGCCGTGCCGGTGCAGCCAGTAGGCCAGGGCAGGACCGGCGATGCCCGCGCCCGCCACCAGGACACTCCGATGGGTCATGACGCTCCCTTCCTTCCTCACGTGGACTCCGCGCGCGCCGGGCCGGGGATCAGGCGGTGATGTCCTGCTTCGCGCCGGAACCGGCAGAACTGGCGTCGGAGGCAGAGAGGGTGCCGCCGTGCTGCTCGTCCTCGGGCCGGCCCTTCTTCGGCAACAGGAAGGTGATGGCCAGGAACGCCGCCAGCAGGCAGGCCTGGACGATCAGCGCGTGATGGAAACCGGCGGTGAACTCGCCGGTCTTGGCCTGCGCGAAGAACACCGAGCCGAAGATCGCCACCCCGATGGAGCCGCCGATGGCCTGCACCGCGGACAGCACGCCGGAAGCGGAGCCGATCTCGTCGTCGTCGACCGCGGCGAGGATGAAGCTGAACAGGGCGGCGATCACCATGCCCGCTCCGATACCGGCCACCGCCACACCCGGGGCGATGTCCCAGATCGAGAACGACCCCGTGCGCAGGCGGTCGAGCTCGAACCAGAGCAGCGCCGCACCGGCGAGCTGAATCACCGGTCCGACCTGGAGGACCTTGCGGCCGATCTTGTCGGCGAGGAACGCGCCGCTGACCGCACCGCCGATCGCCGTGCCGACCGCGAGCGGCAGATTGCCGAGGCCCGCGTCCCCGGCGCTGAAGTGCTGACCGATCTGCAGGAACAGGGTGAGCACGAGCTGCGTGCCGATCAGCCCGCCGAAGAACAGAGCGATACCGCCGAGCCCGACGGTGAAGGCGGGCTTGCGCAGCAGGGCCGGCGTCACCAGCGGCTCGCGGCCGGCCGCGGCGGCGCGGCGCTGCTGCAGCGCGAACAGGCCGAATCCGACGACGGAAGCGGCCAGGCACAGCCAGGTCCACAGCGGCCAGCCGTCCTCCTGCCCCTGGTTCAGCGGCAGCACGAGCAGCGCGCAGGACGCCACGACAAGACCCGCGCCTGCCACGTCGACCCGCACGGTGCGGTCGCCCCGCTTCTTCGGGACGAACTTCGCTGCGACGGCGAGGGCCGCGAGCCCGATGGGCAGGTTGACCAGGAACACCGAGCGCCACCCGAGGCCGAGGATGTCGCCCTCGATGAGGAAGCCGCCCAGGACCGGGCCGATGATGCCGCCCAGGCCGAGCACGGGACCGAAGACCGCGAACACCTTGGTGAGTTCGGGCCCGGAGAAGTTCTCCCGCAGCAGCCCGAGGCCCTGCGGAAGCAGCATCGCCCCCGCGGCCCCCTGGAGCAGCCGGAAGACGATCAGGGACTCGATGTTCGGCGCCAGCGCGCACAGCAGCGAGCTCAACGTGAAGGCGGCCAGACCGACCAGGAACATCCGGCGCCGCCCGTAACGGTCACCGAGCCGCCCACCCAGGACCAGACCGGCCCCCAGCGTGAGGGCATAGCCGCCGATCACCCACTGCAGCCCGACAGAACTGGCGCCGAGAGACTCCTCCAACGCGGGCCCCGCGACGTTGACGATCGACGCGTCCAGAAGATCCATGACCTCCGCGACGATCATCACCACGAGGATCAGCCATCGCCACCGGTAGGGCTCGACGCCAGGGTCGACACTCATCTTGCCTCAGTTCATTTATTACCAATATTCTTAGCAATATAGAGGCTAATCGGGATGCCGCAGATGTCAACCACACCCCGAAACCGCAGCTCACATGGGTCTACATCGCCTCCAAGACGAACACTGAGGGGGGCACTGCGGCCGTCACCCTGCCCCTCCTCACCCGCAACATCAGACCGGAGGCGACGCGCTCGGCCTGGTCGAAGACGCTGGTGATACCCGGTCACCGCTGCCTCGCTGCTGCCTCGCGGCGCCTGCCGGCCCTGGAACTGAACGACCGACTGGAGGCGAGTTCACCTGGAAGCACGGAGGTCGTCACCGGCGGCAAGAGGGGCTACCGCTACGACGGGCGCGGGCCGCTTCTCCGCGCCGCCGAGATCAGGGACTCCTACTCCCACAACAGCCCCGCCCGCTCGGGCTGTTCGCCATTTCGACGGCGGGCATGGACATGGGCTTCAACCGGGAACCCGGGGGCACCCTGAACTCCACGCCCACCGGGGGCAGAACCTGCTCCTACCTCACCACGTGATCGGCTCGGTCGTCGGCCTCGAGGCGAGTCTCGCCTACGACACGGCGCCGGGTGATACAGACGATGATTCGGAGGCACCATGAAAAGCAGCCCCGCACGAAAGCTGGCCATGTTCGCCGTGGTGGCCTTGATCGTCGCTGTGGGTGCTCTTCTGCTCGGCGCGCGTAGCGGAAACGCCCTGCTCGTAGTGTCCGGAACAATCATCCTGCTCGCGCTGGCAGTCATGGGGGCGGCGATCTTCTTCAAGACACGGAAAGGCTGATCTTCCGGTCCGAGGGCTTGTGGAACCCGGCGTGGCTGGCGCCGATCCGGCCGGTGCCGGCCCTGCCTGGACGGTCCAGGCAGGGCCGGCACCGCCAAGTTCTTGCCCTCGCTATCCAGCCTCGCGCTCGACGCCCCGCGGCTCAGCGAGCGAGCCACGAGACGGCAGGCACTACCTGCCCCGCCGGTCACGCTGAGCAGCGGGGCAGACGGCCCGCAGTTCGGAGTCGAGGCGGGTCAGGCCACGTGCTGCGGCGCGTGCCAGAGGGCGAGTAGGGTGTCGGCCGCCGCGTGCAGGTCTAGCGCGGGTACGTCGTCGCACACCTGGGTGGAGATGCCGAGCAGGAAGCTGTGGATCATGGTGGTGAAGCCGTCCACCGAGGTGTCCTCCGCCAGTTCTCCCGACGCGATGCCGCGGACGACGCACTCCCTGATGCTCGCCCGGTCGGACGCGCGGCGGGCCATCATCATCGCGCGTACTGCGGCTTCGCCGTCACCGGGCGCCCGGACGGTACCGGACAGGGCGACGAGGCAGCCGCGGGGATGGGACGTGTCCGTCTGCATGTCGATGGACGCGTGCAGCATCCGGGCGACCGCCTCGCGCGGGCTCAGCGACCCGTCGGCGATGACCTCGGTGACACTGCCGGGCCCGGCGATGTAGTGCTCGGCCGCGCGCTCGAACAGGCCCTGCTTGGAGCCGAACGCGCCGTACAGGCTCGCCGACGACAGTCCGGTGGCCTCCCGCAGCTGGGCCATCGAGGTCGCCTCGTAGCCGTGTTCCCAGAACAGACGCATCGCTCCTTCGAGGACCTGCGACATGTCGAAGGCTCGGGGGCGGCCGGGGGTGGGCACAGGGTCCTCCTTAACGGAATGATTCATCCATTATGGCGGACGAGGACCACCGGAGCCCGACGTGAGGCTCCGGCGGCCGTGTTCCGCATCGATACGGGGCGCATCGATACGGGGCGCATCGATACGGGACGCATCGGCACGAGGCGCAGCAGACTCAGCGGCCGTCCGCCGCGTCGGACCAGGGGCGCCAGCGGCCGGAGCCGTCGACGGTTCCCAGCTGCTGATCGGCGAAGTGGACGCCGAAGCCGTACACCCCGTCGCGGGCGAGTTGGTCGATGAGCCGTCGGCGTGACCGCTCGGCCTCGTCCCGGTCGGTGTCGAGAATCACCTCCCACTCCGGATGCGCCACCTGGACCGGCGAGTGCAGAGCGTCGCCGAAGGCCACCACCTCCCGCCCGTCGCCGGTGTCGAGGACCCACGCGGTGTGGCCGGGAGTGTGTCCGGGAAGGGACCAGGCGCGGATGCCTTCGGCGATCTCCGTCCCGTCGGTCACCGTCACGGTCCGTCCGTCCTGACCGGCCAGTACCGGCCCCGTTCCCGCAGCGACGCTCTCCAACTCGCCCGCGCCGACCATCCACCGCGCCCGGGTGAAGAGGCTCCGCGGATCATCCGTCGCGTCGGGCCGTGCCCATCCGGTGTGATCACCGTGGAAGTGAGTGAAGGCGACCATCTCCAGCTCGCCCGGATCGACCCCGAGGGCCGCCAGCGATCCGGGCAGGTCCCGTACATGGCCGAAGGCGTGCTGGAAGTGCTCCACCTCGCTCCCTGAGATACGGCCGTGGCCCGCGTCGATGAGGAGGCGGGTGTCGCCCTTTTCGACCAGCAGGGCGCCACATCCCATCGACAGATGACCGGCTTCGGTCAGATGCGGGCGGTGCTCGTGCCACTCGTCCTCGGCGGCGGACGGGTAGAGCCGTTCCCGGATCATCGCGACTCCGGCGTCCGGGACGTAGCTCAGGGTCAGCTCGCCCAGGGTGCGGGTCCACAGCCCAGGCATCCGGACCCCGGAGTCGTCGCCGCTCGCCTCCTCACAGCGCGGGGCGTCCGTGCTGCTCGTCGCGGTGTGTCGCTCATGCGTTCCATGCGGTGCCACGGGGTCATGCCTTTCGTCACTGTGTGCGGGGGAGGTGGAGAGGGGGCAACGCGGTCTGCTCACGGCGCGAGGACCCGGATCGGCGCGCCGGTGGTGTACGCGAGGATGTCCTCCAGCGCGTCGGAGCAGAAGACGCCGTAGCGCCCTCGGTCACGTAGCCCAGATGCGGGGTGCGCACCGCGTGCGGGACGGCGAGTCAGAGGGGAGCGGCTCAACGTGAGGGGACGTCGAGACCCGCGCCGCCGACGTCACGGCATGCACAGCCGCGAGCAGTGCCTCCTCCTCGTCGAGGAGGACCGCCAGGTGGCGGATCTCAGGCATGCCGGACCTTTTGACCGCACGCTGCCTCCTCAACGGGCTTGCGGGGGAGGCCCGTTGCTGGTGCGGACGGGCTGTCCACGCCGGCGCCCGTCGCCGCCGAGGGGACGGCGAGGGGCTCGGAGGGGCTGGGACGGACCAGCTCCAGGACCCAGGTGCCGACGCCGGCCAGCGCGATGAGCAGGCCGAGACCGCACACGCCCGGCCACCCCAGGAGCGGATACAACGCCGCGGTCAGCGCCGAGGCGATGGTGCTCCCCGCGAAGGCGGACACCATGAGAGCCGTCGTCACCCTGCTCCTGGCATGCGGGGCCCGGTGGTAGATGGCGCTCTGGTGGCTGATCAACAAGGACTGCTGCGCGAGGTTGAGCGCCACGATGCCGAGCACCAGCGCGATCAGGCCGACCGGCCCGCCCACACCGGCGACGGCGAGCACCGGCCAACTGAGCGTCAGCAGCACCAGTCCGCCCGAAGTCACCTGCCGGCCGCGTCCGCTGTCGGTGAGCCGACCGGCCCTCATCGCGACGGCGGCTCCGACGACCCCGGCAAGACCGAAGAGACCGATGGCGGCGGGGCCGAACCTGTACGGCGGGTCGGCCAGCAGGAACGACGACGCGGTCCACAGCACGGTGAAGCACCCCATGCCGACCGCGGCCAGCGCCATGCGCCTGCGCAGCAGCGACTCGGCCCGCACCAGCGCGACGATCGAACCCAGGAGGCGCGGATAAGTGGTGTGCTCAGGCGGCGGTACGGGGGACAGGACCAGGCGCAGGGTGACGGCCAGGACCGCCATCAGGATCGCGGCGAAGACGAACACCAGGTGCCAGTCCCCGAGTTGGGCGAGCAGCCCGGCGACGGTGCGCGCGATCATGATGCCGATGAGCAGCCCGCTCATCACCGTGGCCACCACCGTCCCGCGCTGGTGGCTCGGCGCCAGCGAAGCGGCCAGGGGCACCACGATCTGCGCCACGGCGGAGGTTGCCCCCACCACCGCGATCGCGAGGAGCAGTGTGCCGAGCGACGGGGACAGGGCGGCCCCGAGCAGGGCGACGGCGCTCAGGCCGAGCAGGACGCTCACCAGGCGACGTCGTTCGAGCACGTCGCCCAGGGGCACGAGAAGGGCGAGCGACAGCGCGTAGCCGACCTGCGAGACGGTGACCACCAGCCCGCCGGCTCCCTGGGACACCCCGAGCGTCCGCGATATCACCGGCAACAACGGCTGGGCGTAGTAGATGTTCGCGACCGCCGCCCCACAGGTCACGGCCAGCAACAGCAACGTGGCCCGGCTCAGGGTCGGCGGGGCGACGCGTGGCCCCTGCGCGGCTGCCGCAGGCGCTGCGTGAGGGCGTGCCGTGTCCCTCACGCCAAATTCTGGATCATTCATGCCGTAATAGTTGCCGCGGTCGTATCCGCTGGTCAAGCAAATATGGATCGAGTGATCCGAAAGTGAACAAGATCACTGAGACGAGACGGCATGCCCAGGCACCGCGGCTGACTCCGCTATCGATCTCGCCCCGGCGCGCCTCAAGCACATAAGACCAACCGAGCAAGCCCCCCCAGACGTGGGCGGACCATGCCCGCGGCCGACGACGGGCTGCGCACCCGACGTCGGACGCGCGCGGGTGGGACCGGTGCCGGGGGACCGTCAGGCACTCTGCCCGTCAGCGACATCCCGCAGAAGCTGCCGGATCCCGCGAACAGGCCTGTACCCGAAGGCTTTTGAGGCGCCGGTGGAGTCGTAGACGCGGTCCAGGCGGTCGGGCACTGTCCACCCCCGCTCCCGGAAGACCGCGTGCACGTCCGGAAGCCGATCGGCGAGGACCGCATCCGCATCGTGGTAGAGGGCGAGGCAGTCCTCCCGGCGGAACGGGTGGGGCCCGGAGATATTGAACGTGCCGGTCGCATCGGCGTGCGAAGCGGCCAGAACTCCGGCCGCGGCCACGTCGGTTACGTCGACCGCCCGGTGCAGCAGGTGAGAGGCCAGCACAGGCAGCGGCTCCGGGAAACACCGCGCTATGCGCAGCGTGACCGAGGGGAGAGGGCAGGCGGCGACCAGTTCCTCGGCGGCGAGTTTGGTCTCGTCGTAGATGTCCCGGGGGAGAGGTGCGAGCTGTTCGTCCACCCAGACCGTGCGGTCGACGGGTACCAGAGCGTGCCCGTAGACGCTGGTACTGCTGATGTAGAGGACGCGCTGGACACCGAGACCGACGGCGGCCTCCAGCAGTTCCGCGGTCACGTCGACGTTCACGGCCCGAAACTCTTCGTCGCTCAGCCGCCCGACGTGCGGGGCGTGCAGCGCGGCGGCGTGGACCAGGACGTCGGCCGACCGCAACGCGACCGCCCGTACGGACCGCTCCCGCAGGTCCCCGACGACACTCGTCCAGCGGCCGGGTACCCGGTCCACGCCATGAACCTCCCAGCCGACCGCGTCGAAGGCGCCGGCCAGCGCCGCCCCCACCCGCCCCGAACTTCCCGTCACCACAACAGCCCTGCCAGGCGCTGCACTTCTTCGTTCCAGGCGCATGTCCCACGGCCCTCCCTCGTCGCACGGGCATCAACGCTCCGTGTGCCTCAACTCCCGCAGGGCGGACGATTCCAGATGTTGCGTCAAGGCGCGCGCGAAGGGGGCGAGTTGGTCGACCCGGACGGCGGTTCCCACATGGAAGACGTCAGCGTGGCGAGGCAGTCGGCTCCAACGGCCGGAGGCCATGCAGGGTTGCTGTACGTTCCGCCACCATCACCCCAGACCTCCATATCCCAACCACTCAACCTTGGAGGGAAGTTGAGGAGTTCGCTGACCGGTCCGGCGTCGACGTTGCTGTGGGGGAAGCCAAATGGTGCAGTTGCGGTGTCAGGCACCACGGTTCGTGGCGGTCCTTGGACGGTACGAGCTTGGTCAGCTTCTTGCAGATGGCGCATTCGCTGACCGACTGCCGATCGACGAGGTTGTAGGCGGGACTCTTCCGTCCTCGTGGGCGCCGACCGTGCGCCGTGAACATCTCGTAGCCGTTCCCACGATTCCCGAAGGGCGCCCCGAGGAGGGGGGCTATCCAGGCCCGCCGCGCTGTGGCCCTTCCTGCGAATTGAGCCTGTGCCGGGCGCAGTGCCTGGGGTCACCAGAGCCCCGAATCTCCTGACCTCTGTGGCTCTGTCGGCTCGTCACCAGTCGGCGGTGGCTGTCGGATGGACCTCGCAGTGATCGATGTCGTCCAGACGTCCCGCACCGGCGACGGCCACGCGCAGGGTCTGCCTGCCCTTCGCGGGCACGGACACCTGGCTGCCGGTGTCGACGACGGTGAAGCCGTTCCTGTCCTTGAAGTCGATCTTCACGGTGAAAACGACATCGCGTGCGTTCTGGTTCCTGACGCAGTCGACACGATTGGCCGGGTTTGTCAGGGACGCGATCACTCTTTGGGAGGGTGGAGGACCTGCATCGGTGCGGGCGCGGACCGCGGCCCGGGCCTGCTGTCGTGGGGCAGGTGACCGGGGCGCCCTCAGAAGACCCCGGAGCGGTCCGACACCGGGACGACCTGCTCAGCGTCGTCGCTCTGCCGTTCTTCCTCGCGGCGCGCGTCCGTGGTTCCGGCGCCGTCCCGCGGGGCGGCGCCGCGCCGGCGGGCGTCGGTCGCCCACACGATCAGCGCGCAGGTCGCGAACGCTGCCCCGAGGAGGCTGGGGGCGCCCCAACCGTGGGAGGAGAAGACGGAGGTAGTGGCGGCCGCGCCAAGGGCGGAGCCGAGGGAGTAGAAGACCATGTAGCCGCCGATGACGCTGCTGGTGCGCTCCGGGTGCGCGGTGGTGAGCACGTGCTGGTTGCTCACGTGCACGACCTGGACCGCGAAGTCCAGCACCACTATGCCGACGGCGAGCAGCCACAACGACGAGGACAACTCCGCGATGGCGGCCCAGGAGACGATGAGCAGCGTCAGCGCGAGGCCGCTGGCCTGGACCGCCCGTCCGGCGTCTGCCCACCGTCCGGCGCGTGCCGCGCCGAGCGCGCCGACCAGTCCGGCGATGCCGAATAGTCCGATCTGGCTCTCGCTCAGGTGCCGGGGCGCGTCCGTGAGCGGCAGGGACAGGCCGCTCCACAGGGTGCCGAACGACGCGAACAGGAAGAACGCGATGAGGCCGCGCGTCAGGAAAAGCCGCTCCCCGAAAAGGCCGCCGAGCGAGACGAGGGCCTGCCGGTAGCCGACGGGCCGGCGAGTGTCGCCCTCAGGGGGCAGGGCGCGCAGGACAAGGGCCGCGAGGGCGAGAGCGAGTGCACCGAGCGCGATGTACATGCTGCGCCAGCCCCACGCCTGCGCGAGCACGCCGGTGACGAACCGCGCGCCCAGGATGCCCAACACTACGCCGGAGGTCACGACACCGATGGTGCGTCCGCGCTCGGCGGGCGGTGAGACAGTCGCGGCGTAGGCCACCGTGGTCTGGACGACGACGGCGAACATACCGGCGAGGGCGAGCCCGGCGAAGGCCGTCCACGCGGCCGAGGCCGAGGCAGTCACGAACAGGCCCGCCGCGGTGACGGCCAGGTGCACCGCGATCAGCCGACGCCTGTTGGTGACCACATCGCCGAGCGGCACGAGCAGCACCAGGCCGACCAGGTAGCCGAACTGGCCGACGGAGACGATCCACCCGGTCTGCTCCGCTGACACCCCGAGGCTGTCCCCCATCGGCGGCAGCACTGTTTGCGCAGAGTAGATGCTCGCCACCGCGACACCGCACACGGTCGTGAGGAGCAACCGTCGCCAGACGTCCATCGAACTCCCGATCGCAATAAGTAGCATAGTGAAACCATTTTGACCGTAGGGCATGATGGTCTCAATCCGCAACTCATGGGGAGGTGTCGTGCCGAGCACTTCCACCGGCCTACCGAACGCCGCCTGGACCGATCCCGACTGCCCGGTGGCCCGCACGCTCGACCTGGTCGGCGACCGGTGGAGCCTCCTTGTCGTGCGGGACGCGATGGACGGGGCGCGGTCCTTCACCGAGTTCCAGCGACGGACCGGCATTGCCCGCAACATCCTCACCGACCGCCTGCGCAAGCTCACCGACCACGGAATCCTGACCCAGCGGACCGCGCCCTCGGGCCGCCGCCGGCAGTACGTGCTCACCGACGCGGGCCGCGCCCTCTTCCCTGTCCTGCTCACTCTCCGCCAGTGGGGGGAGCGCCACGCCTTCGCGCCCGGCGAACCGCACTCCACCCTGGTCGACCAGCACGGCGCACGCGTGCCGGAACTAAGGCCGACCGGCACCGACGGCGCCCCGCTGGACGCCGACACCACCCACGTGCGGAAGACCGGCAGTACGCCGCCCGGGTGAGCCGTCGCACGCCCGCGGGACGCTCAGGACACGCGCACCGACGCGGCGTGCCGGGCCCGTTCACGCGCGGCCCCCGCGGGCCAGACGACGTCCACGGCGACCCCACGGGTCCGGGCCTAGGTGACCACATGGGCCGTGGCGCCCCGACCGCTGCACGGTGAGCCGTCCCAGACGGCCAGTCGGTTGCACCCGGCGACCAGCCGTTCGTCCGCGCTCACACAGGCGTCCCGGTCCAGCGGTTCGAACGGCAGCATTTAGATCTGCGCGCCCAAGGCCAGCAGCTCCCGGTGCGCCCGCAGCTTGCCCTCGTCGCCGCCGGGAACGCGTCGCCGTGTTCCGGGAGCAGGACCATCAGGCGCCGCCCCAGCTCGTGCGCCACCCGCCCGAAAGCCAGCGGCACTCCGGCGCCGGCTCGTACCAGGGTCGGCGTGTCGGGTGCAGGCCCAGTAGGTGTGCGCGCAGTTCGGTCTCACTCAGACGTCATCCGCACTGGCAACGACCATTTGCGGGACAGCCTTTACGGGCTCGTGCACGACAAGCGGTGAGACGTCGAGGACTTCGGTGGGGCCGTGCTCATGTCTGCCGTGTCGAGTGCAGGTCTGCGGTCTGCTGGTCGGAGAGTGGGCTGGCGACGGCCTGGACGGTGTCGCTCATGTGCTCGCGACGGCCGAGGTGGCGGGCCAGGGCCCGCCAGTTCTTCAGGTGGGCGATGCCGTGCTCGACCCGGATGCGACGCGAGGAGTGTGCCTTGTGCTGACGCTCGGACATCTCCTCGTGCCAGTCGGGGGTGTTGTTCTTGAACTAGCGATGCGGGGGCGTCATCACCCGGCCGCCGGTCTGCGAGCCCATGCCCTGGTAGCCGGCGTCGGCGAGGCTCTAAGACGTCATTTCAGTTGGTGAGTCGGCGGTGACATATGAATGTCGCGGCGATGGCGGTGAAGGCGAGGAAGTGTTCAGGCTTGCGCTCGTAGCGGCGGTGCAGGCGTCGGCAACCGGACAGCCAGGACACGGTCCGCTCCACGACCCAGCGGTGCCGGCCCAGGCGTTGGGATGACTCGATGCCTTTACGGGCCAGGCGGTGCCGGATGCCGTGGGAAGCCAGCCATCGTCGCAGGTGGCGGTAGTCGTAGCCCTTGTCCCCGTGCAGCTTGCCGGGCCGTCGGCGGCGGGGACCGCGACGTGAACGGATCGGCGGGATGCCGCGGACCAGCGGTATCAGTGCCTGGCTGTCGTGGAGGTTCGCCGCGGAGATCCCGATCGACAGAGGCAGACCACGGCGGTCCACGATCAGGTGGATTTTCGAACCCTTCTTGCCGCGGTCGGTCGGATTCGGTCCCGTCAGCTGCCCCCTTTGAGGGCCCGCTGACGGAGTCGATCGCGCACCGCGACCAGTCCAGTCCGCCGCGGGAACCAAGTTCGTCCAGGACCAGCCGGTGGAGCTTGGCCCACACCCGGGCCTCGGTCCACTCGGTGAACCGACGAAAGGCGGTCACGACCGACAGGCCGAAGCCGGGCGGCAGTTGGTTCCAGGTGCAGCCCGAGGTAGCCACGAAGATGATCACGGCCAGCACTTCACGGTCCCCTCGCCGCCGATGCCCGCCACCCTGCGGGCGTTCCGGGGCCGGCGGGACTACTCGCTGGAACAACTCCCACAGGTCCTCCGGCGCCAACCGTTCGACAAGCGCAGCAGTCATCACCCCAGACTGCCGCAAGATCACACCAACTGAAATGACGTCTTAGGGCTTGAGTGCTTCTTGTGGGTGGCTGGTGTGGTGGGTTGTTGTGGTGGGGGTTATGCGGCGAAGCCGATGGTGGTGACGTAGTCGTATTGGCCCCAGGAGGAGCCGAGGTGTGTGGCTGCGTCGTTGATCCATGCGTTGTCGAGGGCGTGGGTGTCTGTGCGGGTCCAGGCGTCGATGATGCGGTTCCAGTGACGGACGTTCAGGGTTCTGTGTTGGAGGGTGCGTTGGTGGGGTCGGGGGACGTGGGATTGGTTGAGGGGGTGGATTTCGACTCTGGTTCCTTGGCCGTTGCGGTTGAGGCGTGTGAGGAGGTAGCGGGCTACGTTTTGGCGGCGGAGGGTGTGGTAGGCGGTTTCGATGCGTTGGAGGTTTTTTTTGGTGGGGTTGCGTTTGCCTTGGAGCCAGGCTTTGTGCGATGTGCCGGTTTGGTGTCAGTGGGTGGGGGTCAGTGACGGCACATCAGAGCTGGGTGTTTTCGCTGGTCGGGCGTTGAGGAAGGGCGTGGTCACTGTCGTGGGGCGGTTTCTGTAGCGGTGCGGCTGTCATAGGCCGGTACACCCCACTCCGCTCCACTGTCTTGAGAACGGCACTTCTGATCTTTCCGAGGGCTGCGCGGCGGCACGGTGGTCCGTGTCGGGTTTTGCGCGGGCGAAAGGGGGCGGGGTGGGGCAGCCGGGCGCGTGGGGTGGGGTCACGGCGGGGTTGAGGGTGTCCAGACCGGTGCTGGTTGCGCGGCTGCTGGAGCTCGAGGCGGCCGGGGCGTTGACCACGGCCCATGTGCGTGCGGGCGCCCAGGTCGGCGGGGTGAATGTGCGCACGGTGTGGCGCTGGCTGGATGCGGCGCGGACGGAGGGCCGTGTCGAGCACAGGCCGCGGGCCCGGCTGGAGTTGTCCGACCAGATGTGGGAGGCACTGGCTCAGGCGGGCGGGAACGTTGCGGCGCTGCACCGGCACCTGAAGGCAGCCGGGGGCGAGGTGCCCTCCCTGGCGTCGTTGCACCGGGCGGTGCGCCGGGACCTTCAGGCCGGCAGGATCCTGCCGGACCGCGCGGTGGCGCGGCGGGAGCGGGAAGAACAGCAAACGCGGCAGGCACTCGCTGACCTCGCTCTGGCCGGGCCGCGTGAGGCAGGCGCGGCGAAAGTGGCTGCGCTCCGGCTGCCGCGTCTCGTACCAGAGGCGACCGGGAGCTTGCAGGTGGGGGAGAACGGTGCGCTGGCAGGTGTGGCGTTGCCGGCGGGAGCGCAGCTGGTGCGGACGTCGTTGGTGCGGGCGGTGGCCGAGGCGGTCGGGCAGGCGATGGCGACCCAGGGCGCGGTGTGTGTCTTCGGCAATCCGGGCCGGGGCAAGACCGCCGCCGTGCGGATGGCGCTCAGCGAAGTGCCCCCGGGCTGGAAGGTGACGTGGGTGCCGGTACCGGTGCGCCCGTCGGTGGCCGGCATGAGGCGGGCGGTATTCGACGCGCTGGCGCTGGCGGGCCGCTTCCCACACACATCTGCGCTGGCCGACGCCGCGGTCGCGGGGGCTCTGGGTGAGGCGCGGGTGCTGGTGGTCGATGAGGCACAGCGCCTGCCCGTGCCGTGCCTGGAGTACCTGCAGAGCCTGTGGGACCACCCCGGCACCCGGATCACGCTGGTGCTGTGCGGGGCGGGCAGCGAGCGGGCGCTGTCCCGGCTGCCGCAGCTGGCATCGCGGGTGGTCGCGTGGCAGGAGGTTCCACGCTTGACCGGAGCGGAAGTGGCGACCGTGGTGACCGGCTTCCATCCGCTGTGGCGCACCGTACCGGCCCCGGACCTGACGTGGATCGACCGGTCGTGCGCGCACGGCACGTTCCGCACGTGGGCCGCTTTGACTGCGCACCTGCAGAACGCGCTGCTCGCCACCGCTGACGCGTCCATCGACCGGGCCTTGCTGAGGCGGCTGTTCCAGCGGGTCGCGCCGCCACTGTGAACGAAAGCGCTCCTGCAAGGGACGGGAGGCGATCGCATGCTCCCGGCCACCGGCAAGCACACGACGTCCCACCCGCCTGAGGGGAGCTGACATGAAGGACGGCGACGCCATCCGCCCAGACGGCGGACTGCCTGCGGCGTCCAGGACGGCGCTGCGCGGTCCGGCCGTGCGGCGGCTGCTCGCCCTGCGGGCAGCGAAGAAGCTGACAGCAGTCCATGTACGGGTGGCCGCGGACGCGCTAGGGGTGTCGGAGCGCACGGTGTGGCGCTGGCTGGCCACCGCTCAGAGCGATGAGACCGCGGCTGCCAACCCCGGCGCACGCTCCCGGGTCGATGCAAGGTTCACGGTCACGCCCGAGGTCCGTGGACTGTTGGCGCTGTGGAAGGGGAACGTGCGGGCGGTCCACCGCGAACTGGTCCTGCGTGCTGCCACGCAGTCTCCGCCTGCAGACGCGCCGTCGCTGACGACGCTGCACCGGGCGATCCGCCGTGATCTGACGCCCGGGGAGCGGGCCGGACTTGCGGGAGGGGAGCGGGAGGCGCGCAAGCATGATGTGTTCCTGGCCCGGCCGCGGGGCTGGCGCAATCAGGTGTGGGAGACGGACCACATGCAGGCGCCGGTGCTGGTCGACGTCGAGGGCAAGGCTCGCAGGCCGTGGATCACCTGGTTCACCGACTGCGCGACGAACGCGATCACTGGCGTCGCGGTCGCGCCGGGGGATCCGTCGCGGGAGTCGGTGCTGGCCGCGCTGCGCTCCGCGGTCCTGCGCGAGGAACCCTACGGTCCGTTCGGCGGCGTGCCCGAGAAGGTACGGGTGGACCGTGGCAAGGACTTCCTGTCCCGGACGGTGACCGCAGCGTTCGATCTCCTGGACGTGACGGTGGAGGACCTGCCCGCCTACACCCCCCACCTCAAGGGCACCGTGGAGGGCCTGAACCGGGCGGTGGAGAGCATGTTCCTGGCCTCGCTGCCCGGCTACGCCCGCCAGTCGCGCCCCGGCAAACGTGCTTCCCGTCCGAAGGACGAAGTGCTGCTGGGCTTTGAGGACTTCACCGCCCGGTTGCTGGATTGGACGCTCTGGTGGAACACCGAGCACCGCCCGGCGCCGTTGCGGGGCAAGACTCCGCTTGAGGCGTGGCAGGACGATCCCACCCCGCTGCGGGATGTGCCGGCCGCGGATTTGTGGACGTTCACCCTGGAGGACGCCGGCACCCGCACGCTGACCACCCGCGGCATCCGCTTCAAAAGGCGCGACTACGTGGGGCCGTGGATGACCGGCCAGGCCGGGATCCAGGTCCGCATCCGCTTCATGCCCCACCACGACCACCGCATCGAGGTCTACCACGCCGCCACCGGCCGCTACCTGGGCCCCGCGGACCTGGCCGACCAGGCCACCGACGAACAGATCAGCGCCGTACGAAGGGCGCGGGCCGCTCGTGCCCGCCGCCTGAAGAAGGACCTGGAGGCCTCGCAGCGCGAGCGCTACGCCGCCGTGAACCAGCCCGAGGCCCCCCGGCGGCTCGGCGCGCTGACCACCGCCCAGGCCGAGGCCGAACTCGCCCAGACTGCCGACTCCGACCTCGCGCAGCTCGCGATGCCGGACCTCATCCCGCACGCCGCGCCACCGGCCGACTGGCGCACCCCGGCTTCCCTGGCCGCGCTGACCACGCCAGGCCCGCCCGTCCGGTACCCGTACGGCCGTGACGGCGCTTCCGCCCCCGACGGCCCAGGCGGGCGGCCCGCACCTCCCACCACCGACGAAGACGGAGACGCCTCGTGACCGCGGCCACCTACCAGTACGTCGACCTGCCCGACGCCTCCGTGGTCACCACCCGCGCCCTGCTCACTGCCCGGGAGAACATCACCGACACGGTCGCTGCCCGCGCCATGATGTGCATCCACGGCGGGGCCGGCTTCGGCAAGACCCTCGCTGTCAACACCTGCCTGCGCGCACTCGAACCCGGCGAGGATGTCCGAAAGATCACCTTCCGGGCCCGGCCCACGGCCCGCGCGGTGCGCTACGAACTGTTCACCGCGCTCGACCTGGCCGGCGAGCCACCGCGCCACCCCAGCGAGTTCGACCGTCTGCTGAAGACGGCCCTGGCCGAACGCCCCCGTACCTTCCTCGTCGACGAGGCCCAGTGGCTCAACGGGGAGGCGTTCGAATACTTCCGCTACCTCTGGGACGAACCCTCAACCCAGCTCGCCATCATTTTCGTCGGTGGCGCGGGCTGCCACACCGTGCTGCGCCGCGAACCGATGCTGTCCTCCCGTGTCTTCATCTGGCAGCAGTTCTCCCGCCTCACACCCGACGAGGTCCTCGAGGTGATCCCGCTGTTCCACCCGGTCTGGGCTGACGCCGACCCCGAGGCCATCGCCTTCGCCGACAGTCACGCCGCGCACGGCAACTTCCGCGCCTGGGCCCAGCTGACCGCCCACACCCGCACCGGCCTGGCCCGCACCGGCCGACCCCGTGTGGATCAGGAACTGCTGCGCTGGGCCTTCAGCCGCCTCGCCTGACCACCACGCCGCCATGCCGCCCGCCGTGCCGTCGCCCGTCGCCGTGGTCATCGACCCGGGCGACGATGCGGTTCACACGCGCACCGCTCTGGCCGCCCACCACGTGCCGTCCGGCCGGATCACCCTGCACCCCGGACCGGGCACCACCAGCGAAACCGGTCTTGCCCACGACCTTCTCGTCGCCCTGGGTAAACCGCCCCTGCTCCCGGGCGGCTTTCCCGCCGGCCGTCAGCCCGCCTGGGAAGCCGCCACCGCATGGATCACTGCCGTGCCCGTCACCCGGCTGACTGTCCTGCGCGCTCACCGCCTCACCGCCCGCCGCACGATGCGCCTCCTGGAGCTGCGCACCCTCACCGGTATCCACCTGACGCTGGTCTGCCACCGCCCTCACCTTCCCGCCGCCCTGCACCAGGCCCTGCAGACGGCCGACTACTGCGTCACCGCTGACCTCCAGGCCGCCCGCCGCCACTACTACGGCACACCGGCCGCCGTATCCCCGCTTGTTGACGAGCCCGCCCGGTCGGCCAACCGGTGGCTCACCCTGCCCGTGCTGGACCGCCTCGTCTCCTACGACAGCCCCGCTCCATGTACCGCCCCGTGCACGCCGCCGCCGATCGTCTTCCGGCACCGCCCGCCACCCGCACTGCTCACCGAGCAGGCAGTCCGGGAAGCCGCCCGCCGTCTGGCCACCGTGACGGCCCACCCCCGCCTGGCCGCAGCCCTTGCTGTCGCGCTCTTCACCGGTGTCTCCTTCCAGCAGCTCGCCACCGCCCGTCCCGGCGACTACGACGACGCCGCGGCCACTCTGGCCCTGCATGACCGCGCCCGCTACACCGACGGCTGCGCCACCCACCGCGTGCCGCCGTGGGCGCGCGTCTTCCTGAAGGCCGCCGTCTGCTTCGCCCGGCTCGCTCCTGGACAGGACCAGCATCTGCTGGCAGGCCCTCACGACCGCACCCATCTGCTGCGCGTGGCGGAGGTAGCCCGGCTCTGCCCGCCCCAGCCGCCCGCCGGCCAACACACCGGCCCTGCCGGCCGTATCCAGTGGGACTGGCGCGAACGCAAGGAAGCACAGCACTACGACGCGATGCTGACACGGAACCAGAGGCCGCCCTCGCGCTGAGTGCGAACCCTGCTGCACGGTCAGTCGATGGAGAAATCGGCGAACTCGACGTCGGTGAAGGCGATCCCGAGACCGTGGGCGCGCAGGCCTCCGTCCCGGAAGTAGGCATGCCCCAGCGCTCGGGCGAGGATCACCATCTGCTGCTGCTCGCCCCCGCCGGCGTCCCGGGCGGCGAACAGCTCGCGGGCCACTTCTCCCGACAGGTGCTGGGTGATGAGCCGTACCCGCGGGTCGTCCGACGAGCCTGCCGGAGCGGCGAATCCGAACCGCGCCCTGGTGTGGAGGACAAACCCGTCGGCCTCGGCCCGGGCCCTTCGGCGGGCGCGCACCAGGGGCTGCCACCGTGCCCTGACGGCCTCATCGATCAGCCCCGTATGCACAGCACTGGGACGGCGGCGCATTCCCGGCCGGGTGGTGACCCACCTCTGTACCGTGCGTTGGGAGATCCCCAGGAGGACAGCCACGTTCTTCGTGGAGCCCTTCTCCGCCCTGAGTAGGAAGCGCACAGCGGCATCACTCGTAGGTACGGGACGGGTCAGCAACGCCCGCTCGAGCCCTTTGACGATCTCACCCATGCCCGCCCCCGAGCGTTCTGCCCCCGCGATGGCTGGTGCACGGCGGCCGTCTGCTCTCCCAGATCTCTCACACCAAGCCGCTCTCCCCGACCAGTTCAGGCATAGCCAGGACACCAGCTGCAGCACTCGGCTAAAGACAGCAGTAACCCAAACCCGAGAACGCCCTTCCCGAAGCAACCGTGAACCCCCAACCGCCATTTACGCCATCCGTACGTGCTTGGTACGCGAAAGGTGCGCTTCACGCTAGGGTCTGGGGCAGGAGGTTCTGTATGTCCGAGCTGTTCGACGCGGTCGACGCGCTGGTCTCGTCCCGCTCCACGCTGCCGCCCCCGGCGGAACGCAAACGGCTGCGCCAGGCGCACGGTCTGACGCTGGACGAGGTGGCCGCCGCACTGCAGGTGCGGCGCGCGACGGTCAGCGGCTGGGAGGCCGGCAAGACCGAGCCGCGGCCGCCGGAGCGCGACGCGTACGCCCGTATGCTCAAGCAGCTCGCCCAGCTCTACCCCGCCAACGCCCCGGTGCCCTCTGAGGACACGGCGGTCCCCGAGACGCCTGCCGTCCCGGCCGTTCCTGCGCCATCGGTCGCTGAACCGGCCAAAGCTCGCACCGAACCAACCGCAGACCGGATCCTGGAGCCTGTTTCCGAGGACACCGCGCTGCGCCCCGCCGCTGTGCCGCATCCGGTGGCCACGACCAGGCCGACGTCGCGTCGGCCGCCCGCGCGTAAGGCCGCCCCCGTCGGCAGCCCAGCCGGTGGTGTCGATGCGCGGTTCGAGAACGGGCCGCTCGCGGTCGTCGACGTCGAAGACGGCCAGGTGCTGGCGTACTGCGTCGGCGGCCTGGTCCTAGACGTACCGGCGAAGTCCGTTCCGGCCTTGGTGGAGTGGACGCTGAGTGAGGGGCGGCTCGGTCAGCCGAAGTTGTCCGGTCCGGGCAAGGGCGCCGATCCGCTGCTCGTCCTCACGGAGGCTGCACTGGAGCACTACGGCCTGCCGGTCACGATCACAAAAGAGGAGCGCCTGGCCGGGCGGATCCCGGAGGGCCACAAGGTCATCAAGCAGTTGACGCGCGCCGACTGGAAGCTGACCAAGCGCGGCTTCGGGCCGTGGGCGAGGATCTACCGCCCCGCGCAGGGTTCGGAGCGGGCGTGCGTGCAGTTGTGCATCCCGTCGTGGGACGCGCTGGACACCCGGCACTGGGCCAACACGGGGCAGCTGCCGCCGGCGGATTTGGCCCGGCTGTTGGGCACGTATGCGGCCCGGGTGATGACGCCGCGCGGCTCCACCGCCGTCACAGGCCTGGAGCTGATGAACGCCCTGCACCCGCCGACCCGCGCCTCCGAACCCGACGAGACAGGCAAGAGGCACTCCGAGCACAACCCCGGCTCGCTGGGGAAGGATCCAGTGGACTGCGCGCCGTGCGAGGCCCCCGACGGCCACCCGCTGCTCGCAGACCTGCCGCGCTTCCATCACCGCACCCCGGCTGAGGTCCTGGTGGAGGAGGCGTACGACTGGGCGCGCCCACTCACCGACGCCGAATGCCTTCGCCCCCATCTGGTGGGCATCGACGTGAACATGGCCTTCGCCGCCGGCGCGAACGGCCTCACGGTCGGCCTGGGCGCGCCAACGCACGTCAAGAACCCCGCCTTCGATGCGAAGCTGCCCGGCGCGTGGCTGGTCGACCTGTCCCACGTCGACCTGTCGAGGGTGAAGGTCGCCAAGGACACGTGGGTGGACCTGGACGGCTCGTTGCTGCCCAGCCCGTTCACGCCGAAGGGCGAACGGCCCGAGGGCCCGGCGTGGTACGCCACGCCCACCGTCGCGTACGCGGTCGAACTGGGCTACGAGGTGCGCCCGATCGAGGCGTACGTCCGGTACGAGAACGGCCGTTACCTGGACGGCTGGTACAACCGGCTGCGCGATGCCTACCTCGCCACGATGGCCGACCTCGGGGTGGGCGCGGACCTGTCGCCGGAGGAGTTTTTGAGGGCGATGGACGGCTACCGGCAGCGGGACCCTCAGCTGGCGATCGTGGTGTCCGCGGTCAAGGCGACCGTGAAGGGCGGCATCGGCAAGCTGCGCGAGCGCCCGCGCGGGGAGGGCTGGAAACCCGGGCAGCCGTGGCGGGCCCTTGCCCGGCCGACGTGGCGCCCGGACATCCGCGCCGCTGTCATCTCCCGGACCCGGATCAACATGCACCGCAAGATCGTCAAGCATGCAGCCTTCACCGGGCAGCACCCGGTGGCGGTCCTCTCGGACTGCGCCGTCTACGCCTCCGACGGGCCCTCCCCGCTGGACTTCCTGCCCTACCGGGACGGCAAGCCACTGCCGGGCGGCTTCAAGCTCGGCGTGAACCCTGGGCTGGTCAAGTGGGAGGGCACGCAGAGCGTGCTGTGGGGCGAGGGCGTTCGCGAGCAGTTCAACGCCCCGGACCTCAACCTCGCCCGGTACATCAAGGACGGCACCGTCACCGACCAGGACACCGGGGAGTAGGTAGAGCGCGATGAGCCTGTTCGGGGACGGCCTGGACGCCGCGGTGCAGAAGGCGTTCACCCGCCCGGCGCCCAAGAGTGCGGGCCCGCAGATGCGCTACCTCGTCAAACAGTTGGGGGGCACCAAGGCGGTCGCCCAGATGCTGCGGATCTCCCAGCGCACCGTCGAGCGGTACGTGAAGGACCAGATCAAGAAGCCCCGCGCCGACCTCGCCGCCCGCCTGGAGCGCGAGGTGAAGAAGCGGTGGCAGCCGCAGATCCGGGCGAAGGCCCGGCAGAAGGCGGCGACCACCGGCGGCATCGTCATCGACACCTGCGCCCGCATGGGCTACACCGCGCCGATCGGGTCGACGGACCAGGACCGCATCCGGCACCTGACCATCGCGCTGCCGCCCCGCTACGCCGCCCGCCTCTTCGACGCCCAGGAAGCAGGCGCCACCGACCAGCAGCTCAAGGAGATCGCCGCCTGTGACTTCTCATCGAGAATGCATCCTGGGCGCTCTGTGAGCTGCGGGGTTGCAGATAGTTGAGAACGGAGTGTGTCCCGCTGTATGTGCTCTGGCCTGCTGTGGTGCAGGTTGATTGAGAAGGGCGCAGATCCAGTGAGAACTCCTGAGGATCTGGGCGCTGATCGGAACGGGCGCGATCTTGTGGCCTGGCCTGGTTGCTGGGTTCGTGGGGGCAGGGCGGGCTGGCGCTGTCCCTGTGGCTCCGTACCGAAGCATCGGCCTCCGCGTGGTGGTTTCAGCGCTTTTGGGGTGGGGGTTCTCGAAGCGCCGAGACGATGGGCTGGACTGACGGGACTGCCTTGGAGGGGCTGTGGAGAAGCTCGTCGCTGCCGCCGATCATGTGCACGATCATGCGAGAGATCGTGGGCGGCGGTTCGTTGCGCCCTCGGAATGTTACGTGCCGGACTTCGGGGCGCGGGCTGCTGTGATGGACCAGTTGTACGACGCGGCGCTGGACGGCTGTCAGGGGTGCCGGTCGGTTCTGCTGGATCGCGTGGCGACGGACGCTCGATCGGTCGGCAAGCTGATGGAGTGGGCGTGTGTGATCGCTTTGGAGGTCTACGGCGGGTTCCCTGCGGCACTCCTGGACGGCGACGGGTCGGCGGACGCCGTCGTGCGAACCTCGGCCGCGTTCCGCAGACTTGCACAGCCGTGGGCCGACGGCGCGCGGACGGGAAGTGCCACGAGCGCGGACTGCACGATGCAGGAGCGGCGGGATGCGGCGGACACGGCCGTGGCCCTGGTGGCCGCGCTGAGCGCGGATCATCCCCGAAGTCAGGAGCCGCTCGACATTGGCCCCGGTGAATCGCAACTGAGGGCGCAGAGCGGGCACTTCGCCGATCAGGCTGTGATCTTCATGCTGCAGCCCATGACCATGAAAATGGAGACTGCGCAGGGCGAGGTAGAGGTGGCGGACGTCGTGGAGTTCCTCGTGCGCGAGGCAGGAGGGAAACCTCTGTCGACGAGCACGCTGTTCGCCCCTGAGCGCACGGCTGGTTGGAGTGCGCAACTGCGCCTGCCCGGCGACATGCTGAGCGTGTCCTTCCCGGACGGGCTGTGCTTCTACGAAGGGACAATGCCGTCGTCAGCAGCGTGGCGGCGGGCTGTCGCCGCGGCGGGGGATGTTGTGATCATTACCGGGCCGATGGCTGATCCGACGTGTGTGGACGGTGCGATCTGGGCCGGCCGAACGACCTATGTGCGGGCACCGCTGACCATGCACGAGTAGCCGACTGCCAGGCGCCTTCACACCGTACGGTCCGTTGTAGTGGTGGGGGCGTCCGTGACCTCCGGCTCGGGATCGCTTGCCCAGAGACTGTCGATGTCGTCGCCGGCGGGCAGGTCGAGGTAGGCGGCGGCGTCCCGCAGCACATCGGGGGTGAGGGCTTCACTGTGGTCGAGGATCGCGAGCTGGCCGGCCATGCCGATCAGCGGGGCGAGGTGCTCCATGAGCCCGTCGGTGATGCGGTACAGCACTTTCTGGTATTTCAGCAGAGTGCCCGGCACGTGCTGGATCAGCCGCAGTTTGCCGTCGAAGGTGGCGAGTGCGCTGACCCACTCGTCGGGGTGCTTCGCGCTGCGCGGCGGAAGCCGGTTGACCCACAGGGTGGGCACCGCGCGGGGCCGCAGCGCGGCGGTGTTCTGGCCGGTCCGGCGCAGGGCGGGGATCCGGGCGGTGCGGGCCTCGCGCAGGATGTCGCTGGAGCCGATGCCGCTCCAGAAGATGGTCAGCGACAGTTCGTCAGTGAGGTAGTCGAAGAAGTCGAACGTCGGCTGCAGGTCTTCGGCGCGCAGCCGGTCGATGCCGTCGATCAGGCACAGGCGGGTACGGCTGGTGCGCAGCATGTGCAGCGCGGGCCCGGTGAAGTCCTTCATACGCGGGACAAGCTGACCTTCGGCGTTGTGGCGGTACAGGTCCCATCCCAGGAAGGTGGCCATGACGGCGGACCAGTCGGCCGGAGTGCCGGGGCGGGCGGGGTGTTGAGGCAGACCACGGGGATGACGGTGTCGTCGATGCCGTGCAGCTTCTCCAGTCGGCCCTGAAAGCCCAGGCCGATGTGGTGCAGCAGGGTCCGCTTGCCGGTGCCGCGGCAGTCGCTGTCGATGGCGACGTGGGGGCAGGGGTGGCGGCGTTCACCGTTGAGACGCAGCAGGCGGCGCGCGGTGAGCAGGCCCTTGCTGATGTCGGGGGTCTCCACCAGCCCTAGCCGACCGTGGTAGCGCACCCGCGGATCGTCCTCGGCGACCTCCTTGGGCGGCGCGGCGGGCAGCGGCGGGGGAGAGGGGGGATCCTCGCGCGCCAGCGCGTTCCAGCCGTGCACGGTGCTGGTGAGGTCCTGTGGGTGCAGCGGCGCCGCCGAGCGGGTGGCAGTGGTGCGTGGTGCGCGGGTCTGGCTCGTCATGATCGTTCTCCTGGCGGGGGCGGGAGGTCATCCGGCGGCAGAGTGCCGCTGTCGGGGTGCGGGGTCTGAGGCAGTGAGGCGAGGAAGTCCTCAAGGCTCTGGGCGCCGCCCCGTACCGGTTCCGGGGTGTCGAACAGATCGCGCGCGGGCCGGTCCAGCGAGCGGAACGGGCGCACCGACTCGATGTCCAGCGGCGGCAGTTCAGCGGTGGCTTCGACCGAGGACGCAAGCGCACGTGGCCGCGGCGGGGCCGGCCGGGCCGGCGCGGCCGCGGGGGTGGTGAGGCCGGGCTGCGGCTCCTGCGGCCCGGCGGCCATGGTGCGCTGCAGCTCGGCCAGGACCCGCGTGATAGCCACCTCGTCCCGGATGCTGCCGCCCCGGGCCTGGTGGATGCGTACGGCTTCCTCCCAGGCTTCCTCCGTCCACCGGTCGAGCAGCAGCCGGCGGTGGATGAAGGGAACCTCCACCCACGGGTCCTCCCCGCGCGCCTCGGCCTGATGGTCGAACAACCAGGCGAATTCGGGGTTGTTGGGGGAGCAGTGCACCTCCCAGCGGCCCTTGAGCCAGGCCAGATCGGACGGGCCGCGGAAGGCGTCCAGGCCGCCCCGCTCCAGGTTGTAGGTGCGGTTGTTGAGCTGAAAGCCTTTGCGGGTGACGCGCACGTACCAGGCGGGCAGCAGTTTGCGTGTCTGGCTCTCGGTCAGGCTGATGCGCCGGTAGCCTCGCATGCCCACCAGGGCGGCGTACATGGCGTTGGGGGAGACCTTCACCCCGGGATGGAAGGGGCTGCGCAGTCCGCCGTGCGGCATCTGCTGCCAGTGCAGCACGACCCACTGCTCGAACAGGTCCTGCAGCTGGGGAATCGTCCACACCAGCTGCTTGCGGACCTTCTTTCCGCGCAGGTCCAGACGGTGATGGGTGTAGGAGGCGAGGTACTGGCTGAACCCGAATTTGATGGCCCGCATGGCCGTTCCACGATGGCCTTGTCGATCGCGGTGCGCAGCCGGGCCTTGCGTACCTGGATGCCCAGCGACAGGCAGGCCCGGGTGAAGTCCTCGGAGATGTAGGGCGATCCATGGTCGATGACCACGGTGTGCGGCTTGATGACGGGGCGGGCGGCGGAGCCGGCGAACCGCTCGTCGGCGGCCAGGAGTTCTTCGTAGGGCAGGGCGGATCCCTCCATGAGGGTCTCGGGGCCCCAGCCCGGCCGGGCCGGCAGCGGTGCCAGCGCCTGTCCGAGCACCTGCACCGTGTCGAAGGACCGGGTGGCCCGCCCGGCGATCCACCGGCCTTTGCCGTCGCCGCGGCGGTGGCGTTTGGGCACGATGAGCGCGCCGATGATGCTGCGGGTGGCGACATCGATGGCGATGGTCAACTCCACCGAGATCACCCGCCCGTCATCGCCCATCACCAGGACATCCAGCCCGGTGGTGTCGATCTGGACGAGCTCACCGGGCCAGCGCGCGAGGGTCGCCGGACGCCCGGTGTACCAGCTGGCGGTGTGGGCGCTGTCGGCGGACCGGGCCGCTGCCACCGCATGCGCGTTCTCGGCGGTGATGCCAAGGCCGGCCAGCAGCCGGTACCAGGTGGCCTGGCTGCAGCGCCACTCCTTGGGGAGCTTGCCGTCTTTCGCGTAGCGGGCGGCGATCAGGCGCTTCACGTCGTCGATCAGACGCGACAGCGTGCCCGGCGAGCGGCCCGTTTCCCGCTCGTCGTCCAAGACCTCCCACACCAGGTCGATCACCTTCGCGTCGAGGTGCCCGGTGAGGGACGCGCCGCGCAGGCTGCGCTTGTCGACCAGTGCCATCAGGCCGCCCGCCCGCCACGCGGCGCACTTGCGTTTTACGGTGGCGGCCGACACCTGGTGGCCGAGCGCGGTGAGCTGGTCCGCCTTGGCCTGACAGCGCTGCTCGAGGGTGCGCAGGTGGGGGTCGAACGCGGCCGCGGGCGGGGTGTCGGCGGCAATCCAGGGCGCCTGTTCGTGCAGGACCTCTTGGACGTGCCGCTCCCACCGCTGCGCCTCCTTGCGTAACGCCCGCGGCAGGCCCTGCAGTTCACCGACTCGCATCGGCAGCACGGTCCGCTTGGCCGGCCGGCTGACGACGGCGAAGTCCGGCGCCGCCGTCAGCGCCCGCTGCACGATGACCAGAGGATCCGCCGCCACCTGCCCGGGCCGTTCCAGATACACATGGGGCCCGCAGAACGCGATGACGTTCCAGGTGTTGCCGCGATAGCGCACCGTGTCCCCCAGGGCGAGGCTGTCCCACAGCGGGGGCGGCTCCAGGCGTGCCCGTTCACGCCGGAACCCCAGGACCGGCGGCGCGCCACACGGTCGTGGCGGGCGTGAGCAGGTGGCCGGGATCGAACAGCAGGGCGCCCTTCCACAGCAGGTGGTAGGCCAGGTCCACGCCGCTGAGCAGCGGAAGTCCGGCCGCCCGTACGGCGCGTGAGATACGGCGCGGACGGGGCACCCGGTCGAGCAGCAGCTCGAGCTGCTCCGGGCAGTCGACGGCGTCGCGGGCCGCGTGCATCAGGGTGAGATTGTCCAGCTCCAGGCCCTGCGGGGGCACCATCACCCGCACCAGCCAGCCCGCGGCTGCGGCGCCGTGGCCAACACGTGCTGCTCCAGGCTCCATTGCTCCGTGATCTCGGACGGCTGCACGCACACCACCTCGCGGCGCCCCGCACGCCAGGCGACAAACGCCGGCCGCACACGGTGCGGCCGCTCACCCTGCCAGTGCAGCTCCATCGGGCCGGCGCTGCGCACCCCCGGCTGCGGGTCGCGATCCAGCAGCATCGAGCAGGCCAGCTCACGCAGCGAGGAACACACCAGCGCCTGGCCGCCGACCGGGGGCCGCGGCGTTGGTGACAACGAGTCCGTCCCGGATAGGCCACCGGCGGCCGCAACGGCGGCAACTCCTCGAACGGGATACGGCCCGCCCGCTGAACCGGCAGGGCTTGCTGCCGTCCGAAACGGTCGACGTACACGACCGTGATGTCCCGGGCATACACGGGCACGCTCCCACCCCTGACCTCGTGGCGGACGACCACGCAAACAGCCCCGGCCAGCATCGGCCGACCCGACCCCCAGGGCAGGGCACTTCACCACCGGCCACCCGAACCGGCGATAAGTCGAGCGCATGTTCCACTTGCGGAATGTGCAGGGTGGGGTGCTCGCGCGAACGCACGGTCAGACGGGCGCCGACGGGTCGCTCCACTCCCACGGCAGACAGCACCGGTCCTCCAGCGCGCCCTGCTCGTTACTGCTGTGATGCACCACGGCGCTCACGCACGGCGCCGGCCCGTCGCGGCCGGGCACGAAGCCCTCCATGCGGGCGGGCGCGTCGCAGCGATGGTGCAGCGCCAGCCATTCCGCCACCGGTACCTGCCATCGCCCCGCAGACACCCCCGCCGCCGCGGCCAACTCGACCCGGCTGCCGCCAGTTCGGCTCGGCCCGACCCCACTGTGAGGCCGGCGTCACGGCACGCCGTCGCTCATGGCGCAGCAGTAGCCGGGCCATCTGCACCGCTTCGGGATACAGCAGCAGCCATGCCGTGCCGGGATCCGTCAGCTGCAGGTGCGCCCGCCGCGCCCGGTCCTGCCACACCGGCCCGAACAGGCAACGACGCCACCACCATCCGACGATCGCGAAGGCATCTGCGGACAAGAACGCCCCTGCCGACCCCACTGCCGCTCCAGGCGCAGCCGCACGCGGTGGGCGCGCACCGTCTCCGGCAGCCGCCGCACATCGACCGCTTGTGTGCCTACCTGCCGGACGTGGCTGAACCGGTCGTGTCGCCGGCAGATCGTCCACACATCCGGCCTCACCAGCCACACTGCCGTCTCGGATGCGCCGCGCCGGGCCGCGCACAGAGGACAGGCGGGCACCAGATAGTGCGGCAGCGGCTGCCAGGGCCAGTCCCACCGGGCCTGCTGTCCCGGCAGCAGATGCGGCTCCCGCAGATGCGGCAGCGCCCGGCGCAGCCGCGGCCAGTTCATCTGCACCATCACCGCCAGCCGGTCGACGGCGGCACGGCTGAGGAACACCTCAGCCAGATGCGGCGCCAGTGCCTGCTGCCCGGGCGGGCCCGCACCCAGCTCGCCGAGCAGAAAGTCCACCGACACCCCCTGCACGGCGGCCACCCGGGACAGATACGACGCGTTGGACTCGCCCGCCAGCAGCAGCACACGCCGCGCCGCCAGTCTCCCGCCGTACACCGTTCCCCACCCTCCTTGCGCCCCGGCATCGGCCGATCCGCCGCTCGCCGCACCGCGCCGTGGTCTGTCGGCCCACGGTCGCCGCCCCTCCTTACCACGCCATCCGTGCCCTGCCCATCAACTTCACCCGCACGGATGACAAACGGACGCAGACGAGCCCGCGCCACGCCTGCCGCGCGGCATCCTGCCGGGGATCCTCACCGCGCCGGCCCAGGGGGAGCCGCCCGTGCTGCACGATGCCGTTACCCGCCTGCCCAGCCAGCTGTGGACGCCGCAGCGGGACGCCGCCGACTGCGTCCTCAACGCCTTCGCCATGGGCGCCGAACGCCAACTCGTCGTCATGCCGTGCGGCACCGGGAAGACCCACCTGGCCGTCCACATCGCCCACGAAATCGCCCCGAACAGCCGCAGTCTGGTCGTGGTGCCCACCCTCGACCTGCTCACCAGACCGCCCGCGTCTGGTACGACGCCGGCCGCAAGGGAACCTACCTGGGACTGTGCTCGGACAAGGAGACATCCGAGGCCGCGCTCGCCGGGGTCCTCACCCTGACCCGCGACCCGCTGACCTGACTGCCCGGCTGCGCGCCGCCGACGGCCCGACGAGCGTGTTCGTCACCTACCAGTCGCTGCACAAACTCCCCCCGGCCCACCAGGAGCATCTGCTGCCGCGCTGGGACCTCATCGTCGTCGACGAAGCGCACCGCACCGCCGGCGCCCGCAACAAACGCTGGGGCATCGTCCACGACAACGACGCCATCCCGGCGCGCCACCGGCTCTACCTCACCGCCACCCGCGCATCTGGGACGTCACAAAGGCATCACCGCCGAGCCGGTCGCCTCCATGGACGACGTCACCCTGTACGGCAAAGTGGCCTACCGCTACTCCCTGCCCAGGCCATCCACGAAGGCCGCCTGGCCGACTACCGCATCGCCGCCCGGAGATCCACGACCCGCAGCTGGCGCGGCACTGGCCTTGAACGGCCGCCGCTGCCTGCGTACCCCCCAGGGCGACGCCATGCGCGTCGCGGCCGGACAGCTGGCCCTGTTCGAGGCACGGGCCCGGCACGGCATCCGCCGCACCGTCGTCTTCAGCCGCAGCATCGTGCCAGTGCGACGCGTCGCCGAGACCCTCCCCGAAACCGCTGCCATCTCCCGGCGCCACGCCGACGGCCTGTGGACGGCCGCCATCCACTCCGGCCACTCGCGGGCGCTGCCGCAAAGAACGCACCGACCGGTTCGCCAGCCCCGCCTCCCGCCGGCCCGCGGCACCCTGGGTGACCTGAACGTGCTGTGCAACGTCCGGCTGTGCGTGGAAGGCGTCGACTTCCGCTGGCCGACTCCGTGCTCTTCACCGACCCCAAACGCTCCACTATCGACATCGTGCAGGCCATCGGCGTGCGCTGCGCATCGCCCCCGGCACCGACAAGATCGCCACCTTGATCATTCCTGTGGTGTTCGGCCCTGGGCAGCGTCCCGAGGAGGCCACTTCGCACCCCCTACCACCTCCTGCACCAGGTGATGATCGCTCTGCGGGCGTACGACGAGCACGTGTTCGTCGCCTGCCCGTCAGCGGCCCGGCCAGCCGGCTCAGCACAACGACATCGCCATCCGTCCGCCGCGCGCGGGAGATCGCCCCCACTCATGCTGCGGATCATGGAGCCCGAGCCCGACGTCTGGGACACCGGCATGGCCGCCGCCCAGCAGTACTTCGACGACCAGGGCCATTTGAACGTCCCCAGTAACTACATCGACGCAGCCGGGTTCCACCTCGGCTGCTGGCTCGGCTACCAGCGCGCCCTCAAACTGGCCGGCAACCTCAACCCCGCCCGCACCGCAGCCCTCGCGACCTGCAGATGACCTGGAGCCACCCCAAGGGCAGCACCGAGCCTACCTTCCACCTCGCCAGGCCTACGCGAGCGAACACGGGCACCTGCTCGCCGAGCCCGCACATAAATTCCGGGGCCGCCCGCTGGGGCAGTGGCTCGCCGAGCAGCGCCAGGCCGCCGCCGACGGCACACTGCCTCCGCCCTACGAACGCGCGCTCAAAGACATCGACCCCGTACTGGACCCCTCCTGGCCCCGCGAATGGCAGCGCATGTGCACCCGGCGCCCGAGCCGGGCGCCTGACCATCCCGGCGGCCCGCTGCCCACCCACGCGGACGACCTCACCCGCTGGCTGGACGAACAGTTCGACGCCTTCCCACCCTCACCAAAGGCCAGCAGAGCCAACTCGCGGCGCTTGCCCTGCGGCACGACCGCTGGCCCTCGCCCTGCGCCGCCCCCACGGCCACCAGGCCCGCACCCACGCCCAGGGCCTACGGGCCGCGCGGCGCTTCTTCCGCCGCCACCAGCACCTGCGCGTCCCGGCGACTACGCCGACGACCACGGCGGCACCCGCTTCCCGCTGGGCCGGTGGATCGCCGACCTGCGCATCATGGTCGGCGAAGGACTCCTCAACCACGAAGAGATCGACTCCGTCGAAGCCCTGGCCATGGAATGGCTCCCCGGACTCGCCTGCGACAACGCCCCGGCCGCGCTGCCGGCAACCCCCACGACCGCCACGCTACCGGCCGACACCGCCAAGCCCACGCCGCCACCCGATCTCGCCCAACCTAGCAGGCACCACCCGGCGTTCTGGATCGCCGACCGCCAGTCGGCACCTTCGGCACTCTCCGAGGTGCTGCTCCACGGCGGCCGGCGCCAGCTCCTCAGCCTGCCGGCCGGAGCAGGCAAAACCATGATCGCGGCGACCCTGGCCAGCAAGACCGCGAGCCCCGTCTGCCTGGTTCTCGGCCCCGACCCGACCTACCTCCACCATGTGGTCAAGACCTGGCGCCTGGTGCGCCCGGGGCCGCTGGCCGCCCTCAACATGCGGCCCACCCGCAACGGCAATGCAGGCACCACCCTGGCCAGCGCGGGTGACCTGGCCGACTGGATGACCCAACAGCCCCCGGGATCCCTCGTCCTGGCCCGTTACCGTGATGCAGGACTCATCGCCGAAAGCCACCGCGACCACGACCTGCCCCCTGGGACCACCTGATCGTCGAGGAAGCCCACCGCACCGCCGAAGGCATCATCGACCCGCACCACCCACACGCCACGATCCACTACGACGACGGCATCCTCGCCCACAGCCGCCTCTACCTGACAGCCACCCCCTGCATCCCCTACCAACTCCCGTCCACGCCGACCAGATGTGGGACGCCTGGGCCGTCAACATGCCCAACCAGCCGATCTTCGGCATCCACCAGCACACCGCGGAACGGCCCGAACTCGAAGCCGACGAGGTGCTCAGCCCCTACCAGTGGATGCAGATCCACGTCCCAGCCACCGCCCCTGCCCGGTCCCCGCTGGAGCAACTCACCCATGCGCTGGCGCGCTCAAGCCATCGGGGCGGCCCACCTCATCGAGCTCAACAACCTGCGCCGCGTCGTAGCCGTACTGAAGGACCTGAAACAAGCCGAAGCCTTTGCCTGCCAGTTGGCCGTGCAGATGCTCGACGCAGAAATCGTCGTACCGCAAGGCGCCACCCGCCAGCAGCACAACCAGCCGGTGATCCGCTGC